>JBPOEZ010000004.1:0-337029 GCA_051252005.1 Alphaproteobacteria bacterium | reverse complement strand
GGATATGATGATCAGCACGCCAGACCTGCGAGGCGGTTTCACCCCGCCCTGAACCTAACCGCCACCGATTTACTCAATGCATAAAGATTTCACGCAGTCCCCACAGGACGGCGCTGTTGGTGCTGGAAAGCCACCTTGTCTTCCCGCGCAAGACGCGGGACCTCGCAGTAATTATTCACCCAATTTCTCGAGACCTCGGATTTAATCCGAGGTGACACTTTAAGAAAAATAAGGCGCAGCTATAGAGCTTTAAAAAACTTCAAACGTCTGCTTGCGTTCGTCTTTTACCCATTTGCCGTCAATGTAATGGATGCCGCATTCGGTTTTATCCGTATTACGCCAGCGTCCTGCACGGGGGTCTTCGCCGTCGGTTACGCGGGTTGTGCAAGGCTGACAGCCAATAGATTGGAAACCGAGGGCTAGCATTGGATGCGGCGGGAGATCGTGGCGGCGCATATAGGCGGTTACGTCTTTAGCAGACCAATAAGCAAGTGGGTTGACTTTAGCTTGGCGCCCGCCGGTTTCTAATATGGACATATTCGCACGGTCTGGCGTCTGATAACGTTTGCGGCCTGTGATCCGCGCCTCATAACCGGAAATAACGCCGTCAAGCGGGCGGACTTTACGAAGGTCGCAACAGGCATCAGGCTCAGTTTTATGTAAAAGCCCATCAGGATCCTCAGCTTTAACCGCCGCCGCATCAGGCGTAATATTACGAAAACCGGTCAGGCCAAGATCAGAAATCAACATATCGCGATAGTGCAAAGTTTCGCGGAAATGCTTGCCTGTATCGAGGAATATGATCGGTAGGCTTTTATCGATTTGCGACACGAGGTGAAGCATCACAGCCGAATCTACACCCAGAGATGACGCCAAAACGATCTTGCCTTCGTATTGGTCAATCGCGCGGCGCATAGCCTGCTTTGCGGACAATCCGAAATAGGGGTCAGAATCATTTTGTGCTGCAATGGATGTCCGGCGTGCATCAAAGACGCTAACCGACGGGCCGTTCATAATCGCGTAACCGCGCTGATAGGTCAGGCCAAAGGCGTCCAATGCAGAGAACCAATGCGACTCGCTTTGGCGGCCATAGGTGCCCTCGTCCACTTTAACGGCGTCAAAGCCGCATTGAAGCGCGTAAACATATTGATCAGGCAGCAACGGCCCTTCGGCTATAAGCTGTCCCGTATAGCCATATTTCTTGCGTAGCTCGCGGGCGATTGAAAAACCGCGCCCATCCGTAAAGGCTGTGAAATTCACAAGGATCGTTTGAATACGCGGTAGACGCAAAGAAAGCGGCTCAAGGTCCACATCACTTGGTAGCCGCACGGTTGAGAGGGTGTTACTGGCGAGAAATTGCTCGATATCAGGCACAGCTTCAAACGGCGCGGCGCTTTCGGCATGGCCGTCGCGGATCACTGTATCAGGGCGTAGGGTTTCTGCACTAGACATAAAGCACCTCCTTAAACGGGGCCATTCCGAGACGGCGATAGGTATCAACGAAACGCTCTTTGCCTTCGCGCGCGCCGAGATAAAACTCGACCATGCGTTCGATGCCGTCGACAAGTTCGTCCTGCGACAAGCCAGGACCTGTAATATCGCCGAGCGCCGCCGTTTCGCTGCCGTCTCCGCCAAGTTTGACTTGGTAGAATTCTACGCCGGCTTTTTCGAGGCCAAGAATACCAATATGGCCAACATGGTGGTGGCCACAGGCATTGATACAACCGGAAATTTTGATCTTCATTTCGCCGATGGCTTTCTGGCGAATGGGGTCAGCGAACCGTTCTGCGATTTGCTGGGCGATCGGAATAGACCGCGCCGTAGCAAGCGCGCAGTAATCCATGCCGGGGCAGCAAATAATATCAGAGATCAAGCCAATATTTGCGTCGGCCAGACCGTCTGCTTTGAGCCCCGCGTAAACTGCTGGAAGATCAGAAAGCTTTACATGTGGCAAGACCATGTTCTGTTCATGGGTCGTGCGAATTTCGCCAAAACTGTGGGCGTCCGCAAGTTTTGCAACTGTGCGCATTTGACCTGCGCTAATATCGCCGGGCGCGCGGTCTAGCGGCTTAAGCGAAATGTTGACGATGGAATATCCAGGGGTTTTATGCGGTGACAAATTATTATCGGCCCAAAAGGCAAAATCTTTATCGCTAGCTTTCGCGGCTTCAAATTCAGGGCTTTCCGAAGAAAGTGCTTCGAACGTTGGCGGAGAAAAATATGCCGTAATCCGCGCGATTTCTTCGCTGGATACAGCGATTTCTGATGGCGTTAAAGACGCGTACTCTGCTTCGACTTGCTCGCGGAAAGACTCTATGCCCGTTTCTTGGACAAGTATTTTTATACGGGCTTTATACTTGTTATCCCGGCGACCATAGCGGTTATAGACCCGCATGACGGATTCCAAATAAGGGAGCAGTTCTTCGCGTGAAATGAACGGGCGCAGCGTCACACCAATAATCGGGGTACGGCCTAGACCGCCGCCAACAAGAACGTGATAGCCAACTTCGCCGTCGTCATTTTTGACGATCTCGAGGCCAATATCATGAGACCGAATAACCGCGCGGTCTTCTTTACAGGCTGTAACGGCAATTTTAAATTTACGCGGAAGGAAGGTAAACTCTGGATGCATCGTCGACCATTGCCGCAGCAGTTCAGCTGTTGGGCGCGGATCTTCGATTTCTGCAGCCGCCGCTCCGGCATAGGGATCAGAGGTCACATTGCGGATACAGTTTCCGCTCGTCTGAAAACAATGCATTTCAACATCGGCGAGATCTTGGAGAATATCCGGAACATCTGTCAGCTCAGGCCAGTTATATTGCATATTTTGTCGTGTGGTCACATGGCCGTACCCTCGGTCATATTTCTCAGCGATCATAGCTAGCTGCCGTAACTGCTTTGAATTTAGCGCTCCGTAAGGCACAGCCACGCGCAGCATATAGGCATGAAGCTGCAAATATAGGCCATTCATCAGCCGCAAAGGACGGAATTGCTCTTCGGTTAGCGCGCCCGAAAGACGGCGTTCGACCTGCCCGCGAAACTGCGTGACGCGGCCCTGAACGACTTCGCTGTCAAATTCATCATAACGATACATGGCTTAAGCTCTTTTATAATTTGGGTATTGGGATTGATCGTGCGTCGGCCCGCTGACACGGAACTTTTCGCGGTATCGGACGGGTAGTTTGCTCGCGACTTCAACATCTATAAAATAGACACCAAGTACGAGATTGTCATTCTCATCACGCTCACCAGCTTGGCGCATATTTTCGATAATCGCGGCGTCCTCAGTTAACAACGCATCTTTATAGTCAGTCGACCACTCAAAGCTTGGGGTCATCCAGACATTAAGCCCCTCGCGGAGCTCATTGGCGGTTAGTGATTGTGGGCCTTTGCCCTTATGTTTCGCGCTCATATCGCGGCTCCTATGGCATTTTCCGCGGCGCGTACGCCTTTCTTGGCTTCATAGCCCACAAGCAAAACTGCAGGGCCTTTAATGCCTTTACTTTCAATGTCTTGCGCTAGGCTTCCTAAGGTGGAAGATAGAATGACTTGATCTCGACGCGACGCATTTTCGACGACGGTTACGGGTAAGCTTGCGGGCGCTCCGTGAAGCATCAAGCGCCCTTGAATAAATCGAGACGCCCCGACCCCCATATAGATCGCAGCGCGCGAGCCGTTAGCCGCGAGGCTTTTCCAGTCATGCTCGGCAAAACCTTTGGCATCATGTCCTGTTAAAAACGAAATCGACTTATTATGTCCGCGAGTTGTCAGCGACGCGCCAATTTCGGCGGCGGCGGCGGCGGCGGCGGTTATACCAGGAAGAATATCGTAAGAAACTCCGGCCTCTTCCAAAGCCTCGATCTCTTCGTCTGCGCGGCCGAAAATAAGGGGATCACCGCTTTTAAGGCGAACCACAGTCAGCCCTTCGCGGGCTTTCTCGACGATGAGAGCATTGATTTTGTTTTGCGGCGTAGACTCTCCGCCTGGCTCTTTGCCGACATAAATATAATCGGCCTCACGGCGCGCGAAATCCAAAACATCCTGACTAACGAGACGGTCATAAATAATAACATCGGCACTATGTAATTTCTGTCTCGCGCCAATTGTTAGGAGCTCGGCCTTGCCCGGTCCTGCGCCTACAAGAGAGACATGGCCGCGCTTTTCAGCCTCTATGCCAGAGAGTTTTTCTTCGACGCGACGTGTCAGTTCTTCGCCGCTCACTTTGAGCTGCGAGGCAAGGTCATTGCCAGAAAGGATCTCGGCCCAGAAACCCTGCCGCTGTGAAAGAGACGGAAGGCTCTGTGAAACGAGACCTCTAAGCTCTTGAATTTTCAGTGCTAGAGACCCTAATAATGACGGCAAGCGTCCTTCCACGTCACCTTTTATAGCGCGAGCAAGTCCTGGAGACGTACCTTCCGTACCGATTGAAATAACAACAGGGCTACGGTCAACGATTGCGGGTGTGAAGAAATCACAATCTTCTTTTTGATCCGCGGCATTGACTAAAACGCCGAGCGCACGCGCGGCCGTAGCAATTTGGGTGTTGAGAGCGGGATCATCAGTTGCTGCATAAACGAGTTGCGCGCTTTGAATATCACTCGCAGTAATGTCTCGGCTTGAGAGAACGAGCCGCCCATCTTGTGCCCACTTAGTGATCTCCGAAGAAAATTTAGCGGCATGAACAATCAACGTGGCCTCTGTTTTCATTAGAGTGCGCAGCTTGGCTTCTGCCGCAGGTCCTCCTCCGGCGATAAGGATCGTTTGATTTTTCGTATCGATGTGTAGCGGTAAATATCGCATAGGGTCTCACATGTCCGTACTTTACTTGCGTTGTTGCGTTCTATATATAGAACATAACGTCAGATACCAGACCTTATTGTTAAATTTTTTGTGAGAATGCCACATGGCCCGCCAAAAACGTAAACCCTGCCCAGAAACAGATGCCTTGAGCGAAAAGCTTGGTCAAACAATCCATCGATTGCGGATGGCTGATAAATTATCGTTGGGCGATTTATCAACAATATCAGGCGTTGCCAAGTCCATGATTTCGCAGATTGAACGCAACGAAACCAATCCCACACTCGCAACCGTCTCACGCCTCAGCCAAGCCTTAGGAATAAGTGTCGAATCGGTGTTTGCCAATGAAAATGACGATAGCCCCCTTGTTCAACACAGCCGCGTTCAAGACACACCTCTTCTCGCCAGCGAAGATGGACTGTGCGAACTTCGCATTATAGGTTGGATCGAAACCGTCCAATGGGCACAATGGTATGACTTCAAGGCCGCCCCCGGCGGGCGGCTTGAGAGCTCCCCTCATCCGGCCGGGTCGATTGAAAATTTAACAATCCTATCCGGCGAACTTTCCGTCACCGTCGATGGCCATACATGGACGGCTACAGCCGGAGAAACCCTGAGATACAGAGCGGACCGACCTCATATGATTGAAAATACCGGGAACTCTCCAGGGCAAGCGACAATGGTCAACATTTTAGCCCATGCCATAAGGTCCAGTTAGACAGAAATTTAACATGAAAGTAACTAATCTTTCATTGGCCTTGTGCACATTGTTGGTTAGAAGGTTTCGAGTCGATCAAGTCTTATTTATAAGGCTAGCGTCGGCAATGACCAAATGCGATGGACACTGACATGACTTTAAAGCATCTTTTGATAACAGCTTCTGTTCCGGCAAGCTTAATTTTATTAAGTGCTCAAGCTCAAGCTCAGACCACAGTCGGCACGGATCAAGACACTCCGATTTTAACATCTACAGCCGGAACTGGCGGAACTCCTGATGACGTCACGATTAGCGCCGGGATCAATATCACCCCAGCGGGCGGAACCGCTATTACAATTGATTCCGATAACTCTGTAACATCAAATGGAAACATCACCATTGAAGACGCCGACAACGCTGTCGGTGCAGACCTGCAAGGTGGCAATTCAGGCGACTTCACATTGAGCAGCGGTAGCATTCAACTTGTAGAAGATTTTACGCCAACAGACACAGATAGCGACGGCGTCGTTGATGGGGGCTTTGCCGAAGGGACTGGTCGCACAGGAATTTTGATTTCCGGAGCCAGCCCATTTGCAGGCAACGTCACAGTGCAAACTACGGCTAGTGTTGTTATTGAAGGCAACGGTTCTTACGGAATACGCATTGAAAATGCTGGCGGCCTCGACGGCAATATTAACCTCCAAGGCATAATGAACATTGTTGGCTCCAACAGCCGAGGGGTTAGCCTTGAAGGCGACATGGTCGGTAACTTTATCAATACTGGCAACATTACTGTACGCGGCGACGGATCTTCAGCGATTGTAAGCTCCGGTGATCTCACAGGGCAGCTCAATAACTCAGGAACAATAAGCTCGTCAGGTTACCGTTTTGTCACCCGCCCTACACTGGCAGGCCGCGACCTATTAAATGATGATGACCGCCTCCAAGGCGCATCTGCCATTGAAGTCAACGGCAATATCAGCAACGGTATTTTCTTGCAGCAGGTAGTGGAAACAACAACAGATGAGGATGGCGTCACGACGGATACGATTACGAGCACCAGCTCCATTTCCCTGCAGGGGAGCGCTCCGGCCGTTCTGATCGACGGGCAAGGCACGCCAATTTCTATCGGACTTGTCGCCACCATTATTGACCCCAACGATGCCGATTATGTTGACGCGGAACAATACGCTTTTGTAAATCAAGGGTCACTATCCGCGTCTGGTATATATAATGACATAAATGCAACCGCCTTCGAGGTTCGGGATGCGACGCTAACCAATGGCATTAATAACACATCAAGCATGGTCGCTGCCACGTTCCGAAGCGGCATGAACGATGCCGCCGACCTTGATACGCCTGGCTCAACAGGTCTTGCGCGCGTTATTGTTCTTGGCAGCGGCGCTATTGCAGATGAAATCAACAACTCCGGCCTCATTATCGCAACGGCAACAGAAGCGACTGACGAAATTTATGCAGACCGCGACGCTATTATTTCCGCCCGTGAAATACAAGCGGTCGCAATTGACATTGAAGCGAATGCCAATTTGTCCCGCATTGTAAATTCAAGTAGTATTTCCGCCATCATTACGGGCCGTAACGGAGAAGCAGTCGCAATTCGCGATTCGTCCGGCACGCTGACCTTCTTAGAAAATTCCGGAAGTATTAATGCGGCAGGCGTCACGTCAGATACGCTCGGAGAAGAGAGCACAAATTTCAACCTAATTGCTATTGATCTATCCGCGAACACGGCGGGCGTAAATATAAATCAAGTCGAAGCGGTTGATACTGATTTAACCGACGCATTTACGCCGTCGGATCCCTCTATTAACGGCAACATACTTTTAGGTAGCGGAGCAGATACTATTTCGGTCAGCGCGGGGAGCATAACTGGAGACATCGCATTTGGCGACGGTGCGGACAGCCTCATGATTAGCGGAGGCTCATCTGTTAGTGGCGCGATAAGCGACACAGATGGTTTACTAACGCTAGCTGTATCCGGCGGCAGTACATTTACGAATACCGCGTCAGTACCAGTGGATGTTACAAGCGCGAGCTTCGACTCGACCTCTATATATCGCCCTACACTTGATGGCGCCACGGGGGAGGCCTCAACAATCACCTCGTCTGGCGACATCACGTTTGCCGATGGGGCGACGATATCTCCTATTCTCAACAACGTGATTAGCACGGCGAGTACAACATTTACGATTTTAGACGCAGGCGGAACACTGTCACTTGGAGGCAACCTCGGCTCTCTCTACGGCTTGGAAACACCATTTCTTTATGATGCAGACTTTACGATTGATCCCAACAATGCCAATGCTTTGATCATCACACTAAATTTACGTGATACATCAGTTCTTGGCTTGGACACAGTTCAAACGGCAAGCTTCGGCTCCGCGTTCGAAGCCTTCCAGAGCAACACAGCCCTCGGCAATGCCTTTGTAAACATCTCAGACGGCGACACGTTTAACCGAGCCTTCAATCAATTATTGCCAGAATTTGCTGCAGCCTCTCGGCAATTCGTCTTGGCCAATGTTGACGGTGCAGTTGGCGCGGTAGGCACACATCTCGAAAATGCTAGAAAGTCCCAAGACAAACCAGGCGGCGTTTGGCTTCAAGAATTTGCTTATTTTGCAGACCGAGACCTTGCAGGCCTATCAGAACAATATCGAGGCCACGGCTTCGGCATTACAGGCGGCCTCGACACAGCGTTTGGCCCGTTCCACACGGTCGGCCTTAATCTCGGCTTCGCTTCGACTGAAATCGAAGATGTCGCAGGCGTTGATGAACCTCTTGATGTCTTTACATTCCAGACAGGTGCCTACGCAGGATATAGCACAGGAAAATTGGGCATAGACACTTATGCTGGCTTTGGTTTCAATGACTTCGAGGCTACTCGTAATGTTGAAGTCGGGGCATTTTCTGATTCGGCCGAAGGCGACTGGAAAGGGACACATTATAATGCCTCTCTTCGTGCAGGGTACGACTTGGCTCTAGGCAAGAAGTTCTGGGCACGCCCCGCAGTATCAGTTGATTATCTAAGCTTATCAGAAGACGCATATACAGAATCCGGACCAACCGGTATCGCTCTTGACGTAGATGAACGAAAATCAGAATTGGGCGGCGTAACAGCGATGCTTAATTTCGGCGCAAACTTCCAAGGACGCCGGACATGGCTACGTCCTTCTGTCCGTGTTGGTTACCGCAACGACTTCATCAATGACGGGGTTGTAACGAGTTACCGTTTTGTCGGACTGAACACCCCAGCGACAATCATCGGTGAAGAATTCCCATCCAGCGGCATATTGCTCGGCCTCTCACTCGCAGCCGGCAGCCCGTTCTCTTCTTTCGGGCTTGATCTCGATACTGATATTCGTGATGGATTCATTCGCCACACAGGCCGTGTTGTCATTCGGTTGGTCTTCTAAAGGCCAACCGCCCTCACCTTACGCTTGCCGCACGCCATGTGTCCTGATAAGACGCCCGATAAATGACGCCTATAGGGCATTAGGAGATTTTTCGCATGAAAATGAACGGCAACGAAATTAGGCAAGGTAATATCATCAAGCACCAAGATACGCTCTGGATCGCCGTGAAATGCAATGCCGTCAAACCTGGTAAAGGCGGCGCCTTTAATCAGGTTGAGCTAAAGAACTTACTCGACGGACGTAAACTGAATGAACGTTTCCGCGCGGCTGAAACGGTTGAGCGTGTAAGGCTTGAGCAAAAAACACATACATTCTTATATGCCGACGGCGACATGCTCGTGTTTATGAACTCAGAAAACTACGAACAGATCAACATCCTCACCGAATTTGTCGGTGACCGCGCGGTTTATCTCACGGACGGCATGGCCGTTGAACTCGAGTTTTATGAAGAGCGCCCGATCAGTGTCGCGCTGCCTGACCAAGTTATTCTTGAAGTCACGGAAACCGAACCTGTAGTAAAAGGCCAAACGGCAGCAAACTCCTTCAAGCCTGCCATCTTAGAAAACGGCGTGCGTACGGCAGTTCCGCCCTTCGTCGGCGAAGGCGAGCGGCTTGTTATCAATACCGAAGACGGTTCCTATATAAAGCGAGCTGACTAATGGCCGGCCCCTCAGCAATTATGAATGTTATGCAGGCGGCGGCACGAAAAGCGTCGCGCAACCTGCTTCGTGACTTTGGCGAAGTTGAAAAGCTTCAGGTTTCTCGCAAAGGCCCATCTGACTTCGTCTCGCGTGCCGACAAAAAGGCCGAAGAAACGATCTTCGAGGAACTTACGCGCGCGCGTCCAGGCTACGGCTTTGTTCTCGAAGAAGGCGGCGTTGTGGAAGGCACAGACAAAACGCACCGTTTCATTGTCGACCCACTCGACGGTACGACCAATTTCCTGCACGGCATACCGCATTTTGCTATCTCAATAGCGCTCGAACGTAATCTTGATGACAAGCGCGAGCTCGTTGCGGGTATCGTCTATAACCCTGTCACCGATGAAATGTTCATGGCCGAGGCTGGCAAAGGCGCGTACATTAATGACGGACGTATTGGCGGCGTTGACCGCCGTCTTAGACCTTCAGAGCGCGACGACTTTTCGTCCTGTATTTTTGCAACAGGCATTCCCTTCAAAGGTAAGCCTGGCCACGCCAAACTCCTCAAAGAACTACACCAAGTCATGGCGGTCACCGCTGGCGTTCGCCGTTTCGGTACAGCCTCGCTTGACCTCGCTTGGACAGCAGCTGGTCGTTTTGATGGGTTCTGGGAACGCGGCCTTGCTCCGTGGGACGTCGCCGCCGGTATAATAATCGCCCGAGAAGCAGGCCTAACGGTAGAAAGCCTAACCGAAGGCAACCCCATCGATACTGGCGATATTATCTGTACGAATGCAAAGCTACTCGAACCACTGAGAGCGCGAGTAGATTGAATCAAAACGGCCCCTAATAGGGCCGCCTAATTCCGTCATGTGCCTTGCAGCTTATCCGTAAACAGACTCTTTGCCGAAGTGGCGAGTGAGCATGTAATAGACCACAGCGCGGAACTTATTGCGCTCAGAACGCCCATACTTTTCTATGACGGCGTCTATAGCGGCATCTAGCTCAGGACCATCTGTAAGACCTAGCTTTTTAATCAGGAAATTGTTTTTGACCGTATCAAGCTCGGACTGATCAGTTCCTGCAACAGTTGAGGCATCCTTGTTATAGATAGACGGACCACAACCGATTGTGACTTTCGTTAACAGGTTCATATCCGGTGTTTCGCCGATTTTAGTTTTGATATCTTCGGCGTATTTTTCAATAAGTTCGTCACGTTTGCTCATAGCAAATTCCTTTCAGTTAAATGCTTGGCAGAGCAGTAATTTCTTACTGCTCTGCCGGTGCAGGCGGTTCCCCCCGACCTGCAAGCATACACTAAGAAATATCTCTTAAACGTAAGATGAACAAGGTTTTTCGGCTACATACGCTCCGGCGTCTCGATACCCAAAATGGAGAGCCCCTGCTCTAATTGACGCAAGGTTGTCTCGGCCAAAGCAAGCCGGGACGCTTTGATGTCATCCGGAGTAGACTCGGCTAAAATTGGGCAATCCGCATAAAATCGTGAAAAACTTTGCGCAAGACGGAACATATGCTCACACAGTACATGCGGCGCGCGCTTCTCTGCGGCGTGAGCCAAGGCACGGTCAAAAGCGTCGAGCGCTAAGACAAGGCCCTGCTCCGCTGGTTCTGATATGATGATCGTTCCTACCTTAAACCCTCCGCTTTTAGCGCGGCGCAACAGAGATTTTATGCGAACAGCAGCATATAAAAGATACGGTCCCGTTTTGCCTTCGAAGGCCGTGAAACGGTCGACATCGAATATGTAATTTGTCGTGCGCTGGTTTTGCAAATCAGCGAATTTGAGCGCGGCCATGCCGACTTTATTAGCAATATCCGCGCGCTCTTCCGCGTCGAAATCCTGCCCTATCCCGGCTTCGTCAAGACGCTTTTGCGCGGCTTCACGCATCATCGCGGTTAGGTCAGCAAGCTTTAACGTGCCGCCAGAGCGCGTCGTAAACGGCTTCCCGTCAACGCCGTTGACTGTACCAAAACCGAGATGTTCAAGTTGGTCCGCTTCGTACCATCCAGCTTTGACTACGGCCCGAAAGACTTGATCAAAATGCATGGCTTGTCGTTGATCGACTACGTATAGAATTTGATCCGGCGCAATTTCGGTCTTGCGATCAATCAGTGTGGCCATGTCTGTGGTATGATAGAGTACAGCGCCAGTACGCGCGCGCAGCATAACCGGCGGTATGCCCTTACGCTTCTCGGCGTCATAATTATCATCGACGGGAATGATAAGCGCGCCATCGCTTTCCTCGGTGATTCCCTGAGCTATCAGACCGTCAATCATGTCTGGGATAAGTGGATCTACGCTCGCCTCGCCTTTCCACAAATCAAAGGTCACGCCAAGTTCGCCGTACCCTTCTTTAAGGTAGGCAATGGAAATTGTAATGAAATGATCGAGCAAAGCTCGGTAACCGGGACGGCCTTGTTGCAACTCAGCCGTTGCCGTTTGCGATATTTTCAGCCGCTCTGGGTCAGCTTTGGATTTCGCGCTCGCTGCAGGGTAAAGCCGTTCCATATCTGCCATTGTTACTGGGCTCTCGGCTGGAAACCCGTCTTCTATTGCAGCATCAAAATAAGGAAGATCTGGCTGTTCGTGCTCTAGCTCAGAAATCAAGTGGCCCATTTGAAGACCCCAGTCACCAAGATGCACGTCACCTATTACCTCATGCCCGCGGTAACGCAAAAGGCGCTTAAGCGATTCGCCAATAACTGCAGACCGAAGATGGCCAACATGCATCGGCTTGGCGACATTCGCCCCGCCGTAATCAATGACAATTGTTTTCTTGGCATCAAGGGCCGCGCCTGTTCGCGCATCGCCAGCGAGAGCGGCGGCTTGTTTCGTGACCGCAGCAAGCGACGGCGTAATATTGATAAACCCAGGACCCGCAATTTCGAGAGATTCGATTGCCGAGTTCCCTTTAAGCGCCGCAACGATCCTGCCTGCAATGTCACGCGGATTGGCTTTTTGGCCCTGTTTCTTGAGAAAGCCCGCCGCTTGCATCGCGCCATTACATTGAAACGGCGCGAGATCAGGCCGATCAGACTCAGAAACACGGCCACAGGCTGGCAGAAACCCCAAATCTTCGAATGCCGCTGTCGCCGCGTCTTGAAGAACGTTTAAAATCGACATGCGAATCTCTAAGTTCAATCTAGTTTTATTCTAATTTTTTCCGGCATTAACGCGGAACCGTTTACCAGCAGTGTTAAATTCGCGCTGCTCTGGAGTCACAACGAAACCAACAATGATCTCAAAGTTAGCGCCGGACGTATCTTCATTCGCGCGTGGAATAACAATACTGTCAATTTTTTCGGTGACACTGACGCGGTCAACGCCTGATGGGAACATTACTTGTATCGGGAAGACCTGTTTTTCGATCACGGCAAGGTTTTTCCGCGTAACCGCCACAAAATATTCGTAAGTCGCCGTAGACTGCGTCGCAGAAGGACCGCGTCCGAATTCGATTTCCATTTCAAGATCAGCTGTAATGGGCTCTGTGCCATAATAACGGCAAAGGCTGCGAATGTGACCAATTTCGCCAGTAAAGCCGACATTCGCGAAACTTTCAGATCCCCGAAATTCTACGATACGCTCAGCGTCATATAGCGCAAAAGCTCGCGGGCAAGCCCCAGGGTTTTTTTCAGCAGCTTCGCCGATCGCAAGGGCTTCCTGCGCTGTCCGGCACCCGGTGAGGCCGATAAGGCCCGCAAGGAGCACTGTGGCAAAAAGAGTATGTTTCCGCATAATAATATCCAAATTTACGCAGCAATTTCGAAATGCCGCTATAGCGTGCCTTAACACGGTCTGTTAAGGGGTAATATGACCGCCTTGTTAAAGGTTTAAAGCGTGACTCGCAACGCCCCCTTTGCGCATGAGGATAATTTAATCATGAGGATAAATTAACAATGGCAATTTCTACCGCCACTTCTAAGGCCGCCGCTTCAGTAACGACAGATGAACGTGCAAAAAAAACGCTTTTGCTGGCTTCGCCGCGCGGATTTTGTGCCGGCGTTGACCGAGCTATTCAAATCGTAGAGCAAAGCCTGTCAAAATACGGCGCGCCCGTCTATGTCCGGCATGAAATCGTGCATAATCATCACGTCGTTAACAGCCTAAAAAACATGGGCGCGATCTTTGTCGAAGAGCTTGATGAGTGCCCAGATGATCGGCCTGTCGTTTTTTCCGCTCACGGCGTGCCAAAAACTGTGCCTGCCGCCGCGCAGGCTCGCGAGATGACGTTTCTCGATGCGACCTGTCCACTTGTTTCCAAGGTTCATGTCGAAGCTGAAAAACATGCCAAAAATGGCCATCATATTCTGCTTATCGGACATAAAGGCCATCCTGAAGTCATCGGCACGATGGGGCAGCTTGACCCCGGCCATATGAGCCTGATTGAGACAGAAGACGACGCGCGGGCCTTCGATGCACAAGACCCAGAAAACCTCGCTCTGGTGACACAAACGACGCTATCCGTAGACGACACGGCGAGCATCGTTGCCATTTTACTCGAACGTTTCCCGAATATCGCCCTTCCCTATAAAGAAGACATTTGCTACGCGACGACTAACCGCCAAGAAGCTATCAAAGCCATTGCGAAGAAATGTGATCTTCTGCTCGTGATCGGGTCTGAAACCTCGTCCAATTCCATGCGCCTCGTCGAAGTCGGTGAACGTGCTGGCGCTAACAAGGCCGCTTTGATTTCTAGCGCGGATAGTCTGGACTGGGACGCGATTGAAAAAGCGAAAACCATAGGGCTGTCCGCAGGCGCGAGTGCGCCCGAATACCTCACGGACGGCGTCATCGCTGCGCTGCGGTCACGTTATGATATCGACTTTGAAGAAGTTGAAGTCACCAAGGAAAATGTAATTTTCCGCCTCCCGCGCGAACTCAGAGCCTCTTAAGTCTATGCCGCGAAATTCGAAAGCCAGAGACCTTGTGATCTATACTGACGGCGCCTGTTCCGGCAACCCCGGGCCGGGCGGGTGGGGGGCGCTGATGCGCTTCGGAGATGTGGAGAAAGAGCTTTACGGCGGAGAAGCCGATACAACCAATAACCGCATGGAACTTATGGCTGCCATTAAAGCGCTCGAAGCTATCAAGCCGGGCTATAAAGGCAGCATCACTTTGTGGACGGACAGCACTTATGTGATGAAAGGAATTACTGAATGGATTCACGGGTGGAAGAAGCGAGGCTGGAAAAAATCTGATAAAAAACCTGTTGTAAACAAGGACTTATGGCAATTACTTGACGCCCAAAACGCTAAACACACTGTGGAGTGGAAGTGGGTTAAAGGGCATGTGGGCATTGAAGGCAATGAACGCGCAGACGAACTTGCTGGGCGCGGCATTCCAAAGTAGCTAACGCAAAAACTATCCATGCATGGCAACCCTGCGGCTTTCATGGGCCGCCCGCATTGACGACAGGCTCCCTTTCAATGATAAGCACTTAGGGAGACTATTATCATGGGTCATTTTTTAACGCCGGTACTGGCACTCATCATTTGGACATTTGTCATGTGGACGCTCATGTATATGCGCCGCATTCCGGCGATGAACGCCATAACCAAACGCACACAGGACTTCATCGACAATCCGAAACTTGGCGAGACGCTGCCCGCTAAAGCGCGGTGGGCGGCTGATAACTATAATCACCTACACGAACAGCCCGTGATCTTTTACGCGCTTATGTTTTACCTTTTCTCGCTCGGACAAACGGATGCTCTCAATACTAACTTTGCATGGGGTTATGTGGCGCTTCGGATTATTCACAGCCTCGTCCAAATCACGAGTAACAAAGTCCTCCTACGGTTTGGCCTTTTTGCTGTGAGTTCTATAGTTCTCATAGTCATGGCGCTTCGCGCTGCCGCTCATCTTTTTTAAGGGTATTCATGACTGATACAGTTAAAGGCTCCTGCCATTGCGGTGAGGTTACAATCGAAGCGTCCACAGAATCTATATTTGACTTTTCCTGCCACTGCGCGGGTTGCCGGAAACTTTCAAGCGGTGGACGCCTACTGAGCCACGGCACAGCCCTGGACTCCGTCACAGTTACGGGAGAGACGAACACCTATACATATGCGGGCGGTAGCGGCAAAGATGTTGTCCTCACATTTTGCCCGAATTGCTCGACGCAAATTTACGGAGAACCCAAAGCGCACCCTGGCATGGCAACCATCCGCGCCAGCCTCCTAGATAACGCGGCCACGTTCACGCCGATGCAGTTCATCCATACAGACGACGCCTACCCATGGGATAAAACGGATATATAATAATGGCTTATGACGAAGGGCTTGCCCAAGTCTTCCAATACGATATGAGCGATAATGCGGACATCACGACCCGCAAAATGTTTGGCGGGCTGTGCTTTATGCACCGCGGCCATATGCTCTGCGGCGTCCACAAAGCTAAAGATAAGGTCACCAATATGGCCATGTTCAGAGTTGGGCTAGAGCAGTACGCCGAAGCCCTTGCGCTCACAGATATTGAACAGCTATCCTTTACAGGCCGCCCTATGAAAGGCTTTGTCGAAACCGGCGAGGGCATTTTCGAAAATGACGAGATACGCGGCAAACTCATTGCGATGGCGCTTAGTTTTACGGGCTCCCTGCCCGCGAAATAACGCGCGTCAAATGTCTTGGCGAGTTCGCCGTCTTATGTTACGCCGCGCTATGTTTGAAAACCACATCATATCGATACGGATACGCCGAATTACCGGCCCGGCGCGCTGAGAGCGCTCCGGGATTATACGCACCCTTTTTCAAACACATCCGAGAGTCCTATGACAGATCAAGCCCGCGCTTACCGCGACACCCTTTTCCTACCTGAAACCGATTTCCCGCTTCGCGCGGGCCTTGCCAAACAAGAGCCCAAGTGGCTCGACCGTTGGAACGAAATGGCCCTTTACGAACGTCTTCGGAAGCAATCCAAAGCCGAAGGCCGCAAGCCATGGATCCTCCATGATGGCCCGCCTTATGCCAATGGCCATATCCATATGGGTACGGCGATGAACAAAATCCTTAAGGACATCATCAACCGCTCACACCAAATGCTCGGCTATGATGCCAATTACGTGCCCGGCTGGGATTGCCACGGCCTGCCGATTGAATGGAAAGTCGAAGAAGAATTCCGCTCAAAGGGCCGCAATAAAGACGATGTTCCCCCAAATGAGTTCCGCAAACGCTGCCGCGAATATGCAGCAGGATGGCTCGATACACAGCGCGAAGAATTTAAACGCCTCGGCGTCATCGGCGATTGGGACAATCCGTATAAAACCATGAACTTTCAGAGCGAAGCCGACATCTGCGGCGAACTCCTAAAAATCGCCAAAACCGGACAGCTCTACAGAGGCTCAAAACCGGTCATGTGGAGCCCCGTTGAGCAAACTGCTTTGGCGGAAGCCGAGGTGGAATATGCAGACCGAAAAGCCACGCAGGTTTATGTGAAGTTTCCTGTCCGAAGCGGGATCGAAAATGCCTCGATCGTCATTTGGACGACGACCCCTTGGACAATTCCTGCTAATCGCGCCGTAAGCTTTTCAACCAACATCATCTATGGCTTGTATGAAGTCACTGAAATGGAAGAAAGCGAATTTGCGCCTTGGTCCAAACCCGGCGATAAATTGATTGTTGCAGATGACCTTTGGGCGACCGTGGCAAAAGCTGGACTGGTAAAATTAGCAAAACGTCTCGAAACGGTGAACCCCAAAGATACCGTTCTAAGTCACCCTCTCAAAAACATGGAAGGCGCGGACGGTAAGTTCGACTTCCAGGTCCCTCTCCTCGAAGGCTCTCACGTCACTGCTGATGCGGGTACGGGCTTTGTCCATACAGCGCCGTCTCACGGCGAGGATGACTATGTGGTTTGGATTTCCAACCAAACAAAACTCGAAGCTCTCGGCATCGACCCTGTCGTGCCCATGACTATGAACGACGCCGGTGAATATACGGACGTTATGCCCGCTCGTTTCGAAGGCCTCGACGTCATCCGCACATCGGGAAAGAAACGCGGGCAAGACGGTAAGGCGAACGGCGAAGTGCTTAAGGCGCTTGTCGAATGCGGCAACCTTTTGGCGCGCGGGATCATGACCCTGCGCGACGCCCATTCTTGGCGGTCCAAAGCCCCCGTCATTCGCCGCGCTACGCCGCAATGGTTTATCTCTATGTCGAAGGATGGGCTGCGAGAAAAAGCGCTCGCCGCTATTGAGAACACAGGCTTCTACCCGCCGCGCGGACGTAACCGGCTCGAAGCCATGATCGCGGACCGTCCTGACTGGCTGATCTCGCGTCAGCGCGCTTGGGGCGTACCCATTACCCTGATTGTCCACGAAGACGGCAGACTTCACACGGAACGAACCGACGCAGACGCTATTAACGCGCGTATTCTCGCCGCCGTCGAAGAACAGGGCGTAGACGGATGGTTTGAAACCCCGCTCGAAACGCTCATGCCTGCTGACAATGACGGGTGGAACAAAGTCACAGACATTTTGGATGTTTGGTTTGACAGCGGCTGTACGCATGCATTCTGTTTGAAGCGCAGAGATGACCTTCAAGACCGCGCGGATTTATACCTCGAAGGCTCCGACCAACATCGCGGTTGGTTCCAAAGCTCACTGCTTGAGAGCTGCGCTGTCTACGGCGAAGCGCCGTATGATAATGTGCTTACCCACGGATTTGTCGTCGACGATAAGGGCTATAAAATGTCTAAGTCTCTGGGCAATACAACGGCGCCAACGGATATTATTCGGCAAAACGGAGCTGAAATCATCCGCCTTTGGACGGCCTCTTCCGATTTCACCGATGATTTGAAAATTGGGAAAGAGATCATTCAGACAAATGTTGATGCCTACCGCAAACTGCGCGGCACGGTGCGATATCTCCTCGGCGCGCTCGACGGTTATGACGCCAGCGAAGCCGTTGATATGGCCGATATGCCCGCGCTAGAACGCTGGGTTTTGCACCGTTTATCTGAGCTCGATACGATTGTGGACGACGCTTACCGCGAGTTTGATCTCAAGAAAGTTTTCGCCTCACTTCTGAACTTTTGCACGGTCGACCTCTCGCCGTTTTATTTCGATATTCGGAAAGACGCGCTTTATTGCGATCCACTCGATAGCACCCGCCGCCGCGCTTGCCGCACGGTCATGGATGCCATTTTTATGCGCCTCGCCACATGGCTTGCGCCGATCATGTCCTTTACGATGGAAGAAGTCTGGCAATCTCGCTTCCCGTCCGAAGACGGCTCTGTCCACTTACAAGTGTTCCCGAACACACCTTCGGAATGGAAAAATGACGCCCTCGCAGGCCACATGAATACGGTACGGGCGTTCCGGACGTCAGTGTCAGAAACTATCGAGCCGCTACGCAAGGATAAGATCATCAAATCCAGCCTTGAAGCCCATGTCGTCAGCCCAGCGGAAGACGCGCTCATCAAAGCGCTGACAGCTCTGGGCGTGACGCGCCAAGACACTTACGCGGCCCCTGCTGATCCGTCTGATACCCTCGCTGACTATCTCATCGTTAGTGCCTGTGACCTCTCGGCCAAAGCCGAAACTGTCAGCGCGAAATCGCTCACGGACAATGCGGCCTGGTCAAAATGTGAACGGTCATGGAAGTATTTCAAAGCGGACGGCGATGCAGACATTACCCCCCGTGACGCGGCAGCTGTAAAAGCATGGGACGCGGCAAATGGGTAAGTTCTATAAATCTTACGCGCTTTTCGCGGCCGCTGTTCCGGCGCTCGTGATCGCCGTTGACCAAGCTACAAAATATTGGGCGACAAAAGCCTTCAATGTACCGTTTAATATCTGCCAGATTAACCCGCATATTGGCCTCGAAAAAGAAATGAGCCCTGTTGTAGACTTGGCGCTCCTCTGTAACCAAGGCGTCAGCTTTGGCTTTCTTGGCGGCGGCACGTCTTGGGGCCGCTGGCTTTTGACGGCGTTTGCTTTCATAATGAGCGCTGCCCTGCTTTATGTTTTGAGCCGAACAAAGGACACACTGTCCCGTTTGTCATTGGCGCTTATTATCGGCGGTGCGTTAGGCAATGTGATCGACCGCGCGTTTTTCGGCGCTGTCACTGATTTTATCAGCGTCAAAGGCATGATCCCATTTTTCCCGTTCATCTTCAACATAGCCGATAGCGCGATTACCATTGGCGTGATTGGGCTTTTGGTGGCGAGTTACTTCATCAAGCCTGACAACGCCGCCCCAGAAAATTAAACATATGGTTACTTGGCGAAGCCTCACTCTTTCGCTAAGAACGGATCAATAAGGAGTCATCTCGATGCAAAATATGATGAAAATTTCCGCCATTGCCCTCCTCGGCCTTAGCGTGACCGGATGTGCAAGCGCGTCCAAAACATTGGGCCTAACGAAGGCTGCCCCCAATGAATTTAACATTCTTACGAAAGCCCCGCTTGTCGTGCCGCCGGAATATAACCTGCGTCCACCGCGCGTTGGCGAATCATCCTCCGAAAACAACTATTCTCAAGAAGCTGCCCGCAAAGCGCTCATCGGCGACATCGATGATAGCGAACCCACACAAGGCGAAATCGTCCTGATGGCCAAGGCTGGCGCAAACCGTGCAAACCCTGAAATCCGCCTTGTGATTGACGGCCAAAACAGTGTTGAGCGTAAAACATCCGGATTTGCTGACCGCGTCTTATTTTGGGATAATGGCTCAGCAAAAGCGCCTGATGGCAGCCCGCTTGACCCTGAAGGCGAAGCGCGCCGTTTGAAGTCTATTGAATCAGCGACTGGCGGAGGACAAGTTCACATTAGCCGCCGTCCCGGAAGCGCAAAACTTCCTGGTCTATAGGCCAAATAATAGATTGTTTCATACCTCGGTCTTTGACCGAGGTATTTTTTTGCGTTGTTTAAGCTTAAATTTTCGGCTCTTAACTCTCTACCCTTGAATTTTCTTGGTAAAGGCTCTGATACGTTTTGCATTGGTGCCAAGATCTGATCCGCCGACTCGACTAATCGAGCGTATATCCAGAACGCTTCCGCCGCCTTCAGACGGCTTAATCCGAATGACCACATCATCCTTAAACCCATACCAAAAGGTCGTGTCGGTGGCTTCAATGATACCTGTGTCAACATTTTCAGATTTGAGCGCCCACCCAAGGCTCTGCACGGCCGCTTGGGCCTGAGAAAAGACAACATCCGCCTCATCTTCTAGGATGAGCGTGCGGACATCAGGATAACCCTTAACCTGCATGACAGAGACAAGTTTACCACTGCGCTTATCTTTCTTGCCCGTATAGACAACCGAATTGCTTTTTGGGTTTTCCGCGCGCTCGGACAATATAGCGTCAGTGAACTGGGGCGGGTTTTGTGTATCCGTGGTTATATCATGGATAAAAGGTAGCTTAGCCGCTGTCTTTTTGACCGACCCAGCATGTGCGAGACCTATAACGGGGACTAGAACAGCTAATATGCTTATTGTTAAGCCTTTTCTAGGCTTAACCAAGAAAGCCAATGCAAGGCTAATCACGCCCGCTCCGAGGGATGCGAGCAATAAGAGAGGGCCGACCTTGAACGTAAGCGTCGAGAGACTCAGACCGAGGCTAAATATCCCCATCTTATAGCCTAATGCCGCAACTATAAACATAAGCGGTGCCAGTATCAGCAAAACAAGCGCAATTCGTAAGACCCATTTTCTCAGAGCCAGAAGCTTTGTTTTTTTAGCCGGTGTGACTTTCGTAAGAGCACTCGTCATAGTTTTGTCCTATCGCAGTAAATGACTGGGGACTTGCCCCATGAGTAATAGCGCTAGCGCGATTACGGATAAAATTACCATATTTCTTGAAGATAAGATACCCGGCCCTACGCGCTGCCCCCAATCGCTACGGCGGGCACGGTTCAAATCAGACGCATTATGCGGTGCTCTCAACTTAACATTAGGCGCGGAGGATTGATCCCGCTTTTCACGCCGCCTCAAGTCTATGACTTTCTTACGCCCCAATGCCGCCGCTTGATTGGCAGAAATAGCATGGATACGTTGCTTCAGCTCTCTGTGTTGGTCGCTCGCATTGTCCTTAGGCGCGTAAGAATTATCAGATAACTCTTGGTTTAGCTCGAGAGGATCAATGTATTTTTTAAGCGCTGGAACCTTTGATTTTTTCTTGGCCGATTTGAGGATTCCAGGAATTACGAAGACCACCACGAAAAAGATGAAAATAATAAGATCCACTGAGTGAACGTCCTATCTGGTGTTGAGCCTATGTTACGGCAAACTCTAAGGGCAAACTCGCGCAATGTCCCACTTATTATGAACGTCGCTGCGCGAAAAAACCATTCTGTCGTGGAGTCGAAAGGGACGGTCTCGCCAAAACTCTATTTGTTCAGGCTTAACGCGCCACCCATACCAATGCGGCGGACGCGGAACGTCTTTGTCAATATAAGCCTCTTCAAGCTCATGGACGCGGGCTTCCAGCACCTCACGGCTCGCTACAGGCTTCGATTGATCCGACGCCCAAGCGCCGATCTGTGACCCCCTGGCACGAGAGGAAAAGTAAGCATCGGCTTCCTCATCACTCACCCGCTCAGTACAACCGCGGATTCTAACCTGACGGCGTAAACTTTTCCAGTGAAAGCATAAGGCGGCTTTTTCCGAATTGATGATCTGTTGGCCCTTTTCACTTTCCGAATTGGTGTAAAAGACGAACCCTTGATCATCAAAGCCCTTAAGAAGCACCATTCGAACATCAGGCATGCCACCTTCGTCAACGGTTGCAAGCGCCATAGCATTGGAGTCGTTGGGCTCATACTTACGGGCATCGGCCATCCACTCTGCAAACAAAGTTGTAGGGTCAGTTTGGCCAAAAATTGGGGCCTCATTGCGCTTCATTTGCTCCGCATAGTCTTCGCGCTCTGTATAATCGGCGCACGACGGGCTCGGCGGGATATTTGCATTTTTCATCGGATTAAATTCTCCGTTAACCATGAATATCAGGACATTATTAACTCTATAAGCCTTAAATCATATTTCGTTAAGTATAATAAAAGTGGGTAGCAATCATGACAAGACAAGATGCATTGATGACATTAGGCCTTAATATGGCTGCCCGTGAAGCGGATATACGTCACGCTTGGCGTAAAAAGGCGAAGTTTTTCCATCCGGATAGTCAATATGCTGATGTGCGTGCTTTCTTGGCCGCAAAGTCAGCATTTGAAACGCTTATCCCGCCAATCCCAAAAGCTTACCGCGTTCAGGCCCGTTCACGCGCAATGTAGGTCGCTCACGATCCCCGCCTTACGCATTTGGCCTAATCAAAGTTAGCCGTCGGATCATCATCACGCCACCATTTGACCGCGTAAGTGCCCACTCCGGCAACGCATAGATACCACACATTGAAGATAGCCAAATAAATCATCAGAGCGATGATGCCAATGATCAAGAATATGGGGTTCTTAAACCGCTCTGCGGCAGCCTCAAAAGCGATCGTCGGGTTTTCCGTCCCCATCCCTGACAGCGCCATGATAATATCCGCATTTCCTGTCGCGAGCGCTACGCAAATTGCGCCGACTGAATAAATGGCGACATACCCCAAAACAACAGTCACCAAATAGGCTAAAAACAAGTTCCAGAATCGGTACTTAGTGACAGACCGCGCCGCCAAAATATGGGTACGGCCTTGATTAACCGACAATGCAGCAGCGGGCGCGAGGCGCACCGGCAGGTACGCAAGAAAGGCTAACAAAGCAATTCCCGCGACTAAAGCGACGATAATTCCGAGAGCTGGTATTGCGGCTGAAAGCAAACCTCCTATGAGCGCAACAGCCATAATACCAAGCGTGTAGGCAAGAAACCACAAAACCCAGACACAAAGCTGAATAAGCATGATCCGGAGCTCAGTTTTTCCAAATTTAAGCGGCCTGCGCGGGTTACCTGTCTCTAGCAGAGCTTTCCGGTGTATCGCCGCTTCTCCAGCAGCAAGAACAATCCACATCCCAAACATCATTATCATATAGCCAGGGATCGTTTTAACCATCAATGGCAATATGCCTGTTGGATCTGGCGGCACGCCCCCGCCAAGTGTCGCTTGCATGTTTTGCCAATTATACTCAAGCAAAGCGCCGTAGTGAGACATTAAGAGAGGCCAACTGACCACGTAGACAAGTGTTAAGCCGAGCGTCATCCAAATTAGAAGCCGGATAACAAAGTCTTTACCGCCGGACGTACGAAAAGGTTGCGTGACGGCTTGTCCAAAATCAAACGGTATTCGAGGTTTGCGAGGTCCAATGATCATGAGACGATTCCTTTCAGGCTCGACTTCAGCTTAATTGCAACCGCGAAAAATACAAGCCTACCCGATACAGTAAGCAATACTTGCAAAACTCAGCGTCACTGATCTATTGGTGCTAAAACGTCTCTTTATTGTCCTCATTATACAAAATGAAGCTAAAACTTTCGACAATATCGTTTCGGGCCTCAGAGAATTCGCTGCCTGTTTTGGGGGCAAATTCATATTGTTGGTAGGCTTTAATCGCCGGTTCATCATACTCCCCTTCGGGCCAGCTATAGACCACGGAAATATTTTGCGGGGCTCCTGCATCGGAAACATCCGTCTTAAGGACAACAACGCCTGAGGACTTAATCGTGATAGCGTTAGTTGGCATATCAGGCTTCACGCGCTTTGTGGCCCGCACTTTAGATTCCCCAACGTCAAAAGGCCAACAATCGCAAAGCCCCGCTGCTTTCGCGTTTTCTAATCTTCCTTCGAAACTCAAACGGCTTCGCGCGTTGATCCATCGGCCAATCAACTGCATGGCGAGCGGGTTGTCTCGTCCATACTCGGATTCAATCGCCTGCCTTGCGGTCTGATAGCTGAGCGCAGCCTTGAGCCAGTCCTGTTCACGTTCGAACGCAAAGCCAACTTGCTTTGATGCCAAGGCAATATATTTTGGGCGGGCGAGCACCGGAAGGCTCGCGAAAATTTCTGAGGCGCGCGCAGCATCTGCGGCGCAACGCTTTTCCATTTTAGCCACATGGCCTCTTTGGTCCATTTGAACGGCCAAACGCGAGCTTGTCGGTTTCCCAATAAGCCTCTTGGCTGATCGGTTCACGCTTTGTGAGCATTGGATCGCCCTATGAACTAATATCTCACCCGCAAATACGCTTGATGCCAGATTCTTTTTCTCAGCAAACACCAAAGCTTCATCGGCATAATTTTCAACGGCTTTCCCATCGCCTGCATTTTCTGCGGCGGAGATGAGTTCTACACTGCGTTCTAATCGCACCTCAGCGCCTTTATCACGGTCAATTCCCGAAAGCTCAACTGCCCGCTCCAAAGATATCATCGACTCTTTGGCCAGCCCTTGGGATTTCGCTAAATACCCATAGTTAAAAGCTAGATCGCCTGTAGTTTTACTATCGCCCATCTTACTTTCAGCAATTTTCCATGCTGCTTTTCCCTGCTTTAGGGCAGCATCATAGTCTTCGTCAGCAAACGCTGCGCTATAAGCCTTATAGGCCTCTAGCACCTCCGGCGGTGTTTGCGCTGAAGCCGTAATGGACATTGATGACACGAATAGCGTCACAATAGCTGTCGTACAGATAAGTGAGTTTCCCATGGCGTTCCCTTTGTTTATCGTTTTTAGCATAAAACTTATTGAATAACGATAAGTATAAATTTATTATTGTCAATATGAAAGGGACTGAAAGGTCTTACTATTCCGTAATATTGTCCAAACCTGTAAAATCAGGCTTGAAGAATGTCCCCGCAGGATTTAAGCGCCACTCATGACAAATCCCGTACACATTATAGGTGCCGGCCTCGCTGGATCAGAAGCTGCTTGGCAAGTTGCGACGCGCGGCGTCCCCGTTATCCTGCATGAAATGCGCCCCGAGCGCATGACCGATGCCCACCAGACGGGCGGTTTCGCCGAGCTCGTTTGCTCTAACTCGTTTCGCTCTGATGACGCGCTTGGGAACGCCGTTGGGCTCTTGCACGAAGAAATGCGGCGATCCGGCTCGCTTATCATGGAGATCGGCGACCTTCACAAACTTCCCGCAGGCGGCGCTCTGGCCGTTGACCGCGACGCCTTTTCAGAGGCCGTAACAAAGCGCATTAACGAGCACCCCTTAATCACGGTCGAATACGGCGAAGTGAAGGGCCTCCCGCCACAAGACTGGGGCAACACGATTATTGCGACAGGCCCGCTCACCTCCCCGTCGCTTGCGCAATCCATCCTCGCCGCAACTGGCGAAGACAGTCTCGCCTTTTTCGACGCCATTGCTCCTATTGTCTACAAAGACAGCATTGATTTTGACAAAGCGTGGTTCCAATCGCGATATGACAAAAAAGGCCCCGGCGGCGACGGCGCGGACTATATCAACTGCCCGCTCGACAAAGAACAATATGAAACGTTCATCGAAGCGCTTGTCGCCTCTGAGCAAACAGAATTTAAAGACTTCGAAAAAGACACGCCTTATTTTGAGAGCTGCCTGCCGATTGAAGTCATGGCGTCTCGCGGCATAGAAACTCTACGCTGGGGGCCTATGAAGCCTGTCGGCCTGACCAACCCGCACGACCCGCTCGTCAAATCTCACGCCATTGTGCAGCTTCGTCAAGATAATGCTCTCGGGACGCTGTACAATATGGTCGGATTTCAGACTAAAATGAAATACGGCGCACAAACTGATATTCTCAAAACCATACCAGGGCTAGAGAAAGCTGTATTCGCCCGTCTCGGCGGCATTCACCGAAACACATTTATCAATTCTCCCAAGCTTTTAAATAATCAACTACAACTCAATGTTCGTCCAGATATACGGTTTGCAGGCCAGATCATGGGCGTGGAAGGCTATGTAGAAAGTGCCGCCCTTGGCATGATCACAGGCCGCATGGCAGCTGAGCAAGAACTCGGAACGCAGTGCCCTGCTCCGCCGTTGACCACGGCATTAGGGTCTCTCGTAGAACATGTCACAGGCGGCTATATGAATGGCCCGAAGGCTAAGTTTCAGCCTATGAATGTGAATTTTGGCCTATTCCCACCGATTGACGATCTTGTTTACAAGGACGAAGACGGGAAACGTATTCGCGGGAAAGACAAAACCCGCTTCCGCAAACGCCATTTCGCAGGGCGAGCGCTCCGCGATATTATGGATTGGGTGTAGCGCTATTTTCTGTCACGAGGATTTTGAAGCGCAAACTCAAATTGTAATTTTTCTCGTCAGAATAATCATTGTAGTTCAATGACTTAATAAGCATATCGACACGGTAAAAAGGCGTATCCTGCAGTTTTATTTTTGGATCATTTAGCTCATACGAATTCCCGTTACGCGGTAAATTTGCCTGCCAATCATTGATATCAAACTGTGTATCGATACCTTTATCAGGCCACAACACACTAATAACACCGCTCCTTGTTGAAATGCGAGGCTCACTGGCCAGATGAATCTTTTCATAGTCAGAGGTTTGGTTCCAATTCACCTGTAATGTGTCTGTGATCCATCCCGCGGCTTGCATTTCGATCAAAGAATTCGAATTTCTGTAAGTGTAGCTTTCATGGGCTTCGTACCGCCCTTTCGGCCTGTAATCCTCGATACCAAGCCGCTTATACAAGTTCTGGAATCGATCATCTACTAACGAAGGCACATCATCAGCCCCTTTAAACAGCTTTAAAATTGCCTTATGTTCGTCGTTACGCTCCAAATATTGTAAAGCTCCGTAGGCTTTTTCGGCAGCCGCTTTGTCTTCAACTTTGATATCTTCTAGCGGACGAATTAGTCCCGCTTCCGTCATTACGCCCGCTTGTTTCAAGCCAGACTCTATCCGAGACATTTGGTTCATATGGCTAAGCCCGAGACTACCAAAGGCCCCCAAAGTCAATAAAATCGCCGCAAACCCTGGAATAATCCGAATATCGCGTTTTGCTTTCGGCGCGAAACAAAACCACAGGCCCACAACGAGTGCCCAGACACAGCAGAGTATCAACGCAACCCGCTCATCCGTCAGGCCATATTCCGCGACGCGAACTCCGACCGATATGGACAGCAGTAACGCGGCTGGAATAGACAGGAAAAACCAATTTTTTCTAAACAGTGTGGCGAGTGTTTTTTCCCTGATGAACGGCGGGTCCAAGAGTAGCCACGTCAATGTGCCTATCAGCAGAAACGGCGTCGTCAGCGCAGCCATTTCGCCCTTCGGCAGCGAGCCGGCTAAAATTATCTTCACGCCGTAAGCTACTAATATTAAAGCATAAGTTAGCGTTAGAGGCGACAACAGCCACGTTCCCATAAAGGCCACAGCCTTTGACACAAACCCAGGGTTATCCGTAAGGTCACTAATCGGTTCATCCACAGCCGGAATAGTCGACAACCAGTACAGCGGCGCTAAAAACCCGAGACCTATAGGAAGGATTAAGTCCTCCGTAAAATTACTAAGGTTCAATCCAAAAAGACTGCTTAGCGCAGCGTCAATCGCAAGTATACCGAGCGTAAATATGATTGAGCCTAGCGTTGCAAAGGCGGCGCCCGTCCATATCATATGGGTGAAGTCCCATACCTTAAGATCGTTTCGCGCTTGGCGATACAAAACAGCATTGCCTAAAATAAGAACAGACACCCCAACCGCCATGGCGGGTTCAAGACGGGCCGGTTTGGCAATCCATGCACACGCCAGAATCAACAAAACAATCCCAGCTTGCATAAAGACCGCAGGACTTAGCTTCCGGCTTTCGCGTGAAATAATAAAACTAACACACAAATATCCGGCAATAACCAGCCCAGTTAAGACATAAAAAAAGCGCTCATAGCCGCGTAGCTGATCCCCAAATATGAGCCCTATCGTAAAGACTGCCATTAAGGCCGTTGGCACAGGGAACCGCGCCATGACCGCGCTCACATCCGGAACACGGCCGACCCAGCGTTTGATACTATTCTTCACTATGTGGCGGCAGTCGGCATTTCAAATGCCATCGGCGCGCCTGGTCCTAAGTCGAGACCTAAGAAAACCCAAAGAATCATCAATATGATGCCTGAAATCAGAAGCCATATCGAATAAGGGATCATCATGGCCGTCAGACTGCCTAGGCCAAAGTCCTTCTTCCATCTTTGCGCGAACACTAAGATCAACGGAAAATAAACCATCAACGGGGTTATAATATTTGTTGCGCCGTCGCCTACTCGGTAGGCGGCTGTTGCGCCCTCTGGACTAATACCCAATAACATCAACATAGGCACTAAGACCGGCGCGAGGAGCGCCCATTTCGCAGATGCAGACCCCACGAAGAGATTCAACACACCCGCGAACAAGACGATCAAGCCGAGAACAATCGGGAGCGGAAGACCGCTACTTTCAATCGCTGCTGCGCCGTGAACCGCGCTGATTAAGCCAAGATTTGACCAGTTAAACAAAGCCACAAAATGCGCCGCAGCAAAGGCAAGTACGAGGTAATAGCCCATATCTTTCATAGCTTCGGCCATCATGGCGACAAGTTCGCGGTGATTATTGATCGTTTTGGCCGCAGCGCCGTAGGCCCAGCCAGCCGCTAGGAACAAGACAAGAAAGCCGCCGACAAGAGACTTAAAGAATGGCCCCATCCGATCGTACCATTCTTTCTCGGCAATTTGCGACTCATTAAGCCCCTGCGCGAGGAAGTCTGCATTGGAATAATAAAGCGCGTTACCCGGCCCTATGGTCATGAACGTCCATAAAGCCACAACACCCAAACACGCAAACCCTGCATTACGAAGGCCTTTGCGCTGCCCCTCAGTCAAAGGCTTATCTTCTTCGCCGTATGACGCCATATCACTATCGCTGTCAGGCACCCATTTACCAAGACGCGGCTCGATAATTTTATCCGTCACGAACCAGATAACTGGTAAGTAAATGAACATTAAGGCAGCGATGAAATACCAGTTACCCGCTATATTCATCTCCCAGTCTGTTCCGATGTTAGCGCCCGCAACAGACGCCTCAGTTATACCAAAAAGAAGCGCGTCAAGCTGCCCCGGCGCGATATTGGCAGAAAATCCGCCAGACACACCCGCAAACGCGCAAGCAATACCTGCAAGCGGGTGACGTCCAGCAGACGCAAAAATGATCGCTGCAAGCGGTATCATAACCACATAACCCGCATCCGCCGCATGATTAGAAAGCATTGCGACGAGAGCCACAACGGGCGTTAGAAGGTAAAGCGGCGCGCTTTTAACAGCCCCACGAATGGCGCTGGCGAAAAGCCCAGAGCGCTCTGCCACGCCTGCGCCGAGCATAACAACAAGGACATAACCGAGCGGGTGGAAGTGTGTGAATGTCTTGGGCATTTCGACCCAAAACTTTTGGATATTCTCCCCCGACAAGAGGCTCTTTGCCTTGATCACGATTGGCGCGCCGTCGGCGCCGAGCTGAGTCGGGTGTTTAGCGGAGACGCCTGTGAAATAACAAATCAATGAAATGACGATCAGTAGAACTGCCAGATAAAAGAAAATGAAAACGGGGTCTGGCAAACGGTTACCCGTCCGTTCAATCCATCCTAATATGCCCTTGTTCGTTTCCGGCGCAGTGGCTTCACTCATAACAGTCATCCCGATTATTTTTTTTTGCATAATGGCAAGCCCGCCGAAAAAGTCAAACACCCCTGCGGGCAAGGCATGCCTAAATTTTGCCCGTAATCGTTATTTTAAACTGCCGTAATTGTTTCGCGAAAGGCGAAAGGGTCACTGCGTCTGTCTTGGGATTATAATCTGCGGCGCTCATCTTATTCAGGTACTTCGGAATCAACCCTGTATAGGCAATGGCGGGAAGAATGGCCGAATCAATTTTTTGGCTACGAAGCTCACTATAGGCTACGGAAGTGGCCGCCTTTAGATCTTCAAAAGGCACGTTTGCAAGAACTGTGTTATGATAGAAAGGGTATGCGCGGCATAATCCGGCGAGGCCCCATGCGGTTCCTGCTTCAAGGGCTACATCGCTGCCTACGTCTTGATTTAGGCAGCGCGCGGCGATTTGGGCTAGGACCCCCGATGTATCAGCGCAGTATTTTCGTGCGGTGGCCATATTTTCAAATGTCTCAGACTGAAGGTCACTATGTCTACCATCAATGAGTTTATCCACCCAAAAACGCGGTATATCAGCCTCCACGAGCACTTTCGCAAGCGGTGTCGTCACTTCGTGTTTGCGGACAAGCTTGCCGGAATACATTTCTTCGACGGCGTCGCGCCACCACTGATAACGAATATCGCCAATCATAGGCTCGCTGACAAGCTCCGGCACTTTGGCAAGTTCTAGGTGAAACGCATAGACCCACATAAGCCGTTCACGAGCCCCTGCGTCCGCGAGTTGCGCCGCTCGAAATCGGTCGGGGTCCGCCGTTTTTATCCTCGTAAGGACTATGTCCAGATTATTAGTCATGATTGTCTGTTACTGCCTTGCAGGAAAAACGCAATCTGCTTAAGCTTAACCCCTATAAGAAATTCACCACCGAAAGAGGAAAATATGACAAATCTTGCCAAACTCACCGCAGGGGCCGCTGTGTCACTCGCCCTTGCTATGCCAGCGCAGGCTCATACTGGAGCGCATCAGGCAGACACTCTAACCCGTATCATTCATTGGCTGTCTAGCCCGCCGCACGCATTGTTCTCAGTCCTAGGCGGCTTGGTGGCTTCTGCACTCATCGTCCATTTAGTTCGCAAAAACCGCGCGTAAGGAGACCCATATGTTACACGATATAATCTCAAAATTTGATAGTAAACTCGACACAGCTTCTGCGCATTGCGACATTCCTTGCGGCATCTATGATCCACAACCTGCGCTATATCACGCGCTCTCAACTGTTCGCCAAATGGACATCCTCATTGGTCTTAAAGACAAAGAGATGACCGTACATACGGCGATGCAAGTCGCGCGCAATACAGCAGAAAAAGAGAAACAAGCCGAAAAAGTGAAAGCCGAAATTCGTATCATCTGGGGCGATTTCATCAAAGGCGATAAATTCGAAAAATATCCGAACGCACATGACCTTTCGCACAAAATCATGATGAAGGCGTCTGCCTGTAAGCAAGACCTGCACCGTGAAGACGGCGAAGCCCTTGTTGAACTTTGCAACCAGTTTGCTGAAATGTTCTGGGACATGAAAGGCGTGAAGTCTAAGCGGGTCACAGCGCCATATGCGCCGGCGCTTGAAGTGGTTTATCCTGACCTCTAAATGAAGCTTATCAAAGTCACCGGCCACTCTATGGCTCCGGCCCTTATGGACGGCGACTATGTTATTATGATCAAAGCTCGGTCGTTTCGGCCGGGCTTTATTTATGTGATCGACCATAGCGACTTCGGCCGCATCATAAAACGCCTCGACCGAGTCGAAAATGAGCGACTCATAATGAGCGGAGACAACGCAGCGTCAACGCCCTCCTCTATTATTGCCCCTGTAGCGACCTCGCGCGTCCTAGGACGCGCGCGATTCGCCATAACAAAATCTGGCATTAAACGCCTTTAAGTCTTTCTGCGTGCTCTTTCGTTCCTTAGGGTAACGAAAACGGAGCCTCATATGATCGACAAAGCAAAGTCCATTCCTCGCGTATCGGGCAATAATTTCCAGCCTGAAATCATCAAAGAGCGGCAAGCCTTCATCGAGCGCGAAACGGGCACAGCCATTCCTCACATCGCGCATATGTCTATTGATCCATCTACATTGCCTGGAAATGTTGAGAACCCAATAGGCGCGGCCCAAATGCCGCTCGGTCTTGCTGGGCCTTTGCGTGTCAACGGGGAGCATGCGCAAGGCGATTTCTACGTGCCTATGGCCACGACAGAAGGCACCTTGGTTGCGAGCTATTCACGCGGCATGCGTATCCTATCGGCGATTGGCGGAGTAAAGACGACGATTATCGAACGTTACATGCAGCGCGCACCTGTTTTTCATTGCGAAGACGCCCGCAAGGCCCGCGGGCTTGGCAAGTGGATGCGCGCGCATTTTACTGAAATCAAAGCCGCAGCAGAAAGCACGACCTTGGTAGGAAAACTCAGCCATATCGAAGAATACGGCGTTTCCCGTATGTGGTTTACGCGTTTCAGCTTTACGACTGGCGACGCGGCGGGACAGAATATGTGCGGAAAAGCCTCCCTTGCGGCCTGCAGCTGGATTATGGCGAACAAGCCTGCGGATCTTGGCCATATCAGTTACACGCTCTCCGGCGCTATCGACACGGATAAAAAACATTCGCATATCAATACGCTAAATTCTCGCGGAGCGCGGGTTGTGGTCGAGGCTGTTCTTCCGCGCGACTTGATGCTTCAAATGACACGAGCGGATACACGCGATATGTACCGCGCGCGGCAAGTCTCGATGTTAGGCGGCATGCTCGCCGGAACCTCCAATAACGGCGTTCACACAGCCAACGGTATCGCCTCGGTCTTTATTGCGACGGGGCAAGACGAAGCCAATGTAGCCGAAAGCCAAGCGGGACTAACCTATGTGGAGCTACGCGAAAATGATGACCTCTATTGGTCGCTCACCCTGCCCTCGCTTATCTGTGCCACTTACGGAGGCGGGACAGGCCTCGCGACACAGCGCGAATGTCTTGAAATGATGGGCTGTTACGGCAGCGGTAAGGTTGAAAAACTGATAGAGATAATTGCAGGAACCGTGCTGGCGGGCGAAATTTCTCTCGCCTCAGCCGTGATCGCCAATGAGTGGGTTGAAAGCCATGATAAGCATGGCCGTAACCGACCCTAATCTCAGTTCTAGCCCTCTTTTTTTCCTGCCGTTTCCATGTTGCCACCGCGTTTTAGCTTAAGCAACAAGAGAAGCGGAGACGCAACAAAGATGGATGAGTAAGTCCCGACAAACACGCCCCAGATCATGGCAAAGGCAAAGCCATTCAAACCTGGACCGCCAAGAACATAAAGCGCAGTAAGAGCCAGCAAGGTCGTCAACGACGTTAAAATTGTCCGGGATAGTGTGTCATTAATCGACAGGTTTAAAAGTTCCGGTAATGCCTTCTTCTTGTATTTACGCAAGTTTTCTCGAATGCGGTCATAGACGATCACCGTATCGTTGAGGGAGTACCCAACAATGGTCAGGATAGCCGCAATAATGGAGAGGTTAAACTCAAGCTGCGTGAGGGAGAACATGCCAATAGTTAAGATGACATCGTGGAAGAGTGCGAGAACCGCGCCTGCCGCAAACTGCCACTCGAAACGGAACCAAATGTAGAGAAGCACCATACCGAGCGCGAAGACAATCGCCATTATACCTTTTTGGCGCAATTCACCTGAAACCTTAGAACCGACAACACCTTGGCTTCGGACTTCTATTTTTCCGACTTCGTCGCCAAGTGTGACCTTCGTTAGGCCCAATGCAAGCTGCTGAACGTTAGCGCTGCCTTCAGTCTTCACGGGGACAGTAATTGTATAGGCAGACGGATCTGTGCGCGCTGCTGTGATGATAATGTTGTCGAGCCCAATTCCCCGCAAGCCTGACTCAAAGTCAATGGTCTTGTCCCAAGGTTTACCCTCTTCAAAGTCGCGAATATTTGATAAAATTCGGTCGTCTCCTACGGCGACGTCAAAACTCACAGTGCCTTCATCATTGGTTCGTTTGTCCAAAATCGTAAAGTTCTCACCTTCTGATTTGGCTGTAGCTTCGATAACATCTACTTCAAGCTTATGTTCAAGCGCCGCTTCTTCTAGCTGCAACGGAATTGTCACCCGTACATATTTATGCGTATCTGTTCCGCCCTTTGGCGGATCAATCGTTTGCAAGTTTGGAGCCCCTAGCCCTAGCGCAGCAACACGCGGCCGGATCGCATCGAGAGATGGATCGGAACCTGTATCAATTTCCAGAACCGTACCGCCCGTAAAATCAATTCCGTAATTCAGTCCCTTAGTCGAAAACAAAAAAATCGAGGCTATGATAGCTACACACGAAGCAATCGTGGTGACCAACCTCAATGATATAAAGGGAATCTTAGGCTCTGTTGGCAGAAATTTAACCAGTGAAATATCGCGCATGACTTTATCTCTTTCCTAAATCGGTAAGGTCTTAGGCCGCGTACCGCGAAGCCATGTGGCTGTGATTAAACGAGCAACAATAACCGCCGTAAAGACGGACATGATGATCCCGATTGCGAGCGTCACCGCAAACCCTCGGATCGGACCGGACCCTACAAAGTAAAGCGTGATCGCCGCAATCAACGTCGTGATGTTGGCATCCAAGATCGGCGCTAATGAGCGGCGATAGCCAGTTTCGATTGCATTGACCGGCGGTCTGCCAAGATAGGTTTCTTCCCGTATGCGCTCGAAAATCAACACGTTCGCGTCAACAGCCATACCTATCGTCAAGATAATACCAGCAATCCCAGGTAACGTAAGCGTCGCTCCTAATAGAGAGAGCGCACCAGCAATTAAAACAATGTTGATGAACAACGCCGTGTTGGCAATAGATCCGAACCGCAGACCGTAAGACAGCCACATAAAGACAGCCACGCCGAGGAGGCCGATGATAGACGCCGCCTTACCGGCATCAATGGCATCTTTACCGAGCTCCGCACCAACTGTTCTTTCTTCGACAATCACGAGCTTAGCGGGTAGAGCGCCGGCGTTTAGCAGCAACGACAATTCCCGCGCGCTTTCATTCGTGAAGCTACCTTCGATGAAGCCAGATCCGCCAGTGATAGCGCCGTTGATGCGAGGAGCTGTAATAATTTCTTTATCGAGAACAACAGCAAAGCGTTGACCGATATTTTCTGACGTTAGCTTCCCAAAGAGCTGAGCGCACCGAATGTTAAATGTGAAATTGACGATTGGATAACCGCCCTCAGGGTGCAAACCCTCACTAGAGGATTTAAGACATCCACCTGTAATTTTAGTGTTCTTTTGGACAATAAGGCCGCCGCCGCTCTCTTGTGGGTAGTAAACGGTCCCTGGCTTTGTTCGGCCAGATGTTGCCGCCGTTTGCATCGCGGCATCAGAAAACGAACTCGCATCCACCATATGGAAGCCTAGGTTCGCCGTTTTGTTAATTCGGTCTTTAATGTCACCAACATCTTTTGCGCCGGGAATTTGCAATAAAATTCTATCGCTCCCCTCTTTCGCAAGAGTCATTTCCGTCGTCCCCGTCGGGTCAATCCGCTTTCTGAGAACTTCGATAGACTGTGCAATCGTTCGGTTTTTTATGGATTCAATATAGTCCTCAGTAATCGTTACACGAAATCCGCGATCACCTTCTTCTTCGACTTTAATCGTTTTTGCTGTGCTTAAACTCGCAGGGTCAATAGGAAGAATGAGTTTACGGATCGCTGTCATACCGGCTTCGACATCATCAACATTACGAAAACGCCCGACGACTGCATCCTTTTCTGCCCTGACATATTCTGTGCGTATCCGGCCCGCGTCTTTTAAAGCTGCTAATACTCCGCCGCGCTGATTCTCAAGTTCACCTTCCATGACACTGGACATCTCGACGCCCAGAAGCATATGCGCACCGCCTTGAAGGTCTAGGCCGAGATTGAGAGTACGTTGAAACGCCTGTGGAAGGTTTTCCCGAGTGTCCGTTGGAAGCGCATTTGGAAGTGCGAACACGAAACCCAATAGAATCGCGCCAATAATCATCAGCGTTTTCCATTTAGAGAAATAAAGCATGACTGATCCTATTGAGGCGTGAGTTTAAAAACTACTTTTTATCTTTAGCAGGCCGGTCATTGGCCGGTTCGGTACGATTTAAAACATCGGCAACCATTGTTCGCACGACTTTAACCTTGTGCCCTTCGCCGAGATCAACAATGAGACGATCGTCCGTCACCTTGGTCACTTTACCGACTAATCCACCATTGGTCACGATTTCATCGCCGCGCTGAATTTCAGTAAGCATCTGTTTATGTTTCTTCATGCGCTGGTTTTGCGGACGAATAAGCAGGAAGTAAAAAATGACACCAATAAGGCCAAGCATCGCTATCTGGCCCATAGCCGCGCCGCCGGCGCCTGGAGTGGCTGTTTGCATTATGAGATTGAACATATATCCCCGCGTAAAGAATTGCCAACATTGGCAGTATTTTGATTATGAGCGCCTATATAAGGCGCTTTCCAATATATGCAACGGGCGTGCTTGTTTGTTTTTGCATTCTCTGCCAATCAGAGGCGAAAAAGTTACACTATTGAGAGGCCAATCATATGGCATGGTTGATATTAGGTATTATTGCATGGGGCGTCTTGATGTTTTTGGTTGTGCCGCTGATCAAAAAACCCAACCCCTCCCTTAACAGCCAAGTAGAAATATCTGCCTATAAAACTGAAATCACGCGCTTAGAGGCAGAGGTTGCGAAAACCCCCGACCCCGAATTAGAAGCCCGAAAACTGGACTTACAACGGCAATTACTCGCCTTAACAAAGCAGCGCGATAGCGAAACCTCAGCCCCTGCTTTGCTCATAACAAATTCATTGTTCGCATTTTTTATTTTTGGGGCCATAGGTCTCTACGCTTTACTGGGCTCACCGGATTTGACCACATCTGATGCGCTTGAATATATGGCACCTCCTACTCAGCAAGCCTCAGAAATGCCTGCTGACACCGAATCACTTGCCGAGCTTTTGACGTTATTAAAGTCGAAACTTGATACCACGCAGAAAAATGATGCTAAAGGCTGGATGCTTTATGCGCGGACTTTGATGAATATTGGAAATTACGCCGAAGCCTTTAAGGCCTATGAAAAAGTTTTGGCCTTAACGGGTAACGACCCTAACGTGGCGGAAGAATTAGAGTATGCAAAGGGCTTTGCGAAAAACCCACAAGCTGCACCAAACTCAAGCGCCGAAAGACGTGGCCCTTCCGCAGGTGACATCGAGGCCGCGGCGGCTATGACACCCGAGGACCGGGCTGCGATGATCGAAAATATGGTCTCAGGGCTGGCCGCTAAATTACGTAATACCCCTGATGACCCCGATGGGTGGGTAAAACTTCTGAACGCGCGCCGCGTTTTAGGCCAAACTGAAGCCGCTAAGGATGATATTGCGCTCGTAAAGTCAACTTATGTCGATGCGCCAGACACGGCCACGCTTATCCTAACACAATCAGGATGGCCGGATTTACAGGATAAATAAGCCACCCTAATTTTCACCTAGTAGTTTTGCAGCCCAATCTGCGATTTCGTTGATCGCCTCGCGATTAGCTTCATCCTGAGCGAACACAATCCCCGATACACTTGCGGCGTCTGCTCTAACGGCTTTGCGAACCTCATAGGTTCCGACCAGGTTACGTGTGCTTGCATCAGAAACTGTCGCAGAATATTTTACAACAGCTAGCGGAGCACTTTCTGGCCCTCTATCAAACTGCGCTTCAAAATTTCGAACCGTCAAATGGATACGGTGCGATGTCCGCGCACCTGATGTTGGAAGAACCCCAACAATGTCGGGACGCATACTGAAAATATCAAAAACACTATTTTGAATTAGAGACGGCACAGGTTCAGCCCAGCGAGCTTTCCCAGCTGTCGCGAGCCGCTGTCCGTCAGGCGACACGACAACATTATGCCCCATAAGCGCTGCCGGAGCCGTAGGCCTATCCACACGCAACACAATAGCATCCACATTCGCCGCAACAGTATCGCCAGGATTTTTAAATCTGTAGATGACATCAGCCGGCGCGGGATCTGGTAGAACGGAGGATAGGCAACCGCCTAACAATACCGCTACAGCCATCACTGATACACTGTTCGTACGTTCCAAGAAGCTTGTTTTCATTGCGGCAACTCCATTGTTTCTCGTTCTTCACCTGCAAGGAAAGCCGCCGGATTTTCATCGAGTTTTTCTACAAGCTCATTCAGAGAGTTAATCAAGCGGCGTATGCCATCCGCCGTTTCTTCAAGGTCTGTTAGGCCGGAGTTGGACAACCGGTTAATCGCGTCGCGGCCATCAGCCGTTAAGGCGGTTCCCCCCGCAGCAAACTCAGTGATACCGAGCATCATTGTATCAACATTATCCAAAGACGATTCGGCCCGCGCGAGAACACGCGTAACATCCCCCTTCACAAGATTATCAAATGAGACCGCCGCTTGATCCGTCGCCTCTGCAGCTTGCGTTACAGCCGCCGCAGCCGTCTCAAAGGATAGCAACACACGCTTTAATGTCTCGCCGTCAAGGTCCGCATTATTAATCTTAGTCGTGATTTCATTTAGATTACGCAATATCTTATGGAAATCATTGATCCCGTCTTCATTGAGCGTGGCGCTCACTCGGGCGAGCGCGTTTTGCGTGGCTTCGATGACGGAACCGCCCCCCTCTAGAAACGTATCTAACTGGCTCATACGGCCCTGAAGCTGATAAGGTTCCCGCCCGCTAAACATTTCACCGCTCGCACCGGACGTAATTTGAATGTAGTTCAACCCTGTAAGCCCCTGCGGCTCAAGTTGAGCCATGCTATCAACGTGAACTGGTGTGTTATCAACGACTTGAATATTGGCAATGATCGTATTGCTATCATCTCGATCCCACGCTAGGCGCGTGACCTCACCTACTCGAAGCCCGTTATATTGCACTTCGCTGCCCCGCGTCAGGCCCTTCACAGGACCAGTAAAGACAACTTCGTAATTGTCAAATTGTTGGTCCCATTGCGAATTTGACTTCCACGCAATAAACGCAACAACAGCCAAAGTTGCCAAAAGCACGAAGGTTCCAATAAGTGCGTAATGTGCCTTATTTTCCATGGTTTACTGCTCGCTCAATTCTTCTTTTCATTTCACTTTTTTGTACTGCCCGCTTGCTGCGCTGCCCGAGATCTCGGTCCTCCAAAATATTCTTCTATCCAAGGATGAGGAAAGGCAAGCACTTTGGGTAAGGTGTCCGCAATCGCGATGTGTTTGTCAACAAGTACGGCAACTCGGTCACAAATGGCAAACAAGCTATCCAAATCATGTGTTACCATTAAAACCGTTAGCCCCATCGCCTCACGTAGCCCTAAAATTAGATTATCAAAAGCCGATGCGCCAATAGGATCCAGACCAGCGGTTGGTTCATCCAAAAATAAAAGCTGGGGGTCAAGCGCCAAGGCCCGTGCTAATCCGGCTCTTTTTTTCATACCGCCTGAAAGATCGGACGGGTAAAGCGTTGCAGCATGCGCTGGCAACCCAACCATATGGATTTTCATATCTGCGAGTTCTTCCATCAACTTGATCGGGAGATCAGTATGTTCACGCAAAGGCACCATGATATTCTGGCGCACTGTTAAAGAAGAAAACAATGCGCCGCCTTGAAACAGTACGCCCATTTTGTTGTTAATCGCTCTACGGGATTCTGCTGAAAGCGTGGATCTGTCCTGTCCAAAATAGCGAATTTTACCGCCTTCAGGCTCCTTTAAGCCCAAAAGCGTGTTCATTAACACAGACTTCCCGGCTCCCGACCCGCCAACCAATCCTACGATTTCCTGAGCCTCTACGCGAAAATCGAGGTTCTCATGTATAATATTCGTTCCAAATTGCGTGAGAATACCTCGAGCTTCCATTGGCGCGGCAGTCATATCAAAATCACCTAATGACATCCTACACCCCCATTTCGAGGAAGAGCATGGCAAATATTGCATCTACGGCAATCACAGTGAAAATCGCCTGCACCACACTGGCCGTTGTCCTCGACCCTAAAGAATCTACACTGCCCGTTACAGCAAGCCCTTGGCGACACCCAATGATGGCAATGATGATCGCAAAGACGGGGGACTTCACCATACCCACCCAAAAATGTTTCACTTCAATAACTTCCTGCATGCGAGCAAAAAAGAGGATCGGAGAAATATCCGTCGGCCCAAGCCACGCCACGAGCATGCCGCCGCCAACACCGGACATCATCGCCAAAAATGTTAGTATAGGCGCAGAGATAAGGCAGGCAAGCGCTCTTGGTACAACAAGCGTTTCAAATGTATCGAGGCCTATGACGGTCATAGCGTCAATTTCTTGGCGCATTCTCATCGCGCCAAGTTTCGCTGTAAACGCCGAAGCTGAACGCCCTGCCAGCAAAATAGCCGTCACGACAACAGCAAGCTCTCGCAACATAGAATAACCAACGAGGTCAACCATGAAGACTTGAACGCCGATTGACGCCAAAAGGTTGGCCCCCATATAAGCGATAACAGCGCCGATGAAGAAGCTCAAAAACATTACAATGGGAGCCGCGTTGAGGCCGATGTCTTCAACAAGAGCCACCACAGACTTCCACCGAATTTTTTGAGGCTTCAAAAGAAGACGAAGCAAAACTGACATGAACTTTCCGAGAAAAGCTAGCGTGTCTAACGCTTCTACAGCCGCTCTTTCTGTGCCTATTCCCAAGCGAGACAAAGCATCAAACCATTGCCGCGTTTGACTTGGCGGCCGTCCCATTGACGCATTTGCCGCTGCCATCATAAGTGTCTGCTTGCCGGGGTCTGCTCCTAAAATATCCCAAGGGAAACACACATCCTCATCGCAGCGAATCGCGCGCGCGAAAATATAAGCCCCCGCTGTGTCCATATTTGTGACGTCCGTGAAGTCATAAGTCACATTGTCATAGTCGAAAGACTTGAGCTGTTTCGTAAGAACTTTATCCATAGGCCCTATATGAGCAAGCGACCACTCGCCATACGCTTTGAATGTCAAACGGCGATCAGTTTGAGACAATTCGAAGTCCGGTAGGAAAGTCTCAGCAGACTCTATTTTTGGGTGTGTATCGGCATCCATTGCGCTAAGGTGCTAATACAAACTCCGAACGTCAAGTAAAAGGATAGGTTTTGCGCAAACTAAACGTACAAACACACATTTGGCCAGTTGCAGGCACGTTTCGCATTTCGCGCAGCGCTCTCACGCAAATTTTCGTCGTGCAAGTTTCGATCAGCGAAGGTGAATACACCGGACGCGGAGAATGCAGACCCTATGCTCGGTATGATGAAACGCCAGAAAGCGTAACCGCGCAAATTGAAACCATAAGGTCTCTGCTAGAAACCGATCTCACAATTGAAAATTTACAATCCGCTCTTTCGCCCGGCGCCGCGCGAAATGCCGTCGACTGCGCCCTTTGGGACCTCAAAGCGAAACAAGCCGGAAAGCGTGTCTGGGAGCTATTGGGGCTAGCAGAACCCGCTCCGCGCATAACGGCTTATACCTTATCTCTTGATACCCCAGAAGCCATGGCGGACACAGCAATAAAGGCTAAGCAATATAATCTTCTAAAGATGAAAGTCGGCGGGACGCAAAGTCAAGACTGCATAGACGCCGTTATGAAGGCTCGCACAGACGCAAATCTGATTATTGATGCAAACGAAGCCATGACGCCGGATGAAGTAACAGAGTTTCGAACGCATTTATTAGGATCAAAAGCCGTTTTAATAGAGCAGCCCCTACCCGCTGCCTCTAATTCCCGTTTCGATCCGGGGATATTGCCGCCCATTTGCGCCGACGAATCGCTGCATACGTGCCGCGATTTAGATTTGCTATGGGAGTCCGGTTACCGCGCCGTCAATGTCAAGCTCGACAAATGCGGAGGGCTCACAGAAGGACTAGCCTTAATGAAGGCCGCTAAAGAAAAAGGGTTCACAATTATGGCGGGCTGTATGGTCAGTTCTTCCCTTGCCATGGCCCCTATGATGATGCTTGAAAGTTTTGCTGACTTCATCGACCTCGACGGCCCCCTATTGCTCGCCGATGATGTTGCGGATGGACTTAAATATGATGGCCAATATATCCACCCGCCCTCGCGAGAATTATGGGGTTAGGCAAATTACCCGTTTTGGCCAGTCCACGCGTTTAAGACTTCCTAACTAAGCCGCTCTTGCCGCGCGGAAACTGATCATGCGTTCAGTGGTTTCGCACCAAAGGGCTAACTTTATGCATTTCAAGCTCTGCCAAAATGTAAGCCGGCCTACGGATTTAAGCTCAGGGTGATCCTTCAAAATGCGCGGCAAGTGATAGAACGGAATGCGCGACGATAGGTGATGAACGTGGTGAATACCAATATTACCTGTCACCCACATAAGCCAAGCCGGAAGATCGTAATAAGAGCTACCTCGGAGCGCAGCATGTTTTCGGTCCCATTCTCCGGTTCGAGACCAATGTGTTTCATCAAATTGATGCTGCACATAGAACATCCAGACGCCAATAGATGCGCCGACTAAAATCGTCGGGATTTGTATTAGCACAAAAATTTTCCAGCCCACGCCCCAAATCACAGCGCCGTACAAAAGCGCCACGCCTAGGTTTGTCAAAAGCGCGCTCGCCCAAGGCCTAATGCCGTCTTTCATAGCCCCGATTGGTAAGCGGTTATGGAGTAAAAACAAATAAGCAGGGCCAACGCCAAACATCACTACAGGGTGCCTATAGAGGCGGTACTTGAAACGGTCCCATTTACTGGCGGTTTTATACTCTTCCACAGTGAGCGTTAGAATGTCGTCGCCAATACCGCGCCGGTCAAGGTTACCTGAGCCTGCATGATGTAGCGCATGTGAGCGTTTCCAGTGATCATACGGCGTCAAGGTCAGTATGCCAATAAACCGTCCGACCCAGTCATTAACACGGCGATTGCTAAACATCGATTGATGTCCGCAATCATGCTGAATAATGAACAGGCGCACCACGAGACCGCCCGCTGGTACAAACCCAATAACAGCCCAGTAATGTCCGGCCTGCATTAATCCCCAAATTCCGGCCCAAAGCGCCAAGAATGGAATGAGGGTTATGAGCAATTCGAAAACCGCGCGGCCATCTGCAGCGTTACGGTAAGGAGCAAGGCGTTGGAACCAGTTCCGAGCGGCTAATGGCATAGTAATCCTGTTCAAGTCTGGGAACCGAGGGAGGTGCTAATAAATCATATTTCGGTGACCGAGATTAAGAAGTTATGAATCCACACTATCCCTTGCGTGCCTTCCTGCGATTAACGCAAAGCACTCAAAATCTGTGAAGCATTTTAACCCCGGACAGACTCATTCCATAGGATGTTTAGCATCCCACAACAACAACATTATAAATGATAAAACAGCTTGCTTATTTTTCGTTCAAAAGTCCCCGCTCTGTCTGCAATGTGAGGCGGTAAACAAAGATTGAGGCGATTAAAATGCCCAATAATCCCAGTCCCTCACCAAAAATTTCAATGCTGTGTGAGGGATGAAAAGGAATCAAAATGCTATAAATAAGAACTTCGATGAAAGCACCCATTAGCAGCATTAGAAGTAAAGTACCGGCAAAAGCCTTAAGATGAATAATCATTGGGAAATATCCTTTGTCATAATTAAGCGGCAAACACCCCTGTACGGGACAATATGGTTTCTTTGATTGTTGAGAGATTAAGTTCATCTTGAATGTGGAGGCGTTTCAGCACATCACTCAATGATATAACGCCGAGATGTGTTTCGCCGCTGGACACAACTAAGTGATGAATGTTGTGAGACCTCATGAGAGAAGACGCTTCCTCGAGCAAGGTTTTGTCTGAGCACGTCACAACATACTCACTCATCCAGTCCCGCACCCGTTCACCGTTGAGAGAATTACCGGATGTACCGCACGTATGAATTGCCCGCATTACGTCATGGTCTGTAAAAATACCCATCACCGCCATGCCTGGTTCAGCTACAGCAACAGCGCCAACCTCTCTCTCAGCCATAATGTCTATGACTTCGTCTAGAAAATCTTCTGGCAAACATTTGGAAGAGGATGCCTCGCCCAAAACTATCAAGGTTCGGACTGTCACCAAGACCTCCTATGCCGCTTGATGAGCGCGAGCCGCAACAGCAATATCTCGGAGAACATTGGCCTCAAGTTCGTCGTCTTCATGAATCTTAGCTAAGATATCTCGTATACTAGCAATAGCGACAGGAAGGGCATTCTCTGTTAAAATCAAATGCCGAATTTTGTTGCGACCCATTAGCTGTAAAGCTGTGGATAGCTTCGTTTTTACATCACAGGTAATTACCCTATTCGTCATCCAGTTCGAAACGTGTTCATGCTCAATCGCTCTAGCTTTGTTTTGTAAATCATGCACGGCTCTAATAATGTCATGGTCAGTCAAAATTCCGCAGAGATGGTCAGCTCCGTCCATAACCGCAATGGCATTGCGGTTCGCATTGACCATTTTTGCTATAGCCTCATCAAGAAAATCATCCGGCATGCACCGGGTCAGATGGGTAACGTCGGCATTAATAAGAGAATTTATAGACATAATCGTGTCCTTTCAAACTACAAAGCGGTTCCAAAATCTGTGAGAATCTGCGCCGTCGGCGACATTTTATGTGCTGAAACAAAGAGCGTGGCCCCAAGAGCTAGCAACTGAGCTTTCATGCTGTTTTTAATCTTAATGAGCCCAGATGTTAGAGAGGCAATTTCTCTTTTGCTAAGCGGCTTCAAAGCTTCTTCTCTAAAAGAATCCGCCATATCATCCAATTCATGCACGAGCTGTGAGGCTTCAGGGCTTAGACTTAAGCTATAAGACCTTCGGTCATCAGGGTCTTGATCGCGTATGACGAAGCCCCGCTCGACAAGGCGGTCAACGAGACGCCCCACAGACGCCGCGCCCAATTCTAGTTCTGCCGCTAAGTCAGATTGCGTGAGCGGGCTATGATTATCAATGACCCCTAAAGCCAACCATTTCACTCGGGTCAAGTTATGGGGTTTCAACCGCGCATCAATTTCATGCCGTAAAAGATAGGCTACGTCGTGAATAAGAGTGCCAACCAAATCGTCATGTTTTGTTATCATGCCTCGCATATAGTAACCATACATACTTTATACTAGGCAATTTTTATGAATTTTTCTTAATTTATAAAATTCATGACGTCGACTTCAAGAGTACAACTTAGAATGACGCCATAAAATGCAGACCCCTACCCCCTCTTACGCCGCGCTATTTTCCTGCGTTCGACCATAGACGATAGCCGCAGCATCAAAAGACCAACTCCGCTCAAAAAGAACAAAACAGTAAGAGATGCCGTCATTTTTATCCACCAGCTGTTGAAATTCTCACGGCTTGACCAATCCATAATATGGAGGCCCCACATAAAATCATAGACGCGCCAAAGCTTGGTTCTTACGGCGGTCACTTCGCCCGTCGTCGCGTCTACATAAAAGCTGGCGGCTTGAGGGGCCTGAAAATTCACACGCCAAACAGGGCCGCTGCGCCCATATTCACGCGGCGTTTTCACAAGCAGTTCAGCCGTGTCGATTGTTCCGGCCCCTGCGTAACGAGATGTGGCTGTTTGCACGGCAAACTCACGCGAGAGCGGAGAAATCACGGACTCGCTTTTACCGTCAAACAAAGCTTTCGTGCCTCCGTTTTCTAGAAGCCAAACTGGTCTATTTTCAAGCATCTTAAGCGTGATGGTTTGAGGCGGAACATCCATAGCTTCGAGCATGCCGCGCGGCGGCATAAGATTTGAGACATCAGTTATAAGATGTAAATCAGCGGCCGCCTTCAAATGTTTACCCCGCACCGTATCAATCGGGAACCACGTCATAAACAAGCCGGAGATGAGCCAGAGTCCGATCTGCGCCCCTACAGCGAGACCAAACCAAAGGTGAAATTGCCGAATACGGCGATTAAAAAGAGCCTTCGTCATGAGAGGCCTCCATAGAAAAATGGAAAATGCGTCAGCACAGAAGCCCCATGCTGACGCGAAAATGTAGATTTAAAGCGAGCCGGAGCTTAAAACGCTTTTTGCCAACCCGCTGTAATCGTGCTGTCGGTTTCAAGCTGAGGGCCATTGAGGTCACGGTAAATCGGCACGCCAACCTCGAGCGCGAAACGATGTCCTTTTAAGACGCCGTTTTGTCCCGCAAAATTCACACCGAGCAAAAGCTGCACATCTTTTCCGCCGTAATTATCTGGATCAGCGGTCTGAACTGGGGCGAGTATAGCGCTGTCAATCCCGTCGATGTTTCCCTGACTCGTGGCTTTAAGACGGCCTGATAAAGACATCCAGTAAGCCGGCTCATAAGCAAGCCAAGCCGTTCCCTCAAGGCGTTCGCCATATTTATAGCCTTCCGCATTTTCGCCCAAAGCAATGCGGGCACTCGCTTGCGCGCCCCACCCCATTTTACCGGAGCGCTCCGAATATGTGATGGCGGGTTTGAAGTCATATGTCCCAGTTCCAAGCTGCATCGGATAAGGCAAACGCGGAGAAGGCGTTCCGCCCATTGGCGTCAGAATTTGACCCGTTTCCTCATTCGACCCTGTTGGCAAGGATAGTCCTAAGTTCAAATTGATCTGCTTTTTGGGGTTAGATCCATTGTCCAAACCAATAATAGCCGTAAGCGAACTGTCGCCAATACCGCTGACCTTGGTATTGAACCCGCCAAGTACGGCGGTTCCCATTCCGCCCTGATAGGTGAGATGGTCCATATCTTTGGTGTGGTAGCTTCCCATCGCCATGACCGTTATTCGATCATTAAAGCCGTACATGGCTCCAACCATATGCATATCCATTTGCATATTTGTCGGCACCACTCGCAAGGTTGGCGGCTGACCCGCGGCGCCAAAAAAGCGATTAGGTATGGTCGTCGCAATGACGTCTGGCGTCAGGCTGTCAGTACCGTCGCGCGTGCCGTCCATATCCATGGTCATATAGCGGTAGGAGAGCATCCATTCGCCTTTATCATGGCGATGGTCGCCCATAACCCCGATCGGTGCGTGATCTAGGGCATGGGGGGCATTCATGTCATTTTCATGTGCGGCAGCAGGGTTTGAGAGCGACGCAACTGCAGCGGCTCCCAAAAGAAGTGATAAATATTTCATTGTTAGTCTTTCAAATAAATCAGAAGTTTCCGCACGAGGCGGCCATAGGAGATTTATGAGAAAATTGGAGGCGCTCGCATGCCGAGCGGAGGCCCTCGGGTTTCGTAGAACGTGCCTATCGGTCGTTTTTGATACAGAACAGAGACGAGCACCGCTCGGAGCGTTGCATCAAAGACAAATGAAGGCGCCGGAATGGGCGGAACGGTTATGACGCAGTTTTGGCAATGCTCGCCCTGCTCTGTGCTGTCATTTTCGCCCTGTAAGTCCTTCCCCGCTAGGGTTAGTACAGCCACTAAATTAAATTCAGCTTCTTCCGAGATGCTGTTCGTTAGCGGGTTACAAAAATAAGACGCCGCGCTGAATGAACCGTCCGCGCTGATGCGAACGCTCGGCAAGGCTAATTGCAACGCAAAAAGAAACGCTAAGCTCAAGCGAATGATATGTCCAAATCCAAACATTGCGCACGGTTTAACGCGATCCGGCCATAGAGCTAGAGTACATTTTGTCGCCATGGCCTAAGAGCGTTAGATTTCGAGCAAATCTTGTCGCTGACTGTGTCTAAGGACAACGGAGAGTGAAACCAATCGCATGGGGCCACGAAAGGCACGGAACTTTATCCTTGTGCAGACGAGGCAGAAAATACTTCTTTATAGGAAACATAGGGCACGTCATAAGCTTTGTATGAGCTTTAGAATAAACAACCGTGATGCGCGCCGGCTTTGGCTCCATAAACAAGGCCTAGGGACATCGCCGACGGGGCCGGTTGATTTATGCCGCATCATATCCGGCCTCGGCTTCGTACAGCTTGATACCATTCAGAATGTGACGCGCGCGCATCATCATATCCTCTGGAGCCGTAATCAGAATTACCGTGAGCTTATGCTCTGGAAACATCTAGCCGATAAACGCGGCGTGTTTGAGCACTTCACTCACGACGCCTCGCTTATTCCCATGGAGTTTTATCCCATGTGGACGCGGCAATTTCGGCGTATTGGCAAGAAACTCGATACCTCAAAATATTACAGAGCGATGCGCGAAGCTGACCATATCTCTATAAAAAATCGGATAGACGCAGACGGAGCGCTTTGCACACGCGCGTTTGATACTAAAATCAAAGGCGAGAAAAAAATGTGGTCACGGCCACCACACAAACTCGCACTGGATTATCTTTGGTATAAGGGGGAGCTCACCACATCCCATCGTGAAAATTTCGTCAAATTTTACGACCTGACAGAGCGCGTAATCCCGCAACATCTACGGGAACAGTCCATAAGCGATGAGCAGCAAATAGACTGGCTATGCCGCGCGGCCCTCACCCGAATAGGCTTTGGAAGCTTGGGGGACATTCAGAGGTTTTGGGACGCTATGTCTTCTGCCGAGGTTAGACATTGGTCCGAAGAGAACTCTCATGACCTGATGGAAGCTTCTGTACAATCCGCAAACGGCGAATGGGTAAAAATGATAGGCTTGAAAACCTTAGAGGGCGAATTCACAAGCTTAGACCCTGTCACGTCGAGACTTCGGATCGTCAATCCTTTTGATCCAGTTGTGCGCGACCGAAAACGTCTCGAACGGCTATTTGGTTTTGCTTATAAGAATGAAATGTTCGTCCCTGCTGCAAAAAGGCAATGGGGCTATTATGTTTACCCGATCCTTGAAGGCGAATCGTTCATTGGCCGCATTGACTTAAAAGCTAGCCGTAAGGACGGCACCCTAACGGTCATAAATTCATGGGCTGAACCCGCTGTTAAGTGGACAGATAAGCGGCAAAGCAAACTAGAAGCAGAGCTCGGGCGTCTCGCCAAACTGATCGGCGTAAAAACGGTTACCTGGCAAGCCGACCTTTCACCTTAGTTTTCAACAGACAGTTTGAAACCTCGGCTAAAGCTTCGCAATTCTTATTGCGACTCAGCGGCTTCCTCCCTATCAAAATGTAAAACTATATTTCGCTGCTCTTTTCCCCTCCGCTTGTCGTGATTGAATGAACAGCCATGGGGGTTTGCGGTAATGGCCAAGCTATATTTCAATTTCGGCGCGATGAACGCGGGCAAATCCACTATTCTGTTACAGGCAGCCCACAACTATCAAGAACGCGGCATGCGCACCCTCCTCTTAACTCCGGCTGTGGATACCCGAGCAGGAACCGAACAAACGATTGCCTCGCGCATTGGCCTTACGGGACAAGCAAAAAGTTTCAAAACGAACACCGATCTCGAAGCCTATGTCGTAGAAGCCAACACAGCTAATCACCTTGATTGCGTGCTCGTCGATGAAGCGCAGTTTTTAACTTCGGATCAGGTATGGCAACTGGCCCGTCTGGCTGACCTCCATCGAATACCGATTATGTGCTACGGTCTGCGCACTGACTTTCAGGGACGGTTATTTCCGGGTAGCGCGACGCTTTTAGCTGTCGCGGATAATATCAAAGAGATAAAAACTCTCTGTTGGTGTGGCCGCAAAGCGACCATGACACTACGGATTGGCACGTCCCGCGAAGCCATTACAGAAGGCACGCAAATTGAGATCGGCGGGAATGATAAATATATCAGCCTCTGCCGCAATCATTGGGCGCGCAAAGAAGTGGAACGTCCATCATGACATTTGAAACAAGCCTGCGCAACAAAGTTCAAATAACGCTCACGAGTTTCCTCGCTTATTTCCTCATGTCCTCGGTCATCTCCCAGCTCGGTATTGTGAGCGGCTCAATGGCCCTGTATTTCGATATAAGCGTCGGTGAAGCTACTGCGCTTTTTTCATACCTCACAACAGGGCTCCTATTTGGCTCTCTCGTCGCCATGATTTCATTCACGCCGTTGGGACTCAAAAGTAATATATTGTTCGCTAGTGCTCTGCTCATAGCTGCATTGACGTGCCTCTGGAAGATACCGCACCTTTTGCTTATCCCTGCGGCTTTCACGGTTATTGGTCTGTCATGCGGGTTGCTTATGTCAGCAGCAACCGTCGTCATAACATGGTGTTATTCTGATAAGCACAGGGCGCAAATGCTATTGATTACGGACTCATTCTATAGCTCCGCTGGTGTCGTAACGGGCTTATTCGCGGGGCATATGATTGGGCGCGGAGCTTATTGGGGCAGTAGCTATATATTGGCGCTATGTGTGTCTGCCTTGATCCTAGTGCTAGCCCTATTTTCAAAATACCCCTCGGACTCCCTTCCTGCCGATGGGAATGAACCTGCACCCTCAGGCCCATGGCCTCCGAGTATGCTGCTCATTGGCCTTGCCATCTTTGTCTACATTGCCAGCTTCATTTTGATTTATGCATGGGTGCCGAATTATGCCACCCAAGCTTTTTCTGCCACACCCGAACAAGGCGGAGCGCTCGTCGGGCGGCTATTCTCCGGCATGTTCTTTGGACAGATCGCGACCTTTTTCCTAGTCTTTGTTTTGAAATTTAGATGGCTCATCACCGTCTTAGCTATCGCCGCACTTGGCGCAACATGCGGACTTTGGATGTCAGAAACGCTCCCGCAGCTTATGGTAACGATGCTGTGCCTTGGTTTGCTCACGGGCGGAATTTTGAAGCTTCTACTGACGCTCGGAACGCTCACCACACCCAATCCAAGCGCGCGTATGATTAGTTTTTTATTCTTCTGTACGGCCATTGGCTCTTCTTTTGCCCCCGCTGCCGGAGCCAAGATTGTCTCGATGTACGGCGAAAAAACAGCCCTAATGACCGTAAGCGGCGGTTACGCCGTAACGGTCATTATATTAGTCACCGCACTCACCATGATGAAGGCTAGCTCAAACTCTGTTAAAGCTTAACCCGTCCCTTGGAGTTACCACTCGCCAGTATTTTGCATCGATTGCCAAGGCTCTTGCGGCGCAAGGCGCTCCCCAGCCTGTAAAAGTTCGACAGACACACCGTCTGGCGAGCGGATAAAAGCCATATAGCCATCACGGGGCGGGCGATTTATGACCACGCCGCTATCCATAAGGTGTTGACACGTATCGTAAATATTATCGACACGGTATGCCAAATGCCCAAAGTTTCTTCCGCCCGTATAGGTTTCAACGCTACCGTCTTCTGCGGGCCAGTTATACGTCAACTCAACCATAGGAGCCTGTGTCTCTTGGGCTTGCGCCTCGTCATTTGGCGCGGCGAGAAAAACCAATGTAAACCGCCCTGCAGGAATTTCCTTACGGCTTATTTCGACTAGGCCGAGCTGCTCGCAATAAAATTTTAGCGAAGCCTCAAGGTCGGCCACTCGAACCATAGTGTGTAAAAAATGCATAATAGATCTCACTCTGTATTTGGTAGTCTAGGGTTTAATTTCGCCGTGAAGATACGTTACCGCGCATTCGCCGATTGAGAGAACGTACTGACGACAAGCTCGGCGACATGTTTGTGAATGGCATTAGACTGAGGAGTTAAAGGCTCATCCACATCCGCGAAACTGGTAATAAGTATAGGGCCGAAGGGCGGCGTTAAAGTCTTCGGAGGGATTGCAAACGCAACATTATTATTAGACCGAAAACTATTTTTCCCAGTTTTATCTCCGATCACCCAGCCTTCGGGAAATCCAGCTCGTAAAGCCTCTTTTCCAGTAAGCGATCCAATCATCCATTCTTGCAGGAGGGTTTTAAACGGTTCTTTCAAAGCCTTACCGAACAGGAATGTTTTCATCAAATTCATCATGGCTAGCGGCGATGTGGTATCGCGAACCTCGCCTATGTCCTGCCGGTTAAGCTCCGGCTCCATTCGGTCAAAACGGGTTACATCATCGCCTATTTGGCGTATCCGCGCTGTTAGAGCTGCCGGCCCGCCTAAAACGTTCGTCAACACATTCGCCGCCGTGTTGTCACTATGCTGCAAGGCTGCCTCGCACAAACTCCGCACACTCATACCGCCGCGCCCTGTTTTGCTCTCGGTAATGGGTGAGTAAAAAACAACGTCGCTTTCCTGAAATGTGACAACACGATCGAGGCTTTCTCTCCCGTGGTCAACAGCTTCCAGTATAAGCGCCCCTAAAATCCATTTATAGACCGAGCAATATGGAAAAATTTCACCCCCTCGATGGGAAACAGCCGCTCCGCTAGACATATCCATAGCGGCAATACCAAGGCGCGCTCCGCTTGATTCCTCTAAAGCCGTAAAATCTATGTCTATAGCTGGGTACCTCGAAGAACAGGCGTATAAAACCGGAGCAGCTAGACTGGTTATGATTACACTGCGGCGGGTCATTACCGCAGGAAACGCAGTCTTAATCGAATCTATTGTCAAAGCCCCTCACCCGCAACTTTGTTCGCGGTAAGATTTAGATTTACCGTGACCGGAAACTTCACCCACCCCTCGTCAACGAAATCAGAACTATGGCCCAGTTTGAAATCTGTGCGCGCTAAGGTCACAGACCCTTTTGCAATCGCCACATCATTTTCTATCGTCAAACTAAAAGGCAAATCAACGGGCTTAGAGATGCCCTTTATTGTCAATTGTCCTTTGGCTAAGAATTGCCCTTCCCCAGTCTGCGTCACTATAGAGCTTTCAAATCTAGCGGCTGGAAAGTTTAACACATCCACCCAATCTGAGCTTGGCCAGTTTTTTTGGCGGTCTTTATCTTTTAAATCTGCGGACCCCGTATCAATGAGCGCTACAATTTTGGCGTCTGTAGTGTCCTTAGGATCCATAACAATGACCACGTCGAAATTTGCAAATATGCCCGTAAATTCCACGACCTTATAGTCGCTATTGGGGCCAATAGCGGTAAAGGTCAAAGATGATTTTTCAAGGTCTACATCCCAAGTTGGGCCGCCTTGCAAGGCTGGCATCAGGCTTTGCAAATCGAGCGAAGCCACTTTCTCTGGAGCCTCAGAAGACGCGCTGCAAGCCGCAAGAATAGCCGCCATGCCACCTAATATCCAATATTTCACACTCTATCCTTTTGACTTTAAAAACGGGAGCATACGCGTCAGCACATCGTCTTTGTCCTTAAAGTGATGCTTCAAGGCCGCGCCAACATGTAAGACAAGCAAAACAATAGCCGCATAGGCCATGTATTCATGCACGTCTTTCATAAAACTACCGAACGCTTCAGAGCGCGTGACACCGGGAAAATCTGGCCACGGTACAATTTTAAAAATTTTCGTACTGATTTGCGTAACCGACGCAGAGACCATAATCCAGCCCGCTAACGGAATACCGATCATCAAGCCATAAAACCCGAAATGTGTCAGCTTTGCGCCAATACGTTCAAGTCCGCTCATACCCGCAGGCAGAGCGGGCGATTTATGCGTAAGCCGCCACACCAATCGCACCAAAGATAGCAACAGGATGATTAGTCCAAACGACTTATGGAGCTGGTAAACCTCAAACTTGAACGGCGCAGGATCGAGGCGCGTCATGATCAGGCCGCCAGCAATCTGCCCGATGATTAAGACCGCGATCATCCAATGAAGGAGTATCGCGACCTTTGTATATTTATGAACCGTCATAGCTGCACCGACTATTTAGTCAGGCCGTACTCAACTTCAATCATCAGTTCAACGGCATCGGACACGACAGGTGTGTAAGCGCCAAGGTCCCAATCAGATCGCATAACCTGTCCGCGAGCTGAAAAGCCAATCTTATAATTTCCAGCCTCACGCCCTTCAGCGGCTTTGTTGAAATTCACATTAAGCGTCACTGGTTTGGTAATGCCCTTCATTGTCAGGTCACCTGTCATCGTGCCTGTATGGTCTGACGTTTTTGTCAGAGATGTGCTTTTAAACGTGATCTCCGGGTGTTTTGCAGAATCAAACCAACGCTCTTCATTGAGGTGGCCATCAAAAACGTCCACGCCAGTATCAATACTGGCCGTTTGAATAGTCACGTTTACGGAAGAATTATCCGGAGTTTCATTATCCCAATTTAGCGTAGAATTCCAATCCCCCCACCGCACGAAAGGTTTCGAAAAGCCCTGATGGTCATAATGGAACATGATGTAAGCATGGGTTTTATCGAGCGCATAAGTCCCCGATGGCGCGTCCGCATAAGATGTGCCGGGAGCGTTTACAGCAGGTGTATCCGCCGTTACTGGAGTTTCGTGTGTATGAGACGGAGTTTCTTTGTCGCCGCAAGCCGACAGCCCAGCAATGCAAACACCGATGAGAAGTAATTTTGAGATTGTCATAATGGCCCCTTAGGCAATGGATTAATACTCAAAAATTCTAAGGCCGCACGTTGCCTGTGGTCAAGTCAATTCGGCGTGAGGAGCCCCATAGGAAGAGCGTTAAGCGATTGATACTGTCTTGATATTACAAAAAGCTCTAATACCCTCAGCGGCCAACTCACGGCCAAAGCCAGAGCGCTTAATCCCGCCAAATGGCAAGCGCGGATCCGAACTGGTCATCGCATTGACAAAGGTCGCTCCGGCCTCAAGATCACGGATTGCAATAGACTGCTCTTCCTTATCGTGCGTCCAAATCGATGACCCAAGCCCAAAAGGAGACGCGTTGGCAATTTCAATAGCTTCGCCAAGGTCACTGACCTTATAGAGCAGCCCCACGGGCCCAAAAATTTCTTCATGATAGGCTCGTGAGCTCTTCGGAATGTCTTCAAGGAGGCCCGGCCGATAATAGAACCCGTCGCCCTCGATGACCTCAGCGCCTGTAATTCGCGTTGCGCCGTCTTTCAGCGCGTTTGCCACTTGCTCAGCAATCTCATCTCTCGCTCCGCTATTTACGAGCGGACCGATGTCCGTATCAGCATCCATCGGGTCACCAATGCGAAGCGCCTCGAAATTTTTCTTTAACTTATCACGAACAGAGTCGTATATATCCGCATGAACGAGAAAGCGTTTCGCCGCAATACAGCTTTGGCCGTTATTCTGAGTGCGGGCCTTTGTTCCCATCTTCACTGCTTCGTCAATATCCGCGGTCGGCATGATAATGAAGGCATCTGATCCGCCTAGTTCTAAGACAACGGGTTTAATCTCTTGCCCACAAATAGAGGCTACAGACGCACCTGCAGGCTCAGATCCTGTTAGAGTGGCTGCGCGAACACGGTCATCCCTAAGAACGCGCTCTACTTTTGAACCGCCGATAAGTAGAGTTTGGAAACTCCCCTTCGGGAACCCCGCCTCAATGAAAATCGCTTCAATCGCAAGGGCACACTGCGGTACATTTGACGCATGTTTTAATAACCCTGTGTTTCCGGCCATAAGAGCAGGCGCGGCGAACCGAAAAACCTGCCATAAGGGGTAATTCCAAGGCATAACGGCCAAAACTACGCCGACTGGCTGAAAAGCTCGAAAGGATTTTGATGCTGCCGTCTCAACGATTTCGTCTGCCATATGACGTTCGGCTTCATCAGCGTAATAACGGCAAACTAGCGCACATTTCTTAACTTCGGCAATGGCTGAGGCCCATGTTTTACCCATTTCTAGGGTCATTAGGCGGCCTAGGTCTTCAGCGCGGCTTTCTAATAATTCAGCCGCCTTTTTCATGCATATGGCGCGCTTTGAGAATGGCCACAACCGCAAATCTTTGTGTGTTGCGTAGGCCTGCTCAATCGCCGCATCAACGAATGCGTCTGTATGAGGCTCAAACGTTTTGACAATTTTTCCAGTTGCCGGGTTTTGCGTTTGAATAGGCATATGATCTCCAATTTTTAATCTTAAGCGAGCCCGCTTTGACTTCAAATGGTCTTATAGAGATCAGTTCGCAAGGGCCACCCCATCACAACAGGTTTCATGGCTTTACATCACAAAACTTATATTGTGCTTTAAATCTATTCAGAAGGAACGGCCATCATTTTACTTGTTTTGTCGCTCTTGCTGCGTGCGCCTTCTGGCCATTCGCCCGTGGACAAGAAAATAACCTCTTTGGCAATATCAGCCACATGGTCACCCATCCGTTCAATGTTTTTGGCTATAAAAAGAACATGCATACAGCCAGAAATATTATTCACATCTTCCATCATGTAATTCAGAAGTTCCATGAAAAGAATATTGTGAGCTTTATCGACTACCTCGTCCCGGTCCCTGACTTCAGAAGCCATAACAGCATTTGACGTTTGATACGCATCCAGAATAGACGCAAGCATGCTTTGCACAAGTTCGCTCATCCGCACAAGCTTTTCAAACGGCCCCTTGTCTGCTTCTGCTTTCGTGATGGTATTGGTTCGCTGCGCCATATTGCGCGTTAAATCACCAATCCGTTCTAAGTGACCTGCGATCTTCAAAGTCATGACAACATTCCGTAAGTCTGTAGCGAAAGGCTGACGCAGAGCGAGTATCTTTATGGCCAAATCATTGAGTTCAGATTCGAGACTGTTGATGCTTTTATCCTGCTTGATGACCTGCTTAGCGAGTTTGCGGTCTTCTTGCACGAGAGCGGCCGTCGCGTCCTTAAGCTGATCGCTTACTTCTACGCCCATGTTTACAAGCAAAGTTTCCAAGCTTTTTATATCATCATCAAAGGATGAAACGATGTGGTTGTCTGTTACCATGTGCGGTGTCCTCTTAGGTCCTATCGCGAGGTTATTGAAGTTACCTACCCGATCCGGCCTGAAATATAATTTTGTGTGCGCTCATCCGCTGGGTTTGTAAAGATTGTTTTGGTGTCACCAGACTCGACAAGCTCCCCTAGATGGAAAAAGGCGGTCTTCTGCGAAACCCGTGCGGCCTGCTGCATCGAATGCGTAACAATTACGATGGTATATTTTTCCTTCATAGACTCCATCAATTCTTCGATGATCGCAGTGGCTATGGGATCAAGAGCCGAACAGGGCTCGTCCATAAGGATGATTTGAGGGTCGACCGCAATCGCGCGCGCTATGCAAAGGCGTTGTTGTTGTCCGCCCGAGAGACCTGTTCCAGACTCATGCAAACGGTCTGCGACCTCATCATAGAGACCTGCGCGTTTAAGAGAGTTAATCACAATGTCCTCAAGATGGTCCTTGGACGTCGCCAAATCATGAATGCGCGCGCCGTAAGCAACATTATCAAAAATAGACTTCGGGAAAGGGTTCGCTTTTTGAAAAACCATCCCGATGCGAGCGCGCAAAGCCACAACGTCCACTTTAGGATTATAAACATCTTGACCTGCAAAACGAATATCACCTGTGACATTACAAATATCGATTGTGTCATTCATTCGGTTAAAGCACCGGAGAAAGGTCGACTTTCCGCAACCTGACGGGCCGATGAGAGCTGTAATTTGGTTCTCTGGAATATCCAGGCTTACATTTTTAATCGCCTGCTTCTTACCATAAAAAACATCAACATTACGGGCCGTCATAATATGAGTTTCCGCAGCTTCGGTGTTTGCCGGATCCATAGTTTCAATATCCATAAGTTTTCCCATCACCACTTGCGCTCCAATTTTTTACGTAAATACACAGCGGCTAAATTCATCAAGACCAAGAAGGCCAGCAGGACTATAATTGCAGCGGATGTCCGCTCGACAAATCCTTTCTCAGGACTGTCGGCCCAAAGGAATATTTGTACAGGCAGTGATGTCGCTGCATCTGTCACGCCTTGCGGGATATCAACAATAAAGGCCACCATACCAATCATCAAAAGCGGTGCAGTTTCGCCTAGCGCGCGGGCCATGCCAAGTATCGTACCTGTCAGCATCCCCGGCATTGCGAGCGGCACAACATGATGAAATGTGGTTTGCGTTTTACTCGCGCCTAGTCCCAATGCAGCATCGCGTATTGTATTCGGAATAGAGCGCAAGATTGACCTCGAAGCGATAATGATCGTCGGGAGTGTCATAAGCGCAAGTACCATACCGCCGACAAGCGGAGTTGAACGCGGCAGGTGGAAGAAATTTAGGAATATAGATAGCCCCAAAAGTCCGAACACAATAGACGGGACAGCCGCAAGGTTATTGATATTAACCTCGATAATATCTGTAATCCGTGACTTTTTAGCAAATTCTTCGAGATAGACAGCCGTCGCAATGCCAAGAGGAAATGAAATTAGAAAACATATCAACAGGCTGAAAAACGACCCCAAGGCCGCGCCCAATACGCCGGACATTTCAGGCTCTCTCGAATCGCCATGCGTGAAGAAAGCGCTGTTAAACTTACGCTTGATCTTGTCTTGGTCTTTAAAGCGTTCAATCCAAGCTAACTCATCATTTTTAAGCCGTCTAAATTCTTCGTCTGCCGTAATATCAATTTTCCCCTTCATATATAGATCGACCTCAGAGGACGCTGTTAGCCATATGGTCTTGGTTGTACCAATCAGTTCTGGCTTATCGATCACGACTTTTGAAAGCTCGTAAGCGGATCCTGCGCTAAGTAACCTGTAAAGGTCGGCCTTTTCGCGGCGCTGCGTAATTTCGGGAAATACCTCCGCGAGGCTTTCTGTGAGGAGGGGTTTGTAATTGGCTAGAGCCAAGTCATCTGGATTTCGCGTTCCTTGCGGATCAATAACTTGTTCAGAAAAATCAATATTGAGGCCAATTTTTGTTTGCTGGAAGGCCCCTGCCCCTCGGTAAAAAATTGCCGAGAACATAAAGACCAACACTGCTAAAGCTATAAATATAGCCGCTTGCCCATAAAATTTAAATCGCCGTTCTTTTGCATGGCGTCGAGCCATCTTCGGCGATGTTGTGAGAGCGTAATCAGGCATATTTTCGCTTGTAATTATCAACGACTTTTAGGGCGATAATGTTCAACCCGAGCGTCAGGACTAATAGGAAGAGCGCGATCGCAAAAGCCGACAAAGTTTTGGCGCTGTCAAAGGCAAGGTCACCTGTCAGGAGTTTTACGATCTGTACGGTCATAGTGGTGACGGCCTCGAGCGGATTCAGCGTCAAATTAGCCGCTGTTCCTGCGGCCATTAAAACGATCATGGTTTCGCCAATAGAGCGAGAAACAGCCAACAATATGGCGCCCATAATACCAGGAGTCGCCGCCGGCAATACGACCTTTGTGACTGTCTCCGCGTGGGTTGCGCCCATACCAAGCGATGCATCCCGCAAAGCTTGCGGTACAGCGTTGATCACATCATCAGAGAGGGAGGAAATAAATGGCACGAGCATAACGCCCATCATTAAACCAGCAGCCAAAGCGCTTTCTGAAGCAATATCAAATCCGAATCCCTCGCCCGTCATTCGAATATAGGGCGCGATAACGAGCGCCGCAAAAAACCCGTAAACAACGGTGGGAATACCTGCGAGGAGTTCAAGTAAAGGTTTGACACGGTCACGGGTTTTGGCCTTGGCATATTCGGCAAGATAGAGCGCGGACAAAAGTCCGAGCGGTATGGCCACGGAAATCGCTATGAAACTAATCAGCAACGTCCCAGTTAGAAGCGGTATGACGCCAAACGCTCCGCTAGAACCGACCTGATCTTCGCGGATAGCCGTTTGAGGGCTCCATTCTAGACCGAAAATAAAATCTGTCAGCGGAACACGGCTGAAAAACCGAAACGCCTCGGCCCCTAATGACACAACGATCCCAACTGTTGTAAGGATTGCCACGAACGAACTCGCCATCAAAGCAAACTGAATAGCCTGCTCTTTAAGGCGAGTACTCCGCTTGGCATGGCGGAGGTTTAGATCAACGGCAGTGCTGACGGGCGTCATGTTAATCGAGGCTTAAAGTCTTAAGCGCCGCAACATTGGCTTTCCACTCTGTACGCTCAGCGGCGTTCATGGGAATAAGGCCTTTCTCAGCTAAATACCCATCTGGTCCGCCGGCCCGGTCACCTGTAAACTCTTCGAGATATTCCTTGATGCCTGGAATTTTTCCAACGCTGTCTTTTTTCACATAAAAGAACAGAGAGCGAGAGACAGGATAAGAGCCGTCCGAAATATTCTCGAATGTCGGCTCAACGCCGTCAATCAAGCTACCCTGAACGCTATCGCTGTTTTGGTCGAGGAAACTATATCCAAAAATACCGAGAGCGGCGGGGTTGGCATTGAGCTTCTGAACGATCAAGTTGTCATTCTCCCCCGCTTCGATGAAATGACCATCTTCGCGCAAAGTATGGCACAGAGCCTTATACGCATTCTTATCGGAACTCTTAAGCGCCTTGATCCAATCAAACGATTTACAACCGCCTTCCATGGCCAGTTCTACAAAGGCGTCGCGCGTGCCAGATGTTGGCGGCGGGCCAAGCACTTCAATTTTGATGTTTGGGAGGCTAGGGTTGATTTGGTTCCAAGTCGTATAATCATTTGGCTTCGTCCCGCCGTTCCCGTTCGGAACGTCTTTCGCCAGCGCTAAAAACACATCTTTAAGTGACAGTGAAACGACATCGGACTTACGAGAATTCGCTATAACGATACCGTCATATCCGATTTTGACTTCAACAATGTCGTTCACGCCGTTCTTTGCACAAAGACCAACTTCAGATGATTTTATTCTGCGAGATGAGTTGGCGATGTCGGGGTGATTTTCATCAAACCCGGAACAGAAAAGCTTCAAGCCGCCGCCAGAACCAGTGCTTTCAACAATCGGGGTTTTAAACGATGTTGTACGGCCAAAAGTTTCAGCGACCGTCGCAGAAAACGGATAGACCGTTGAGGAGCCAACGATTTTAATTTGGTCACGGCCGCCAGACTGCGGAGCCACTTGGCTTGCGGACGTGTCAGTATGTGTTGATACGGGCTTGTCTGCGTTATTACCGCAAGCTGCCAGACTCAGCGCCATAGCGCTCACGAAAAGGGATTTACGAAACATTTTTAACCTCCAAATGCACAACGATCTTCATCGTCTTTCAGAAGTGCATCTAGGGTCTGTATGCGAAGGAAATAATGCAATTATGCGACACTTATGTGAAGCTTATATGTCAGATTTACGACACCCTTAAAGGTTAACAATATGCACTATAAATGGATTTCAGAGATTTGAGATTACGCCTCAACGCCATGTTGCTTGAGAAACTTAGCAATTTCATCAAGGGCAGGTTCAGCTTCTGGGATCATCGTATCGTAATGCTGCCAAACATGAGCCTGTCCACGCCAGAGTTGCAGCGTTACGGGTGATCCTGCGCGGCGTGCCTTTTCAGCGTAGCGGAGCGCATCGTCACGCAGCATTTCCGTTGTACTCGCTTGTATGAGTAACGGCGGCAAACCCTGCAGATCCCCAAAAACTGGCGAGCTTAGTGTATGCGACGGATTTATTTTTCCTACTTTCCGTAACGCCCAAAGCCTTAGGAAGAGCGGCATTTTGACAAGCGGCGCCATGGCGGTTCCTAGGACAACGTCATTTTCCATATTTGCTCGCATGGATGGACTTTGGCCTGTCGCGTCTGTTGTGGGCGAAAGCGCTACAGCGGCATCAACGGGTCTTAATCCCTTATCCCGCGCCCATGCTAGCAACATCAGAGTTAGGCTTCCACCTGCCGAGTCGCCTGAAACGGCCATTTTACGCACTGGCGCAGGGCCATTCGGCCCATTATCGAGCAGCCATTCATAGGCAACTTGGCAATCCATGATCCCGTCCATACGTGAATTTTCGGGCCCTAAGCGGTAATCTACGGAAAACACGACACAGCCAGTTCTCTGCGCAAGGTTATCAGTGATAGGACGGTGACTAATCGGGCTTCCAACCATAAAAGCACCGCCGTGTACGAATAGAAGCCGAGCGCTAGGGTCCGCATTGTCAGGAATCGTCCACTCACCGGAAACCTCCACGCCGTCAATAACAGCCGTTCCCGCCTTAAACTCGCTTTTAAAATCACGTGTTCGGCCCTGAAACTCATATCCGTTTCGAATATGCGCTAGCGCTTCTTTTTGCGACGCGCCCTTCGGAGCGGCATAATGCTCACGTAAAAAAGCGACAAGCGCGTCACTCCCAGACGATGCATCCACGCCCCCGTCATAAAAAAGCGGCGCATCCCCCGTATCATATTGCGTAAGACTCGCCCCTTTCATGGTCACAAGCGGCAAAACAACAATTACGGCGACCAATACCGCTACAGCTAACAACAGATAAATCATATCAATCTCACTCCAAAACCTGCTGGACACTAACCCGAGGTAGTTAGAGCTGTCTACTTGAACAATCAATTTTGACATATTGGAAGAATTGGTGCGGGCGAAAGGACTTGAACCTTCACATCTCTCGATACCAGAACCTAAATCTGGCGCGTCTACCAATTCCGCCACGCCCGCACTAAGGGCCCGCAAACTTGCAGGGCTGTATTGGTGCGCGGCATTTGCCTTTATTTGGAGCCTACGTCAAGCCTAATCATGCAACTTATGCAAATTCTCCTGCAACATACATATCTCTGAGTTTAAACTTTTGAATTTTACCTGATCCTGTGAGTGGCCACTCTTTCACCCAGACCCAGACTGCAGGCGTTTTCTGCGGTGATAAGCGCTCCCGAACAAACGCTTTAAGCGCCGCGCCGTCCGGTTCGTTGCCGCTGCCGGAGCGCATGAAGCAGACCACCTGCTCGCCCCATGTTTCATCTGGCACGCCGACAACTGCCACTTCTTCAATATCCGAATGTTCCAGTAGAGCGTTTTCAATTTCGACTGGAAACAGATTCTCACCGCCGCGAATGATCATTTCTTTGACTCGCCCTGTAATCTTCACGTACCCGCGGGAATCCATACTGCCGAGATCACCCGTATGGAGCCATCGGTCTTTATCAATGGCAGCGGCCGTCGCTTCAGGGTTATCATTATACTCGGTCATCACAAGGTAGCCGCGCACACAAATCTCGCCTTGTACGTCCACCGGCGTCACCGCATTTGTATTTGGATCAAGGATCGCGACTTCAACGCGCGGCAGCGGCTGCCCGATAGTCTGCGTTTGATCTTCGAGCGTGTCGTCAAACCAAGCAGATGTTACTACGGGCGAACATTCCGTTTGTCCGTATATAATCTGAATCGGCGCACCGAGGACTTTCTGAGAGCGGCGGCAAAGCTCAGGCGGCACCATCGCCCCGCCAGACATGACACGCTCTACACAAGATACGTCCACCCCTGTTTGCTCAACTACTGCAATCATGGCCACAATCATGGTAGCTACCCCCACAATAGAGCGAACACGCTCGCGGCTGATAACTTTGACAATCATCACAGGGTCAAAGATCGGCGCAAGCAACATCGTACCGCCGCAGGATAACACGCCGAGCACCATAACTGCGCAGCCTGTTGTATGGAAAAGCGGCATGTGGTGAACAATTTTATCGCCCGGCTCCAGCCCCCCGCGCGTAATCGCATCCATAGCGTTCCTAACAAGCCCGTTATGATGCAGCAGCGCCCCTTTTGGAAACCCTGTTGTACCTGATGTATATTGTATTTGTACCGCGTCGCTTGGTTTAGGAATACGAAGTGCGCCTTTATCCTCACCCTCAAATATAGCCTCATGATCCGTAAGGACAATTTTGTGTTTAATCGACGGGCGCTCCTTACAGACCTGCTCGACGATCTCTTTCATCGGATTGCCGCGATACTCTTCGACATAGTATATCGCTTCCGCCCCCGATTGGCCGAGCACATAATCTAGTTCACGCGGCTGAAATGCGGGGTTAACTGTCACAAGCACAACACCTGCAAGGCCGCAGGCCATTTCAATCAAAACCCATTCCGGAATATTATGAGCGTAAACGGCTACGCGCGCGCCTTCGGCATGGCGAGAGGCAAGTGCACGTCCTAAACGTTCAGCGTCTTTTAGTAATTCCGCATACGTCCAGCTTCGCCCCATGTCGCCTGCCATTGACAGCTCTTGCAAAGCCATTTCGTTAGGCCATTTCCCGACTGACGCACGGAGCATGTCTCCAACTGTCAACGGCGGTAAATCAGGGCCTTCCTGAGCTGGAAAATAAGATTCAGTTAGATCGACATTATACATGAAATTCCCCTTTTATTTTGCGCCACCATACAAGACAAAACGGGGATATCAATGCGGGTTAGGCCTAATCGCGCATCATCGCCTTACGGATTTCAGGCCTTGCCTCTGCGTTCGGCAGATATTGCGGGTCGGCGCGGTGGCGCGTGACTTGTTCATAGGCATAGCCATAGGACAAAACCTGTGCGTCTTGATTGGCGCCGCCGATGAAAGAAACCCCAACAGGCACGCCGTGAACCGTGCCCATAGGGACGGATAAATGCGGGTACCCAGCGCGGGCTGCAAGCCCGCCGGCTCCGGCCCAGCTTGGCCAAACATCGCCGTTCACCGGATCAATTCTACCTGCGACAGGCCCCGAAGGCGAGATCAGCACATCTACGTTGTAATCCGATAGGAGTTTATCAAGACCCTTTTCCCGCGTCGCAGAGAGGATATCAGCGCGGGCTTTGATATAAGCTTCATCTGTGAGCGGCCCCATAGCGTCTGAGGCTTGCAGGATGTCCTGCCCAAACAAAGCCAGTTCAATATCCGCGTTCTCTTTATTAAAAACAATAATATCGGCAAGCGTGCGTGTTGTCACGACCTCCGGCGTCGATGCCAGATAGTCATTGAGTGTGGCTTTGAACTCATATTTTAGAATATCAAAGGACTTGCCGCCAAAATTCTCCGTGTCTGGTGAAAACTCATCAATAGAAACCAGAATAGCGCCGGCCCGCTCCATATCGGCGGCGGCCACTTCAAAGCGGTTATGAATATCTGGATTAGAACCTCTGGAGTAATTCAAAACACCGATACGCAGACCTTTAAGGCTGTCCGCATCAAGCCCTGCAGTGTAATCCGCTTTCTTGTCACCTGTCGCCATCGCCGTGAGCATCATAGCCGCGCCTTTGACGGTTTTTGTCATCGGCCCTGCTGTGTCTTGTGTGGACGAAATTGGGATGATGTACTCTTGCGAAACAAGCCCTACGGTAGGCTTAAACCCGACAATGCCGTTAACATTGGACGGACAAATAATCGAGCCGTTGGTTTCCGTTCCGACCGCGCCCGCCGCGAGAGACGCCGCAACAGCAGCTCCAGAGCCAGAACTGGAGCCGCACGGATTGCGGTCAAGCATGTGCGGATTGCGAACCTGTCCGCCAATCGCGCTCCACCCACTCATGGATTGATTGGAGCGGAAATTTGCCCACTGGGACAGATTGGTTTTCCCCATAATGATCGCGCCTGAATTGCGCAGTCCCGCAACAAGCGGGGAATCCCTGCCTGTAACATTGTCTCTAAGTGCAAGCGCGCCAGCTGTGGTGGGCATCGAATCTTTTGTTTCTATATTATCTTTCAGGACAATCGGCAGCCCGTGAAGTGGCCCTACAATTTCGCCAGCCGCGCGCCGTGCGTCGAGGCGCTTTGCGGTAGCTAATGCATCAGGATTCACTGTTAAAATGGACTGCAATCTCGGGCCGTTTTTATCGATCATGTCCATGCGAGCGATATAAGCCTCAACCAAGGCTTCGGATGTTAGATCCCCAGCATTAATTGCGTCCGCCAGTTCCGGTAAGGATTTCGACAAAAACTCGCTCGCCACATATGATTTATTATCTACCGTTTGCTCAACCGTGGCAGGTTCGCCGTTTGGCGATTGCGAACACCCCGTCGCCGCGATCAAAGCGATGCTAAGTCCGTATTTCAAAAGTGACATGCCTGTCTCCTACCCTGTTTCGCCCATGATCCGCTCTGCACCTAGATATTCCACGCTTCGCATTTCGATCAGACGGCTTGCCGTTCGTTCAAATTCAAACGCGCCCGTTCCGTCGACATAAAGGTCCTCGGGCTCCGCTTCAGCGCTCATAATCAACTTTGTCCGTGTTTCATAAAGCGCGTCAATCAAGGTCACAAACCGCTTCGCTTCATTTCTCATATTGGGGCCCATTTGCGGGACATTTTCTAAAATAATGGTTTGAAAGGACTCCGCCAAGAGCAAGAAATCCGCCGCGCCGAGCGGTTGACCACAAAGGCGCTCAAAACCTGCCCAAACCGTGCCTGATGCCGTGCGGCGCAAATGTAACTCACGCCCCTGCACTTTGAGCGTAGTCTCTTTTGGTTTTGCCTGTCCAGTTAAGCGGTTCCACGCCGCCATCAAAGCCACGTCCACATCTTTTCCCAAAGGCGAATAAAAGACCGGCGCAGCTTCAAGCTGCCGGAGCCTGTGATCCATATCTCCGCTAAACTCATGGACGATCATATTCGCTTTTAAAATTTCAATGAAGGGCTCAAACAAAGCTCGATTTAGCCCGTTTTTGTAAAGAGCCTCCGGCTCTCGGTTTGACGTTGCGACAACAACGACACCCCTCTTCCATAAGGCTTCAAAAAGCCGAGACAATATCATCGCGTCTGCAATGTCAGTGACATGAAACTCGTCAAAACACAAAACTCGCGCCTCCCGAGCAATCGCTTTTGCCGTCGGCGCGATCGGGTCATCACCCGCGCCGCGCACATGATTATCAGAAGCGCGCCGCTCAGCTTTAGAGAGCTTTCGCCACGCATTAATGCGCTTATGCACGTCAATCATAAAGGCATGGAAATGAACGCGTTTTTTCCTACGGGTCTCTACTCGCTCAAAAAACCAGTCCATCAACATGGATTTCCCGCGCCCTACACCGCCCCAGACATAAAGCCCTTTCGGCGCGTCGAGTTGTTCCCAAAACATACGGCGGCGCGGCGGAAAACCGTCAAGACGCACGAGTAGCGCGTCAAGCTCTTTCGCGGCGCGTAGCTGCACTGGGTCAGCCATAAGGTCCCCCCGTGCAATCCGGCTTTCTAATTCATCCTCCACACCCGACATCAATGTTTGCCCCTCAATTGCCAAAGAGTTTCAACCTCACAATAGCGAGCGCCAAGAGGCCAAACGCAAATAGGAAGACAAGCCAGAACAGAGGTTTGTTTTTGATAGGCGCAGGACTCATAAGGTTTAACTAACCTCTACGCCGCCTTTGTGAAACCCTAATCCTTGGGTGTGCTTCATTTCTTTCGCGGCTGAAAGCGCGCGAAACGTACACATTCCAAAGAATCAGCTATAATAGGGTTTTGGGTTGTTCATCCCTCGTTTAAGTAAAGATGACTAATCTGTAACATAAGGCGCGGCTCATACCCGCATTGGGGGGCTTCCTTTGGGGCCTAATTACATAATAATTTAAATGGAGGTCTCCACACATGGACCAACTCTCACAACATTTTAGCTTTCTGCCCGATGGGGCCGTAGGTCCCGTTTTAGCGGCGCTCACAATATTCTTCGGCTATTTCATATCAAAGTTAGCCGCCATGCTTATCTCAAGCGCTATAAACCGCACAGGCATTGGTCGCAAAGCCCAATCCACAGGCGGCAATATTGGCAAGTCTCTGTCTAAGGCCGTATTCTGGGTCTTGTTGCTTGTTTTCATCCTTATGGGCCTCAGCCAGTTCCCAGTTCTGTCCGAACAGCTTGGTTTCCTCAACGGCATGATGGATAATATTTTTAACTACTTACCGCAGCTAATCATCGGTATGGTAGTTTTTGCCGTCGGCGTAGTGCTGTCAAATGTTGTTAAGAACGCTTTGACGAGCACGCTCGAAGTCGCACAAATAGATACGCTCGCCTCCCGCTTCGGTGTTGTCGAAGATGAGAAAACACCTGCATCAGGTAACTCTATAGCCAACAGCCTTGGCGGCCTTGCCAAAGCCGTTGTCATTATCCTATTCGCGATTACCGCTATCGGTATCTGGGACATTCCCGGCTTTAGTGACAAAGTTTCCGGCATGCTCGGAACCGTACTCTACTACATCCCGAACATTGTCGGCGCCGCCGCAATACTAGGCGTAGCTGTCTTTATCGGACGGTTTGTATCCAAGCTTGTAAAGACCACGCTTCCGGCGCTTGGCGTTGATAAGTCAATCAACACAGTCGCTAGCCTTGACGGCGATGGACCGAACTTTGTGCCGTCACAGATCATTGCAACGATTGCTTTTGTTGGTATCGTCCTTATGGGCCTCATCGCCGCTATGGAAGCCCTTGGTATTGACCGCCTAACAGAGGTGTTCAATCAGATTCTCGGTGTCGGCGGACGTGTTGTACTCGGCGCGATCATCATTGGTATCGGCGTCTTCATTGCCAACTTTGTCTCAAAGCTAGTTGCTCAGACATCCGGCGAACTTGCCGCCAAGATCATCAAATATGCGACAATCGTTATTGTCACATTTATGGGTCTTGAAACTATGCAGCTCGGCAAAGACATAGTGAACACAGCCTTCACATACTCTGTCATGGCCGGCGCTGTTGCTGCCGGACTTGGCGGCGCAATTGCCTTCGGTATGGGCGGACGCGAATGGGCCGGTAAAAAGCTCCAAGAGTGGTGGCCTGCTAAGACGAGCACGCGCAAAAAATAATATGCTCACAAATTAACGAAAACCGCCCCTCCTGGGCGGTTTTTTTATGCCTGTATTTCAGAGATCGCCTGCAAAGCGGAACGGTCACGCAAAGCCTCATGAGGCAAAGCCAGCAAAGCGTTTATCCGCGCGCGGCATAAATCATAAACCTGCGCAAAAGCCTTTTGGCGCGCGGCAAGCGGTTCAACATGCGCCGGATCATCCGCGCCCCAATGCACCGTTATCGGCTTATGGCCAGGACGATAAGGCCAAACGGGACAGACCTCACCCGCAGCGCTCCCGCACACTGTCACAATAATATCCATCACGGGCGCATCGTCTTTTGCAAAAACATCCCAGCTCTTAGAGCTATAGGTAGAAACTTCATGCCCTTTGGCTATGAGGTGCGCGAGAGCATCAGGGTGCGGAATACCGCTTGGGCGGCTTCCTGCAGAATAAGCCTTAAAGCGAGACGCGCCTAAATCATTGAGGAGGGCTTCAGACAAGATCGACCGCGCCGAATTTCCTGTGCATAAAAACAATACGTTTAAAGGTTCGTGCTTCGACATATTTTTATCCCTAACTGCGTTCAAATTCGCTATAAAAGACTCTTATGCATATTGTCGAGCAACTCATCCAAGAAAGAGCCAGAAACTTAATGGCCCGAGAACGGCTGTTCAAGCTTGTCCGCCCTCTGCTTTACCGCATGCTCTCTTATGGCAAAGCCGTTGAAATGGCAGATTCCATTCACGATAAAAGCGGCCACGCCTCCTTTGATCTTGTTACGCGCCAAATATCCCCCAAAGTCACTGTGACAGGCCTTGAGAGCCTTCCAGCAACAGGACGCTGCATCCTCATCAGCAACCACCCCACAGGTCTCGCGGACGGAATGGCTATTTTTAAGGCCATACACGCTAAACGGCCGGAACATGTTTACCTAGCCAATGCTGACGCCCTTCGTGTCATGCCGAGCGGCGATGACATCATTATTCCCGTTGAGTGGGTCAAAGATAAGCGCAGCCTTGCCAAAACCAAACAAACTTTAATGGCCGTCAAAGCCGCTCTCGAAGCGGAAAAATGCGTGGTCATATTTCCGTCTGGCGTCTTAGCCACAATGGGCTGGAAAGGCCTCACTGATAAACCGTGGGAAAGCTCCGCCGCTATGCTCGCAAAAAAATATAACGCGCCTGTCATTCCCCTACATATTAAGGCCCGAAATTCATGGCTTTATTATCTGCTCTCCCTGATCCATAACGAACTGAGAGACATCACTTTGTTTCAGGAACTGTTGAATAAAAAGGGCTATGAATTCGGTATGACGTTTGGCGAAAAAATTGACCCGCAAAGCTTGCCGAAAAATGCTGACGAAGCCACGGCAATCATCCGGCACATCGTCGAAGGGCTTGGCACATGAAATCAACTATATCGGATGTAGCAAAGCTCGCGGGCGTATCAATAAAGACCGTCTCCCGCGTTCTTAACGGCGAACCTAATGTTGCCGAAAAAACCCGTGTCAAAGTGCAGGCCGCTGCAAAAGACTTAAACTATTCTCCCAGCCTAGCTGCGCGAGGCCTCGCCGGATCTAAGTCCTATTTGATCGCGCTCCTTTATGACATCCCAAGTCCGGGCTTTATTGCGACTATACAAAAAGGCGCAACGCAGGCTTGCCGCGAGGCCGGTTATCATCTGATCGTCGAGCCGATTGACATGACTAATCCTGACTCCCTAGCCGGCATTGAAACAACCCTCCGCCGTCTGCCCGTAGACGGGGTAATCCTCCTGCCACCAGTGTGTGATTCGTCCAAAATTGTCAGCCAAATCAAAGCGCTACGAATTCCTTACGTCCCCGTCGCACCCTCAATGCCGCATGACGATGTCCGTAATATTCGCATGGATGACTTCAAAGCCGCCTACGAAATGACAGAGTATTTAATAGGCCTTGGCCACAAAGATATTGGCTTCATCAAAGGCCCCGAAGCCCACGGCGCTAGCGCCTTGCGATATGACGGGTTTACAGCGGCAATGAACGGCGCAGGACTCTCCGTCAATCAGGCCTATATCACAGAGGGAGCATTTACCTATACGTCGGGCGTTGCTGCAGGCGAAACCCTTTTCAGCCTTCCAAAACTGCCCACGGCTATTTTCGCAAGTAATGACGATATGGCGACCGGCGTTGTCTCCGCTGCCAATAAAAAGGGCATTAAAATTCCAGAAGATATTTCGCTTTGCGGCTTTGATGATACGCCGCTCGCAACGATCATCACGCCGCATCTGACGACTATACAACAACCGATCCGGACAATGGGCTATCAAGCCGCAAAATTATTGGTACAGAAAAAAGAAGACGAGGACACGCCAGAGACAGGCCTGTTAGAGCACAAGCTTATCGTGCGAGATTCCACACAAAAACCGCGCTAGCGCAGTTTTTGCAAACGGCCTTAACCGCCTAGGAAAAACACCATCATAAACAGGACGACTGTGATGGATACGTTCTTCAAAAGTTCAAATGCAGACATTTCAAATCTCCCTCTTGGGAAGCTATATACGACAAGCGTCGTGATATAAAAGTTAAATTTTGGGAAGAATTGAATTTAGCTATAAAAATGCACGAGCTCTTCAAGCTCAGCACGGTCAGCCATCAAGTCATTCACAGGCGCTTCCGGATTGCCATAGCCCAGCGACATGCCCACCAAAACGGTTTCGTCATCAGGGAAATCAAGGTGCTTACGCGACGTGTCAGGCCAGCTTCTCCACCACCCTTGCGGCGCAGTATGTAATCCGGCTTCGCGCGCAAGAAGCATAAGGCTCTGCACATATATGCCGACGTCCAAATGCTGCGGCATACCGAGCTTAACATTGCCCGTAATGATGATGCCCACGGGCGCGCCAAAGAAGCGAACATTATTCGCGAGCCAGCGCATACGCCCCGCTTTGTCGTCCTTGGCAATACCAACAAGGCCGTACATATCTTCGCCGAGCTTATAGCGCCATGAACGTTGCGGCTCCCAAAGCGGGCTTGGGTAGGCAGGGTAAGTCTGATCTTCCATCTGGCCCTGCATAAGCTTTCCGATACAGTCATTGCGAAACGCGTCCAGCGGCTCGCCTGTCATCACATGCACGCGCCAAGGCTGTAGGTTCCCGCCGGAAGCCGTGCGCCGCGCGGTTTCAAAAATCCCTGTCAAAACATCATTAGGAACAGGTGTCTCAAGGAAATCACGCACCGTAATTCGTGTGTTGAGTGCGTCAGTGACGCTTTCGCATTTGTCTGTTTTCAAGGTCATTTTTTAGGGTTTCCCATCACTGATTTAAGCCAAACTTCAAGTCCATATCCGGCCACGGTAATAGCGGCAGCCGCCAAAACTGCAAGGGCGATATTTTGCGTCTTCTGATAAAGCAAATACCCAATCCCCGTCCCAACAATCATCGCCCCAAATAAGGGCCCCTGCTGTAAGTTCTGATGATTTCTCTTTTTCGAAAGCTATGCGTTACTCTAGTCTTTTCCCGCCTGTCATCCCGGAATTTGCACAGCAAATATCCGGGACCTCACCCATGAAACTCCGCGTTTTAAACCGCGAGTTCCCGGATCAAGTCCGAGACAACATGTAAGTACACCGAGGCTAAAACTATCCTAGCCCCGATCTCGCTCAGCCTAACGTTCAAATTTTCGAGCCAAGTAACTGAAAATGAAAAACTCTTGCACAGCAATCACTAGTAACACCCCGTAAAAAAACTTCGGAATATCATCCCCCACCGCACTCCAGACAACGACAGCCATAAGAAACGTAAACAAAGGGCCTACAAATTTCATGATGCCCAAAAGCTTCGCTTTTTGCGCAGAACTCGGCTCGGACGACATAATGACCTCTTTCAATTTATAAAACTCAATTTTCGATTTACATCCAAATTAACTTATCCGTCCTCGTCTACGGAAGAAAGCTTGATCCGTTTGATTAACTCTCTCCCTGTCATTCCCGACTCTGCGTTTTCTTGCAAACGCTGAATCGGGGCCTCGAGAGGTTGAGACCGTACTTTAAGCCGGCGAGATCCCGCATCACGTGCGGGATGACAGAGTTAGGTGGCGCGGAATAACAAAACGAGTTGGGACAAAGCCCCAAATTACAGCCCCAGCTTCGCTTTCAATATCTGGTTCACAGCTTGCGGGTTGGCTTTGCCGCCGCTGGCTTTCATGACTTGGCCGACAAAGAAGCCCATGAGTTTTGGGTTCTCTTTGGCTTTTTCGGCTTGTGCGGGGTTAACCGCAATAGCGTCGTCGACCAGCTTTTCGATCACGTCTGTGTCTGTGACCTGCTTAAGGCCGTCGCGTTCAATTATGGTGTCAGCGTCGCCCTGCCCGTCAAACATTTTTTCGAACACATCTTTGGCGATTTTGCCTGAGATAGTATCGTCCGCAATCCTGTCCAAGAGCCCGCCGAGGGCATCTGCGGAAACAGGACTACCCGAAAGATCAAGCGCGGCGTTATTCAGCGCGCCAAACAAATCACCCATCATCCAGTTCGCAGCGATTTTCGCGTCGCGTTTGGCTGACGTTTTCGCAACAACAGCTTCGTAGAAATCCGCAACGGTTTTATCAACGGTAAGAACGCCCGCATCATAGGCAGGGATGCCGTATTCGCTCATGAACCGCGCTTTACGTGCGTCTGGAAGCTCTGGCAGGCTGGCTTTAATGCCGTCAACAAAGCTTTGCTCCAGTTTCAACGGCAGCAAATCCGGGTCAGGGAAATAACGGTAATCATGAGCGTCTTCTTTGGAGCGCATGGTCCGCGTTTCGCCTTTGGCACTGTCAAACAACCGCGTTTCTTGATCGATTTCTCCGCCCGCTTCGATGATTTCGATATGGCGGCGCGCCTCATAGTGGATCGCTTGGCGAATAAAGCGCATGGAATTGACGTTCTTGATCTCGCACCGCGTGCCGAGCTCGCCGCCCGGTTTACGTACAGATACGTTCACATCAGCTCGCATATTGCCTTTTTCCATATCCCCGTCACACGTGCCGAGCGCGCGGACAATCCCGCGCAGCTTCTCGACATAGGCCGAGGCCTCTTCCGGCGAGCGCATATCAGGCTTGGAGACAATTTCCATAAGCGCAACCCCGCAGCGGTTCAAATCAACATAGGTTTCATCGGGCGAAAGGTCATGCACGGATTTTCCGGCATCTTGTTCCAAGTGCAAACGCTCGATACCGACCATGATGGCCTCGCCGCCTTCAGGCTCAATTTCGATCTCGCCTTCGCCGACAATCGGAAATTCGAACTGAGAAATTTGGTAGCCCTGCGGTAGGTCTACATAGAAATAATTCTTACGGTCAAAGCGCGAAAACAGATTGATCTGCGCGTTGAGGCCAAGGCCTGTCCGTACCGCTTGCTCTACGCAAAATTCATTCACTACAGGCAACATACCCGGCATGCCCGCATCAACAAGGCTAACCTGCGTATTAGGCTCCGCGCCATACTCTGTGGATGACCCAGAGAATAATTTAGAATTGGACGCGACCTGCGCGTGCACTTCAAGTCCGATGATGATTTCCCAATCACCGGTCTCGCCTTTGAGCCAGTCTTTTTTGTCTGCTACGCGCGGCGCTATGAACATTTTCGTTTCCTATTCGTATCTTCGCGTTCCATCTGAGAAGGATGCGAGGCTAGTTCTCTGTTTTACCGTAACATGCAACATGTAGTCACGGCCATTTGATTCAAAGGACCAAATGGAAAGTTACGTCCACCACTTCTCCGGCTTCGCTGTAAAGCCAGCGGCCTTTTCAAGCGCGCTTGCGGCGGCGAAGACCGTGTCTTCGTCCAAAGCGCGTCCGATGATTTGCAGTCCAAGCGGCAAGCCATCCTTATCCAGAGCTGCCGGAACGGAAATCCCAGGGAGTCCAGCAAGGTTGGCAGTAACTGTAAAAATATCGTTTAGATACATAGTGATAGGGTCACTGACCTTACGGCCTACAGCGAACGGGGCGCTTGGACATGTCGGCGTCAGGAGCGCGTCGCAAGTCTGCCACGCATTTTTAAAGTCTTCGACAATCCGCGTCCGCACCTTTTGCGCGCGCAGATAATATGCATCGTAATAACCAGCAGAGAGCACATACGTCCCGATCATAATCCGGCGTTTGACTTCTTCGCCAAAGCCCGCCGCCCGAGTAAGCTCATAGGTGTCGTTCAAATCAACGCCGTCAACGCGATCGCCGTAGCGCATGCCGTCATAACGGGCCAAGTTAGAAGAGGCCTCAGCCGGAGCCACGATGTAATAAGCCGGAAGCGCGTATTTGGTGTGCGGCAATGATATAGGCACGATCTCTGCGCCCGCATCTTTCATCCACTCAATACCACGGTCCCACAAGGCCTGAATTTCTGCGGGCATGCCGTCGACCGTATATTCTTTCGGAATACCGATGCGCATACCTTTGATAGATTTACCGCAGCTGTCTGACCATTTCGGTGTTTTGATGTTGAGCGATGTGCTGTCTTTGGGGTCATAACTCGCCATGGATTCAAGCAAAATCGCGCTGTCTTTGACAGTCTTCGCAATCGGCCCCGCTTGGTCAAGGGAACTAGCAAAGGCGACTGTGCCCCACCGCGAACAGCGGCCATAGGTTGGTTTAATACCGACTGTGCCAGTAAACGATGCGGGCTGACGAATTGATCCGCCTGTGTCGGTCGCCGTAGCGCCAAGGCATAAACCGGCAGCCACTGCGGCGGCTGATCCGCCAGACGAGCCGCCCGGGACAAGGTCTTCATTTTTACGCCACGGATTAATAACTGGGCCAAAGCTAGAGGTTTCGTTTGATGACCCCATAGCGAATTCATCGAGATTAAGCTTGCCGAGCATGACCATGCCGTCGGCGCGCATATTCGCCGAAACGGTAGATTCGTATGGCGGCTTAAAATCGCCAAGGATTTTTGATCCCGCCGTGGTCTTCACCCCGTCCGTACAGAACAGGTCTTTGACGCCAAGCGGCGCGCCTTCGAGCAGGCCGACTTCGCCTTTTGCTCTGCGCGCGTCAGAGGCCTTGGCCTGCTCCCGCGCTAGATCATGTGTGTCCGTGATAAAGGCGTTCAGTTTGCCCGCGCCTTCGCACGCCGTAATGTGAGCTTCGGTAAGTTCCGCAGACGAAAAATCGCCTTTGCTCATACCGTCAAGCGCGTCAAAGAGTGAGAGTTGTGTAAGGTCTGTCATGTCTATCTCCTACTCCACTGACCGCGGAACGACGTAAAAGCCGTCATCGGATTTCGGTGCATTGGCAAGCACAGCCTCGCGTTTGCCGCCGTCAGTGACTTCGTCTTTCCGCATTGGCGCTTCCATATCAACGGCAGACGTCATCGGCTCGACACCTTCGACATCAACTTCGTTAAGCTGTTCGATCCAGCCAAGAATACCGTTAAGTTCTTCGGCCAAAGGCGCAAGGCGGGCTTCTTCCACATGCAAGCGCGAAAGGCGCGCGATTTTGCGGACGGTTTCGGCATCAACGCCGATTTGAGGTGCAGTCACAAGAGGCTCCATTTATTCGAACTGCCGAACTAGCAGGGGCCAAGAAACGGAGCAAGTCTTAAGGCGTTAAAAACATTCAATGATGCACGCGAATAACAAAGCTGACGTCATGTGCATAAAATTCGTTCGGCCTCACACCGGTTAAAAGTGTGAGTACCCTGGCCTATCTATCCTTATCGACTTTCCGAGACTATCGAAACACGCCACCGAATCGCCGGAAATACAGGCCCCAATGCGTGTCAACGGAACCCCGAGAGCGTTCCCCTTCTCCGTAATTATAGCGCGGTCTTTTGGGGCGGCAGTAAAGGCGATTTCGTAATCGTCACCGCCCGTAATGAGCTTAATCAAACTGTCCCTAGTGGCGTCTTCTGCGGCCCATAATTTCGCTCCGTTTGAGAGCGGTACATTGTCAATATTGATAGCAATGCCTAAACCGCTTGCCTTCGCAATATGACCAATATCAGCGATCAAACCGTCGGAAATATCGACGCTAGATGTGGCATAATCTCGCAATAGTTCCGTAAGCGCCAAACGCGGCGTTGGCCGCCAATAAGCCTCTGTCCAGACGGCTTGGGCATCGGGAGGAATGGACGCAATACTATTTTGCTCTGATAATATAGTCTGTAAACCAAGATAGGCATCCCCTACCGTACCAGACACCCAAATATCATCGTCCTCATTTGCGCCGCTTCGTTTTACCATACGGCCCGCAGGCACTTCGCCTATAAGCGTCGCGGTTACGACCATCGGTCCGCTTGTCTTCACCGTGTCCCCGCCGTAAAGCGCAAACCCATATTGCGCCTGAACCGCCTTTAGCCCTGTCGCAAATGATTTCGCGTTCATTTCAAACTCATGGTTTGGCCACGACTCTGGCCACGCAATGGACAAAAGATACCCTACGGGAGTTGCGCCTTTGGCCGCTAAGTCTGATAAGTTCACACGCAGCAGCTTCCCCGCAGTGTCTGCACCGCAAATGCCGTTTGGAAAGTGAACGCCTTCGACCATAGTGTCTTTGGTCAGGACGAGATCATAGCCAGCGCGCGGCGTCATGAGCGCCGCGTCGTCGAGAAGCCCTAGACCTTCAGGCCCAGCAAGCGGCGCTAAGCATGCCTTTATAAAGGAAAACTCATCCATGACCTGGCAAGGGCTTACCCATTGCGCCGGGCAGACCGAACTCTGCCGCGCGGGTTTTTTTGGCTATTTTATCAAGCGCGCCGTTCACAAAACCGGGCTCACTTCCGTCAAAAAAGTCAGCCGCAACGGCTACATATTCATCGATAATAACAGGGGCCGGCACATCAGGGCGGCACATAATCTCGTAGCTAGCGGCGCGCATGATGGCCCGAAGAGTCATATCTAGACGTTTAAGTGTCCATTTCTCCGAAAGATGCTCAGCAATCATGGCATCAATGTCTGCTTGGCGCGACACCACACCCAAAATTATGTCTTCGAAAAAGTCTTCATCGGCGACAAGCATTCCTGGTTCATCTTCGTGGCCGAAACGATGATTGCGAAACTCGCGCACGACATTCTTGGACGGCTCTTGGCTAATGTCCATTTGATATAAAGCTTGGACAGCAGACAAACGCGCAGCGCGGCGTTTCTGCGGGTTAGCGGAGGTGGTCATCAGCTTGACAATTCTTGGCGAATTTTAATCATCTTAAGAACAGCATTGGCAGCGAAGCCGCCCTTGTCTTTTTTCTCAATGCTAGCACGCGCCCAAGCCTGATCTTCATTTTCGACGGTGATGATGCCGTTACCGATAGCTAGCTGCTTATCAACCGCCAGATCCATGAGCGCACGTGCGGATTCTCCGCAAACATAATCATAATGAGTAGTCTCGCCTCGGATCACACAGCCCAGAGCAACATAGCCGTCATAGCCAGCCTTAGCGGCTTCGGCATAAGAGATAACATGCGGAATTTCGAGCGCGCCCGGAACGGTAACTTTGGTGATGGCCGCACCGGATTTTTGCAAAGCCGCGAGGGCGCCTTCTAGCAAACCATCCGAAATTTTATTGTAAAATCGGGCTTCAATAACGAGAATTTTAGCGCTCATGTCGCGTCCTTAAAATGCTGCGGCGGGACGATGCCGACCAATTCTAGATTGTAAGCCTCTAGGCCGATAAGCCTCGGCATTGTATGCGTAATCAATCGCATTTTATCAACGCCAAGACCTGTTAGTATTTGCGCGCCGACGCCGTATTCGCGAATATTCTGTTCTTTGCGATCAACATCACGTTTATGCGCGCCAAGCCGCTCAAGCAATGTATCAATAGACCCTTCGCGGATCAGTACCAAAACCGCGTGGCCATCATGGGCCGCGAGTTGCCGCATCGTGTCCCGGATCAAGCCAGAACGCGGGCTATTTTCGTGTAAAATATCGCCGGCAAAATCAATTTTATGCACACGGACAAGGCTCTCGCCGCCATCTACTGGCTCCCCCTTGGAGAGCGCAACATGTTCAAGATTGTCGAGGAAGTTGCGGTAAACATGGATTTTAAACTCGTCCCCGTCCTGCGACGTAAAGCTGCTAGACGCTATATGACGAACAAAGTGATCTTTGCGCATGCGGTACGCCACAAGGTCTTCAATCGTGCCAATTTTAAGGCCATGGAACTGCGCGAATTTCACAAGGTCAGGCAAGCGGGCCATTGTCCCGTCATCATTCATAATTTCGCAAATAACTGCCGATGGATTCAGACCCGCTAGGCGGGAAATATCAACGGAGGCCTCTGTGTGGCCTGTACGAACCAAAACGCCGCCGTCGCGGGCAATGATTGGAAACATATGTCCCGGAGAGCAAATGTCATGCTCACGGCTATCGGGATCAATTGCAGTTTGAATAGTGTGCGAACGGTCTCCAGCGCTGATGCCAGTTGTCACCCCTTCGCGGGCTTCAATCGACTGCGTAAACGCAGTTTCAAACCGTGATTTATTCTCGGCAGACATGTTCTTGAGGCCAAGCTCTTCTGCTCGCTCTTGTTCCAAAGCAAGGCAGACAAGGCCTCGTCCGTAACGCGCCATAAAATTGATCGCGTCTGGCGTAGCGAACTGCGCAGGAATAATAAGGTCACCCTCATTCTCGCGGTCTTCTGCATCAACGAGAATATACATGCGTCCGTTACGAGCGTCTTCGATGATCTCCTCGGGCGTTGCCAGATTATAAACATCTTCCGATGCGGCTTCGTTTAGCTTTTCTTTGGGCATTCTATTCTTTCATATGGGCGAGGTATCGGGCGACATAGCGCGCGATGAGATCAATTTCCAGATTTACTTTGTCTCCGGCCTGAAGTTTTCCTAGCGTGGTGACATCCGCCGTGTGCGGGATGATGTTCACAGAGAAACGGTTTTCCTCCACTCTGTTCACTGTAAGGGAGACACCGTCGACTGTGATCGAGCCTTTGGGCGCGATGCCAAAGGCGATATCTTTTGGCGCATCGAACAACAAATCAATCGAGCCTGCAATCTCTTCGCGGGAAATAAGATGCCCCACGCCGTCAACATGTCCGGTCACAAGATGTCCTCCAAGCTCGTCTTTGCCTGTCAGAGCCCGTTCAAGATTGATGCTACGGCCAGCGGACCAGTCGCCCATCGTTGTTTTCGAAAGGCTCTCATCCGATACATCAAAGCTGTACCAACAGCCCTTATCTGTATCGCCTTTATCGACGACGGTCATACAGGCTCCGGCATGCGAAATGGACGCGCCGATATCGATGCCGCCCGCATCATAGGAAGCCTCAACCGTCATTTGGGTATCGCCCCATTCCCCGCCTGTTTCGCGGGTAATAGAGCGGATTGTGCCAATTCCTGTTATGATGCCAGTAAACATAGTGCTCTCAACCGTTTGTCATTTCGGGCTTTATCAAACCCAAGTAACATTTTAAACAATCCGTTCATACCGCTCATGCAGGTCATCGCCAAGTTCGCTAATCGCCGCACGGTTATAACTGCGCGCGAGGTCTAAACTCTCAAGACCTAAGTCTCCAATACCGCTTCGCCCGTCTCCGCCAAGAATGATCGGTGCACGGAACCACTCAATTACATCGATAATGCCCAGCTTTATAAAACTCGCCGCCAAAGTCCCGCCGCCTTCGACCAGAAGCCTATCAATATTTCGGCGCTTTAAAATGTCCACAGCCTCAGCCACGTCGAGACCATGACTAGCGCCAACCGGCAATAGCGTCACTCCGAGCCGCTTGAGGTTTTCGGCGACCTCACCTGTGTCACGTTCGCAGAACACCCAGACAGGGTTGTCTTTGGCCGTAAGGGCTAAATTCGAATCGGGAGACAAGCGTAAATGCGTATCAAAAATGACACGCACTGGATCAGGCTTTCCATCTATTCGTGTCGTAAGCTGCGGGTTATCAAGAACCGCTGTATTCGCGCCGACCGCAATCGCGTCATGTTCGGCGCGCAATCGCCGACCCGCAGCGCGAGACTTTTCGCCCGTAATCCATTCAGACATACCATTGGCAAGCGCAATTTTTCCGTCAAGCGACGTAGCGAGTTTTAGCGTAATATGCGGACGGATCACAAATTACTCTTCTTCTGGCAGGTCTTCGTCCCCTGAGCCCACAAGCTTTTCTTCTTCGATAAAGGCTTCGAAATCTTCTGTCGCCCGGAAATCCCGGTACACAGACGCATAACGCACATAAGCAACCTTATCGAGGCCAGCGAGACCTTCCATGACGAGCTCTCCGATCTGATCAGAGGTTATGTCTGAGTTACCGCTGCTTTCAAGTTGACGGACAATACCGCTAATCATCTGCTCCACGCGTTCGGCGTCTACAGGACGCTTTTGCAAGGCAATTTGTACGGAGCGTGCCATTTTATCACGGTCAAAAGATGTCCGGCGGCTGGACTTCTTCACAACGGTCAGCTCCCGCAGTTGCACGCGTTCAAAGGTAGTGAACCGGCCAGAACACTTTCCGCAATGTCGGCGACGGCGCACCGTGGTGCCGTCTTCGGCCTGACGGCTGTCTTTGACTTGTGTATCTTCGCTATTACAGAACGGGCATCTCATAGCCGCACTATATGGAGCGCCTTAAGATTCGTAAATGGTTAAACGTCCTCGAATCCCGCTGCATCGCACGCCGTCCTGTTGACCTCAGACTAATATATCATAGTGTTATTAATCAAAGGAAAGCCAATGAACGCCCAAACCCAAAAGATGCCAAGCCCGCTAATCCCAGCTGCGACTGTCTTGCTGCTTCGAGATTATGGGGGGCGCCTTGAAACGCTCATGCTTCGGCGCAACCGCTCACTCAAAGCGTTTGGCGGCGCGTGGGTTTTCCCAGGCGGACGGGTTGATCCCGCCGACGCGCCCAATAATCCCGATGAGCAGGCGCGCGCCCGCGCTGCGGCCTGCCGCGAAGCGCAAGAAGAGACGGGACTGACCATACGCCCTGAGAGCCTTGTGAGCTTATCTCTCTGGATACCCCCAGTACAAGAAAAGCGGCGTTTTTCGACGCGGTTCTTTTTGGCCCCCGCCCCTGACGCGCCCGTCGAAATAGACCAAGGCGAAATCCATGATTACAAGTGGATGTGCCCCAAAGAGATCATTGCCAACATGCCCAACCCAGACATGCGAATTGTGCCGCCAACCTTTGTGTCGCTTTTTGAACTCTCAAAATTTGAAACAAAAGACGCAGCCCTTGCGGGTATTCAGGCCATGCAAGACGAAACATTCGAAACACGGTTTCATAAAACGGAGGAAGGCTTTGTAACGCTTTGGCATCCTGATAGTGCTTACGAGACTGGCATTTTGAACGCGCCAGGGTTAAGACGCCGTCTTGTGATGAGCGCCCAGCATTGGGATTACCAGAAAGAATTTTAACGATGTCGAACCTGAAACTTTATATTGGCAATTACAACTACTCCTCTTGGTCACTGCGCGCTTGGCTTGTCCTGACGAAGGCCGAACTACCGTTCACGACCGAAATGATCGACCTTGATGTTCCCGGATATAAAGACAAGCTTCTGGCTTTGACGGACGCGGGCACAGTTCCCGTCTTGGGCATTAACGGCGACAACCTTCCCGACAGCTTAGCGATCTCTGAGTTCGCTGCGAAGTGCGTGCCAAACCTTTGGCCTATGGACGAAGCGCAAAAGGCTGAGGCAATCAAGGCGACAAAGCGCATGCATGAGGGCTTCCATGCCCTCCGCCGCGAAGCGCCGATGAACCTACGTCGCCGCACCTCCAAACCTGCCCCGCAAGCCTGTCTGGATGACGCAGCAGCGATGGATGCGCTTTGGTGTGACCTACTCAGCCGTCATGCGGGGCCGTTTCTATTTGATAATTGGTCGATCGCCGATGCGTTTTTCGCCCCTGCCGTGACCCGTTTTGCCTCATATGACTTACCCCGGACTGCGCGTGCTGACACTTATATCTCAGAGATCATGAGCGATCCTGATTATCAAGACTGGGAGGCCATGGCCTTTACAGAAACGCATGTTTTGCCCGATACTGACTCTGTCAATAATTGAGCTTATAGGTTACAATAGAACGAACTCATAAGGCCTTCCCATGAATTTAAAAGATACGATCCGTACGATCCCAGATTTCCCAAAACCGGGTATTATGTTTCGGGACATCACGACCCTTATGACCAACCGCCGCGCTTTTGCCGAAGCTGTGATACAGCTCGCCGCGCCCTATCAGGATAAAAATATTGACAATGTCGCGGGCATAGAAGCGCGCGGTTTTGTGTTTGGTGCCGCGATTGCTTATGAGCTTGGCGCAGGATTTGTGCCAATCAGAAAAAAGGGAAAACTTCCCTATAAGACTTATGAGCAAAGCTACGATCTTGAATATGGTAGCGACACGCTAGAGCTTCACGCCGACGCCATTCGCGGGCAGGAAAAAATATTAATGATAGATGATTTGATTGCCACAGGCGGCACAGCAGAAGCAGCTGTGCATTTGCTTCGCAAAGCCGGATCAAACATTGTAGGCGCAGCTTTTGTTGTTGACCTACCCGATCTTGGCGGCTCGCAAAAACTCAGAGACATGGGGATTGACGTTACAACCCTTGTAGAATTTGACGGGCATTAGGGCCATTATTTAAGGCCTAGATTTCAAGGCCAAAACCTTTCATTACTCGTCAACACTGCCAGTATTACGAAGGTCACCATTCTCACTCTCTAACGTTTCTACCGTTCTGACTCGTAACGTCACATTGTTTGGCGTGATATCCGTCACAACATTTGACTTCTGAAAGTTCAGCGTCTTTTTAGGCAGCGCTTCTTTCACAGTTCTGTATTCTGACGCAAGCGGTCTCGTGCCTCTCAACACATCTTGAGCATAAATAGACTTTTTCCGAACATCTACCTTGAAAACATACTGCCCCTCTATCGACTGGCATACAACGATCTCCACGAATTTTGACATGCCCGGCGTTACGTCAGGATTATCAACCTTCCAAACAAGCCGGTCGTCATCGCGTTTTGGCGGATGGTCATAGACCGATATGATCCTGTCTACGACGTCATCCATAACAAGCCTATCTAGGCCCATCGTATACTTTACATAACCTTTGCGCTTCGCAAAATCCTTCTGCGCCTCGATCTGTTTAGCATCCATCCCAAGAAATGGAGCAATTTCATCAAGGGCGAAAGTGAGCGGAGAAACTACAGACAGAACCTTTTCAGAAGCTACTGGTGAAGTATCTTGAACGGCAACGTCTGGCAGTATGGATAAGCCGACTACAAATATGCATATAAAATTAATCATGCTTTATAAGTAGACCAACAAAAGTTGCAAAATTATTAAAAACAACGATTTGATACTTTAACTGGTAAAAAAGTAAAAAATGAAGCCCTAAACGCCTCATGCCTATTTAAACAACCACGTCAAATTAGTCTATTCTTCGCAAATTCGCAAAATTTAAGTCAATAACACGCGATCCGTACGACACTTAGAAAGTTAAAAGTGTGCGTACTAGACAATGACCTCACAGCCATATTCCTAGCCCTCTAAGAGACTTTGCGGGCATCCGCTTTAATAAAGAAACAGCCATGGTCGCGCATATAGACAGTCATGGTGATGGTACTTGACAAACCCGAGTTCATATTTGGATTTTCCTGCGTCCAAACAAGTTGTCCAAGATCCATTTTTTTTGGCTCGCCGTACACGGATGTAACGAACGCCACAATTTCACGAGCTATACTAGGATCGTGCCCAAGTGCATATTGAACATAGCCCATCTTCTTTGCAAACGCACGCTGTGCCGCAATTTTATTTACGTCCATATCTATAAGGGGTGTAATGTCATCTAGAATGAATTCCACGGGCGAACGCGTCATTGAACTTTGTGACTTATCTAAGCGGTTATGTTCCATAGAGGACCGCGCCTCAGCTTCAAAGAAAAGAAGCAAGCCTATAACAAGCGCAGCTATTTTTGCGAAAGCAACCATTCAACAAGCGTAGAGGAATTAAAGTTTCGTTTGTGTTAACAAATTAAATCAGTCGAATGAAAACAAGACATTAAACACCCAAAAACGCTTAGCGCGGTTGGAGGCGGCGAAATTAGCCTTTAATGTTGCGCTATCCGCAAACAGGTTTTCAAAAAGGCAGATTATTGCCACTTACACTTTTTCACCCCCTCCAATTGGACGAGACGCTCGTTCCGTGATTATATGATCTGCGAATCCCGTTCTGATCACGATTTTTAGACGTTGAACTTGAACAGCATAATGTCGCCGTCTTTGACGATATAGTCTTTGCCTTCTTGGCGAACTTTTCCGGCTTCTTTTGAACCTTGTTCGCCATTGTTTGCAACGTAGTCATCATAGGCCGTAGTTTCGGCTTTGATGAAGCCGCGTTCGAAGTCGCCGTGGATGACGCCGGCACATTGCGGCGCTGTCCAGCCTTGGTGGAAGGTCCAAGCGCGGGCTTCTTTTGGCCCGACTGTGAAATAGGTCTTGAGGCCAAGGAGGTCATAACCGGAACGGATCAGGCGGTTAAGACCTGGTTCTTCAAGGCCAATCGCGCCAAGATATTCTTCGCGCTCTTCACCGTCGAGAAGCGCGAGTTCAGATTCGATCTGCGCAGAGATAATCACGGCCTGAGCGCCTTCTTTGGCGGCATGGTCAATTACAAGCTTCGAATAGGCATTGCCCCCTGCTGCGCTATCCTCGTCCACGTTAGCTACATAAAGCACAGGCTTAGACGTGAGGAGCTGCAACATGTTCCAAGCTTTGATATCGTCATCGTCGATATCGCATGTGCGAGCGGGCTGCCCTTCTTCAAGCACGGCAATAGCCTTTTTGATAAGGCCCATAGTTTGAATGGCGTCTTTGTCATTTTGCTTGAGTTTCTTCTCAAGGCCAGACTTGCGCTTCTCAAGGCTTTCAAGGTCAGCGAGCATTAACTCAGTTTCGACAGTTTCGGAATCTGAAAGTGGATCAATTTTTCCGTCAACATGCGTAATATCTTCGTCATCGAAACAGCGCAGTACATAAATAATAGCATCGGTTTCGCGGATATTGGCGAGAAATTTATTGCCAAGGCCCTCACCCTTCGATGCGCCGCGCACAAGGCCGGCAATATCAACAAAGTTGATCCGCGCCGGAATTGTCGTCGCCGACCCGCCAATTTTGGAGATTATATCAAGCCTAGGTTCCGGCACGGCAACGTCGCCTACATTAGGCTCGATGGTGCAGAAAGGGTAATTCGCCGCTTGCGCGCTCGCCGTTTGCGTTAGCGCGTTAAAAAGTGTGGACTTACCAACGTTAGGTAATCCAACAATACCACATTTAAAACCCATGACTATGTCCGTTTCTTCAGTTTGGCTAATAGCCTAGCGCCCTAATACTAAGGCCTTATATTTTCAAGGCTTGATCGCCTCAGCGACACGCGTTTGGAACAAATCAGCCTGTCCGCTCGCTAGTAAATCCGCATATTTTGCGAAGGCGTTTAAGCTGTCATCACGCATCTCGGCTTCGTCTTTACGGTAGTCCGATAAAACATGCCCATGAACCCGGTCTTTTTGGCCTGGGTGATCAATACCAATTCGCACGCGTTGATACTCGTTTCCGCAATGCTGCTTGATCGAACGCAGGCCATTATGCCCAGCAATGCCGCCACCCACTTTCAGGCGCACCTTACCAAAATCCAGATCCAATTCATCGTGAAACACAGTCACGTTTGCCAGAGGAATTTTGTAAAACTGCATCGCTTTTTGGACTGACTGTCCAGATTCGTTCATAAACGTCGTTGGTTTCAAAAGCAGGACTTTTTGCGCGCCGAAACTTCCCGTGCGCGTAAGCCCTTTGAACTGAGCTTTTTCAAGTGAAAAATGATTGTCGTTGCCTATGGCATCTATAGCCATAAAGCCAATGTTGTGTCGGTTCCCGGCATATTTCTCGCCGGGATTTCCAAGTCCAACCCAAAGCAGCATATCAGTCTCCTTTGCCCTGGCAGCAGGGCGAGACCGAAGCCAAGACAGAAAGCCTATGGCTTAGTCTTCGTCTGATGTTTGCGCAGTTGCGGGAACGTCAGCAACAGCAACTTCGGCGCCATCTTCATCTTCAGCCTCTGTTGCTGCGCGTGAAGCTACCATTGTGGCGATCGTAAAGTCACGGTCATCAATAGATGGTGTAACACCTTCTGGAAGGGTAATATCCGAGATATGCAAGCTATCGCCAATATCCATAGCTGAAATGTCCGCCGTGATATGATCAGGGATAGAACCAGCTGGGCATGACACTTCGATAGCATAACGCACAACGTTAAGCGTACCACCGACTTTAATGCCCGGTGCATCGTCTTCGCCTTCGAAGACAACAGAAACTTCAACATCGATGATTGAGTCGACATTCACACGATAAAAATCAACATGCATTGGCATATCAGTGACAGGGTGGAACTGAACGTCTTTTGTAATGACTTTCTGTTTTGCGCCATCATGAGAAATTTCGATCATGTTCGCAAGGAACTGACCGGAATTGATCGCCTTTAAAACCTCATTCTTGCGAATTGAAACAGCTACGGGCTTTTCGCCGCCGCCGTAAAGCACAGCAGGAATTCCGCCATCATTACGAATTGCACGAGCGTCGCCCGTTCCAGTGTTATCTCTTACAACCACATCAAGACAAATATCGGCCATGGTTTTCAGTCCTTTTTCTATCGGGGCTTACCCCTGTCCCGATGCGCTCTTTACGCAAATCGCCGCACAAACGGCGGCGACACGGGAATCTCTTAAAATTCAAGCGGCTCTTTAGGCCAGCCACAAATAAAACGCAAGGGGGGTTAAGCGGGATTTCGACGTCTTTCGCCATCAATATCCTATCAGAGGCTCCCTTGCCTGTACATCACAAGTCTGCATGCCCATAAACGTGCGAAATTTAGCCTAAATATCAATTTCGAGATAAAACTTTGTGTCTTATCAGCCCATAAATACCAAGCATGAAAAAGCCCGGCTTGCGTATACCCCGCGCCGGGCTTAATCATCGCGTCAGCCCGAGAGCCGACTGATAGAGTTTAGCTTTCGCTCTAGAAGCGGAAGCGTCCACGAAGTGTTACTGGTACAGACCAGTTTTCGCTACCATTGTTAAGTCCATTAAGGGCCGCTAGTCCGCCGCCAGTACCAAGATCGGTTTGGTCACCATCAAGCGCGCCGCGGTAACGGATGCCTGTTTCAAGACCAAGTGTTGCGCGTTTAAAAATTGGCGCTTCGATACCGACCATGCCTGCAGCAGTTGGAACCCAGCCGCCTTCATACATTGCAATTGTACCGCCGTTAACAACGCCTGGTGCTCCGCCAACTGTCCGTGCGTTAGTCAAATTAATATCATCAACCTGAACAGCGCCGACTTTACCTTCAACATAAGGACGAATTGCTTTGACAAGCGGTGCACGGCTTGGCGTGAAATACTGACGCAATCCCGCTTCAATACCGTATGTTGTATAATCGCTAGCTTTACCGCGAATTTGGTCAGCAGGAGTGGCTGTTGATGATGCGATAGCAACGTCTTTACCTTCAGCTGTCGAGTATGAACCCATAAGTGTGAACTTACGATTTGGGTTCAATGTTTTTGATAGTCCTAGTTCATAACGCATACCAGCATCATAAGCGTCTTTCATAGACACTTCCGGTAGAGTTACACCTGGTAGAGCTGTAACATCGCCTGGAGTAGTGAAGTCACCACCGACCATAAATTCTTGGCCTACTGCGCCTTCGACATTCCATTTGCTGAGATTGTCACAACAAGCACCGCCTGTGTTAGCAGGAGTGTTGGCGTAATAGCCTTGTCCCTGATGAGCCTGTGGCCCGTAATAGTTTGATCCACCGAACCATGAACACCCTGAAAGTGCTATCGCTGCTGTGCCTAGTAAGAGTATGCGCATAAGTCGCCCCTGTTTGATTTTGGTTTACTACGAGACAGTCTTTGCAAGTAACGGGCCAGAATTTTACGAACTTAAAATTTTTGTAATTTTTATTTCAGGGAGTAATATCTCTGATCCATCTCATAGTCCCCCTAGTCCTTTCTACCTCTGCGTCAGATTGGCCTCTTGCATGAGTTCCACTATTGCCAGACATTTCTGTTATGACAGAAATTACAAGAAATTCAAACACACCCCCTCTTGAAGACCTCCCAGAGGCCGTACAGCGCTTTATTCTTCACTGGGGCGATATGGGCGGCACATGGGGTGTAAACCGCACTGTAGCGCAGATACATGCCTTACTTTATATAATAGAGCGCCCTCTCAACGCCGAAGATATCAGCAATATCTTGGGAGTAGCGCGTTCAAACGTGTCTAACTCTCTCAAAGAACTGCTGGTCATAAAGACCATTAGGCGAGTTCCGCTTGCCGGAGATCGCCGCGATTATTATGCCGCCGAAACTGATGTTTGGGAAATTGCCAAGCGAGTCGCCGGTGAAAGGAAGACCCGTGAGATCGATCCGGCCCTTGAAACACTCACATTCTGTCTCAATTCGGCACAGAATGACCCACAAGTCTCTGATGAGCAGCGCGCAAGATTACAGCGCATGCAGGAATTTACCGCCACGATGGATCGTTGGTACACACAAATGCAGTCAATACCGACGGGAACTCTCTACCGTCTCATTCAAATGGGCGACAAAATTGTCGGCCTCCTGAGTTTCGTTGGCGGTAAAAAAGATAAACCACCTCAAAGTTAGCCCCGCGAAAGAGTAACATCATGCCCGCTCCGCATTATTGCCTTGAAAACGCCGCTGTTAATTGCGCCGATAATGAGACGGCATATAATGTAAACAGTTTGGGCGACACTCGGTTTCGCCGCCTTTTAGGACGCGAGAACTGGCAAAGCCTTCCCACAGCCGTCAGAGAGCGATTTTCCAAACGCCTTCTACATGGACAAAGCACCGTTTACCGCGGCTATGCTGTCTCAACATTGCACAGCCCTGCCGGATGGCTACTGTCCCACCTCTTAAGACCGTTTGGCGCGCCCCTTCCCTTGCCGTGTGTCAAAGATGAACAGGCCGCGATTGTCACCGTAACCGAAGACCAATGCAGCAATGGCCAGTTTTGGACACGGCAATACGCCACTGAAAAAGGCTTCCCGCAAATCATCCATAGTTCCAAACAGTTTTCTGGCCCGACCGGCCTTGAAGAATATGTCGGGTTTGGCATCAGCATGACTTTGAGGCTCGAGATTGATGATGACGCGCTTCTTTTTAAGAGCGACCGTTACATATTGCGCCTGTTTGGCCGCCGCATCCCTTTGCCAAAATGGCTCTGCCCCGGTGAATTGACAGTTGGCCACGCGGATCACGGCGACGGATGGTTCGAGTTTTTCTTAAAGGTTGAGCACAAATATCTTGGCTGTCTTATTTATCAATCCGCGATGTTTTGCGATGAAAGGTCTTAACCCATGCTCTTATTAGCCGCCGCCCTCACAATTTTCATAGGCCTTGCTCATTCTTATCTCGGAGAGAAATGGCTCATTGGGCCAATCATTGCCCAAGAGAGGCTGCCTGTCCCAAAGGGCAGCCAAACCTTTGCTAAACAAACCCTGCGCTTTGCTTGGCATATTACCAGCCTTGCGTGGTGGGCCATCGCCGGACTTATGATCTACATTCATTTTGTTCCAGGGGGCGCCTTAACGGGCTTCCTTTGGATGTGTGCCATCTTGTTTGGCACCACAGGCCTCATCCCCATCATTGTCGGCAAAGGCCGCCACAAGTCTTGGATCGTATTTTTAAGCATTGCCGCAATCACCGGATATTTAGCGGCGAGCGCATAGCCCTTTCGCAAGGACATATAATGACCACGCTCCTCTGGATATTGATTGCCGCGCAGCTCTGTATGGGCGCGGGCGATACGCTCTATCATCATGAACTCAAGGAACGGCTCGCTTGGCGCACATCACAGCGCCATGAGTTACGGCTCCACGGCATACGCAATCTATTCTACGCCGTTATATTTGCGGCGCTCAGCTTTTGGGAACCGCGCGGTATGTTCGCGATTACCCTCGCGATAATCCTCGGCGCTGAACTCATTATCACTCTTAAAGACTTTGTCGAGGAAGATAAAACCCGCGCCCTTCCCGCCACTGAACGTGTTTTACACACCCTCATGGCGCTGAACTACGGCGCTATATTGATGGGCCTTGCTCCCGTGCTTCTGGGATGGAGTAAGGGGCCAAGCGCCATGCTGCGCGCAGATCATGGCCTATGGGGCTGGATGATGCTCGCCGCCGCTATCGCCGTCATGATATTTGGCTTTCGCGACCTTCATGCCTCCATGAGACTGAGTAGGTTGCATAACAATAAAGAGGCGGCCGCTCTCCCGCGTGTAAAAGCTCCGCATAACGTCCTTATCACTGGCGGCACGGGCTTCATTGGACGCGCGCTTATTCCCGCTCTGCAAAAAGCCGGATATGATGTAACAGTTCTTACGCGCGATACGGCTCACGCCGCGCACTTAAATGCGCCCGTCAAACTCATCACGAACCTAGATCAACTCCCCAATGAGGCCCAAATTGAAACGGTCATCAACCTAGCGGGCGCGCCTATTGCCGCCCTTTGGACACGCAAGCATCGCCGGAACATGATGGACAGCCGGATTGCCATCACGAGTCAAATCAATGCTTTAATCAAGCGCCTTACTGTAAAACCCGCCCTATTGATCAGCGGCTCTGCCATTGGCATTTATGGCTGCGAATGCCCTGACGCAGCCCGCGAGCAAGACGACATTCGAAACGATGACAGCTTCGCCCAGTCACTCTGTCTCGCATGGGAAGCCAAGGCCCGCCAAAGCGGCATAAGAACCGCCCTGCTCCGTACAGGCATCGTTTTAGACGTAGACGGCGGCACGCTTGGCCAAATGCTTGTACCGACAGAGCTTGGCGGAGGGGCCGTGCTTGGCACAGGCAAGCAAATCATGAGCTGGATCACTCGGCGCGATATTGTCCGGCTTATCCATCACATCATGAGTAGCCCCGAGATAGACGGCGCCGTTAACGCCGCCGCGCCTAATCCCGTCACGAACAAAGCCTTCACCCAAGCGCTGTCCAAAGCGCTCTACCGCCCGACTTTGGTAAAAATACCATCCTTTGCCCTGTGCCTCCTCGGCGGGTTAGGGACAGAAATTTTCATGGGAAGCCAGAACGTCTGCCCAGAAAAGGCCCTTAAATCCGGCTTTGAATTTATGGACACTGATATTGAAACCACACTCTTTCGCCTAACAGGGCGTAGAGACGACTGATCATGACCACGTCTCTATTTCGCACGGTTCTTGGCCCGGTATTCGAAGACCTTCCGCCGTCCTTAAAAGTTCTTCATAGCGGACATGCTCAAACAGTCTGGAACGGACAAGCTACAACGCGGTATGATAAAAACATTCTCGCAGGGCTCATACGCAAAAGCCTGAAAATCCATACCAGTATGGGTAAAGTGCCCATCACGGTGACAATAAGCGCGGCTCCCTCCTGTGAAAAATGGGAGCGCAGTTTTGACGGCAAAGGCTTTAAGAGCCAGCTTAGCGCCGGAAAAGGGCGCAATGCACGCCTCATGATAGAACGGTTTGGCCCGCTTAGCGTCGCCATGGCGATTGTGAAAAAAGGGGATGAGCTGCACTTCATCCCGCGCCGCTGGTTTATCCTTGGATGCCCCATGCCAAAGGCATTATTACCGCGCGGAACAAGTTTCGAGTATGAGAAAGACGGCATATTTCACTTTGACGTCGAGATTAGAGTGCCTTTAGCCGGAGTCATCGCCGCCTATAAAGGCTCGCTAACAATCGCCGACATTGAGCCAGCAAAGCGCAAAACTGATTAGTCGTCGACTGACCAACCGTGAGGCGTTTGGTGCGCGTCAATGATCGGGCCATCAGTTTTAGCGGCGTTCTTTTTTGCGGAACCCGCAGGAGACGGCGCGACGCCAAGGGCTGCTTCCATTTCGGCGCGGGCCTTTTCAAACTGCACTTGCGGGCCAAATGGACGCCCAAAAAGCTTGGCGCGTAATTTGAAAAACGCAAATGTTAGAACACCAATAATCAACAGCCCTGCCGCGATAAAGAAGGCAAAAGCCGCCGATGCCGCAAGGACAAACAATCCGCCTACCGCGGCAGCGGCAACGAAAAGCGTGCGCAAAATATTTTGTAGAAGGCTTGTTTGGCCAGAAATATAAAAAGTGCGTGTCATAAGGTCAATGTCGTAGCTTACACTAAAAAGGTCAATAGCCACCTTCATGTAATTTCGGTAAGCCTTGTGCCGCCCTTTGGCGCTTAATTTCTGTGTAGGCCTTATTCACCATCGCCATTTTGTGGTTGGCAAGCCCCGTGAGTTCCTTTGGCAGCCCCCGTGCTACCATTCGGTCAGGATGGTTGGCTGCCGCCATTCTGCGGTACGCTCGTTTAAGCTCACCGTCTGTAACATCCTCGTCGATCCCTAGAATCAAATATGGGTCATCCTTAGCGCGGCCTATATGCGCGACTTTGATACGCTGAAACTCTCGCTCAGAGAACCCAAAGATGTCGCCAACCGTTTGTAAAAACTCAAGCTCATCGTGTGTGACGATGCCATCCGCGAGCGCAATATGAAACAGTCCGTCCATGACATCTTCAAGCGCGGCAGGTTGCGCCCGAAACCGTTTTGCAACGATAGAGGCGTAGCTTTTATATCCATAAGTGGTTTGCCGCGCGAGATCAAAGAACCGCCCGATGATGGCATCGTCCGCAGGGCTAGCCTGAAAAACACGTTTGAAAGCCGCAATTTCGTCTGCTGTGACCACACCGTCCGACTTCGCCATTTTGGCCCCAAGCGCGATCAATGCGGCGGTCACGCCCGCAGGTTCGATCCGGCCGGGCGCGCCGTCCAGATCAATCTTCGGCGGCGGACCAAATATCCGCGCGCCAGCCGTCAGTATTTTTGAGAGCAAACTCATAAAGGCCGTGTGCCTGATTTCTGGCGGCGCTTCAATAAGAGAACGATCATAGCGACCATGCGCCTGTGGATGAGCTGGGCTTCGCCCTCAAACTCCACTCGCAAAAAAGCCCGTCTCAAAAAGAGACGGACTAATATTGAGTTCCGCTTTATTGGGCGGGATAAATAAATATGGCCTTAGACCTAATCGCGAAGCGCAGGTTCCATTTCCTGACACTCAGCGATGATATTTTCAACCGCAGCAACTGATTTCATGAACATTTCGCGCTCGTCTGCTTTAAGACGGATATTCATGACTTTCTCGATACCGCGAGAACCGATCATAGCGGGCGCGCCCACATACAGACCGCGAACACCAGCGATTTGGCCCGACAAACGCACTGCGCAAGGCAAGATACGTTTCTTATCGCGAAGATAAGATGTCGCCATTTCAATAGCGCTTTCCGCAGGGGCGTAGAACGCAGAACCATTACCCAGTAGGCCAACGATTTCGCCGCCGCCCTTACGGGTACGGTCAACGATTGCGTCGATGCGCTCTTGTGTTGTCCATTTCATTTTGATCAGATCAGGAAGAGGCACCCCGTTGACTGTGGAGTAACGTGTTAGCGGCACCATTGTGTCGCCGTGGCCGCCAAGAACAGACGCATGTACGTCTTGAACAGAACAGCCAAATTCTTCGGCAAGGAACCAACGGAAACGCGCGCTATCAAGAACGCCGGCCATACCAACAACTTTACGCGGCTGTAAGCCTGAGAACTTTTGCAACGCCCAAACCATGGCATCAAGAGGATTAGTAATACAGATCACAAACGCTTTCGGTGCATGCTCTTTGATGCCTTCCGCGACTTGCTTGATCACGCCAAGGTTCTTACCGACAAGGTCTTTACGGTCCATGCCCGGCTTACGAGGAAAACCCGCCGTGATGATGCAGACATCTGCGCCCGCAATATCAGCATAATCATTTGTGCCTTTAAGATTACAGTCTTTACCAAAGACAGGAGACGCTTCGGCCAAATCGAGGGCTTTACCCTTGGCTGTGCCTTCGAAAATATCGAACATGACAACGTCGCCGAGCTCCTCGCGTGCTGCGATGTGAGCGAGCGTGCCGCCAATCATTCCTGCGCCGATGAGTGCGATTTTTGCCCGTGCCATAATGGCCTCCATTAGAATTATTATTTATACGGCTTCTTAGACCCGCCGCGCGCGAGTCGCAAGACCGTAAGCGTAAAGCCTCGTTAAAGAACGTGTGACTTACCTATCTCAGAAAGCGGAAGCTCAAGCGGCAAAATGGTCTCTTCTTTGAACTTATATTGCCCGCGCGTGAACCGCATTAACTGCCCTTTGACCACGGCGATAAGGATGCCGCCAGACGCCACTTGTTTCAGCAGCGCTTTGGGCGGAGAATTGACGCCGCAAGTGACAATAACGCGGTCAAAAGGCGCTTGTCCGTTCCACCCATATCGCCCGTCCCCGTGGCGCGTCACAATATTGGTAAAGCCCAGCTTTTGAAACCGCGATTCGGCCAAGTTCAAAAGTTGATGATAACGTTCCACCGTATATACGCGCTTAGTGATACGAGAGAGAACCGCCGAATGGTAGCCGCTGCCTGTACCGATCTCGAGCAGCTTATGGTCGGGCTTAGCTTCAAGCGCTTGCGTCATCATGGCAACAGCCAGCGGTTCTGAAATTGACTGCCCGCAAGCAATCGGTAGAGCGCGATCTGCATACGCCTTGTCCCAAAAATCATCACCAACGAAATGTTTGCGCGGAGCGGTTTCTATTGCACGCAGAACATCCGTATCAAAAATCCCTCGGCTCCGTAGTCGCATAATCATGTCCATAAGGCCGGGATCAAACATATGACTTACGTGCTAAACGCTTCTTGGAGCGAGGCCATGGTATCAAAATGGGTCAAATCAGTATGCAGAGGAGTCACGGAAATATAGCCGTCATAAATCGCGCGCAAATCTGTGCCCTGCGGCGGGTTCGAGCGCGCCGCGCCGTAAGTCAGCCAAAAATAATGGCCCCCGCGCGGGTGTGAGCGTTTGTCGATACCGCTCATTTGGAAATCACGGTGACCTTGGCGGGTGATCAAGACGCCTTTGACCTTTTCGGGCGCGGCGTCAGGGAAGTTGATCGAGAGCACAACATTGTCAGGCCAGCCCTGCTTGATGAGTTTTTTTAGCAGCTCCGGCCCGTGATGCTCCGCCGTTTCCCAAGGCAAACTTTTCGCGCCTTGGAAGCCGCGCGCAAGTGATAAAGCAATAGACGGAATGCCCATTTGCATGCCTTGAAGCGCGCCGGCGATCGTGCCTGAAAATGTCACGTCTTCGGCCAAATTCTGCCCGCGGTTCACACCGGACAGAATAAGGTCAGGCGGATTATCGTCTAATATTTCCCGTAGTCCCACAATGACGCTATCCGTCGGCGTGCCAGAGACAGAAAAGACCTTATCTTCGACTTTGCGGATTTTGACTGGGTTATGGAGCGATACGCCGCGAGACGCTGCGGACTGCTCCGTATCTGGCGCGACAATCCAAACATCATCAGAGAGCTGCTCAGCGATACGCCGCAAAACAACAAGCCCCTGCGCATTTATGCCGTCATCATTGGTTAGAAGTATTCTCATGCTTCACTTTCTCAAAATATCCGTCATCCCGGCCCTGCGCCGGGATCTCGCAGTAATCGCTTGCGATGGCGCCTCTCGAGGTCCCGGATCTTATTGTTTGCAAGCAAACAAACGTCCAGGATGACAGAGCTTTATTACCCGCCAATAACCTCAACGCCGTTCATATACGGCACCAACGCTTTGGGCACAGTAATCGTCCCGTCTTCGTTTTGGTAGTTTTCCAATACGGCAACGAGCGTGCGGCCGACAGCAAGGCCAGAGCCGTTGAGCGTATGGACGAAGCGGTTGTCTTTCGCGGCGTGTTTATAGCGAGCATTCATACGGCGAGCTTGAAAATCTCCGCAGTTAGAGATCGAGCTGATCTCGCGGTATGTGTCTTGGCTCGGGAGCCAAACTTCGAGATCGAACGTGCGGCGCGCGCCAAAACCAAGATCGCCTGTGCAAAGCTCTACGGCGCGGTATGGCAATTCAAGGCGTTTCAGCACTTCTTCAGCACACCCCAACATACGTTTATGTTCGGCTTCGGATTCCTCGGGGTTTACAATAGAGACAAGCTCAACCTTGTTGAACTGATGCTGCCGGATCATGCCCTTGGTATCACGCCCCGCAGACCCCGCTTCGGAACGGAAACACGGCGTGTGCGCCGTCATGCGTTTAGGGAGAGTTTCGGCATCGAGGATAGATTCACGCACAATGTTTGTGAGGGACACTTCGGCGGTTGGGATGAGAAAGAAGGCCTCTTGAGTTTCGGCTTTCGCGTAACTTTCATTCACCAAATTTAAGACATTTTGTTCAGGAGATAAACCGAGCTGTTCAACAGTACCATTTAAGGGTTCTAAGGCCGCATTACTTAATTTAGCGCGCTCACCTTCACTCATGCCTAAGTATAGGTCTTCCATAAATTTTGGAAGTTGCCCCGTTCCATACAGGGCTTCTTGGCGAACTATTAACGGCGGTGTAGTCTCTTCATACCCATGTTCTTCCGTCTGAATATCTAGCATCAGTGCGGCTAGCGCGCGGTCAAGACGTGACAGCTTTCCGCTCAGCACCACAAACCGAGACCCGCTCATTTTCGCGGCGGTTTCGAAATCCATCATGCCGAGGTCAGCGCCTAAATCATCATGGGCTTTGGGTTCGAAATTGAATTTACGCGGCGTTCCCCACCTATGGAGTTCGATGTTGCCGCTTTCATCTTCTCCTTCGGGAACGTCTTCGAATGGCAGGTTAGGAATACCAGCAAGCATGTCCTGCAAAGCGGCCTTCTCGCTGTCGACTTGCGCGCCCATGGCAGCGATAACGTTCTTCGCGCCTTGCACTTCGGCTTTTAGACGTTCTGCTTCCTCTTTTTCGCCCTTGCCCATAGCTTGGCCGATAAGTTTAGAGTTTTTATTGCGCGCAGCTTCCGCTTCTTGCACCACTTGAAGCGCCTTGCGGATCAACGCGTCGCGGTCGAGGATTTTCTTTGATAGCGGCTCAAGTCCGCGCTTAGCGAGAAGCGTGTCAAAGTTTTCCGGGTTTTCGCGAATGGCTCTTATATCATGCATGGTAGTCTCTATTCTTTGCGTTCAGTGAGCGTCACAAGCTCTTCGGCCATTGTGGGATGAACGGCGCATGTAGCATCGAAATCTGCCTTGGTAAGGCCAGCTTTCACCGCTATGCCGACGGCCTGAATGACTTCGCCGGCATAATCACCCACGATGTGAACGCCGACGACTTTTTCGTCTTTGCCAGCCGTTATAACCTTGATGTAATAGCGGTGCTCTGAGCCCGACAATATGTTCGCCATAGGCCGGAAGTCAGTTTCGTAGACCTTTATGTCTTTGTGTAGTGTGCGGGCCTCGCCCTCGCCGAGCCCAACGGAGCCAACAGGCGGACGTGTAAAGACCGCGCTGGCAATATCCGTGTGATCATAAGCTCTAGGTTTACCGTTAAAGACCGTGTCGATAAACGCCATACCCTCGCGGATCGCTACAGGCGTGAGATTCACGCGGTTGGTAACGTCGCCTACAGCGTAGATGTTTGCAACCGTGCTTTGAGAAAACTCATCCACAATCACCGCGCCGTTTTTATCGGTTTCGACACCCGCTTTTTCGAGCTTAAGCCCAATTGTGTGAGGCTTGCGGCCTGTGGCCATCATGACAAGGTCAGTACCCATTTGCGTGCCGTCATCAAAGGTGACTTTGTAGCCGCCGCCAACCTTCTTGATCTCAGTCGGGGACGCGCCGAAGCGCAAATCGATACCATTTGTATCCTGTACGCGGTCAACAACACGGCGAACATCAGCGTCAAAACCGTTGAGTAAAGAGTTACCACGATAAGCCTGCACCGTTTTCACGCCAAGACCTGCGAAAATTCCGGCAAACTCACAGGCAATATAACCGCCGCCAACAACCAAAACCCGTTCGGGTAGCTTCGGAAGAACAAAGGCTTCATCAGACGTAATTGCATGTTCCGCGCCCTTAAGTCCCGGCATCCATGGACGGCCGCCGACAGCCACCAAAATGGTCTCAGCCGTGATAGTCTTTCCGCTTGTCGTCAGCCGCACAGTATTTGCATCTACGAATTCAGCACGTTCGGAATAGAGCGTCGCGCCGTTGCGCTCCAAAATTCCGGCGTAGATACCAGAGAGGCGCGAGACTTCGGTCTGAATATGATCGCGCAAAGTGGGCCAATCAAAGGACACATTTTCTGCGCTCCAGCCATAACCTTTGGCTTTTTTAATCGATGCGCCATAATCCGCGCCGTAGACAAGAAATTTCTTCGGCACGCATCCGCGCACTACGCATGTCCCGCCAGGGCGGCTTTCCTCGGCCACGCCGACGCGTTTGCCAAGCTGCGCAGCCATACGAGCAGAACGAACACCGCCTGAGCCTGCGCCAATTACAAAAAGATCGTAGTCAAATTTACTCACGGGACAGCTCCATTACGCGGGCGTGATCGGTTTCGCCGACAATGATCACATCAGCCAAATCAATGAACAGGCCGTGCTCCATGACGCCCGGCAGTTGATCCAGCAGATGAGCGGTTTCGCCAGGATTGGGAATAATACCGCATTTACAGTCTAAAATATAATGTCCGCCGTCTGTGATTAAAGGGCCTGAGCCGTCTTTCTTTTGCCGCAGGACAGTCTGCCCTTCTTCGCAGCCAGATTCTTTGAGCGCGACGTAAATCTGTTCCGCCGTGAGCGCCATACCAAACGGATCGACTTCGATGGGCAATGGGAACGCGCCCAGCTTTTCCACAATTTTAGAATTATCCGTAATCACCACCATGCGGTCAGACGCGTGAGCAATGATTTTTTCCCGCAATAGGCACGCCCCGCCGCCCTTGATAAGATTAAACAGAGGATCGACTTCGTCTGCGCCGTCAATGGTCAGGTGAATACCGCTAACCCTGTCTACATCCACAAGCGGGACGCCGTTTTCTTTGGCGCACGCTTGCGTGGCCAGTGATGTCGGGATGCCCTGTATTTTAAGCCCGCCAGCAATCCGTTCGCCAAGTTTTTCGATAAAAATTTCAGCCGTGGAGCCGGAACCCAGCCCAAGTGTCATTCCGTCTTCAACAAAATCTAGCGCTGCGAGCGCGGCATTTTCCTTGGCTTGGGTCATGGGTTCTAATCTTTCTTAGCGGCAGTTTGGGCTTTTCGTTTCTTCTGGGCTGTATGATAGCGCTTGGCCCATCCCTCTTTATTACTTTGTTCAGACCGCGCCAAGGCCAAGGCATCAGCGGGAACATCTTTGGTCACCACGCCGCCAGAGCCGAGAAACGCACCTGCGCCGATTGTGATGGGCGCAACAAGCGACGAGTTTGTGCCGATAAAGGCGCCGTCCCCGATGGTGGTCGTGTATTTGAAATAGCCGTCATAGTTACAGGTAATCGTGCCTGCGCCGACATTAACGCCTTCGCCGATCACAGCGTCGCCGAGATAAGATAGGTGATTGAGCTTACTGCCCTTGCCGACAGTGGTTTTCTTGGTTTCGACAAAGTTTCCGGCTTTACTGCCTTCGCCCATAACCGTGCCGGGCCTTAGGCGTGCAAACGGGCCGATCTGTGCGCCCTCGCCCACATTAGCGCCTTCTAAGTGGCAAAACGGGTGAACAACCGCGTGGGCCGCAACACTAACTCCGGGGCCAAACACAACATTCGCGCCGACCGTTGCATCATTGGCTATGACCGTATCGTATGAGAAATAGGTCGTCTCTGGGTCATGCAGCGTCACGCCGTTTTCCAGCATAGATGCGCGAGTACGGGCCTGAAATGCTTTCTCGGCAATAGCCAAATCAACACGGGAGTTGACGCCGAGGACTTCCATCGCGTCCGCATGTACAGCCACAGCTTTGCGGCCATCGCCGCGAAGAATTTCTATAATGTCAGTGAGATAATATTCGCCCTTGGCGTTATCATCGGTAACGCGTGCGAGTGCTGAGAACATATCTTCGTTAGTGGCCGCAATCACGCCGCTATTGCACAAACGCACAGCGAGCTGATCTGGCGTCGCTTCTTTGGCTTCAACAATCGCCGTCAGTTCGCCGTTTTCTTCAATAAGACGCCCGTAAGCGCCCGGATCATCTGGGACGAATCCAAGAACGGCCACATCCTTATCGCCTTCGATGGCGGCAAAGACTGACTCGAGTGTAGGGTCTTGGATGAGCGGCGTATCTGCGTATAGAACGGCGACATTGCCCTCAAAGCCCGCGAGTGCTTCTTTCGCGCAAAGCACTGCATGTCCGGTTCCGCGCTGCGGTTCCTGCACGGCAATATCAAGGCCGAGGCTTTCCGCTTCAGCCCGTACATCCGCGTTCATTTCGCCGACAACGCAGACCAAACGATCAACACCAGCAGAGCGCGCAAGTGCCGCAGTCCAAGAGAGCATGGAACGGCCGCCAACATGGTGCAAAACCTTCGAGCGAACTGACTTCATTCGAGTGCTTTTCCCCGCCGCAAGAATGATGGCTGCGCGTTTTTGTTTCATGTTACACTCTCTTTATGTATATGCGTCGATTCGACGGCTCAATATTTTGGGCTTCTTTAGCGGAAGATGTTTAAACATGCACGGATGGAATCAAGGAATCTATGCCTGAGTTACGAAATTTATCGATCTGTTTTGATTTAGACGGCACCTTAGTTGACACGGCCCCAGATTTGGTGCGCGTCCTCAACTTGGTGATCGCTGAAGATGGACTGGAAGAAACAAACTATACCGCCGCCCGAGACCGTGTCGGTTTTGGTGCCAGAGCGCTTATCAATGAGGCTTTTGCAAGAGCCGGAAAGCCCGTCACTGTAGCACGCGCCGATGAACTGCTCGCATTATTCCTGAAACTATACGCTGAGGACATTGCAAGGCTTAGCCGCCCATTTCCTGGCGTAATAGATACGTTACATGAACTTCGCGGCGCCGGCGCACGCCTGTCGGTATGCACCAACAAACCAGGATATTTAGCAAGGCCACTAATCGAGGCCCTGAACATGACCCGTTTCTTTGAACGGACTATCGGTTCACAGGACGGCTTTACATCCAAGCCAGCCCCTGAGCATATTTTTGCAGCGACAGGACACAAAAACGCTAAAAACATTGTGATGATTGGAGATGCCCTTCCGGATGTTCTTGCCGCCCGAAACGCAGGCATTCCCGTTATTCTTATGGGGTATGGCTATGCGGATACTCCGCCCGCAACATTGCGGGCAGACAGAGTGTTACGGCGCTTCCGAGACTTACCGGAAGCGATCAAAGCCTTACCCCTTTAAGCGAAGTTTTCGGTCGATGCTGTTGGTACGCCATTGATCATATTTGACCGAACGTCAGTTCTGGCTGATCGCATGGACGGTAAAAACCCACCTTGTACAAGGTCGATTGAGACATCGCACCCACGCTCAGCCCAATAGGCTTCGATTTGAAGTTTTAGACGCTCTGCGCCTTCACGTGTACAAAAATCATTTTTCATAATGAACTCTTTTAATTGCGCCGCATCCGTCCCTGAACACAGCTGTTAGTTTTCCGCCCACTACAAATTTAAGTGCAAATAAGGCGAATTCAAGGCAAATCATTAGTTTTACGAATAACATTTTTGTAATGTTCTTAATAGGAGAACTTTCAGATTACGTTCATACAGCCCAAATTATAACCTATACCCTTACATTGTGACAATATCATAACATTGCCAGCCTAATTACCTTGCATATCCTGTCATACGTATTATTAGTATAACTAATAATCGAGGTCCTTATGCATAACCTACACGCAAGAATCAGATCAACGCGAATCGAACAAGGGCTTTCGCAAGCACAGCTCGCCCTAGAAGCAGGCGTTTCTCAGCCCACAGTCGCTAACTGGGAAACAGGGAGTCATATCCCTCGCAGAAATGCACTAAAGAAAATAAGCAAAGCCCTTAATGTCGAGCAAAACTGGCTATTATCCGGAGACCAAACTCTGCGGAATGCCACCACGGATATATATCTCTCGCGGCCTATTCGTCATGTCCCTATTTTCACATGGCCGAAACCGGGCAAGGCGGCACTATCTGACGCGCCAAAAGGCTACCTGCCCTACCCCACAGAAAAGCAAGATTCTTTCGCTCTTATCGATACGGACAATGCCGCCCTGCGCAACAGAATATTGATTTTTGAAAGATGCAACGCAGATGAACCATCTGAGGGCCAGTATTTATGGTCTACGGATGCTATTACGCATTTCACTCCTCAGAGCAACATAGCCCCCAATGCCACTATCATCGGACGTCTAAAAACTGAAATCAGGACGCACGAGTAAGCTTATCCCGCAGGGTCGCTCATGCCTTCGAGGTTAGCGTCATTTTGGCGGATCGCAGCTTCAAGCCGAGCTTCTGCATCTTCGAGGTTTTTCTTAGGATCTTTATAAAAGGCCGAGAACTTCATCAGGCTCAAGAAAGTCTTGTTTAAAAAACGTCCCCAAAACTTCATGGGCCTGTCAAAATCAAAGAGCAGGATGACGCGTTCTTCGTCGGTTTCGTTCCAGACTTCATGCTCATACGTGTCGTCGAACACGAATATTTCGCCTTCTTTCCAAGCGGTAATAACATCGTCCACGCGGATACGGCATTTTTCGCGATCTTTAGGAATGATCAAGCCAATATGAGAACGCAGAATGCCTTTAGTTACACCTTTATGAGCGGGGATATGATAGCCTGGTGCGAGGATTGAAAACATCGCCGTTTGTAAATTCGGTACCTTTTCCAAAATTTCAGCCGTTTTGGGCGTTAGCAGTGTGTTCTTCTCAAGGCGTTGCCCAAAGCCGAACAGCACAAAAGTTTTCCAATTTTGCTCGGTGGCAAGGCGGTACTGATCCGGAGAAATTTCTTGAAAACCCGGAATAGCGTCACGGAACTTCAAAACTTCCTTGGCCTCATCGCGAATGACTTCCCAATTATCCGTAAACTCACTCAAAAAATCGAAATGCGAATTAGCGATATGCGGCGTATCAGGCACAGCGGATTGAGCGGATTGAATTTTAGCAATCTTACGGACGAGTTTTTTGCCGTTGCGTTTAACAAAAGCGCGGCGGGGATTGGTAAGGTGTTTAGGTTTTTCTGCAGCGGATGCCATGTATGCCTCTATATCTACGCGCACGCGCTGACTGCGTGATCGCGTGTCTATCTTATATTAGCGGCGGAATTGCAAGTCGCCAACCACCCATTGCCGGCCACTCCCTACTCAAACACACTAAACGACAGCAAATCTTTCGCGAGCGCGCTCATGTCCGCCAAACAATGACAGGCATATTTCGTAATCTTCTGGCGTGTCAAGTTCAGCCCATGTGGAGCCTTTAATATTTGTAGTCGAGACTTCAACACCTGCCTGAGCTAGCCCGTGAATGACGCTCAAGTACCAACTTTTTGTGCCAGATTCAGTTCGCATAATAGATGCAAGCTTATTGCGGAAAATATCGCGGCCTTCCCCCATAAATCTTAGCATGCCAATAGATTCACCATGCGTTTGCTGTGGCATGAGCGTTTTTCCGATTGCGGTAAGGCGCGAGCCGTCTAAAGATACCTTCATGTCGTCGCCGTCATAATGTCCCTTTTGGTCAATAGTGACAGAAATGGAGGCCTTCGGAGCTTCCAATACAGCTTTTAAAATTGCAGGGCTAAAAAGCGTATCACCGTTAATCAAAATGAAATCCTCATCCATGGCGGCTCGCGCCATCCAGCAACTGGCAAGATTATCTGCCACTTTAAAAAATGGATTAAATAAGGTTTCGATGTGCGCACCATTCTGACGAGACGAGATTTCCTCCTCGACCATATGCTCATTAAAGCCCGTCACGACAGTCACCTTTTCAATTCCGTACTTGAAAAGAGTGTCAAGCTGCATGCCCAAGACCGTTGTCATGCCTATTGGCAAAAGACATTTTGGTCGATCCGTCGTTAAGGGTAACAGCCGCGAACCTCGGCCTGCGCTTAAAATTATGGCTCTCATATTCCGTCTCCGCCTTTAACATAGGCAAACAATTTTTTCGGTCTTCAGCGAGCACAACTTTTTCTAAACGTTGAAAAGTAACAATAGTCGAGAGACAACTATTTTTCATATGTCATAAAAGCTTAACAATTCAATGCCGAAGCCAGAGTATGAAGAAATTGTGATATATGTGTGATTTCGTTTCAAACTTTAACAGCAGCGGCATCACGTCGCAAAACTTGATGGTACGCCCTGCGGTCAAACGCCTTATTTCCAAGTCTCGATGCGTATCGTTTCGCTATCTTCGATGATTTTACGAAATTTATCATTAGGATCAACGGCGACGCCGCACTCGCAGAACTCCAGAAGCGGCATGTCCGCCTTACTGTCTGAATACGCTATGATTGGCGCAAGCCCCTTTAGCACTGGATTTTCAGCAATGACTTTTTTAATTCGTATAAGCTTTTCGGGCCCGTAACAATTTTCTGAGGCAAAGAATGGCTCAAGCCGGTCTTGGTCATCCCACGCCAAATCCGTGGCGACAAAATATTTCACTCCCAAACGGCGCGCTATAGGCTCCACCAAAATATCCACTGCCGCACTCGCGATCATGATCGTGTCACCGCGTGCTTCATGATGCTTGAATGTCTCGATAGCCCCAGGTTTAAAACCTGAAGTGACGTCCTTTTTTGCGAATGACTCCGCCATAGCCGTTAGATCTGCACGCGTTTTTCCGACCATAGCCCAGCGCATCATAGCCATTTTAACGCGAATACGCGGGAGCTTACCACGCTTGTAACGCCACTGCGCAAGCCCTGCGCTAAACAATAACGGAAGCCAAATATGTGGGCGCGCCTTAACGGCCACCCAAACAAAACGGCCCCATGTCCCCTGCTTCGTGAGCGTATAATCCAAATCAAAAATAACGAGCCCAATGTCAGGAGAAGTCTCGGCAGGTTTGTTATCAGGCATTTTTATCCATCCAAGATTCAATAGGCTTTCGGACAGTCATAGAGACCAGCACGGCACCGATGTTAAAAGCTATGCACGCCCATGTCCAAATCGCGACCGCGTAAAAACCGTATTTCCCAGATTCCGGCCAAACCGGTAAACACAAAATACCAATCATGAATAGAAACATGTTCGGGTTTCGCCGAGCCGTAATAAACCGCAGTCCTGAATTGATAGGCCGCCAGACATGAATATGAAACCCGTGCAGCATAATGAAGAGCCCCTCAATCAGGCGATCAACAACATACCCTGCCCAAATCGCAAGGAGCGCGACCATCATGAGGTCGCTGCCATCTGTTGCACCCCACGCATACCCTGTAAGCCCCGCAAACCACGCCCAATACCAAAATGGCGGATGAATGAGATCAATACCATGATCATATATGTTCCCCCACGCGGAATAGGTCATGGTTGTCCGCGCTAGCTTTCCGTCCACGGTATCGAGGAACGTCATAAACCATCCCGTAATAAACCCTAACGCCCACTGCCCTTGCCAGAAAAAGTAAAGCGCCGCGAATGTCATGATCAAGCTAAGCGTTGTGACCATGTTCGGTGTTAAGCGAAGCGAAGCGCAAAGCCGCGTGAAATAAAATGCGGGTACTGGCCAAAAGAACTTCGTCACAAAGTCCGTGATTCCCTTATAGGAGCTGCCATATTGGCGGCGTTCTATGTCTATAACCTTCGTGGTATCCACATTAAGCGCATAAGGCGGCTCAGATTTTCGTAAAGCTTTATTATAAGACCCTGCAATATCGTCCGGAGACACTGGCGTAAGATCACCAAAATCGGCTCCTTCAGCGCTCTTACCGATAAGGTCGCTAGCATCAATGAAGACCTCATTATGAATGGCAATAATAATGCCGTCGACGATCAACGCCGTTTTTGGCTGTTTGATCAAAGCCGCCAATAAGGCGGAAGACAAGACCCAGTTCACGCTTAGATGTACGTTTGCATTTGGTCCGTTTAAAACCGCACCGGCTTTATTTAGTGCGCGTTCTTGCCACTGCGCGAGAGGTAGCCCCCAAATTTTTACGGAGCGACTACCGATCAGATTTGCTGTTACTGGTACTGTGCTTTCTTGCATACTCTATTCTTCCTCAGCGCAACGAGATTGTACAGTTTCCGAGAGGCGAGCTGCGATCTCCTCTTTCTTAACAGCCGATGATAAGGTTCGCTTGATCCAGAGAGCTACGACCACAACGGCGACGAAGTTCCCAGCAATAGCGGCCCAGCCTGGCGCTGTTTGTCCTACTACCGCGCTAAAACCAAAGAAAGCAGCGATATAGACCGTCAAGCCAAGCGCCCGAGCATAGATCGCCCTCTCAGGTTTATTAGCCGCGTAGAACACGGGGTAAAGCGGGGCTGCCGCGCCTAAAATTGCGGCGCTTAGGACGAGCAAAATAGTAAGGACAACGGATTCGCTATATCCTGCCCCCATAGTTGCATTCAGGAAGTGCGGCCCGGCAAGCGCTACAATGGCAGAAAGTGCGAGCCCCAAGGCCAGTGTCATCAATCCTGCGCGCGTAACAATACGGAGAATTTTGGAACTGTCACCGCTCGACACAAGCCGCGCGAGTTCAGGGTAAATCACTTGGTCGAGCAGTTTTACACCTTCGGACAGTAGCTTCGCAATTTCATCTGCAACCTTAAAGACGGCAACGAAGGCCGGGCCAAACACCATCATGACCAAGAGCACGGGCAGGTGCAAAAAGCTCGCAGCCAGAGTAGAGTCGATATTTGATTTCCAGACGAAGGCCCAAAGCCCTTCTCGCGGGCGCCTGAACTTCAATTTTGCCTTGAGGATAGGCCCAATGAGGTGCCGCCTGCGTAATTCAAGCAATGCTGCGACTGGCAAGAACAAATATCCAGCCAGTGAGGCAATAAACCAAACAAGCAAAAACCCTTCGATCCCCCATCCTGACTTCCAAGCGATGACCGCGCCGAAAAGGCGGCATACGGGCATAACCAAAGATTTGACGGCGAGGACCCGAAATTTATCGAAAAGCCTAAAAATACCAATAGAGGCCCCTTGCTGCCCGAACAAAACAATAACGCAGTAAAGAGAGACATAGAGCTGCAACGTGCCGGGCGCTACGCCGCTACCGGGTTTCGGCCCCAAGGCCGGCCACAATGTCATCATCCACATGGCAAATTGGAAAAGGCCGAGCGCCGTAACAAACGCCGCAACCGCTGAAATCAAGTCAATTAGCACGCCAAATTTTACCAGTTTCGAAAAGGACGGAACATCGCAGTTTTTAATGTCATCCGTGCCAAATCGAATAAGGGACTGCCAAGACTGGAAAGTCGCAACTTCTAAAAAGAAAAGCATGTAAGCATGTACGAACAAGACGATGCCAAAGATGGCAAGACTATCAAGGGCGTGGTTTGCGATGATGAGGGTTATAAAGCCTAGGAAAGCCGCTACAGCTTTCGCGCCGAGCATCAAACCCGTATTCGCGGCTATACGTTTACCTACAGTCGACTGTGTCGCGACGGTTAAGTCCGCCGTGCCAGCCGCAGTCATTTTTTGTGGTCTTTTAGAATGGCTTCTACAAGGGCCTTATCAGACGGCTTATCCACATCGATCGCGGCTTCGGCGAACGGCAGAATGATCGGGGCTGCAGAAATACCAAGCCGCTTCGCTGCGTAGTCAAACGCGCCTCGCAAAGTAAGTCTGCCAAAGACATATCGAAATAAAACGCCCCAGCCGACACTAGCGGCCAGACGTACTGGGCGTTTGCGGAAATGCTGCGCGCGCTGCCAAAAACGAATGGCCTCAAGGCCTCTGGGGTTGGCAATATAGAATAAATTGCAACCCGACACAGAACGGTCTTTAAATTTAAGGTATGTCCGCTTCACATCAGGATAAGCAGGCTGAATAATATCTTTATCCGCCAGTCCCACACAAAAATCAGCCCCATTATCCTGCGCGCCTTGAATAAAGCTCTCCAGCATTTGCGACGTCAGCAGCGGGTGATCACAGGTCGTGATGAGGACAGGTGTATTTATATCGCCTTCCAACGCGGCCAGCGCGCTACCTGCTGGACCCGGAGCGCTCGGTGATTGCACAAGCCGCGCGTCATAAGAGGCGTCAAATCCGCTGACATGGTAAGGCGTCGGCAATACCGCTTGTTCGAGAGCGTCCAGCACATAATCGACCATCGGCGTCCCATTGATAGGGATAATGGCCTTACGCTCTACGCCAGCTTCCGCGCATAATGCATCAACAACGCCTTCGCGCTGCCCTGCCAAAATCAAGACGGACACGCTCACAGCGTCTTCTCATACATACGGTAGGTTTTATAACGTTTGGCGCTTGCCTGTTCACAAATTCGGATCATGCTTTGATTGTCTTCCAGAATCCACGACAGTTCGCAATGGGTATAGCCTTTATTTCGCGCAGCTTCAAAAACCGTTTCGGACAGTTTAGCCACCACAGCGACCCCCTTTCGAGTATTATGATGTTTTTTACGCAGCCCCATAAGCGGAATGCGAGCCTGCTTTACCCCAGAGACTTTCAAGCGTTTGATCAACTTGGCCCATCCAAATGGAAGAAGCTTTCCGTCCAAATCATAAATAGCGGAATTTAGATCTGGGATCATCCAGATAAACGCTGCCGGTTCCCCTTTAATCTCGCCAACCCAAAAACCTTCTTTGAAAATAATCGGCTTTATGTCTTTAGCCATTTGCGTGACTTGCGCGCTCGAGAAAGGAATGAACCCCCAATTTTCTGACCACGCATCATTAAAAATATCCATAACAAGGCGAACCTCGTTCAAAAACTCTCCGGTCTTTAACGGCCGTATGACAATGTCGGGATCTTTATCCGCCAAATTTACCATCATCTGCGTTTGGCGCGGACGGGGGTAACCCGCATTCAAATCTGCTTGAAACGCATAGAGGTCTGTTGCCTTGGTGAAACCCGCTGCCTCATACATGGCTTGGTAGTCTGGCCTACCATAAGGCATCATCATTACGGGCGGTGTGTCGAACCCGTCTATCAGCACGCCGCACTCGTCATTAACGCTCCACTGTAACGGCCCCACCATGCGAGCCATGCCTTTTGCCAAGATCCAATCCTTAGCCGTTTCTAGTAAGGCCGCGCCCGTTTCCGGACTGGCTTCGCAGTCAAAAAATCCGAAATGCCCAGCCTTATCATCATAGGTTTTGAGATGAACCTCATTGATAAAAACGGCAATTCGTCCGGCAATAGTTTCGCCGCGATAAGCTAAAAAATAGGCAATATCAAAATCAGCTAAGGCAGGGTTAGATTTTGGCGACATATGGGCCGCCCGTTCAAAGCGAAGCGGCGGGCGCCAGTTAGGTTCACCGGAATAGAGCGCATATGGATATTCGACGAAGGCCTTCATATCGGCTTTCGTTTGAACGGGCGCTATTCTGATCGCAATTTCGCTCACATTATCTCCGCGGCTAAAACCGCGAACCGTATGTGGAATGCAGCTTAGTCTTCGTTTTTGTCCATGTCTTCGTCGCGCTCGTTTTGCTTTTTCCTAGCACGAACGTCAACAAGATTGAGGTCAATATTTTTACCCGCGGTACCAACCTCAAAAGCGGCCTCTTCAAAGTCTGGTATGCGGCGGCTTTTTACTTCGACATTATTAGAAATCCCCAAAGGTTCCTTCGGCGTGAAATTCCACTTTTTGTCAAGCTTTCGATCCCCATCAATATCATGATACCCTGTGACCGCGTAGGTCCCTGGTTTTCTAATATTCATACAAATCGTTTGGGGTCCGTCCATAGCCGGAATTCGGATAACTCGGATTCGACCTTCTTTTTTTGGAAAATGATCAGGTCCGTCATAGAGTTCAAGCTTCATGATACCAACATGGGTGACACCGTTGACAGTCACTCGAATTTGCAGGGCTGCGTAGTCACACACATCAGCTTCGTCGCCGGGGTAAAGCTCAAGTTCTCCGGTCTCATGATCTGCGCTCGCGGTTGATGCAAAAGCCATCAACGCACCCAATAAGAGAATAAAGGCCGCGCCCGTACTCGAAAATAATTTCAGTTTGAAAAAATGTGCCACTGCGCTGCCTTAATTTCTGTACAGGCACTCTGCGAGGCCTTGCAAGGCTCATATGATTGTGCCACCCTCTTTGTAAAGTTCAATTTACAGTTACAACACGACACCCTATGGGCCGACTTAATCAGTATCTCCTCAAAAAGTCCGCCATCAACATTGGCGGCCTTATTGTGTTTGCCATAGCGGTGCTGCTGCTAGAGCGGCTTTTGCGTATATTTGAAGTCGTTTCAAACTCTATAAATCCAGCAAGTGATGCAACGTCTATGATTGTAAACTTGCTACCGCATTACCTTGGAATCGCGGTACCGATGGCACTCTTGCTGGGCGTCATTATTACCGTTGATCGCTTTAGCCGTTCCAGCGAGCTCACCGCCGCTATGGGCGCGGGCATATCGCTGATGCATATGACAAAGCCTTTCTTGCTCATCGCTACTATTTTTGCCGGCCTCACCCTCTTCATTGAAGGCTACATGCAACCCGTAGGCCGCTACAATTACCGCCAAGTCGTGCATATGGTGAAGCAACAATCCTTTACCGCCGCCCTAAGACAAGGCACATTCACTCCCGTTGGCAACTGGACATTTTTCGCCGGAACCGAAAAGCCAGGCAATGCCATAGGGCCAATCTTTATCTATCAAAAACTGAAAGCCGATGACGGCTCAGGCGGCATCCGCATCACATCAGCGCAGGAAGGCCAGCTTTCGGTTCGCGAAGGCAGCAATGAACCCGTCCTCCGCCTCGCCGAAGGACAAACCTACCAAATACTACCAAGCCGCCAACTGGACGGCGACTTTAGCTTTGAAGCCAGCGCCATTGCTGGTGCTGCTACGGTTGAAAACTTCCGAAGCCGCGGAGAAGATGAGCGCGAACTTACATCGCTTGAGCTCTACAATAACAGGCACGGCGATGTTTATGAAAAACTAGATGTCTCCGTAAACAATGCCGCCCTGCATCTGAGACTTGGGCGCGCTATGCTCCTTATTTTACTGCCCTTCATCGCCGTACCCTTTGGACTCAATTACGGGCGAAACCCCTCATCTGCGGGCATATTTGTCGGCGTCATAATGCTTGTGTCTTTGCAAAAAGCGCTTGAGTTTGGCCAAAGCCTAGGTGCACAAGGCGTAATCCCGCCGTGGCTCGGTATATGGTCTATCATCGGCGTTGTCGGTATATTTGCCGCGTTCTTGTTTTGGAAGAGCGCCTATAAAATGAGCCAACCGCCGCTCACCACATTTGCCTTCCATGTCGACCACATGTTCGAATCGATAAGAAATCGTGTTCAATCCATAAAGTCTTCACTCTCGAGCGCGCCGTAAATGTTGAAGTTCGCAACATATCTATCCAAGAGCTTTTTATCAACTTGGCTCATTACGGTTTTCGGCTTCCTGACACTGATTGGACTGCTCGACTCTATGGCCAACGCAGGCAGCATCATGGGCGAAGGGGGCGGGTTTTCTGAAACCTTCCGCTATATGATTTACCGCGCGCCTGTGATCTTTGACCGCATTTTTATGTTCACAATCATGGTCGCCACCTTACTCGTCTTTGTCAAACTCATCCGCAATCACGAGCTTGTTGCGCTCCTAGGGTTTGGCATATCGGCTCCAAAACAATTTGCCCTCTTATTCCCAGTTGTTTTGTTCGCAGGTGTTGCGTCTATTACCGTCATTAATTTTGCGATGCCTCCCGCCGTGCGGGCGCTCCAAGCCTGGGGCGTCGCAGAATATAAGGTTAAAAACGTTTCTGACAAAAACCCGCTTTGGATGGAAGATAGCAGCAAAATAGTGCGTGTATCAGGCCGGCCAGACATGAACACATTGTCAAACCTTGAGCTTTTTTCGCTCGACAAAAGCGGCACCGTTATTGAAGCCATTTGGGCAGAGTTTGCCATTTATAACCAAGGTGGGTGGATGCTACAGAACGTCCAAATCCTACCTATCGCTGGATCGAACGGCGAACCCCGCATGGCCTTGCGTCAAGCCAACCCTATCCCGTGGGACACGAAGCAAACCCCTGCCTCCATTGCACGCCTTGCGGCTGAACCCCGTGACTTATCCCTCCGCGATATGAGAAACTTCCGCGAAAAAGGTAATTCTGGCGGAAAACCTCGTTTCGCTTACGGGTTTTGGTTTATGCACCGAATCACCCGCCCCCTTGCCGCACTTATTCTTTTACTCTGTGCAGTCCCTATCATGCAGCGCACAGGCCGCGAAGATACAGGCGACAAGGCCCTGATTGTTGGCATTACGCTGGGCTTCATATTCCTTATTATTGACGGCGCTATGGCGACTTTCGCGACCTCTGGCGGCATGGCTGTGGCCTCTGCTATCGCGATACCTCTGAGTCTATTTTTCTTATTAGGCGCATTTTTATGCGTTAATACAGAAAGCCTAAAAAGCCGTTCGGGTTAGACAGTCATCGTCATGGACACGCTTTTTCTCGTAAATCCAGACAGCCAAACTGTGAAAACCAAAGGGTCTCTTTTGGCCAGGGTCAACACTTCCGGAGATCATGTCATAGACTATGTGACTGATTTCAAAAACCTTCCAAAGCTGATGAAACACGCGGCAAAATCGAACTGTCAGTACATCTGTATAGAAGGCGGCGACGGCACAGCCCACGGGGTTATGACGGCCTATATGCAGGCTCGCAAGCTATTCAAGCAAGACCCTTCTTTTATGCTTATACCGGGCGGTATGACTAATCAGGTTGCAGGCAATATCGGTGTGAAAAAAAAGACGGTTAAGCATGTGGAAACTCTCTTGGAGACAGGCAGAAAAACGGTGCATGAAACACGCCTGTTAAAGCTCGACATAGACGGCGCGTCCGCGCAATTCGGGTTCCTATTTTCTACAGGCGGCATCCCTTCCGCCACAGACTACTGCAAGGAAAAGATGCATGGACGCGGCATTGGCGGGTCCGCGGCGGTTGCCGCAACAATCCTACGCGGAGTCGCAGGTTCGCGCGCAATCAGGGACGAGATGATGCCGCCAACGCCCGTTGCGCTCAGCATTCACAAACAAAACACCACAGCAAAAATCAACACAAGCCACCTCGCGAGCTTGGTCACCACCCTGCCCGGCCTTATGCTTGGCCTTGATCCCTTTTGGGGCAAAGGTGATGACCCAGTTCGATTGACATTCGCCCATGACGGAGCTCGGAACCTACTTCCCCACATGCTCAGTATTTTAATGGGCCGAAAAAACAAAGACCGCTCCAAAGACGGTATCGAAAGCTTTACGGCTTCTGCCTTGGAGTATGCTTATAATGGCCCAGCTGTACTTGATGGCGAATCAATCACCCTGCCAAATGGGCGTCTTTCTATAACGGCCACGCCGCCCGTAAACTTTGTGTCTTAGCCATGAGCGATCCCATAACAGACATAATGCTTTCTGAGCAGATAACGCCAACACCGCGCGTGAAAACCGTATGCGACGCGATTGCAGCGCGGCACGAAGGCCGCGTACAGGCTTTCGTATATTACGGCTCTTCCCTGCGCGATATGGATAATCCAGACAAAATGCTCGATTTCTATGTGATCGTGGACAGCTACCGCAAAACACATAAAAACCCGATCCGCGCGCTACTAAACGCGCTCATTCCCCCCGCCGTATACTATCACGAAATGATCCACGCAGACGGCGTAAAGACGACATGCAAATACTCCATCATGTCTATCAAAGCGTTCGAAAACAGGTGTAGCCCCCGCGCGCTTCTATCCATGACATGGGGCCGCTTCGCGCAGCCCTGCATTATTTTGTTTCCTAAGGACGAGACCATCAAATCACGGCTCTTTGACGCAAGGCGTCAAGCCGTGACGCATATGGCCGCGCAAACGGCGCCGCTACTGGATAGTCCCGTTTCTTCCACAGCGTTTTGGGCGCGCGGCTTTCGCGAGAGCTACCGGACAGAGCTACGCCCTGAAAGCTCTGACGGGCGCTCAGTGGAGATTGTCGAGAAATATGCCGATCGTTACGACGCGATCCTGACGGCGCTTTACGGGCCGCCTGAACCGGAAGGTGATTTATACACACTACCGAACGCAAGTTCAGGCAAACGGTTGTCCGCAAAATTCAAATGGTTTCTGCGGCGATTTTTAGGCAAGCCGCTCGGCGGCATCCGAGTTATCAACAGCGCCGCAACGTTTGACGGCGGTCTTGATTATATCATGCACAAGCTCAGTCGCCATTCAGGTGTAACCATTGACGTAACACCGTCGCAGCGCCGCCACCCGATACTTTGGTCACCTGTATTAGCGTGGAAACTCTACCGAAAGGGAGCCTTCCGGTAGAGTGGCGCTTTATTCAAACGGTTCTTTTTAAAGGCACGTTAGCGGATCGACCGCCTCGATGCCTAGCGCCTCGCCTACGGCCGCATAAGTAACCTTGCCGTCACAAACATTAAGTCCGGCCAAAAGATGCGGGTCAGATTTCAGCGCTGCTTTCCAGCCCATTTTTGCAATGTTTTTTGCATGAACCAAAGTCGACGCGTTGAGCGCATATGTCGATGTACGAGCGACTGCGCCGGGCATGTTCGCCACGCAGTAATGCACGATGCCATCAACAATGTAGGTTGGGTCATCGTGGGTAGTAGCTTTGGAGGTTTCAAAACAGCCGCCTTGGTCAATCGCGACATCGACAAGAACACTGCCGTCCATCATGATTTTAAGCATATCACGCGTAACAACCTTAGGCGCGGCTGCGCCCGGCACAAGAACCGCACCAACGACCATATCAGCCGTTTTAAGAAGTTCTTCAAGAACGGCCGGCGTAGAACGGATAACTCTTGCCTTAACTCCAAAGTAATTGGAAAGCCGTTCCATAACGAGATTAGAACGCTCTAAAATCGTGACATCAGCCTGCAGGCCGACAGCCATTTGCGCCGCGTTAAAACCGACATCGCCGCCGCCAATAATAATAACTTTCGCAGGAGCAACGCCCGGAACGCCGCCGAGCAACACGCCGCGTCCGCCGCCATTATTTTGCAGCGCCGCCGCGCCGACCTGAATGGACAAACGTCCAGCAACTTGGCTCATAGGCTTCAAGAGCGGCAAGCCGCCCGCTGATCCTGTCACAGTTTCGTATGCGATACAGACCGCGCCGGATTTAATGAGATCATGCGTTTGCTCAGGATCGGGCGCAAGGTGGAGGTATGTATATAGAATTTGTCCGGGGCGGAGCATGGCGCGCTCAACGGCTTGCGGCTCTTTTACTTTGATAATCATGTCTGCGCGTTTGAATATTTCTTCGGGGCCAGAAACGATTTCGCCGCCTGCCGCTATATATTCAGCGTCATAAGCGCCAATGCCGTTACCCGCGCCCGTTTCGATAAGAACGCTTTGATCCATCTGAACAAGCTCAGCAACGCTTTCCGGCGTTAAGCCGACGCGATATTCGTGATTTTTGATTTCCTTAGGTACACCGATAAGCATGTTAATCCTCCCTTGCTTTCGGTGCGATGTAACAAATGCGCTTTCGTTTGTTTTCTCATATTCTCTATTATTTTAATAAATTTTAATATATAATCCGAACATCAAATCAATTATTCGGATAATTTACCATGATAGACGCCATTGACCGAAAAATACTCATAGCACTTCAAGATAATTGCAGACAGCCAATTTCGGACGTAGCCGACAAAGTTGGCCTTTCCACTTCAGCCTGTCATCGCCGCATAGGCCTCCTCGAAAACCGCGGCATTATAGACCGATATGCAGCACGTTTGAACGGAGAACGTCTCGGGTTCAACATGACTTTCTATTTAGAAGTCACCCTAGAAGGCCAATCAGAGGCGATATTATCGGCCTTTGAAAAGGCAGCGCTATCACGGCCCGAAGTTTTAGAATGCCACCTGATGACGGGTAATGCGGACTATCTTATCAAAGTCGCGGCCCCGAATACCAAAGATTATGAACGCATATATAGGCGCACAATCTCGGCACTGCCGCACGTTAGCCGCATCCACTCATCACTGGTTATGAAAACAATTAAGCGGTGGCACGGCTACCCGCCGAACTTGCTTTAGCTTCTACGGCGGCGGCGTTTTGTGCCGTAACGCAAACGGCCCAGAATTTCTGCTGGTCTCGGAAAATCTGCCGTCTTCTTTTTAAAGTCCCATTTGGCCTTTTCGAACTGCATCACGTTTTGAATGCGAGCATCCAAAAAGGCGCGCGCTTTGACTTTATCGCTACTCGCATCCGACAGCCACGATAAAAGAGACGATCCGATAACGCCCGATAAAATAGTGCGTTTTGAATAGAAGTTCACATCCGTACTTGTATCGCCGATCCCGCGCCAAATAGTATCCGCGCCGGACCAAATTTGAGCCGCGCCCTGCCCCGCAGCGTCTGGCAGCGCTAAACGCGACATCGCTCTGCGCGCTGCCTCTTCGTGCGGGCCTATGGCTTTGAGGCGAGCAAGCACGCCTTGCGTGACTTTATCGCGTATTTTTAAACTGCCGAGATCAAGCGACGCCAAATGCGCGGCAGACGCAGCGTCGAGGCGCTTTGCCCAGTACCGTATCACTTCAAGCGCGCCGCCCGAAAAATAAAGCTCTTCCGCGCCTTCAGGCAGCCCCGCGTCAGACACAGCTTGCCGAAGGCTTTTTGACGTCCAGCCGTCAAAAGGCACATGCCTTAACGTAGCATCAAAAATAGCCTTACGGGCCGCTTCGGAAGGGTTCTGTGTATCGCTCATAGACTCTATATAGGGGCTCTCGCCGTGAAAGTCATCTAGGCAGACTTGCGGCGAAAAATCACGCGCGCGATCCAGCTTTTAGCGCCTTTGATACCCGCACCAGAAAGAACTCCGAACTGGAAAACCCGTCCTGCAATCCAGACCACACCAATCGAGAGTACAAACAAAAACCCTGCGGACAGCGCCAGTTCCCACCACGGCGGATCAGACGGCAAACGTACTATCGCGGCAAACGGCGCGCTAAGCGGAAACCATGACGCGTAAGTGAGTATGGGCGAATCCGGTGAATTCAATCCAATCGGGACGATCATAATACAGGACGTCAGTAGCAGCATGATCGGGGTCGTCAGCGTCTGCGCGTCCTGCATCGACTCGGCTAACGCGCCAACCGCAATGAAAAACGCTCCGTAGAACACATAGCCAAGCGCCAGAAAGATAATAAAGAAAATCACAAGCTTGGGCGTAAAGGCTTTGGTCAGCCCCGCCACAACCTCTGGATCCCCGTTAAACAGGAGCCAGACAACAAATCCAACCCCGATCAATATATAAGGCAGCATAGCCGCAATTGTCAGCGCGGCTACGCCGACCAACTTGCCAAATATGATCTCGGAAAACCGCGTCGAAGCCAGCATCATCTCAAGCAGCTTGTTCAGCTTTTCTTCGAGCATAGATGTGAGCAACATATACGAGCCAGAAAACACGGTGAGCCACAAAATACCAGAGAGCACGGCGGCTACCATGAAGGGAATTTTGTCCGTTACAGTCACGGCTTGGCTTTGGGAATCCTCTGTGACCTGCTTTGTTGGATCAAAAGAATCAATAGAGACGCGCTCTTTTTGAGCCGTACGCAGACCGTCCAATGTCAAACCGCCTGTTGAGAGGTAGTTACGCGTTGAACGTTCACGAAAATATGTCTTCGCCGCGTTTTTGACGCCTTGGCTGTTAATATTAGACGACCAATAATTGACATTCAGAACGTCATTGTCTTTGTAGATATGTAAAACACCTGACGTTTTCACGTCCTCGCCGTGAACTTTCAGATATTTGTCGCCGGTCATATAAGGCTTAAGCGCATCAAAGCTATCCTCAGGCGGTTCTATGAAAAATGTTCGGCTGCCTTTTGGCTTTGATCCGCTCAAAGCCGCAGCCGCTGCAGGCAGATTTGGCACAGCTTCATCAACGCCAAAGGCGTCCATGATACCTGCGGCATGCAATCCCGTTTCGTCCAATATAATCTCGTAACGGCTCGGTTCTACATCAAGCTCTAACGTCGCTAGGACAAAACCAAACGCGCCAAAAATGAAAGGCAGAAAGAAAGAAATCCAAAACCCCCATGTTTTGATGTAGCCAAGAAAGTCACGGCGAGCGATCAAATAGACGCGGCGCATATCTATCGCAGGAGCCCTCATTGCGCCGCCTCCATCTTCGCCATCTCATCATCGCCAACCATAGCCACAAAGGCTTCGTGCAGGGTTGGGCTTTTCGGTTCGAAACGCGAAAGAGCAATTTTTTGCCCAACACACGCTTCTAAAATTGACTGCGAGTCCGCGTCGTCTTTTAAGATCAGCGAGAATGTCCCGTCCTTACGTTTGGCGAGCGTTTTCGCAAATCCAGTCATGAGGTTTTCAAGCCGATCATCCTCTGACCCGACAACCAAACGGCGCGGCGCTTTAGCAAGCGCAGCTTCCGTACTTCCATCAAAGACTTTCGCCCCGCCAGACATAAGGATAATGCGGTCACAAAGACGCTCCGCATGTTCCATAACATGCGTAGAGAAAATAATCGTGCGCCCCTTATCGGCGATTTCGCGCACCATATTTTCTAGAATTTGTTGGTTGACCGGATCGAGACCTGAGAATGGCTCATCAAGAATATAAAACTCAGGGTCATGGGCGATAGCCGCGAGCAGCTGCACTTTTTGCGCCATGCCTTTGGACATGTCTTTGTTTTTCTTCTTCTTCGCTTCCGACAGGCCGTATTTATCCAAAAGATCCTCAGCAACACGGAATGCTTCTTTGCCGTTCATCCCGTTAAGACGCGCCATATGCGCCACGGATTCACGTGCCGTTTGCTTTTTATAAAGACCACGCTCTTCCGGAAGGAACCCGATGCGGCCAAACGCATGCGGCCCCGGCGATTGCCCGAAAAGAGAAACCGAACCGCTATCCGGCTTTACAAGCCCCAACGCCATACGCAGAGTTGTCGTCTTCCCTGCTCCGTTTGGCCCCAAGAACCCGATGATTTCACCGGGTTTTACAGTGAAAGACACATCCTTAACGGCTGGCTTTCCTGCGAAACTTTTAGAGATATTTTGAAGAGATAAAGGCGTGGTCATGGACACAATCTATGGCTGATTGACGTACGCGGATAAAGCAAATGTTTGAGGGTTTGGTAAATTTCTTCACTAAAACCAATGCATGAAACCTGCACAACACTTGGCGATCCCGCGGCCCAGTTCTGAGTGAACAATGCCGCGAAACATCACCTAGCCAAATTGCCTTAAATTACAGCCCCGTCGTATCTTTAACAGCATCGCCAAGGTCGCCTAGGAAGCCCTTGCCTGATCCTGGATCCAACACAGGCTTTGCTGCTTTCTCGCAGCCTTTCAAAACATCTTTATCAGTGAGCTTCAAACACTCGTCATAAGCTGCTTTGACGTCTTCAGGCTTATCAAGCGTAACCAGTAAGGCAATTTTTTCGACGATAAACGTCTCAACGCCAAACTTGGCCATGCCTTCATCCATCGCGTTAACAGCCATGCCGCTATTATTCGTCATCATGTGGCTTCGTGAAAGGTCCCGGAAAACCTGGATTGTGACGTCACCTTTACGCTTTGCCTGATTATAGTGGCTTATGGCTTGCGCGAAATTTCCTTGGGCGAAGGCGACATTGCCAGAAGCTGTTAAATATTGAGTATCTTGAAACCGCTTAGAAGAGGTGACGTTCTTCAAGGCTTTCACAGCTCCCTCTATATCGCCCTTTGCAAGAAACTCCATAGCTTGCTCTGCTGCCGCTGACGCAGAGTTCTCATTTGAAAACGTATCGCTTAGCGTATCGAAGAAAGCCTCCATTGCAGGCGTACTGTCATCAACTTCACTGACATAAAAATTAGTAAAATAGTCTTCAATCGCATCAACACGTTTATCGGAGCTGTAATAGAGATGAACCTTCTTGGTATTTAACCGTCCAATCAACTTCTTCACACCAAAAGAAATCGCCGCCAATTTCAAATGGCTTTTCATGTGCGCGCCAACATCCCCTCCGCCAAGCGCGACAGCTGGCGCGGTTGCAGCCATTTGCAATGATGCATCTTTGGCTGTGTTTGCAGCTTCTTTACCAAGACGCTTAAGTTTCGCGTTTGTGGAATCATCATATGATTCGTAAAAGGCCCGTAATGGCTGCGCGCCTTTTTCCGCATTGTATTTTGGCTTACCAAAAACTGAATTGCTCAAAAGGTCAGCTGCCATGTAATCGGCAGTTTGCTCAGCTTCCTTCTGATACGGCGCATAGGCGAACCTATAAAGTTCCGCTTCTATCCAAGGAGACGCTACAGCCGCTCCATATAAAATTTTATTCGCTTCATGAAACTCTTGGCTCATACCACCGCCAAATTGCGCATGTAACGTTTGGGTCGTCCGCATTAGTTGAAGTCCACCAGCGACCGCTTTCGTGAATATTTTGGTATTTTCTTTCTCCCGAGGGTACAATGCGGGGTGCTTATACAGCAGGTGCGCGTACTCATGCGCAAGGATAAACGCTAAACCGTGTACCTTGTCAGCTTTAGATATCTCAAAATTCTTGAGGTCTTTTTCCTTAGTATCTGTAGGAACCTGTGCATCGGTCAGTGCTTTGATTAACCCCGTAGAAACGACGATTAAATTGTCGCCAAGAGCCTTGGCCTCAACCATCTGTTGATTGTAAACGCGTATTTTAGGGTTGAGAGACGTATCTGGACTTGCCTTACGAATTTCCTGGATCATTGATTCGAGCATTCTAATGGTTCCTGAATAAGTCCGGCTCGTTGTCTCGTAACGACGAATATCATTAGGGTCATTCGGCGTCCCAGGACCTGAACTTGCAGACTGAGTTAGGTCAGCCGCAGCAATAATAGGGGGAGAATAAGTCTGAATGACTTTCTCTGTCGGAATTTCTGGCCCCTTAGCGTATGCGGTCCCCGCTCCCAGTATACATAAAGCCAATACACAGGCTGATGACTTCAAGACAGATTTAGGCGACATGAATAACCTCATAAAAAGTAAGCGAGTTATGTATTTATTTGCAGCTAGAGTTTGATGAGCCTGAACCCGGAGACCCGGCTAATACACTTGGATTTGCCGCAGATTTTATTTCAACGCAGGTAAACTTCAAACGTTTAACCATCACGGGGCCATAAGGACTTTTCCAAAACAAATATTCCTTGTCACCACAGTCCAACAAATTCACGGTTTCGCCGAAATCCTCTTTCTTAAGGACAGACGGTTTTTCGTTCGGCACGACTTTACCATCTTTGAGAACCCAGAGTTTGATTTGGTCAGATCGAATTTGTTTACTGGAGGTGACTTTATAGTCTTTACATCCCGCCCAAGCCTGCGTCCCGCAGAGCAAAAACACAGCAGGTAAAAATAATCTGCCTGCCTTCATGGCGACAGATGCTGCGATGTTATAATTAGCCAAGGAAACGCCCCTCTTTGTTTTTATTTGCTAACTTTGCGCCTTTCTGGACGCGCCGCTAAAACTTCTAATATAAATAGCATACCAAAAGCCGTAAGTCCAATTTCAAAAACGTTCCCTAGCGGCCAATTCAGCATCATGGCGGCAAGGCTCATTCCGCCGATTGAAAACACAAAAATAATCGCGAAATAGCGGCTCCACCGGTAAATATATTTTTTCCCAGCTTGCGCGGGCTTAGCCATATCCTGCTCATGAACAAAATAAAGAAGGAAGGCGATAATCAACAGCATAAATCCGCTAAACAGGTCGCTACTATCCATCCCCCAAAACTGCCCCCCTGGAATTTTATTATGCTTTGCTCCTTGCTCAATAAGATTATCCAATGCCATAGCATGAATAAAAACGCCTGGAGATACGCCATAGACTGGCGTATCGAAATTGTCGGCGAGATAGGGTTGATCGGCCCCGATGAGAACAATTTTGTCTTCAAAAATATACCGTAACTGACTGTCTGATATATCTGAGAAAAGCACTTTAGCTGGCATGGCATCATGATAAAAACAGCGATTGCTCCCCCGTTGAGACACGATGCGTTCACCATTAAAAAGACTTGAGAAGAAAAACTTAACAGGTTCGGTAGCACGAGATAATCCCGTCGTAGGATGACAGGGCTGAATATCAGTCCGCCAGTTTTTCATATCGGTGGGAGTGATATTAAAGTGCAGCTTTTCAGCCTCGTTTGGTACACTAGAAATACGGTTTAGCGTGCCATATCCCCACTTCACAGCGACAGCTTGATTGGCGATTCCGTAATCACCAAAACCAAAACAAGAGTCTTTGGGCCCTCCTGCACAATATTCTCTAAATAGTGCATGGGCCGCAGGCTGCATGTCGCTGGGATTAATGCCGTCACGTTTCTCCTCGGGATAATAAATTACGGAATCAAAATTGACACTAATCTTTAGCGCGCCAGAATAGTCCGCAGCACCATCACTCGCGAACTTACGAAGCGGATCCAAACCATCAGGACTTACTGTCTTTTTCGCGCCGGGAGTTCCGACGGGCCCAAAATATAGAGGCGTTTTGTTTTGACTTAACATCCTTACGCGTCTTAAATTTTCCGCGTACCACTCGACGTAAGTACCAGAGAATGTGTCATCATAAGCTTTAATAGGCGTTACGGCTTGACCAAAGTTTACAGCGTCAACGTCTCTGTCAGGTTCAATTTCATTTTGAAACTCTTCCCAAGCAGGAGACACAATATCGCCCAATGTATTTCCAAAACTTACATCCTTACTCGGCGCAATTTGCGGGCGAGAATAATAAAAGTCCATGAACACAGCCTTGGGCTTATGCGGGAATATTTTTTCTAAAACGCGAATTTGCCCCTCATAAGGCGGCGGCCAAAAATCGCCCCCTAAATAATCCTGCAAATCTTCTGGCGTAACGAGGACGACTACTATTTCTTTTTGTCCCTCCCGATTCATTCCGCCGTAAAACGGACTTGAGACTAAGTTTAGAAAATGAGAGGCGTTTTCGTCATTTGTGCTATCAATATTGAAAGGATTGAAGAGTGATGTAAAAAAATGCATCGCAATTATGAACACGAGTGACAGCACAGCATGCTGCCCAACAAATTTTTGCGCTTTATAAAAAATCTGCGCAAACCCTACAAAAGGTTTTAAGAGCCAAAGATAAGCCGCCTTAAGTCGGGCGCTCATCGACAATTTCATAGGGCGTTTAAGGGGTAAGACAGGCTCAAGAAGGTGTTCGGATTCATCTGAATCCGCCGTCTCTTTCTTTGGCCCCTTGGTCATATTGCCCGCTTATTCGAGTATCTGAATATTTGCACACTAACTGCGGCCACGGAAAATACAACTCTTACTGTAACTCTCCAAATTTCCCTTTTCCAGTTTTTCTCTAAGATTGTCGTCCATGCCGCCCCCCAACGCACTTGACTAAAACACGTCATAAGGTATGCCGCAGTTCAAAATAAAAGGAGCCTGTCATGCACGCTTATCGTACACATACTTGCGGCGAACTTCGCGCCGCCCACGCCGGCGAAACCGTCAAACTATCCGGTTGGATTCATAATAAGCGCGAGCACGCCAATGCGCTCTTCGTTGAAATGCGCGATCATTACGGCATCTCGCAAATCGTCGTTTACCCCGTTGCAGACTTTTACGAAGACATTAAGCGCGCGACCAAAGAAACTGTCATCACCGTCACCGGCGAAGTTTTGGCCCGCGACGCAGAAGCCGTGAACCCGAAAATGGACACAGGCGAAGTTGAACTTCGCGCCGACACTGTCATCATTGAAAGCCCGGCTGACCCGCTCCCGCTCCCTGTTCAGGGCGAAGCGGATTACCCAGAAGAAATTCGCCTAAAGCACCGTTATTTGGATTTGCGCCGCGAGACGCTGCACAAGAACATCCTCCTTCGCGGACAAGTCATCAACTCACTTCGTAGCCGCATGATTGCGCAAGGCTTCACGGAATTTCAAACCCCGATCCTCACAGCCAGCTCGCCAGAAGGCGCGCGGGACTTCCTCGTGCCGTCACGTTTGAACCCGGGCAAGTTCTACGCCCTGCCGCAAGCGCCGCAGCAATTTAAACAGCTCATCATGGTTGCTGGCTTTGACCGTTATTTCCAAATTGCGCCGTGTTTTCGCGACGAAGACGCCCGCGCTGACCGCTCCCCCGGTGAGTTCTATCAGCTCGACGTCGAGATGAGCTTTGTCACCCAAGAAGATGTGTTTAACGCTATCGAGCCGGTTATGGCTGGCGTTTTCGAGGAATTTGCAGATGGCCGCGAAGTCCAAACGCCGTTCCCGCGTATTCCGTATAAAGAGTCGATTGAAAAATACGGCTCAGACAAACCTGATCTGCGCATCCCGTTTGAGCTAACCGACGTGTCGGACTTCTTTACGGACGAGAGCAAAACGGGCTTTGGTATTTTTGCGAAAATCACCAAAGGCGGCGGCAAAGTTATTGCTATCCCCGCTCCGAGCGCGACAGCCAACAAATCCCGCAAATTCTTCGACAGTATGGACAAATGGGCCAAGAAGGAAATGCAAGCACCGGGCCTCGGCTATGCGCGCCTTAAAGAAGCCGAAGGCGGCGGCGTAGATAGCCAAGATCCCGTTCTTAAAAACTTCGACCCGGCCCACCTTAAAACGCTCCTTGAAAAAATGGGTCTTGGTGCTGGCGATGGTATCTTTTTCTCAGCCGGTAAAAAGAACGACGCGTATAAACTCGCGGGCGCAGCGCGCAACAAGGTTGCCGCTGATCTCGATCTCATTCCTGAAGGCGTGTTTAAATTTGCATGGATCGTCGATTACCCGATGTATGAGTGGGACGAAGACAATAAGAAAATCGACTTCTCGCATAACCCGTTCTCTATGCCGCAAGCCCCCGAGGGCAAATCCGCTATGGATGTCTTGCAAGCCGCTGACACGAACGAGAAAATTCTCGACATCTTGGCCTATCAATATGACATCGTCTGTAACGGCGTAGAGTTATCATCGGGCGCGATCCGGAACCACAAAGCCGACGTCATGTATAAAGCCTTCGATATTGCGGGTTACGGCCCCGAAGTCGTCGAAGACAAATTCGCTGGCATGATCAACGCGTTTAAATTCGGCGCGCCGCCTCACGGCGGGATTGCTCCAGGCGTTGACCGCATCGTCATGCTCCTCGCGGGGACAAACACAATCCGAGACGTAATCCTGTTCCCAATGAATGGCCAAGCGCAAGATTTGATGATGAACGCTCCGGGCCAAGCGGACAATGCACAGCTCAAAGAGCTACATTTGAAGCTTATTCCGGTTGAAGAAAAAAAATAGGCTTCAAACAAAAGCCCTATTGAAATTCACGTCATTACTGACGTTATAAAAAATAAAAAAGCCCGGTTCGATGAACCGGGCTTTCTTTTTATTATATAAGCAAGCCTACCAACCGCAGGTCTTGCCTGTATTTTCTTTTTCCAGATAGGTCATGACCGGCTGGAAATACTCTAGGATAGCAGAACCGTCCATGTCGCGCGTTCCTGTGAAAGCTTCCAAAGCATCAGGCCACGGCTTAGACGAGCCCATTTCCATCATCGCTTTAAAACGCGCGCCGACTTCTTTATTTTCATAAATCGAGCACTGGTGCAGCGGGCCTTCGAAACCCGCCATATCGCAGGCCGCTTTGTGGAACTGGAACTGCAAGATATGAGCAAGGAAATATCGCATATAAGGCGTATTGCCCGGTACGTGGTATTTCGCGCCCGGATCAAACGCATTGCTTGGACGTTCGCCCGGAGCTCTGACGCCTTGATACTTCTCGCGAAGATCCCACCAACCAGAATTATACTGAGCCGGTGTGTATTCGCCGGACAGAACCTTCCAGCGCCACTGATCGACCATAAGGCCGAAAGGCAGGAACGCCACTTTGTCCATGGCTTGGCGCATTAACATATCCAGATCAGCGTTCTCACTTGGAAGGTCTTTCTTGTCCAAAAGACCTACTTTTACGAGGTAATCTGGCGTAATCGACAAAGCAATCATATCGCCAATGGCTTCATGGAAGCCGTCATTAGCGCCATCCTTATAGAATATAGATTTGTTCTTGTAGGCGCGTTGATAGAAATTATGGCCCAGTTCATGGTGAATAGTCACGAAATCTTCGCCGTCTTTTTTAATGCACATTTTGATACGAATATCGTCCTTATTGTCGATATCCCACGCAGAAGCATGACAGACAACATCGCGGTCAGCAGGTTTTAGGAACAATGAACGCTCCCAGAAAGTTTCCGGCAGAGGCGCAAAACCAAGTGACGTGAAGAACTGTTCCCCAACTTCCACCATTTTAATCTCGTCCCATTCGGCCTTTTCGATCAAAGCTGTCATGTCTACACCGGCCTCTACGCCCTCAGGCTGTACCATGTCGTAAATGTTGCCCCAAGATTGCGCCCACATGTTCCCGAGAAGGTCAGCACGGATAGGCTTATCTAGCGGCACAACCTCATTACCATATTCTTCGTTCAGCTCAGAACGGACGTAGCAATGGAGTTGATCATAAAGCGGTTTGACCTGCCCCCAAAGGCGGTCAGCCTCTTGGGCAAATTCATCGGCGGGCATATCATAGCCTGCGCGCCAAAGATTTCCAGCATCAGGGAAACCAAGCTCGTTAGAGCCTTCATTGATAATATCGACCATACGAGCATAATCCGCTTTCATGGACGGCGACACCCTGCGCCACGCTTCCCACACGGCTTTAAGTTCCTTTGGATCACGCGATTTAGCAATAATGTCCGAAAGCGCGCCGAGCGGCAGAACCCCATCAGGGTACTTTTCGTAAAGCTCCGCGAATTGCGGGTCGCTGGATTTATACTTGAACTTACCCTTACCGTAAGTCGAATTAAGCTTAGTCATAATCTCGGAAAGCTCTTTGGCCGCGCCCGGTTTTTCTGGGGCTGGGAAATTACTACCGCGTTTGAGGCCGTCCATTTTACGCGCCATGTCAGGCGGCAACGTCAAATCGTTAAAACGTTTCGCTTGGTTCGCGAGGCGCGTAGACAAAAGCCCGCCCTCTTCGCCAACCTTAGACGCGAGAGCATCCGTATCATCCGTAATAAAGTTAGCATTGATCCAATAAACCCGCGCGGCGTAATCAGACAGGTCAGAGACTTCTTTCTCCGCGGCAGCCAAAAATTCTTTAGCCTCTTGAACTGTCGCGGGCTGATTGTTTTTAACGTTTGCCGACGTTTTGTCTGACAACTCAACAGGCAAGTTTGACGCCGGAGTATCAGAGCCCGGTTGGCACGAAGCCAAACACAGTGTCGCCGCACTCGCGGCCAGAAGAAGAATGTTGCGCATTGAGATGAATCCCTTATTTTTAATTTTTAATGTGTGTCTCATTGAACATTGGTAAGCATAGTTAATGCGGCGTCAAGACACGGGTGCAGAACGCGGCAATATTTCTTATACTCGCGCAAGAAAAAGACAAAAGGACAGTCCATGCCAGAAACAAACGGCTTATTGCTCGTCAATCTCGGCTCGCCCGATGCGCCTACCGCCAAAGCTGTGCGGCGCTATCTGTTTGAGTTCCTGCATGATTACCGCGTGATACAAACAAGCCGCTGGATTTGGTGCCCTATATTACACGGCGTCATCCTGCGCACCCGCCCTGCACGCTCGGCCCGAAATTACGCCAAAGTCTGGAACGCTCCAGAGGGCGCAGAAGCCCCGCTTGTTCGCACGACCCGAGCGCAAGCGGCTGCCGTCGAGGCTGTGTTAGGGCCTGACGTGGTGGTTGATGTCGCTATGCGTTACGGCAACCCGTCCATAGAACTCGCCTTTGACCGCTTGCTTGCAAAGGGCTGCACGCGTATCGCCGTCTTGCCGCTCTATCCGCAATATTCCGCGACCACTACGGCGTCGGTTTATGACGGAGTTGCTAAAACCTTGAAAGGCCGCGCCAATGATCCAGAGATACGCCTCTTAAGAAACTACCATACCGATCCCGCCTATATCGCCGCCCTTGCCCGCTCTGTGCAAACACAGATCGGCGCGCAAGGCTGGAAGCCTGACGTTGTCCTCGCCTCGTTCCACGGTATCCCGCAAGCCTATGCCGATAAGGGCGACCCCTACCCGCAGGAATGTGAGGAGACAGCGAAGCTCTTAAGCGCGGCCTTGCCAAACATCGACCTTCGCTTAACCTTCCAGTCTCGGTTCGGCCCCAAGCAATGGCTAGAACCCTATACAGATAAGACCCTCGAAGCGCTTGCCACCGAGGGCGTTGAAAACGTCTCCGTAATTACCCCGGGCTTTGCAGCAGATTGCCTCGAAACGCTTGAAGAAATTGATATGGAGGCCCGCGAAAGCTTCCTTGCGGCGGGCGGCAAGAACTTCTCGCTCATCCCATGCCTCAACGCGGATGCGGACCATATTGCGGTCTTAGCCAAAGTCGCAAGAGAGCAGCTACTCTCTGGCTGGGAGTAGCACCGACTAGCTCCTGACTTGCCATACGTGCATTTATGTGCACATATGCACGTATGAAAAATGATAACACCCCGCTTTCGACTGAACATATCGCCATGACCGAAGCGGCTATCGCTGTTTTAGATACGCGGTTTCTCAAAGCCCTCACGGATAAGACCCGCGTCGAAATCATCAAAACCTTAATCACTTACGGCGCATCGGATGTGTCAACCATCGCGCAAGGACTGTCGCAGGATCGCTCCGTTATATCCCGCCATCTATCGACACTGGAAACTGCGGGCATCACAGCTTCGCGAAAAGAAGGTCGCCACGTTTTCTACGATCTTGACGGGCCTTACATTGTCGCAAAAGTCACGACCATCCTTGAAGCTCTGCTCCCTATGGCAGAGCTTTGCCAACCGTTTATGGCCCCTAATAAAAAAGGAGAAGCCGCATGACCAGTTTTTCAGGTACAGCCGAAGACGGCACCCAGATTGTATATACAGATGGCAAGCGGCATCTCTGGTGGCTAGGACTGTTAGGCCCAGCAGTCATGCTCTCCGCTATTCCATTGTATTTTGCCTTGGATCAAAATCCGCTCGCGACCCTTATTCCGGCGCTGTACCTCTATGCTATAACGCCCCTGATCGATTACTTCATGGGCGTGGACACCCACAATCCACCCGAAGAGGTGGTCAATACCATGTCGGCGGATGCTTACTACCGCCTCATCGTGCATCTTTTTATTCCCGTCTCAATTGGCGTGTTCCTAACCTATAATTGGTTTGTCGGCACGCAAGCTCTGCCCGCTTGGTCGATTATCGCGCTCATCATCGGCATAGGAGGCGCAAGCGGCGGCGTCATGACAATGACGCACGAACTTGGCCATAAGAACAATAAATGGGACAGATTATCCGCCAAAATCGGCAACATGATAATCGGCTACGGTCATTTCAATATCGAACACAATCGCGGCCATCATACTTGGGTGGCCACCCCTGAAGATCCAGCTAGTTCCCGCATGGGCGAAACGATCTATAGTTTTGCCATGCGCGAGATATCCGGCACGGTCAAACGCGGCCTCATGCATGAGCGCAAACGCCTCAAAGCACAGGGGCGCGGCTTTTGGAGCGTTCACAACGAAGTCCTCCAAGTCTACGCCGTAGCGCTTCTGACGTTCGTCGTCGCCAGCGTAGTCTTTGGCCCGCAAATCTTATGGTTCCTGATCCCGCATCATATGCTCGGATGGTACGCGCTCACACAGGCCAACTATGTTGAGCATTACGGGCTACTGCGGCAGAAAAAAGCGAACGGACGGTATGAGCGCACGCAGCCCCATCATAGCTGGAACACCAACCATACATTCTCCAATATGATGCTGTTCCACCTACAGCGTCATTCTGACCACCACGCCCACCCGCAGCGCCCTTACCAAGTGCTGCGTGATTTCGAAGACGTTCCGAGCCTGCCCACCGGCTATGGCGGCTGCTTCGCCGTCGCGGCATTTCCTCCGCTTTGGTTTAAGATGATGGATAAGCGCGTTATGACTTGGGCGGACGGAGACATCACAAAGGTCAATGTTGACCCGAAGAAGAAAGAAAAACTGTTTAAGAAATGGGGCAAAGCAACGCCAGACGCTCTTGCGGCGGAATAGCCCCACCTGTCATTCCGGCCTTGAGCCGGGCCCCGCGCAACATATGCCGAGTTTCCCGCTCGAGATCCCAGAGTTAATTCAGGATGACAGCGTTTTCTTTAGACTAGGATTAAATGAAAAGTGGGGGTTTCTGTTGCCAGCTACCCCCGAAGCCCGCCTTATCCGGCTAAAGGGATAAGGAGTTAAAAGCGAGATGCTTAGCTGCTTACGCGGCTAGAGCAAACTCTTCAGCAGAATTGTCATTTGCAATTACTGTTAAATGGGCATTTAACGATACCCAATCGAACGAAAGCTAACATCTTTAGACGTCTGTCGATCCTATTTCGGCCCCATCAAAAAGACACAGATCCTGTGTCCTTATGGTGGAGCCGCCGGGTACCGCCCCCGGGTCCAGTCCGTTTATTACATGCGCGTTTATCGTCATATCTGGCAAGCCAGCTCTTTCTATATAGAGACTATCCCAGCAACATACAATGAAAACCGAAGTGATTTCTCACCTCGGTTTCCTGCGCCCCGTAATTTTATTCTGCGCCTATCGGCAGGTGCCATTATAAAGAACGGAGTATCCCTGCGCGCTGGCCATGCAGCTATTGCCGAAAGTTTGCTTAACCGCAGGGCATGGCGCGCGGACGCATTGCACGGCTTTCTGGGCGCACACTGGCGCGTAATGTTGCGGGCAGACCATGCCATTTCCTAGATTAGGCTGCGGAGCCGGTGTTGGCGCTGGCGGCGTATAATGACGGGGAGAACCGTAGCGCGGGTAGCGGTTATTATACCGATGACCGTAGTCATTGCGGCGGTGAGAATTATAATGAGGCCGAAAGTGGTTGCGCGGCGTAACGGCACGGCGCGGCGGACAAACGCGGCGATTAAAGGCATGCCCATAAGAATAGTCTTTGACGAGGTAACAGCGATCAGACCCGCCGCTATAGACCGGAGTCGCGGGCTGTATCGGCGTTTGGCTTTGCGGCTTACACACAGGCCCCTTCGATGTTTCCGTGCAAATCATGCCCTGAATACATAATGTGCTCGCGCACGTTAAGCGGTGGGGCTGACACGTCGGGCCGCTCGGCGTATCGATACAGCTCCCGCTCGCGCAGCGAATGTTCGCGCATGTTGCAGCCGCAGATGCTGACGCAGGGTTAAGCACAGAAAAAAACCCGCCTAGAAAAATCACTAAGTATAAAAACTGTCTCATTGACGTGCTCCCAAGGTCTATGTTCATTCGCCTCTACGAACCTGCACCATAAAGCCCCGAACTGAACAGCCTTTAAACACCTTCTTCATCTGGGGTTCATCAAGAGGCACAATAGAATTTTACCTTAAAGATACACAAAACATGAATTAATGGCTTCCGCTGTCGACGCCTATTCAATTTGCCGATAAGACTAAATCGAATTTACAGGAGTGAGTCCATTTACGGGTCATTGGAACATGCTACGGACTGGCTAAGCCGTCTGGTCGCGATGGATACGCGCAATGGCACGGGCGACGAAGTTGCTTGTGTAGAGTTTCTGCGCGCCGCTCTTGCAAAGCACAATCCTGACACCCTTATCTGCGAAACGGTTCCCCGCACGCGCGGTAAATCAGACAGCGCCTATGTCATGGCGGCATGGGGCACGCCGAAAATTGTGCTCAATGTCCATATCGACACCGTGCCGAGCGGCGCAGGATGGACGGCAGATCCCCTCACCCTTCGTAAGAACGGCGACCGCTATATCGGCCTCGGCAGTAGCGACATTAAAGGCGCGGCGGCGTGCATATTGGCTGTCCTAGAAAACACGGCGCCAAAAGACGTCGCGATCTTATTTTCCGGCGACGAGGAACATGGCAGCGAAGTCATGCCCGTCGTCATAGAGCGCGGGCATTACGGCGGCGCACCCATGGCCATAGTTTGCGAGCCCACAGGCTGCACTGCGGGACGGCGTCACCGCGGCATGCTTGCCATTTCGGCTAAGTTTTCCGGCCCCGGCGGACATTCGTCTTTGTCTGATTTGACGGCGGCCCCTCTCCTCTCTGCCGCGCGCCTTGCCGCCGCCATTGGGGATTACGGGGACAGCCATAGAAACTTCGGAACCGCGCCCTATAAAGGGCTTTGCACCAATGTCGGCGAGCTCAGAAGCGACGGAGCGTATAATGTGATCCCGACGCAGGCTGAGCTTCTCGTCTCTATGCGGCCACCGCCGGGTGATAATGTCGGCGCGCGCGAAAGCGCTCTTTATAGCATAGCAACCGCGCTGGCTCCCGAAGCGAATGTTTCGACCATCGTGTCATTAAGCCCGTTTGCCTCGCTGAATATTGACGCCTTCGCGCCCGTGTTCGGCGATAGCTTTTCTCCGGCTGACCTGCCTTACTGGACAGAGGCTGCCATGCTGAGCGAAGCTGGCTTGAACTGCGTTGTCTACGGACCTGGAGATGTTGACCAAGCCCATAAGCCCAATGAGTTCGTCACCGGCGCGCATCTAACCGAAGCCATGCAAGCTTACGGCCGCGCGATTGAAGGCCGGTGGGATGAGTAAAAAGGTCAGCATCCGCGATACGGTTCTCAAATCTCTCTCCGCCATTGGCGCGATTGACGAAGCCCGTTTCTATGCCGACCTATTTGCGGCGCAGGCCCCCGAACGGTTTGCCCTTATTGTGCTTGATCCGCGCTGCCTCAAAAACCCGCTACTCGAAGCTCTTATCAGCAACATTCGCATCCTGTCCGACCTTGGCCTCTATCCGGTCTTGCTTGTCGGCGCGCTTGATGATGACCGTACCACTATCCGCTTTCAATCACAAAGATTAGCCAAAGAACTGGAATCTGTTTCTGTTAAGACGGCCAAGCTCAACACGGCGTCTTACGGCCTCATTCCCGAAGTGCGGCAAAAACCCGCTCAGGGGCGCGTGCCTATTCTTGAGCTGACCGAAAAAGACAAAGGGCATGACCTCATCTCGCTTGCCAGAGAGCTTAAACCTGCCAAGATTATTTTCCTGCAACCCTCCGGCGGCATCAGTCAAAATGGTCGCCGCGTACCCGTAGTCAATATTGATCATCCAGCAGGCATGATAGACGGCGATGCCCTTTCCGTCGGGCAAGCTCGTTTCATGCGTATGGCGCAGGACATGGCAGGACAATTCGAGCATAAATGCGTTTATGTCATCGCCTCGCCGCTAAACCTCTTAGCAGAGCTTTTCACGACCAAAGGTTCAGGCACGCTCATCCGCAAAGGCGCAACGATTTTGCAGCCGCAGTCTATGCAAAGCCTTGATGTGGCCGCCGTGCAATCCTCTCTTGAAACGGCCTTTGACAAACCCCTCACCCCCGATTTTTTAACCCGTGATCTGTTCAAGACTTTTATCGACAGCCAATATAGAGGAGGCGCGATCCTGACACGTCTTGCAGGGCTGCCATATTTATCGAAGTTTTGGGTGATCGAAGCCGCACAGGGCGAAGGCATAGCCCGCGACCTTTGGGACGTTATGACAGCGCAGGTTCCAGCCTTTTTTTGGCGCTCACGCCGAGCCAACCCCTTTAATGAATGGTATATGCGCCACTGCGAAGGCATGCAGGTCAGCGGCGACTGGCGTGTGTTCTGGGTCGGCCTTTCCGCCCCCGAAATTCCCGGTGCAATCCTCGCAGCCGCAAATGCGCGGGATGATTTTACTGAAAAGACTTAACATACAGCATAGCAATGCTTTTTGAGATAAGATAACACAGCTCTATGACAAATTTACACATTACAAGCGCCTTTGATGGCGGCAACATCATCGTACACAACGCAGCCTCAGCGGATAATATCCGCCTCGCTATTCGCCCTGATAATGCCTCTGATTTCTTCCAGTGGTTTTACTATCGCGTTTCAGGCGCGAAAAATCAGCCCTGCAAAATGGTGATCGAAAACGCCAAAGATGCTGCCTTTAAGGGCGGCTGGGACGGCTACCGTGCTTGCGCATCATATGACCGAGAAACATGGTTTCGCGTCGATACGGATTACGTGGACGGCGAGCTTATCATCTCCCACACACCGGAACTCGACAGCGTTTACTACGCCTATTTCGCCCCCTATTCTATGGAACGCCACGCGGATATGATCGCCGAAGTCGCGCATCACCCTGATGTTTCGCTCTCTGTCATTGGCCAAACGGTTGAAGGGCAAGACCTCGACTGCATCACGGTCGGCACAGGCGATAAATCCTTTTGGATTATTGCCCGTCAGCATCCCGGCGAGACCATGGCAGAGTGGTGGATGGAAGGCTTCCTCGCGCGCCTTCTAGACGATGATGATCCCGTCGCGCGCCTCCTTCGCAGCAAAGCCAGCTTCCACATCATTCCAAACATGAACCCAGACGGCGGACGCCAAGGGAACCTTCGGACAAATTTTGCTGGCGCAAACCTGAACCGCGAATGGAACAAAGCCACCGTTCAGTCCAGCCCAGAGGTTTTTCATACCATAGAGGCCATGAAGCAGGCCGAGCCTGATTTCTGCCTCGACGTTCACGGCGACGAAGCCTTGCCTTATAATTTCATTGCCGGCGCAGAAGGCATCCCCGGCTATACAGAGAAACAGGCAAAAGATTTATCGGATTTCTTGACCGCGTATGAAACCGCATCGCCCGACTTTCAAACCAAAGAAGGTTACGCATTATCGGCGCCCGGCACAGGCAATTTGTCTATGTGCACGAATTATGTGGCGCACACTTTTGACTGCCTATCCATGACATTGGAAATGCCGTTTAAGGACAATGCCAATTTACCGGACGAAGACTTTGGATGGTCACCCGAACGCTGCGCGCGCCTTGGCGGCGCCGCGCTCGATGCCATGCTGGCGGTAGCCGATCAGGTCTAAGTTTTAAACGCCTCTCGTCGCTGAATCGAGTCGTAAATATAGCGCGCTTTCTCGATATTTTTCGTGCGCGTACGGTTTCCGATCAAGAAGCAGTCGACGATTTGCCATATGCCAAGTCCGCCAAACGTTATGAGTTTCAAAACACCAAGAAGGATGTCGCCAACGATAAACCGATCAATGCCGAGCCAACCAAGCCAAACATTCCAGCCAAAAACCACAACAGGGTTCAAGGACTCAGATTGATAGATTGAAATAAACTTCGTGCGGTCTGCATCATTCAACGACCCTGCCATCTCCATAATTTCCCGTTCATAGGCTAATCTATCCATTGTATCTCTCTCTAAAATTTTATTGTTTAACGATAATGATATAAGAACATTTTACTCCGAATACAAGGCCCAGAGATAAAAAGCGACTCACGATGACTCGCATAACCTCATGAATCAGCTATTAGTACACACATGCAGCAATATCTCGACCTCCTCTCCCACGTTATGGATACTGGCATTGACCGTATGGACCGCACCGGCACAGGCACGCGCGGCGTATTTGGCCACCAAATGCGTTTTGACCTCGCGGACGGTTTCCCCATGGTCACGACAAAAAAGTTGCACAAAAAATCCATTATTCACGAGCTGATCTGGTTTCTCGCAGGCGATACAAATATTGGCTATCTACAGGACAACAAAGTCCGTATTTGGGATGAATGGGCAGACGAGAGCGGCGACCTCGGCCCCGTTTACGGAAAGCAATGGCGGCGCTGGGAAAGCCCTGACGGCCGCGTGATTGACCAAGTCAGCAAAGTCGTAGAGGCCATCAAAACCAATCCCTATTCCCGCCGTCATATTGTGACTGCTTGGAATCCGGCGGATGTCGACGACATGGCTCTGCCGCCCTGTCACTGTCTGTTTCAGTTTCATGTTGCGCCGCAAGAAAACGGCAAACCCAAACTCTCTTGCCAGCTTTATCAGCGTAGCGCCGACATTTTTCTCGGCGTCCCGTTTAACATCGCCTCCTACGCGCTACTCGTCCATAAGATGGCGCAAGTTTGCGACCTAGAGGTCGGCGACTTCGTCCACACATTCGGCGACGCGCATATTTACTCCAACCATTTTGATCAGGTCAAAAAGCAGCTCACCCGAGAGCCGAAACCCCTGCCAACGATAACGCTCAACCCCGAAATCAAAAGCCTATTTGACTTCGCCTATGATGACATAACAATCAATGGCTACACCTCACACCCCCATATTGCGGGTAAAGTCGCGGTTTAAAATAGAACGCAAACGTACTCCCATCTATATTATGTTGTCATCCCGGACTTGATCCGGGATGACGGGCTATTTTTTGAAGTGGAGCAGGTATTAATCCTCGTATTGCGTTTTAAAAAACATCGCCTTTTCAATCCCTTACAAAAATATCGCCCATAATAATCCTCGCCGCGCGGTTTACCCCTAATGTGTAACCATGACACATCAGCAAACCGATACAGAAATAGCGCTAGAGTATAGCCGCACCGATATGACCGCCCCGCCGCAATTCCCCTGCGGGCCGGAGATTTGGGATACGTCTGCCCTTCGGGCTGTCATCCCAGCCCTGATCGCGCGGCTGTTCACGCTGTTCTCGCCTGAAGGTGTTCAGCGCGGAGCCATGTCTCGTCTTTGGGACATTCGCCGCATGATCGTGCAGCTTCACCGCGCCGAGGCGTTTAATTTTACCACATGGCTTATCCGTTCCATGCAATCCAACCGTGCGTGGCAAACACAAATCCGCGAAGATTTAGGCGGCGAACCCGCGCTTCAAAGATGGGAGCGCCGACGCGAGAAAATGCTCGCGCCTCCTTCCGAGTCCGTAGACATCGTAAACCCGCAGACAGTTAAAGAGCCTGAAAAACGCAAAGCCTCGAAACCCAAGAAAGACCGTTACGGCTTGTTCCGTTTAGCGTCATTATCCCGAGAGACTGTCAAAGCCCCGTCACTACGGCTCCCAATTCCGTCTCTGCCTCGCAATGCCGGCGCGAGCCTTCTTTGGCCGAAACCGATAGGCCTAACTCCCGATCAACTCCGCCCGCCAGAAGTCGCATGCTCCCCGAACGGCAATGATATCGAAGGCAGCGCGGACACGCGGGTTTCACAAAATCCAAACACGCCGAGTCTCACCCGCGAAGCCCTCATAAAAATATGGGAAAGGCTCCACGCCCAACATAGCGAGTGGAACCACAGGCTAATGATCGCCGGCATCATGATGACCACCCCGCCCATAAGAGGCGCTTACTCCCCTCCGTGAGATAAGCTCGCGGCCACCCTCAAATCATAACCCTTTTAACGCAGTCCAAACCGGACGGCGTTATTAGTGCTGGACAAACTGCACTTGCAAGCAAACCCTGTCATCCCCGACTTGATCGGGGACCTCGTAGTAATAATGCACCAAAACTCTCGAGACCCCAGATCAAGTCTGGGGTGACAGGCAGTAAAGTAAAGTTGGGAGCATAGCCGAGAAATAGACGGCCTTTTAAAGCCTCTAATGTGCCGTCTTATAGACCAACTTCTTGAGACCCTTTGCTTTATAAGGAACCCACCCTTCCTCGGTTTGCGCAAGGCGTTCGGCCAGAATGCACATGACGAGAGGGTTTACACCAAGGCCGAGGTGGCTGGCGGGGACTTCGATGTTTTCAGCTTGTGGCCCTGCGTCTTGAATGGAACCGCGCCAATGGACGACGCCGTCAGTTTTCGTGAAAATAGACGTACAAGGCACAGGCGGTGCTTCGTGCAAGTCTTCAAGCCGTTTAGTCGTCGCTCGTGTCGGCTTGCCGTTTAAGACTTCAAACAAAGGCCTTGCGCGGGCCGCATGACGCGGACCTGTAATTGGGCTGCCTAAAGAAATAACTTGCCGTACATATTCAGGATGTGCCTTCGCGATTTCCCGCGCGAAAACCCCGCCAAGGCTCCAGCCAATCAGCGAGATTTTTCGTCCATGTTTTTCAAAAGTCCGTTTGAGCATGGCATGCATATCGGCTTCGCGCTGCGGGTTAAATGTCGTATTTCGGCCCATGTCCCAATCATAGGCTTTATAGCCCAAATCCGACAGCAGACCGCGTAGAGGCACCGTTGACTTTGCGCCTGCCAAAAACCCAGGATAGACAATCACAGGATGACCGTCGCCTTTTGGGAGGCGGCGCAAAGCAAGCCGCAGCGACATAAAAGACCCATATTCAAACACAGACCGCCCTTCAAGCAGAGAAAAAATAAACGGCGGGGCGTGATAGGTTTGTGTCATAGGGGGCATCATCAAATATCTTAGCTACGTGTTTTAAGGCTTCAAAAGTTTACAAAACATCAATTTTTAGTAGGGCTTTGATCCTGAGCATTCTTGTCTTTTGGTGACGGTCTTTTTACTGTTCTCGTTTTGATAACTTTTGACTTTGGCTTTTTAGCAGCAGATTTCGCCGTTTTTGGCTGAGCCTTTTCTACAAGAACCCGCACCGCTTCGATATGATCATCAAAGCTTTTTCGGATACATTCGCCGTAAAAATCAGGATCAGGCATCGCATCGCGGCACGCCGTAAAGGACAAAGTGACCACGCCGTTATAGCTCTGAACAATATGGCCGAGCTTCATGCCGTCAACAAGACACATGAGGCCATACATACCCACCGCCTGAGCGCCCGCAGAATAAAGCGGAATGCGCGGGCCGGGAACGTTCGTTACAACCGTATTGACGAGCGGCTTAATCCGTTCGGCCAAGTTAAACCGCGAATAAAGGCTCGCGCCTATATTCATCGCGGCGGGAGAGGACAGCTTAGAAATCTCTGCCATTTGGCGCGCGCCGAGAGCGTTGGTTAACGCCTTGGCTTTACCCGTCTCGGCGTGGCAATATTTTACCCGTTCACGGGCATCAACAAGATGAGATCCCAGCGGAACCATCATGCCGGCCACTTGGTTGCCCATTGTATTTTTCTCGTTTTCTTGGCGAACAGAAATCGGCGCCAAAGACGTCACAGACGTTTCGGGTAGCTCATCATGAGCCTCAAGATAATGCCGCATCGCTCCGCCCGTTATGGAGAGCATAACATCATTGAGCTTGCTACCTTCGGACAGGGCGCGAAGCGTGTTAATCTCGGCAAGATTAAAGGCCTGCGCCCCGAACATGCGGTGCGGAGAAACTTTGCCGTTAAAGCGAGTTTTGGGCGTTTGCAGAACCGCCTTAAAATCAAACTCTTTCTTGGCGTAACCTTTCGCCGCGCGAAGGAAACCGGGCAAGGCTTTGCGGCTTGCATTAAGCTGGCGCAGTGGGAGCATCATGCTGCGTGCAGAACCGCGCATAAAAAGTTCAGTCTGGCTCGGATTGGATTCTGGTCGCCAAGTATCAATGGTCTCAAGCGGTTCACTGTGCGGAGCCATCGTGTGCAAGGCCTGCATCATGTCAACGCCGGATACACCGTCAATAGCTGCGTGGTGGACTTTGGAAATCATGGCGTAAGACCCCTTTGGCACGCCTTCAACATTATCGAGGCCTTCGACAACGGTGACCTCCCATGGCGGACGGGTTAGGTCGAGCGGGCGAGCAAAAATTCGGGCCGCCTGAATACTAAGCTGTCTCCAGTCACCAGGTTTAGGTAAAGCAAGGTGGCGCACATGATATTCTAGGTCGAAATTTATATCCTGTACCCAATACGGATAATCAATGCCAAAAGGCACTTTGACCATTTTCTGGCGCATCGTCGACGAAAGCTGCAACCGGCTTTCAATGAAGGAGAGAATATCTTTGAAGCGGACGAAACCGCCAGGCGCGGTTGACGGATCATATATAATGACAGAACCGATATGAACTGGCGTCGAAGGTTGTTCGAGCGCCACGAATGCCGCGTCTAGTCCTTGCATCTGTTGCATGATTAGTCTCCCGCTATGTCTGGCCTTTTGTCAGGCTTTCTTTTTATGGGTCGTACATATCATCTTTAGAGGGTTCTACCTAATGCGGGTTAGCCCATATCATTAAACATCTGGCGCAATGCGGCCAAACCTCATAATAAAGACCTATGAAACTTCATACGTCCCTCACCTCACCTTTCGCCCGTAAGGTTCATATTTTAGCCAGACTGAAAGGCGTCGACCTCGTGTCAGCGCCAGCAAGCGCCGATGGCCCGCGCGGCTATACTGGCGGCCTAAACCCTTTAGGCAAAATCCCTATGCTGGAGATCAGCGGCGGCACTGTTCTCTATGACAGTCCGGTGATTTGCGATTATATTGATAGTCTCGGAAACCCGTTATTACCGCCCTCGGGGCCTGCACGTTGGCATGAGCTACGATTGCACGCGCTTGGGGACGGCCTCTCTGACGCCGTTTATAATTACCGCTACGAAACAGTCCGCCCCGACAATTTGCATTGGGCTGATATTATTACCCGCCACGAAACCGCGATTACGGCGGCGATTGATCAGCTTGAACAGATGATTGATACGCTTGGCGCTCCTTGGACATTTGGCAATATTTCTCTCATCTGCGCGTTGGATTATACGAACTTTCGAGCCGGACACTTGGACTGGCGAGATAGCGCGCCGAAACTAGCGGCGTGGCATAAAAGGTTCATCAACGAAGCCGTATGGCAAGAGACATTTGCTTACCCTGCTGCTTATACTGCATAAAATTCCCCTATAAGCGTAGGTCGCCCCTTAGTGGCACGTCTTTTGCTTGAGTCTTGTTTGAACGTTTCAAACAGGACCGCCCATGTTCAGGTACATTGCTAAATTTGAATTTGCGATCTTCGTCGCAGCGATATGTATGATCTCCGGCGGGATCATGGGTTTCTATGTGAAACTGTTCAATATGTCTCCGCCCTTACCTGTAGAAGCGTTACATTTACCCATTATGGGCGCCATGACCCTCACCATCATTTTACGGCTTCGGGAAAGCGTCTTCGGGCTCCTATCCATCCTGCCCTATTTTTTCTTAACATTGCTCGCTCTCGCTTCCTACCAGTGGTCGATGCAGCCCGAACTTACTCTGCGCGACAGTATTACAGCGATCATCTATGTGCTCTATCTCGCAACGATGTGTTGGCATTATAATTGGAAGCAGCTCATCGAAGGCATGTGGCTTGCCATGTTTGGCATGACGGTATTTTCGCTTATTTTATATTTTGGCATGCCCAATATTGGCCGCATGGCCGAGACCCATGTCGGTGCTATGGGCGGCGTTTGGATAGAGAAAAACGCCGCTGGACAAGCGGGTGTTTTCGGGGCCGGCCTAGCCCTCGCTCGCCTCGCCATAACGCCCAAAACGTTCAAGATTTCGCTTGCCTCATTCTTCGCCTTTACACTCTTACTTTTGCTGACCACATCCAAAACCTCGCTTGTCGCATACCTTATTGGATGCGCGGGGTTTGGTTGGGTCTTTATGATGCGCCGCGGTCTGCCGATCGCTATGATGACCCTTTGGACGTCGCTCGTTTTTGGCGGCCTAGCCATTTCTTGGGTGAAAAGTAATACAGCGGAAGTCCTCGGCTTGCTCGGAAAAAGCTCAACCTTCACAGGCCGTTCTGAGATCTGGGAAGCTGTCCAATTCAGCCTCGCCAACAGGCCTTTGCTTGGGCATGGTTACTCTGGATATTGGGACGAAATTGTCTACGGCAAAACCCTCGCCTATGTGTATGATGATCTACAGTTCTTGCCTCGACACTCTCATAACTCTCTGATCGAAATGAAGCTAAACCTTGGCCTCATTGGCGCCGGAATTCTTGCGGGGAGCATCTTTTTCTACATCGTAGTGACCTTGATGAAGACCCGAAAGTCCCACGGCGCATATTTCGCCGTTCCGTTCACAGCCTCCGCGCTGATCATCGGTATGTTTGAAAGCGTCCTCGCCTATCCGTCAAACTTTGCCGGAGCAGTTATCATCCTCGTCGCCGCGAAAATGATCCGCCCTGTTCTGCTCTGCGAAATGCAGTCTGGTTTTTGGACTGCCGTCAACGCCCTTCGAACAGACAACAGAGAAGGCCCGAAAAGACGCCGTATCTATCCGGCTATGCCCCAGCAGGCCCCTGTGTTACCTCAACTAAGCGTACCGCAATCCCGTAACGCTTACGGCCCCGCAGAACTCGGTTTCATAGACCGCCGCGCTTCCCGCGCACGCCAGTTCATAGAACGCAGAAGACAAGGCGGCCCTATGACAGCGGCAAAAATCGCAGGGCGTTTACTCGCGAGGCGGCAAGGCGAAAGACCCGCTTAGAGACCTAAAGCCGGTTGACTGGAATGGTCAAATAGGTGTGCCTATCAGCAGCTGGGGCATGAGCTTTGCCCCGCGAATATTCACTTGCAGAGCGGCATCATCGAGATTCTGACAGCAAAAACACTAACCCGCCACGTAAGTAAGCCTCGCCCGCAAAGGGTTTGCAGGCCTAATCACCCTAGTCTCCTATGTCGGCATGAACGCAGTTTAGGTCTTAGAATCGGGAAACGTAACTGTCACTCATGCGGTCTAGAAGCCGCGCACCTATCCTTATTGGCATAGTCACCAACGTATATTACTCTGCGGGGACTAGGAGGCGCTGATCCGGCCACGTCGCAGCGTAAGAATACTCATACACATAGGTTATTTGGGATTAATCTTTATCGTCTGACTAGCAGTTTCCGCTTATGGTGAAGGACACTAGACCGAGCGCAACAACCTGCCCCCTGAACACAAAAAAGCCGGACCCTAGAGGCCCGGCTTTTTCTTTAAAATTAGTCTGCCTTAGCAGCTGTAATACATGTCGAATTCGACTGGGTGTGGGTGCATCGCTAGGCGGTGGACTTCTTCCATTTTCATTTCGATGTAGGCATCGATTTGGTCATCATCAAACACGTTTCCGGCTTTTAGGAAGTCACGGTCGCCATCAAGGTTCTCAAGCGCTTCGCGAAGGCTTCCGGCCACTTGCGGGATAGAGGCCGCTTCGGCTGGCGGAAGATCGTAGAGATCTTTGTCCATTGGATCGCCCGGGTGGATTTTGTTTTTGATACCGTCAAGACCGGCCATAAGAAGCGCTGTGTATGTGAGATACGGGTTACCCGCTGGATCAGGGAAACGTACTTCTAGACGCTTACCGTTCGGAGACGCAGTCCAAGGAATACGCACAGACGCAGAGCGGTTACGCGCAGAGTAAGCGAGCATAACTGGCGCTTCGAAGCCAGGAACCAAACGCTTGTAAGAGTTCGTAGACGCGTTGGCAAAAGCGTTGATTGCTTTCGCGTGTTTGATCACGCCGCCAATGTAATAGAGGCACTGCTCAGACAGGCCAGCATACTCATTACCCGCAAATAAAGGCTTCTTATCTTTCCAGATCGACATGTGAACGTGCATCCCTGTGCCGTTATCATTCCACGTTGGTTTTGGCATGAAAGTCGCTGTTTTACCGTATGCATGCGCCACATTGTGAACGATATATTTGTACAGCTGCATGTTGTCGCCCATTTGTAGGAGCGTATCAAACTGCATGCCAAGCTCGTGCTGAGCGGGGGCCACTTCGTGGTGATGCTTTTCAGGGCGAAGGCCAAGTTCTTCCATAATGGAAAGCATTTCAGAGCGCATATCCTGAGCAGAATCAACTGGAGGCACAGGGAAATAACCGCCCTTTGGTCCCGGACGGTGGCCCATATTACCGCCTGTATACTGAGTGCCCGTGTTTTGCGGCAATTCAGACGAGTCAATAGAGTAACCCGTTACATTTTGCTCCGTGTTCCAGCGTACATCATCAAAAACAAAGAATTCAGCTTCTGGGCCGAAATACACTTCGTCGCCGACTTTAGCTGAACGCATGTAGTTCTCAGCCGCCTTAGCCGTGCCGCGTGGGTCACGGTTATAAGGCTCAGCGGTATCTGGCTCTAAGATATCACAGAAAACAGCAAGTGTGTCTTGCTGAAAGAACGGGTCCATTTTCGCTGTGCTAGCGTCTGGCAACAAAACCATGTCGGATTCGTTGATGTCTTTCCAGCCCGCAATGGATGAGCCGTCAAACATTGTTCCGTCTACGAAGAGGTCTTCATCAACAAGATCCGAGTGGAACGTGACGTGCTGCATTTTGCCTTTCGGGTCTGTGAAGCGGAGATCGACGAACTTAATGTTCTCGTCCTTGATTTTTTTGAGTAGTTTTTCTGACATGACTAATCCTTCCCTGGTTTATGCTGTGTCAATATAGATTTAAATGATGCGTTAAAGCGCGGCGTCGCCAGACTCACCAGTACGAATACGAATGGCTTGCGAAACATCAGAGACGAAGACTTTACCGTCGCCAATTTTGCCTGTCTTCGCGGCTGTTTGAATAGCTTCGAGCGCGGCTTCGACTTGGTCATCAGCGACGACAAGTTCGAGTTTTAATTTCGGTAGGAAATCGACGACATATTCTGCACCGCGGTAAAGCTCTGTGTGGCCCTTCTGGCGGCCGAAGCCTTTTGCTTCGAGGACAGTCATCCCCTGCAATCCGACTTCTTGGAGGGCTTCTTTTACTTCATCAAGTTTGAACGGTTTGATGATGGCTTCAATTTTCTTCATTGGTGATCTCCGGCAGGGTCAAAGTTGTGAGTCTGTTGTAGTCCCTGAAGCGCGTGAGTCGAGCTGCAGACCGCTTCAAACACGCCAACAGGTCTGCTTGAGGCTCGGAGCGCCTTATTTTTGTTCATAAAAAAATCAAGCCGGTGAAATATTGGGCGAATTCCTGTCTCAAATAATGCTGGACATCGACCTTAGGACTATGAAGACGGGCACAGAGTCGTTAAACAGGCGCATATTCTGACAGGGAGATATTCGTGGCTAAACTCACTACACGTCCACCGAAAAAAACTTTTATAACAGATCAGCAAGCTTTGGACTTTCACTCGCATCCGGTGCCCGGAAAATTAGCACTTCTACCGACGAAGCCAATGGCAACGCAGCGCGACTTATCCCTCGCCTACTCTCCCGGTGTAGCCATTCCTGTCGAGGCCATAGCTGAAGACCCTGACCTTGTTTATGATTATACTTCTAAAGGCAACATGGTCGCCGTTATCTCTAACGGTACTGCGATATTAGGTCTTGGCAATTTAGGGCCAGCGGCCTCTAAGCCAGTCATGGAAGGCAAGTGCGTCTTGTTTAAGCGCTTTGCTGATATTGATTCGTTTGACATTGAAGTCGAAGAAACAGACGCAGATAAATTTATCGAATGCGTTCGCCGATTCGGCAACACATTTGGCGGCATTAATCTCGAAGACATCCGTGCACCTGAATGTTTTATAATTGAGCAGCAGCTTCGCGACGCGCTGGATATTCCCGTCTTTCATGATGATCAGCACGGAACGGCCATTATCGCCACGGCTGGGCTAATTAATGCCTGTCACTTAACGGGGCGTCGTTTTGAAGATGCCAAGGTCGTCGTCTCTGGCGCGGGCGCGGCGGGTCTTTCTGTCTTGAGTCTCATTAAGCGGCTCGGCGTAAAAGATGAAAATGCAATCATTTTAGATAGTCACGGTGTCGTCTATAGAGGCCGTGCAGAAGCGATGGACCAATGGAAAACACCGCACGCTTCTGACACGAAAATGCGCACCCTTGAAGAAGTCATGGTTGGAGCTGACATATTCTTAGGTTTATCCGTGGCCGGAATTGTCACCAAAGACATGATCAAGTCCATGAACAAAGACCCGATAATTTTTGCCATGGCGAATCCTGATCCAGAAATTACGCCAGAAGAGATCAAAGAAGTCCGGGATGATGCTATCATTGCGACTGGGCGTTCTGACTATCCAAATCAGGTCAATAATGTCCTCGGTTTCCCTTATATCTTCCGCGGCGCGCTCGATGTACGCGCGCGCAACGTCAATGAAGAGATGAAACTCGCCTGCGCCCGCGCCCTAGCTGATCTTGCACGTCAAGATGTTCCAGAAGAAGTGGCTGCGGCTTATCATGGCCGCCGCCCGAAATATGGCCGCGAATATATTATCCCCGCGCCGTTCGATCCGCGTCTTATTTCCGAAATCCCGCCTTATGTGGCCCAATCCGCTATGGATACAGGCGTGGCCCGTAAGCCTATTGAAGATATGGAGGCTTATAAACGCTCACTCGCGCGGCGACAGGACCCTACGGCTGCGCTCTTGCAGGGTATCTCCGCCTCTGTTGTCGATAATCCCAAGACGATCATTTTTGCCGAAGGCGAAGAACCCGCCGTCATTCGCGCTGCGCAATCCTTTCAGCAACGCGGTCTCGGCAAAGCTATCCTCATCGGCCGTGAAGACCCGATTCTCAACAATATGAAGTTACTCGGGGTCGAAAACCCTGAGAGCCTGACTATTCTTAATGCCCGTCTTTTTGATCGCAATGCGGAGTTTGTCGAAACGCTTTACAAAAAGCTACAGCGGCGCGGATTCCTACGCCGCGACGTGCAGCGGCTTGTTAATAATGACCGGAATGTCTTCTCTGCTTTGATGTTGCATCACGGCCTTGCAGACGGAATGGTTACAGGCGTGACGCGCGGCTATGATATTGCGCTCAACGATGTCCGCCTTGTTTTAGCCCATGATGATCATGAACGCACAATGGGCGTCTCGGTAGTCATCAATAAGTCTCGCACATTATTCATTGCAGACACCAATATTACCGAACTCCCTACCGCTGTTGATCTCGCTGACATTGCCGAGACTACAGCCGGATTTGCGCGTCAGTTTGGTTTTGAACCCCGCGTGGCGTTTTTATCCTACTCCACCTTCGGAAACCCTCCTGGCGAGCGCATGAAAAAAGTACGCGAGGCTGTGAGCATTTTGGATGAACGCGAAGCTGAATTTGAATATGAAGGCGACATGGCCGCCGACGTGGCGCTGGATCCACTTCACTCTCTGACTTACCCCTTCTCGCGCCTAACGGACGCAGCGAATGTGCTTGTCATGCCTGCTATTCATTCGGCCTCAATCTCAGCGAAGCTTCTTAAGGCCGTCGGCGGAACGACGGTTCTTGGGCCGTTTTTGACGGGCCTAGAAAAGCCAGTTCAGATTTGCCGCCTCGGCGCAACGGCTTCAGAGATCACGCAAATGGCCACGCTTGCCGCGTTCGCACCGTCTCACAGAGAAGACTAGGTGGCTGAGACAGAAACCCCTGATGAGGTTTTTCAACGTACAAATGTCTTAAAGGGCTCCATCCTTCGGCATGTGCTGCGCATGATGGGCCCTTTCTCTTTGGCCGTCTTGGCCATGGTCTCTACCGGTATTGTCGATACGATCTATCTCGGTCGACTGTCGGACGACGCTCGTCCTGACTTAGCGATCTGGGCTTTGGCCGCTATGACCTATGCATGGCCGCTGACTTTCATTGGCAACAGCGCCAATATCGGACTTGGGGCCGGAACCATGTCGGCGGTGTCTCGCGCCTTAGGGCAAGGCGACGAGGAACGGGCTAAACGGCACGGCGCGGCGGCCATTTTATTAGGCCTAACGGTCATGACACTTCTTGTGGCGTTCATGATAAGCATTGCCCCGACAATTTTAAAATTCGCAGGCGCAAGCAGCGATGTGCATAGCATGGCCGTGAGCTACTTACTCATCTCTCTTCCGGGTTTGGTCATTGTCTCTGTAGCCTCCATGAGCAACAACATCCTGCGCGCTGGCGGAGAGGCAGCTCTGCCCAGCACCATCATGATTATGGGCGCGCTGATCAATATTGTGCTCGACCCTTTCCTCATTTTCGGATGGGGACCGTTCCCAAGAATGGAAATTCAGGGGGCTGCTCTGGCGACCCTCGTCGGCAATGTCACCGGAGCCTGTTTCGGATTCTATATGATTTTCTTCCACCGCAAGGCCATTTCCTTTGCAGAGATGACATGGGACTCCATTAAACGGGCTTGGGCGATTATCGGGCAAGTCGGCATTCCCGCCGCAGGCACGAACATTATTGTACCCGTCGCGGCCTTCATTGCTGTTAGTATTTTAGGCCTCACACTAACGGACGTAGAAGTCGCGGCCTTCGGTGTTGCAAGCCGAGCAGAGCTATTATCCATCGGCGTCATTTACGGTCTTAGCGCCTGTATCGGCGCCATAACGGGCCGAAACGGAGGCGCAGGGAACACAGCTAGGGTAAGAGAAACCTTCAGGGTTTGCTATATTATTTGCTTCATTTGGTGTTCGTTCATGGCCGTAATCATGGCCGTCTTTGCCCACCAAGTCGCCGGAATTTTCACGAGCGACACGACGCTAATCGAAAAGATCATCCCTTACTTCTTCATCGTGCCAGTCACCCTCTTTGGCTACGGGTTTGTGTTTGTCAGCGCGGCGGGGCTCAATGCGATTGGGCACCCGCTATACGGCCTCGCCTACACTATTATTCGCTCGCTCATCCTCTATGTCGGTTTCATCTTTATCGGCGTGCAAGTGGCAGGTCTCATTGGGGTCTATTACGGAGTCGCAGCGGCTAATCTCATCTCAGGCATTATTGCACTTATCTGGACAATGAAACGCGCGCCGATGACCGCACGGGAAAGCTAGGCAATATGTCAGGACATGGTCTACGCCTCAATCAAGTCACGCTCGGCGCAGTCGATATGCCCGCCAGCGTGGCCTTTTATAAAAATCTCGGGTTGAAACTTATTGTCGATAGCGCGCCGCGTTATGTCCGCTTTGAATTTCCATCTGATGGCGAAAGCGAACCTGCGACCTTATCATTGCACGGAACTGAGACTGGCTGGCAAGCGCCAACCGATGGTCCGCTCATCTATTTTGAAGTCGCTGATGTTGCGGCCTTCCTAAGCGATAAATCACTTACGCCGCTCGCCGCGCCGAAAGCTCAATCCTACCTCTGGACAGAAGCTGATATCATTGACCCATCCGGGAACCGTATTCGAATTTATGAAGCAGGTGAAAATCGCCGCTTCCCGCCGTGGCGAGTTGAGGGCTAAACCCTTATAGTCCAAGCTCGGCCTGTTTTTTCTTGGTCATGCGCGCTATCGCCATTTTATACGAGAGTTCAATATGCTCTTTGAGGCTTTCGTCAGGAAGTCCTGGCGGCTCGAAATGCTGTATCCATTTCATGCTGCGCGAGGCTAAATAAGGCGCAGGACGCAAACCCGGTTCGTCTTTTAAAACATGATAGACAATATCAGAGGTTTTGAATGTCACGGCAAGCTCCTCGCCCTCATTCCATCCGGCCACAGCATACATCTTACCGCCCACCTTCCAAACATGCGCCCCGCCCCACTGGATCACTTTTTCCGATTGCGGGAGAGAGGCGCAGAATTGGTCGTAGTCTTCGAGGGTCATATTTTAGTCCTGCGGTAAACAGCCCCCTCCTATCCTTCCCCTATGAATGGGAAGTGACTTCGGACTACGTTTTACTCGGCGACCTCGACCGCCGGAATAATCGTTACGCTTTCCCCGCACCCGCAGGCATCGGTTTGGTTCGGGTTTCTGAATATGAATTTCGTGTGCAGAATAGTTGTTTCGTAATCGACTACAGAGCCAAGGATAAAAAGGACGGCTTTAGCATCAACCACGATCTGTACGTCTTTGTCCTCGACGACCTCGTCTAGCGGCGAAATTTCGGACACGTAATCCATCATATATTCCATGCCCGCACAGCCGCCATTTTTAACGCCAACACGCAAGTAGCCTTCGCCGCGTTCATCAAGAATTTCGCGCACGCGCGCAGCCGCGTCGTCCGTGAGGGTCACAAGTTTTGGTCTGGGTCGTCTGGCCATTTTGTTGTCCTTTCTTCTGTCATCTCGGACTTTATCCGCCCCCCGCGAAAGCCGGGTGTTTTTTGTGAGCCCCCAGATCAAGTCCGAGGTGACACATATTAGAACATATTCAGTTCAAGCCGCGCTTCGTCGCTCATACGGTCCATGGTCCATGGTGGATCGAAGGTCATTTCGACCTCGACCTTGCGGACACCCGCCACAACGGCGCAAGCATCTTGCACCCAAAGCGGCATTTCGCCAGCCACTGGACACCCCGGAGCCGTTAGCGTCATATCGACCTTAAGCGTTCTATCATCTTCAAGCTCAACTTTATAAATCAGGCCAAGCTCGTAAATGTCTACTGGAATCTCCGGATCATAGACGGTTTTAAGTTGTCCGATCACGTCGGCGGTGATGCGTTCGATCTCTTCGTCGGTTGGAGCCTCAGCAGGCGCGCCGGACACATCAATCATATCACGCTTCGGCGCAACTTCGCCGCTGTCGTTTTCCGCCGTCAATCCGGGGATTTGCGAGTTCGCCATGGCTTCGGCTTCACGTTGTCTGTCTGTCATTTCAGTCATCATAATTTTCCATTCATCCCCGCGAAAGCGAGAGGAGCGGTGTAGGTGTTAATATAGTCATTCTCGTCATAATAAAAAGGCCGCGCATTTCTTTACGCCTTCAACAAGGCGGTCGGCCTCGTCTAGCGTATTGTAAATGCCAAAGCTTGCACGGGCCGTGGAGTGGATGCCGAGCTTGGTCATGAGCGGCTGCGTACAGTGTTGCCCTGCCCGCACGGCAACCCCATATTTGTCGAGTATCTGCGCCACATCATGAGCGTGCGCGCCTTGGAGATTAAACGACAGCACGGAGCCCTTATTGGGCGCGTCGCCGATCAGCTTGAAGCTGTTAATTTCGCGCAGGCCGTCGAGCGCATGGCTATAAATTGCCATTTCGTGCAAGCGCACTTCTTCTGGGTCAAACTGTGTGTACCAATCAATCGCCGCGCCGAGGCCAATCGCGTTGACAATCGGCGGGGTTCCGGCTTCAAACTTATGGGGCGCATCATTATAGGTCACGCGGTCTTGGAACACGTCTTCGATCATTTCTCCGCCGCCGTTAAAGGGTTGCATCCGGTTTAGCATTTCAGTCGTGCCGTAAAGCGCGCCGATGCCGCTCGGGCCGTAAAGTTTATGTCCCGTCATGCAGAATAAATCCGCGCCGAGGTCAACGACATCAATCGGCATGTGCACAGCGGCCTGTGTCCCGTCGATGATGAACACGGCGCCAGCGCCTTTGGCCCACTTTCCGATCTCTTTGACCGGATTTACTGTACCAAGAACATTGGACATGTGGACGACTGAGACGATTTTTGTCTTCGCGCTTAGAAGCGATTTATAGGCGGCCATATCGAGCGTGCCATCTTCGAGCACAGGAATAAACTTTAACACAGCCCCGTATCGCTCGCGCAGGAAATGCCACGGAACAATGTTGGAGTGATGTTCCATCTCGGTCAGGATGATCTCGTCTCCCGCCTTGATTTCTCCGGACAGGCCATAAGACATGAGATTCAGGGCTTCGGTCGCGCCGCGCGTGAAAACGATATTTTCGGCCTTGGGCGCGCCGAGAAAATTAGCCACGGTTTGGCGCGCGCCTTCATAGCTTTCCGTCGTTTCATTCGCCATCGTATGCAGACCGCGGTGGACGTTAGCATAAGAGGTTTTCATCTGGTTCGTCATGGCGTCTAGAACGGCCATAGGCTTTTGCGCGCTCGCCGCATTATCAAGGTAAGCCAGCGGATAGCCGTTTATTTCGCGCGAGAGTATTGGAAACTGCGCGCGGATATCTTGGACATTAAAGGTCATGAATTCCTCCCGAGCCACTCACGAATTTTCGTCAGCAAGCTCTCCTTCATCGCCTCGTCCGAAATATCGTCGAATACATCACCGAGGAAGGCTTCGGTTAGGAGCGCTTTGGCCTCCTCTTTTGGGATGCCGCGTTGGCGCATGTAAAACAGCGCACTATCATCAAGCTGGCCGATAGTATTGCCGTGGGCGCAGGCCACATCGTCCGCGTAAATCTCAAGCTCTGGCTTGGAGCGAATTTCGCTCGTCTCCGATAACATTAAGGCGTCATGGCGCATTTCCGCGTCTGTGTGCTGCGCCTCGCGGGCGACCTTGAACTTGCCTTGGAAAACGCCGCGAGCCTTATCCGTCACCACGCCTTTAACCGCTTGGCGGATAATGCAATTTGGAGATTTCAAATCAATATGGCTCGTCATGTCGCAATGGCGCTTATCATTTAAAAGGTAAGCCCCGTTGATTGTGGCCTCAATGTTTTCGCCTTCGCCGTAAATCTGTGTTTCAAGACGGCTCAGCGCGCCGCCAAATGAGAGCGCATATTGATCAATTTTCGCGCCTTCTTCTGCCGCAATGCAGGCTGTGACGACGCGGACATGGCTATCAGGATCATCATGCACAATCGTACGGGTCAGCGACGCCCCCTTGCCAAGATGGATTTGAATATCAAAATTGGAAAAGCTCCCCGCATCGCCGCGGTAGTGTTCAACCATTTCAAGCTCCCCGCCTGCATCAACCATAATAGCAAGACGCGTATGGCCCCTAGCAATATTTTCAATTACGAGCGGCGTTGCAGGACGCCCATTTTCCGGCACAAAGATTTGCCAAGACGGGCCTGCAAACTTTACAGCCATTTGGCCCATAGGCGTATCGCCCGAGTGGCCGTCGCCCTGCCCGATGTGAATGCCTTCGGGCGGCGTAATCAGCGGCGCGCCAGCCGCTGACAGACCTTTGGAAGTCTCGGATACATGTCCGCGCACATCGGTCCATTTCCAAGCTTCAAGACGCCGATGCGGGAGGCTTTCGATCATGTTGGCGCTAGGCGGCATATGCATCATAGCCTTCTACTTCGAGAGTTTTTGCAAAATCGGCGTCACCGCTGGCTGCGATTTTCCCGCCCGCGAGAACATGAACACGGTCAGGTACGATATAATCGAGCAGTCGTTGATAGTGAGTGATGACGAGCATGCCGCGATCTTTGGAGCGCAAGCGGTTGACCCCGTCGGCAACGATACGAAGCGCGTCAACGTCAAGGCCAGAATCCGTCTCGTCCATGACAAGGAATGACGGTTCGAGCATCAACATTTGGAAAATTTCCATACGCTTTTTCTCGCCGCCAGAGAAGCCGACATTAAGAGGCCGCTTGAGCATATCCGGTTTGATCTTAAGCTCGGCAGCTATAGCGCGGGCCTTTTTAAGGAACTCCGGCGCGGACATATCGTATTCGCCGCGGGCTTTGCGCTGCGCGTTCACGGCCGTACGAAGGAACGTCATAGTCGGGACACCCGGAATTTCGAGCGGATATTGAAAGGACAGGAACAGGCCTTTGGCTGCGCGCTCTTCGGGCTCCATGGCAAGCAGGTCTTCGCCTTTAAACGTCACGTCACCGCCAGTGACTGCATAACCATCACGGCCCGTCAGCACATAAGACAGCGTAGACTTACCCGCCCCGTTAGGCCCCATGATAGCATGAACTTCGCCAGCAGGAATGTCGAGCGACAGTCCAGAAAGAATAGTTTTTTGGCCGTCATCAACAGCGGCCGATAGGTTATTTATTTTTAGCATTTTTCTTTTTTCTCTTTTTCTTAAGTAGCAAACTTTGGATATCATTCCGCCACTGTCACTTAAATCCTTACGCCGTTGGGCGCGTCATATTTCGCATCTACACTCGCGGTGCCGTTATTTTTCGTATCTTTCGGTTCGATCAAAAATACTTGGCATTCTTCTGCCGCGCGGGGGCGGTGGACGATGCCTTTGGGGACGACGATGGCCTCTCCGGCTTTGACCGTGATGCTGTCTGCGTCTTCGAGATCAAGAATGAACTCTCCCTTCCAACAGAAGAACATTTCGTCCTCGTGCTCATGGGCGTGGAAGGGATATTCACCGAACAGCTTCGCGAGTTTAAACTCCTGCCCGTTAAGCTCCGCCGCCACTTTGGGCCGCCAATGCTCTGAGAACAGCGAGAATTTCTCGTCTATATTAATTTTTTCGATCATGAATTTCTTCGACCTCAGCCTTTAAAAGCCGTGACTTCGATTTCGATTTTCATTTTTGGATCGACCATGCCAGCAATGATCATTGTCGCTGCCGGTAGAATAGCACCGAAATGTTGACGAATGATCGGTAGCACGGTTTCGATATGCTCGCGGTCAGACACCGTATATTGTACCCGAACCGTGTGTCCAAGTTCGAAACCTGCCGCCTTGAGAGCGGACTGAATATTGGTGAACGTATTATGCGCTTGTTGCGCCGCGCTGTCAGGAAGCTCGCCTTTGGTATAATCATACCCAACCGTGCCGGACACAAAGCACCAATCGCCCTGCACCAAGGCTCGGGACATAGCGTAAGTCTTCTCGCCTTCAGATAAGGTGATCAGCGTGCGCTTCGGCGCTGCCGGTTTTTTTGCCGCTTTTGCTTTTGTTGCTTTAGCCATGATATTATCCTTCAATGCGTGTATTTTGATCGTGAATGAGACGCCACTCTCCGCTTTCAAGCGCGAAGACTAAGCCAAGAAAAGCGTAGCGCGGCGGGCCGTCTGCCGTGTCTTTATATTGGTAGCGCACAGTGGCAATCGCCATCGTGTCTTTAACGAGCGTGCCGACAATTTCGTGGTCCATGACCCAATTTGGATCTTTGAACCACGCCGTGTGAAAATCGAGAACCTCTTGCCGCGTGGCAATGATCGAGCCGTCTGGGAAGATAAGTGGTAAGTTCGGGTTCATCGTTATGGTATCAGTGTAGCTCTGCATATCGCGGCTCGCGACCGCGTTAAGGTGCTTCGTGAGCGCATCGTCAAAAGACGGCACTGAGCCTGACCCGCTCGGCGCGCACCCTGCCAACATTAACATTACAAAAAATCCGCAAGTAATTGATTTTATGGACATAAGTTAGTTCCCCATTCATCAGGACTTTCGCCCCGCCAACATTTTATTTTCATTCCGTAATCCAGCAATACATCGGATCCGTCCACCATGGTTTTGGTCAGGGCGTACATTTGTTCGGCTTTGACGGAATCGTCAGCCATCTCGTTACGCTCCGCAAGGATCACTTTCCCGCCATCGCCTTCAAAGGTCATAAACGATACTTCGCTTGGGCCGCGCCGCCTATCCTGTGCAATTTTCTCGCCGGGAATGCCTTTTCCAGGGATGAAATAAATTTCCATTTTGGCTTTGGCCGACGCAAACGACTCGCCTGCCTCCAACTTAACAAACCGCGCTAAGTCTTTGCTATAAGATGGAAAATCGATATCCGAAATGCGTTTGATCTCTGGCGGTTCAGGATCTGCGAGAACAGATAAGTCACTTTCAAGCGGAGCTGGCGGCGTCGGCGCATCGGTTTCGCTGGATGGCGAACAGGCGGAGAGGCACATGATGCCCAGAAAGAGTAGCCAAATTTTCACACATCGCAGCATTACACTGCCCCCCATTCATGGCGAGTAGCGACCGATAGTTCCGCTATTTGCGTTGCGCTATGATTTACACTCAGGCTGTCTTTGTAGCACTTCCAGGAAAGACCGTAGCACATATTTGTCAGCAACCATAAAATCAAAAGAACGACGACTAAAGCCATTGGCAACGCACACAGCACAGCCACAAGATATTTTCGGTTTGCGCGAGACATTACCCCACGCTCCCCTCAAGAGAAATCGCCACGAGCTTTTGCGCTTCGACAGCAAACTCCATAGGAAGTTCTTGCAAGACATCGCGAACAAAACCGTTGACCAAAAGCGCTACGGCGTCTTCCTCGGAAAGGCCGCGCTGACGGCAATAGAAGAGCTGATCATCGGACAGCTTAGTTGTCGTGGCTTCGTGCTCAAACTGAGCGGTTGGCGTGTTACTTTCTATGTACGGCACAGTATGCGCCCCGCAAAGATCGCCGATTAAGAGGCTATCGCATTGGGTGAAGTTCCGCGCGCCCGTGGCTTTCTTATGAGCTGATACGAGGCCGCGATAGGTAGAGTTGGACTTCCCTGCGCTTATGCCTTTGCTAATCACTCGAGACTTTGTGTTCTTGCCCAAGTGGATCATCTTGGTGCCTGTGTCGGCTTGCTGATGGCCATTGGTGATGGCGATGGAATAGAACTCCCCTTGAGATCCGTCGCCTCGCAGAATGCAGCTTGGGTATTTCCACGTCACAGCAGACCCCGTTTCGACCTGTGTCCAGCTCACTTTAGAATTTTCGCCCCGGCAATCCGCGCGCTTGGTCACGAAGTTATAAACTCCGCCGTTCCCGTCTTTGTCTCCGGGCCACCAGTTCTGCACCGTGGAGTATTTCACTTCGGCGTCGTCGTGAACGATGATTTCGACAATCGCCGCATGGAGCTGGTTCTCGTCGCGCATAGGCGCGGTACAGCCTTCAAGGTAGCTCACGTAAGAGCCTTTGTCGGCGATAATCAGCGTGCGCTCAAACTGCCCCGTCCCCTGCGCGTTCATGCGGAAGTAAGTCGATAATTCCATTGGGCATCGCACGCCCGGCGGGATGTAAACGAACGACCCATCAGAGAAGACGGCATTGTTGAGCGTCGCGTAGTAATTATCCGTGACAGGCACGACAGAGCCCATATATTTACGTACGAGTTCGGGGTGGGTCTTCACGGCTTCTGAGAACGAACAGAAAATCACGCCGTCTTTGGCGAGCTCTTTCTTGAAGGTAGTCACCACGGATACACTATCAAAGACCGCATCCACAGCCACTTTCGGAGCGCCTTTGACGCCCGCGAGCACTTCTTGTTCCTTCAGGGAAATACCAAGCTTTTTATAGACTTCCAGAATTTCGGGATCGACTTCATCGAGCGAGTTCAGCTCTTTCTTCTTCACTGGAGACGCATAGTAATACATATCCTGAAAATCGATCTTCGGATAATTGACCATCGCCCATGTCGGCTCTTCGAGGGTGAGCCAGCGGCGGTAAGCTTCGAGCCGCCATTCGAGCAGCCATTCTGGCTCTTCCTTTTTCGCCGAGATAAAACGGACAATGTCTTCGTTCAGGCCCTTGGGCGCGAACTCTTGTTCAACATCAGAATCAAAGCCGTACTTATACTTGTCCGCCTCAAGGCTACGAACGCCTTCAACGGTGGACGCTTCGATGCTGTCTTTTACTTTTGCTGTTTCGGTCATTCTTCCCATACCAATTCATCATGTGCATATTTTGCAATTACTTCGATTTGTCCGACAATAGCTTGATTGAAGTTATGGAGTTCCTCCGCAGGAACCCAAATTTCGGCATGCTGTTTGCCGCCGACGACTTCAGGTGCATATTTGTCAGCCGTTTTCTTCGCGACCTTAAACCGGGTGACATAACCTTCTTTATCTTTGCTGATGCGCGAGTTCCAATCCTTGGCGATCTGACGGGCATAAGCCTCATTCAAGACCGGATAGAATATCGGTTGATCGGGCAAGCGCGGCGGATAAGCGGTGAAACCACTCTCTTCAATAAGCTTAAGCTCATTCTTACCAACAGGTCGGTACATTGTGACGGTTTGGGTCATAACAATTCCATCATCCCCGCGCATGCGGGAATCCATCTCCTGCTGTTCCCACAACCTCTAAATCGGGTGATGGATTCCCGCATACGCGGGAATGAAGGGTTGTTGAGTGTACGCGCTTTCGTATATTCGCCCATGCCGCCAAGAATGCATCCGCATCTGCCATGGCTGAATTATAGCCAAAGCTCACGCGGATTGCACCTTTTGGCGCTTTGTCCAGTAATCCCATGGCGCGAATGGCGCGGCTTTCGCTTGTTTTGCCAGACGAACATGCCGTGCCTGTGCTGACCGAAATTCCGGCCATATCCAGCGCCATCATGAGCGTCATAGAGCTTTGATCTGGCACAGCAAAAAAGCTTGTATTGGGAAGGCGTTCGGCCTGTTCTCCAAATATAGTCAGGCTCGGCTCCATGGCTTTAAGACCGGCCTCTAGGGCGTCGCGCATAGCCTGTGTATGGTTCATATCGGTTAGAGCCTCTACGGCGGCTCCGAAACCCGCTATTCCGGCCACATTATGGGTTCCCGCTCGGCGTCTGCGTTCTTGGCCACCGCCTGAAATCAAACTGTCATACGGCGCGTCCGCCGCCACATATAGCGCGCCGACACCTTGCGGCCCGCCAATTTTATGCGCAGACACCGCCAGATAATCTGGCAAAAAGTTCATTGGGAGCTTCCCTAGCGCCTGAACGGCGTCCACATGGATAAGCCCGCCTGCATCATGCGTAAGGTCTGTGGCTGTCTCCACATCTTGCACTACGCCGGTTTCGCTATTAGCTGCGACCAGAGAGACAAAGGGGCGTCCATCTCTTGGATCCCAGCTATCAAGACAAGCTTTAAGCCATCCCATGTCCGTGCGCCCTTGCCCGTCCGCTGGAATGACTTCAGTGGCCGCGCCTGACTGTTCCGCCGCTAAAATAGTCGCGGGGTGATCCATGGAGGAAACTAAAAGACGTTTACAACCAGCACTCACGGCGCAATGAATGGCCGTATTATCGCCCTCACTACCGCCGCCGTTAAATATGATATCCTGCGCGCAAAGGCCGAGTGCCATGCCCACGGCCTCACGCGCGTCTGATACAAGGCGGTTTGCCGCGCGGCCATGACTGTGCTGTGCTGAGGCATTTCCCACAGTCTGCATGGCCTGCGTGACGGCGGTGATAGCTTCAGGCCGAGCCGGAGAGGTTGCATTGTGATCAAGATAAACGCTCATTCTGCGGCCTCCATCGCGGCAGGCAAAGAAAGCGGAAAGCGCTGCTCGAGCACATCAGCGACAGTAATACTGGCGAGAAATTGTTCGATATGAGTTTCAAGCGCGCCCCAAAGATTATGGGTCAAGCAACGCTCGGTTCCGCCCGTACAAGCAATCTTCGTTTCTGGCGTGCAGCCATGAGCTTTAATATCTTCGTCCACGGCAAAGATGATCGAATCGAGTGTGAGGCCTTCCGGCGGCGAAACTAAGCTATAACCACCATTTACGCCGCGCTGACTATCCACAAGGCCCGCACGTCGGAGTTTTCCGAAAAGCTGCTCTAAGAAAGACAGGGAAATATTTTGGCGTGCAGCAATATCGGACAGCGAAACAGTTTGATTCGCGCCTTGCGCAGCCAAATCGGCCACAGCCATCACGGCATAACGTCCTTTTGCTGTCAATTTCACGTCAACTCTTACCTTTAGTTAAGGTTTTTACTCGCTTTTTTCCAAAAGCCTTGTTAAAGGCACGGCAAAACGCAATCGGACAGGATGTAGTAATCCCGACCAATTTAGTCAAGTTTAAAAAACACCTCGCGCGAAAAGAAATGAGAACCCTATGCCAGAAGTCATTTTTGCCGGCCCTGATGGCCGCCTAGAAGGCCGTTACCACCCGTCTGACGATCCTGCCGCGCCTTGCGCCTTGATTTTGTCGCCGCACCCTAAAGCCGGCGGCCATATGGATCACCGCATCCCTGTGGCCATGTATGAGCAATATAAAGCTCGCGGATTTTCCTGCCTTCGTTTTAACTTTCGCGGCATTGGCCGCTCTGTTGGCGAATATGACAATGGCCAAGGCGAACTACAAGACGCCGCCTACGCGCTGGATTGGATGCAAAGCTTTAACCAAAATGCACCCTTCACTTGGGTTTCCGGTTATTCTTTTGGCGCTTGGATCGGCATGCAGCTTTTAATGCGCCGCCCAGAAATCGCAGGCTTCATCTCTATGTCGCTGCCGACAAACACCTATGATTTCGCGTTCCTTGCGCCTTGCCCGGCCTCTGGACTTGTAACTTACGGAAGCCATGATCCTATTGTTCCGGCTGACGATGTTGACCGCGTGATTGAACGTATTCGCGTGCAAAAAGGCACGCAAATTTCCACGCATTGCATCGAAGGTGCTGACCATTTTTATACGGATCACTTAGACCAAACGATGGATGTTATCGACGACTATCTCGACGAGCATTTAGAAGAAAAATACGTGATCCCAAGACAGCCCCGCCTCATCGAAGGATAGGTCGCCCTCAATCATTATGATGGGTAGGCGACTCGCCCGCCCGTCATTGGCGCAGCTACGCCTGTTGTTTTTGGAAACGAGAGCGGCAGGCCAAGCTTTGACCGTACGGCGAGATAAGCGAAAGCTTCCGCCTCTATTGCGTCGCCGTCCCAGCCCATAGATTCCGCAGTCAGTATAGCCGCTGAAACATTCTCTTTGAGCATCCAAAGCATCGCCTTATTGCGCCGCCCGCCGCCGCAAACGACCAAACTTTCCGGCAAGGCTCCGCCCTTTGAAAGCGTCTCTGATACGGCTATGGCCATGAATGCAGACAAAGTCGCAGCGCCGTCTTCAACGGACATTTCGCCGATTTCCTCTGCAACATCGAAATCATACCGATCAGCAGATCGCGGCAAATCTAACATGAAAAACCCTCTGTTAAGCCACTGTTCTATAACAATAAAATTTGGCACACCACGCATAGACCGCACCCCGCCAACATCATAGGATTGGCCAGAACATACCTCCATCCAATTATCCAAGGGACCATTACCGGGGCCGCAATCCGTCGCCATGATCTCTTGCCCGTCAACAAGTGTCACGTTGGAAACCCCGCCAATGTTAAGAACGCCGACGGATCCTTTAAGCTCTGAAAATTCCGTGAGAGCTTTGTGATAGATCGGCGCGAGCGGCGCGCCCTGCCCGCCCGCCGCAACATCGTCCGAACGGAAATCATAATAGACAGGAACGCCGCATTCATCCGCGAGTCTCTGCCCGTCGCCGAGCTGTAAAGTTTGCCCAGACACGCCGTCCTTGGCCGGATGATGCAAGACGGTTTGGCCATGGAACCCAATTATATCTAGCCGCTTTGCCCAATCTGGATGCGCCTCGCAAAGGGATTTCACAGCCGCCACATGGGCGGCGTGAATGACGTCCTCTGCCGCCATGAAACTATTCGGCACTGCGCCTTTGAACTGCCAACGTAAAGCCGCTTTTGTGGCCTGTGTCAGCGTCTCGCAATCCCCTGCAGAATACGGCGTCGTCAGAGATGGGCCAAAACGGATTATCCGCTCCCCGTCAGTTTCCAAAAAGGCCGCATCCACACCATCGAGCGATGTGCCTGACATGAGACCGAGAGCTATATATGGGGGCTTGGGCATCCAATTCCTTTGACATGGCCATGCGCTTTGTTAGAAGCGCCATCTAAACACGTCTATAGGCCAATACCATGTCGAAATACCAATCAGAATTGATGGAAACTCTCACGGCGCGCGGATTCCTTTATCAATGCACCGATGAATCCGGTCTTGATAAATCTGCCGCATCGGGCGGCATTACTGGCTATATAGGGTTTGATGCCACAGCCCCTAGCTTGCATGTGGGATCACTCGTCCAAATCATGATGCTCCGCCATCTGCAAAAATCGGGCGGCCGTCCGATAGTTTTGCTCGGCGGCGGCACAACTAAAATCGGCGACCCAACAGGCAAAGACGAATCGCGGAAGATGCTGACCAATGAAGGCATTGAACATAACAAAAATGGCATCCGCCAAGTTTTTACCAGATTTTTGGATTTTGACGGGCCTAACCCAGCCATTATGGTCGATAATGCCGATTGGCTCGATAAGCTTGGATACATTGACTTCCTACGCGCCATTGGCCCGCACTTTACCATCAACCGTATGGTCGCCTTAGAGAGTGTTAAACGCCGCCTTGACCGCGAACAGCCTATGACATTCCTGGAGTTCAACTACTCCCTCTTGCAATCTTATGACTTCCTTGAGCTCTACCGCCGCCATGGCTGTACGTTGCAGCTCGGCGGGTCAGACCAATGGGGCAATATAGTCGGGGGCGCGGATCTTTCGCGCCGTCTCGAAGGCGCTGAATGCTTTGGCTTTACAACACCTTTGATCACAACGGCGTCCGGCGGCAAGATGGGCAAAACGGCAGACGGCGCGGTTTGGCTGAACGCCGATCCGACTTGGGGCGAAGCCTATGTCAAAAGTTCATATGATTACTGGCAGTTCTGGCGCAACACCGATGACGCGGACGTAGGGAAGTTCCTGCGATTGTTTACAGATTTACCACTTATCGAAATTGAAGCCTTAGAGGCCCTAGAAGGCGCTGATATTAACACGGCTAAAGTTCGGCTTGCTAACGAAGCCACATCTATGCTTCACGGCGCAGAGGCAGCGGCCAAGGCCGAAGCCACCGCTAAAATGACCTTCGAACAAGGCGGCGCGGCGGAAGGCTTGCCAACGTTTAGCACTGATTTAAACGGGCTTTTGGCCGTAGACGCAGCCATACTTGCGGGACTCGCCGCGTCAAAAGGCGAAGCGCGGCGGCACATCAAGGGCAACGCGCTCAAGATCAACGATGAACGCGTGACTGACCCTATGCACACCCTATCGGCCGATGATCTTAATGCTGACGGCGTAATTAAAATTTCTGTCGGCAAAAAACGCCACGCTCTAATTAAGCCTGCTTAATTTAACAGCTTTAGTCCGGGATGGGCGGCACAGGCTCTTCTGTCTCGGGCGCAACTTCCGCCTCTGCTTCACTCGCCGCATCGGCGGGAGCAGCGCTAGGCATTTCCGGCAAACCGTCTCTGCGCGGCTGAAAAATGCCTCGGAGAAACCCTGGCGTTAAAGCAGATAACGGATTGACGCTCACTTGGCTGGCTGAGAACGGCCCTCTGACTGCATAGTTTAAAGCAAATATACCTTCGCCTTTTTTTCCAGCAAAAATATTCCCCAAAATGGGTATAGACGCGAGCGTAGAGTTCGCAGAATAAGCTGGCACCAACACACCGTCCACGTCCAAAAGCTTATCCGTAATATCAACCTCTCCATTACCCGTCAGCCCCAAAGCAGGCCCCGAAGCCGTTGCGTCTCTGACACTTAACCGTCCATCTTCATACGAAAACGGAATCTGCACCTGCTCAAATTTAAGACCGCCGCCTACCATGGCATCCGCAAGCCCCGTGAGCGACGCTAGAGAGAGCATTTTGGCTAAGATCGGCGCCTGAACAACCACAACATCATCAATGAGAAGGTCGCCCTGCATTGGGCCTTCGTCCCCAGCGTTCGGCATCTGGGTTGTGAGCTGCAACCGTCCGCCCTTAATATTGTTCATATTGAGAAATGCCATAGCGGCAAGCGACGCGTCCGGAACATCCAATGTCAATACACGCCCTGATGTTTCTGGATTTGGGCTAATTTCGGCGCGAAAGGCCCCTTTCCGCATAGTCCCCTTAAGCACGCTTCGCTTCGTCCCCGCGCCGTCATGGTCCATTTCGAATGACGCTCCGCGCAGAACAAACATCTCATCTAGCATTAGTCGATCTATGGAAGCCTCCAATACCATAGGCAAACTAACGCCGCTTTCCCGCACAGAAATCGCTTGAGAGATAAAGGACGAAATATCCAGATATTTGCCTGTCATATTGATAACGAACGCCGATCGACCCTCGTTCGGCATGATCGTCACGGCCCCGTCGGCAAACCCATCGACCATAATTGTATCCATTTGAAGCTTGCTCAGCCCCATATCGGGCTGAAAAACAGCGAATCCCACAACGGCAAGGCCCGGCGCTTCAATCTTTAAATCTTCAACCTTTACGGAGCCGTCATCTGACCGTGACAATGTTCCTTCCAAAGTCCCTTTCACGCCCTTCGCTTTGCCCCAATAGTTCGAAGCGCGAATATCTGCCTTTGTCATATCTGCCGTCAATTTCGCACCAGAGAGAGAAAGCCCGCGTCCGCTCGCATCAATCTCGACATCAATTACACCATCAAAATATTCTCGAAACCCCAAGCCAAACCCGTCGAGTGTCTCCCGGGTCATTGGCCCCGACAAACTGTAGGTCGCTTCGGAGCTTTCATCCTGAAATTGATCTCGCCAATCAAGGTTTGTGCGCCAAGGTCCTAGGTCGACTGGCCCAGACAAGGACATTCTGGTCCTATCTGCAAAAAGCTTGAATTCACCGTTTTTCAGCCCGTATTCCCCCATAGAATAAGGGATCGTAACGCCGTCAAACATCCCCTCTACTGTATAGGCAATACGATCCCTATCATAGTTCTCTAGCAAAGGCCGCGTTACCATCAAATCGACCGCGCCTTGGCCCTTAAACGTTTCTATGTTTAACTCGTAACTCTGAGCAAATTGGAGCGGTTCTTGGTCAATCAACGACAACATATCCTGCACGCCCCCGGCCGCCGTTGCTTTGATAATGAGGTCGCCCCCTTTTGGTTTCAAGCGTGGTATGCTGACATGGCCGCGCGAGATGGCGAGGTCACCCACCCTCCCAGTATTCGCTTTAATATCAAAACTATTCCCGCGAAGTTCTCCAAACGCCGTTACGTCTCTATAGGGTGTCATGGTCGAAATATATTTCACCACGCCATTACTGACCTTAAATGTCAGATTGAGATCCTCATCCTTCAAACCTGCCCCTGATAAAGCCGCTTCAGGAAAATTAAGGTCGAAGGCAATATCAGAAATGTCTGCGGAGAGTATGCTCCGGTCGATCCAGCGCCGCGCGCCCATTGAAAAGTCAGTCGGCCACATGGAGAGCAACTGTTTCGGCGACATAACTCCTTCGACACGACCATTACCAGATAGGGCAATCAACGTGCCTTGCGGGCCTCCGGAAAGAACAGCTTTTGTGATGATTTCATAGGCGTCAAACTTTAAGCGCATCTCATTGAATGATAACGTTTTTTCAACCAGATTGACGCGCCCGTCAAAGGCGATTCCGTTCAGAGATACAGGGACGTCGTAGCCCTCTTCGAGGGTGAGTTCCACGTCAGAGAAATTTGCATCGAAGCCTACATTTTCTTTAAAGAAGCCTGTTGCCGGACGACCTATATTTGTTAGTTTCGCCCCTCCAGAAGCCTTTAACACGGATCCATCCAGATTAAAATTGTGCAGATTTAGCGTCCCCGTTTCCGTATCATACTGTGTGCTTAATGAGAGTGACTTGATTTGATTCACAATCGTTCCAAATTGCGCAGTGCCCGCCGCCGATTGCAAATCGAGCGCGGCGCGCTCGAGCCCGATACCGCGCCGAGCGGCAACGTCAAGCGTAAAAGTCAATGGCAAATTGAGCTTTTTAAGCTGGGCCAATTCGCCTGTATTTGGCGCAAAGAGTGAGGGATTAAAAGACGATGCATTTAGGACTAAATCAAAGTCTTCATAATCCGGCGAAAAACTCGCCTTAGCATCCATGGTTCCCGCCCCTTCGCCTAACTGCGCAAAGGCTTGAACCGTAAAATTTTCTCGTGCATTTTCGAGCTTTAAGTTCGTCTTGCGAAGTTGGAGATCAAGTCCGCGCTGTTTATCGACAATATAAACATCCGCCTCACGAATATGAGCGCTCTTCAAGCCCTGCATGTCAAAGGATTTAGGCGCGGTCAGCTTATTTACGCTGCCCGTTTCAGCGGCATCTGAACTGAGTTCGCCGAAGACGCCAACGGATTGCGGCGTTCCGAGCCCTGCTGTAACTTGGCCGTCTGCCTCTTTAAGCCACGTCACAGACCCCCCTGTAATATCCAGCCGTTTCGGCGTAAACCGCCCGATCACAGCATCATCAAAATCAAAGGCGGCCTGCAATCTATCAACTTTTTGAAGCGGGCCTCTGAACTTATCTTTGACGACTATCTCTTTCACCTCAAGGATGATTTCGTTCGTTTCGGGCTGCCAGATGACTTCCATCTGTCCGATATCTGCCGATTGCCCGTCAAAAGCATCGGAGAACCAAAGCCCGACATTATGCTGAGCAAAAGACACATCCGTTGTCTTCTGGCCAAGAAAAACGTTCATGACGTAAAACCACAGAAAGGCAATTCCAAGTATAATGGCGGTGAGTTCGCATAGACAACTTACCAACCGCCGCCACGTCCACAGCAAAGCACGCACAAGCCAAGACTGCATCCGCGCGGGATCACTTACAGCCAGAGGCGCGCCTTGTAGATCAATGTCCTGATCAGGATTGCGATTGTTTTGGTTTTCAGTCATATGGCGTTACTGTTAAAGAGTGAAACCTTTCAAAAGTCCCTGACACTCTGCACATATCAGATATTGTTTTACACACGCATTACTTTTTGGAGATTTACATGTCAGACCTTTCCATCGGAGCCGCCGCCCCAGACTTCTCCCTACCAGGTGATGGCGGCACTGATATTTCTTTGAGCGATTACGCGGGGCAAAACCTCGTCTTATACTTTTACCCCAAAGACAACACTCCGGGCTGCACGAAAGAAGCCATCGGATTTTCTGAATTGAAATCTGAGTTTTCTAACCTCAACACCAAAGTCGTTGGCGTCTCGAAAGACACGGCTGCCAAACATGACAAATTTATCGCCAAGCATGACTTAACCGTGCGGCTTGTCTCCGATGAAGAGGGCAATATGATCGAACAATACGGCGTTTGGGTCGAAAAAAACATGTATGGACGCAAATATATGGGCATTGAACGCGCAACTTACCTCATTGGCCCAGATGGAAACATCCTACATATTTGGCGCAAAGTTCGAGTGAAAGACCATGTGCAAAAGGTCTTAGAAGCCGTGCAGGCGTTCCAAGAGGTTGACTAAGCCGGCCTTCACCAAAAGAGATTCTATCTATAACATGACAATTTATGAAAAGGCTCTTCAGGCCCTGCAAGCAGCAGACCCCGAACAAAAACGTTTAAACACACAAGCTTTGGCTCGGGACTGGGCGAATGCTTGCGACCTAGGCGAGCCGCCTGTATATCTGCCATCTCATCCCGCGCGTCCTGAACTGCCTGCGCTGGTCCCGCAATCGCAGCTCCCCCGCAGGCGGCTTGGGACAGTAGCGGGCCGCTGCGCACTTCTTCACGCTGTTGCGCACATCGAATTTAACGCAATTGACCTAGCCCTTGATATGCTCTGCCGCTTCGGACAAGACTTAACTCTGCCCCAAGACCAACGCCAAAACTTTGCCGATGATTGGATAAGCGTCGCAGCTGACGAAGCACGCCATTTTGGCCTTCTCTGTGAGCGCCTTAAAGAGTTGGGCCAAAATTACGGAGACTTCCCAGCCCACAATGGCCTTTGGGAAGCCGCGCTTGCCACTCGCCATGACATTGCAGCAAGGCTAGCAATAGCGCCTATGGTTCTCGAAGCTAGAGGCCTCGACGTAACCCCCGCCATGATTAAAAAGTTTTCCAATGTCGGTGACAACCAAAGCGCTGAAATTCTCACGATAATTTACAACGACGAAATCGGACACGTCGCTAAAGGTGCCAAATGGTTTCACTTGGTTGCAAAAATTAGAAAACACACGCCTGAAACCTACTTCAAATCGCTCATAAAGGCTCATTTCACAGGGCACATAAAACCACCATTTAACGAGATTGCACGTACTCTCGCGGGTATTCCCGCCTCATATTACGCCTCTACACTGTAAACTTAGAACTCTTTGCGATTTTTTTGTTGAATTTTTAAACAAATCCGTGGAAACCCCTTGTAATGGTCTATGATATTTAGTCCTATTGCGATGAAAATTGATTTTCACGGGGAAACATGTTTAACAATCTAAAAGATGATGGAAAGTCATTCCTTGTTCGCACGTTCCCAGAACGGCAAATTTATTTGCGTTCAGGCGGTGAGGTCAGCTACCATACACTCAAAACAAGCACGCAAGTCTTCCTCGCATCGGCCGCCTCCCTCATCGCGTTTTGGTGTCTCCTTACGATTTTCAATCTTATTTGGGGCAACAACCCTTTACGAACGCCCGCCCAGCAAGGCCGTCTAGTAAAGGCTGAATACCAACGTCTCTTAGAAGATGCAGAAGCTCGCTACGAAAACTCGCAAATTCAACTTACGCAACAACAAGAAGCTTTTGAGCGCGCAGCCCACTCATTTCAAGAAAAGCATGACGCCATCGCGCAGTTCGTTAATCGGCCTTTGACGGCTGATTTGATGCCAAGCATGGACGGCGCAGAACTTTCCAACGGACACGTCTTAGTCGCCCCAGTCACTCGGGACATTCTTCCTCGCACATCCCGCAAGAGTTATGTACAGCTAACAAGCCTTGAAACAGGAACGGGACTTGATGCGCCTATGGAGCAGCTCGGGCGCAACCAAAATGACCTTCTGCTCTCTGCAGAGGCGATGACCCAAAACAAAATCGAACGTAACCGTGCTATTATAGAAGCAACGTCCATGTCCATAAATGACATCTTGCGAATGGGACAGGTTGGTACAGGCGGCCCACTCATTGAAGGCTCCGTTGACGACGCTGACGACTTAGTAGCCTCTCCTCTTCTCACACAAATCAAAGCTCGCGCCATTGAAGCTCAACGCCTTGAAGCCGCAGTGCATGCCATGCCGCTCGGTCAGCCCGTCGCCGTCGAGCATTACCGTTCAAGTTCTTTTGGCACACGCAAGGACCCTTTTACTAAACGTCCTGCCATGCATAATGCTGTAGATTTTGCCTCTTACCGTATGGCTCCAATTATTGCGACTGCCGATGGTGTCGTCAAATTTTCAGGGATGCGAAGTGGCTATGGCCGCCTCATCGAAATCGATCACGGATATGGATTTACGACTCGTTACGCACACCTCGCTAAGTCACACGTCAAACGAGGACAAAAAATAAAGCAAGGCGAGAAGATAGCTGGCATGGGGTCAACCGGCAGGAGTACATCAACGCACTTGCATTATGAAATTCGTTACCAGGGAAAAGCCATTAACCCTGACAGCTTTTTGAAGGCCGGCCGCTATGTTCAGCAAAACTAATTCTTCGAAACAGATCGCCGACATAAATCGGAAATCGCCGCAGAAACAGAATACTAGCGCTCCCTCTATACTGGGCTCTGATCTTTCCATTAAAGGCGATATCGTCTCCGATGGCGACATTCAAATTGACGGGCGTCTTGAAGGCAACATAACAGCCTCTAGGGTCACCATTGGCGAAAGCGGATCTGTCACAGGTTCTGTCAAAGCCAAATGGGTGCATGTACGCGGTAGAGTTTCTGGCGCACTAACATCCAATGTTGTTGAAATGGCCGCCACGGCCAATGTTCAAGCTGATATTGCTCAGGACCAGCTGACAATTGCCAACGGCGCCTTCTTTGATGGCAAGTGCAAACGCCTCACACCTATTCAACCAGCCGCAAAACCGGTTAGTGCGGCTCACGTGGCAGTACAAGCCTCCAAAGTAGAGCCAATCCCCACATCTACCACCAGTGTAAAATCAAAAAAGACGGCCTAGAGAGCGAGCGTTAAAGGGCTACGCACCTATCGTGAAATTAAGGGCACCGCTATGGTTAGGCGCGACTTTAGCACGGCTACACTTAATCAAAACATTCAGGTTTCCAAAGCTAAACTCAGCGGCTCTGTCACGCACGGCTTAGCCATGCGAGAAAGCCGCAACGCTTAAAACAAAAGGTCTCTTTAAAAGAGCCCCGGATCTACGCTCTTCTCAACAACACGTTTGACCGTCAACCCCTGCACAATAATTGAGAATACCACCACGCCATATGTGGCCGCGAGGATAAGCGGCTTATATTCAGACGGAGGCAATGAAAGCGCCAAGGCGACAGAAATGCCGCCGCGTACTCCGCCCCACGTCAGCACAGGGATAGCGCCCTTTGTAAACGACTTAAACAAGCCTAGAACTCGCATAGGGACGGATACAGCCGTGAACCTTGCAAGCAAGACAAGCGGGATAGAAAGGGCGGTGACAACCGCATATTCAGGTGCCATGCCCAGCACAAGAAGCTCCAGACCGATCAAGAGGAAAAGGACTGAGTTCAAAATTTCGTCGACCATTTCCCAGAAACCAAAAAGGTAGGTTCTTGTATGTTCGCTCATAGCAAGCTCTGCGCCTTTATTGCCAATCATAAGACCTGCGATAACAACCGCGATTGGCCCAGATAGGTGATGGCCGAGGACTTCCATTCGGCTAGCAAGGGCGTAGGTTCCCGCAACTATGGCGAGGCTGATCAATATTTCAATCGCATGTTCATCAATCCTTGCCATCATACGGTGGGTGATCCACCCTGCAATAAGCCCTAAAATTGCTCCGCCTACAGCTTCGACAAGGAACAATTCAGCCACGCCAAAAACCGTGATTGCGTCTTGTCCATGGCCGCCGCTCTGGCCCAATGTCGTCGCGGCAATCGCTAAGATAATCGAGAATACCACAACACCGACACCATCATTAAAGAGGCTTTCGCCTGCGATTTTGGCTTCGAGCGCGTGAGGCATGTTGACGTTCTTAAGAATACTCAGCACAGCCACGGGGTCAGTTGGGCTGATCAAAGCACCAAAGACGAGCGCCCAAATAAAGGGAAGCTGAACGCCCAAAAGGTTGGCTAAAAGGTAAAAGCCGGTACCAACGATAAAAGTTGAAAGCAAAACCCCAAAGGTCGCCATTGATCCGATGGCCCATTTTTCGGATTTTAAAAAGTTTAGATCCACATGGAGCGCTCCGGCAAAGAGCAAAAAGGCAAGCATGCCTTTCATCAAAGTTTCGTTGAAGTCAATCTGGCTAATCGCGCCTTGTAAAGTCGCTGTAAGACCTAACGAAGGTATAAGCGCTTGCAATCCAAGCATTACCATAGAGGCCACTAATGCAATAACCAGAAGACCAATTGTATGCGGCAGCTTAATATAGACTCGATTGATCCAAGAAAAGGCTGCTGAGAGCACAAGCAGAAGGGCCGCAATTTCAAACAGGGTCAACATGAATATCTCCGAAGGGCATAGTAATCCTTTCGGCTATACAATCACGCGGCGCTCCGGTGCAAACAAAATGAAGCCTAAGATTTAAAAACTTCGGGTTTTATCGTTGCCACGACGCTTTGCGCGTCATAAATATCTGGGCCACTTTCTTCTGCGTTCAAAAGACGGACTTCAATGGAATGTGTGACTTTTTCGCTCTGTAACGCCTGCGCCACATCGAGGATATTGATACCGATACCAATATTGGAATGAGACCGGCCATAATACCGTCCGGTTTCAATACCGATCGACGTAGAGACTGGCGAACGCTGGCTATTACTATTTTTCTCCACATTCCCGCCAATGACTTTGAAGTGTGAATAATCTTGCTCCAGAGCGATCTGAGCGGCGCGTAAAAGCGCGTAATTATGAGCATCTTTATCTGAATGCGCCGTGTAGCTCACTCGGAAGCGATCATTTTCTATCTGCAGGTTTTCAAAACCCATACGGGAATTAGCCGTGCTTGGACCGAAAGCCGACGGCCCTGCTGCGCAGGCCGATAAGAGACCGCATAGCCCTACTGTCAATACAAGCAATTTCACGAATGTCTCCTTAGTTTGACTAAGGTATACACTATTTAAGGCTTGCCTCAAAATACGGATAGCAGTTGAAAAAAAAGCATACGGTCGATATAGAATACCTTAAATTGGGCAAGCTCTTCGTAGAAAGAGCCAAACATAAAAGAGAGATAGCATTCATGTTTTCGCACGATGACATTCTAATGCCGCTTGCGCTGACCGTAATCATTGACAACAAAGTCCGTGATCCGGAACTCAAAGCCTTTCGTGATCAAGCGCGTGCGCTATTCCCGTTGTTCGGGCTGACCCCGCTGAGCACGAATGATCTCGCGGATTGGTTTGAAACCCGCGCTTCAAGCATTCACGACACGCTTCAAGCCCGCGGGAAGAACACTGCTATCCTGAGAGCACTCACTCGATTTTCAGAAGATGTTCATGTTGAAAACCTCTATGATGCCATGGTCACAATTTCGATTAGCGACCAAGAATACCGCCGGGAAGAATCTGATCTTATAAAATCCGCTGCGGCGATTTGGGGTTATGAACGACCTCCCCTTAAAGTGGTCGATTAAGGAAGGGCTTTCTTAGCCCTTTGTGGCGCAGTTCATGTCTTGACCTTTTGCTGCATATATTATTCATTACGTCCAAGGGAGGCTCTTATGGCACGCATAGTATTGATACTGACGGTTTTATTCATGGGCGTTTGCGAGACAGCCTTCGCAAATGATAAAGACGCACCTGATACAGCCAGCCCCTTAGGCATACTTTATGAGTGCGCTTTAATAAGCGGCGACACTGAAAGATTGGCCTGTTTTGATAGCAATGTCGCCGCGCTTCAAGTTAAGGAAGAGAAGAAGGAAATCGTAGCCCTAGACGCTGCATCAGCAAAAACGATCAAACGCGAGGCCTTCGGCTTCTCCCTTCCTTCACTTCCAAAACTCGGATTACCCAGCCTGAGCAGTAGTGATGATGCTCCCGATGCTTTAACATTTGACGTAAAATCCGTTAAGAAAAAAGGACGTAACTATGTTTTCTACATGAAAAACGGTCAAGTTTGGGAACAAGCAAACGGAACGTTCAATTACATTCCAAAAGGTGACCTTAAAGCTACAATTAAATCAGGCTCAATTGGCAGCTTCCGGATGAGCCTGAGTAATGGCAAAGAACGCGTACGCGGCATGGGCGTACGCCGCGTCGAATAGCTTCACAAAAACGTCACGTGTCCTCACCTGTTTTCTTCTAGCGCGCCCAGCCCGTCCAGACTACTAACCACACATGTCAGCTTGGTATAAAGATCTAGAGTGGACGCGGCACGGGGTTACTGTGCGCGAGACAGGGGCGGCCATCGCCTTTGATGGAACCCTGCTTCGCGACCTGCTTGCGTGGCTTCCTTATTGCATATGCGAGGCCGCTAGAGCCCTTCCGCGAAAGCTATTCGCTTCGCCGGCTTTTACCGCAAGCTTTGCCCCAAAGCCCGCACGGCAATGGTATCTCATCCGCATGGTCTTATTGCGTGCTGGCGTAAAAATAGTTCCAGAGAACAAATCTGAAAACAAAACGTCTGATCTCTCCATTTTCTTTCATGATAAGACTAACATATCTGCACCGAGCAAACCTCCTGCCAAAGTTCACTTCAATTTTGATTGCGAAGACATTTCTAAAACCCGCGTGGCAGCAGTTTTCAAAGATGTCTTTGGGTATAGCCTTGCCGTAGACCCTCTTTCGCATAGTGGGCCTATGGTGTGTAAGTCTGAAGAAAACGGCGCACATGATGGATCAATTGTTTTAGGCCCTTGCCCGCCAAAACCGAATTGGGTTTATCAACATGTCATAGACAATCAAACCAAGCACGGTACGGTTCAGGATCTCCGCTGCCCAACCATTCGGGGAGCCATTCCACTAGTGTATATAAAAGAAAGGCCAACCACAAAACGATTCGCGAATATGAACGCGACTTGCCAGCTTTCCAGCCCCGAAGTCCACTTCAGTGCAAAGGAACTAGCCCTGATCTCACGGTTTTGTGTGGCAATGGGATTGGACTGGGGCGGTCTTGATATTTTACGGGACAATATGTCGAAAAAAATTTATATAGTTGATGTAAATAAAACGGACATGGGGCCGCCGCTTGCGCTCCCCTTAAAGGATAAGCTGGCCTCAACGACCCTTCTAGCCAAGGCGTTGACCAAGACTATAAAGGGTACAGACGCATGAGCATTCCGTTTGTCAGAACGTTCGAATTTGAGTACGGAGTTCTGGCACAACTCAGTCCGCTCATACAACGCGTGGTAGCAGATAATCCAGGCCCCTTCACATACACAGGCACTGGCGTCTATATTATAGGCGATAAGAACGTCGCTGTGATTGACCCAGGGCCACAAACACCCGATCACATAGCGGCACTGGATAAGGCTCTCGAAGGCCGCACAGTCACCCACGTACTCGTCACCCATCACCATGTTGATCACTCCCCTATGGCGGCGCCTCTTGCGGCGCAGCATGGCTGCAAAGTTTACGGCTTCGGCAAACAAGTCGTGCCGCCCGATGGCGGCGAGGTTCGCCTTGAAGCCGGCGATGACCTTTCTTTCAAGCCGGATGTTGAAATCCGCGACGGCTTCATTATCGAAGGCGAAGGCTGGACATTTGAAGCCATTCACACGCCCGGTCATACCTCCAACCATATGTGCTATGCTTTAAAAGAAGAAAACACCTTGTTTTCCGGCGACCATATTATGGGCTGGTCTACCAGCGTAGTGAGTCCTCCAGACGGGCATATGGGCGATTATTTACATAGCTTGGAACGGATTCTAGAGCGAAATTTTGACCGCATATGGCCCACTCACGGCCCTTCCATAGATAGCCCGAAAGCGTTCGTCACAGCCTATATCGAGCACCGCATGTTGCGCGAAAAACAGATATGCAGCGCACTTTCTGAAGGTCTATCGTCCATTCCAGACATTGTTGCTAAGCTTTACGCCGACATTGACAAACGTCTACATCCCGCCGCCGCTCACAGCGTTCTGTCTCATCTCATCCATATGCGCGAAACAGGGCAAGTTTGCTCCGGCGACACAGACGGCCTTCGAGGCGAATACACGCTCATCAAAAACTTTGCTAAGGGACAATGAAAGCGCATTTCATACCGATATGCACCTTGTCTTAGGGCGCTTGGTTACTTCATTCTTACACCTCAAGTTCGATGGGCATCAAATTTCTCATCTCACTGCAGTCTCTCGACTTTGTGACTTCCTTTTCGCCCGTCCACAAGTCACATAGGGCTAGCAAAAGGTATTGATTATGAAACAGATATTTTTATTACTCGCTAGCATCAGCGCGCTTGGATTTACCGCCATACCTTGCGCCGCACAGCAAGCTGAGGATACCGTTATCGCCTCAGCGAGCAAGGCTTCAGGCGACTTTATTAAAAGGCGTTACTCGATAAAAGGTCAGTGGGAAATATCCATTGAAGACGGGAAAACCGTCATTCGGTTTTCTGATGATTTCAAAACGAAGAACGGCCCAGACCTTAAACTCTTCCTATCCATGAAAAATATGGACACGGTGGAAGCAGAAGCAGCACAAGATAATGCCCAGAAAATCGCAGTACTCAAATCCAGCAAAGGATCGCAGGCCTATATTTTGCCTGACGACATTAATATATGGGACTATAAAAGCGTACTTATTCACTGCGAGGCCTATTCAGTTCTTTGGGGCGGATTTGACATTCCCAGATAAGCGATGAAAAGAGACTTATGATTGGTCTTTCGCAACTTGTATCTCATCGTTTTCGCGGTTTTTCGAAGTATGAAAACACCGTAGAAGGCCTCAACGCAGCCCTTGATTTTGGCGTGCTTAACCTTGAGTTCGATATACGCGTGACGCGCTGCGGCACCCCTATGATCTATCATGATGAGTTTGCCAAAGACGGACGCGGGAAGAAGCACTATATTTCAAAGCTTATGGCAAACGAGTTGGCAGGTCTTGGCGGAACCTTTGAACATATGCCCACAGCAGACGCACTTTTTAAAGCCGCCGCCCTGCACGAGAAAAAAGACGCCAAACTCCTGATCGACATTAAGGATGCAGGGTTTGAAGAGATCATACACGCGCTTGTTTGTTTGCATAGACTTCAAGACCGCGTAGTATACGTATCGTGGATCCCCAATGTTCTGTATGCCATGCACGCCCTTTCGCCAGAAACGCCCCTATGCCTAAGCCATTGGTGCAAAAGCCCGAACAAGGCCATAAGATTACTGCATAAAGTTCATGCGGCCAAAGACGGCCTCGTGCCCCGCCTAAACACACCTTATATCCATGGCGAACGATCAGGCTGGTATGTAAGCGGCGGTGTGCGCGGGGAGCTTAGAGACATGCTCAAGGCCACAGGCGGTTCGGTCTGCGTTCCCGTCAATATGGTCACAGAAGGTCTTGTGGCCGATTACCATGCGGACAGCATAGAGGTCAGCTGTTTCTCATATGTGAAATGGAAAACGATAAATGCCGCGAAAAAGCGCTATAATATCGACCAATATTTCATTGATAAAAAGATCGTTTTTGATGAACTATAATGTCTTGTCTGGGTCAACATTTTGGACGCTCTCACTATCAGGGCTGTCTGATCCCGCGATTGAATATCCGCCTTTAAGCCAGCGGCCTAAATCAATATCTGCGCAGCGCTTAGAGCAAAACGGCGCGTACTGCGCAGTAGCGGGCTTTTTACACAGACTACATTTTGCTGTGGTCACTTTAACGATCCGCTACAATGCTGGCCGCGTCCCCAGATTGAAGCGTAAACCGAGCGCCTAGTCGTTCGGTCATGGGGGCTGTCCAATCGATATGCCCTGCGCTAAGCCACGCATGAACATCTGGTGTTACCGTCATTGTAAGTTTTGCCCCGGGATTAACACGGCCCTCTTTTTCAAGATCCCGCAACATTTCAAGCGCGCGTGTTTCAATGGTGAGCGCGCCGCCTCGTTCTGTGAGAGTTTCGTTAAGCGACGCGCCAATACGCGAGCGGGTCATTTCCGCGACGCCGAAGCGCGACAGACCCGCAAACTTCACACTATTAGGATCGTCTTCAAACGCTGTTTCTAGCGCTTCGATGATCTCTTCACGTTGGCGTCTTTGACGTAAATTTGGAAAATCAATCGCAATCAATCCGCCAATACCTCGGAGCCTTAGCTGTTTCGCGATCAGCGGACAGGCTGCAATACCAACGTTAAATGGGCTTGTTGCGCCGCCGCTATCAATATCAATCGCCGTTAAAGCTTTCGTCCGCTCTATCGAGAGAATGCCGCCGCCGGGAATGGCGAGGTCAGTTTCCAAGGCGCCCAAAAGCGTCCCGACTTTAGCTGTCTCAAACGTGATGCCTGGAAAGCGGGCCGAGATAAATTCTTTGAGGTTTTGCCCTGAAAGACGCCCAGGCTGTTCATCCGGCAAAGACCGGATGAACTTGATAATGGGGCCCTTCTCGGCTTCGGCTTCCCGAGTAATTTCCACTTCAATACGTAGGCCTTCTGTCAAGCGCGGGGCATTGGGGGCTGTGGTGAACTTTAAAAACCCGTCTGGTCCAATCCCGAGATCAATAAAAGCGGCAGCAAGTGATTTCTCAATCGCTCTAACCCTGCCCGCAAAACGGTCACCTAGGCGCGGTGTCTCGCCCTCGGTCCATCGCCGCGTATAAAACTCTACGATAGTTTTTCCGTCATAGACGGCAGCGCGGGTTTCCCCGATGGCCTCATCAATTACGCAGCGTTGTTTCATGACGAAACTCTTTTCATTATTTTATGTTTGCAGACATGAGTAAATTGCGGGTCTCAAAGAGCGGCAAGCCAACAACATTTGTATAAGATCCCATAAGCTTGCTGATAAACGCATCAGCATAGCCTTGAATACCGTAACCGCCTGCCTTGCCGCGCCACTCTTCGCTTTGGATGTAGGCTTCGACTTCCTCGCTTGAGAGTCGCTTCATAGCAAGACGAGTTTCAACAACTCGGCTTCGCATTTCGCCGTACTGATCGACAACCGCCACGCCCGTAAACACACGGTGACCACGTCCAGACATAAGTGCCAAGCACTCACGGGCCTGTTTTTCTGTCTCTGCCTTAGGGAGAATACGGCGGCCAACGCCGACAACGGTGTCCGCTGCCAAGATAGCACAGCCCGCATTTTTCGCCGCCACAACAGCCGCTTTCTCCTGCGCAAGGCGCAAGGCGTGACCGCGCGGAAGCTCGCCCCCAATAGGGTCTTCATTAATATTAGCCGGAGACACAGCGTCAGGTACGATCCCGATTTGCGCAAGCAAATCCAGACGGCGCGGAGACGCACTCGCTAAAATAAAATGGGGTTTAAGAGAGCCGCTCATATGCGCGGCAAAGTTACTTAAAGCGGTAAGTGATACGGCCTTTAGTCAGGTCGTAAGGGGTCATTTCGACAGTCACTTTGTCACCGGCAAGTACGCGGATGCGGTTTTTACGCATGCGGCCAGCTGTGTGGGCGATAATCTCATGATCATTTGCCAAGAGGCGGACACGAAATGTCGCGTTGGGGAGAAGTTCCATCACTTCACCCTCAAATTCCAACAGGTCTTCTTTAGCCAAGATTAAATCTCATATGTTAGTTCCTTAATACAGCACTTTGTGTGCTTTCAGAGCCTATATAAGCATTTTTTTGAGAAAAACACCCCTTTTCCGCATTTACTGAAAAGGGAGTTACTTCGACGGGAAACGTCGGGTTATACGGCCTTCAATATAGTCTCTAACCGAGCGGTAATTATTCATCATAGAGCGCACGTCTAAAGACCCAGCTGTTGGATCTGGTGTCGGCCAAACTTCGACGACGGCATCAGTATCTTCGAAGTAAGCTTTTGCCGCTTCGCCCGCGGCCTCCGTGAAGGCAATGACAACATCAAAAGACGCATCATCAAGATCATGCAGTGTCCGTGAATTGTGCTGGGACATATCAATCCCTTTCTCTGCCATGACAGCCACCATCAGGTCATCAAGCTCCCCTGCGGACATGCCGCAAGATTGTACATATGTGTGCTTTCCAAAACGAGCCTTCATCAACCCTTCCGCCATAGGAGAGCGAATAGAGTTAAGGAAGCACACGAAAAGCACGGCGCTTGGTAATTTGTCAGGTTCGTTCATTAAGGCCGCCTGTGCAAAGAACAAATGAGCGTAAACAGTCTACGGGATGTATTAAACTCAATATCAATCGTATTACGAAGGCTATCGGTTAATAAACGCGACCCCTCATTATGCAGCCCTCGGCGGCCCATATCAATAGCTTCAATCTGAGCCGATGTCGCCGTTCTGATCGCATTATGATAGCTCTCGCAGATCATGAAATAGTCTTTCACAATTCGGCGAAACGGAGACAGAGATAGAGTATACCGGCCTCGATCACTCCCGTTGGAACGGGTCACGTCGAACACAAGGCGGCTTCCATCTTCGAGCGCCACTTTCACAATATACGGCCCAGACGGGCTTTCTATCGGGCGGAATTGGTTTTCTTCTAGCAGATCAAAAATGGCGACCCTGCGCTCATGTTGCATTTCCGGGCTTGTTGCAGGCAGGCTTTCAGGGTCGATATGTAGCTCAATGATGTAATGATCATTGCCTTCGAACGGGTCTGTCGTTTCGCCTGCTTCAGAGTCAGCCACTAGGAGTAATCCGGATGAAGCGGTGTTTTATCCGTACTGCGCGGCTCAGAGATGTCAGTCAAGGTCACATCAAGCGCCTCAACACCTGCACGTAACTCTCCGCCACCTGCAAAAATAAGGCTAACATGACCTGCGGGAAGGGCCGCTGGCTCAAAGGTCATAGACAAAAGCACCGCATAACTTTCGGGGTCAGACGCGTTAATGCTCTTAGCCTTCAGAGACATTACGCCGTCAAACCTTAAACCAGTCAAAATTCGTTCGGACTTCTCTGTATCTTCCTTGCGAAACCGCGAAAGACGCAGCGTCAAAGACCTTGCGGTTGGTCGATACTTAATATCGCCTACGCGGGTAATCGCATCTTGCAAAACTGACGACATCACGAGCAGGTCTTCGCTTGAGTCCGCGCGTAATTTTAAAAGATCAGTCATCAGGCATCCGTAATATGTTTGCGCCGCATTGGCCAAGTTTAACTTCAATATGTTCAAAGCCTCGGTCAAGGTGATAAACGCGTCCAACCGAAGTTTTTCCCTTCGCGGCCAACCCTGCGCTCACCAATGAGGCCGATGCCCGCAAGTCCGTGGCCATCACAGGCGCGCCGTGAAGCTGCTGGACACCTCTGACGATGGCCTCGCGACCTTTGACAGTGATATTTGCGCCCATGCGTGACAGCTCTGGGCAATGCATAAAACGGTTCTCGAAAATATTTTCACGGATAACAGAGACGCCGTCCGCGATCGTCATCATCGCCATAAATTGCGCCTGTAAATCCGTTGGGAAGCCAGGGTAAACCTGCGTCTCCACATCGACAGGCTGTAATCGCCTGCTGCTATCGCGTGTAATGGTGACCGTGTCTTCGCCGAGTTCAACATCAACCCCCGCTTGTCGCAGGAGCGGCCAAAGCGCGCCTAAGTGGTCTGGACGTAAATTAGTCAAGGTCACCCGTCCGCTGGCGGTGGCGGCCGCAAGCGCGTAGGTTCCAGCTTCGATCCTGTCAGGCACAACCGCGTATGACAATCCGCTTAAAGAAGACACACCTTCGATTTCGATCATTGAACGGCCAGCATTGGTGACCTTTGCGCCCATAGCATTTAAGCAGTCGGCCAAATCAACAATCTCAGGTTCACATGCCGAGTTATTTAGCGTGGTTTTGCCTTTCGCTAAGACCGCAGACAAAAGTGCATGCTCTGTCGCGCCAACGCTCACGAAAGGAAAGGTAATATCCGTGCCGCGCAGCCCGTTTTTAGCCGACGCGATCACATAACCTTCTTCAAGCTTTATATCCGCGCCCAAAGCTTCCAAAGCCTTCAAATGCAGATCAACAGGTCTTGCGCCAATCGCACATCCGCCCGGAAGAGAGACCTTTGCAGTCCCTGCCCGCGCTAGAAGCGGACCAAGCACATTAAAGGTCGCCCGCATTTTGCGAACAAGTTCATAAGGCGCCGTCGTAGACGTTAGTTCTTTGGCATGAAGCGCCATACGCGCGCCAGGCCCCTCTTCCACATTAACCCCCATATGCGCGAGTAAATGCCCCATGAAACGCGTATCGCGCAAACGAGGCATATTGGTCAGTTCCACAGGCTCATCCGTAAGAAGACACACAGCCATAAGCTTGATCGCAGAGTTCTTTGCTCCGCTTATAGGGATTGTTCCGTTTAGCGGTTTTCCGCCTTCTATGACAATTTTATCCATCAGTTTTTCCTCACTAGTATTCGTTTACTAGCCATGCCCCACGATTACGGCCCCATAAGGGCGATTCGATGACGATATTGTCATGCATCACTGCCCTGAGGTTTTTCTTTTGATTTCCGCACAGCCGCTTTTCGGCGACGAAGATTATCCCGCAAATTTTTCGCCAGACGGGCCTCTCGGTCCGCCTTTGCTTTTGACTTTTGTGGGTCGTTACTCTCGGTCTTCATACTCATTCATATGCGCAAACCATCCGGCGTTTCAACCAGGCGGCAAAAAGAAACGCAGAAATGAGTGTCCTAAATATCTTTTTGCGGGCAAACGAGGAACTTCTGGCCTGTGGTTTTAGCATTGTAACGCGCAACGACTTCAGCTTGAAGCATATCAGACAAGGAAAGCTCGTCCGTATAATGGCTTGCAAATGTTGTTTTGAGTTCCTTCACAACACGCGCTCGCAGCCGTACAGCGACATCCATGCCAACTTTAGCGAGGAAGTTAGGGAGCAACCACCCACCAACGCCCCATGCCATACCGTAGCCGCGCGTAAGAACAGTCGGAGACACATCAAGCCCGCCGTAAAGGTAGACCTGTTTGTGCGCAATTGAGCCGTAAATACTATAGGCGCCTGGCGTACGCGCTGCCGCCGCTTCCATAGCGCTGAGAATTTTAGAGGCCAAATCACCGCCGCCAGTCGCGTCGAAGGCAAGAGTTGCGCCGGTTTCGTGAATAGCGTCCGTCAGGTCCTTAGCGAAGCTATCTTTGCTACTATCGCAGATATATTTCGCGCCAAGACCGCGCAGGATTTCTGCTTGCTCTTCGCGGCGTACAATATTGACCAAATCCACGCCGTCTGCTTGGCAAATTTTATTGAGCATTTGCCCTAAATTTGACGCCGCCGCCGTATGCACAATTGCCGTATGGCCTTCAAGGCGCATAGTCTCTAGAAAAGACAAAGCAGTAAGTGGATTGACAAAACTAGACGCACCGTCGCGGGCTGTCTGATCTGGCATAAGCGGCATGCACATCATGGCCGGAACGCATTTATATTCGGCATACATACCGCCGCCCATGACGGCGACAGTTTTCCCCATAAGCGACTGCGCGTATTCGCTATCTCCAGCGGCCACGACGGTGCCCGCGCCCTCATTTCCGATGGGTAAATCTTGTCCTACGCGGCCCTTCATGACGGCCATGCCTTGCGGAGACACTGGCGCAGTTAGGACCGTCTTCGCGCCCTCACCTGTTGACAGGGCCTTGCCCATTGTAGCCCAACCGAACATGACGCCGTGATCTGACGGATTGATCGGTGTCGCCTCAATTTTGACAACGATCTGATCTGACTTTGGTATCGGCATCTCTTTTTCATGGAGGGTCATTTTAAGTTCGCCGTCCGGTGTGACTGTTGACAGCATTTGCAGATAGGTTGCAGGTAATGACATGGGGTTCTCCAAAATTACAAATTGAAATTATTGATTGACCAACTCCATACAGACTTCGCCGCCTAAAGTCCCAAGAAATTTTAAAAATCAAAGAAAAGCAAACGTTCAAGCGCCTTTAAGCATGATGTCCAAACCATCCTTTAGCGCGCTTACTTTTTTCTTTTTAAGATCATCCGTGGATCAGCGCGCAAGATCAAATTCATAGAACGCGGACGCGGAATGGAGATATAGTCCGTTTTTTGTTTTGGCGTTCGGCGTATAATGATTCGGTAGAGCGCATAGACGGCTAGCGTAGCATGAGAGCAGGCCGTAAACGCGAACAGCGCCGAAGGACCAGCCCCCGACATAACAAGCGGGGCAACAGAAGGCCCGATGACGGAGCCAATTCCGTAGATCAATAGCAGCCCCCCGCTAATGGCGACGAACTCATGCGGCTCAGCAAAATCATTTGCGTGGGCTGCGCTCATTCCAAAAACCTGCATCGCAAACATGCCGTAAAACGCGCCCCCGACCAAGACCATCGTCTGAGACTGAGGCGCAAATTGCCATAAGAATATACCGCCGCAGATCGCCCCTAGTGATGAAAACAACAACACCATCCGGCGCCCAACTTTATCAGACAAAAATCCTGCGGGCCATTGCAACACAGCGCCGCTAAAAATCACAACTGTCATAAACAGCGAAACCATTACTAGTGGATGCCCGAGCTGCTGTACAAATACAGGCGCGACGCCCCAAAAGGCTCCATTTGTCAGGCCAACCGTAAAAGCTCCTGCGACTGCCAAAGGCGATGTATTGACTAGCTTTTTCAGGTTTAGAGACGTTTGCGTGACGGGCGCTGGACTGGTCGCCGTGGACAAAGAAATTGGAAAAATGGCCACGCAGATAAGGATCGCTACAAGTGAAAACAGGACAAATTCACCAGGGCTAGTCAACATCAACATAAATTGGCCGATAGCCACAGAACCCAAATCAATCATACGGTAAAGCGAAAGAACCTGCCCGCGTTTTTCGTTGGGTGTTTGCTCATTGATCCAGCTCTCTATCAGCATATAGAGCCCAGCAAAGCTAAAGCCTGCAAGTCCCCTAAGTACAATCCAAACGGGTATGGTTTGAAAAATGGCATGCGTAAGCGACGCAGCGGCAATCATCGCCGATAAGGCGGCAAACACCCTTACATGGCCGACCCGTTTTACCAAATGAGGTGTTGCGAAACACCCGGCGATAAAGCCCGCAAAGTAAAAAGACGTCATGAGGCCGATGGCCTCGATCGGAAACCCTTCTATCTGCGCGCGCACAGCAATCAAAGTCGACATAAGACCGCCGCCCGCAAGCAAAAGCGCGGCAGAAATCAACAATGCGCCGACTGAAGAGAGTACTGGTTTCATCGCATTTCACCTTTAGGCAGCCAAGCCATACGAACACAAGGCCACGTTACATAATTCGCCGCTACATATGGATATATTTCCCTAAATCAATGTTATTATTCCAAAGCAGATATGCATATTCGGCGTATCACCTTTGCGAAGGTCTTGTCACTCGGAGCTCATTCCTGCTCATAACACACATCCAAACGCGTTTTATCAAAACGGCCCACATCCTCAGGCGTATTAAGATTTAAAAACAGGCTTTCATCGGGCCAAAAAACGGCCCGTGCACTGCACAACGTCGCTACTCGTTTCAATGAAATTGACGTCTCGAAGTCCAGAGCCTGAAAGGCGGTGCGAAGATCGCTTAACGCCCACCACGCAAACGCCTGATGCGTTCCGTCTGGAGCCAACGCAATCGCGCTGGAGGGGCCGTACAGTTTCTCGCACAAGTCCAAAGGGAACTGCGGCGCGTCGACGGGCACTGTGAAAAATCCGTCATCCACGCTCGCTTCGGCTTCTAACGCCTGATAAACCGCATAGAGACCTCCTGCTGGGCCTTTAGGGCCGTCAGCACGGTCATTGATCACTCTTAGCCCTAAGCCATAACCTGTTTGCCCTGAAATCAAAATTTCGGCGCTTTGCGGTACAAGGCGGGCATGGACATGGTCGACCAGACGGATGCCGCCTAGCGAAAGCTCTGCTTTGTCTTGTCCCATACGGCGACTTTTCCCGCCTGTTAATATGACCGCCTTCATGCTTCCAGACCTCTACCGTCAATAGGCTGCACGCCGCAGCGCTTAATAATGCGATGCTAAATTACATGCCTTAATCCCCTCAATATGACTTGCGGGCAGACAATAATTCTGTATTTAACACGCTCACTATGAATGGACGGCTTGCGTGATTAACACAACCCGCATTTCATTGGCATAAGACGCCGCGGTAGCTCAGTGGTAGAGCGCATCATTGGTAATGATGAGGTCGGGAGTTCAATTCTCCCTCGCGGCACCATTTACCCAATTGTTTTTATTAGGTTAATCGCCCGTTTGTCGCGGCGCTTAGATTTTAGCATACGCGCATTATGCGCACAAACTTATAACCTTTTTACCCTCGCATATCTGGCGTGTGGTATAACCTATAGAGAGAGTGAATGACTGACGAAGAGTTAATGATGGCTTTGTCACGTTAATGCCAGTTTTCAAACAATCCGCTAAGCTCACGCGATGAAAACCTCAATCTACAGCCGTCACCGCTTCCATCCAGCCATCATCAAACGGGCTGTTTGGCTCTATTTCCGGTTCAACTTGAGTTTCCGCGATGTGGAGGAACTTATGATCGAACGCGGCATCGATGTGTCTTATGAAACAGTCAGAAGATGGGTCGAAAAGTTTGGATCAACATATGCAAAACGAATAAAATCCGTATCGGAACGCCCCTCCCCTGTTTGGCATTTAGACGAAGTCTACACAAATATAGGTGGCAAAATGGTCTACCTATGGCGAACCGTTGATGACGAAGGAACGGTTCTTGATATTGTTGTTCAAAGACGGCGGAATACGAAAGCGGCCACACGTTTGCTGCGTAAACTCCTAAAGAACCAAGGCGTAAAACCTACTAGAATTGTGACTGATAAGCTTGGCTCTTACGGGGCAGCACTCAAAATTTTAGGCCTGAAACATCTTCAAGACGTTGGAGGCAGAAAGAACAACCGTGCCGAATGCTCACATGTCCCAATACGTCGAAGAGAACGAAAATCACAAAAGTTTCGATCAATAAAAAACGCCCAAAAACTGCTCTCAGCCCACGGCCAAATTTACAATCTCTTCAACCATCGCCGCCACCTCATCTCCAGAAACACACTCCGAAGATTCAGGCAAGAAGCTCAGACAGAGTGGAAAATCGCAACGGCTTCAGCTTGCGTTTAAGGAACCACCTACATTAAAACCGCCACGCGCTCAGTTAACGTGACAAAGCCATGGAAACGATGACGGTGATAAATTGAGATTTTCATGCCGTCTCTTTACCACCGAAACGAAAATTGGTCGTTAAGCTGACAAAGCCCCCGAAATACCTACTCCTTCAGGGCATAGGCGATCACATATCCGCCTTTTCCATCGATAACACTTCGCGAATCCAGATATCCACCGTTCTTGGGATCGCGGGGGTAGCGCCAGCTTGGGTTGGGTACGGTGACAATTAATATCTGACGACCAGACGCCTCCGACACATAAGACATAGGTGTGGACTGTCCGTTTCCGGGCAAGTCCTGAGCCCAAAGTTCTTTGCCAGTGCGGATGTTGTAGGCTCGTACCTTTGCGTCCATGGTGGAGCTGATGAATGTCAAACCGCCGCGTGTGGATAGTGTTCCCGCGCGAACCGCTGTCCCGACATCAATTGGCAGACCAGAGCGCAGGTTAAAAGGCCCCGCATCGCTCATATCGCCAACAGGCCGACTCCAGAGTAATTTGTTGGAATTAAGGTCGATTACAGCGAGCCGCGCCCACGGCGGCTCAAAACAGGGAATGGCCGTGCCGAGGCGCGACATGAACGGCATTGGCAATCCGTAATAAGCAATGCGGGATACGCCATGGGGATCGTCTTTTGGCGGCGCTTCAGAGCTTAAGCGTACTGCAGGATGTTGCTCACCGAGTAACGCCGCCGCTCTTGGCCCGGATTCCGCAACCTGCTCCGGCGTAACGAGCAGAACACGATGTGCAAGCAACATGGGTGCAGCGACGAGCAAACCATTATCCGCATCTACGGAAACACTGCCCCAATTAAATCCGCCAAAGTTACCCGGGGCGAGCAAAGAGCCGCCGCGTGTCGGCGGGGTGTAAAGACCTTCATAGCGCATCATGCGATATTCAATCCGGCAAACCATTTGGTCTATCGGAGTCAAGCCCCACATGTCTTTCTCATAACGGTACGGGTGGAAATTGGGCAGTGAGGAGAAAGGCTGTGTCGGTGATAAATACTCCCCAATCTCCGCCTCTTGCGGGACGGCGCGCTCTTCAATCGGATGCACCGCTGTTCCATCACGTCGATCGAGCAGAAAAATCTGTCCCATCTTCGTCGGAATTGCGATTGACGGCACCCGCTCGCCGTCTTTATCCACATCGACAAGGACAGGCTGCGCGGGAACATCGTAGTCCCAGATATCGTGATGCACAGTTTGGTAGGACCATCGGACGTCTCCGGTCTGTCCGTCGAGCGCGATAACAGCGGACGACCACTTGTCGTCAATATCCCGTCTGATCCCGCCGAAATAATCAGGGTTTGCGTTTCCAGTCGGCGCATAGACCAAGTCCAGCTCAGGATCATAACTCATGATCGACCAGACATTGGGCGTGCCGAGCGTATAGGTCTCTCCAGGTTCTGGGAGGCCTCTGTTACCAGGGTTGCCAAGATCCCAGGCCCAGGCGAGTTCGCCGGTAACCGCATTAAAGGCACGTACGACGCCTGACGGCAGGCCTAGGTCTTGGGAGTCGAGCACAAGGCCCCCCACGACAAGATTCTGCCCGGCAACGGTGGGGGGCGAGGTATTGTAATATTCTTTATCCAGATGATCGCCCATACCGACGCGCAAGTCGACGACACCGTCAATGCCAAAGTCTTCGCAAGGCTTGCCAGTTTCCGCGTCGACAGCAATCAGAGAGGCGTCGACAGTTGCCGAAACGATGCGTTTTTGACATGTGCCGTCATAATCATCGCCCGCCTCGAAATAGCTGACGCCGCGGCAAGTTATGGCGTATTGATGCTTGTCCGGAGCCGTTATACCCGCATCATAACGCCAGATTTCCGCGCCCGTTTCTGCGTCGAGTGAAATGAGGACATTGCGCGCGGCGCAAAGATATAAGCGGCCATCAATCGCGAGCGGTGTGGCTTTGAAATCCTCTTCCTCACCCGTGCGGTACCGCCAGATTTCTTTTAACTCGCCCACGGTCTCAGTATTAATTTGATCAATAGCCGCAAAGCGTGTGCCGCCCGGCGTATTGCCATAATGACGCCAATCTGTCGGCAGGTTATTCGCGGCCTCGCGCACCGTGCCTGTATCAAACTTGTCGTAACTAGGGATGGCTGCAATCGCGAGCCATGCGAGCGCCGCAAGACTTGGCAGGCCTACCCATCGCTTACCCAATTTGGATTGGCCCTCAGCGGGCGTTTTTAAAGAGGCGTAATACCAAGGCGTGAGAAACCAAAGTCCTACGACCATCCAAGCGGCGAGCCTTGGCAAGAGCGCAAATACGTCCAACCCCGCCTCAAAAATTGACCACAGCAGCGTTACAATCAGGATGAGGCCGTAGAGTATGGCTGCACGGGGACTGCGGCGCAAAACAAGAATCGCGACAATAGATAGGGCCAAGCCAACAAAGATATAATAAGGACTACCGCCAAGTTTGACGAGAAAACCGCCGGGGACGGTCAATAGGAGGGCGATGAGGATAAGCAATATCCCATATACCCATCTTGCAAAAGTTCCCATGGTCAGTCCTCGTTTTTATGGGGTCGAGCGTAAAGTCTTTAAATTACATCGGGTGAATTGAATGACCGCCGTCCATAATAATCGATTGTCCCGTAATAAAATCACTCTGTTGCGACGCGAGGAAGACAGCAATGCCTTCCATGTCTTCTAAAGTCCCGATACGGCCAATCGCTGAGCGACGCCTTGCCGCGTCTTGAAACGCTTGGCTCGTGTTCAGCGACATTTCAGTCTCAATAAAGGCAGGGAGAATTGCGTTCACGCGTATCCCCGCCTGTCCCAGTTCAAGCGCCATGGAGGTCACTAAGCCTAAAACAGCCGCCTTGGTCGCGGAATAGCCTGCGGCACCTGGCATACCCACTTTTGCGGCGAGGGATGAAGTTACAATCAGCCGCCCGCCCTGTTTGCGTTCAAGCAAATGTTTTGTCACGGGCGTCCAAGTTTGAACGACGCTCATGAGATTCAGGTCAACGGCTTCGAGCCATTTCTTCCGGCCCACTTCATGTGCCATGCCGCGAAATCCGCCGCCTCCTGCATTTGCGAAACAGCTATCGACTTTATCGAATCGTTTCAGCGTTGCGTCAAAGGCAGCTGCGATTTGCTCTTCATTCGTGACATCGCAAATATAGCTTTCGACGTTACCGCCAAGGGCCTTTAACTCGTCGATTGCCGCTTTGTTTTTTTCTGGGTTCCGTCCCCAAATCGCGACGCTTGCGCCCGATTTCACAAGCCCGCGCGCATAAGCCAGGCCCAAACCACCATTACCGCCTGTGACAAGCACTACATTATTTTTCAGATCAAACATTACTATCTTTCGTTAAAGCCCATTGTCAGGAAAATTTTTGGCAGAGAATACTGAGCCGTTTGGTAGAACCTGCAAACCTAGTAAGTTATGGTCGGGATCACGGGTGAACAAAACCGTGCCGCCGTCTAATGAGTTTGTCTCTGCAACAATCTCACCGCCCGACGCGGCAATGCGTTCACGGGCCGCGTCTAAATTAGACACATCCAGCATAATCATATTGTAGCCCGTCGCGTTGATGGGGCGTGGCTTGGTTGGACGCCCGGTGGGGTGACTATGATATTGGAAAATTTCTAATTCGAGGTTGCTAATCTGGTACCATGCCATTTCAACTTTGCTGCCCTTCAGTCCGGACACCCCATCTGTTTTCTCACTGCCTATTGGGAAACGAGTTCCAGCGCGACGCGGGGATTGCTCACCAAGAAGCGCTGAATAGAATGTGATCATCGCATCAATATCGGGCGTCGCGAGGGAGACGTGCCGCATCCGGTAAGCATTTTTTGGCGGCTCCGGTAATTCAAGGGCCGCGACATCTACCTCTTCAATCTCGGTGATGACGCCGTGAGGGTCTTTGACATAACCATAATATACTGGTTTTTTTTTGTTCAGATGAACGAGGTCAGGAGCCCCAATCGGCGTCGCTCCAGCTTCTATTACACGGGCATAGGCACTTGTTGATTTCGCAACTTGAAAACAGACATGCGCGATGCCTGGGCCGTTTACTGGTACCGCCTTCGCCGCGCGAGATGCGTCCGTTTGCGGAAATGACATGAGACGAATTTGGGAATTGCTGCTCCTTATAAGGCGGGCCTCGACCTTATTGTCATCCAAGAACGGCGCTAAGCTGCCAATCGATCCGTCGATATCTAAAGCTTGGTCGTCCACGGTCTGTGTCGCGAGCGCCGTTTTATAATAGGTCTCAGTGGCATCAAGACTTGGCGTGGATAATCCGACGTAATTAACGCCCAGAATAACGCTATCGTCGAACGGTTCACCTGCATCATAGCCCGCAATAAGGCCGCAGCCCGACAATATCGACGTCGCAAAGACTGAAGTTAAAAACATTCTCATATGGGGTCCTAAGGAACAGCATGAAGCTTTACGTCATTCATCTTATCCGTAAATTAGATTTAATTGGACTATATGTCAAATAATACTATCTTTATTATTTCGGTTGATATAGCAAGGTCAAATAATAGGACTAAAAGTCCAACTAAAAGGGGATATCATGTTATTTCAATCACTTTCAAAATCGTCGTTCCGGCTAACGTCCGTTGCTGCTTTGGCTCTCACCGTCGGTATTTCGCCCGCCTTTGCACAAACAGCGGTAGACGAAATTATCGTTACCGCCCAAAAGCGCGAGCAAAGCCTGCAAGATGTCCCTCTCGCCATTTCGGCTTTCACGGCAGATAACATTGACAACAAGGTGATTGATGACGGCGTTGACCTTAGCTTCTCTGTACCAAATCTGACGACAGACATACTTGGCTCCTCGCTACGCGGTATTGGCAATCTCGCCATTTCTTCTACAGCTGAATCAGGTCTCGGCTACCATGTGAACGGTGTGTATCTCGGATCAGCCGCAACCGAAGCCGAGTATTTTGATCTCGAGCGCATCGAAGTCCTGCGCGGGCCACAAGGTACATTGTACGGACGGAACACTACGGCGGGCGTCATTAATATCATTACCGCAAAAGCCACCGATGAGTTTGAGGGCTATGTCACAGCGGGATATGGAAACTACTACGCTAAGAAATTAGAGGCTGCCATCAATATCCCCATTGCGGACGGGTTCGCAACGCGCCTCGCGGGTTTCTATCTCGACAGAGACGGCTACGCATTTAACCAATTCACAGGCAATAATGTCGATGATCGCAACATGTTCGGTCTTCGTAGTAGCACAAAGTTCGAAGTTGGAAACACGCGCGCGGATCTCGTCGTGTCCTATTTCGAAGAAGATGACAAACGCCTCCTTCGTCCAAAAGTTCTGTGCGTAGCAGACCCTGCGCTCGGGTGCTCACCTCTGGAAAATGGTTTCGGCGTGCCTGATTCTCGCAGCACCATCTTTAACACATTAGGGGCAGCCACCGGCCTCTTCGCGCCCGGCGTGAATTATTTCTCCGGCAGCGTAAATCCGGCGGATGCCCGCACGCTAAATGAGGATTTAGATCCCACTTATAATACCGAAGAGTTTAATGCCCTGCTTGAGATCAACCATGATTTCGGGGATTTGGCTTTTACATCACTCTCTAGCTATCAAGAACTTTCGCGCAATAGGTTCAAAGATTTCGACCGCCTTGCCCCCTCAATCGGTATCAGCCGTCCCATCACATTTGATCTATTCGGCAACGGATCATCCGTAACGACAGAAAACATTTCAAATGGACGCCGAGACCTCAGCGACTCGCGTGAATTCTTCCAGGAATTTCGACTGGCCTCTGGATATTCCGGCTCGTTCAATTTCATTTTTGGCACAAATTATTACAACCAAAAAGCCAGCGCATCTGCTGACTTCACAAGTGTTACAATCGCGGCGGCACAACAGCTCACGCCGGGTCTCGGCGAGGACTTTGATAGCCTCGTAACCCAGTCCGACCCCATCAAGACGGAGAGCTACGGCTTGTTCGGGGAAGTTTACTACGATCTGTCAGATCGCACGCGCCTCACGGGCGGCCTGCGCTATTCACATGACGACAAAACCATTCTAACGCGCCAAATCTTCTTGTTAGCCCCGGGACCGGGTGGCAGCGTACCTGACTTCACATTCGGCGAATTTTCCAAAGGCGCTGTGACAGGCCGCGCTGTCATTGACCATTACTTTAGTGACGACCTATTGGGCTTTGTGAGCGTCTCGAGAGGCTATAAAGCTGGCGGCATTAATCCGGGCGAGGCCGGTGTTGAGACCAAAGGCTTTGACCCTGAATATGTCAATGCCACAGAGGCAGGGATCAAGAGTTCACTGTTCGACGGCAAGCTAACCTCTAACCTCTCGGCATTTTACTATGACTATCAAGACCTGCAAATTGGCCGGACAACCGCAACGGCTGCCATAACAGTCAACACCGATGCAACAATCATGGGCGCAGAAGGTGAATTTGTTTTCCGGCCAAATGATTTTGTCCAATTCGATGCTAGCATCTCTTTGCTAGATACAGAAATTAATGATTTCACATCCGCTGACCCGTCAGACCCACTGGGAACCGCGCCAGGCACTGTGGTTGCCTTAGCTACACCAGTTGGTGTTCTCAAAGATTTGGACGGGAACCGGCTTCCAAGCTCACCCGGCTCCAAATTTGCCTTTGGTGCTCAAATTGAAATCCCGCTGGGTGACTTTGTTCTGACCCCGCGTATCGATCACTACGCACAAGGCGGTTTTGCCTCGACTGTCTTTAACAAGCCAGTCGACGAATTTGATGGCTATTCACAGACAGACCTTAAACTCCTTTTGACGCCTGAAAGTGGAAATTGGGAACTGCGCGGATATGTGAAGAATATTTCGGACAATGACGACATTACGCGCGTCTTGCCAGCGGGCGAAACGGCCGGCCGATTCCGCGAGATCGTTATTCTAGAGCCGCGCACATATGGCGTTGAGGCCACTGTGAAGTTCTAGGCAGACCTTGCCGCGACTACATACACAGCCCGGTCTTTATGGCCGGGCTTTCTCATATCAAAAGGACATTGTTAAATGCGTAGACGATTCACTAAATTTACGACTTTTGCGCTCGTAAGCATTCTCTTTTCCGTAGTCGCTTTATATGTCTGGGCGACCACGCCTTTGAAAGCTGATCAGACGACCGTCGACCCAGCGCTTACCTATCTGAATTCTCTATCTAGTGACACGGCTTATACATCAAATTTTTACGAGTTTGAAGAACAAACGCTGCACTATGTCGAGGCGGGCGCGGGAGACACCATTCTCTTTCTCCACGGCTTTCCTTCATACTGGTTTTCTTTTTCCAAACAAATGGAATACTTACGCAACGACTACCATGTGATTGCCATTGATGGTCTTGGCGCTAATCTGTCCGACGCCCCCACGTCGATTGATGCTTACAAGTTAGACCAAATGTCCGAGCACGTGATATCTTTGATGAACGAACTCGGGGTAGAGGATTTCCACGTCGTTGGACATGATTGGGGCGCAGCGTTCGCGTTCGGGATTGCCCAAAAGCACCCCACACGAATAAAAACGGTAACAGGAATTGCCGCGCCGCCTTTCAACGTTCTCTTGCAGACCCTTGAGGGGAGTCCGTCTGTTAAAGAGCAATTCTCCTATATGGAAACCTTCAAGAAAGCTAACCCAGTTTTGATTGCTGGAATGGGCCATCATAAACAGGTCTGGACCGGGACGTTTGAACCACTTGTTTCAGCGGGTTTTCTTAATCAGGATGAAGGCCAGATATTTCGGCAGGCGACGAATAACCCAAAGCGAATTAATGCCCTGATAAATTGGTATCGCGCCAACATACCGGCGCCATCAGAGATTACAAATGAGACCTACTGGCCTTCAAAGGACGTTAGAATTTCGGTCCCTGCCCTTTTGATTTTGGGCCGGAATGATCCTGTTTTTGTTCCGTCTTTTGTCGATAGAACAAAAGCAATATCAGATAATGTAGAGACCCTCATCATGGACGACGTCAGTCATCGACCCCATATTGAGCAGTCAGAACAGGTTTCAAAAACCATCAAAACTTTGATCGAGAAGAATAAATTCCCGCAATAATCATCGACCGCGGACTGAACCCACCCGGCCTCACGGCCGAGATTATCGTTTGAGCTTTTGTTTTCTGACCATATAGTCATCCCGCACGCCATTAATCGTGCCGATAATCATGGACACGGTGATATCTTCCAGTTCTTGCATGTCTATATCGTGGCGCAGCAAATATGAGCCGGCCGATGAGGGAACCCCGAAAGAAATATCTGTCACCGCTCGCGCGGTTTCCATTGGTATTCCAAAGTTCTGATTCACAATGATAGCAAGATAATCGACAGCGGCGTTACGTTGATAACCCGTTGGGTCAGTCGAGTTTGACAGGCTGGGATCCGCTTGGAGTTTCTCAATCAACAACCCTTTTTTTGAAATGTAGGATAGGTATGTTCTCGTAATACCGCGCACAAGCGACTCGAATGTTTCCGCTTCTTCCGCAGCTTTGATTTGCGCGCGGCGCAACCCAGATAGCTCTCGTTTCAGAAGGTCTTTTAAAATATCTTGGATATTATCGAAGTACTTATAGATTAGCGATTTGCTTATCCCCGCTCCTTTGGCGGATTGCTCCATTGTCAGCGTCGAAACGCCCTCTTTTTCCACAAGTTTCGCCGTCGAATCCAGAATCATGTCTCGCCGGACTTCAGGCGTGAATCGGCGTTTTGAAATGGTAGTATTTTGGGTCATATAATCGGACACTATAACCACTTAGCGGAATTTTTAAACTACACAAGGATAGGAATAACATTTTTAAATGTTCACTCGTTCCTATCCGGCGAAGAGAGCGAAAATCACAGAGGTTTAGATCGATCAGAAACGCTCAAAAACTACTTTCTGTGCATGGCCAAATTTACAATCTCTTCAAGCACCGACGCCACCTAATCTCCAGAAACACACTCCGAAAATTCAGATCTAAAGCCAATGCAGAATGAGATTTGGTTACCGCATCGACTAACACTTAAAAAGGCGATTAGAGGGAAATAGCAGCGAGTTCAGTTAACGTCACAAAGCCCTATAGCGTACTCATGTATTTTAGAATACGAACCTCCGGATACGATTACACTTTTGGGTTTGCGCGTTTCAATCAATTCCCCATCTTTCCCAAAGCTCATCTTCGGCATTCTCATTTCCAAGCGCCGATGATTTCTTTAGCCAATGAATGGCCTTTTCTTCAGACTTTCGGACGCCATTGCCCTCTAAATATTGAACCGCGAGATAGTACATACCCCAGTGATCCCCAAGCTTAGCTGCCTTATTATACCAAATGACCGCCTGCTTTGGCGATTTGGCGACGCTACCCTTACCATGATCGTAAGCTTGGCCTATCTGCACCATAGCGTTAGCATGTCCTTGAGCTGCAGCCTTTTTATAGAGATCAAAGGATTTAGTATAGGATCGGTCAAGGCCAGTGCCGTCAACATGGCGGCCATAGCCATACTCACCAGCCAGCTCGTATTGCGCTTCTGCATGCCCCTGAGCAGAGGCTTTTTTAAGCCAATAAATTGCCTTATCATTAGAACGATACTTTAATTCGACATTCTTGGAGTCAGTATAAAACTCTGCAAGATTAAATTGGTCTTGAGCGTTGCCGCTCTCTGCCGCTTTTTCGAGTGTAGCCAATCTCAACTCACTTTGGCTAATCTGAGGCACAGGGTGAGCGAGTTTTGAATCTGCAGGCTGCGGATTCGCGAGTGATTTGAAAAGCGCCTTGGCTTCGGATGAAACAGGCTTAGAGTATGCGGCGTCTACAGTCGAGGTGGGTACTTTTATGATGAAGCTTTGCTCATTGATGAGATAGTGGAGCATTTGTTTTTCGCCGTCATCCAAGACGTCATTTGCCATAACTGCACGTTTTATTTTTTCGGCGCTCTTAAGGCTCAAGGCTGGCTCATTAACCCTACTGAGATGCCGAATGACGTTAAAACTATTTTTACTGATGTCTTCAATCACTGGAACTTGAGCGTAAGCAGGTATGTTTAAGCCTATCGCAACAATCAACACCGCGAAAATTTTCCCTAATATGATGCGCACCATATCGTAAAGTCCTCATAAAATAAGTGATTACCTTAAGTAAACTATAGCAAGTTGGAAGACCAAACATCACCCTTGAGGGTTAACGGCACGGGGAAATACCCGCAGCAATCATTTCTATAGACTTCTAAACGGGCTTGTCCGTCATCATATGAATTGGCAGAGATTTAGGACTGGAACATAGGCTTGATTTCAGACACATACACTTACAATCGATACCCTGTTCCGGCGAAAGCATTCCCTGCTTGCAATTTATAATTCCCTGTTCATTTTGTAGGGAATTTTTCAAAATCACATAATGATTACAGTGAGTTACGGCGGTAAAAGTCGGTAATTATGGTGATCTAGGCGTCAAAATAAAAAATTCCCTGTTAATTCCCTGTTAAGCAGGGAATTTGGGCCTGAGACGAGTACCCACGAGACTGCGCACTGCACCAGCCACACGCCCGTTATTTGCGCTCTATTTAGTCCCCAGAAATGAACGCTTAGTATCGGGAGGCGAGCGCCTTATAGTTTTCACAAGTTTAGCCCCTCGCCGCCAAAGTGTTAAGCGTAGTGAATTCGGGCCATCTCTGTTAACGTAGCAAAGCCCCCTTGAATTAAACAAAAATCACAAGTATAACAAAACTATGAATTCGAAGCCAAAATTGTCCTACGTCTGGTGGCGCTCAATTTAGAGCGGATTCTTCAGTATTTTCACGAGAGCCGTCAATGAACCTAGGCTCTCATTATTTTGAAAACTATCGTTTGTTGACTCTCCTTACACTTAAAGGAAACAAGTTAATGAGTGTTGCAAACAAAAATAAGCCAGTAATTCTTACGGGTGATCGTACTACGGGTGAACTGCACCTAGGTCATTTTGCCGGATCGTTACAAAATAGAGTCTCATTACAAAACTCCCATGAGCAATATGTATTATTAGCAGATAATCAGGCGCTCACAGATAATGCTGACAATATTGAAAAAGTACGCAACAGCGTGTTGGAGATTGCAGCAGATTACCTTTCTGTCGGGATTGACCCGGCAAAAACGACTATTTGTGTACAATCTCATTTACCCGCTCTAGCGGAATTAACACTCCTCTACTTAAACTTTGTATCCGTTGCTCGACTCGAACGAAACCCAACGATCAAAGATGAAATTCAAACTCGCAATTTTGGCCGCGATATTCCTGCGGGGTTTTTAGTGTACCCTGCAGCGCAAGCCGCAGATATTACGGCGTTCAAAGCAACGGTCGTGCCTGTTGGAGAGGATCAAATCCCGATTATTGAACAAACAAATGAAATAGTGCGCCGGATTAATAAGGCCGCAAAATGCAAGGTTTTGTTAGAGGCAAGTCCGTTACTTTCAAGAGTAACTCGCCTGCCGGGGTCTAATGGAGCAGCAAAAATGAGTAAGTCTGCTAGCAATTCACTCAAACTTTCTGCATCGACCTCTGAAATCTCTGCATTTGTTCATTCAATGTACACCGACCCAACTCACCTAAGAGTGGATGACCCAGGCCAGGTAAAAGGAAATGTTGTGTTCACTTATCTTGATGCTTTTGCTCAAGATGAAGCTGAAGTTAAGCGCCTGAAGAATCACTATCAACAAGGCGGCCTTGGCGATATGGTTTTAAAGCGTTACCTTGAAGATATACTTCAAGATCTACTTGCTCCTATCCGAGCAAAACGTGAGCGTTTGATCAAAGAACCAGCTTATATTATGTCTATAATAAAAGCTGGGACTGAAAAAGCACAAGAATTGACCCAAAATACACACGACGAGCTTTCGAAAGCTTTAGGCTTATTCCGGATGAACATTTAAACTGGCTTTGACAAAATAATGCCAATTTCCAGACAATCCGCTAAGCTCACGTGATGAAAACAGCGATCAATACTGGTCATCGTTTTTACATATACATAATTCATCGCACCACCTGGGTGTAGCTCCAGTTCAACCCTAGTTTTGAAGCTGTTGATTGAACGCTGTGTCGATGTGTTTTATGAGCCAATTCGGCAAGGGGTCGATAAATTTAGATCAACATATGTAAAACGGATAAAATCCAAATCCAAAAGTCCCTCTCCTGCTTGGTACTTGGACGAAGTTGAAAAGAAAATGTAGGTCAGTTTAGTTAATCTGACTAAGGCCGATAGCTCAGCCAGCAACCCGATCATTTTGGCTAGTATTATACCGCCCTAGGCTTAACTGGAGTAAGGCACCAAGCCCAAGAAAGACTGCGATAATGAGATAAACTTGTGCTCCAACAAGGCTCTCGCCATATGCATAGGCAATAGGCCCTACTGCGGCGCCCGCAATATAGCTCGCGATCATGAGCCCCAACACGGATGCGTAGACATTTCTCGGGAAGTATCGACTTGAAAGGTAAGCGATGACGTCGCTCTCCATACCCGTAGCAAGTCCCAGACCTATACCGACTATGGCTGCAACTATGCCCCACTCTCCGACTTGCAATAAAAGGACAAGCCCAATTATTGCCGCGGTAGCTGCCGCAACGGTAACCCACGGTGCAAATATGCGATCCATAAGCCAACCACCAGTAAGCCGGCCAACGATAGATGAGATACCAAGACACATTTGAATTTTAACAGCTAAATCTGCGGGCGCTTGACGGTCCTCCAAAATACCCGGCAAAAGCGGAACAACGCCGCTAATCCCCAGACCTAGAAGAAACACACTGACAAACATCTTCCAAAAGTTTGGTGTTGCTACAGATTTTAAGAAAGCACCTTTATTTAAGGTTTTGTCAAACACGCTCTCTTTGCTCTCAGGTTGTTCACGCACCAAATACCAAACAAGTGGCGTGATGATCGAAATTAGCAAGACAGAAATTCCGTAAAAACCTGCTCTCCAGCCGCCCCATTCTATACAAAACCGAACATATACTGGGAGAAAAGCTGTACCTAAACCAACACCGCACAAAGCAACGCCCAATGCCAACCCACGCCTTTTATCGAAGAAGGATGTGATAGCACGAGCGTAACTAAGCGGCGAAGCTCCAACAGCGGCAACAGCTAAAACAGCATAGCTGATATGGAGGGTTTTTAAGTCATCTAAGGCATAGCCCATGTAAGCAAATACGGCAGCCATAGCCAATAGCGAGGCGCTTGCCGCCATGCGAGCGCCAACTTTATCGATGACACGTCCCGCAAATGGCAACAGAATCAACAGCACTAACATGTAGACACTGATGGCTGAGGCAAACTCTGTGCGTTGCCATCCCAGTTCAGCCGCTGGGGCCGCTATAAGGTACCCAAATGTGTAAGGCACCAGAATGGTTGCCCCGCAAGCGGTACCAAAAAAGGCTCCCGCGACAACCAACCAACCCTGTTTTCCACCATCCGTCATAATCAGCTAGTAAGTATAACGTAGAGTTACACCCGCATTACGAGGTTCAGGGGCATATGAAAGCACACGGAAGACACCTTGTCCCGCAGGCGGCAACACCGCAGAACCAATGTTACGCTGTTGAATCGAAACTGTTGGTGCATCTTCTTCAAGCAAGTTACGGACCCAAAACTCTACAGCCCACTTAGAGTTCTCAAAACCACCTGTGAGATTTGCATTCAGTTGATCGCCAACCCAGAACAGATTTGTCGTCGACCCGTATTGTTTGGTACGATATGCAGCATCCCCTCTTATAAACCAGTCCCAATCGCCGCTCAATGTGTCTTGGTATTGCATACTTGTCGTGACCATATGTTTAGATGCATATTGAAGCGTCTTCCCATCCAGCACGGGGTCTAGCCCAAACGATAGCGCCAATGACGGGAAGGTGTATTCGTCGAAACTTGAGTCATTGTAAGTGTATCCAAATGTAAAATCTAGATTTGAATTTGGACGCCCAACAACTTCTATTTCATAGCCTTTTGACGTTGTTTTACCCGCATTTGCGTTCAAAGTAGCGCCCATAGTGCCTAGAGCACGTACGATTTGGTCTTTCCAATCAATCGTAAACAACGCCCCATTGATGTGAAGCCGATTATTTAGCCAGCTCGTCTTAGCTCCTAATTCGTAGTTCCAGCTCGACTCAGCATCGTAATAACGCTCATCAGCCGTAACATTGGCCAAAGCATTAAAGCCTCCTGACTTCACACCTTTGGCGATTGAGCTATAAAGTTTGACATTGTCCGAAGCATCCCAAGAGAGCGTAGCACTCGGCGTAAAAAATTCATCCGATAGCGTCAGTTCTGGATTTGGATCTAAAACAACACCCGTGTAAGGATTTTCCTGAAAAGGACTAATGTCTTTATCTTCTTTGAAATAACGTCCGGCTAAATCAAGGGACCAATCCTGAGCAAGACGCCATGTAACACTACCAAAAACAGCCATGACTTCGGACGTCTCTTGGTTTTTCAAATGCACGGAGCGCAGGGAGCCTGGAAGCGCATTTTCAATAGCAGGGTTCACGACAAGCTGTAAATTATCATCGAGTTGGTCTTGGTTCGAATAATACAAACCAGCCAACCAATCGATTTTGTCTCCAGAGTGAGCTAAACGGAATTCCTGAGAGAACCAATCCTGATCAATCAACTGCGTCATTCTAGTAAGTTCAGCGCTAGAATAATCATTATCAATATCAGTAACTGTTTCTAGTGTGCTGTAGGACGTTATAGAAGAAAGTTGATAATCGTCAGCTACATCCCATCGTCCTGTCAGGGACACCAGAGTGCTGTTACGATCAACATTTCCTGGCGTGACAGAAAATCCGTCAGTTTGCGCAGGAACCTCTCCGAGATAAATTTGCGACCGACCATTATAGATTTCTGGCTTGTTGTTTAGAATGAAATACCCAGGATTGTCTCCATTCTCTGCATCCTCATGACTGACACGCAAATCAAAACTTACGTCGGGTGAGGCTTCCCACAAAAGCGCACCAGCATATGAAGTCGCTTTACGCGAATCTAGCTTTTCACCCGTCAGCTCATTGGTAAAAAACCCGTCCCGCTCTGCATGAGCAACACCAATCCGGCCATATAAAGAATCTTTCGCGATAGGGCCTGAGATAAAGGCCGAACCTTCTTTGCGGCCGCCTTCGCCAACTGTAGCAGATGCCTTCAGTGAAAACGTATCTGTTGGCGCACGCGTGATAACATTAATAGCTCCGCCAAAGGCATTTCGTCCATATAGCGCAACTTGTGGCCCCTTAATAACTTCGATCCGTTCTACATCTGCCAGAGAGCGATCCATACCAGCGCGAGAGCCTTGGTAGACCCCATCAATGAAAAAGCCGACATTCGATTCACCAACATTAGTCGTTAGCCCGCGAATTACGGGTAGGGAAAAATTAGGGCTCAAAGACACAAACGACAAACCCGGCGTCAAACGTGCAACGTCTTCAATATTACGCACCCCGCCCCGCTCGATGGCGACGCTATTCAAAGCTGTTACGCTCGCAGGTATGTCTTGGATAGTCTCCTTCCGCATCCGCGCCGTCACAACGACTTCATCAATAGCGGTTTCGCCTGAAAGGCTTGCAGCGCTCTCTGCTGACGTATTCGTTTGTGCGTATGCGGGCAAGGCTAGCGCGAACAAACACGTACTTGCAGCCAGAACAGTAGACAAACGAGCGTAACTTAGGTGTGTAGTGGTAAACATTTTAAACTCCCTTTACATCATGCGCTTCTAGTGACGCACCAATTAATCAAAGTAATCAGAAAAATTGACTGTTTTGTCAATATAATTTTTCATTATTCGAAAACTTACCGATTTGTCAGGAACTATTGACGTCTGGTACCCATCAGTACATGATGCACGCAAAGAAAGAGAATGAATGCCCCAAGCCACTAAAACACCAAAACGCCAACGTAAGAAGCGCGACTCCTCAGAACTCAAAAATGATATCCTTCAGTCAGCCGTTAAAGCGTTTGCGCAAAGCGGGTATGATGGCGCATCCTTAATGAATATCGCAGCAAATGCGGGGACACGCCATCCCCTCCTCCTTTATCACTTTGGCAGCAAGGAAGAACTATGGCGTACTACAATGTCGCATATTTTTGATGAACTCAAAACAGAGTATGCCGCCGTTACGGAACTATCACGCGACCTAAGCGCTTTAGACCAACTAAAGCTTTTCATACGAGCTTTTGTTCAATTTTCAGCTCGAAACCCCGAACGAGTCATACTTGTGCTTGTGGAGATGCGCCAAGAATCTGAGCGCTTAAACTGGTTAACCGAAGAATACCTCGTGGGCCTCTTAGGCCGCTTGAACCACCTTCTAGACCAAGTTGAAAAAGATGGCCTTTTAAAGCCAATCCCTAGGTATCACCTTGCTTACATATTGATCGGGTCTGTCTCGACTCTATTCATGGTCGAGACAATGGTTCAACGTGTATACAATGTTGATGTCCATTCACCAGATGTTGTGAGTGCGCATGCCGACTGGATCGTTGAAATGATACTCAACGGTCTGATCGCGCCAAAGCCTTAAACACTACCTCGCAATATACCGCGTGCGGAGCCCTAAGGGGTCTGGCCAGTTAAACACGCCAAAGCCTCTACTAACTCGCGGCCCTCAGGAACACCCCCTCGCCATCCTATGTGACCATCAGGACGCACCAACACGGCTTCATTTCCTTCAAGATTATAAAGCGACTCGAACACACCGGTATCGCTGTTCCACTCCCCTCCATTGCCAACAGATATCAAATTCAGAGGCACGTCAGTCTCAGCCACAGCGGCTTCGACCACAGGTTTCCACACGGACATAGCGCTCGGTGTCGTGAGTAGAGTAAGTGCCTGCTCAAACAAGTCTAAGGTAGAGACCTTACGCCCGCCCTCACCCGTCAACCACAGATGTGGCGCCCGAACACCCGGAATAGCAACCTGCTTATACTCACCGACCGCCCAATCATCTTCAAGGTTTTGCCCCGTCAAATGCGCAACAGCGCCATTATTATATCGATATCCGAGCGCTAAACCTGGGTGAACATAATGGTCTTTACGGAATCCCCCCGCTTGGCCTTTTTCATCTTTATCAACAAGAGCTTCAAGATTGCGAACAGCTTCAGCCGCGTTGAAAAGAGCAATCGGGCGCCGCTCAGCCTCATAACTCCTAAGTAAGCGTTCATCTGCCCAACCTTGAAGAACAGCGGCCATTTTCCATGCAAGGTTATGTGCATCCTGCATGCCTGTATTCATATTGAACCCGCCATTTGGAGGCATGAGATGCGCTGCGTCTCCTACAAAAAAAGTATTACCTCTCTGATATTCATTGGCAATAGAAACTGTAGCCCGCCAGGATCTGACATCAATAATTTCAAGCGGCAGATCAGGAACCCCGGCTCCTAAACGCAGAATTTCTGCCCAATCAATACTATCTAATGGCTGCTCATTCATGACTTTTGGCCTCCCAAGAAGAGCGGCGCGTCCATTTTCATCAACCGGAGCAATAACTGCCGTCCCAATAGTTTCAGAATTGTCCAGAACAAAGAAGGACGCCTTAGTGTCTCCGTAAGCTGACAAGTCTGACTGGAACAGCACGCTGATAGCATCCAATGAGCGATCAGCCTTCTTAGCGCCGACACCCAACGTATCCCGAGTTGCACTCATAGCCCCATCTGCCGCGATAAGAAAACGAGCCTTCACAACCTCATTTGTTCCGTCAGTCAAGTTATGGGCTCGCACTGTCACAGGACCGTCACTACCAAGACCATCGATAACTTCGCCCTCCCAGCCGAATCGCACATCAGCCTTGTCATAACTAAGTGCAGCCTTGCGAAGAACGGGCTCGAGCACATCTTGAGAACACAAAACCCCCTCTACTTCGCAAGGGCTAACTGACCTGGCTTCTGCGGAAAGGACATCTGTCGTCCGAAACACATGCCGCCACTCAGAAACCAAGTCCTTACCAAAGTAGAATGTGGGCTTCACTGTCACTCGGACATCATGGATTTCGCTCTCTAGGCCCCATGAGCGTAGCAGCTCTAAGGACCGAGGGTTCAGCAAACGCGATTTTGGGTGACGGCTTACATCATTGTAACGCTCAAGCAATAGATGGGAAACTCCCAAGCGGCTCAATTGGATAGACATACTCAAACCCACGGGGCCGCCGCCTAAAATTACCACATCAAAATCATATTTCATTTTCATATCCATTGTATTTGACAAAACTGTCAGTATTTTATACAGACTAATTTGTAAAACGCAACACGCTCTACTCAAGAGCAAGCAAAAGAGTTACAAAGGAGACGACAATGACAGACACTATGACACCTGAAGAGCAGTTGATGGCACTCATGCCGAAGGTTCCACCGGCTAAATTCGTAAAGGTCGCAGACATTCCTTGGACATCATTTCCAGGGCACGAAGATTGTGCAAAGTTCAAACTTCTCAGAGTCGACCCTGTCACTCTTGGACACACGATTTTGTTCCGTTACCGCTCCGGCATCGGCCCTCATCGGCACCTATCTTCAGTCGAAATACTTACGCTCGGAGAAGGAAGTTGGTGGTATGAGGGCGAAGGCTCAGCTGAAGCCGGTGACTACACTTACGAATATGCCGGCGCGACGCATGTTGCCGTCACAAAAGACGACAAGTGGATGGACGCCTTCATCGTCTCCTACGGACCGCTTCAAATGATTACAGAAGACGGATCACCCGGTTTCGTTGTGGATGCCATGACATATTATGTGGCAGCAAAAGCGAATAACGCGGTTGGTCACCTACCTGACGATCCGTTCTCCGGTTAAACAAAAACGATTGGAAAATGATGCCTACCTCCATAGATTCAAGCTTAACAGACGAGCTTCTAAAGTCAGTGCAGCGCTTATGCGCTGCCTACCCGGCCGAGTATTGGCGGGATGCTGACGCTCAGCATCGCTTTCCAAAGGAGTTTCGCGATGCGGTAGGAAAAGCTGGCTATCTAGGAGTAGCCATGCCCGAGGCTTATGGCGGTGCAGGACTTGGAATCAAGGAAGCCGCTCTTATCCTGAAGGCGATTGCAGAGTCTGGCGCGGGCGCCTCAGGCACATCAGCTGTTCATATGAATATTTTCGGCTTGCACCCCGTAGTAGTTGCAGGAACGGCCGAACAGAAAGAGCAGTTCCTGCCCCCTATCATCTCAGGTGAGCACCACGCCTGCTTCGCTGTAACCGAGCCAAACTCGGGGCTAGATACGGGTAGCCTAGAAACAACCGCCCAGAGAGACGGTGACAACTACGTTATTTCTGGCCGGAAAATATGGATATCCACGGCACAAATTGCCACGCACATGCTAATTGTTGCCAGAACAGGCGGCCCCGGCCTGAAGGGCCTAAGCTTATTTTACGCGCCGCTCGACCGAGATAAGATTGAGGTTCGAGAAATCGACAAAATGGGCCGCGGCGCAGTCGATTCCAATATGCTGTTCATCGACAACCTGATTGTCCCAAGCACAAGTAGAATTGGCGAAGAAGGCGAAGGCTTCAAGCTTTTGTTACATGGTCTCAATCCTGAGCGCATACTCGCTGCGGCAGGGTGCATCGGGCTAGGGAAAGCCGCTCTCGCAAAAGCTGCGCTTTACGCACGCGAACGGGTAGTTTTCGGCCGCCCCATCGGCGCCAACCAAGGGGTCTCTCACCCACTCGCTGAAGCTTGGGCAAAACTCGAAGCGGCAGACGCCCTCATGATACGAGCCGCTGACTTATACGATTCGGGAAAACCCTGTGGACCGCAAGCCAATGCCGTAAAGTATTTAGCCGCAGAGGCCGCTTTTGACGCCTGTGAAGCCGCCGTATTAACCCTTGGCGGTATGGGGTATGCTAAGGAATATGATGTCGAACGGCTTTTCCGAGAATCGGTGATTGGGCGCATTGCTCCCGTTTCAAGACAGATGATACTAAACTTTATTTCGGAGAAAGTGCTTGACCTCCCCAGATCCTATTGAGTCCAAATTGGGCGATGGCCCCCTTGCTAACGTCAAAGTTTTAGACCTGACATCCGTATTCATGGGACCGCTTGCTACGGCTTGCCTCGCCGACCTCGGAGCCGATGTCATTAAAGTTGAAAGCCCTGCAGGTGACGTCATTCGCGCTATTGGCCCAGGCGGCGAAGATGGTGTGGGGGCTATTTTCCAACATTTAAACCGTAACAAGCGTTCGATTGTACTAGACCTTAAGGCTCCAGATGACCTCAACACGCTCCTAGAGCTTGTGAAAGACGCTGACGTTCTTGTGTACAACATCCGCCCCGCCGCTATGACCCGTTTAGGGCTGGGCTGGGAACGGCTGCACGACATTAACCCTCGGCTGGTTTACGTTGGCACATTTGGCTACAGTCAACGCGGATGTTACGCAGCTGAGCCTGCGTTTGATGATCTCATTCAAGCCGCATCGGGATTAGCGCATGCCGTTGGTATCGCAACTGACGGACCGCCCGCATACGCGCCTGTGACAGTGGCCGATCGCGCTGTTGGTTTTTATGCCTTTGGCGCGATATCAGCCGCACTTTTTGCTCGGGAAAGAACCGGCAAAGGGCAGAGGGTTGACGTTCCCATGTTCGAAACGATGACCAGCATTGTTCTGGGCGATCACATATACGGACATACCTACGATCCCCCTCAAGCAGATTTTGGATACCCTAGGCTCACGGCGAAAACACGCAAACCCTACAAAACCAAAGACGGTTATGTCTGCTGTACAGTTTATACAGACCCGCAATGGAAAGCCTTCCTCACCGAAGCAGGTAAAGGCGATATGTTCGACACAGATCCCCGCTTTAAAAACTTAGGGTCTCGCACAAAACACATTGAAGCGCTTTACGGCCTCGTAGAAGAGATACTTAAAGATCGAACCACAGCGGAATGGCGCCAAGCACTTTCGCCATTTGGCATCCCTATATTTCCTGTTCACGATTTTGATAGCCTACTCGAAGACCCTCACCTTCAAGACATTGATTTTTTCCATTCGCGCAAGGATGTTCGCGGCGAAGCAATCCGCCTGATGAACTGTCCTTCAGAATGGAGTGACGGCCTTCCAGGTATTCGCTCTGCCGCGCCGCTTAAAGGCGCTCATACAGACGAGATACTTGCGCCTGTGCGAAAAGCTCCCGAATAATAGCCAACTCTCGCAGCTACCGCACCGACTTTCACACAAAAAGCATGAGCCTTTGTCATGAATGACCCTATCTACATCGCCGGAGCATCAGGATTTTGGGGCGACAGTGACGCTGCGACAGCGCAGCTCGTTAACGCTCCGAAGCTAGATTTCATTATATATGACTACCTTTCGGAGATAACGCTCGCTTTACTCGCAAGGGCTCGAAATGCAGATCCTGAAAAAGGTTTCATTCCTGATTTCGAGCGGGCAGTTTTACCCCACCTTGCCACTCTAAAAGAAAAAGGCGTGAAGCTTCTTGCTAATGCAGGCGGCCTAAACCCTGTCGCGTGCGCCAAATCACTTGAGGCCAAAGCGCGCGCCGCCGGCACAACCATAAAAGTTGTCGCTGTAGGGGGTGATGATATCATAGAAAAAATTCAGGTCCCTCTAAAAGACATGTTCTCACAAGAGACATTGCCAAACATGCTTCTAAGCGCAAATGCTTACCTCGGTGCTTCAGGGATTATTGCTGCGCTTGAGGCTGGCGCAGACGTGGTCATTACCGGCAGGTGTGCGGACTCCGCCCTCACCTTAGGGCCTCTAGTCCATGCTTTTGGGTGGGAAATGGATGACTGGGATAAGCTAGCACAAGGCTCACTGGCAGGGCATTTGATTGAATGCGGCTCGCAAGGCGCTGGCGGTTTATTTACTGACTGGGAAACAGTTCCTGGCTGGGAGAATATGGGCTTCCCCATTGCGGCCTGCAAATCAGACGGGACTTTTGAAGTTACGAAGATGGGTAACACGGGCGGGCTAATTTCTCCCTTATCCTTGGCGGAGCAAATGCTATACGAAATTGGCGACCCTGCGGACTACCGCCTACCTGATGTTATTTGCGACTTTCGCCACGTCCATTTTAAACAAACCAGCCCGAATTCAGTAAGGGTGACTAACGCACACGGTTTACCCGCCCCCAGCCACTATAAAGCCAGCGTAACATGGCAAGACGGTTGGCGACTTACTGCGACATTGATGATTGGCGGGATTGATGCAGTGGCGAAAGCTCGTCGTGTTGGCCAAGCAATTCTCAATCGAACCGAGCGCATAGGCCTCTTGCGGAACCTTACTGGCTTTAGAGAAACGTCGGTTGAAGTTATTGGCGCTGAAGACAGCTATGGACCGCACGCAAGAATGAAGACGAGCCGCGAAGTCATTTTAAAAATAGCCGCTGCCGCAGATGACAGAAGCATTCTACAGTTGCTTTCCCGTGAAATATTCCCCAGCGCAACAGCAATGTCCCCCGGAATTACGGGCGTGGCAGGTGGCCGGCCCAAGCCTGCACCCATTATTCGCGGTAGCGGGGCGCTGATACCGCGAGATCAGATAAAAACATCTATCAACCTCAACGGAAAAACAACGCATATCAAAATCGACTTATCCTTGTCTAATGATAGTACGTCTTCAGATCAGCCACATGATGAAGTTCAGCCAGTTCAAGCTTTGGAAGTAAAATCCGGTATAAACGTACAAGGCATAACAGGCGCACGCCTCATAGACTTCGCTGTCGCGCGTTCAGGCGATAAAGGCGACCTCGTAAATATTGGCGTTATAGCTCGCAGTGAAGAAGCATGGATGCTTTTGCGCGAAGGTTTGACAGCATCCAAAGTCGAAGAGTGGCTTGATCATTTGAAACCAAGTAAAGTTGAACGCTTTGAACTTCCTGGATCCCAGAGCCTCAATTTCGTACTACACAACGTACTTAACGGAGGCGGAATGGCTAATCTAAAGTTTGACGCGCAAGGGAAAGCCTTCGCCCAAATGCTTCTAGATATGCCGAAACACTGCTTCAACTAAAACACAGTGCAGTTGATGGTCATATAACCTTCTTCAAACTTCGTGGGCACTTTGCAGTTCTATTTGTTGGCATCTCAAGCTACATTACGCCACTATTAGCGTTGCTAACGAGACACGCACTGGGTGCTGCGCCTCTTCCCAAAGCAGAACCAGACGAAATGAGATAGCCTTGACTTTTGCTCACGGGATTAAACTTTAAGGTAATTTTGTCGAAGATAGAAAGCACGGCATAAACGAAGAGACGTCATTCCGAGGCAGACTCGGCTATCACTGACACCTTAAAGCTAACATTTGATTTGGTTTTATCTGATCGGGCATCCCCTCTGCCTGTGACTGGGTCATAACGCTTATTGTCTTGATGACTGACAGCTACGTAAATGTGATGACGATGTTCTCGAAGAAAAGAGACACGACTTTCTGTGCCATCTTCGTAAGAATCTGGCACAGAACTATACTCTGCTGTGCCGCAAAAGTCCGCACCGTTCTGTTCACCTTGATCACCCGTTGCCATCAGGGAACCCAACCTTGCCCCCCGCGAAGGCACCGTGAGAATCGTGCTAGGAGTCGAGATTGCTGACAAATCTTTTGTGTTAGAACCCAAACCTTGAAGCGGCGCACGGCTATTCGATGATGCTAAAAGCTCGCCATTTGAGCCATAAACTTTGATCGTCAAAGGGCCTTCATGCGATTGGTGCGTCATTCGCAATGTCCTGGGCTCACAACGTTCACCTCGCCCTGTGAATCTAAACATCTTGACGTCGGATAGCCCCGTCAAAACTCCCTCAGCCTCTCCGCCGCCGCCCCCTAGATTTTCTGTCGCCTCAGCAATCGAATCGTCAGGATCTGAGAAACGATCAACACCTTCATCATCATGGTGAAGTTCCGGGAGACCACGCGCGGCGGCTAATTCTGCCCCATAAGGCTCAAGGTTTTTCATCATTACACGCCCTGCGTGGCGATAGCCAAATTCATTTGGATGAAAGAGACCTTTATTAGTCACGGCTTCGCCTTTTTGTATTATCGCACCATCTTGCGGCGTGCGGTACCATTTTGCCCCCAAACTATCTCCACGGCTATTTGTTAAAAACGTACCGGGTTTTTGGTTGTTTTCGTCTTTTTTATTTGACCGTTGATAATGACCATAAATAGAGCGGTAGTCGTCATTATGGTACTGTCCCCAACCGCAAATTCCATGCTGCCGAGGCTCGACGCCTTGGGGTAAGAAAGCCCACTCCGGACCACTTTGACTCTTCGCGGACTCTTCCATTTTTTTTGAGAGTTCCGTAAATATTTTATGATGAACAACTTTAAACTCGACGGGGTCAAAATCCAATCGAGCGCCAAGCGTCGGGTCTTCATTTTCTTTTATGTTAATATCACAATAATAGGTTCCATGCGGATACGGGGTTTTGATCTCTGTGTTACCATCGTCACGCGTGGCCGATGAGAAGTTAGGGTAACCAACAAGATTGACTTTGCCGGATATATCCAGGCCGCGAAATTGACTTTGCAGAGCCTCATAATCATCCCCAAGTCTATCAAGGCCTGTGATGTCATCCATAAAAGCAAAGGCCCCCAACGTACCAGCAAGACCGCTGTAAATCCCTTTGGACCATTGCCCTGTTTCAAAATACTCCATCATTTTTCCCACGTTCCCGCCAACTTCGTCATCTTCGAGAATATCGAACCAAGCTTTCTCGCTATCCCAATCCCAAGCCGCGAGAAATACCGCAATCATGTTAGCAAATCCGACGTCATTACCGCCGACCGAAAGGTAAATATCATCAATGGTTCGGTTGCCTACCAAGGCTTTCATCTCATCCACTTGAGGCCGCAACCCCAGTTGACCATTGTGTCGTGGGAGGTAAGGACCCGCACCTTTCCCTCGCAATTCTCCTACGCCGTTATAAGGAGCCAATAAACCTGTCTGCATAGTCGCACCTGACGCAGCAAGATTTATAAATGTCACCGAACTTTTTGTATCGTGCGATTCAAGATGCAATGCCAGCTGCGAGGCTGCGGCCGCAGATGAGCGGTGCGCGTGGTGATGATCCATAAGGGTTTTATAGGTCTGATTACGGCCGGGTTTAATCGCGTCCCAGTCGGGCATAAACCAGTCATCTTCGACAACTTTCCGGTAGGTCGATTTATCCCATTCTGAGCTCAGAACATTGATTACTTTTGCGTTCGGAAAGTTTTGCCTCAATAATGCCCTCTGAGTTTGGCCCGTATGATCGGTAAACAACCCCCATGCAAAATCAGTTTCATAATGCAGCCATAAATCCCTTAGGGTATCGTTGGCCCAAGGAATGTTGTCTTTCGTATAATATGTCCCATCGATATCATAATATGTATCCGCTTTAAGTTCCGAGAATGCGTATACTTTAGGTTTATCCTTATAGCGTTGAATATGCGAGGATTTAACTGTTGGAATTGTCGTGCCAGAATCCGCCCATTGCGCGTAAAATGGCAGTCCTGGATCCATAAACTGCGTCTTCCAGTTGACGGTTTTCAATGATTGCTTAGACGCTGAGTTGTCACCACCGCCATGAACAATTTTTTCCATTCTTTGCGGCAAAAAATTTGTTTCCGGAGCGCCCTCGCCGGCTCCGTAACTATCACCCAAGTTCACAATCAGATGATCGATAACTTCTATAGGGCGCGTGACCTCACGAGAAGACAGTATCCCATTGACCCGGTAATTCACCTTAAAAGTAACATTATGAGTACCCTCTGGTAGGCACACTGACGCGTTTGCCCCACTTGCTTGAAAAGGCTTTGAAGGGCGGTCGACTTTCCAAACATAACTCGGCTCTGGAGCGTCAGGAAAATCTATTACCGAACACCCGTTTTTCATCCTTTGATGTCGGATACTTGAGGCCACCCCCGTGTATCCCGCATTACGATTACCGCGCTGATCTATGAATAAGTTCACACGAAACTTTGGCACGCATTGTGAGCCCGAGCATGGGCAAGCATCATTTGCGTTATTAGAATAACTTTTCGTATTCATGATATAGTCACGGGTGTTAGGGAGGTCTATTATCCCATTCCCAACCTTAACCCCGTTGTCACCGTCATATAGCTTACGGTCATGGCCGTAACGCGCTGGCATGCTCCAATCAAATGCTGGATGCCACCATGTATCGATTTTGGGCTCTAAAGATTTGCACAAAGCCTCTTTTTTTTGTCTTTGCGCCTCAAGCCTCTTAGCAACCAAGTCGACACTCACATTTTCTTGCGGAGCTTTTTGCTTCAAAGCATCATTTGTAATGGGCCTAATGGGTTGCTGGTTTAGCGTTTGGGCCTGCCCTACAGATGTAAAAATCCAAAGGCTGGCAAAAATCAATGCTAGATAACGAAGACAAGGCATAATGGTTTCCTTTGGGTCAGTCTTAAATTAAAGTGAAAAGTCTATGTCGATTAAGGCGCAGCGGAGCACGACATGAAGTACACTTCACAGGCAGAAAAAGCACATATGTTACTGACCCGGTAGCTTAGGCATTCCCGGGATTTGGCTCATGTCGGGCATTCCCGGCATGCCGCCCATGCATGACATCATATCCATGGCCATGATGCCGCCCATTAGACTCTGATTTGTCATCATGGCTTGTTCGGCTTCTTTGGCTGTCAGGCCGCGATCTGCTGCCACTTCTGCTAGAGGGTCATCTGCACCCCGAAAGTCAGCCTCTCGGATATCCACAATGAGCTCAAAATCATCTGAGCTCAGCTTACTGCGCATTTTATCGGTGGTGCAGATGCACATGGTTTTGTTCTCATTCTCCGCCGTACAGATTTCGATCATACGTTCGCGCGGATCGCCTTTCATGGCTTTAGGTGTAACTTTGGCTTCGGTGCAGCTATCGCCCACATCCATTGTGCTCATAAACATTTGCCCCGCAGCCTTTTGGTCATTGCGGTTTGACGCCATAGTAAGCTGTATGAGGTCGTCGCTAGGCAGACTACTCCCCGCGCGCATTAATGCCCAAGCCAGGGTAACACCCGGACGTGGTGACTTTTGTACGACTTTCTTTTCAAAGTCAGCCATCACGCAGCCGCAAAATGACGAAGAACCGCCGTTTGACGAGCATTCAGATTGCATAATTTTGCGAGCTTTGGTTTCATCATCTCCGTTGAGAAAGCTTCCTGATACGGGCTGGTTTTGCGCGTCAGCAGCCTGCGCGGCCTGCCTGTCAAGCGCCGCCTGATTTTGCTCTGGCGTAATTCTCGCGGCATATGTCATGGCCGAGCAATAGGACGAATCTTTGTCATAGGTTTCGTCATATTTCTGTCGCCCTGAGGCTGCGAGTCGCTTGTATTGCGCGCGGGAGACACCCATCTTTCGGGCGCGCAATGCATCGTCATCATCTGTTTGATTTCGTCCATAATAAGAGTATGACAACTGGTAGGCCTCGAACTCTTGACGGGACAGATAGCTATCAAGGCGGTTCGCGTGACAAACGAGACTGTTCCGGGAGTTCTCCCCAGCGCTTTTGACTCCGGCTTCGACAAAAAGAGCAGCTTGAGAATTGGCAGACGGCGACGGGAATACATGATTTTGGGCCCCGGGGATGACACAGCCCGCTTCAAAATCGCCAATATTGCTCGGCATACCACCAACTCGGTCCATTGCGGCGCTTTGCGTTAATGCGGTCATTGGGTCGCGGTTAAATTCTTCTAACACAGGCTCAAAATTATTATCCGCACCTATAGATAGGGCATATTGTTCCTTAAAAAGGGCCTTCATGAGTTCCGTGGGCGCCGCAGCTTGAAACATGTTCATGCGATCAGTTACACAGCTACAATCAATATTCGGTCGCTCCAAAGCCCTACACAGCCCCCCTGTATCTGCCGTAGAACTTTGTGCAGCAAATATCAGTGCTGTAACACCAATAAGAATTGATAAGAACTTTCTCATAAACGCCTCCATCTTTAAACACTAGATTACCCAGCTTCTTGCCGCATACGCTATTTGATGTATGACGAGCTTTCTTCGTCCCTTTAGGAAAACACTTTCCTTAAAACACGCGGAGCACCTCATGCCTTTAAGATCACACTCAATAAAAACCCTTATATTTATGGGCTTAGCATCTATCCTTGCAGCGTGTGGAGGAGGTGAGCCTACGCAATCGGCTAGCTCAGCTGATTGCCCGCCACCGCCTACAAAACCTGGCCTGAGCGCACTAAAACGCGGTGCCGGCATGGAGAACTTCGAAAAATACACTAAATGGCAAACCGAGTTACCCCCCAAGAGCTGCGCTGGATCTCTGGCGTCTTATGTGCCTGACCTACCGCCAGGATATGGCGTTCCGCCAAATGTGCGCCCGCCCATAATGATGGATGGGCACGTATATTTCAAATATGTCAAAATTCCCGAGGGCGTTACAGGTGACGCGCTTGAGATGATAAACTTCGGGCAGTTGCCCCAATATGAGTATGAAATTGTTCAGCTTACAGCAGAGCAGGCCGCCACGTTTAAGGATTGGTTCGCAGGAAATCCGAAATCGCACACTGACTACATCACTGGTGGCCGAACCTTTAGCGCAGTAGGCGGCGGGGGATGGTACCTTCCCGGAAATAAGCTCACTGGCGGAATTGGTGTTATCCTTGATAACAATATATTGATTAAGTTCTCGATGCCCAAAATGTATGCAGATCAAGCCGTGCCACAACCTGTTATGCAAATGTTTCACGAAATTGCTGTTAAAAATGGTCAGTAACGCATAAACGGTGTTTATGGGCTTAAAAGATATTCCTCCCGGGTTACATCCGGGAAATGCGGTAATCGCAAAGCTATATTCTGTTGTGGTAGACAATGACAATCTTCCAGAGCTTTTTGAAGCTTGGGATCAGTTCGTTGACGAGGTCTTTAAAAAGGACCCCGCGGAAGCTGAACTTTGGCGCTCACTTCTCGCCGAGCATTTTGAACAAGTCGGTCCGCTAATCACGGCGAGCAAGCCGAGCCAAGCCGAAGAAAAGCAGAGCTTTATTGACCGGCAGACCTTTCCCGCCATTTTGTTTAATTCAGGCTTTCGGATTGTCGCAAAAAATCAACAAGCTCATGCTATCTGGCCTGCCAATCTTGATGCCGATATCACCGCCTCTGCGCTCCCCCCTTTCAAACCCAAACGCATTCTGGCTCTTAGGGATAATGTGGATATCTCCGATCCCGTCTTAATATCTTTGGATATCGGAAATGAAAATCAGTGCCAGATCGTAATGGCCGTCATACATCCCGTTGAGTTTACAACAGGGGACGGCGTACTGAGCGAAACACTGTTTATCCTACGTATTGCCAAACCCAGCTGGAAGGAAGAATTAGGACGTATGTTATCGTCGACCTACAGTTTGACAGATGCGGAGATTGAAATTACGCGCGCGCTCTATCAAAATCAGAACTTACATTTCATCGCCGAGCAACGCGGACGATCTATTCGCACGGTTAGAACGCAGCTCTCGCATATTTTTGAAAAAACTGGCGCGTCATCACAAACAGAATTGGTTGGCATGATCTCCAACCTCGGCCAAATTTTGGACTTGGGTGAAAGCGTCATTTCCAAAGAACCCCGTGTAATTCGTACTCCCCCAGAGAAAGCCAACTTCCAGATTTTAAAGTGCAAATCCAAGCAAGGCCATGACCTCTCCTACGCCGTTTACGGAAGCGACAAAGGAAAACCTATCTTATCGATACAACCTACTGCACCGCCCGAAATGACACGCCGCTTTAGGGAAGCTGCGTTTCGCGCGGGATTGAAGTTCATCGTACCCTACAAACCCGGCTCCGGTCAGTCCTCTTCTAGAAATTACACTTATAGCCCAGGGATTGCCGCGCAAGATATTCAAGTTATTTTATCTGCTGAAAAAATAAGCGACATCGATATAATCGGCTTAGCCTCAGGCGGCATTCACGCTCTTAAATTTGCCGATATGTTCCCAGACAGGGTCACCTCAGTGACCCTTTGCGACACGGGCGTTCCTCTAAAGTCGCGCAAAGACTTTGCTTTCATGTCGCAAGTTGGAAAACGCACATTTTTGACAGCGCGATATTTTCCATCTCTATTACTAACACCTCATAAAATGGTCGCTAAAGAGTTCTACAAGTCTAAATCAGGACAGGAACGGATTGTAGAATACTTCTTCGACGATGGATCAATAGATCATGCATTAGTCAAAACCGATCCAGAATATTACAATATCACGCGCGATATTATTCGCTACAGTTTTGAAGATGTAAAACAGTTAGTGGACAATGTTTGCTTATGGGCCAGTGATTGGGCCCCACTTCTTAAGTCTGTCCTATCGCAGCAAACCGTGTTATTTCTACACGGGCAAAACAACGATCTTTTTACTTGGGAAAAGGTCAATGAATTTGCACAAAGTCACCCTAATGCTTGCGCAATCCCTATTCTGGAACAATCACAACTTGGCATTTTCACCCAGCCAGAGGTGTTGATGAGAGCTTTGTCACGTTAACTTCAACTTCCAAACTTTTCTCGGCTAAGTCATCGGCATGGGAGTCTTTGTCTACACCCTTCATCGCCTTCATACGGATAGGCAGATGTATTTCAAGTTTGCCCAGAGCGTTCGAGGTATCGAAGAACGGATGTTAGATCGAGGTGTAGCCGTATCCGACGAAACGATCCGGTGGTAGATTGAAAAGTTCGGAACAACCTATCCAAACGAATAATGCATCCGGCCCATCTATTACCTTAAAAAAAACTTCGAATGGATTGCTGGCCTTGTACATCGAGAGATACGAAAACTGGTCATCCAAAAACTTACAAAAAAAAGATTTGAAGCTGATCCTTTGCCTACTATTGACTAACTGCAGTATATGCAAAAAAGAGCCGTTAGCGGCGGTCAGTTCACCTCACTTACAAGACAGGAGCCTTCACGATGTCACTTTCCACGCGGACCGTATGGCTACGCCCTTTCCTCAGTCTTGGTGACAATTGGAACCGCACTCTATTCACCGCCAGCATCGTTGCATTGGCGGTTTTCCCGCTTCTAATCGGCATCAATCTCCATCGCGGCTTGGATATGACAGACTCCGCGTTTTACCTCTTAAGCATCTCCGAAAACGCGCAAGTATATGCCACCACAACACAATTTGGAACTGTCTGGGGGCTGTTCCCATTTCGAGAAAATGTTTTGTTATTACGCTGGTCGAATTTCTTGCTCCTCTGCACCGCTGGTGGGTTTGCAACCACCTCAGTTTTCAAACTTTTCCACACTGACACACCCCACCAAATCATATCAACAATTTTCCTAAGTTTGTGGGGCGCCGGGAGCACGCTTCTTTTCTATTCCTTTTGGCTGCCTGACCCATCATACAATACATTGGCCCTTGCTTTAAACCTTGGTCTTATCACGGCTGCGTCTCATATAATTCATAACCTTCGAAACGATCACTCTAGCTTGTGGTCAATCGTCTTGGCTGGCGCAATGGTTTTTGCACTGGGCTTAACGCGTCCACCTTCCGCGCTTTTCACCGGTGTAACGTTAGTCTTTTTAGTGCTGCTTTTAGGGCGGCCAAGCTGGAACAAAGTATTACGACTGATGATCTTATCCGTTGTCGGGGCCGTCCTGATGATAATACTTCTCTCGGTAATCGTTGAGCCTATATGGACCACGCTTGGCCGCATGCAAGCGGGGGTCGCGGCATCAGCAGAAATTGGGAATTCAACGCCAGCGGCTATAAAGTGGGCTGATATGCAAGGCCGAATATTTGGCGTTTGGAAAGATAATTGGCTCTGGATTTCCCTCCTTTCCACAATAGGCTTACATCTCCCAGCCACTAAAAGAGGCCGCAAAGCTATTGCGACTAAATGGGCCCTCTACACCCTCGCAGTTTTAGGCCTGTTAGGTTTAATGGCCCCTCTTTTACACAAACTCCGCGAGGATAAAGTCGCTACATTATATGATATGTCGGAACCTCTATGCAGCCTCTTAACCGCGGCTTTGATCATTGCCATAATTCGCATAGTTTTTGCTTTCAAGTGGCCCAATCGACAGCCTGCTGTGACGACGTTCTTTACTGTGATTGCCATTGTGCCCATTATTCTGGGACAGGTTTTCGGCACAGGAAATAGCTGGTTTCCATTCGCAGGACTTTACGCCATCCTTCCGCTCCTGATGTTTGGCTTTATTCTATGCAGCGTAGAAAAAGACTTTAAATTCAACCCTATGATCGGCGCACTTGTCGTTGTGACTCTCGTGTTTCAAGCCACCGTTTGGGTGCGTGCAAGCCAAAGTCCTTACCGTCTAAACGGCACATTAGCGGACCAGACTATACGGACATCAATCCGCGCAGGTCGGTCTCACCTGTCGCTTGACAAAGCCACACACGATTTTCTCACCCAACTCGAAGTCGTCCGTCCTAAACTCGACGCCCTACCCGAGAGGCCACTTCTCATAGATTTATCCGGGATCACGCCTTTGACAGCTTATCATCTTGATATGGATATACCTGGCACGCCGTGGCTACTCGGCGGTTATGAATGGTCGGCCAAGCTGTTAGAGTTTCAGGTCGATAAAATTGAGACAGATAGACTTTGCCGCGCATGGATACTTTTATCCGAAAACTCCTCAGGCGCTATTGATCCAGCGCCTTTAATTCGGAGAGGGCTGGATCTATCAAATGGCTACAAAACCGAGCTCATAGTGGCAACACCCTACAAGAGCGTTCCCGTACAGCTTGTTTCACCCCTTCGTACCAACAAAGAATGCTCAGAACTGCAGGCGCATTTTATCGACGAATAAGACTGTAATATGGCCCTTAAATAATGAATATTAGCCTCATTAATAGACGTCAGGGCTTCTTTCGTCCGCCCCCATAGGCACTCATGATTTGTTTATCTGAAAGCTCAACGGGCTTACTTGAAGTTTTCCCGAAGAGCTCCAGTACCGCCCCTACATAATATTCTAGTGTTCTTAACCTCAAGAGTATCAAGAGCCCCATAAAGTCGTACCGAAACCTTGGAGCAACACGATGAGGCGCCCCAATGGTAACATCAAGGTTTTCAACTTCATGCCACCACATATTTGGAATGAACAGTAGGTCGCCAGGTTCAAGCACCACCTCATACATATCCGCCTTCTCAAAAAGAGGGTGTTCCTTTTTGTCATAATGATGGAAGGAGATCGGAGAATTACGAGCCGGTGCCTCGCGCATTCTCCCTATAGTAGGATACATTGCCATGCTGTTTCGCGGGTCAACCAATCGCCAAGCTTTTCGTCCCTCCACCATAAGGAAATAATTGTCTGCGGGCGCACAATGAAAATTGGATCCGGTTTTCGCCCCTCCGATAAAGAGCTCGTTCTTAATAATATTCACCTGCGCTGCATCTTCAATTTGACGTGTTAATGTACGCTCAGAAAGTTCAGGAAATTTATGAAAAATATCCGTTGCAGCGACTGAATATGTGCTTTTTCCAGATTCAATGTCCGAAATGACATCAGACAATTTTCGTTGCTTCACTGTGTGATAAATAGCATCAGGTTCTAAATCAGCTTTCGGATGTGCCGGAACAGTCCCCGCGCCGAAGCAAGATTTAAGCTCACTCAGTGTTAATAAACTAGACTTTGAAAACCCTCTTATTACAAGAGGCTCCGTCTCACGCCTTTTCATGCTCTTGATGGCATCAGGGGTGAATGTATCAAGAGTATACTCCACTGGCTTCACTTTAAGCCCAGTTGGCAAATCAGCATATTTAATATGCATGTTTCTTAAAACGCGACGTTCCCATCTCAGGAAAATATTTTGTGTATTTGCCAAATGACGGCATGTATAAATAAATCGCAAAGACACTGGAAATGAAACAAATTTTCTGTTCGTAGTCACGTTTAGCCTCTATTCAATTTTACAATTACGCCTATGATGCGTGGCCCTACTAGAACTCTTTTATTTGGAACACAAATTCATTTCTATGGCGCAAACTCCAAATTATCGAAGGCTTGATTGGGATAGCAATTTCTTTGGCTTCAATGTGGCTCATGCCGATTTTTCGCAAGAAAATCAGCAAGGCGTTGGCTCAATTATTGAAAGAGCTTTGTCCGATGAAGTGCTCATGCTCACGATCAAAGGGCCTTCAAACTTCAAGTTCAAATGTGAATATCAGAGCTTTCACGTGGATAGTCCCGTTGCGTATGAAATTGATTACACCCAGTCGTTTCCATGGAAAGACACCTCCCCGACATCCCTTGCGACCTATAATGGCCATGAACAGAGGCTGACTATTGACGACCTCGGCATTATTGCCGGTCAGCAATCTCGGTATTACCGCGACCCTAAATTTCCTGCGCATCTGGCCGACGCGCTTTATAAAGCATGGGTCGACCGCGCAATATCAGAGACTGAAACTCAACACATTCATGTCGCGAAGAATGATGAAGGCCAAATTGGAGGATTGCTAGTTTCAAGGCTCTTAGATTTACCGGGCCGGCGTGTTGGTAACCCTGCATTACTTTCGGTGTTGCCAAATTGGCGAGGCCAAAACTTAACCCGTGATTTTTGCAAGGCATCACATGCATGGTTCCAATCCAAAGGTGTCACCAATGGCTACGTTGTAACTCAAGGGCATAACCATGTAGCAAGGCGAATATATGAAGGGCTTGGATGGCAGATGACATCTCAGTCCAGTTTGCATCATGTCTGGCTTAACACGCCACCTACGCGTTGAAGTTTGATATGCCAGTCCCCCCCCATAAAACAAATGATAAGAAGGACCCAATCTTTTATTATAGGTCTGGGACGTCTTATTGGGGGAAAGAACCCAAATTTTACGATAACGCTAATTTTCAAGTGAGGACAATTTTGCAGGAGAATTTCCCACAGATAAAAAAGGAAATTCTGGAATATTACAAATCCCACGCTAGCAGAATCGAGACAAACAAAAACATTTACAACGTTGAGGTTACCGGCTGGAAGTCAGTTAAACTCTACATTTACGGTCTGAAATATTGGAGAAGTTGCAAGCAATTTCCGATATTAAACGCGGCTTTAAATCAAATTCCCGGGATGACCTTTGGTATGGTTTCAATTATGGAAGCGGGCACCAAAATTCGTCCGCATATGGGTGACACAGATGGAGTCATCCGACATCATCTCGGCATTCGCATCCCGGAGGCCGCACCAGGTGAGCTCGGCATTCAAATCAAAAAACAAACGGCCACATGGGCCGAAGGCGAACTTCTTTCTTTTTGCCATGCCTACCCTCATAAAGCTTGGAATTTGACAAAAGAGCACCGTATCATTGTTATTGTCGATACTGTTCGGGAGGGTTGTTTGAATCGAAAATATGAAATTGTGTCAAATTCACTCGCGACAATTGCCATGAAATATTTCGCAAGAAAACTGCCATTCACGAAAAAACTTCCTAACTTTATTTTAGACGCAATATTTATGTTGGCGTCTAGATCATTTCGGTTATTACTCTTCGTTGAAAGAAAATTTGGTGTTCATCTGAAAAGTCAGTAACTTTAGAAAAGGAGAAAGAGATCACGCGTTCCGTCAAACCTACCTTGCCGCTATCTATAGTCTCAACGCTCTATAAATCTGAAAAAACAGTCGTTGACTTCATCAGCCAGTGCCAAAAGGCTGCAATCATATTCGGTGCGACTTATGAACTAATATTGGTTGATGATGGAAGCCCTGACAGCTCGGTTGAGCTCGTCAAAGAGCTGATGAAATCCAATAAAGAGATCGTGCTCATTGAGCTTTCTCGAAATTTTGGTCAACACCAAGCCGTAAGAACGGGCCTAGAATACGCTACTGGTGAAATGGTTTTTGTTTTAGATTCTGACCTTGATGAAGATCCAAATTGTCTGCACGATCTTCAGAGCGCTTTGACAACAGAGTCGGCGGATCTAGCTTATGGCGTCCGTCAGGCGGCATCACCTAGCCGTCTCACAAGCGGCGGGTTTTATCGCCTGTTCAATGCTCTGTCGCCCTTCAAGGTTACTCCCCACTCTACAGCCGCAAGATTGATGACACGGGGGTTCGTTGATGCCTTCCTTGCCATGGAGGAACGTGAGGCATTTTTGCCCGGATTATTTACATTTACAGGCTTTAAACAGGTCGCAGTTCCCGTCAACAAAACATCAGAGAGTCCGTCTTCATACTCTACTTTTCGGCGGTATTCCTTGGCTCTTAGCGCTATTACGTCTTTTTCAAGTAAGCCCCTTCATTACGTTTTTGCGGTGGGGCTCTTGCTTCTCTCCGGCTCAATATTCGGAGTCATCCTTACTGCGTTCAATCACTATTTAAGCAACACCACCCCGGACATACTAACTATGATTTTGTTTTCAGTTTGGGCAATAGGCGGGATGCTGCTCAGCGCGATAGGACTGCTCAGCCTATATGTTTCGCGAATATTTGATGAGGTCAAGCGACGGCCCAATACGATCATAAAAGCGATTCATGACTCTCGTAAATGACCCAAGCCGATGAAAACATCCAAGAGAAGCTCCGTTTACGCTTACCTGCCTTTATAAAGGTCTTAAACGGCGCCTGTGACGTTTCTGGTGCATTGAGCGCGCACGAAAAGACCCTTCTCCGCACCTATTTAGGCGAAGTCGCAGTTGGGCTGGAGTTGATTTCACCGCACTTGAAACCTGGCATACGTATTCTAGAAATCGGCTCTGGCATTGGCGCTCTCGGTATTTTCTTGGCGCAAAATGGCATTGACATTCAAGGCATCGAGCCCGTTGGAGACGGATTTGACATCATGAGCACTCTCTCAGAGTTCGTAAAGTCTGCTGCCGGAGAACGTAATGGTTTTTCCCCTAAAAGCATAGCCGCGGAAGACTTATCTGAGGACAGTCACGGGCTTTACGATTTTATATTCTCCGTCCATGTTCTTGAACATGTACCCGATGTAGACCGTACATTTTCTGCCATGACAGCGGTCTTAAAACCCGGCGGCTCTATGGTACACTTATGTCCAAACTACTCATTCCCATATGATCCCCATTTTTTCATCCCTATACTCTTTTGGTCGCCTAGATTAACGGCTTTTGTATATAAAAGTCACATAAGCAAAGCGCCGAGCCTTTGGGCAAGCCTAAACTTCATCCGCAGCCATCAAATCAAAAAACTAGCGGTCAAACACGGACTGGAACGGAGCTTAAAAAAAGGCGTCATGGCAGACTTTTTTGAAAGGTTACTAACAGACACAGTATTTTCAATGCGCCACAAAGGTTTTGCCGCCAAATGCGCTGCAGCCATTGCGCGGTCACCTTTTATCGCTTTATTGCGTATTATGCCGGCATCATGCACAAGCCCGATGATCATTACTCTAAAAAAACCAATCACATGAATCGCCGCCCTGCGCCTATCCCTTTTAATAGAGCGCACCTTAATGGGCGCGAACTCGATAATATCAAGCAGGCCTACTCCAAAGGGCGGCTCTCTGGAAACGGTCACTTTTCAAAGCTCTGTGAAGTTTGGCTAGAGACGCAAACACAGGCAAAACGGGCGCTTTTAACCCATTCTTGTACAGGCGCTCTTGAAATGACAGCGCTGCTTTTAGATATTGCACCTGGCGATGAAGTGATCATGCCCGCCTACACTTTTGTCTCAACGGCCAATGCCGTCGTTCTGCGCGGCGGCGTGCCCGTTTTCGCCGATATTCGAACAGACACCCTCAACATAGACGAGACGAAAATCGAAGCGCTGATCACGCCGCGAACGCGCTCTATTTGGCCCGTACATTATGCCGGCGTTGCCTGCGAGATGGACCCAATTCTATCTATTGCAAACAAGCACAGCCTTTCTGTTGTTGAAGATGCGGCCCAAGGCATCATGGCGACGTATAAAGGGCGCCCCCTTGGCAGTATGGGAGATTTTGGCACCTTTAGTTTTCATGAAACGAAAAACGTGACCTGCGGTGAAGGCGGGGCGCTGCTTATAAATAAAGAGCGCTTCATTCACCGAGCAGAAATCATACATGAAAAAGGTACGGACAGGCGGGAATTTTCCCGTGGCCATGTTGATAGATATACATGGCAAGATATCGGCTCGTCATTCACTCTTGGCGAACTCGCGGCTGCTTTCCTTCACTCTCAATTCGAGACGGCACGTTCTATCACCGATCAAAGGCTCGTCCTGTGGAAGCATTATCATGAGGCGTTAAAGCCCCTCGAAAAGAGTGGCCACCTCAGGAGGCCGGTTATTCCGGTAAGCTGTCAGCATAATGCTCACATGTATTATGTCATCTTAGCGCGCGATGTAGACCGCGCTCAGGTTCTGACTGCGCTCAAAGAAAAAGGCGTACAGGCTGTTTTCCACTATGTCCCACTCGGTAAGTCCCCAGCCGGGGGGAAGTTCACCAAAAGAAGCACAGAACTGCCCGTAACAGAAGATCTTTCAACGCGCATCATACGCCTCCCCTTATGGGCTGACATGACCCTTTCTCAAGTCGAGTATGTATGCGAAAGCCTAACTAATGTCCTTACAAGATAAGCCACGGTTAACGCCCTAGTCTTACAGAGACGAAAGGTGTCATATCCCTTTTAAGATCTAAATATTAAGCCATAGACGGTGTCGATCAGCTGCCGCTCCATTAAACCAATCGCCAATTCATCGTTGCAAGAGATTCTCTCAATGGCGAGCCCCCGTAGCAGACATGTGGAAACGAACCTTGCGGCTAATAACTCTTCGTTCGACAAGCCAGTCGAGGCGAAAAGCTCAACCCACCACTTATCAATGAGTATCTCAGAGGCCTTTATAAGGGGAGCTAGATGCGTCTTAAGTTCGTCATCGCCCCTAATAGCGATCTTTAATTCTAAATCGACGATGTATTCATCACTCTTACTTCGTTTGATTTCCTCATCCAAAAATAGCGCGAGAGCCATTTTAGCCTCTTTTTCATGCAACTTCAATTCTTCGATGGCATGACTAGCACGGTCAAAAATCTCGCGGCGCACCGCGATCATCAGATCAATCTTAGTTGGAAAGTAGTACTGCCGAGGCCCCTGCGAGAGACCCGCTTCATTAGCAATAACAGACAGCGTTGCCCCCTGATACCCCCATTTCGCCATTGCTCGAATAGCCGCGTCCAAAATGATCTGGCGCGTTTTCTGACTTTTCTTGGAACCCTTGGGCGCTGGCCTTACGCCACCCTCATATGAATCGCCGTTAGTTTTTACCATTACTCCCCCCTCGCATTGCTGGCCCTAATACTCTTACATCATGTATTTAGCTAATATTTTTTATTTTGCAAAAAATATTTTTTGTGATATAAAATATTTAACAGCCGCAATAAATGCTGGCTAAAAGGGGAAAAAATGACATCCAAACTTAAGTGCACTATTGCCGTAAGCGTTTTACTCGCAGCAATGCCAAGCTTTGCTTTTGCGCAACAACAATCAGGCGAAATCGACGAAATCATAGTTACAGCCCAAAAGCGCGAACAAAGCTTTCAAGATGTACCTGTCTCTTTAGTCGCCATTTCTGGTGAAGTCCTAAAGACTCGCAGTATCGATAGCTTCGAACAGCTCCAATACGTAGCGCCGGGCCTTTCTTTTTCCGCAGGCGTGAATTCACGGCAGTCAGCCTCGACCATTCGGGGCATTGGCACTAGCCTATTTAACACTGGGGTAGAAGGCAGTGTCGCGATTGTAATCGACGGCGTTGTCGCCGGACGAGAAGGTGCAGGTATTTTCGACTTCTCTGACGTAGAGCGCGTCGAAGTCCTTCGCGGACCGCAAGGCACCCTGTTTGGGAAAAATGCTTCTGCGGGTGTTATCTCTATTGTCACAAAAAAACCTACTGACGAGTTTTCTGCGAACCTGAGCGCCTCTTATGGCTCTTTTGACGAAGTGAATTTATCAGGCGGCATTTCAGGCCCTATTGCTAACGGCGTTACGGGACGGATTTCCGGATATTTTAACGAACGTGATGGATACATTAACAACGTCAACCCCGCCGCCACACAGACAACTCTTAACAATAAACACGAATTTGGCATTCGCGGCAAACTAGCCTTTGATGTCAGTGATACAGTCGACATTATGTTGGGCGCTGACTATTCTAAGCGAGATCAGAACTCAGGCGCATTTACACTGAGATCCCCGTCTTCCGGCGGGGCGGGAGCAGGCTTACTTGGATTTGGCCCTGCGATAATTGGCGGTGTTTCGGCAGGCTTAGGCATAGTTGCAGGCCCAGACAATTATGACATTGGTTCAGACCAGTTATTTACAGAAGAATCTGAGATTTACGGAGGGTATGCTGAAACAAATATAGATCTCGGCTATTTCGACCTCGTATCTTTGACCTCATATCGTGAATGGAACAGTCTTGATAATAACGACGCTGACCTGATCAACCTCCCTTTCTTGTCACAAAATAGCGGTGATTTACAGCAAGACCAGTTCAGCCAAGAGTTTCGTTTGATTTCTCCAGGAGGAGAACGGCTCACATATTCTCTTGGTGCGTTTTACTTCACACAAAACATTGATCAAAACAGTATCCAAGCCGGCACGGCAGGACTGAACTTACTTGGCGCTCTTCCGAACGGCCTCACGCTTGGCACGGACTTGAAAGCCAACTTCCAAGAAACCAACATGGCTGTCTTTGGCCAAGGCGAGTACAAGCTCACAGACAAGCTCTTACTATTAGGCGGTCTGAGATTGCTACGCTCCGACATTAGCACGACGCAATCCCGTACGATTGCGGCTGGCTCGGTTGGACCCTTTGCGGGGCAAAACATAACGGCTGCCCCCCTCGTTGGCGACGTTGAAGACACAGCCGTCGTCTGGCGCGCAGGCCTCCAATATTTCCTCAATGATAACGTGAATGTTTTCGGGACAGTATCAAAAGGCTATAAGTCTGCAGGTTTAGTGACAGGGCTCACAGCCAACGCCACCACAATTGGCGGAACAGAGCTCCCGATCGTAAATCCAGAAATCCCTCTCCAGTTTGAATTAGGTGTTCGCTCAAAGTCATCTGATGGCCGCATCACCGCCAATTTGACTGGCTTCTTCATGGAGATAAGTGACTTTCAAGCTCAAGCTCTGGTTCCTGGGCCAAGCGGGCTCCCTAGCTTTTCAGTTACGAATGCCGGCGTAGCCGAAACATATGGTATTGAAGGCGACATAACGTTCGTTCCTGTCGATGATCTAACGCTGAGTACATCGTTCGCTTACACGCATGCTAGATTTTCTGAATTCGACAAAGCTCCGTGTTATGCACTACAACCCATTGGTCCGGGTCAATGTATCAGCGCGGCCGTAGGCGCAAATTATCAAGACCTAGAGGGCGGTAGACTTGCTCAGTCTCCGGACCTCATCCTAAATGGCTTGGCGCGGTATGACTTCTCCACAGTCGGATCAGTCACGCCTTTCGCGCAAGTTGGCGTTCAGTACAGATCAGACGCCATATCCTCCAACACAAACGATCCCGCGACAAAGCTTGACTCTCGGTTTTTGCTAGACGCACAATTGGGTTTCTCTTTCATGGACGACAGAGCCTCTCTTATGGTGTTTGGCCGCAATCTCACGGATGAGAAATTCGTTGAGGCTATTGTTGGCGCTTCGTTTGACACGGGCGGCTACGCCCAATTCCGCACTTTTGAATCCGAACGAACAATCGGCGTCAAATTTGATTGGACATACTAAAATAGAAAATAAGGGTGATATCTCGGATATCGCCCTTTTTCACTGATCTTCTAATCTCCCACGATGAGATAGCCAAGCAAGCTCGCATGACTACTTTATAGGATGAAATGACCCGAAAATCACAGACGAAGAACGTTCTAACGTCAGCTCAATCCCTGACTAAGCTAGTCACTGACTTGCTGAGCCAGCTAACCTTGGACGAAAAAATCTCTTTGATGAGCGGTGCGGACATGTGGTCCACACCGTCGATTGAGAGAGTGGGAATTCCCAAGCTAAAGATGACAGATGGTCCCAATGGCGCACGCGGGATATTCGGGTCTAAAACAAGCGCGGCTTGCTTCCCCGTAGGCGTGGCTATGGCTGCCACATGGAATCCAGACCTTATTAAAAATATTGGCGTAGCCCTCGGCGAAGAAGCAAAGACAAAAGGCGCGCAGGTCCTTCTGGGCCCGACTATAAATTTACAACGCACTCCAATTGGCGGACGAAACTTCGAGTGTTTTTCAGAGGACCCCGTTCTATCCGGTGACTTAGCAGTTTCCTATATTCACGGAGTACAATCACAAGGCGTTGCGGCCTGCCCAAAACATTATATAGCAAACGACACAGAATTTGAGCGCCACACAATCAGCTCGAATGTAGACGATCGTTCACTGCGAGAACTCTACTTATACCCCTTTGAAATGGCTGTCACCAAAGGCAATGCTTGGACAATGATGTCAGCCTATAACAAAGTCAACGGCACATATGCTAGTTCTCACGATGAGCTTGTAAATGGCGTTTTGCGAACAGAATGGGACTTCGATGGCCTTCTGGTTAGCGATTGGGGAGCCGCCCTTGAAACAGTAGAAAATGCCAATGGCGGTATTGACCTAGAAATGCCCGGTCCGCCGCGAAGTTGGGGAGATAACCTTCGAAAAGCCGTTGATTCTGGCGAAGTATCACTCGATGTCATTGATCAACATGTAGGCCGCCTCATAAGGCTTGCTAGCCGTGTTGGTGCCATTGATGAAACACCTGATTATACAGAATATTCAGTGGATACGCCTGAACACAGATTACTAGCACGCCAAGCCGCTACTGAAAGTATGGTCTTAATCAAAAACGATGGAGAGGTGCTCCCCCTAGCAAAAGAAAAGGTTACCTCCCTTGCAGTTATCGGTCCCAATGCCAAAGTTTCGCAAATACAAGGCGGCGGCAGTTCAAGCTTACTGCCACATTATACAGTCAACGCCCTTGATGGACTTTTGGCTGGCTTTTACAACAGCGACATAAAATTTGAACCGGGGTGCCTAACACATAAATACTTGCCAGCCTTCGACACTGACAAAATAAAATCAAAAAATGGTGAATTAGGCGGGTTTACTAGCCTTCGATATAACACGCTTGACTTTAGCGGCGACCCTGACGTTTCACACGAAACACGAAGTCGAATATTTCTGTTTGACGCTATTGGGGTAACGGGGGCGGCCGATCCAATTTCCATTCGCCTGTTGGCTAGTTACACCCCAGAGAAAAACGGGCTGCATAGTTTTGGTTTAGCCAGTGCCGGTCTGGCCCGCCTCTATATCGACGACAAAGAAATCGTCGACAACTGGACAGAACAAGACTCTGGAGATAGTTTTTTCGGCTTTGGAACGGCTGAAAAAGTCGGAACTCTCGCACTAGAAGCGGGCCAATCATACGCTATTCGCATTGACTATGTTCGTCCCTCCGATGCCATGATTGGTGGCATTCGATTTGGCACCCTGCCCCCTGTCGAAAACAATCTCATTCAGAGCGCAGTTACGGCCGCAAAGAATGCTGAAAACACAATATTAGTCCTCGGATCAAACGCCGATTGGGAATCAGAAGGCACCGATCGCACCACAATGGACTTGCCCGGACAACAAAACGCACTCGCAGAAGCCGTACTGAGCGCGAACCCGAATACAATCGTCGTCATGAATGCAGGGGCGCCGATGAACTTGCCATGGTTTGATAAAGTAAAATCGCTATTGTGGGTTTGGTTTCCTGGGCAAGAATTTGGCAATGCTCTTTTTGATGTCATTACAGGGATCAGTGACCCCAGTGGACGGAGCCCGATAAGTTTTCCAAAACAACTGAAAGACCATCCTGCATACGCGCACTACCCCGGCACTGACGGACAAATGGACTATAAGGAAAAACTATTCATGGGCTACAGGCACTATGACCTTGAGGCGACACCGGACCCCCTCGTTTCATTTGGCCATGGGTTAAGTTATGCAGACATAGAATTGCAAAGTTTGGCTGGCCCAGATAGCTTTCAGGTCGGCTCTACGGTTTCACTAAACGTTACGGTCCGCAATCATTCAAATCGCGCTGGTTTTGTTGTTGCCCAGCTTTACATTCGCCCCCTCGAGCCCGCCGTCACGCGTCCAATAAAAGAACTTAAAGCCTTTAAAAAACTTAAGGTCGCAGGGCATTCATCTGAAACCCTAAAATTCGACCTTCCATCACGAGCTTTTGCCTATTGGGATGTAGACGGAGGGTGTTGGCGCTGCGATGATGGCGCTTATGAGGTCCTCATTGGAAATTCAGCCACAGACATTGTTTTGTCCAAAACCATAAGTTTAACATCATGAGCAATCGAATGACATTGCCGGCACGTATTGGTTACGGCGTTGGCGACATCGGCTTCAATTTACTTTGGACAAGCTTATCACTTTATCTGCTCTTTTATTACACGGATGTACTGGCTATTTCGCCCGCTACTGCTGGCACAATTATCATGATCGGCATGATATGGGACGGCGTGACAGACCCGCTAATGGGTTTACTTGCAGACCGAACACGGACTCGCTGGGGGCGTTACCGTCCTTACCTCCTGTTTGGCGCATTGCCGCTTAGCGCGTCCTTCGTACTTATGTTTGCAACGCCTTGGCTGGGTGCGGGCTCCTTGGTTTTCGCTGTGGCGGCATCACAGATCCTATTCCGAACGGCTTACACAGCTCTCACGATCCCCTACAGCGCGCTTTCCGCGCGATTGACATCTGACTCAATGGAGCGAAATCAGCTAAGTGCCATTCGAATGATTTGTGCAACTTTGGGAGGGCTTTTTGTTGCCCGTTTCACATTAGAATTTGCAAATTCTTTCGGAGCAGGCGATCTTAAAGTTGGGTTTTTAAAGGTCGCTTTATTGTACGCTGTGCTTGCAACGCTTATATTTTGGACAACCGTTATTTCGACCCGCGAAAACGCAGAACCAACCAAACACGAGGCCTCGCCCAGCTTGAAGATGATAGGCTTAATGCTCCGGCAAAACTGGGCTTTCCTACTGCTTTTCGCAGCGGTTATGGCAGCCTCGTCCGGCGGCACTCTCGTGACGAAGGCCCTTGTCTACTATTTGATTTATGCCGCCGGAGCAGACCTTTCTACAGTTGGTAAAGTCCTCGCTGCATTCATCGGCATGATAACATTAAGCGTGCCACTTTGGGCAGTCATCACAGACAAAACAAGCAAACGTTTTGTCTGGCTTGCAGGCGCAATGATTAGCATAGCTTCCCTACTCATCTTTTATTTTGTTGCTCCCACTACCGTGAACGGAATTTTGGTAATTATAATTGTCCAAAGCCTCGGCTACAGTGCTTTCATTCTTACGTTTTGGTCAATGCTGCCTGACACAGTCGAATTTGGAGAATGGAAAACGGGCGTGCGCGGTGAGTCGATCGTGTTCGGCCTTATTACACTTTCGCAGAAAATAGCCCTTGGTGTCGGAGTCGGGTTTTTGGGCATATTGTTGAGCTGGGTAGGTTATATCCCAAACATTCCCCAAAGCCCAGAAACCCTGTCTGGGATATTAAGCATCATGACTTTGATCCCTGCGGGCCTCATATTCATTGGCGCCATGTTGATCGTATTTTATCCAATTTCAAAACCCTATCACAAAAAAATGCTCCGTGATATCGACGCCGCGCGCAGAGATGACGATCAAACGAATAGCTGATGCATTAGACGCGTAATTTCTTTCATTATCTGTACAGAATAAAAACCAAAAGTTTCGGAGATAAAATGTTTAACCATCAAGGTGCAAATCAAAGAAATAGCGTACTTACAAAGCTACGCGGCTCAATGCTGGCGGTTTCTACTGTTGCCTTTATGGTAGCCTGTTCAGGAGAGAGCCCCGAACAAAAACAAACCAGCCTCACTGCGATAGAAGCCTCAAGCTCCGCCGAAAAAACACATCCCACAGAACAACCCAATGTAGTCATCATTTTGACCGATGATCTGGGCTACGGGGATGTCAGCGCCTATAATCCGGCCTCGAAAATTAAGACACCGCATATTGACGCTCTCGCCCGAGAAGGCATTTTATTTACGGACGGACACTCTGGCGCAACCGTCTGCACTCCGTCACGATATTCATTGATGACAGGGGAATACGCTTGGCGCGGACCGCTCAGAAGCGGCGTTTTAATGCCGTGGGACAAGCCTGTAATTGACACCTCACAAGACACAATTGCGGAGCTGTTCCAAAGTTCAGGGTATGAGACCGCCCACATTGGCAAATGGCACTTAGGGTTCGTGTGGCCTTGGGAAGGCGAAGAGCCAGCTCGGCGCGATCGGTTAAACCAAGGCTGGATCAGCAATGTCAATAACAGTCAATTTGACTGGAGTGCAGCCTTAAAAGGCGGCCCTACAGATCATGGGTTTGAAACCTATTTTGGCGACGATGTGCCCAATTTCCCTCCCTATGCTTGGATCGAAAATGATAAAATAATGAACCCCAAGAACATGACCGACGTTCCGCGTTCGCGGCTTATTTCAACGGGTTATGCAGGCGGAATTCACGGCTCTGGTCCAGGGGAAAAAGGCTGGCTTCTCGATTCTGTTACGCCTGCGTTACAAAACAAAGCTGTTGAGTTTATTAACAACCGAAAAGGCGCAGAGAAGCCCTATTTCCTAAACTTGTGGCTAACGTCCCCGCATACGCCTATCGTTCCAACACGTGAGTTTGACGGATCAAGTCAAGCGGGGACCTATGGTGATTACGTCGTTCAAACCGACGCTCTCGTTGGTGAAGTCGTGAAAGCGTTGAAAGATACGGGACAGTTTGACAATACATTGATATGGCTCACATCAGACAACGGCCCTGAAAGCTTTGCCTACCGCCTTATGGCAAGGTTTGATCACGATGGTAGCGCGGGTCTTCGCGGTCTAAAAGCTGATTCTTGGGAGGGCGGACACCGCGTTCCGTTCATTGTCTCATGGCCCGCGGGCAACGTACCAAAAGGAAAGGTAGACAAAGCACTCGTAAGCCAAATAGACATTTTTGCGACCATGGCGACGTTACTAGATGCAGAAATTCCTGAAGGCGCCGCCCAAGATAGCGTCGATATCCTCGCACACTTGCAGGGAGAATCCGAAACAACACGATCCTCACTTATATATCATGCAGCCAACGGTAATCTCGGCATACGAGACGGCAACTGGACTTTTTTACAAGGCGGAGGATTTGGACAGCGCCCTGGGAGAATGTGGGAAGAGCCTCAATGGGTCAAAGACAAACGCGGCGTAATCGACGTAGACGCCACCGATGGGCTTTACAATCTTGAATCGGATCCGGACCAGCTAAACAATGTGATTGCAGACTTTCCAGACGTCGCGAATGAATTAAGACTAAAGCTGCAAAACATCATCGATGAAAACACAAAATAGTCGACGCAAAGTTAGCACGTCTGCCTTCAATATTTTTGTGATGGTCCTAAAATAAAGGAAACACCATGTTACTCCGAAACCTCATTTTGCCCGCTATCTTATCGCTGTCAGCGACTGTTACGGCCCATGCAAATTCCAACATTAGCTCGGCTGAGGACATAACAGTTACCCGCGACGTGACCTACGGCGAAGGGATTATAGCGCAGACGTCTGGCGGCAAGGCACGCAAGCTCCTTATGGACGTCTACACTCCAACATCTCAGCCCGTGAATGCTTCTGGTCATCCGGCTGTTCTTTTTGCATTTGGAGGCTCATTTCACCGCGGCACAAAAGGCGAGTCACACTTTCAAGAGGACGGCGCACAGGACTCGTCCATGGCCGATTATTGTCGTACTTTTGCAAGCAGGGGCTATGTTTGCTTCTCCATGGAATACCGCCTCACTCAGGAAGACCCCGCCCTTAACACACCCATTAATCCAGCATCGCTGATGCCCGAAAAGTTCGCCATAACGCCGGCGACAACGCAGCGCGTAGACTTTGCTCGAAATCAAATGGGCCTTCCCGCCTTGGACGCGGCCGGACGAAATCAGTTCTGGCGAGCGATCCTTTCTGCGTCCGAAGATATGGGCTCGGCTATTGATCACGTTCAAAAAAATGCATCCACTTACAAAATTGATCCTGACAAGCTTGCCATTGGAGGTTTTTCCGCCGGCGCCATAACTGCCATCAATACAGCATATGGAGCAAACGCCCCTATAAAGGCCGTAATATCGCTATCTGGCACCTCTTGGGGCTACAATCTTGGCGTAACAGCACACGCAGATCAGCCCCCTCTTCTTATGCTCATTGGCCAAAATGACTTGCCCGCCATTCAAAAGGGAAGCGCGCATATCGCAAGTTTGTTCTCACGCAAAGGCATCACGTATGAAACAAGTTGGGTCGCAGGCTTTGGACACTTTTATCCAATGGGGGCGGTAACTCTATCACCGAACCTAAGCAAGTCTCCCGTTTCTGAAAGGGTTTTGGACTTTCTAGACTCGACACTTAAATCTACTGAATAAGGTCCTTAATAAGTTAAGCGTGGCATGCGCGGCGAGGACAGCGTGGCTGCGCCGCCCCGTGCGGCGCGCCATGCTCCGGACAAAGAGGGCTATGCCCCATATTTTTCACTTTACACAGCCATGATCTCTGCCATTGTTTTGAAAAAGGGAGAGCGAACATGGAAATTGGACGTAGGCATTTATTGGCTTTATCTGGATCTCTGGCTTTTACAGGTCTTATCGGCGCTGCCGTACCGGCCGCGGCGCAAACGGGTAGCATGACCAAGATAAAAGCGCCGCGCCTGAAAAAAGGCGACACGGTCGGTTTGATCTCTCCGGCCAGCAAAAGCATAGAACGTTTTGAATATCAAATCTCCGAAGAACTCGTCACGGCATTGGGCCTCGAGCCGAAACGCGGGCAATATGTCGGTAAGGATTTCGGCTACCTTGCCGCAAAAGACAAAGAGCGCGCGGCGGATGTCAATGCGATGTTTGCCGATAAATCCGTGAAGGCCATTATGGCCGTGCGCGGCGGCTGGGGCTGCGCGCGAATTTTGCCCTATCTAGATTATGATCTGATCCGCGCCAACCCAAAGCCGCTGATCGGTTATAGCGATATTACCGCCCTTCATTTAGCGCTACAAGCTAAGACGGGCCTTGTAAGCTTCCACGGCCCGAATGCGTCGAGTAAATGGGGTAAGAAAACATTAGATTATTTCGAACCTCTACTTTTTGACGGCGCAAAACCTACGTTTGAAACGCCCGCTATGGACGATGACAGGCTTGTGCAGCGCAGATGGCGCACGCAAACCCTTACAGGCGGCAAAGCCCGTGGACACCTCGTCGGCGGCAACTTAACCGTCATGACGGCATTGGCTGGAACGCCTTATATGCCTAGCACCGATGGCGGCATTTTATTCTTAGAAGATGTAGAAGAAGCCGAATACCGGATTGACCGCATGCTTACGCAGCTAGGACAAGCAGGCCTTTTAAGCGGCCTAAAAGGCGTCGTGTTCGGCCAATGCACGAGTTGTTCTACATCCAGCGGTAGCGGGTTCGAGCTCGCCGAAATTCTGGAACATCACTTTAAGCCGCTCGGCGTCCCAGCATTTCACGGCGCGTATTTCGGACATATAGCCGATCAGTTCACCCTACCTCTCGGCGTAAACGCAGAGATCAACGCAGATAGCGGCACATTACGTTTACTGGAATCTGCAGTAAGTTAGCTGTAAATCTGGTGCGGTAATAAAACAGCCAAATGAGCGAACTGTTCTACAGCCCGCTCTTTGGCATCACGCCTAGGCCGGAATTGTACTGTCGTAAAATTTGTCGACCGCAATGCTTTTCGGCAGCTTACTATAGATGTCCTTCCAGAACATTGCCTGGCCATCTTCATCTACAGTGACCGGAATATAAGTTATGTAAACTGGGATTTCTTCTGCGAGGGTAAAACGTTTGCGCTCGGACGCATCCATGGCCTTGTTAAACTCGGTATAGTTCACACCTTTATCCACGCTGGAAATCCATTTCACCATTTTGCGTGGATCTTCGAGCCTAATACAGCCAGAGGAAAGGGCGCGAGTTGTTCTATCAAATAATTTCACATCCGGCGTACCATGCAAGTAGACGGAATGTGAGTTTGGGAACATGATCTTGACTTCGCCAAGGGCATTTGTCGGCCCAGCATCCTGAACCATTTGTATTTCAGTTGCGATATTTGGATCCGACCAATCTACCGTATGTGGATTCAGCTCTTCTTGGGTCTCGCGGTCATAAATTCTGTAATTCCCATCTTCGGCATATCCAGGGTCGTCTTGCAATTTTGCAAGTTTCTGACGCTTGAAAAGGCTAACGGGAAGAAACCATTTGGGATTGGCCATCAGATACTCAACATTGTCTTGGAAAACTGGGGTCGCTGTGCGCGGGTTGCCCACAATCGCTTTCATGGCGATATCAAGATCGCCATTTTTATAAGCACTAGCCGTGTAGGATGGAACATTAGCCCAGATGAAAGTACCTCCCATATCGCCGTAAGTTTCCCACTCGGTTAGGCTGTACATTATTTTCGAAATTTTAGACGCAACGCTTTCGTTCAAGACGGCCAATGTTCCTTCGCCAATGACGCCGTCCTCTTCAAGACCGTGCATTTTTTGAAATTTCAAGACGGATTTTTCTAACTTTGCATCATATAATGCAGGGGTCTCCAGATCTTTTTTTAAGCCCAAGAAGCCGCTCTCCGCGTCGTAGAACCCTTCAGCCGCTAGGCGTGTGCGCAAAGCCGGAATACGGGGATCAACCGCGCCTGGTTCAATAGCGTCTCCGCTTCGGATAGATTTCCACCCACCTTTGGCCTCTAATTTTTCGTACGTCTCCATCGCCTTTACAAGCGACTTATACTGGCTAGACTTTGCCGTCTTACTTGGCAGAGTTTCTGTGTAAGAACCCGCCGATTTATTTGATTGCACGACCTTAATAACCGTGAATCCGACAACGACGAATACCGCCGATGAAATCAATAGAGTTTGCAAAAGTGTCAGCTTGAAGTTAGATTTGGTAGACATAAATAGGATCCTTTTTCTTATCTAAACAACGTTCCATGACCGAAACCGTTCCAAACTTTCTTTGTGGTACTACTCTGTTCCGTGGTCTGAAAGTCATGAAAAATGAAGAAAGCCGCATCAGTCACTCAGCAACTTAAGAAAATACCTTACACATTGACAATCGTCTGAGTTTTCGCAAATTACTCCGAAATAACGGCGGAGATTTAACATGACCCATCAATACTCAGCGCGGCGTACGATTGCCGGATTTTCCCTTATTCTGGCTGCGGGACTTACGGCCTGTAGCACAATGGCCCCTGCTCCGGCGGTCACGCTAAAGTCTGGCACAGAGTGGGTTGCGAACGCTCCGGGGTGGGGCGAAGAAGCCGCAGATGTTTTCAAGCAAGCCTCGAAATATGTAGAGACTGTGAGCGGCGCGCGCGCCGAACATAGCTGGGCGGTTGTGCTCGATCTTGACGAGACCGTTATGAATAATGTCGCTTATCAAGTTTCGCGGGAAACGCAGGGCGAAGGCTATACGTCTGAAAGCTGGTATAACTGGACACAATTAGAACAGGCGACGCTTGTCCCGGGCGCGAAAGACTTCATCAATATAGTAAACCGATTGGGCGGCCATGTGGTCTTTGTCACCAATCGCCGCGACAGCGAACAATTAGCGACTGAGACAAACCTCAAGGCACTAGGGCTAGAGCGCGGCAAAGACTTCCGCGTCCTGCTCACACGCGCCGCGCCGCTCGGAAAGAGCGACAAATCAATTCGCTTTAACCTCGTCCCAGCGCTTCTGGCTGCACAAGGGTATATGGACGTCGAAACGGTTGCTTATGTCGGCGACAATAAAGGCGATAAGCCAGAGGCCGGATCCGGCTGGCTATTTTTCTGTATCGACCAAGGCGGCATGTACGGCGATCCCTGCGCGGCCATTGTGGGACCGGGTCAATAATCGCGCTTAAATCCGTGTATAATGAAACGGCTAAAAAACATCAAATCCAACACCAATCGCCTCCGCGCTGCACGGCTAGGCGGATTTATAAAAACTCACACCCTTGCTTTATCCTTTCTATTGATTTCGCCGCGGTTATACTTGCGCAAACAAGGGACTCACTATGCCGGATCACACCGCTTCGATCTCCGCTTTAACGCCAAAAAATCCCAGCCAAAGTGTTGGGAAATATAAGACCAAAGCTCGCACCGTGATTATGGTGGCGGCGGGGCTTTTGATGTTTGCTGCGGCGTTGGTTTTTATTCGGCATGAATTGCAGGCACATTCTTTTAAGAAAATCGTCACAAGCATGAAATCCATCCCGCCGCTTTCCATTATGTGGGCTGTTCTTGCGACTACTGTCAGCTTTGCCTCTATCTCTCTCTATGATTATTTGGCCCTGCGCTATACGGACAAAGCCATGCCATTTCGCCGGACGGGCTTTGCCTCCTTTTGCGCCTACGCCATATCTAACACCCTCGGCATGGGTGCGCTCACAGGGAATGCCGTGCGGCTCCGCCTCTACTCTAGCTGGGGACTAGGCGCGCTCGATGTCGCTGTGATCGCCTTTATTACGGCCCTTTTCTTGTTTGCAAGCGGACTATCTTTAGCCGCCTTCGGCTTGCTAACCGATAGCCTTTTATTTGAAAGCGTTTTTCATCTGCCATTTGGCATCACAATAGTATTAGGCGTCATCGCGGCGGCGATCGTTGCGGTGTGTTTAAGTTTCTTGCTCACAGGGCCAGAGGTACGCACCTTTAGAAAAGTGACAATAAAGCGCCCTGCCCGCAAACTCGTATTTGCGCAGTGGTTTGCCGGCATCGTCGACTGGGTTGCCGCCGCCGCCGTACTTTACATTCTTTTGCCAGGAAGCCCCGAATTTTCGTTTTTGACATTTGTCCCTATTTATGTCGCCGCCCATTATATAGGATCGCTCAGCGGACTCCCAGGAGGCATAGGCGTCTTTGAAGCCGTCTTTCTTTTGCTCATTCCAAGCGGGAACGAACTGGCCGTCGCGGCTGGTCTCGTGGCTTACCGCGCGGTCTATTACCTTTTGCCGCTTATCATCGCCGTTATCGGCCTGACGCTTCATCAAGCCTACCGCTCTCGTTCCGCTTTCAAAAAAGGCGGCGAACAGGCAGCTGATTTCATGGAAAGCCTCGCCCCTATCGCGTTTTCCGTTTTGACCTTTATTACTGGCGCCGTGATGCTGCTCTCTGCTGCAACTCCGGGGCTTATGCGGCACATGGACTTTGCCGCTAAGGTCGTGCCTTATTCCGTGATCGAACTCTCGCACCTACTCGCCAGCGCCGTCGGAACACTTTTATTACTCGTCGCCATGGGCCTCAGGCGTAGACTACGCAATGCATGGGGGCTAGCCATAGTTTTATTTAGCGCCGGAGCCATGCTGACGTTTTTCAAAGGCGGCGACCCGCGCGGAGCTGTGCTTATGCTCGGACTAGCGGCCTGTTTAATTCTATCAAAAGACGCGTTTTACCGTAAAGGCACGCTGCGCCACATGCGGCTAACATGGCCCCGCTTCGGTGTTATCCTCGGCAGCGCCGCCTTGGCATTATGGTCAGGATTTTACGCCTATAAACATAAGGCCTATTCCTCAGAGCTTTGGTGGGATTTTACCTTGCAAGACGACGCGTCTCGGTTCTTACGCGCTATGGCCTTTATGGGTGCGATCCTGTTGATCTATTTTGCTTGGCGCTTACTACAGCCAGCACCGAAAATCGAAAAACCCCACAATTCAAAAGACACTTTAGACAAAGTACGCTCTATCATCGGCGCGGCGCAAGGCGCGCGAACCGAGGCCAATCTTGCTTTGCTCGGAGATAAACAATTCCTGTTTTCCGACTCCGGCAACTCTTTCATCATGTACGGCGTCAGAGGCCGCAACTGGGTGGCCATGGGCGAACCTGTGGGGCTCGAATCCGAGCGGCGGGAGCTGATGTGGAAATTCAGGCAGACCGCCGATATTTGGGATGCTTGGCCAAGTTTTTATTCCGTTCGCGGGGACAATTTAAACGACTTCGTAGATCTCGGACTCACTGTTCAGAAAATCGGCGAGATGGCGCTCGTTCCGATCAAAGACTATACTTTAGAAGGCCCTTCCAAGTCCCGTTTCCGCCAAGCCCGAAACCGCGCCATAAGGGATGGATGCAGTTTCGAGGTCATATACCCTGCCGCAAACTCTTCTGAAATGGACAATCTCGAGGCCGTTTCAAATGATTGGCTGCATCAGCACCAAGGCAAAGAGAAAGGGTTCTCCCTCGGAAGCTTTGACCGAGAGGTCTTCTCTCAGCAGCCCATCGCTGTGGCCCGCAAAGACGGTAAGATCGTCGCCTTTGCCAACCTTTGGATGACGACGGATAAGACTGAAATGTCCTTGGACTTAATGCGGTACACCAATGTTGGCGTTGGCGGATTGATGGATTTTCTCTTTGCTGAACTTATGCTCTGGGGATCCGCCCAAGGTTATAGTCACCTTAGCTTAGGCATGGCGCCATTATCTGGGCTAGAGGCCCACAGGCTCGCCCCTCTCATGACACGGCTAGGCGCTCTCGTATTTAAATATGGCGGGCGCTTCTACGGCTTTGAGGGTCTTCGCGCGTTCAAGGAAAAGTTTAATCCTGAGTGGATTCCGGTCTACCTTGCTGCGCCAAGCCAGCTCGTCATGCCCGCAGCCCTCGGCAATCTCGCACTCTTATCTGGCGGCGGTGTATTAGGTCTATTACAAAGAGATGGTTAGTCTCTACCGTCCAGGAAACGCATCCAGAATATAGCGGATAAGCCCGTCATAGTCCTTGGCAAAATCATGCCCGCCCGGCAGGGTTTTGATCGTTAACATCCTGCCTTCATTTAAGACATCACTTGGGCCGATGTAATCGTCCTCCCCGCGCATATAAAGAACAGGCACAAGGCCAGACAAAAGCTCAATCTCTGGCGCTACATCACGCGCATGTTTAGTGGATTTATTAAGCCAACTCCGGAAGTAAAACTCAAAATCGGCTTCCGCAGGCGCAGCCAAAACGGCAACTCCGTCGACGAGCGCAATCAGATCTTCAGGCAACCGGTTCACTGCAAAAGGCAATGTCCCGCCGCCAAATGAGTACCCTACAAGGATAAACCTATCTTTCGGCTTGTGCCTCAATCGCTTACGAAGTTGCCGAGCCAAATCTTTAGACATACGGTCGGGCGTTTTTTTTGACCAAAAATACGAAATAGAGCGGACGCGCGCTGTCCCAATACCCCAGCTCACAAAGCGGCGAGCCAGCGCCGTTGCCAAAGTTGTCTTAAGCCCGTCACCTGATACGATAACAGCAAAGCGGTCCTGCTTGTGCGCGCCCTTACGAAGAACACGCGTTACAATAGTCGATGCATCCATAAAAGCCTAAGCCTTCTTCTCCCAACCGCCGCGATCAGTCTGTTGCCAATATGAGAGAGTTGCGCCTGTAGCCTTCAGTTTTTTCCATTGGGCCCTGGCGCGTTTGACGTCGTCTTCGCTACGGCCATTGATCATGATAATGCAGCGCTCTGTTGCCGCTACGACGTTCATATCCTGCCCTCCAATGAGGAACACACAATCAGCGCCTTCGCTGCTTTGGGCCGTTGCGGTGAGTAATATGGGCTGCTGGTCCGCTTGAGGTTCGTCGTCGCGGCCATGTGGCAAGAAGCTATCGTCTTTGAACGTCCATAGATATTGATCCATTTCGACCAGACGGGCCTCAGGCAGTTTCACAACCGCCCGCCACCCTTTAGAGAGGGTCTTTTGGAGTAAATCCGGAAGGACGCTCTCCAGCGTTGACCCTTCCAGATGATAAAACCAATAGTCAGCCATTAGCCTTCAAAATTATCCGCAACCCAATGATTAAGAAGCCGCACGCCGTAGCCTGTGCCAAACGTAGTTTCGCGTGGATCGTGGCGCTCGTTTTTCATGCCTGTCCCGGCAATGTCGATGTGCGCCCAAGGCGTGTCGCCAACAAAACGCTGTAGGAACTGTCCCGCCGTAATTGAGCCCGCTGAGCGCCCGCCAATATTTTTCATATCGGCATTAGGGCTGTTAATCAGCTTGTCATAATCGGAGTTCAGCGGCATGCGCCATGTTTTCTCTGTCGACGAAGACGATGCTAGCGAGATTTGCTCCGCAAGTCCGTCATCATTAGAGAACACGCCCGCATGTTCATGGCCTAGCGAAACAATGATCGCGCCAGTGAGCGTCGCCAAATTGATCATGGCTGCCGGCTCATATCTTGTCCGCGCATAATGTAGAGCGTCAGCAAGAACAAGACGCCCTTCGGCGTCCGTGTTTTGCACTTCGATAGTTTGCCCCGACATAGAGGTCACGATATCGCCTGGAAGCTGTGCTTTACCGTCCGGCATATTTTCTACTAGGCCGACAATCCCAATAACATTGGCTTTTGCTTTACGTCCAGCAATCGCGTGCATCGCGCCGACCACAGCGGCCGACCCGCCCATATCGCCTTTCATATCCCACATGCCCGCGCCGGGTTTGAGGGAGATGCCACCTGTATCAAAGGTCACGCCTTTGCCGACAAGACAGACAGGCTTATCGCCTTTTTTGCCGCCGTCCCATGTCATAATGACTAGATGTGATTCGCGTTCTGAACCGAGACCGACACCGAGCAAAGCGTGCATGCCAAGCTTATTCATTTGTTTTTCGCCGAGGATTTCGACTTTAAGACCCATGGATTCGAGCTTTTTAATCCGCGCAGCATAAGCTTTTGGGTAAATCACATTGGGCGGCTCATTCACGAGATCACGGGCATAAAGCGTACCGTCGCAATTCGGGCCGTGGAAGTTTTTATAAGCCGCACGCGCCGTGCCTTCATCATCACAGCTAATCCGGACCGCGCTCACCATTGGTTTTTTCGAAGCTGGGAGTTTTGTCCTGTAATGGTCAAATCTGTAGGCCGCCAAACGCGCACCGACAGCGGCCCGCGCCGCCGCATCTGGGCTGACATCAAAGCCGCCAAGGTGGAACGTGAACGTCTTTTCGCGGCTCATCAAAAGCGATTTTGTTACGCGCGCGGCGAACATTTCTGCGTCGAATTTATCCTGAGCGCCGCATCCTACAAAGCGAAGGCGGTCTACTTCGGAGCCAGCAGGGGCAAAAATGTCAAACGCTTGACCCGCAGTGCCAGTAAAACCCGCCGCCTTGGCAGCGGCTTCATACGCGCCGTTCAGGGCGTCAATATAGGCTTGGCCCGCGCCAAAGGCTTTACCGCCTTTGAATACGGGGACAATGGCGGTTCCGCCTTTAACGGGACTATCGGCAACGAAACTAACTTTCACGAACATATCTCCTTTTACAGAACAGCCATGCGCGGCTTTTCCTGTTTTTAATTATCTGCACTGTGGTAAACCAACGCGGACTACATTAGAAGCCCTACTTGATGAGAAGTTGGGTATATGGCGATGATTCTATCTGCGCCGCCGCAGTGGAACCGCATTTATGAGCCTTTTGCAAAGATATTTTTGGAGACAGGGCCTTTGGCCGCTCCTTATATCGCTTTCGGCTTTGGCTGGATTGGCTTTGCTCACCCAAAGTCTGTCGACACTGGATTTGATCGTTGAGAACAGGCAATCTGCTCTGACATTCCTCTACATTACAGTCTTAGCGCTACCGCAGCTCATCGGTATCATCATGCCGCTCGCCGTGTTTATGGCCGCGCTCTATGCGCTTAACCGCCTAAACGTGGATAGTGAATTGGTCGTGGCTAAATCCATCGGGACAAATCCGTGGCAAATCTCGAGCCCTTTTGTCCGCCTCGCCACCTATGCTTTGGTGGCACACCTTTTGATTAATTTGTGGATTCAGCCCCTCTCCTTTCGCCAAATGCGGCAAGAGCTTCTAGCAGTCCGCACGGACATTGCCTCGCAAATGGTTCGCCCCGGAGAGTTCGTTACGCCCACGCCAGGACTAACGGTTTACGCCCGAGAAATCCTCCCCAACGGAAATATGGCCGATGTCCTTATCCGCGATGCACGATCAGCAGGATCCGCCGTTACTTACACCGCTAAATCTGGCAGCTTAACCCGCACCTCCGAAAGCGCACGCCTCACACTGACGAATGGCATCTTGCAACAAATCGAAAATGATGGCTCCCTGCGCCCCACTAGCTTTGAAAAATACGAGATTAACCTCACAGAAATCATGGCGCTTGATCCGGTATTGAGGCTTAAAACCTCTGACCGTTTCCTGCATGAACTTCTGCGGCCTGACCCGCGTGAATATTCTAATCAGCAGTTTAAAAAATCACTATGGTCCGAAGGTCATGCACGCTTATCAACGCCCTTATACAACGTTGCTCTTGTCTTACTTGCACTCGCATTCTTGGTACGAGGTCCTTTGCAAAAGCTTGGCTATGGCCGCCGAATTGCCATCTGCGCCTTCACAGGCTTTGTCATCCGTCTTGGCGGCTTTGCCATAGCTTCAGCCGCCGAAGGAGATGCTGCGCTCAATAGTTTGCAATACGCCCTACCGCTCACAGTCGCCGCGATTAGCCTTTTATATCTGCTGCGCCGTTCCCGCGCGCGCGGCTTACGGTATGTTTTTTCTCTGCCGAAAAAACGCGGTAAATTTGTTAGAAACAGAAGGGTGCTCAAAACATGACAACCCTCAGCCGATATATTGCATGGCGTATTTTTCGCGGCATTTTTCTAGCCTTCATCATTGTCACCGGCATTATTATGCTCGTCGACTTTGTCGAGGCGAGCCGCAATATTGGCGCAGACGCAGACCTTTCTGCTATTACCGTCATGTTTCTTACTTTGCTAAAAGCCCCGCAACTGATTGAACAAACGATACCATTTGTCGTTCTGTTCGGCGTTATGGGCGCACTTTACTCTTTAAACCATCGCAGTGAACTTACGGTCATGAGAGCCTCCGGCCTATCCGCTTGGCGATTCCTTCGTCCAGCTATCGCTGTCACGGGAATACTAGGCATTATCTGGGCTCTCGCCTTCAATCCGCTAGCCTCCAAAGCCATGGAAACCCATGGACTCATGATGGCAGCTTTCACGCAAAAGGGCCCCGTGCAAACAAAGCAAAAAGAAATCTGGCTACGCGAAGGTACACAGTTTGAGCAAACCGTGATTTATGCGGCCTCCGCAGACTTGTTTGAACGCACGCTTTATGATGTGACCTTCACCATGTTTGACGCGGATAGCGACGGCGAACTTGTTTTTACGCGCCGTTTTGATGCAAAAAAAGCTGAGCTCTTATCGTCGCAATATTGGCAATTAACAGACGTCATTGAAAACACGAATGATGCCGTTATGCGCAGAAACAGCACGACCTCTTGGCCGACAACAATCACGGTAAAGCAGCTGCAAGATCACAATAAATCAGAAAGCCTTCCTGCTTTTTGGCAACTTCCCTCGGAAATCAAAAAAGTTTCTCAAGCCGGGTTTTCTAGCGTGAGGTTGCAAATGCAGTTCAACAAACTTCTCTCTCTGCCCCTAACCTTGATCGCTATGACCATCATTGCGGCGGGCGTTTCCATGCATTTAACTCGGCAAGGCGGAACGCTGCGTTTGATGCTTCTCGGCGGAGTTCTCGGGTTCGCCGTTTACTTTACGGACAATATGATCGGCGCATTTGGCCAAGCCGGAACCATTCCCATTCCCCTTGCTGTATGGGCCATTCCGTTTTTTGTTCTTTTTTGCGGACTAGCCTATCTTAGCCGCATTGAAGACGGCTAAACAAAACCTATTCAATTTTTAATGTAATCCGCTCTGGAAGTCTTCTATAGGGCAGGTAAATTGAATGATAAGACGAATTGCGCGGCGCGCGAAAATGCGTATAGTCCGCCCACACTAAAACAGGTTCAGGTATGACTCCCAAATCTTTGACATCCGCGATTGCCATTAGTCTTGCGGCAATGCTTACGGCCTTATCGCCGGAATCAGCCGTTGCACAGCAAAGCCACGGGATTACCGCCGTGGTTAATGACGACATTGTCACGACCCATGACCTGCGCCAACGCGTACTGTTTATGATGGTAACAACGGGCGTTGAACGCACAGAAGAATCGCTCGCCCGCGTACAGTCACAAGCCCTTCGCAATCTCGTCGATGAGAAAATACAGCTACAAGAGTCAGAAAAATATGATCAAAAAATCAATCCGCAAGACATTGATAGGTCTGTTGCTCGGCTAATCGGCCGCAATGGTCTTGACCCTCAAGAGGTTGTTGAGCGTCTTGCAGCCGCTGGAATTTCCATCGATACTCTGCGCGGTCAGGTCAAATCTGAACTCGCGTGGCAACGCATCGTCAATGGCCTTTACGGCTCGCGCATTCGTATCAGCGACGCACAGATTGATGAAACGCTCACCCGCCTCTCAGCCAATGCTTCAAAGCCTAGCTACCAAGTGGCTGAGATTTACATCGAAGCCACGCCAGATATTGGCGGCATGGACGGCGCGTTTAAAGGCGCAGAAGCCATGATCCAACAAGTCAAAGAAGGCGCGCCCTTCCCGCTTCTTGCACGCCAATTTTCTTCGGCGCCAACAGCAGCTGCGGGCGGCGAACTTGGCTGGGTCCGCGAAGGTGAACTTCGCCCAGAAATTGAAAAAGCCATTTTGAGCATGGAAAAAGGCTCATTGTCTGCGCCTATCCAGGTCCCTGGCGGGGTCTATGTTGTTGCCCTTCTCGACGTCGAAGTTTCCGAGTCCGATACTTTATATAAGCTCAAGCAAATTAATGTCGCTGCTGAAACGCCTGAAGAAATTGAGGCAGCAAAACTCAAAATCGAAGAAGCCAGAGCTGTTGTAAAATCTTGCGATACGATCGCGGCTGACGTTCAAGCTGTTGAAGGCCTCAAACAAGCCGACATGGGTGAACTTCGCGCAAAAGATATGTCTGATGCGATACTCGAAAAGCTAGCAACAACGGACGTTGGCGCTTTATCAGAGCCGATAGAAACAGGCTCTACGCTTGCAGCTATTCTTGTCTGTGATCGCAATGTCGTAGGCTCTAATATTCCTACACGCGACGAAGTTGAAGACCGCCTTATGGATCAACAACTCGCGCAGGCCTCGAAGCGTCACCTTCGGGACTTACGCCGCAAAGCGTCAATCGTTGTACGATAGGTTCTGACCGCCCGCATAGAACATAAACCTCTCGCCGTAACCATGGGCGATCCCGCTGGGATCGGCCCTGAAATTACTGCCAAAAGCTGGGCGGCTTTACGCCGCGACCCTGCGTGCGCATTCGCTGTCATCGCGCCTTTTACCATTATCGAAGCAGCGCTAAAGTCCATAAATGCTCCGCCGCCCGTGAAAACTTCAAGCCTGTCAAAGGCGGCTGAAGCATTTTCAAAGCATCTTCCTGTGCTGGACATGGACGGGCATATCCCAAGTCTCGGCGCGCCGTCACCCAAAGCCGCGCCAGCCATTACGGGCAGTATTGAAAAGGCCGTAACTCTATCCCTGAACGGCGAAGCTGACGGCGTTGTTACGAACCCGATTGCAAAAGAAGTCCTCTATAACGCAGGGTTTTCTCATCCTGGGCATACGGAATATCTCGGAGAACTCACAAAAGACTACCCCGCCCCTTACACGCGCGGGCCTGTTATGATGCTCTCAGGGGGCGGGCTTCGCGTTGCTCTCGCCACCGTACATTTATCACTTGCCGAGGCCGCGAGGACATTGAATTCAGACGCCATTATCTGCAATGCCCGCGTCATGCATGACGCGCTTGTCCGGGACTTTGGTATCGCGAGCCCGCGCATTGCCGTCACCGGATTGAACCCCCACGCCGGAGAAGGCGGGGCTTTAGGCCACGAAGAAATCGACATCATCAATCCAGCGATTGTTCGGTTGCGCGAAGACGGCTTGACCATCACTAACGCCCTTCCTGCAGACACATTATTTCACGCTGAAGCGCGGGAAACCTATGACGCTGTGCTCGCCATGTATCATGACCAAGGTCTTATTCCGGTCAAAACCCTCGATTTTCACGGCGGCGTTAACATCACGCTAGGCCTGCCGATTATCCGCACGTCTCCCGATCACGGCACCGCTTTTAACATAGCCGGTAAAAACATCGCGCGGCCAGACAGCTTGATCGCCGCCATAAAAACCGCGAGAAGCCTCGCCGATAACCGTAAAGCAAACCGCCATGGATGATCTTCCAACGCTCACAGAAACCGTTCGCCTTTTTGGTCTCGATGCCAATAAAAAGCTCGGGCAGCATTTTTTGCTAGACATGAACATTACTGACAAGATTGCCAAACTAGCCCAGCCCTTTAGCAGTGTTTCAGTCGCCGAAATCGGGCCTGGCCCGGGCGGGTTAACGCGGTCACTTTTCAAGGCAGGAGCTGAGAAAATTCTCGCCATTGAGATGGACCCTCGCTTCTTACCCGTTTTAGATAAAATTGCCGAAACCGCGCCGGGTGATTTGAAAGTTCTCGAAGGCGACGCGCTGCATGTGGATATTGCTTCTGTGCTAAGCGGAGAGATAAAAATTGTGGCGAACCTGCCGTATAATGTCGGAACAAAGCTGCTTATAAACTGGCTAACGGCTGATCCTATTTTTTGGTCGCAAGCCGTTTTGATGTTCCAGAAAGAAGTTGCCGACAGGGTCGTCGCTGTTCCGGGCGACAAAGCCTATGGCCGCCTAGCCATTCTGTCGCAAAGTATTTGCCAATGCTATTTCGCGTTTGATGTACCTGCACGAGCATTCTCGCCGCCGCCCAAAGTCGACTCAGCTATTGTAGTCTTAGAGCCGCTACCGCTTGATAAGCGATACCCGCATTTGAAACGCCTCGCAGAGGTAACGCAAGCCGCCTTCGGGCAAAGACGTAAAATGCTGCGCAAGTCCCTCAAAGGCATCGCAGGCAGTCATTCTCTCGATTTGGATCAATGGTTAGCGTCATGCGACATAGACCCAACGCGGCGACCAGAAACGCTCGGCGTTGAAGAGTTTCACGCGCTTACCAATCACCTTGTCACATCCTAAATTCTCAAACACATTGTAAGCGGTGATCAAAGCCCTTACTTTGCCTATATGACCCCACACGAGTCTTCCAATCCTGCTGCCCCTGAAGGCAAAAATGCCGAAGATAGCCTTGTCTACGGGCCGTCTTTGATTGCGGATTATGTAAAGAACTTGCCGAATAAACCCGGTGTCTACCGCATGTTTGATGAGCACGAAACGGTGCTTTATGTCGGCAAGGCCAAAGACCTCAAGAAGCGTGTCACGGCCTATACGAGTTATCGCCGCCATACGGTTCGCATACAGCGTATGATCCGCGCCACAGTCTCTATGGAATTTGTCGTCACGGGCAGCGAGACTGAGGCCCTGCTTCTTGAGGCTAGCCTGATCAAACAGCTCAAACCTCGCTACAATATCCTCCTTCGCGACGATAAGAGCTTCCCTTATATCCTCGTGCGCAAAGACCATCCTGCGGCGCAGGTCACAAAACATCGGGGCGCGCGGAAAATAAAAGGCGACTATTACGGGCCCTTCGCCTCCGCCGGAGCCGTCAACCGCACGTTAGATACTTTGCAGCGCGCATTCCGTCTCAGGAACTGCACCGACTCCATTTATGAGGCTCGCACGCGCCCCTGTATGCTTCACCAAATCAAGCGCTGCTCCGCGCCCTGTACAGGCGAAATTTCTATGGAGGATTATCAAGTTCTCATTGGCGACGCCGAAGACTTTCTCAGCGGTAAATCTGATAGCCTTCGGACGCGCCTCCAAAGCCAAATGGCAGAGGCGGCGAAGGTTTTGAACTACGAAAAAGCCGCTGAAGTTCGTGACCGCCTCAAAGCTATGGCGCAAGTCACAGGCGGCGCCAGCGGGGTCAACCCCATGACCTTTTCTGAAGGCGATGTTGTCGGCATTCATATGGCGGGCGGGCAGTCCTGTATTCAGGTTTTCTTTTTCAGGGCGGGGCAAAATTGGGGCAACAATGCTTACTTCCCGAGACACGGAAAAGATGAAACCGCTGCCGAAATTATGGATGCATTTCTCGCGCAATATTACATGAATAAACCGATCCCAAAGAATGTCCTCGTCAGCGAAGTCCTGCCGCATCAAGGCTTGCTCGAAGACGCCCTCTCCGAACGGTCAGGCCGCACGATTTCTATACGGACGCCGCAACGCGGCGAGAAGAAAGTTTTGGTGCAGCGCGCGGTTAAAAACGCCGAAGAAGCCCTCGCCCGTAAGCTCGCGGAAACCGCGTCTCAAGCTAAGCTGCTAAAAGGCGTGGCCGAAGTTTTCGATTTGGGCGAACCGCCAGAGCGTATAGAGGTTTACGATAACAGCCACATTCAAGGCACAAACGCTATTGGCGCGTTCATTGTTGCCGGCCCCGAAGGTATGATGCGGCGCGAATACCGCACGTTCAATATTAAAGACGTCGATACCGAGCCGGGTGATGATTACGCCATGATGCGCGAAGTGATGCGGCGGCGATTTTCACGCCTTATGAAAGATGACGACGCGGTCTGGCCGGATCTGGTTTTAATCGACGGCGGCAAGGGGCAGCTCTCGGCTGTGACCGAAGCGCTGACCGAAATTGGCGCGCTTGATAAAACGACCTTAGTCGCGATCGCCAAAGGCCCTGACCGCAATGCCGGACGTGAAAGCTTTCATATGAATGGCCGCGCCGAGTTTACCCTGCAGTCCCGAACGCCCGTTCTGTATTACTTGCAGCGCCTTCGCGACGAAGCCCACCGTTTCGCTATTGGGACACATAGGGCTCGCCGTAAAAAACAGATGAAAAGCAGTCCGCTTGATGGTATTGTCGGAGTCGGGCCTGGCCGCAAGAAAGCACTCTTGGCTCATTTCGGATCGGCAAAAGCGGTGCAAAGCGCTGCCCGCGAAGATCTGGCAACAGTAGAAGGGGTGAGCCAAAAGCTCGCAAATGTCATACATGAATACTTCAATGAATGAGAAACCTTTGAATAATGATTTAGGGAAAATCGGCGGCGCATTTGCCGACGGGTTGACCCTTGTCCGAGTTGCCCTGACGCCGATCATTATGTTTGTGATTATCAAAGGCTGGCCTGGTCTCGACATGGCCGTTTTGGCTTCCATCCTATTCCTAATTGCGGCCCTCACCGATATTTTTGATGACATGATTGGCGGCGGCGAAAAATCAAAAGATCGCGCGCTTGGATGGTTTGACGATATTGCCGATACGGCGCTGATTACGGGAACCCTCGCCGCGATGCTCTGGGCACTTTACGCCGCCGATGCTGCGACGTGGGTTTTTGCCGTTCCTGCGGGGATTATCATTGCCCGCGACGTTATGATCGGCCTTGTCAAAGGCCGCGCGTTCAAAACCACAGGCTGGCCCGAAACGAAGTTCGGCAGCGTGAAAACATTTGTCAGCATGCTTGCCGTTTGCACAATGGTGGCCTCGCCTTGGCTTTCAAGCTGGATCGGCTCTATGTCAGGGTCAAGCGACGCGGTCACCGGCGTCTATTCTGCCCCGTGGGTTGGACAAGCCGGATTAGCGCTTCTCTGGATCGCCGCCTTGTTTTCACTTTACACTGGATTTCAGCTTCTGACAGGACGCGGGAAAGCGGCGAATGATGCCTGATACCAAGACGGACGCTCCCCATAAATATGCCAAAGTGCCGAACCAGCTAACGGTTTTTCGCATCCTATCCATCCCGTTCCTAATCCTTGGCATTTTAACCGTCGGCGATATTGAGCCCGGTTTCCTCGGCAAACCCTCTATCGTTTTAGGGCTCTTCGCCCTCGCCGCGCTTACAGATTTTCTTGATGGGTTTTTAGCCCGTCGATGGGGCTTGGTTAGCGATTTCGGCCGTATGATTGACCCAATTGCTGACAAGCTCCTCGTCGCAGGGTGCCTCATCGCGATACTCATCGTCACAGAAGGGCATCTCATCTTTCTTATTCCGGCGCTTGCGATCATTGGCCGAGATATTCTTGTCAGCGGCGCGCGCGAACATGCCGCGCTCAGCGCCCGCGCTATGCCGCCGACAAAGCTAGCGAAATGGAAAACCGCGTGCGAGATGCTCGCCATCGCCTTGCTCATCGCGTGGCAAGCGCAAATCCCGCTAAACCCGCCTGCAAACCTTGAAATCACCCCTATGGGGCTAATTGATTTGAGTGCTAATTTCGGCGTTCTTGCGCTCTGGGTTGCGGCGGCTTTATCCGTCTATACGGGCTCGCTTTATTTCAAAGCCGCGCTGAAAGACGCCTAAAACACAACGGAACAAGTACCGACGTCCGCGCCCTCGGGTCTTGAGGGGCGGCGTAAATATTTAGAGACGAAAATGGTGGTTACGGCGGCGCGGGATCTAGCGGCGCGGCGAGGCTAAGGGAAGACTGTCCTGTTAGGGCCGCATCGTTTCGCGCGGATTTTCCTAGCAAAGCCAGCACCACGGCGACAACATAATGCGCGGAGGACAGGCCAAAGACTTGAACGCGGCCTGCGCCGCCCTCGCGGGCATATTCTTCTAAGAACTGAGCGGCCTTACCCCTGCCCGACCATAGGTCTTTGAAGGCTAAAAAGGCGTGGCGGCGGGGGAAATAAGTCAGCGCCGTTATAGGCTTTCCCGTCTTTTTCATAAGACTATATTCTTTGCGAATACAGGCTGCACGGGCCCGGCGAAAATAACGATTTTTATACAGGCCCAAAACATGTTGGTGATGGGTGACGGGCGGCTCAAACCGTATAATACCAACCCGCGCAGCAAACCGAACCACGCCCACAAACGCCATAATAACAGGCAGGCACAACAGCGCGAGCGGCGTAAGCCGAGGCGTGATCTCCTGTCTATCTATGGGTTGAAGGGCTGCGGGGGTCATGATGGGGCTTCCTGTAATTTACATGAGAACATATATAGAACAAAAAGGCCTTCAAGTCAAGGAATATATTCCACGGCTCAATTCCAACACAGCAAGTTGATCCCCAAAGCGAACACCAGCTTTAATGTTGTTATTTTGTCATTCGATCCGATATAGCGCTTAGGCCGTCGTCACTTATTGGATCAGATGACCAGGCTTTAGCGAATGAAATATCAGCAGACTTTGGAAGCTGTTCTTTACTTAATGTTCTAAGTCTTATCCTAGCGGGAAGAGCTGAAGCCTCTCCGACAAATATAGCTTCTTGCCTAGGTAGTGACGACAATTGCTTCGTCATGCCTGAAAGACTATCAGGCAAAAAACGAGACACATGCTCTTGATCGCGGCTATTGGTTAGTCGTAAAACTATCCAGGAATTACATTGGGAAATCACTGTGCCTTCTACATCTGAAGGTCGTTGCGAAACAAGAACCAAGCCCAGCCCATACTTCCTACCTTCTCTAGCTATCCTCCGCACAGCAGTTTGGGCCACATCATATTGGGCTTCACCGCGATCTGGCACATAACGGTGAGCCTCTTCGCAGATAATAGCTACAGGGTCTTTTTCACGCTCTTCGCGCGTTTGAAAAACTTTATATTGGAATAGAAGTCTGCATATTGCACCCGTTAGAGGCCCCGCTATTTCATTCGGTATTCCTGAAATGTCGATAACCTTTAAACCGCTATCATTATCAATTGGTCTATGGAGGAGTTGAGCAATACAAAAAGTAAGTGAAGGATGCGTTTTATCATGCTCTCGCATCATGAAACTAATGCGTGGATCTAAACGCAGAACATTCAGCTTACTCAGTATTGACGAAAAAGCGCTTTCGAACGCAGCAGGCGTGTAATAATCCCATGCACCATTTTTTCCGGGTTTGTAAGCTTGCCTATGTCTTATATGCGCCTCAAACTCGGACAGTTTGAATGGTCTAGGTTTATCTCGATCAAAGGCAGGTATCAGAGCTTCTTTATCGGGAGTAACAGGGATAGCGTCTTCGACGTGTTGAAAATCCCCTAAGTTATCGATTTGTTCCTGAATAGGCCTTAGCGCAGACCGACAAAGGCCTGCCTCTACCATGCGGGCATGAGCCAGTGCTTTATATATAACATTCGCCTGCGAGGTCGCCTCAAACTCAGTTTTTCCGCTAATGAGAGAGCGAAACTCATCGCTAGACATCAACCAGTAAGGTAATTTCAATAATGTTCCAGCTTCTCCATCACCGTTCAGGCTTTCATACGCCCTAAGAAGTTGAGCTTTTCCTTCGAAAGCTGCCCCATATTCTCCGTGTGGGTCTATCAACACTATATTGGGTTTCGCTTTTACGCCTTCACGCGGTTCTGCATCTAAAACTGAGTGAATTATTCCAGCCACAGCACTAGATTTCCCTGAACCAGTCGAGCCCAATATCGCGCAGTGTTGACCGAACAACTTATCCATATTTGCGCGACAGCTTACTCTGGTAGCACCAGCATAGTCACCAAGGTCTACGCGATTGTCATAATCTTCGCCCGAGGCGCTTTCAGCGCTAATGAACAGTGCTTCTGTTTCAGTCTTAGTAACAAGATGAACTGCTTGAAGAGGAAGAGGATATAATGAAACGCCTCGTTTAAAGTTCAATGTGTTTGAAGTTGTATCGAACCAAGCCTCGCCCAAGAGAGATGCCTCTATGACTCTGCGATCTTGGCTCTGATGAACTAAATGATCATTTGCCTGTATGGCCGCAATTTCTTCATCTGACTGTAGCCGCAATAGTTTTACGGTAGCGAATAAAATTTTCCTTCCAAGATGCATCTTAAGAAGGCTGCCGATTTGGCCTACGTTATAAACACGGCCGCTGTGACTTCGAGTAAGCTCTGTGATGCTTTTGCTGAGAGCTATTTTAATTTCACTTCCTGCAACTTCAAAAACCGAGCCAATCTCTAAATCTTTATCAATATGAAAATCACTCATTGCAGTGCCTCTTGAATATCTTTCGGTAAGCCTTCTGCGAACAATTTAGTCATACCAGTAAAGGTCCACCAGTCTCTCGAACCTCCATCTTTTCCGAAACAAGGGTCTGATGCGCCACGGTGAAGACCTTTAGGGCTGGCAATATATATTCTATCGCTAAATGATCGGCCATCACGCCAAGCATTCAATACCGGAGGAAGTTGCCCGTCTGTTTCGCCAGAAAAAGCTACAATTGTGAGCTGGCTTCGTGTCTTGGACATTGCTTGCTCAATATCGGCATTAATATGATCATCCCCAAATGAATAACCGCATATTAATAAAACTTGGTCAGTTCCCTCAGATAAACGGCTCCGAAAGCGATCAAACAATTGAGCAAAAGGGTTTTCTTGAGCATTTACATATTTCGAGGCTTGAGGATAAATCATCACAGCCCCCTGTTCATCGGCGTGATAGGTGTCGCCATATCGTACCCGCAATAGCGGGCGAGGAGGACTACTGGAACGAAACCAATCAATTGAGCCATGTAATTTAGTGACAACAGCCTTTTGGCTAGTATCAAGACTCTCTTTCCAAAACCCAACTGCACCACCAGTAAAGCCGTCACAATAAGGTACTTGATTTAGCGCCAGCGCATCTTCTATTAGAGTATCATAATTTGTTGTAAAAAACTCAACACCGCTACGATGTTTTTCTAAGCCAGCTCTGTTCTGGAGAAAAATAGCTTTTATAAACTCTTTATGGGCTTTGATTTTTGTGATCGACTTTCCCATTTCGCCTTCAATAGCCTCGGCGTCTCCAGTTGCTGGCTTATACCCCCACCTAATAATGTCCGCGATTACATCGAGTAGCTTCAAGTGAACGGAAGTAAGTTTAGCTTTGGTGGCGGTGTTGGCCCCAATAGCAACAGTGTGCGTGCGTGATCTTTCAGCCATAGAAATCAAATCGGATAAATGAGTAAGAAAAATCTCAATATGTGCTGTTTCATCAATATCGCTCTTCACAAAATCAATTATCGCTATTGCATCCTCATCTCCTAAAAAAGCCTTAGTTGAAGCAATCTCAAAAACTCGCTCAGTCAACGGGTACATCAGAGGAATATTAGATTGAAAGCTTGCACCTGCGCCCAGCAACCATGTTTGCTTGGGGCTGTTAAGGTGCTTTTCAAATTGCTCTGCAATATCGACTTCATTGTTATTCATACTCGCATCCAACGCTCAATTCACTTAGAAGTATCACTATTAGCGCTACACTTTGCAACTTAGAATAAAAATTACTTAAGTCCGTTAAGCCCCCAAAGCACCCATGCCGCTCCCAAACCCCCTGCTTCAGTCACAACCGTTCGGGATCCCGCGTCGGGCGCGGGATGACGGTTTATGGTATGATCGGCCGCAATAAACTCGTCCTAGAGGCTGATTTTGCGGCGGACTAGGTCATCATAGTCGCTGACCATTGCCTGACAGACTTTGCCCGGTGTGTAATGCGTACCTTCGATTTCGCGCACGGGTGTGACTTCGGCGGCGGTTCCGACGACAAAGCACTCGTCGAAATGCGGAAGCTCGCTCGGGTGGATATCGCGGGTAAAAACTTTTAGTCCGCGTTTTGCCGCGAGCTTTAAGACCGTGTCATGGGTAATACCGTCGAGGAGGATATCATTGCTCGGTGTGTGCAGTTCGCCGCCCCGGATAAAGAAGATATGCGCGCCCGTACATTCGGCTACGCGGCCACGGTAATCGAGCATAAGCGCGTCGTCATAGCCTTTGGCTGCGGCGGCATCTTTGGACAAAGTACAGATCATATAAAGACCTGCGCCTTTGGATTTACACGGGATCGTATCCGGCGCTGGGCGTTTCCAATCGGACCAGCAGAGGCGGATACCCTTCATTTTGTCAGGGAAGTAACTACCCCAATGCCACGCCGCGACCGCAAGGTGGATTTGGTTGTTTTTAGACGCTACGCCCATCATTTCTGAGCCGCGCCACGCAACGGGGCGAAGATAGGCATCTTTCAATCCGGTTTTCTCTAGGGTTTTAATACAGGCTTCGTCGATTTGTTCGGCGGTGTAAGGAATTTCGTAGCCCATGAAATTAGCGGATTTGAGCAAGCGGTTCGTGTGATCGCGGAGGCGGAAAATTTCGCCCTCATAGGCGCGATTGCCTTCGAACACAGCGGAGCCATAATGGAGGGAATGGGTCAAGACGTGGATCTTTGTCTCGCGCCAATCAATGAATTCTCCGTCCATCCAAATGTGGCCGTCGCGATCATGGTATGCTTTTTCAATCATTTGAAACTCTTCGTAATGATGCGCCCTCTTGCGGGGCAGATAATTTGTCGGCATTGTCATCCCGCACACGGGTAAGTCAATATGCATTGACGAGAAAAAAGGGTCAAAAATTGGGCACAGAGTCAGAAATTTTAGAACGGCGCGACATACATCTTCTTGTAGTTGATGATGATGACCGCATTCGTGATCTTTTAAAGGCGTATTTGATGCGTCATGGCTTCCGCGTTTCCACAGCTGGCAATGCCGAAGAGGCCCGCAATTTGATGGATAGCCTCGCCTATGACCTCTTAATCCTTGATGTGATGATGCCGGGCGAAGACGGGTTTTCGCTGACTCGTTCGCTTCGCACCAAGGACGACATTCCGATTATATTGCTGACGGCCAAAGGCGAAGCCGAAGACCGTATTGAAGGCCTCAAAGCCGGAGCCGATGACTACTTACCCAAGCCGTTTGAACCCGAAGAGCTTGTCCTTCGGATCGAGGCGATTTTCCGGCGTCTGGGTACAACGGCCCCCGCGAGCGAAGTCCGTTTTGGCCCGTGGGAATATAATTTGGAACGGCTCACCCTTACCAAAGACGGGGAGCGCGTGCGCTTGACGACGGGCGAAGAAGCGCTTTTGACCCTGCTCGCCCGTTGCGGCGGCGCGCCTGTTAGCCGTTACGCCCTATCGGAGAAAATAAGAGCTAAATCAGAGCGCGCTGTCGATGTGCAGATGACGCGGCTTCGGCGCAAGATCGAAGACAATCCAGCTGAACCTCTTTATATTTTGACCGTGCGCGGACACGGATATCGTCTCCTGACAGAAACCCTGTCTTGAATCCGATAAAGTCATATCTACCGAAAAGCCTTTTTGGGCGCTCGCTTCTGATTATCATTTTGCCTGTGGCTTTGATGCAGATTGTGGTCGCCTATATTTTCTTCAATGCGCACTGGGCGACGGTCACGGCCAATCTTTCGAACGGCGTAGCCTCTGATGTCGCTGTCACGGTAGAGCTTTACAAACAAGCGCCAAGCCTTGAGCGCGCCGAGCGCCTTGACCGTATGATCCGGCCAAAAATGGAGCTTTCTGTTGCGCTCGATGAGGGCGATAAGCTCCCGACCAGTACGCGCAAAGCTTTCTTCTCTGTGCTGGACAAGACCGTGCAGCGCGCCCTGATCGAAAGTCTGGATGATCCGTTCTGGTTCGATACGACGCGCTATCCGAACCATATCGACATTCGCGTCGCCGTTGACGAAGGCGTGCTTCGGTTTATTGCCGCTCGTGAACGGGTGTTTGCGCCGACGGGGTATGTGTTTATTTTCTGGCTTGTGACCGCGACGGTTCTGCTCACCCTCGTCAGCATCCTTTTTATTCGCAACCAAGCGCGGCCGATTTCGCGCCTCGCGGACGCCGCCGATGCCTTTGGTAAGGGACAGGACATTAGCGACTATAAACCGTCTGGCGCGTCCGAAGTTCGTCTTGCAGGGCACTCGTTCTTGAAAATGCGCCACCGCATCAAACGCCATATTGAACAGCGCATAACCTTGCTCGCAGGGGTCAGCCACGATCTACGCACGCCTCTGACGCGGCTAAATCTGCATATGGCGATGCAGGACGACACAAAAGAAAACCGCGCGGCGCGCAAAGATCTTAAAGACATGGAAAACATGCTTGAGGGTTACCTCAATTTTGCTCGTGGCCAAGCGGGGGAGCTGTCCGAACCCGTGCTCATGAGTGAGTTTCTCATCAGTATCATTGACCGCTTACCGGCCCCGAAACCTAAGCTTGTCATTAGCGAAGACGGCACGGCGAGCATCAAACCGATTGGCCTGAACCGCGCTGTTCAGAACCTCATCAGTAACGCAAAAAAATACGGCAAGAGCGTTAAAGTCACTCTGCACTGCGGCGACGCTGCGTCGGAAATTTGGGTCGAAGATGACGGCCCCGGAATTGCCGCAGAAAGCCGCGAGGACGCATTTAAACCTTTCCACCGCCTCGACGAAGCGCGAAACCAAAACATTGACGGTGTGGGCCTAGGCCTCTCCATTTCCCGCGATATCGCTCAAGGCCACGGCGGAACACTTACGCTGGACGTCAGCGATATGGGCGGCCTGAAAGCCGTTATCAGACTTCCCGTTTAAGCCTATTCTTCGTCGGTAGGCCGCGCGAGTTTCAAGGCGAGCGCGGCGGCCATGAACTTATCAAGGTCACCATCCAAGACGCCGCTTGTGTCCGATGTCTCAACACTTGTTCGCAAATCTTTAACAAGCTGATAGGGCTGCAAAACATAGGAGCGGATCTGATGGCCCCAGCCGATATCTGATTTCGAATCCGCTTCGGCCTGCGCCGCATCTTCGCGAATTTGAAGCTCCCGCTCATACAGTCGTGCGCGGAGCATGTCCCACGCTTGCGACCTGTTCTTATGCTGTGAGCGGTCATTTTGGCACTGCACAACTATTCCTGTAGGTTCGTGCGTGATCCTGACCGCGCTATCCGTTTTGTTGATGTGCTGTCCGCCAGCACCAGACGCGCGGTATGTATCGACGCGGCAATCGCTTTCATTAATGTCGACATCGATTGTGTCATCAATATCGGGGTAAATCCAGACGCTGGAAAAGCTGGTATGACGCCGCGCGCTCGAGTCGAACGGAGAGATACGCACAAGGCGGTGAACACCGGATTCGGTCTTGAGCCAGCCAAACGCGTTCACGCCTTTGACTTTAATGGTCGCTGATTTGATACCCGCTTCGTCACCGCTTTGCTCTTCGAGGATATCCACCTTCATGCCGTGAGCGTTGGCCCAGCGCACATACATGCGCAAAAGCATAGCCGCCCAGTCCTGCGCCTCTGTGCCGCCTGCGCCGGGGTGGATTTCGACAAAGCAGTCATTGCCGTCAGCTTCGCCCGACATTAAAGCTTCGAGCTCCGCTGCTTCGGCCTTTTTCTGCAAGCGCGCGAGCACGACAGCCGCCTCTTCCAAGAGCGCTTCGTCGCTGTCCATATCGGCCAGTTCAGCAAGTTCGAGTGTCTCGGACAAATCCGTAGATATGGCGTTGATGCTCTCAAAAGCGCTTTCAAGCTTACTACGCTCCTGCATCAGCTTTTGCGCTTCTTGAGGATCATCCCAAAGCTTGGGGTCTTCGGCAAGCGCATTGAGTTCGGCTAGTCGCCGTTCTGATGGCTCCCAGTCAAAGACGCCTCCTAAGCAACACAAGGGATTGCTCGATGGAAGTTTGAAATTGTTCTATATCCGCCCGCATAATGCTCTCTTAGTATAGCCCGTCATCAATATTTTCTTCTTTAGGCTTTTTAGGTTTGGGCGCGGGGTCATTCGTCGTTCCGTCAGGCCCGACCTCTGCCCCAGTCTCAGGCGTAGAAACGACTGCGCCGCCCTCTTTTGCGCCGTCTTCACTCCCCGTAACGGTAGACGGCGCGCTAAACCCGCCGCCGAATGAATCCGTACCGCTACCCACGCGAATGGTTGACGATAGGCCGCCGAGTTTAGGCTCTGTTCCGGGGCGAAACGCCTCTAAGATAAAATTCGGCGCGCCAATATAGGACGGCTCGCCCGTATTGCGGTTAACCGGCGCTAGCGTGACGCCTTCTGGGATACGAAACGGTACAATCGGTTGATCTTTAAGGACTTCGCCCATGAACTCTTTGAAAATAGGCGCAGCGGCTGTAGCGCCTGCCTCATTATTGAGGGGCTTTGGCGTATCATAACCGACATAAACACCGGCGACCAAATCAGGCGAAAAGCCCATAAACCACGCATCGAGATAATCATTGGTCGTACCCGTTTTACCGCCAAGGGGACGCCCCAATGACCGAATAGACACGCCAGTTCCGTTATCAACCACACCTTTCATCATATAGACGACTTGGTAAGCGGTCACCGGATCAATGATGACTTTGCGCTCATCGGGTAGTTCCGGCGGTGACGCTCCGTCCCACTCAGGCACCGAGCACGCCTCGCAGCGTTTGCCTTCGCTGACAAAAATAGTTTCGCCAGCACCGTTTTGGACGCGGTCAATTAAGTTAGGCGTTACATCTTTGCCGCCGTTTACAAGAATAGAGTAAGCCTTGGCGAGGCGCATAAGCGTTGTTTCGCCCGCGCCTAGCGCCCAAGCGAGCTCTGGCTTTACTTCGTCATAAATACCAAACTCACGGCCATAACGCATGATCGGCGCCATGCCGATGTCATTGGCCAAACGGACGGTCATAGCGTTTCGAGACTTTTCGAGACCGAGGCGCAAAGTGCTCAACCCGTAAAAGCGGCCTGCCGCATAGTTGCTTGGCTTGTAGAACCGTTCGCACTCATCATTTTCAGCAGCCTCTTCCTCCGCATCAGGGCTTTGGCCATCTTCATCTGTACTGCGCAATTCGAGCACGCCGCTTTCATTTTCGTCGCACTTAATATCCTGCCGTGCAATGACGAAGGGCGCGTCAAGAACCTGCGATGCGGGCGTGAAGCCGTTATTAAGCGCGGCAGCATAAACGAAAGGTTTAAAGGACGACCCCGGCTGGCGGTTTGCCTGCGTGGCGCGATTGAACTGGCTTTGAGCAAAGCTGTAGCCGCCGACAATCGCAAGAACGCGCCCCGTGTGCGGGTCCATCGCAATAATACTGCCATTGGCCTCAGGTACTTGGCGTAAATTATAGGTCCCCTCATCTTTGGCAGGTTGTACTAAAATAATGTCGCCGACTTTAACCACGTCGGTTAGCTTCAAGCTCGTTTTACCGCTTTCTTTATTGATCTTTCCCGGGGCAACCCATTTCGCGCCTTCGAGCGTTAGAGTGCCCTCATCGCTGATTTTCTCTTCGCCTTCTGCAAGCGCGTCATTTTCTTTGGTAACGTCAAAGCGGAGTTTTGCGGATGCAGTTTCCACTTCCATAACAAGCGCCTTGCGCCAATCATCAATGTCTCTTGGCGCTTCAAACTCGGCAAGGCGCGTTTTCCAATCTGTGAAATCATCAAAATGCCCGATAGCGCCGCGGTAGCCGTGGCGGCGGTCATAAGCTTCTAGGCCGTTACGCAAGGCGCGCCGCGCCGCGAGCTGCATTTTAGTGTCCAGTGTTGTCCGAATAGAGAGCCCGCCTTCATAGAGCTCATCTTCGCCGTACATATCGAAAATTTTCTTACGGGCTTCTTCGACAAAATACTCAGCCGCCAAATATTCTTCGCCGTCAAAGCGGTCGACAACTTCAATGTCTTTTGTCTTCGCCTCTTCTGCCTCGGCTTCATCCGCATACCCGTCTTCAACCATACGAGACAAAACGTAGTTCCGGCGGCGTAATGCCCGTTCCTTTTTTGCTGGATCTGTGACTTGGTAATTATTCGGCGCCTTCGGGAGAACAGCAAGGTAGGCCACATCCGCAAGATCTAAGTCTTTCATCGGCTTGCCGAAATAGTTGAGCGACGCCGCCGCCACGCCGTAAGCGCCTCGGCCAAAGTAGATCTCATTTAGATAAAGCTCGAGGATGTGATCTTTATCCATCGCTTTTTCAATCCGGCCCGCAATGACAATCTCGCGCACTTTCCGTTCGATGGTACGTCCATCATCGAAAAAGTTCTTTGCGACTTGCTGAGTGATCGTGGAGCCGCCTTCAAGGCGTTCGTTTTTCAAGACATGGCCAACATTGGCAAGCATCGCACGGGCGAAGCCTTTTTCGTCAAAGCCGTTATGCTCATAAAAGCGCTGGTCTTCTGCTGCGACGAACGCATGCTGAAGGCTTTTCGGCATAGTTTCGACAGGTACGAAAACACGGGCTTCTTTTTTAAACTCGGTAATGAGTTTTCCGTCGCCCGCGTGGACACGGGTCATAACTGGCGGTTTATACTCTCTCAAAACCTGAACGCTTGGCAAATCTTTTGTGACTCGCACCACGTAAACGACGACAAATATCGCTATGGCAACACCGATAAAACTGCCGACGGCCAGCACCCATTTGATATATTTCCATTGAAAATATGAGAGGAGTTTTTTCATTTTATTCCACGTAATACGAACTCAAGACACTTAACCCGCCAAATGTTGCAAAAATAGGGCGCGAATGTGACCTTTGCGATTCCAAGCGTTGTATAGGCGGTTACTTTCGCGCCGTCACGGCTTTTGATTGTCAAAGTACCCATTAATGGCAGTCACAACCGATCCCATCATTTTTTTACGATGTGATGGCGACCGTAGTAGCACTTCGTCGTGGCTATTGGACAAAAATCCAAGCTCCAGCAACACAGCAGGAACGTCGGGCGCAAGTAAGACGAAGTAACCGGCCCTTCGGTGAGTATTCCCGATCAAACGGGTTGAACCAGAAAGTTGATCAATAAGTGCATCAGCAAACTTCGTCGACTGAGAGATGGTTTTGCGCTGTGCTAAGTCCACGAGGATATCTCCCACAGGGTCGCTCTGCTCTGTCAAATCAACATCCATCACCCAATTTTGCGTGTTGATAATTTCTTTTGTCCGCTTCTTCGCGCGGTCAGCCAATGTATAGACTGACGCCCCGCGCGCTGTGCTTGTTTTAGTCGAGTCCGCATGAATAGATATAAACAAATCCCCGCCGCCCGCGCGCGCGATCCTGATGCGTTCTTCGTGATCAACATAGCTATCCCCGCTACGGGTCATGATTACATCATACCGCCCTGTCGCCAACAATTGAGTTCTCAGTTCTTTGGAGGCTTTTAGCGTAATGATTTTTTCATACGTCCCTTGGCGCTTACCAATTGATCCTGGGTCTCGCCCTCCATGACCTGCGTCGATAACAATGACTGGTTTCTTAGGTTTTGCTATCGCTGTGACCTGGGCACGGGAACCTGAGGGCTTTAAACGGGGATACGGCACTTGGCTTTCAAAATAACGAGATGCTGTTGGCGTGGTTGTCGTCGGCGTAGCCTGCACGGGCGGCACGCCTCGGGTTTTCACCTTTGTTACCCCTTGTATCTGGAGATTCACCGTACCGGGCGCTAAGGCGTGAGATAAAAGGCTCGCGCCGTTTTCCAAATCAAAAACTAGCCTAACGCCGTTTTCGCCGTGCTGTGCGTGGCGCAAGCCTTTAACATGAGCTGATACGGATGGCTGGCTTTGCGGAAGCGTAGCTCCAATGTCGGCGTTTTCCCAATCAAGGACCACACGCGGGCTATCGCCGCCGAGCTGAAATATCTTGGGCGGCGTGGCTGCGTTTAACATATGAACGGAAATATGGGTTTCTTGACCGGAAACCACATAGGTCACACCAGACACGGTTTCAGCCGAGACCGCACCGAGCATCATCCAGATGCCGCATAAAATTCCAATAAAACGGTACACGTTGCCTCTTATAAACATAGTAAACAAAAACTTGATAACGGGTAGAGACTAAAAATTAGGTTACCAGAAAAAAGGAATTGCGGGTTTTTCACACAAAATACTTTGCGCATGCTTGCAAAATGGTGCAGACAAGCTCAACGCCGGAGAGTCAGCGGGTGATTTAGAGCTTACTTTAGCCCCTCCCCAATAACATGAACGCGGCGATAATCGTGCCAATCGGCACATCACACAGGTTAACCATGCGCACTGAGCTCATTCAATATGTTAGACATTCGGAAAGATCCGATGGAGCTGTCTGCGCTGCGAAACATTCAATTATTCAAACACTTACGCCTCTCTCTCCATCTTCCGCAGCCCTCTTGGCGCGACCGAGGAGAGACATGAGGCATCTTGGAGACTTACATGTCAAAGAAAATGCTTATCGATGCATCCCACCCGGAAGAAACGCGGGTGGTTATCGTCAACGGATCACGGATCGAAGAACTTGATTTTGAAAGCAGCAATAAACGCCAATTACGCGGAAATGTCTATTTAGCGCGGGTCACACGGGTCGAACCGTCACTGCAAGCCGCGTTTGTTGAGTATGGCGGCAATCGTCACGGCTTTCTCGCTTTTTCCGAAATCCACCCTGATTACTACCAAATTCCTTACGAAGACCGTCTTGCGCTTTTAGAAGCGGAAGAAGCGGAAAACATTGCCGAAGACGAAGCCATTGAAGAAGACGCTGAAAATGCCGAATCCGATACGGACGCAGTAGACATCAGTAATGCCGACACGGCAGAAACTGACAGCGTAGCTGACGGCGACGAAAGCGATGATGACGATGTTGAAACCGTTGCTGAAGACGAAGATGTCGTTGCCGAGCAAACGCAAACAGCCACGTCTCGCCGAAAGCGTATGTCGCGCCGCCGCTACAAAATTCAAGAAGTCATCAAGCGCGGCCAGATCCTTCTGATCCAAGTTGTCAAAGAAGAACGCGGCAATAAAGGCGCGGCAATGACAACCTACCTATCTATGGCTGGACGGTATTGCGTATTGATGCCTAACACGCCTCGCGGCGGCGGTATTTCCCGCAAAATTCCAAACGGGGCTGACCGTAAACGTCTCAAATCGGTTGTCTCTGAATTCGACGTTCCTCAAGGCATGGGTGTCATCGTCCGCACGGCCGGAGCCAAACGCACGAAGCTAGAGATCAAACGAGATTATGACTATCTCTGCCGCTTGTGGGAAACCACGCGCAATACGACCCTAAGCTCCATTGCCCCTGCCCTCATTCACGAGGAAGGCAATTTGGTTAAGCGTTCGATCCGCGATCTCTACAATAAAGACATCGACGAAGTTCTCGTTCAAGGCGACGAAGCCTACAAGACGGCCAAAGACTTCATCAAGATGCTCATGCCGAGCCACGCAAAGAACGTCAAAGCCTACAAAGAAGACATTCCGCTATTCCTGCGCTACCATGTTGAAAGCCAGATCGAAGACAGTCTCGACTCTGTCGTTCAGCTTAAATCCGGCGGATATTTGGTTATCCACCCAACAGAAGCGCTTGTGTCTGTGGATGTTAACTCAGGCCGTTCTACAAAAGAACGGAACGTAGAGCGCACGGCTCTGAAAACCAACCTTGAGGCCGCAGAAGAAGTTGCGCGCCAAATGCGTATTCGTGACCTCGCGGGCTTAATCGTCATCGACTTCATCGACATGGACGAGAACCGCAATAACCGCGCCGTTGAGAAACGTATGAAAGACGCTCTCGCTAGAGATCGCGCACGTGTTCAAAACAGCCGAATTTCACAGTTCGGCCTCATGGAAATTTCGCGGCAACGCCGCCGCCGCAGCCTTCTCGAAGGCTCCACAGCGCATTGTGATCATTGCGCGGGCGTTGGCCGCAAGCGCACAATCGAATCTAGCGCCCTACGTGCCATTCGCGCCGTTGAAGAAATCGGCGTTCGCGGCAAAGCTAAGCGTATCCGCTTAAAAGTTGCGCCTGATGTCGCGCTCTATGTGTTTAACGAAAAGCGCGAACTTCTTACATCTGTGGACACACAGTTTAATGTGTTCACGGAACTTGTCGGCGATGACACGCTGATCCGTCCGGCTTTCGAAGTGGAAGTTCTAGAATCTGCCGACTCTGGCGCTGAAGATCCGCTTATTGCTATTGAAAAAGACCTCAAGAAGCAGGAACGCGAAGCGGATAAAGCCCGTCATCAAAACAACCGCAACACCAAACGCGACAAACCTGAAGATGACGGCGAAGGCGCGGATGAGACTGCATCCGATAAGAACAAAGGCCAGAAGGCCGATAGTAAATCTGATTCAGACAAAGATGATGAAGGCCAAGGCAAACGCCGACGCAGAGGCCGCAGAGGCGGACGTCGCCGTAAGCCAGACGCGGAAAACTCCGGTGAAGATACGCAGTCTCAAGAGGATGGCGACACTCAAAAGTCTGCCCCTTCCTCCGAAGACACTAAAAGCGACATAGACGATACGTCTGAAGGTAAGAGACCACGCCGTAGACGCCGTAAGCCTGCTAAATCCGGTGCCGACGGCGAGACGAATAGCACGGACGGCGATCAAGACGCTGCGCCTAAACGCGGACGGAGAAAACCAGCACCGGCAAAGGCAGACGCTGAAGTAGTAGCGGTTGACGATAAGCCCGAAAAAGCCCGCTCCACAGCACGCCGCAAAGCGCCAAGCCGGAAGCCAAAACCTGAAAGCGATACGCCCGAGAGCCAAGAGAAGAAAGAGACGCCTGCCAAAGCGGCCTCTGATGATGGTGAGCGTTCAAGCAAACCGCGTTCAGCTGCACGCCGCAAGGCTCCGGCTCGCAAGCCAAAGCCGGCTACAGATGAAGACACATCTTCAACAGAAGCCGTAAAGGCGCCTGCGAGGCCCCGCGCAAAAACGCCGGTGAAAGCGAAAGCAGCCTCGACGAGCCGCAGACGAAAGGCGCCAACGCGCAATTCAGACGCAGAACCGTCAACGCCTGCTGAAACTGCCGCCGAAGCGCCTGCAGAGGAAAAAGTAGCGCGTAAGAGGGCCCCTGCCCGTAAAGCGGCGCCTAAAAAGCCAGCGGCAAAAAAGGCACCCGCTAAAAAGGCTGCACCGAAAAAAGCAGCCCCTAAAAAAGCTCCGGCTAAGAAAGCGGCGCCAAAGGTTGAGGAAAAATCCGATGCAGAGGCAAAGCCGAAACCTGCGGCAAGGAAGAAGGCCCCTGCCCGCAAAGCCGCGCCCAAGAAAGCCGCGCCTAAAAAAGTAGCGCCTAAAAAGGAAACGGACGCGTCAGAAAAAAAAACTGAACCCGTGACAAAAGCCGCGCCTAAGGCGAAACCAGCGGCAACTAAGCCTACAGAAGCGGCAACGCCTGAGCCAAAACCGCAAGGTGATAGCACGGCGGATGATTCCAAGAAAAAACGGGGATGGTGGCCGCTCAAACGTAAATAGGTCTTCATTTCACTGTAATGTTACAGCGGCTTCACTTGACGCCGCTGTACAAACCGTCAAATTGCGATGTAACAAATAAAGTACATCAAGGATAAATGACGTCATGACTTTTTTGCCTCAATTTCGGCTGCTAAGTCTTCGCTTGCTTATGGCGAGTGTTTTGCTGTGTGCGGGGACGCTGTCAGCCTCGGCGCAATCTTTGATCCGCGATACCGAAATCGAGTCTATATTACAGGACTTTTCCACGCCGATCATAAGAGCCGCAGGCCTTAACCCCGACAGCGTTGATATCTACATCGTCAACGATTCCTCGCTTAATGCCTTTGTGACGCGCGGACAAAACATCTTTTTCCACACCGGATTGATCCTGCAGGCCGAAACACCGAACCAGCTTAAAGGCGTTATCGCCCACGAAACAGGCCACATTGCCGGCGCGCATTTAGCCCGTAGTGATTACGGCAACCGAAGCGCTTACGGCGCAATGTTAATTGCCGCGGGTATTGGTCTTGCCGCTATTCTGGCCGGCGAAGGCGAGGCTGGCGCGTTGATCCTAGGCGGATCGCAACAATTTGGCGTTTTAGAAGTTCTGGCTTATTCCCGTACAAACGAAGCAGCGGCAGACCAATATGCAGCGCAATATATGGAGCGTACCGGCCAGTCCGGCATGGGGCTCATTCAGTTCTTTGAAAAATTTCGCTATCAAGAAGTGCTCTCAAATGCGCGGCGTTACCCGTACTTTCGTGGTCACCCACTTTCTAGTGAACGGATCGATTCCTTACGCGAAATTGTCGATGAAAGCCCTTACACAAACACACTTGATTCTGCTGAAGACATAAGAAAACTTGAAATTGCTAAAGCCAAACTGCGCGGGTTTTTAGAATCGCCGCAGCAGGTCTTCACGCGCTACCCGCATGAAGACACCTCCGCAGAGGCCCACTATGCCCGCGCTGTTGCCTATTTCCGCAGTGCCAGCCTCAACAGCGCCACCAAAGAAATTGACGAGCTGATCAAGATTGATGCCAACAACCCTTATTATCATGAGCTAATGGGACAGGTGCTGTATGAAAGCGGTAAAGGCACGGAAGCAATTGCCCCTATGCGCCGCGCAATTGAGCTTAAGCCGGACTCGCCATTATTTGAAATCGCTCTCGCGCAAGCCCTAATCGAAACGGATGAGCCGAAGGAGCTTAATGAGGCTGTTATCTTGCTCAAATCGGCCCTACAAAAAGAAACAGACAGCAGTTATGCGTGGTATCATCTATCACAGGCTTACGGACGGCTTGGCCAAGAGCCGCTCGCAAAATATGCAATTGCAGAACAAGCCTTTAACATGGGCGACCTTAACCGTGCTCGCTCCTTTGCGCAGCGGGCACAAGAAGATCTGACGCGCAATCAACCACAATGGCGACGCGCCAGTGACATTATCGTGATCGCCGATTCGCAGCTGGCAAAAAAACGCCGGTAAGGTTAAGGAACAGCCCAAATCATTAGGCAAGCTTAAAGAATGCTGTGATAAGCACATTTGAAAATTTGGAGACCCTCCCGTGAAATACATTAAAACCATGACTTTGACAGCCATAGCCATGAGCGCAGCGGCCTGTTCTCCGGCCGGCGCTGCCGGTGATCTTAACCGCGGCGACATTGAAAAAATCGTAAAAGAGTATTTGCTGGAAAACCCAGAAGTCGTCCGCGACGCGCTTATAGCGCTAAATGCTAAGGAAGAGAGCGAAGCGCTTGAAGCCGTGCATGACAACATTTTCAAAGACAAACGCGATGTCGTCATTGGCCCAGATGATGCCAAAGTCACGATCGTTGAGTTTTTTGACTATAATTGCGGGTTCTGCAAACGCTCTACCGATTGGCTCCAACAGACAATGGAAAAGCACCCCAAAGACGTTCGGGTTATCTTCAAAGAATTACCGATCTTGAAAGCGGCCTCGTCCCGCACAGCGGCGAAAGCCGCCCTAGCCGCCGGACGCCAGGGTAAATATGAAAGCATGCACTTTGAACTCATGGCACAAAGGTCGCTTAGCACAGACTCTATCAATGCGATTGCGAAAGAGATTGGTCTCGACATGGATCTTTTTGACAAAGACATGGCTGACCCTACGATCTCCATTCACATTGAAGACAATATCGATACGGCGCGGCAGATTCCTATGTTTGGCGGCACTCCGTTCTTTATGATCAATGGTGGCCATATTTCTGGCGCCGACACCGTCGGTTTACAAGAATTGCTAGATGAGGCTCTCGCAGGTTAGGTCCGTATAGCAAGACAAAATCGATGACTATTCTCATAGGCATATGCGGCGGGAGCTGTTCCGGAAAAACAACGCTAGCTGAACATTTACAGCGCCGCATTGGCGTTGATAAATGCCTCCTGCTTCGCCAAGACGATTACTACCATGATATCAGAACGCGAACCTTTACGGACGCACTGCCTAATTTTGATCATCCCAATAGTGTTGACTTTGATCGCCTAGCGGAAGACTTGAGCACACTTAAAAACGGCCACCCCATTACTCCTCCTGCCTATGATTTTGAAACTCACCACCGAGTGGACAATGATATACCGCTCAATCCTGCGCCTGTTATTATTCTTGAGGGCATACTCATATTGACAGCCCCTCAAGTACGGGCCCTTTTTGATTACGCATACTTCCTTAAATGCGAAGAACCGACGCGGCTAAAACGTCGTATCAAGAGAGATACTGTGGAGCGCGGACGCGTAGAGACCGAAATCAAATGGCAGTTTGAAGCCCATGTTCGTCCAAGCCATCAAGGTTTTGTTATTCCTTCCTCAGAACATGCCGACCGTATCATTGAGCAAAGCGAATATGTTGATGATATTGACAGTCTTTGTGACAGTTTGATTGCAAAATGGGTGCTGACCTGATTTAACACTTAAGACTTTGTTAAGAGGGAAAACATGCATCATCCAGCGTTCGGCCTGCTCGGTATGGCCTTTATATTAGGCCTTGCCTTTCTGCTCTCAAATAACAAAAAAGCGATCCGTTTAAGAACGGTTGTCCCGTGTTTGTTGCTCCAACTTATTATTGCGTGGTTTGTGCTCTATGTGGATTTTGGGCAATCAGTTCTGCAATCTATTGCCCTCGGCGTTCAAGGGCTTTTGGGCTACGCCGAAGCTGGTATCAATATGGTCTTCGGGAACCTCGCCACAAATGTAGACGGGTTTAGCTTCCTCGTCCGCGTTCTACCCGTCATCATCTTTTTTGCGGCTTTGATGGAGGTGCTCTATCACCTGCGCATTATGCAACTTATTGTTCGGGTTGGCGGACGCGCCATTGGATTCTTGACCGACACCAAACCCGTCGAATCGCTCAATGTTGTGGCGAACATATTTGTCGGCCAGACTGAAGCGCCGCTGTCCCTGAAGCCCTACCTTCCCAGCATTAATCGGCATGAGCTGTTCACGATCATGGTCTCTGGCCTTGCCTCTATCGCAGGGTCTGTTTTGCTGAGCTATGTAGCCATGGGCGTAAACCCAGAATACCTTATCGCGGCCTGCTTTATGTCGGCCCCAGCCGGACTTTTGATGGCTAAGATCATCATGCCAGACCCTCCCGGCGATACAAAATCAGAGGCGAAAAAAGTCTACGCTATGGCAGACACTCGCGACCATACCAATGTGATTATGGCCGCAGCCGTTGGCGCGCAAAACGGACTTAAACTGGCCGTCAACATTGGCGCGATGGTTCTCGCCTTTGTAGCTTTGATCGCCATGCTCAACGGCATCTTAGGATGGGCCGGCAGCCTCGTTGGCCTTGAAAACCTATCCATGCAGTCGATCCTTGGGTACATTTTTGCCCCGCTTATGTATCTCCTGAATGTACCGTGGAGCGAGGCCGTTCAAGCGGGCGGAATTTTCGGCGAGAAAATCGTCGTCAATGAATTCATCGCCTATGACAGTCTTACGAAAATTCAGGAAGGTCTGTCAGAGCGCACTGTCGTTATTCTAACGTTTGCTTTGTGCGGCTTTGCTAACCTTGGCTCTATCGCTATCCTTCTCGGCGGCCTCGGAACACTCATCCCTGACCGCATGTCGGACATCGCTAGCATGGGTGTTAAAGCCGTCATCGCAGCATCGCTTGCAAACCTCATGAACGCTGCAATCGCGGGCATGATGTTCGGGCTTTGACGTTCAACCTTAGTCTTTAACGAGGCCGATTTCGCGTAGGCGTTCCATTAAGTAATCAATCGCTGTGATTGGTGGCTCGGCTGTTCCGCCCTCTTCCACGCATGTTGGCAACGCTTCAATCAGGACGTCGCTGTTGAAGTGCAAGAAAAACGGATAGGAATAACGCGGAAATTTCGCACGCTCTGGCGACGGGTTTAAAACGCGGTGCGTAGTTGACGGCAATATGCCCGCCGTCAAACGTTGAAGCATATCCCCGCAATTTATGACAATCGTGCCCGCGGGCGGATTGATATCGAGCCACTTACCAGACCGGTGTTTGACTTGTAGCCCAGCCTCTTCCGCGCCAAGCAGAAGCGTGATCACATTGATGTCTTCATGGGCCCCAGCCCGAACTGATCCTGCAGGCGGCGGCGAGAGCTGCGGCGGGTAATGCAAAAGCCGCAAGATCGAATTGCCAACATTGACCTTATCATCGAACCAGTTTTCACTAAGGTTCAAATGCAAGGCCGTCGCTCGCAAAAGCTGCGCGCCAAATTCATCGAGGGCCGTAAACATCGACTGTGTTGCGCCGTCAAACTCGGCAACATCCGTAACTGACGGCGTATCCGGCATGTGCGCGCGTAGAGGCGAGCTTTCCGGTACGTCACGCCCTGTGTGCCAAAACTCCTTAAGATCGGCCGCTGTCTGCCCCTTTGCATTCTCCGAAGCAAACGGCGTGTAGCCACGCTGTCCGCCGCCATCAGGGTCAAAATATTTATGCTTGTCTTGCACCGGTAGCTCAAAAAAGCTTTTCGCCGCGCCTAAAGTGTCCCCGATTAATACTGTTGAAATCGGGTGGTCAGCGATGACCGCAAATCCGGTTTCCCGAAAGGAGCGCCCTAGCTTTTCTGAGAACGCCGCTTTGTCCTGCGCCCAAAGGCTAAAAGAAATGGGATCAAAATGAGACATGATTTCAAGCCTTATATGATGAGACCGACAATTGCCGCAGTAGAGCATGTGGCAAGCGTGCCGGACAAAATAGCCCGCAGCCCCAGAGCCGCGATCTCTTCGCGCCGGTTGGGCGCAAGAGCCGTAAGCCCGCCAATAAGAATACCGAGCGCGCCGAAATTAGAGAAGCCGCAAAGGCCGTAGCTGAGGATAATACGTGACCGCTCGCTCATGGCGCTTGGGTCAATCTGCGAGAGCTGAATGAACGCCAAAAGCTCGTTCAAAACAGTCTTAACGCCCATAAGCTCACCAGACAGCTGCGCGTCTTCCCACGGTATACCCATGAGCCAGCAGACCGGCGCCATAATCCACGCCATGCCGCGCTCAATTGTTAGAGGCGCACCGCCAATGTCCGGTAGATTGCCCAGTAAAGAATTCACGATCGCGACCAATGCAACAAAGACAATCAGCATGATAATCACGCTCATAAGAACTTTACCTGCTGACATCGTGCCCTGCACAATCGCGTCCATAGACCCCGCATAATCATGCTTGGGCGGCATCTTGACCTGTGTCTTCGTGTCTTCCGTCTCCGGAACCATAATCATAGCGATAGAGATAGCCGCAGGGAGACTGATGATCGAGGCGATCAAAAGGTGACCGAGTGCGTTCGGGAGAACACTGCTGAGAATATTGACAAATAGGATCAAAACCGTTCCAGCAATCGTGGACATGCCGAGGGTCATAACGACGAATAATTCTGTGCGTGTTAAGCGGTCAAGGTAATCGCGAATAAACATGGGCGATTCTACCATGCCGACAAAAACGTTCGCGCCAGCAGCAAGGCCAACCGCGCCGCCAATACCCATAGTTTTACGCAGCAACAGCGAGAAACCATCAATGATCAATGGCAGAATTTTCCAATAGGTTAGAAGGCTCGTAAGCGCGCCAATGATCAAAATGAGTGGCAAAGCCCGAAGCGCAAACACATAGTCACTACCGGGAGGGCCTGTTTGTTCGAACGGCAATTCACCGCCGCCCAGATAGCCGAACACGAATTTCGTGCCTTCGACAGTGGCCTGCTCTAGGGCGACGACGCCGCCGTTGAGCCAAAAGAAAAAGTCTTGAATCAGCCCGACTTTGAGCATGATAAGGGCGAGGACAAATTGCAGACCAATCGCTGTTAGCACCAATTTCCAACGGAAAATTTTACGGTTTTCGCTGACGCTCCACGCGATAGCCACAAAGACCACCAGGCCTAAGATAGCCTGTAATTTGAGTCCCCATTCCATGTATCGCTCCTGCAGCCACTAAGGGCTCTCTATCGGGAATATTGCACCTAAGATCAAGTCTTAGGCGAGGACTGCGCCAGGTTTTCCGCTCTCGACGACAAAGGTATGCCGCGTAGCCGCTGTCCCCTTAGGTGAATAGACATCGTCCATTTCCCGTAAGCGTACCGTCCATTGATCCCGCGTGACATCGACCATAGCGTAACCGCGTTTACGGTCATCAAAGAAGTGAATGTGAGGATTATCAGGAAGCATGGCCGTAAAGCGGCTATAAGCATAAGAGTGAGACGTGATCGACGTTGTCACAAATTCGGTACCGATGGTCGTTGATTCTGGATCATGGTAATCAGCTTTTAGATCAGCCTGCCACCAGCTATGCATATCGCCGCCAATGGAGATGAAGTTCTTCGGACGGCGCTGCGCAACAGCGTTCAAAATCATGTTGCGTGTTCCGACATAACCATCCCAACCATCAGTCCAAGAGCCGTACTGCCCTTCGCGGTTTTTCTGGAATAGCTTAGAGAACAGTGTCGGCTGCGCGATGACTTCCCAAACCGCGCCAGAACGCGCAAGTGATCCCATCAGCCAGCGCTCTTGTTTCGGCCCAAACATAGAACGCGTTTCGTCGAGCAGTTCAGGACACATCCCGAGCTGCGCGCCGCCGTCATCAGGCGTTTGGCACGCTTGATCAGCGCGGTATTGACGGCCGTCTGTCAATGCGAGTGTCATCAGGTTGCCATAGTGGAAATAATCATAGAGCCTCATGTCATCCGCGCGCGGACGCGAGCGCAAACGGATCGGCATATGCTCATAATAGGCTTGGTACGCTCCGGCGCGGCGGCGGGCAAAGTCTTCTATGGGCATATAGTTTTCGTCGTTCATCCCCGCATAATCATTGGCGACTTCGTGGTCATCCCAAATGAAAAGCCACGGCGCGTGCGCGTGCGCGGCTTGCAAGGCTGGATCGAGTTTATATTGCGCGTGAAGCTCTCGGTAGTCCTTGAGGTCCATGGCGTCACTGACCGACTGGCGGCGGACCTGCGGCCCCCAGCTCGACTCGTAAATATAATCGCCAAGGAAGACGATTAGATCAGGGTCTTGTTCCACCATATCGTGATAGGCATTGAAAAATCCCTGCTCGTAATGTTGGCACGACGCGAAAGCGAACTTCAAGCTGTCCGTTTGCGCGCCAAGTTTTGGCGTAGTCTTCGCACGGCCCGTGGGGCTATCCTGCCCGTCAGCAATAAAGCGGTAAAAATAAGCTCTATGCGGACGAAGACCGCTGATCTCGACGTGAACACTGTGCGCCCATTCGGAGGTTGCCATTTTACGGCCCTGCGCAACAATGTTGCCGAAGCTCTCATCTTCGGACACTTGCCATAGGACAGGCATAGGCCCTTCCATTCCGCCCATTTCTTCGAGAGGGTTCGGGGCAAGCCGTGTCCATATAACAAAGCCGTCGGATAAGGGATCGCCGCTGGCGACGCCAAGCGTGAACAGGTTTTGCACATATTTCGGATTGCTATTAAGGCGCGCGGCCGACGGCGCAATTACGCCTCCGGTGCTTGCACATCCAGCCAAAGACAAGGCCCCGATGGAACCCACGACTGAGCGGCGAGAAAACGTCATATATACCTCATCAAAGCAAAAAGGGAGGGCATAGCCCTCCCCCTCATTATCATAGATCTAAACCAAAAGGCTAGAAATCATAGTTAAAGCCAAAGCGAACTTCGTAAGCCGAAGCATCAATAATGGTTGATGGTGTTTGTAGTGGCGTAAGCGTGCGCGGGAAGCTTGGGTTGCTCAATACGCCCCACTCATCATTGATAAGGTTGGTCAAGTTATCAATTACCATAAAGACTTGTGCACGGTCATCTTCGCGGAAACCAGGAAGGTCTTGAGAGATCTTCAAATCAAGCTTCGTCCAAGACGGGCCTGTCCGGCCATTACGCACTTCGCCTGGCAACAAAATAGCGCCTTCAAGGTAAGGCGTGAAGCCATAGTAGCTGTTCGGGTTCTTATCGACGACACTATAAGGACGACCTGTGCTATGCTGGAAGAATGCAAAGATCTTTGTATCGTAATTTTTCCAGTAGTCTTTCGTGTAGCTAAGAGACCCGGAAACACGATGCTTAATATTGTAATTTGACGTCGCTAGAACTTCTTCCTGTGGATCGATAAAAGCTCGGTTATTATAGTTTGAAAAAGCAACAGAGCTTGTCATTGGTGAGACATCTTTAGCATCGCTATAAGCGTAACCAAGTGTCGCCTTAAATCCATTGTCCCAATCTCTTGTAACACCCAATGAAGCGACGAATGATTCGTTACCAACACTGCTGTTTGTCAGAACAAAACTATCCATTAACGGGCTAGTATAGATAGGAACAGTAACGCCATTTACGACTTGTGTACCATTTTGAACAAGGTCGCCGCGCTTGACTATCGCTGTGTCTTTGCCTTTTGACCAAAGAAGGTCACCTTGGAAGGCCCAAACGCCGCCGAAAACACCTTCGCCCGTATCAAAATCAGGTGTCCAGTTAGCACCGATTGAATATTTCCAATCGGAAGGGATCTTAAAGTCTGGATCTAAGTAGTTCAGCTCGAAGTTACTACCATTACCCGTAGCGACGTCATCCCAAACGATACCTGGGATAGCATAACCCGCACTGTTAGGCACACCATCTTCCGCGCCGAAATAAGTCTGCGAGAACAGGTCCACACCAAAGCGTGTTGTACCGACTTGGTCGATATTGTTCGCAGAGTAGTTGTTTGACAGCCATACATTTGGGTTACCGCCAGAATAACGGCCAACGCCACCGCGGAATTGCAAGTCTTCTTTTGCGTCCCATGTAAAGGCTAAGCGAGGTTGAAGCAGGCCTTCACCGTCAAGGTTTTGTGAGTTTGAAAACCCGTAATCGGCAACGAACCCAGGGTTTTCCGTCGGAAGATCATCCGTTGTGTACCAATCATAACGCAGACCTGCGATGACAGATAAGCTATCATTCACTTGCCACTCGTCTTGGCCATATACTGAGTTAATCGCATATCCCCAGTCAGCCGCAGCATCGTTAGGGTTCTGTGACGGTGCGTTATTATAATAAACGCGTGCCGCATTTCCGTTACGGAAATCATTGATGCTATTAAACCGGATTTCAGTATCTGTGTGCTGAACAAAGAGGTTGAAGACTTCGAGAGACTGACGATCAATACCAAAGAACAATGAATGGTCATTTAGATCGTAGTTAGCCCGGAAAGACATATCAAGTTGATCATAGTTAAGGACGTTTGATTGACGGCTATCATCACCACCAAGGTAAACTGTCACATCATTTGCAGTGCTGATTTGAATTTCACCAAAGTCAGTTCCGCCAACAGGGCGTACATCATTCGCGAAATCAAGGTAGCTTAAACGAAGCTCTGTGGAGAAGTTATCTGTCCAATCGGAGTAGATCGCACCAGCGTAGGACTGAAGTTTTGAACCGCGGTTATAAAGGTGATTTGAGAATTCGAACTCATCGCTATCGCCATCAGACCGTACTGTATTGTTACCGTCATTATAATTGTAGGTGAACGCTGCGCGATGGTTATCGTTTATGTTCCAGTCGAGCTTAACAAGGATTTTTTCATCGGCATTATCAAAGCTTGAAGGTGTTGTGCCTGGGTCATACTGATAAATTGTGTTTGCAATAGACGCGATTTCATCAAGGTCGGCTTGAGAAACTTGGAACGCATTTGTGCCGATTGTTTCATTCACGTTGAACGTGTTAGCGCCTTCGAGCTTCTCGTATGAAACATGTGCGAATAATTTGTCTTTGATGATTGGGCCGCCAACATTGAAGCCGTAACGGATTTCGTCAAAGTCATCAAAAGCTGTGTCTTGGCCGTCAACTTTACCGCCACGAAGAGCATCGCTTGTGTAATCAGCAAAGAAACCACCGTGGATTTCATTAGTACCGGATTTTGTAACCGAGTTGATGTTACACGCTGTAAAGCCGCCATACTTGACGTCAAATGGAGCGATTTCCACTGAAACCTGATCGATAGCATCGAACGGGAATGGCATACGCTCTGTTGGGTAACCATTTGAGTTTAGACCAAACGCATCATTCATTGTTGTTCCGTCAAGCGTGACAGAGTTAAAACGAGAGCTTTGGCCGACACACTGTACTGAGTTGATGTCGCCGCGAGACTCATCAATGTAGACGCGCGGATCAAGGCGAATAATGTCCGCAATGTTGCGGTTAATCGCAGGCGCTGTTTCGAGAGTTGCAATCCCAAAGCTGGCAGATGGGCCAACAGCGACTTCGGCAAGAACGTTGCGCTGGGCCACAACAATGATTTCGTCTTCGAATTCAGTTGCTGCTGTAAGAGAAAAGTTCAGATCAGTTGTTCCGCCGAGAGACAAAGCGATGCCCTCAACACGTTTACCTTGGAATCCACCAGAAACAGCAGATACATTGTAACGACCAGCGACCGAAAGGTTGCGAACGGCGAATTGACCGCCAGCGCCAGTCGTTGCTGTGCGTGAAAATCCTGTCAGAGCATTCGTCAAGGTAACGGTCGCGTTTGACAACGGTGCTCCGTTGGAATCCGTGACATAACCTTGGATGGTCGATGTTGTTGTTTGCGCCATTGCTGATGTAGCAAGGCTCATTGAAAGCGCGACGGTAGATGCGCCGAGCAGTCCTGATAGTAGTGTGGTTTTAAAAGCCGTATTCACTGTAAACTCCGTGGTGAAATGCGTGTATTGGGTATTTGTGCTGCGCCTATTACACTAAAGTAACAGAAATACGACAGTTAGAACAAAGATTACCCTTCTGTCATTTTGTCGCGCTGTGTGACAAAATTAACACTTTGTTAAGCAATCTTTGTGCGATTCCAGTGCTTCAATAGTAGCGTTTGGCCAAAACTGTCCTTGATACGACATTTTCTGGACTTCGCTGAGGGGAATCCTCGCAATAAAGTGCTCTAAGTGATTCGCCGACATTGGATCGCGCCAGTCCGGCGCGACTTGTGACAGAGGGAAAAGCACGAAACCGCGAGAGAGCATCCGCGGGTGAGGTAGTATCAGTCTTTCGCTATCAAGGCGCATCCCGCCAAAATCCAATATATCCAGATCCATTGGCCTTGGCGCGTTACGCTCTGAACGTACCCGCCCGAAATCCGCTTCTACCGTATGCAAGATATCCAAGAGGCTCTCCGGCGCCCCAAAAAACTCTACCTCTGCGACCGCATTCAGATAATCTGGGTGCCCCTGCCCTGGAGGCCATGACGGGCTTTGCCACAGGCCCGATACAGCCCTCACAGACACGCCATGGCTCTCCAACTTTTTTAAGGCCTTGATAAAAGCGGCTTTCCTATTGGACAGATTAGCCCCGAGCGCGATATAGGCTGTGGTCATAATTTACATACTTTCATGACGGGTTTTTCCATGACTTCTTATCCCAGCGAACAGCCCCCTCTCTTTATGAGAGGCTCTCAGCTTAATTCAATGGGAAAACGGAACGGCATCGCTTTTGTATCCATAAGCCTATTGGATCTGTTTCGCGGTAAAGAGGTGAAAACGTGAGCACTTTTACAGAGCCCCATCGAGACTGCACCCTCTGCCCTCGTTTACGGGGCTTTCTCTTGGAACTGCGAGAGACGCACCCTGACTATCATAACGCGCCTGTGCCAAGTTTTGGCGACACGGCTCCTAAACTGCTAATTGTTGGGCTCGCCCCCGGTATGCACGGGGCTAACAGAACAGGACGCCCGTTTACAGGTGACTGGGCGGGGGATCTTTTATTCGCGGCCCTTGCGCAATATAATTTCACGCGCGGGACATACGGCGCAAGCATTGATGACGGCCTGACCCTCACAGGCGCGATGATCACCAACGCCATACGCTGCCTGCCGCCTGGGAACAAACCCATTGGCGCAGAAGGCACGGCTTGCCGCCCTTTCCTGACCGATCAGATTAAAAGCCTTTCCTCGCTTAAAGCTATCCTTACGCTGGGGAAAATATCTCATGATAATACGGTCCGCGCGCTCGGGCTTCGGCTTAAAGATTACCCGTTCGGCCATCATAAGGTCCACGACATCCCAAACGGCCCTAGGCTCTATTCCAGCTATCATTGCTCCCGTTACAACACGAACACGAAGCGCCTAACGGAAGAAATGTTCTATGATGTGTTCGCGGATATTCGTAAGTTTATCGACCAAGACTGATAAAAACGGCCTTTGCCCTTGCTTTCGCGGCGTGTCCCTATAATAGGCCGCCCATGTTGACGATTACCGACCTTGATTACCGCGTACAAGCGCGCCCGCTTTTCATCCAAGCTTCTGCTCAAATTGCAAGCGGCTGGAAGGTCGGTCTTATTGGCCGTAACGGTACAGGCAAGTCTACGCTCTTGCGGATTATCCGCGAAGAAATTGAAAACCCAACCAATGACAGCACAGTCCGCCTGAATAAAGGCGCGCGGCTTGGCTGGGTTGCGCAGGAAGTCGACGCGACGGATGATACCATCATGGATGTCGTCCTTGCCGCAGACCAAGAGCGCCACGCCTTGATGCAGGAAGCCGATACCGCGACAGACCCAGACCGCATTGGCGAAATCCACGAACGGCTTATGGATATTGATGCATGGAACGCCGATACACGCGCCGCCGTTGTCCTCGCAGGTCTTGGTTTTAAGACTGCAGATTTCTACCGCGCCACGAAAGAATTTTCCGGCGGCTGGCGCATGCGCGCCGCTATTGCCGGCGTTCTCGTCAGCGAACCTGATTTGCTCTTACTGGATGAGCCGACCAACTATCTTGACCTTGAAGGCGCGGCATGGCTCGAAGGCTATATCCGCAAATACCCACACACAGTCATCATGGTCAGCCATGACCGCGAAATGCTAAACCGCTCAGTCACACACACATTGGCACTGGAACATCAAAAGCTTGCCGTGACACCTGGCGGTTACGATGATTGGATGACATTACAGGCGGCGAAAACGGCGCAGCTAGAAGCGCAAAAAGTCAAACAAGACGCCGACCGCGCCCACCTTCAAGCCTTTGTTGACCGCTTTAAGGCCAAAGCGTCCAAAGCGCGTCAGGCCCAATCCCGCGTTAAAATGCTCGAAAAGATGCAGGAAATTTCAATTCCAATATCTGAACGCACAACGCCGTTCAACTTCCCTGCGCCAAAAGATAAACTCGCTCCGCCCATGCTGGAGCTAGAAGATGCAGATTTGGGTTACGGCGAAGGCGCGAAAATTTTGAGCCGTGTGAACCTGCGGCTTGATCCAGAAGACCGGATCGCCATTGTCGGCGCCAATGGCCAAGGCAAAACCACCCTAGTTAAATCTATAGCAGAACGCCTTGAACTTATGTCTGGGACCCGCAAAGCCCCACGCAGCTTACGCATTGGGTACTTCTCCCAAGACCAACTGGACGAGCTTACCGAAGGCGAAACCGTTCTCGACCATGTCACTCACGCCCTTCCGAAAGGCACCGCGCAAAACCAATTACGCGGAGCCGCTGCGCAAATGGGCTTTAGCCACGAAAAAGTGGAAACCAAAGTCGAGAAGCTCTCAGGCGGAGAAAAAGTGCGGCTCTTGCTCGGACTTATGTCCATCGAAAAGCCCCACGTACTAATCCTTGATGAGCCGACGTCTCACCTTGATATCGATAGCCGCGAAGCCCTGATCTATGCGCTAAATGACTTCCCAGGGGCCGTGCTTCTCATTACCCACGATGTCTATCTTGCCGAAGCTACGGCTGACCGCCTGTGGCTCGTCAAAGACGGTAAGGCAAAACGTTATGACGGCGACCTGAGAGACTACCGTAAATTGGTCATGCAAGCAGACCGCACAAAATAACTCTCTAACTCACGACTAGTGAGTAAAAGACATAATTTCCCGCACGGTTGACAAGAATTGTCACGGGGTGATTAGGGTCTGTTATTTGAGCAATCGCGTCTTCAAAGGCCTGAGGCGTAGCAACGGCTTCGAATTCAACTTCTTCGATGATATCTCCGGCTAAGATTTTTCCAGCCGCCTGACTGCGCGAACTGACCTTGACGACGCGGACGCCTGTGATTTCGGGCTTGATTTTATGTTTGCTGCGCACTTCATCCGTGAGTGCCTCTATCGAAATTCCCATCGCGACACGGTCTGCTTCTTCCGCTTCTTTTTCTTTGCGGGCCAAATCGTCTTTTGTGACTTTTTCTTTGAGGCGGTCAAACGTGACGGACACGGTTTTACGCTTACGCTTACGCAGGATTGTGACATCTGTTGGCACGCCGATTTTAGACTCGGCGACCATACGGAAAAGCGCCCGTTGATTGAGCACTTCCTGACCATCAATTTGCAAGATAATATCGCTAACTTTAATGCCCGCTTTCTTCGCAGGGGAATCGTCCGTAACGCGCGTTACAATCGCCCCTGTTGGTTCTGGCAAACGCACGGATTTCGCTAGAGCTTTATCAACCGCTTGAACCGAAACCCCGAGGCTCGCGCGGCGGGTTTCGCCAAATTCAAGTAACTGTTTAATCACGGACTGTGCCAGATCCGCTGGAATAGAAAAACTAATCCCGACGCTATAACCTGTGGGCGAAAGGATAGCTGTGTTTACGCCGATAACTTCGCCGTTCATATTAAAGAGCGGTCCGCCAGAATTGCCTTTATTAATCGCGACATCGGTTTGAATAAAATCATCAAAATTACCGTGATTGATCTGTCTGTTACGGGCAGACACAATACCTGCCGCCACAGAGCCGCCATAGCCAAAAGGATTACCAATCGCGATAACCCATTCGCCCACTTCGGAAGCATCTGAATCGCCAAACGGCACGAACGGAATATCCTTGCCGGCATCAATTTTTAAAAGCGCTAAATCCGTAGAAGGGTCGCGGCCTAATAATGTCGCGTCATAAGTATCTCCGTTAGGGAATATAACTTCGATGACATCAGAGCCTTCGATGACGTGATTATTCGTAACAATATGGCCTTGCGCGTCGATAACAAAACCTGATCCGAGAGATTTAGAGACGCGGCCACTATTGTTTTTACGGCCAAAGAAATCATTGAACCGTTCCAGCGGCGAGCCTTCTGGGAAGGCCGGAACTTCGTCTTCTATTTTAATGTTCTGAGAGGTCGAAATATTGACAACAGCCGGACTAAGACGGGTCGTCAATTCTGCAAATCCATCCGGTACGCCCCGCGCGAAGGACAGTGTCGCCGTAGAAAAAATGGCTAAGAGAGCGAAGGAGAAATATTTTACAAACCGGATCATGTTTTCTTTCTAGAGCATAATCCGTTTTTTTTAAATGACTATGATCGTTAAACCTTAGTTATTTGGCACCTGCGTTTACAAGGCGGCAGCTTTAGCAGCCCAAACGATAAGCGCCACCCCGATCGCCACAGAAGTAAGGCCGGAAATATGCAGCATGCGGTCACCGGAGGCAAAAGCCTGCTGATAAATTTCGCGCATTTGCCTCGGGAAAATTGCCCAGGCGGCACCCTCGATTGCGAGAGCACCGCCTGTAGCTATGAGTAGTATGGTCGATAACGACATTGGTGCGCTACCGTATTATCACTTACTACCGTTTTCATCATCCATGTAACGCAAGAAATCGTTGTCAGGAGAGAGCACGTAAGATGTGCTTGTGCCTAGACCTTTGGAAAGCGCTTCCATTGAACGGTAAAAGTCGAAAAAGTCCCGTGTCCGCGCATTGGTATTATACGCATCGGCAAAGATACGGTTTTTCTCGCCGTCGCCTTCACCGCGAATAATTTCAGCTTTTTCTTGAGCCTGAGCGCGGATAACGGTTGCCGTTTTTTCAGCCGTGGCTCTAATCTCGCGGGCGCGCTCTTCGCCTTCGGCGCGAATGCGCGAAGCTTCCTGAGCCCGTTGCGTCACCATACGTTGGAACACACGCTGTGAGTTTTCCTTTGGGAGGTCAGCCCGTTTAATACGCACGTCAATGATTTCAACACCAAGACGTTGTGTATCAGCAACGTTGTTTGACACTTGCTGAATCTCAGCCATGAGTTCAGAGCGACGTCCCGCAATAATTTCCGGAGTATCCACACGGCCAAGTACGTCCCGCAAAGTCGAATCCATAATGGATTGAAGCTTTTGCTGAGCGCCAAGGTCATTTTGCAACGCTTCGTAGAACCGAACAGCATCTTTAATCCGGTAACGCACGAACGCATCAACAACGAGGCGCTCTTGATCAGCCGCCAAAAGTTCAACGGGCTTAAGGTCAACTTCTTGGTTACGGCGGTCAAGAATCACAACTGTTTCGAATGGCGTAGGCAGTTTGAACTTCAAACCTGCATTAGGGGCTTCGCCCCAAGCGTTTTCAACCCGCTGCGCTTCACCAAATTGTAGAACAAGTGCCTGTTCCCACTGCTTCACTGTGAAGGTACAAGTAAAAGCAATCAAAACTGCGACACTCAATAGAAATATAAATAGGGGAGTTTTAGTCGACATTATTGGCCTCCACGCGGTTTAGCGTTAAGTTTATCAAGCGGAAGATAAGGCACAACGCCAGATCCAGCGCCTTTATCGAGAATGATTTTGTCAGCCGGAGCATAGACCTCTTCCATCGTTTCAAGATAGATACGTTTCCGAGTCACTTCCGGTGCGGCAAGGTATTCAGCCAACACAAGCTTGAAACGCTCGGCTTCACCGCGGGCTTCGGCCACGACTTTACCTTTATACGCCTCAGCATCTTGAATGATCTGCGAAGCTTCACCGCGAGCCTCAGGTACGACTTGGTTTTGGTACGCCGTTGCTTCATTGACGACGGTTTCCGCGTCTTGCGCTGCGTTTACAACATCGCGGAAGGCATCGATAACGTTACCCGCTTCCGGTGGATCTGCCTTTTGAAGCTGTACTTCTACAACCTCAACACCGGCTTCATATTCATTCAGAGTTTCTTGCATCAAATTCCGCACCGCAAGCGTGATACTTAAACGATCCGTAGTAATAATGCCTTCAAGTTCACTTTTACCAACGATCTCGCGCATAGCGCTTTCGGCAACAGCGCGCACAGCCTCTTCAGTATTATCAACATTGAAGATAAAATTATTGAGGTCATTGATACGCCACAGAACCGTAAAGTCGATATCAACAATATTTTCGTCGCCAGTAAGCATAAGGCTTGTCTGGGCGCTTCCGCCAATATCAATCTTTTTAACTTCGCGGGTTTTGCGCTTAATTACGGTTTCCATAGGAACGGGGAACTTAAAGTTCAGCCCTGGAGGTGCAGTACGGCTATACTCACCAAAACGAAGCACCAAAGCTTCTTCCTGTTGGTCAACTGTGTAAAAACTAGAACCGACCAACAAAATTCCGCCTAAAAGCAGGAAAATTCCAAATGGGCCGAATTTAGCTAAAGGACCACTTCCGCCGCCATTACCGCCGCCGCCGCGCGGGCCACGACCACCACGGCCAAACTGGGATTTGAAGCCTTGGATGACATTGTCCAAATCAGGGGAAGTCTCGCCAGCTTTAGGTTTATTCCGGTCGGGGCGTCCGCCCTGCCCCCACGGCTTTTTACCACCGCCTGATCCGTTTCCGCTAGGGCCACTTCCCCACGGGCTTTTATTATTAGACATATTGTCTCCGTCATATAAATTTCCCTATATGTGGCGACATCTACGCGCTATATCAAGGGACAGATCATACTTTTCATAGTCCATTTTCACTTAGGCCCACTTCAATGCTTCAAAATCAACCGGCTAAGACGCTTTTCTTGTTTCCCACCCCAGTCATTCTATATGATCTCGCGAATAGCGATCCGATGAACGTAGCTCTTAAACACATAATTACCGCAAAACGCGATGCCGATAACGGACTTCAGCGGTCCAATTATGGCGGCTGGCACAGCAATGTCGATATGATGGTATGGGCAGAACAAGAAGCCCGCATTCTACTGCAAACAGCCGTCAACCAAATCGCGTCGCAAACGGCAGACATTCACCCCATGGGCAAACGAGATTTTAATTTCGACGCGCAGATGTGGGCCAATATAAGCGGCCCCGGCCACTCCAACCAAATGCATTGCCACCCTGGCTCTCTTTGGTCAGGCGTATATTATGTCGATGTCGGAGAAGATGACCCAAAAGTAGACGTTGAAGGCGAGCTGCTCCTTGTAGACCCTCGCTTCCCAATGAATACTATGTATATGCCCGAGTTGGTTCTGCGTTACCCTGACGGCGAGCCTCAATATTCACAGCAACCGATTCGCCCCGTAAATGGACGCATGGTTCTCTTTCCAGCGTGGCTTAAGCACAGCGTCAGGCCTTACCGTGGCAAAAGAGACCGTATTTCTGTTGCATTCAATTTGATGGTTGAACCTGATTAACGACTGACGCGGTCATATATCCGAATGGTGAAATCATAATCATCATTCGGGCCTCTGGGGTGGGCCTCCTCATGTGAGCATGTCCATTCGGCCCTATCAAATATCGGAAATACGGCATCACCGTCTATCTCGGTATCCACCTCAGAAATATACATACGATCACAAAACGGCAAAAGCTTACCATAGAGCTTTGCCCCGCCAATTAGCATAACTTCATTGCCGCCGCTAAGCCCAGCCAATTCATAACCGCGCCCAACCATCTTTTTCACGTCCGTAAAAATTTCCGCGCGGCTATCCTTATACTGATTATTACGCGTCAAAACTAAGTTCGGACGCCCCGGCAGGGGGAATGGCAGGCTCTCCCACGTCACCCGCCCCATCAGCACAGGCTTCCCGAGCGTAGCCGATTTAAAGAACTTCAGATCAGACGACAAACGCCACGGCAAGTCTCCATCAACTCCGATTACGCCGTTTCGCGCGCGGGCAACAATAAGTGAAAGTCGGGGCAAAGCTGTCATATTGGCGGGTTACACTACGACGTAGCTTTGGTATAGGGGCATATGAGCACCCATTCCGAGAAACCACCCGCAAAAACTAGCCTTCGCTTTGTGAAATATACGCTTATCTATATTTTGATAATTCCCTTCGTAAATTGGTCTTTCACATGGGCCCCGATGTGGGAGCTTTTGCCGGGTTGGGCGTTTAATCCAGTCACGATCATAACCGGCCTTGTTTTGGTCGCACGTGACTTTGCGCAGCGCGAAGTCGGGCATGAGGTTCTCATTGCTATGGTGATTGCTCTCGCCCTCACTGCATTATTTGCAGGTAAAGAGCTTGCCTATGCGAGCGGCCTCGCTTTTCTGATTTCCGAAATGGTCGATTGGGCCATGTATACGTTTACGAAATACCGCCTCTCAACGCGGGTAGTCTTATCATCCGCCATCGCCGCGCCGCTAGACACGTCAATATTCCTCATGGGCGCAGAGAAATTACGGGAGGCGCAAATCGCGGCGAGTGAGCTTCAAGTCATGGCCCCGCAGTTCACATTACCTAATGTGACGATGTCGATCATTGGTAAAATGTTTGGCGCACTCGTGATCTGGTGGTTCTTAAAGCAAAGAGAAAAACGCTCACAAAACTAAACGTCAGTCTCCGTTTCCTCTGGCTTTTTGCGTTCCATTATCGCCACAGACAAAATAGAAATTTCGTAGAGCAGATAAATCGCAGACCCTAAAACAATTTGTGTGAGCGGGTCGGGCGGCGTGACGACTGCGGCGAAAGCAGCAATGCCAACCACCGCATACCGACGCCCTTTGCGCAAAGCCGATGCACTCACAATCCCGGCACGCCCGAGAAGGCTCAATACGACTGGGAGCTGGAACGAAATACCAAACGCCAAAAACAATGTGGTTGCGAGCTTTACGTAATCGCTGATTTTCGGCAGCAGGACAATCGATCCTGATGACGACATGCCCAGCCCGAATTTCAGCACATAGGGGAAAATAAAGTAAAAGACCAAAGCCGCGCCCAAAGAAAACAGAAGCGGCGATATGAATAAGTAAGGTGCAAAGGCCGCGCGTTCATTTTTGTAAAGCCCTGGCGCGATGAAGCGGTAGATTTGGAATGCAATGACTGGGAACGCCAGAATGAGTGCGCCAAAAATTGCGAGACGAACATTGACGAAGAACGTTTCCAAAATCGTCGTGGCAATAAGATCAACCTCGGCCAGCGGCTTCCCCGCAGCCAAGAGCTTTTCATTATAGGCGAAAACAACATCGTCAAAAGGACGGCGCAAAAACGCTAAAATATGCGGGAGCACTGGAATACAGACCAAACAACCCGCGATGAGCGCGATCAGGGATTTTATCAAGCGAGAGCGAAGCTCATTGAGATGGTCAAGCAGCGGCGCGCGGCTGGCTTCGACCTCTGTTTCAGACACATCTGATTCTATAGCGGGAGTCGTTTCCGTCATGACGGTTCAGACTTTTTTTCAGTCTTATCTTCGAGCTTTTCAGCGTCCGGGGTTTTGGGACTGGATAAGTCCGTCCCCTCCCGCAAGTCACTGTCTAAGGCTCGCATGTCGTCCGCAAAGGCCTCATCGGACAAGTTGGAAAGCTTCCCCATATTTTTAAGGTCATCAATTTCTTTGCGAAGCTCGGCCATTTCCTGCGCGGCGCCCATATCTTCAAAGGCGTCTTTGAGCTCTTGCCCCATGCCGCGGAGCTTGGCCATAAAGCCGCCAACAGTGCGCATAAGCTTAGGAAGGTCTTTGGGCCCGACCACGATAATAGCCAGCAGCATAAGCACCACCATTTCGGCTAAACCAATTTGAGGGATCATAAGACCGCCCTACTCTTCGCAATGAAGATACTTAGGATTTTGTTTTGTCTTTCTTGGGCGTGACATTGATCGCTTCGTCTGCCGCGTCGGTTTTGCTTTCCGTATCGTCTTTCAGACCTTTACGGAAGCTCGTTATGCCTTTCGCAACATCGCCCATGATAGACGAAATTTTCCCACGTCCGCCAAACAGCAGAACAACAAGAACTAAAACGATCAAAATTTGCCAAGGACCCGGAGACATATAACATTCCTTTGTTTGAGGTGTCTTTAGCGCGGCTAGCCTTCGCGAGCAAGCCTTAGGTACGGTTGAATAGCCGCCCATCCATAATAATCAAGCCAGCCCCAATTAAGATGGCCCCCAAAGCCTGCAAAGCCGTGAATGTCTCGCCGAGTACCACCGTTCCGAGCAAAATCGCAGAGACAGGGATCAAGAACGTAACAAGCGCTGCATTTGTGGCTCCCGCAGACGCGACCAATCGAAAATACAGAATGTAAGCAATAACGGTACTGATGACTGCGAGCCCTATCATCGCACCGATGGCATGAAGAGGCGGCACAGGCAGCGTCCAAGGCTGATCTATGAAGAGCGTAATGGGGAGCAATATTATCGCCGCCATAGTGACTTGCCCCGTCGCAATCATCAGCGGAGACACGCCCCATGCTTTAAAGCGTCGAGAGTAGACAGCGGCCACAGCATAACAAAGCGCCGCCAGCATTACGGCCACTTGCCCCGCTATCGAGCCTGACAGGCCGCTAAGCGCCTCGGGCCCAATCAGGATAGCCGTCCCTAGCAGTCCCGTAATAACGCCCGTAAATTTAGCGCGGCTAAAGCTTTCATCGGCGAGATAGAGCCCCGCAATGGCAACCGTAAAAAAAGGCGTCGTGGCATTTAAAACTGAGGCCAGGCCGGAGCTGATTTGGGTTTGTCCCCAAACGATGAGGCAAAACGGCAAGGCGTTATTGACGAGGCCGACAATAAACAATCCCCGCCATTGCTTCAAGGTGCGCGGCAGAGGCAGCCGCCGAAAAATCACGATCACCCATAGAATAAGCGCCGCAAGCCCTACCCGCAGTGCAACGATCGTGAGCGGCGGAAGGTAGTCGACCAGAACTTCGACAAAGAAGAATGAGCCACCCCAAATCACTGATAAAATGATGAGGATCGCGATGTCACCAAAGGACATTTGTTGATTGATAGGTGTGTTCATGATGTCTGTTTAAGCTGTAACGAATGTAAATACGCCGAAATTCGGGCATCATGACTAAATATATTACGCGCGAACGGCATTATAGAGGTATCAGCTCCGTTAAAAGCTTTTAGCGCCTAGTCCTTTGATTTCGCGATCTTTCCTGTCAGCAAGCCGCTGGCCTCAAAAGGCACCACGCTCCCGCGCGTGTAGGTCACATGCGTAACGTCCCGTGTGCCCCACTTTTGTCCCATCTCAGCGTTCTCTCCTGAATCGCCGGCGGCGTTAAGACGATAAAAATTCGGCGCCTCTTCTCCTGAAAATGTCTGGGTCAATGTAAACGGTGATGTATCGCCATGTATCAGCAAAACAGGACCGTCAAACTTTAAAGCATGACCTTGGATAGCCGCCCGCAGATCTGTAAATCCATCACAAGGCGTTCGCTTTTCGCTGACTTCGGAGCACATGACATCCTCTGGCTTCTTCTTTACGTCTGTCATATCCGCGTGCGTAGCAATGATAACAGCAGAGCTTTTGAGCTGCGCGGCCTCGTCAAACGTTTGAGCGAGCCATGCCAGATTAGACGTGTCACGCGCCGACGCCGCGGCTTTTGCGGCGCTGAGGGAATCCACTGTAACATAGTCTCGGCTATTATTCGTTCCGGCCACATTTATCGTCGCAAACTGGACATCGCCGTAAGTCCATCGTGCATTCTCCGGCATCCCGACTTGGTGAGCCGCGCCTAATGCCGTCGGCATGAGATCGCCAAAAAACAAAGACCGAATTTTCGACAATCGTTCTAAATCAGAAACTGGCTGTTTTGTGTCGGGATCTTCGAAGCGGTCGCAGTCGGCCCATTCATTATCACCGGGCGTATAAAAGACAGGTGTAGGCGCGAGCTGTTTTACAAGCGCACGCTGGCGCATATCATGGTCGGCTGTGCAAGCCGCACCGCCGCCTTTATAATCTCCGACGTGAATGATAAATGGATAGTCCTGCTCTGGGATTATTGGCATGGCCTTGGCAAACATCACGTTATCTTTTTCACTATAAGGCGCATCGCCCATCACAAGGAACGAAAAACTCTTTTGCGGCTCAGGCGCTGTAGCGCACCCTGCCAGATAGAGAGCCGCAGCCGCCGTGCCTAATAATCGATACATTAGAGCTCATCCTTATTATCGTCATCGGACATAAAGTCCTCAAAGAAGTCAGGGCCGTCTTCGTCCTCGAGAGGATCTTCACCCTCAGTAAGGTCGTCAGGCATCATAGGTGTCGGCATTTCAAAGTCTTTGGGAAGACGCGGATCCAAGAGTCCCGCAGCCTTAAGGTCATCGCGGCCCGGAAGGTCTGCTATGGTCTCCAAATTAAAATGCGCCAGGAAGCCATCCGCAGTACCGAATGTCACAGGACGCCCCGGCGTGCGCCGCCGTCCGCGCATTCGCACCCAGCCAAGCTCCATCAAGACATCGATAGTACCTTTTGAAACAGCGACGCCTCGCACGTCCTCAATCTCGGCGCGCGTGACGGGTTGGTGATACGCAATAATAGCAAGAGTTTCGAGAGCGGCGCGCGACAGTTTTCTCGGTGCTTCTTTTATGTCTGTAAGGTGATGCTCCAAATCCGGCGCAGTTTGAAACCGCCAACGATCCGCAACACGCACCAGATTGATCCCCCGTCCTGCATAATCGCGCGTAAGGCGCGCGATTAATGCCGTCACATCGGTTTCGTCCGGCATACGCTCGCGCAGGGTTTCAATATCAATCGGCTCCGACGCCGCAAACAGCAAAGCCTCAAGAAGACGCAAATCATGCTCGACCTCAGCATCGCCCTTAGAATGCAAGCGGTCCACCATATTAGCCACGCCGGCTTCAATACCAGCGACAGCTTTTTCTACGCGGTCATTACTCATTCTTATCTCTCTCTGGCGAACCTTGGACTGTCGTATCCGTTGTCGATTTTCTCTCGTTTATGCGGCCTCTAACAAAAATAGGCGCGAAAACGCCAGTTTGCCGAAGCTCCATATCGCCGTCCTTAGCCAGTTCTAAGCCAGCGACCAATGAGCTAGCCCTAATAGAATCTCTCGGAATGTCCAAATCTAAGTCTTCTGAAGCGGGCAATAGACCTTCAAGGGCAATCCAGTCATCGGGATTGAGCGCGGATCCTTGCATAGCGCGGCGTAGGCGTGCGCGAGCCTCGTCGAGGGTCATCACTAACAGCTTGGCGACTTTATGTTGGCGAATTTCTGAGCGTGAGCGAGTCTGTCCATAAGCCTGCAAGACGTCAAAAAGCGTGGCCTCCCAAAGCGGGCTTGTCCGCGACCGCAAACCTTCAGGCGCGCCGCGCGCATGGATTACCTGCCCTGTTTGCGGCAGCTTAAACAATCCATCTGCCGCTTTCCGCATAGCTTCTAGGCGCTGCAAACGAAAGGCGAGATGAGCCGCAATTTCATCTTCTTCCAACGGTACGTTTTCGTCCTCTGGACGCGGCAAGATCAAACGGGATTTAAGGAAGGCAAGCCATGAAGCCATGACCAAATAATCTGCCGCCAGTTCAATGCGTAAATCCTGCGCGGATTTGATAAAGGCCAAATATTGTTCCGCAAGATCAAGAATTGACAGACGGGCAAGATCAACTTTTTGCTGTCTCGCAAGCTCTAAGAGCAAATGCAGCGGGCCTTCATACCCGTCAATATCCAGGATTAAGCCCGCGCCGTCCGTTGCGGCGTCATCCGCGGCTTCAAACTTTAAGTCTTCCTGAAAGTCGTCTTCCATGACCGATCAATCACGCGTTTTGAGAAAAGCTTGGCACAAGCCGGGCAAACTCTTCCTGCGCGGCAGCTCTGTCGAACACGTCTGGTTTCGAGGCACAAAGCGTAGCAATATCAGCCCGTTCCTTGGCTTTACCCGAAAGGTTTTTTGCCGCCTTAGCCACGTGTACCATCGCCTTCATGTCGCCTGAACAATGCAGCGCAATATCACATCCTGCGGCGAGAGCGCGCCGCGTCTTTTGTTGCATAGTCCCAGACAAGGCCTTCATATCCAAGTCATCGCTCATCAATAGGCCATCATAGCCTATATCGCGGCGGACAATCGTTTCAATCGCATGCCCAGACAATGTTAGAGGCGCCGTTTTATCCACGGCCTCATAAACGATATGCGCCGTCATCGCCATAGGGGCCAGCACAAGCGCTTTAAACGGACGGAAATCCGTTGCCGCGAGTGTTTTCATATCCGTGTCTACGCGCGGCAAAGCCAGGTGGCTATCGACCATAGCGCGGCCATGCCCCGGAATATGCTTAATCACCGGCGCAACGCCGCCGTTCATAAGTCCTGCCGTAGCGGCATGAGCCAAATCTATAATCTGGTCAGCGCCCGTTCCAAAAGCGCGGTCAGAAATAATCGCGTCAGCATTGGGTAGCGGAATATCGAGCACTGGCGCGCAATCCGCGTTGACGCCCAAGGCGCGCAAATCATCAGCGATGAGGCGGTGATGCAGATAAACCGCGCGTCGCCGCGCAGCCTTGTCTTGATCGTAGCCTTCAGATAAAATAGCTCCAGATGGATAATCCGGCCAGTGAGGCGGGCGTAAGCGCTGTACGCGTCCGCCTTCTTGATCGATAAAAATGAGGCATTGCCGCCCAACACAATCAAAAATATCGGACGTTAACTGACGAACTTGCTCAGGCGTTTCGATATTGCGGGCAAAAAGGATGAACCCCCACGGCGCAGAGTCGCGAAAAAACGCCTTCTCGGATGCCAAAAGCTTAGGGCCCGCAAGGCCAAATATAGCGGCGAGTTCACTCATTTTTTTGTCACGTAGCAAGCCTGCTTTTGCGCGTCAAAACGCTTACAGAGTCGATCAGCAGCGGCCTTGTCATCAAGCCCGGCCACACGAAGTCGATAGTAAACACCCTTTTCCTTGAGATCTACGCGGCGAATATCGGCGTAGCTCCCTGCGGGCAGCTCGCTTCTGAATTTAGTTTGCAAACTGGCCCATAATTTTGTGGCGTCATCTCTGTTTCTCAAAGACGACACTTGAACCACATAATCACTGCCTTTTTTAACGCCAGAAGGACTAGGCGTTGTCGCCGCAGGAGCCGTTTGAGGTGTCGGGCTTGTGGCGACAGGCGGACTACTAGATGGCGGCTCAACAATAATGGTGGCCTGCCGCGGAAGGTCAATCGGCGTTTCCGCTCCGGGGGCCGTCACAATTTCTTCTGGTTTCGCCGTGCCGTTCATAACATCGTAAACGGTTTTGTCTTGATTGGGCGTGATCTCGCCGCCCGGATCTTCAGGCATAACTTTGTAAGGCGAATTGTCCGCTTCAATACGCGGCGGAGCATTGCGGTCACGAACCCCCGCTTGGTAGACTTTAAAAATAACGATAGCGGCGATTAAAAATATGACGACGCTGAGTATAAAAAGCCACATTGCACGGCGTCCAGAATAGTCCCGTACATCGAACGGGACGAGATCATCATCCGCGTAGGAATCCGCTCGAAAGTTATCGTCTGAACCTTGTGTCATCATGATTTCCATTACAAATCACATAAACACACGCGATTCGCCTCTCAACCTAGCAGAAAAGCCCACAAATTTGGGCATAAATAAAATCGCCAGAAAGCCCTTAATAAAGCGTTAAGTAAAAACCATCCACACTCTGTTTTCCTATGCTAAGGCTTGCTCTTGCACCGCATATAATATCCGCACATAGTAATATGTGATTCTCCCAGACGATCTTGCCAAGTAACAATGAAAGGCGACCTGCACACCTCATGGCCGCATCAAAGAAAAAAGACTTATTTGAAGACAACAAAGCGGCGGCCTCCGCTGCTTACTCGGCCAAGGATATTGAGGTTCTTGAAGGCCTCGAAGCCGTTCGTATGCGTCCCGGCATGTATATTGGCGGCACGGATGACCGAGCGCTGCATCACCTTTTCGCTGAAGTCATTGATAACTCCATGGACGAAGCCGTCGCAGGGCACGCCTCGCGTATCGAGGTTGAGCTAACATCTGATGGTTTTTTGTCTGTGACAGATAATGGGCGCGGCATCCCCGTTGACCCGCACCCAAAGTTTCCTAATAAATCAGCCCTCGAAGTCATCCTGACCGAACTTCACTCTGGCGGTAAGTTTAAAGGCAAGGCTTACGAAACATCTGGCGGACTGCACGGCGTCGGCGTCTCTGTCGTCAATGCCCTATCCGACATGCTCGAAGTCGAAGTGGCCCGCAACAAAGTCCTCCACCGCATGAAGTTCTCGCAGGGAAAACCTCTCGGGAAAATCGAAAATCTTGGGGCGATCAATAATCGGCGCGGGACAAAAGTACGTTTTCACCCTGACCCAGAAATCTTTGGCCCTAAAGCGCACTTCAAACCAGGCAAGCTCTTCCGCATGACGCGAGCCAAAGCCTATCTTCAGCCCGGCGTGGAAATTCGCTGGAAATGTGATCCAGAGCTTGTGCAGGAACTCGACAGCGTTCCTAACGAAGCCGTCTTTCACTTCCCAGGAGGCCTCGCGGACTTTCTCAAAGAAACTATGGGTTCCAAAGTCACCGTCACGCCTGACGTTTTCGCTGGCCGCACGGCCAAAGAAAGCGGACATGGCCGCGTTGAATGGGCGGTGAGTTGGTCACCTGAAGGATTCGGCGAAGCCGATAGTTTCCTCCGCTCTTACTGTAATACGGTCCCAACCCTTGGCGGCGGCACGCATGAACAAGGCCTTCGCGCGGCGATCACAAAAGGCCTCCGCGCCTATGCAGATATTTCTGGTATGGGCAAGAAGTTCGCTCACGCCACACCTGACGATGTCATGAACGGCATCGGCGCGCTTGTGTCAGTCTTCATCAGCGATCCAGACTTCGTGGGCCAGACCAAAGACCGCCTCTCCAGTACCGAAGCGGCCAAAATTGTCGAGACGGCTGTCCGTGATCCCTTTGACCACTGGCTCGCCTCCTCCCCCAAAGATGCAACCAAGCTGCTTGAATGGGTGATTGAAAAAGCCAATGAACGCGTCCGCCGCCGTAAGCAGCGCGACGTCAACCGCAAGTCAGCGACAAAGCGCCTTCGGCTTCCCGGCAAACTCGCCGATTGCTCGAAGAAAGACTCCGCAGACACAGAACTTTTCATCGTAGAGGGCGACAGTGCGGGCGGCTCAGCCAAACAGGCCCGCAACCGAAAAACTCAGGCTATCCTGCCCCTGCGCGGTAAAATCCTGAACGTTGAAAGCGCAGGCACCGATAAAATCTCCCGCAACGCTGAAATAAATGACCTTTCGACAGCACTAGGTGTCGGCATTGGACGCAAATTTGACGCGGATGATCTGCGCTATGAACGCGTCATCATAATGACCGATGCGGATGTCGACGGGGCGCACATTGCAGCGCTCCTCATCACATTTTTCTATCGCTTCATGCCGGGCCTCATCCATCAAGGCCGCCTCTATATGGCTATGCCGCCGCTTTATAAAATCTCGCAAGGTACGAAGACCGCATACGCTACGGATGATGCCCACAAGGAAGAACTACTCAAGACAGAGTTCACAGGACGCGGGAAAATCGATATTGGCCGCTTTAAAGGCCTCGGCGAAATGATGCCAGCGCAGCTCAAAGACACGACGATGAACCCCGCGACGAGAACCCTTGCCCGTATAACATTTGATAATGAGAACATGCCTAGCACAGAAGCCCTCGTCGAAACTCTCATGGGTAAACGCGCGGATCTACGCTACCAATTCATTCAAGATCACGCCCAATTCGTCGAGGATATTGACGTTTAGCCTCTTGCAGGTTTTCAAGCCCTCGGCAATTCCGTGTAAAACAATCATTTTGCCGAAATAGAAACACTTTATTTACCTTGTTTAGCTTACAAGACAGTGTTCTTCACGAACGCATGTGGGACATCTCTGCTCTATTCTTTTAGCATGTGGGTAAAAGTTTAGGGCGGGGAACCTCCCCCAAAAACAAACTTCAGATTTTATAGCTCGGCGCGCCATTTGATAAGGCTCATAGTTTGCATGTCGACTTGCCCGTCGATGTTGTCTGGCCGGAAACGGCGCTGAAAGGCCTTTAATATGTCTTGCGTATCATCATCCAGAACTCCCGTCACACTCGCGCCGTAACCAATATGAGCTAGTCCGCTTTGCACGATAGCCACGCCTCGATCTCGGCTTCCGGCCTCTAAAAGCATACGGCGATCATCGTCTATTGTGTCTGGCCATGGACCGATCCCAGCCGCTGCCAGCCCTTGCCACGGAAATTTTTCACCTGGATCTTGCTTTCGGCCAGGCGCAATATCGCTATGACCTAAAACATTTTTCGATGGGATATTATGGCGGGTCATAATAGCTTTAGACAAAGCGATCACGGCGTTGATTTGAACATCAGGGAAATCCGGCAAGCCGTAATCATGACCGCCATTGACGATCTCTATGCCAACAGACGCGGAGTTGATATTCGTCTCTCCTGCCCAATGCGAAACTCCCGCATGCCATGCACGCTTAGCCTCATCAGCAAGCTGAAAAATCCGGCCGTCTTCTTCGACCATATAATGAGCGCAGACTTTCGCCTCGGGGTCGCACATCCGTTCAAGCGCTGCGCTTCCGCTCTCCATACCCGTATAGTGCAGGATCAAAAGCGATACCGGCAATGTGCGGTCGTCAAAATTCGGACTAGGTGTTTGCTCAATTTTCAAGAGGATATTTCTCCGCCATGATTTTCAAGCCCTTTTCTAGCATTTCCGCGAGAACCGTTTCGTCCACATCCGAAAGCCGTTTAATATAGAGGCAAGATTTCCCTATTTTATGCTTTCCAAGACGCGCGAGTTCATCGTCAAAATCATTATACCCTGGCATAATATAAATCGAGATGTTTTGAGCGCGAGAAGAAAATCCGATCCGTAAGGCGTCACCTTCGCGGCCACTATCATATTTATAGTGATATTCGCCAAAACCAACGATCGAGGCGCCCCACATTTTGGGCTCCCACCCGCTAATAGCGCGCATCATAGCTAAAACTTTTCGACAGTCCTCTTGTCTCTGCTCAGGTGTAATAGCGCTAAGATAGCCCTCAACAGAGGCGTCATTTTTGATCGTTTTATTCTGCGCTTTCACCATGAAGTTTCCAGCTTTAGTCGTCATACACAACGGCAATGCTCTGTCGCTTAGCAATAATATAGACGCAAGGCATGATAAGCACCGCCCCAATAATCATGGACTGCGTAAAGGCTTCACCTAAAAACCACACGCCCATAATAGTCGCGAGAAGCGGAGTCATCAATGTTAGGGGCACGATGTGTGATACATCATAGAGCTTTATGAGGTTGAAGTATTGTCCGTGAGCAGCGATTGAGACCGCAATCGCCGCATACCCAGCCGTGATGAGCAACGGAATAAATGAGGTTTTTATAATTTCTACATGATCACTTTCAAATAGAAAACTCGCACTACCCATGAAAATAAAGATCAACACGGATGTCCAAGCTACATATTGCCGCCAGTCTATGTCGCCAACGGTTTTCATAAGGATAGATCCGCACGCGAGCGAGAAATAAGCGCCCACAATATAAACAAGGCCGATATCAAGAGCGAGCGCACCAGGCTCATAGATCATCACAATCGTTCCCGCAAAAGCACCTGCAATCCCAAGCCCCCTTATCCATCCGATCTTCTCTTTCAAAAAAATGACTGACAAAATCGTCGCAAAGGGAATAAGGATTTGAGATACGATAGAGCTGCTGGAAGCACTTGCAGTTTGCAGGCCCGAATATAAAAACCCCAAATGAATTGGCCCAACGCAAGCGCAGACCAACAAGAGGTGCCAGAAGTTTTGAGGAAGCGGACGGAATAAAAACACGCCCATAACCACAAGCACGATAGAGGCTCTTACTGTCGCCAGCATAAAAGGCGGGACAGGGTTTGTCCCCAGAACCCACGCGCTCAACACAAAATTTCCGGCCCATGCAAAACAGCAGGCCATCAAAATCGTGAAATGGAGCGGCCGCACGACCCGTTAAACCAAACGGCTTTGCGTCACAGCCGCTTTAATAAATCCGGCAAATAGCGGATGAGGGCTAAAGGGCCTTGATTTAAGTTCAGGGTGATATTGCACGCCGATGAACCAAGGGTGATCTGGGTTTTCTACGATTTCTGGTAAAATTCCGTCTGGCGACATGCCAGAGAACACAAGACCAGCCGCTTCGAGGCGGTCTTTATATTCGATATTCACTTCATAGCGATGACGGTGGCGCTCTTCGATTTCAGTGGTGCCGTACTGCTGGGCGACCAAACTGCCCTCTTTCAAAACAGCCGGATAGGCTCCAAGGCGCATAGTGCCGCCGAGATCCGTATCCGCCGTACGCTCTATACGCTTATTGCCGTCCGTCCACTCCGTCATAAGACCGACAAGCGGTTCTGAGGTTTCGCCGAATTCCGATGATGTTGCGTAAGGAAGTCCTGCCATATTTCGAGCGGCCTCGATGACCGCAAGCTGCATACCAAAGCAAATGCCAAAATACGGAATTTTACGTTCGCGCGCAAATGTAGCTGCCCGGATTTTTCCTTCTGCGCCTCGTTCGCCAAATCCGCCCGGAACAAGAATACCATTTACGTTTCGCAGTAGCGGCGTGATGTCCTCGGCTTTTTCAAATTCTTCGGCTTCGATCCATTTGATTTTGACTTTAACCTTATTGGCGATCCCGCCGTGGACAAGCGCTTCCATAATGGATTTGTAGGCGTCAGGCAGAACCGTATATTTTCCGATAACCGCGATACGGACTTTGCCGTCTGGATTTTGCAGCGTATCTGAAATTTCCATCCACTTGGACAGATCGGCAGAGGGCGGATTATCAATACCAAAATGCGCGAGTACCTGACGATCAAGGCCTTCTGCGTGGTATGCTAGCGGCACGTCATAAATCGAACGCGCGTCTAGCCCTTGTATGACCGACTCCTCACGCACATTACAAAAACGCCCGATCTTACGGCGGTCTGAGTCTGAAATAGACCTATCGGCGCGGCAAAGAAGAATGTCCGGCTGAATACCGATAGAGCGCAGCTCTTTTACACTGTGCTGTGTCGGCTTGGTCTTCATTTCGCCAGCCGCATTAATGAACGGGAGCAAGGTCACATGAATGAAGAGCACTTGAGAAATCGGGAGTTCTTGCTTGAGCTGACGTAGCGCTTCAAAGAAAGGCAGACCTTCAATATCGCCGACTGTTCCGCCAACTTCGCAAAGAACAAAATCTACATCGTCACCCGCGTCAGACAAGACAAAGTTCTTAATCTCGTTCGTAACATGCGGAATAACTTGCACGGTCGCGCCTAGGTAATCGCCCCGGCGTTCTTTTTCGATAATGTTAGAGTATATACGGCCTGTGGTGATGTTATCGCTTTGTGCAGCGGATACGCCCGTAAAGCGCTCATAGTGGCCGAGATCAAGGTCAGTTTCCGCGCCGTCATCTGTGACATAAACTTCGCCGTGCTGATAGGGCGACATCGTACCGGGATCGACATTCAAATAGGGATCAAGTTTACGAAGCCGGACTTTGTAGCCGCGTGCTTGTAGCAAAGCGCCCAAGGCCGCCGATGCTAGGCCTTTGCCGAGAGAGGATACAACGCCTCCGGTGATAAAAATATAACGCGGCATACTGCGCCTCAATATTACCCTGCCGCCGGGATACGCTTATTCGTATTCAGGCTTTTAAGGGCTCTCTGGCGTTTCTTCAGTGGCGGTTTCGTCGGGCTTCGGCGTCTCTGTATCTGCCGTAGTCCTTGCTTCCGTCGCCGCATCATTTTCGTCAGCTAACGGGAGTGTGTCTTCCACCGACTCGGTGACTGTCGTCAAGGGGGCTTCGACATTTGCCTCATCTAAAATAGAGGTTTGTTGATTTTCCTTGTTGAAAACAATCGAGAGCAACAAGCAGCAAACAAGAAAGACGCAGCCCAAAATGCCTGTCATCCGCGAAACAGAGTTCGCTGCAGAACGTCCGCTCATGAAGCCGCCTCCGCCGCCACCGCCTCCGCCGCCAATACCAAGCGCGCCGCCTTCTGATTGTTGGATCAGGATAAGGCCGGTCATAATGATGCTGACAAACAGCAGGATAAGGAGCAATACAGTTGACATACGTGTCTCTAATTAGTGTTTTTGGCATGAAACCATGCGTTTGGCGGTGCATTTAGCGCAAGGGCGCATAAATGGCCAGTCTTAAGTTAGGGGCAAACCGCCTATTTACAAGACGTAGCCCCTTGTTAAGACGGGTAGATCACAGGCTTTAAAGGGCCGCTTTCGCAATCTCAGCAAGACTATCCATCTCAAGGCTTGCGCCGCCAATGAGCGCGCCGTTAACGTTGGCCGTTGATAGGATGTCTTTGGCGTTAGCGGGTTTAACGGATCCGCCATAAAGTATGCGTGTGCCCGCGCCGACTATGCCGCGAATATGAGAATGCATTTCTGCGATATCATCAAGGCTTGCTGTCATGCCCGTGCCGATGGCCCAGATCGGCTCATAAGCAATAACGACATTATCCAAACTATCTGGCAAGCAGGCCGCAAGTTGATCATCAACGCATGCAAGCGCGTCTCCGCTTTGGCGCGTTTTAAGAGATTCGCCCACACAAAGAATGGCCGTAAGCCCTGCGTCCAAAACAGCTTGCGTCTTTGCTTTCACATCAGCGTCAGTCTCTCCGGCAGCGCGGCGTTCAGAGTGACCGGTGATAATATATGAGGCCCCTACGCCTGCGAGCATGGGCGCGCTAACTTCGCCGGTATGAGCGCCGCTTACAGCGGTATGACAGTTTTGAGCGCCGACATGAATGCAGGCATTATTTTTCAAAAGAGTGATAAACGGAAAAGGCGGACAGATAAGAACGTCGATAGCCTTGCGGTCACCTGCTGATAATAACTTATCAAAGGCTGCGGGCTTATCGGCCCAGCTTACATCGCCATGCATTTTCCAGTTCGCCGCTATGAGAGGTCGCATTGAATATCCTTATTGTGTAACTTTAATTATTCGATTTTACATGCTGCGACATGTTTTAAAAAGTTGTATCGAAACAAGACGTTAGATTCAACCGCTAACCTATAAGTTCAAGCCATTCATCTTCGGTCAAGGTCTTAACGCCGAGGCTTTCAGCCTTCGTAAGCTTTGATCCTGCCCCCGGCCCGGCGACTAATATGTCTGTTTTTGCAGAAACACTGCCAGAGACTTTTGCGCCCAATGACTGCGCTCTTGCCTTGGCTTCGTCTCGCGAGAACCGTTCCAGCTTACCTGTGAAAACAACCGTTTTACCCGCAACAGGACTGTCAGAAGACGGAGCCTCAGCATCAATAATTGTAACATGAGAGAGCAAATTTGTGACAATCTGTTGATTGCTTTCACGGTGAAAAAAATCACGCAGAGCCCCTGCCGCGCCGCCGCCTACGCCGTCAATGTCTAGGAGATCGACCCAAGCGGGCGACTCATCCGATTGAGCGGAAATAATAGCGACATAGAACACGTCCCAAGACAAATAATGCTTGGCGATAAGGTTAGCGTTACCCTGCCCAATATGGCGAATGCCAAGAGCGTAGAGAAAGCGGTCAAACGCAATAGTGCGCCGTTCATTAATGGCAGAGAATAAGTTGGCTGCGCTTGTCTCTCCCCAGCCTTCCCACGTCTCAAGTTTTATGTCTTCATTTCTAGCTTCAAGGTTGAAGATATCAGCGGGCTCATTGACGAGGTCTTTCTCGTAAAAAACTTCTATTTGTTTCGCGCCCATGCCGTCAATATCAAACGCTCTGCGCGATACAAAATGTTTAAAACTTTCAACGGCTTGCGCGGGACAGCTAAGGCCATTTGTACACCGTGTTACAACGTCCTCACGTCCCGTTTTCTCGTCAACTTCGCGCGTCGCATCAGCGCCGCACACAGGGCATGTTTTCGGGAAAATAAAAGGCGCGCCTCCGCCGTCTTGGGTCACCCGAATGACTTGGGGGATCACATCACCTGCGCGCTGTATCTCTACATGGTCACCAGGTTTGACGCCGAGGCGATTAATTTCGTCTTCATTATGTAGCGTCGCATTTGAGACAACAACGCCGCCTACGGTGATCGGTTCTAGCTTAGCAACAGGCGTCAACGCCCCTGTTCGGCCCACTTGAATCTCAATATCGTTGAGGACTGTGATGGCTTTTTCCGCCGGAAATTTATGGGCAATCGCCCATCTCGGCGCGCGCGACACAAAGCCTAATCGGTCTTGCAAAGCGAGGTCATTGACCTTGTAAACTACGCCGTCAATATCATAGCCAAGCCCGCTTCGGCGCTCTTCAATATCGTGGTAATGGGCGATCATGTCCGCCGCGCCCGCGTGCAATTTCATGTTTGGATTAACGTCAAAGCCCCAAGCTTTAAACGCTTCTACGGCCTCCATTTGGGTGGACGCGAACGGCGCGCTGACCTCGCCCCATGTATAGGCGAAAAGCTTAAGCGGACGCCCCGCGGTTACCGACGGATCAATCTGGCGGAGCGACCCAGCGGCAGCATTACGCGGGTTTTTATAGGCGTCTTTTCCGGCGGCTATCTGGGCGTTGTTCATGATATCGAAGTCAGCATGGTCAATATAAACTTCTCCGCGAACCTCCAAAACATCTGGCCACCCTGATCCGGATAGTGTTTTTGGTACAGTCTTAAGCGTACGCAGATTAGCCGTAATGTCTTCGCCGACCCTACCATCGCCCCGCGTTGCGCCCGACACGAACACGCCGTTTTCATAGCGCACAGCCGCAGACAGGCCGTCTATCTTGGGCTCCGCTGTGAACGCGACTGCGGCGTCATCAGCAAGGCGCAAGAAGCGTTTAATACGGGCGGTGAAGTCACTCACATCCTCATCAGAGAAGGCATTATCGAGGGACAGCATAGGCACTGTGTGAGCGATTTTTCCAAACTTGCCTGATGGTTTCACACCAACCGATTGAGACGGGCTGTCCGGCCTTATAAGGTGCGGAAACTGCGCTTCTATTTCGAGATTTTCCCGCCGAAGAGCGTCGTAGTCTGCATCAGTTAGAACAGGCGCATCGTCTTCGTAATATTGTGCGTCAGCAGCTTTGATTTCCATCGCCAAAGCTTGAAGCCGTTTCTTGGCCTCGTTCTCAGTCATGAGGCTTGCATCAACTGCCGCGCTGCCGCTCGCGCTTCTTGCGTAACGGTTTCGCCGGCGAGCATACGCGCAATCTCTTCTTCGCGTTCTTCATCTGCTACGCGGTGAACATGCGTTGTCGTCGTCAATCCATTGGAAGATTTCTGAATAAGGTATTGGTGATCCGCGCTTGCCGCCACTTGCGGGCTATGAGTAACCACAAAGACCTGCGCCGATAGCGCAAGCCGCGCTAAGCGGCGTCCAACAGCGTTAGCCACCGCGCCGCCAACCCCTTGGTCGACCTCGTCGAACACCATCACGGCCGATGTTTTACCGGCCAAAGCGACTTTAATGGCAAGCGCAAACCGTGCCAATTCGCCGCCCGACGCGATTTTATCAAGCGGGCCCATAGCGGTGCCGGGGTTTGTAGACACAAGGAACCGGACTTTGTCTTGCCCTAGCGCCGTTTCAACCCCTGATTCGATAAGCGTTTTGAATTGCGCGCGTTCCATTTTTAAAGGTGGAAGCTCCCGCGCAACGGACGCGTCCAAGAGGTTTGCTGCCTCTTTACGCGCCGCGCTCAAACTTTCTGCCGCAGCCTGAAACGCCGCTCTGGCTTTTGCAGCAACGGCTTTCGCAGACGCCAAGTCCCGGTCAACATTATCAATCGCGTCAAGCTCTTCGGCAAAGATACGGCGTTTATCAGGTAAGGCCGCCACATCTACATCGTATTTGCGAGCCGCAGCTCTAAGCGAAAATAGACGTTTTTCCACGGCATCAAGCTCGCCAGGTTCCACATCAAATTTTTCTGCTGCCGCGCTAACGGCCACTCTGGCTTCTTGCGTCTCTAAGATAGCCTTTTCTAAGGCTTCTGCGGCATTCTCGAGCACCGCCGCTGCGCTGCTTCCCTCGCCTAATTTAGACCGAACCCGGTCAATACCCGAGAGAGCCGCAGAAAGCCGCTCTTCAAATATACCTGTTTCGCCCAATGCCGTCTCAGCCGCAGAAAGTTCTGCTAATGCGCCTTCTGCGCCTTGGAGGAAACGGCGCTTCTGTGCTAGCTTTTCCTCTTCGCCTTCGCGCGGATCAAGGCGGTCAAGTTCTGCAATCGCGAAAGTTAAAAAATCACGTTCCTCAACGGACTTTTGCGCTTTGCCTTTCAGGGCATTGAACGAAGCCTCTAGCGAGCGCATAGAAGAGAAGGCTGCGCTGCAGGCCTTAATCTGTGCTTGGCAATCGCCAAACATATCGAGCATATGAATATGTTCTGACGGGTCTAGCAAGCCGCGGCCATCATGTTGCCCGTGCACCTCAAGCAGCGCTGATCCTACTTCGGCCAACAATTTTACACCAACAGGCGCGTCATTGATGAAAGCGCGACTACGGCCATCTTGATTGATGATTCGGCGAAGCACGAGCCCCTCGCCGTCATCAATCTCTATTCCGGCGTCTAGGAGCGATTTTACAATGCCGTGGCCCTGCGGAAGATCAAAACTCGCCGAACATTGCGCTTTATCCGCGCTGCTACGCACGAGCCCTTTATCAGAGCGCGCCCCCGTAGCCATGCCTAAGGAGTCAAGTATGATGGACTTGCCCGCGCCAGTCTCGCCAGTAAGGGCCGTTAATCCCGCGCCGAAGTCAAGGTCCAGCGCCTCAATAAGTACTACATTTCGGATCGAAAGGCCCGTCAGCATAATAGCTTAGAACAGGCGCTCACGTAGACGACGCCAATAGCCGCGGTCACGTTTTTTCGTTACTTCGGCATCCAAATCAACACCGAATTCTGACAAGAGTGTATAGCTGTCTTTATACCATTCTGATGACGGATAGTTATGCCCGAGAACAGAGCCCACCAACTTCGCTTCTTCGATAACACCAAGCGAAACATAGCTTTCAACCAAACGGTGCATGGCTTCTTCTACGTGCGACGTTGTTTGATAATTTTTCGCAACATTCTTAAACCGGCCAATGGCGGCAAGATGTTGATTTTCTTTAAGATAATATCGCCCGATAGTCATTTCTTTACCCGCCAAATGATCATGGGTCAGTTCGAGTTTCAAACGTGCATCACGGGCATAGTCGCTATCAGGGTAGCGGCGCACAACTTGCTGCAAAGCCGCTTCAGCGCTGACGGTTGTGGCTTGGTCCCTACCTACATCATAAATTTGGTCATAGAATGACATCGCGATCAGGTAATACGCATAAGGCGTGCTTTCATTACCAGGGTGAAGGCCGATAAAACGCTGCGCAGTAGCAGCCGCTTCTTCATAATCAGCCGAGCGGTAATTCGCATAAGCCGTCATCAACATTGAACGCCGCGCCCACTTTGAAAAAGGATGTTGCCGTTCTACTTCTTGGAAGAACAGTTTAGCGCGATCCCAGTCGCCTTTGTCCATACGGTCCACACCGCCATTATAAATAACCTCAGCTGGGCGCTCGACGTAAGCAAGCCGCTCCTTCTGTTTGGATCCAAATGTTGAGCATGCCGATATAGACAAAGTCAAAGCCAGTAACGCGATACAGCGCATTGTAGAATTTAATGTCATTCACGGTCTCGTTGATTCTTTAATGTTCCTACGACGACGCCTTGTAGAGGAGAAAGTCTGCAGAGAAAAGTGAGAATACTGTTAGGTCTGCGATCAATGAAGAAAATCAGCAGGATAAAGGTAAAAAATATAGGGTTTCAAGCTTGTGAGCTTAAGCGAGGGCAGAATTTAGCTCTCTGACTCGTTCTTCTGATCGTAATGATACAAAGCGCCACGCCTCAGGGTCAGAGAACAAAGCTGTGAGTAGGTCATGATTAAGCGCATGCCCTCCGCGTATGGTCGTCACTTTTCCTAATATCGGGCCTCCGAGATACAGGTCTCCCAAAAGATCCAAAGCCTTGTGTCGTACAAATTCATCAGAGAACCGCAGGCCTCCAGGGTTAAGTACTTTATCGCCATCGACGATAACTGCATTGTCCAGCGATCCGCCCTTGCTTAAACCCGCAGCTTGCAGCGCGGCCACTTCGTGGGTGCGAGCAAAGGTTCGCGCACTCGCCAGACGTTCGCGAAACGCTCTAACGCTCGGTTCAATTTCAACGCGTTGACGGCCAATTGCCTTGTCTTCAAAATCAATCGTGACATCGAGTGAAAGCTTGGAGGCAGGTTCGATCACAGCTTTAGAGTCCCCGCGCGTAATCTCAATACGCTTAAGGACCTTAACGTAACGACGAGGCGCAGGTTGAGGCGCAATCCCCACTTGTTCAATAAGCTGTAAGAATGGTTCACTGCTGCCGTCTAAAGCCGGAAGCTCTTCTCCGTCCAAATCGATATAAAGGTTATCAATACCTGCAGCGGCCAAGGCTGCCAAGAGGTGCTCGATGGTCGCAACCCGAACACCCGCAGCATTACTTAACGTCGTGCAGTTTTTAACATTTGAAACAGATTCAGGGCGAACAGAAATACGGTTATTGCGGTCAAGAATATCCGTACGGATAAACACAAGACCCGTGCCTGCAGGCGCAGAACGCATCACCATACGCGTATGCTCACCGCCATGCAGTTCAATTCCCGCACAAACAGCAGGGGCCGCTATCGTTGACTGTCGTTTAATCGGGGTCATAGGTTTCCTTGATATTGAACATAAGCCACAGAGCTATAGCGAGCAAGAAACGCCCTGTTACTTAATGTTTCGAAAGATGACCGAAAATTAAAGAAAAACCCCGCCTCAAGGGCGGGGTTTGAAACTATTTCTTTCCTAAAGGGAAACCTTAGTTTTGTCGCCGCAAGAATGACGGAATTTCTAGCTCGTCATCCGTATCATCCGCAAATAAGTCGCCCGTATTCCGCGGCTTAGGCTGAGGCGGTGTTGTCGCGACAGGGATCGTTTTTTTACGCCCGAAGAAACCAAATGGGCGTTTAACGACTGTCTGAGTATCGACTGTCGGTTCAGACATGTAAGCTGGGCGCGACGGCGCACGAACGGCCTCTTTTACGACTGGCGCTTCAGCAACTTTCGGCGCCGTATAAACAGGCTCTTCAAAAGGCTCAGGCATCACAGTATTCAGTGAAAGTGTTTCTTCTTCTTCAGGAAGATCAAAGACTGACTTTTCTTCGAACGCCTTTAGCTCAGCGGCGGCTTCTAAAGCTTGGCGCTGTGTTGTTCTTAGAGGGGCCTTCGAAGCAAGTTCTTCGCCCACGCCAGTTGCAACAACAGACACACGGACTATACCGTCTAGTTCATCATCAAGGGCAGAACCAACAATTATGTTAGCCTCAGGGTCAACTTGACCGCGGATCAAGCTTGCAGCTTCGTCGACTTCGTAAAGAGTAAGATCTTTGCCGCCCGTAATATTGATAAGCACGCCGCGCGCGCCTTTTAGTGAAACATCATCAAGAAGCGGGTTCGTGATCGCAGTTTCTGCGGCTTCGATAGCGCGGCGCTCGCCTGTCGCCTCGCCCGTCCCCATCATCGCCTTGCCCATTTCGTCCATAACGGTTCGAACATCAGCAAAATCAAGATTTATAAGACCCGGAACAACCATCAAGTCAGTAATACCGCGAACACCGGAGTGCAGCACTTCGTCGGCCATAGCGAACGCATCAGACATTGTGGTTTGTTCATTAGCCACGCGGAAAAGGTTCTGGTTTGGAATTGTAATCAACGTATCGACTGAATCGTAAAGACGCTCAATGCCGGTTTCCGCAATTTTCATGCGCTTAGAACCTTCAAACTGAAATGGCTTCGTAACAATCGCAACGGTTAGAATACCAAGATTACGAGCCGCCGTCGCGATAACTGGCGCAGCGCCTGTTCCCGTTCCGCCGCCCATGCCAGCCGCAACAAATAACATGTGCGCGCCTTCAAGGTGCTCCATGATTTCCGCAAGAGAATCTTCAGCGGACTGCTCGCCAACATCGGGACGCATGCCCGCACCGAGACCTTGTGTAATGCCGCCGCCCATTTGGACGCGCCGGTCAGCCTTAGAAAAAGCTAAGGCCTGAGCGTCCGTATTGGCTACAACAAACTCAACGCCCTCAAGACCGGAGTTAATCATATTGTTAACAGCATTGCCGCCCGCACCGCCAACGCCAATGACGACAATTTTCGGTTTAAGTTCAGCGGCCTTAGGGACAGAAAGATTGATGCTCATGGCGTGCCTTTGCATTTAATGATTGCGCGGTTATGGTTTTTGATTTGTTAACAACAGTGCCGTATTTGGGTTAAAGGGTTCTTAACCACACTTAATATTTCGGCATTTTTATGACGATTCTAGGTTTCTAGAAATTTTCCTTAAGCCACTGCAATGTCCGGCCAACGCCGCCGCCTGAATAATGCTTTTGGCGATAACGGCGTCCTGAAAGGTCAGGCGGCCCCGAAATGGCTTCATTGCTGGCCATAAACTCTTGCTTCAAAAGCCCAACCGCCACAGCAAAGTCTGGCCCTGACAACGTATCTTTAAGACCCAATATGCCGTGCGGGCGGCCAATCCTTACGCGTTTATTGAAAACATATTCTGCCAGTTCGCGCACGCCGTTAAGCTGTGCACCCCCGCCTGTCAAAACGATCCGCCGGCCCGAGTAAGTTTCAAGTTCGGCTTCTTGTATGCGGTCGCGCATAATCTCAAATGTTTCCTCAACGCGAGAACGGACAATACCCGTCAGAACAGACCGAGGCTCATTATGCAAAACATCTTGCGCGCCCATTGGCGGACACGGGATCATATCAACATCATCATTTGCGCCGTGCAGCGCCGACCCGTAAATCATCTTGATCCGTTCAGCCGCCTCAAACGGAGTCATCAACCCCCGCGCAATATCATTAGTGGCCGCAACGCCGCCGACCGATAAAGCCTCGACATGCACAAGCTTGTCATCACGGAAAATCGCTGCAGATGTAATCCCTCCGCCCATATCAATGACGGTCACGCCCAAATCTCTTTCGTCGTCCGTAAGCACAGCAAGTCCCGCCGCATAGGGCGAAACCGTGACGCTTTTCATGCTCAAATGACACCGCTCAATACAATGCGCCAAATTACGCAGCGGACCAACCCCCGCCAAGACAAAATGCATGTCTACGTCCAGAGACGAGCCAAACATACCTTTGGGTTCTTGAACATTGCTCTCGCCGTCAACGCTCCAGTTTAGCGGTATTGCATGTAAAATAGATTGGCCGGGCTCTGTAAACTCCGCGAGGGACGACTTTAGCAGTCTGCGAACATCGCGCTCCGCAACCTCGCCGCTAGCAAATTCCGTATGCGCCGTAAGCCGCTCAGACACAACCGAGCGGGTCGCAACATTCACAGACACGGCCTGCACGGCAACGCCCGCTTCGCGTTCCGCTTTTTCTACAGCCGCCCGAATACCGGACTCTACAGTATCCATATCAATGACGACCCCGGACTTAATGCCTGTGCTAGGCCCGATGCCAGATCCAATAAGACGGACTCCAAAACTAGGCTCAACCTGACCGATAAGGCAGACGACTTTACTCGTGCCTATATCGAGAACCGCAACCGTGTCTGGCTTTTTATAAGGAGCGCGCGCCAACATCGTCTCTACGCTGGTTGATCTTGCCGAGGCAAGAGTGTTAGCCTGTCAGCTAAACGCAAATCAATCATCGAAATCTCACGGTCCAAGACACGCTGAGTCGCTTGCAAATCACTGAGACGTCGCAATGCAGCCGTCATGTTTTTAGATGGCAGCTTAATACGCATCGCCCCATTATTAACATGAATATCCCAGCGTCCGTTTGGCAGCTGGACAATCGTATCAACACGGGCTGCAACAATCGGATAAGATTTCAGCATGTCTTGCAGAATGTGCATTTGCTCTGGAGCCGTTTCGCCCACGACGAGCGGCAGGCCAGCATATTGCGCGGCTTCTACATCTGCGATCACAACGCCGCTGCTGTCAACAAGCTTGATCTGTCCTTGGTTCTGCCAAAGCGCGAAGGGACGGCGCTCAATAATTTGCACCACAATACGGTCGGGCCATAGACGCCGCACGATCGCGCGTTCAACCCAGCTCAGTTCTTCAATCCGCGCTTGAGCAGATTTCACATCCATATCGAATAGGAAATCCCCTGGCTCTACGTTAAGAGCCAAACGAACATCTTGCTCACGAAGACGGCCTTCGCCGACAATATCAACTTGGTCGACCACAAAGCCGAGCGTAACAAGCCCTTTGCGGGATGTATCTTCGCTGAGTTTACGAGCGTCGGGTAAAAATCCGCCGAGCCATAGGGCGCCAAAAACCATGAGAAAAACAAGCGCTAGAATAGAGAGTGTTAAACGCCAAAATCCGCGTTTTGTATAACTGGCTGCCCGAACCTGAGCCGTGGCCCAGTTGCGCGCGCCGCGAAGGCCCGGTTTGATCGGACCGCCGCGCGGCACTTGAGTGGCTGTATATCGTGTACCCTTAGGCGACCCTATCGCGGCCATGACGCATCCTCAACTATCCAGCGGCAAAGCTGGCCAAAATTCAGCCCCGCATAAGCCGCTTGCTCCGGCGCAAGCGATGTCGGGGTCATTCCGGGTTGAGTATTGAGTTCAAGCATTACGATTTTGTTTACTATATTGGATTCTTCAACATTATTATCATTAAATCTGAAATCGGAGCGGGTTACCCCCCTACAGCCGAGGGTTTCATGAGCCAAAAGCGCCCACGTTTTACATAAATCCTCGACCTCTTGAGGAATTTGCGCTGGCACGACATGTTTCGAACCGCCCTCCGCATATTTCGCGTCATAGTCATACCAACCTGACTGCGGCATAATTTCAGTCACGGCGAGGGCTTTGCCGTCCATGACTGTTACCGTAAGTTCCCGGCCCGGCGCGAAGCTTTCGGCCAGAACGGTTTCGCCCATCGCCTCATTGCCCGCAATTTCTTCTGGCGGACGGTTTGCCCCGTCAGTTATAATGTACACGCCAACGCTCGAACCTTGCGCGTTCGGCTTCACAACATAGGGCGGCTCAAGCGCGTGGTCCTTTGCCGCGGAGATCCGAGAAACCAACGTTCCGTCAGGTACGCTAATGCCGACGTCTCGGAGAACTGCTTTTGACCGATGCTTATCCATGGCTAAAGCGGACGCCATGACTCCGCTATGGGTATAGGGCGCGCCAAATAAATCCAAAACGCCTTGCACACGGCCATCTTCGCCCCATTCGCCGTGAAGCGCATTAAAGATGATGTCAGGATCCGCCGCATGAAGCTGTTCCCACAGATTCGGCGCAACATCGATTTCCGTTACGTCATATCCCTCGGCCCGTAGCGCCTTGGCCACAGCAGCACCAGACACAAGTGATACGTCACGTTCGGATGACATTCCGCCTTTCAGGACAGCAACACGTTGAGGCATAGATTTTCTCCGGCTTTATAGCGCGAGTATGATCAAGGGATACATACCCTATTGCAGCGGCGATCCAATGCGGCGAATTTCCCACTCAAGATCAACACCTTCTTTTTCTTTTACCATCGCGCGAATTGTTTCGCCTAAGGCTTCCAAATCCTTGGCCGTAGCTCCGTCGTGGTTAATCATGAAGTTACAGTGCTTTTCGCTCATTTGCGCGCCGCCGACACGAAACCCTCGCCCTCCTGCCGCGTCAATGACTTGCCACGCGCCCCGCCCGCCAGACTGTTTCGGGTCAGGATTTTTAAAAGTTGATCCGCCTGTCTTTTCTCGGATTGGCTGGCTCTCTTCGCGCTTGGCCGTAATCGCAACCATTCGCGCTTCTATCGCACTTGGATCATCCCTCTGCCCCTGAAACAAAGCCTCTATGAATATTAAGTCCGAAGGCGCTGCCGAATGGCGGTATGTATAACCGAACTCTTCGAGCGGCATGACTTGCCTACGACCTGTCCTATCCAGCGCTACAGCTTCGACTAGAATGTCTTTTGTTTCGCCGCCGTAACAGCCCGCATTCATACGAAGCGCCCCGCCGATTGTACCAGGAATACCTGCAAAAAACTCGAGACCCGTTAGGCCAGCCTTCGCCGCCGCGCGCGCGACTTTATTATCAAGTGCCGCTGAGCCCGCTCTAATCCGCGTACCCTCGGAAGTGATACGCGCAAAAGCAGGCCCTAAGCGCACCGTCACGCCAGGGACGCCGCCGTCTCGAACGAGTGTATTGGACGCAACGCCTAAAACTTGCACCGGAACATCATCGGGCGTTGAAGACAGAAAATGCGCGAGGTCAGCTTCGTCCTTAGGCATAAAAAACACTTCAGCCTCCCCGCCAACGCGAAACCACGTATACGGCGCAAGCGAGACATCACTGGATAGCTTGCCGCGAACCTCTGGAAGACGGTCAATAAGCGCCATTAGGCTTTTTCGAGGGCCCCTTCGAGACCCGCCGCCCAGTAAGTAATATCACCTGCGCCTAGGCAAACAATCAAGTCACCGGGATTTAGATGCGGCTTCATATCGGCAGCCAGTGTTTCTCGGCTCGTCGCCATGGCACGCCTATGACCATGCGCCTTAAGCCCGTCGACAAGCGCCGGACCGTTTATGTTTTCCATCGGCTCTTCCCCTGCCGCGTAAACGTCGGTGACATAAACCCTGTCCGCATCATTGAAGCAGGTACAAAACTCTTCAAACAAATCAGAAAGCCGAGAATAACGGTGAGGCTGAACAACAGCGTGAACAGCTCCCGTGCTGACCTGCCGCGCGGCTTGCAATACGGCAGCGATTTCAACGGGGTGATGGCCGTAATCGTCAATAATGGTGACGCCGTTCCATTTTCCAACATGAGTAAATCGCCGTTTGACCCCGCCAAAACTGTTCAGCCCCTTGCGCACTTGCGCCTCGGTAAGGCCGAGCTTTCTTGAAACCGCGATAGCCGAGAGAACATTTTGCACATTGTGCTTACCTGCCATAGGCAGGAACAAGTTGACCCAGCGGTCTTCTTCGCCGTCGACATTTCTGAACACTACATCAAAGCGCGAACCGTCTGTATCAAGCTGTAGGTTTTCCGCGCGTACATCCGCCTGAGGGTTAAACCCGTAAGTAATGACGCGGCGATCCGTAATCCGGCTGACAAGGGCCTGAACTTCAGGGTGGTCAATGCAAAGCACGCCGAAACCGTAGAAAGGCAAATTTTCGACAAATGTATCAAACGCGGCCCGCAGCACTTCGAAGTCGCCGTAATGCTCCATATGTTCAGGATCAATATTAGTGACAACGGCGACCGTCGGGAACAATTTCAAAAACGAACCATCTGACTCGTCGGCTTCCACAACCATCCAGTCACCAAGGCCAAGCTTAGCATTGGAACCGTAAGCATTAATAATGCCTCCATTGATCACGGTTGGGTCAAGATCACCGCCTTCAAGAAGGGCCGCGATCATCGTTGTGGTTGTTGTCTTGCCGTGCGTTCCGCCAACCGCAATCGCCCATTTAAGCCGCATAAGTTCGGCGAGCATTTCGGCGCGGCGCACAACGGGGATAGAGCGGTTACGCGCCTCAACCAATTCAGGGTTATTCGGCCTAATCGCTGAGGACATGACAATCGCGCCCACATCATGAACCTGCTCGGCTTTTTGTCCTATAAAGATTGTCGCTCCAAGCTTTCGAAGACGCGTGACATTGGGGTTCTCCCGCATGTCGGAGCCTTGCACGGTATAGCCTAAATTGAGCATAACTTCTGCGATGCCGCTCATGCCAATTCCGCCTATTCCAACAAAATGGATAGGGCCGGTATCAAAAGGGACTTTTGTAGCGGTTAGTTGTTTTCCGGTATTTTCCGAACGTGTCATGGGCGGCCCTTCAAGGCTATAAGACTGACGTGACCAACTTGGCCAATGCGGATGCTGCGTCTGGGCGTCCAGACGACCGTGCAGCTGCGGCTGCGGTTTCAAGCCAGTACGAATCATTTAATCGAGCCTCCAAAGTAGTTTTCACACTCTCAGGCGTAAACTCAGATTCAGGCAAAATATCGGCAGCTCCAAGACTTTTTAACGCCAAAGCGTTGACCGTTTGGTGGTCATCCATCGCAATGGCTAGCGGGATCAAAAGAGACGGCTTCCCCATGGCGGCAATTTCCGACACAGATGACGCCCCTGCGCGGCCAATAATGTAATGAGCCGAGGCAAGGTGAGTTTCTATATCACTGAAAAACGGCTCGCAAACTGCGCGAAGAGCTGCGGCTTTATAAGTCTCTCTCGCAAAGTCTAAACTCTCACTGCGTGTTTGCTGCGTGATCACTAAGCGTGATTTCAGATCATCCGGAAGCGCGGCAATAGCCTGCGGAATGGTTTCGCTGAGAATACGCGCCCCAAGACTACCGCCAATGATCAGTATATTTATGTCGCCGTCAGGAACTGTATAGCTTTTCGGAATAGCGGCAACGATCTGATCCCGTAGCGGGTTGCCTAGACATTTATGATTTGTGCCGTCTGGACATTTTTGCAAAGTCTCAAACCCCGAAGCAACATAATTTGCCTTTGCGGCAAACACGCGGTTCACGCGTCCGAGTACCGCATTTTGCTCATGCAGGATTGTCGGAATTTTGAGGGATTGCGCGGAGCGGATCGCCGGAAAAGATGGATAGCCGCCAAAGCCAACAACCACATCAGGTTTCCATAGTTTTATAAATTTTTTAGCCTGCCGCGTGCCTTGCATAAGTTTCAATACGGCAAGCGCTGCTTTGATAGGTTTTTTCGGCGCAATGGTCGCCGCGTTGACTTCTATGATTGGATCGGCGGGAATACGGCCTGCATGTTTTCGGCCCCGCTCATCCGTAATCATAGCGATATCCCACCCCTCTTTTTTAAGGGTCTCTGCGAGAGATTGCGCGGGGAACATGTGCCCGCCAGTACCGCCTGCTGCTAATAAAAGGCGCGGCATTAATCGCCGTACCCGTAAGCACCAGGGCGGCGGCGGGTGAACGCTAAAATCAATCCGGCGGTAAAACAAAGCGCAAGCATGGACGAACCTCCGTAAGAAATGAACGGCAACGTCATACCTTTTGGCGGAGCCATGTTTAAGTTCACATACAGGTTAATGATGGTTTGCATGCCTATCATGGTCGCAAGCCCTGCGACGGCGAGCTGGCAAAAATAGTCCTTAAGCTTAAGCGCATTGCGAAAACAGCGAATAACAAACCCCGCGAGAAGCAAGACTAGAAAGAGTGAAATCAAGAAACCGAACTCTTCTACGGTCACAGCGAAAATGAAATCAGTATGTCCATCAGGCAGGACAAACTTAACTGCGCCCTCGCCGGGGCCTCGCCCGAAGAAGCCGCCATTGCCTATCGCTTCCAAGGCTTTATCGACTTGGTAGCTGTCATCGCCCGGACTTAAAAATCTGTTCACGCGGTCTCTGACATGGTCGAGCGAGAAATAGGCAACGATTGCCCCCACGCCCGTCACGCCCATAAGAATAATCATCCAGCCAAGAGAAAGACCGGCAAAGAAAAACACAGCAGCAAAACACAGCGTCAACAAAAAGGATTGTCCAAAGTCAGGCTGCTGAATCAACAACGCAATGAGCGCGAGATATGCGGCAAACACGATGGCTACAGACGGGACATTCGGGTCGCGTTTCCTTACTGAAAACATCCATGCCGCGAATACGATGAAAGCAGGTTTTGCAAATTCTGACGGCTGGAGACCGAACGGACCAATCCGGAGCCAACGGGTCGACCCTTTTACCTCAACGCCGCCGCCGGTCGCGACAAGTACCATCAAGGCAATCGCGCCAAACAAAGCAATAACACCTATGCGGCGAGCATTAGAAGGGCTGGCCAGCGACAAAATGAACGCCCCGCTCATGCCCAATGCGGCAAAGAAAATATGTCGGTACATGAAGTAAAACGGATTTTGAACATGAAGCCTATCGGCCGCTGCCGGAGAGGCGGCCATAGACAGTATAATCCCTGTGCCAATAAGGCTGACCAAAAAGACGAGCGTGATATGGTCAACGCTGCGCCACCATTCAAAGATCGGCGAACGGTTCGTCCGCGCAGGCGTTATGGCCGTTGTAATCATGCGGCGTCGCCCCGCATCTTATGCTCAAGCTCTTCGCGTTCATAAATCTCTGTCAACATTTGTGCTTGATCACGAAACGCATCGCCCCTTGTTTCAAAGCTTTTGAACTGATCAAAACTAGCGCACGCAGGAGAGAGCAAGATAATAGGATTTTTTGTCCGCGCATTCAGAGCATCCCTCACCGCGCACAGGACGGCCAGTTCCAATGTGCCTGAAACCTTATGGTCGACTTTGGCTTTTTTCAGGGTTTTATGAAACTCAGGCGCCGCCTCGCCGATGAGGTAGGCCTTGGCGATATTCGGGAAATATTGCGCCAGCGGCTTTATACCTGCGGCTTTAGCTTGGCCACCTGCAATCCAGTAGACATTCTTATATGACTTAAGAGCCTGCGCGGCGGCATCCGCATTCGTCGCTTTGCTGTCATTGACGAAACGTACGGGCCCCATACGGCCAACCGTTTCCATACGGTGGGACAGGCCCGGAAAGTTTAAGATAGCCGTACCGATTGAGGATGCTTCTAGTCCCAAAGACCGCGTGGCCGCATATGCCGCCGCCGCATTTTGCCAGTTATGCTGTCCTTCGAGAGCCTGCGCATTATTGAGGTCGGCGATTTCGTCTACTTTGGCTCCCATAGAAGAATAGAGCCGTCCTTTGATAGCGCAAACGCCCCGTCCTAAAGACTTGCGGCCTGAAATCGGAATGATGCGGCGACCATTGATCGCCGTCAATTCTGTGCAAATACGCCGGCCATCCGTATCATCAACGCCAATAACAATCGCATCATCAGAGGTTTGGTTCGCGAAAATGCGCCGCTTTGCCGCTTCATATCCTGTCATATCGCCGTGGCGATCAAGGTGATCGGGCGAGAGGTTGAGAAACACGGCGGCATTCGCGCGCAAGGACTGCGTGCGCTCGAGCTGATAAGAGGAGAGTTCAATCACATAGTATGTGCCGCGGTGCATTTCATCGAGATCAAGAACGCCGCGTCCGATGTTTCCGCCGACTTGCGTGTCTTTCCCGCATTCCTCCAAGATGTGCCCAATGAGAGCGGTCGTTGTCGATTTACCGTTAGTCCCTGTGATCGCAATGATTTGCGGGCGGTTTTCAGGTGCGCGCGCCGCAACTTCGCGGGCGAATATCTCAATGTCACAGATAATTGGCACGCCTGCTTTTTTCGCCTGAACCGCCGTCCAGTGCGCGCGCGGAAGGTGATGCGGAACGCCGGGTGACAACACTAAGCTATCGAACGTCGACCAATCACATTCATTCAAATCAGAAATATTCACGCCGCTTTGCTTTGCGCTTTCGCGGCTCGCCGCGTTATCGTCCCAGGCATGCACAACCGCGCCCCCAGCCTTGAGAGACAAGGCCGCCGTAATACCCGACCGCCCCAGTCCAAAGACGGCGACGTGTTTTCCTTTAAATGTTTTGGCCTTAATCATTGGCTTTACCGTAGCTTCAAGGTGGATAATCCGATCAGAGCCAGAATAATGGCGATGATCCAGAAACGAATAACGATGGTGGGTTCAGCCCACCCTAACTTTTCAAAGTGGTGATGAATGGGCGCCATACGAAACACGCGCTTTCCCGTCAGCTTAAAAGAGGCAACCTGAACGATGACTGAAACCGCTTCCAAAACGAAAAGCCCGCCAATGATTGCTAAGACAATCTCGTGCTTGATCGCAACAGCCGAACTGCCGAGCGCGCCGCCGAGTGCCAGCGAGCCCGTGTCGCCCATAAACACCATAGCCGGAGGGGCGTTATACCAAAGAAAACCAAGTCCTGCGCCGACAATCGCGCCGAGGAAAATCGTGACTTCAGCGCCGCCGCGCACAAAAGGTACGCCGAGATAATCAGCGAAATTAAAGTTACCCACGAGGTAAGCGATAAACGCCAAGCTCATACAGGCAATCATCACAGGCACAATCGCGAGGCCGTCTAAGCCGTCCGTCAAATTGACCGCATTAGAAGAACCGACAATGACAAAGCACCCAAACGGAATAAAAAGCAGACCCAAATTGATCCATGTATTCTTTAGAAGCGGTATCGCAAGCCCTGTCGCAAACCCTTCGGGCTCGGCTGGGAACGCACCCACTAAGATGTAACAAGCAAATGCTGCAATGGCGAACTCCAGAACGAGTTTGATTTTACCGCTAAAACCCTTGGGATTTTGGCGGGAGACTTTCAAATAATCATCATAAAACCCGATAGCGCCAAATCCGAAGGTCACGATAAACACAGCCCATAAGAATGGACTATGGAAATTCCCCCAGAGAATTGTGGAAATCAGGACGGACATGAGAATAAGAAGCCCGCCCATAGTCGGCGTACCGGCTTTCTTTATGATGTGTCCTTCTGGCCCGTCTTCTCTAATGGGTTGGCCCTTGCCTTGTTTAGAGCGAAGGAAGTTGATCATGCGCGGCCCAAGAATGAACGCGATAATCATAGACGTCATCAACGCCCCGCCAGTTCGGAACGTAATATAATTGAACAGATTGAAAATCTGGAAGTCTTCAGCCAAGGGCGCGAGCCATTCATAGAACATGAGCATGCCCTTTCTGTTGGTCTTTGAGCGTTGCAACAAGGCGAGAAAGCCCCGTTGCGTTTGATCCTTTTACAAGCACGGTATCGCCGTCTTGCACTTCGTTCATGAGAGCTTCTAGCGCCCCGTTCCAGTCTGCCGCCCACGCGCCGCGTATCGCGCGCGGCAAACGGCCACGTAAGGCCCGCATACATTCTCCCGCCATGATGACGCGGCTAACACCGGCGCGCTCTAATGGAGCCGCAAGGCCTGCATGCAAATCGAGTTCATCTTTGCCAAGTTCATACATATCGCCCAAGACGGCGAGTGTTCGGCCTTCCGATGTTTCAAGCGCCGCAATCGAGGCCCGCATAGATTCGGGGTTGGCGTTGTAACTATCATCAATCAACGTGATGTTCGCGCCGCCGACTACCAACGCCAAACGTTCGCCGCGTCCCGGCAGAGCCTCGAATGCAACAAGGCTGGCCACGGCCGCGCCCGCATCAATGCCCGCAGCAACAGCCGCCGCCACTGCGCAGGCTCCGTTTTCAATCCAGTGCTGACCATCTTGGGGCAATGACATTACGTAAGTTTTTCCGCCCACATCGATATCGCCGCTTACCTGTCCGGGACGAACGCAGACATTACTAATCCTGACATCGGCCTTTTCGCTTGCGCCGAAGCTAATAATACGCGCGCCTTTTTTCGTAGCGCATTCCGAAAGATACGCAAAATATGCATCATCGGCGTTCAAGACAGCGGTTCCGCCCGCGACAAGCCCGTCAAATATTTCAGCCTTCGCGGCGGCTATTGCATCCACATTTTCAAAATGAGCGAGATGCGCAGGCGCGATTTTTGTAATGACGGCGATATACGGAGCCACAAGCGGCGATAGGTCGGCAAGCTCGCCCGCATGGTTCATACCCGTTTCAAAAACCCCGTATTCTGTGCCTTTCGGCATGGCGGCTAAAGTAAGCGGAACGCCCCAGTGATTATTGAATGACTTCAATGACTTATGAGTCCTTCCCTGCGCCGCGCAGATCGTCGCTATCGCTTCTTTAAGACTTGTTTTCCCGACGCTCCCGGTCACAGCAAACCGAACCGCCTTGCTGCGATCACGCGCGAAGACCGCCATGTCGCGCAGGGCCTGAACCGTATCATCGACAAATAAAGCGGGCGCCTCGTCTGTTGCGCGCTCTGATAATATGGCCCCTGCACCTGCCGCTCTCGCTTGCGGAATAAATTCATGTCCGTCGCGAACATCCTTCAGCGGAACGAACAAGTCACCTTGCTTGAGGCTACGCGTGTCAATGGACAAGCCATTGACCGTCCACTGCCCTTTAGCCGTGCCGCCGGTGGCCACCGCCAAATCGCTTGATGTCCAAAGCGGGCTAGACATGTCCCAGCTCCTTCAAGGCAGCTTTTACTTCTTCAACATCAGAAAAAGGAATAACTTTCTTGCCAACAATTTGTCCGCGCTCATGGCCTTTGCCGGCAATGACGAGGCAATCATTTGGCCCTAGACGTTTAATTCCGGCGCGTATGGCCGCGCCGCGATCACCGATTTCGTCGGCCGTCGGGCAACCGCCAAGTACGGCGCGCCGAATGGTTGCCGCATCTTCAGTGCGGGGGTTGTCGTCCGTCACAATAATACTATCAGCGTGCTTTGCCGCAACAGCGCCCATCTTCCGGCGTTTATCAGGGTCGCGGTCTCCGCCGCACCCGAACACTAAGACAATATTCCCCATCGTATGTGGGCGAACGCTACGCAACAGCTTATCAAGTCCGTCTTCTGTGTGAGCGAAATCAACAAATATCGGCGCGCCGTCCTTTGTCTTTCCCGCCTGTTCCATCCGTCCGGCAACTCCGTATAGATGTTCTAACGCCTCAAGCGCGGTTTCAGGATCAACGCCCGTTACAATCGCAAGCCCAAGCGCAGAAATAGCATTCAACGTTTGAAACTCTCCGGCGAGAGGAAGCGTTACGGTGCGGCGCGTGCCGAACATAACAAGGTTTAAAATCTGGCTCGAGGCGCGAGGCATAACTTCGTCGATGCGAATATCTTCGCCGGTCCAGCCAACACGCATAACGGACTGCCCGTGCTCTGCACACATAGCGGCGAGCTTTTGGCCGTAGGGGTCATTGACATTAATCACGACTGGCGCAGCTTTTGGCGTAAGCTCCATGAATAAACGGGCTTTGGCCTCGAAATAGTCATCCACATCAGGGTGATAATCGAAATGGTCCTGCGTAAGATTAGAAAACCCAGCGGCTGAAATTCGAATGCCGTCCAAGCGGTATTGTTTAAGGCCGTGGCTAGAGGCCTCCATCCCAACATGGGTGACGCCTTCTTGCTTCAAGTCTGACAAGGTTTTGTGCAGCGCAACAGCATCCGGTGTTGTGTGGGTGAGCGGCTTATACCCGCTAGGCGCTTGAATACCGAGCGTTCCGAAACACGCACCTTTTAGGCCAGCATAGACCCAAATCTGGCGCAGGAACTCAACAGTAGAGCTTTTACCATTTGTGCCGGTCATCGCTACTAAAGTCTCAGGTTGCCCTGAATATAACTTTGCAGCAAGTTCGCTATAATACTTTCTGGGGTTATCATGCGCGACATACGGCACGGAAATGCCGCTTAGCCCAGTTGTTGAAAGCACTGCACTTGCGCCGTTATTTATGGCCGAGTCTATATAATCACGGCCATCAGCCACAAAGCCTGGCAGAGCCGCAAACAACGTTCCCTCGCTTACGTCTCGGCTATCGCAGGACAGCTTATCAATTTCAACATCAGATACGTCTTTAGATAGTTGGTTCGGAGCGATTAGATCGGAGAGTTTCATTGCAGGGCCTCCGGCGCAGAAAATGGACTATTGGCCACGGGGTCGAGACGACGGGACACGCCGAGCATTGGCGCAATACGCTCTATAACACTGCCCGCTGTTGGGGCGGCGTTCCAGCCGGCCGTTGCATATCCGTAGGTTTCTTTAAGGCCCTTAGGTTCATCAAACGTGACCATAACCACATATGTCGGGTCCTCATATGGGAAGGCTGCGACAAAAGACGTAACGAGCCTACTTTCGTCGTAACCATCTTTACTTGGTTTATCTGCCGTTCCAGTTTTCCCCATCACGCCGTAGCCTTTAATGGCCGCATTACGGCCTGTCCCGTCAGTGACCACATAGCGCATGAGGTCGCATAGAGCTTGTGAGGTTTTGGGCGAAATCACACGGCGGCGGACGGCTTCATTGGCCGGATCGCGCTTTAATATCGTCGGCGCGATATAGTTTCCGCCGTTCAGCAAAGCCCCCGTCGCAACCGCGAGCGCCAAAGGCGAGACAGAAATGCCATGGCCGTACGAAACCGTAACAGTCGTAATGTCTTGCCATTCAGACTGCACTTGCGGACTCGCACTTTCGCGCAATTCAATCGGCACGCGGTCAAGTAGGCCAAGCTTCCTTAAAAACGCCTGTTGGCGATCACCGCCAGCGCGGATTGCCATAAGCGCCGTTCCGCGGTTAGAACTTTCTGACAATATCTTAGGCATAGCGAGCGGAACCGAGCTCGGGTGGTCATCCTTTATATATTTATCCCGCACTAATAGCGGCTTCTGCACTGGAAACTTCTCCGTCAAATCCGTCAATCCTTCGTCTAGAGCCATCGCCATGGTGATGGGCTTGAACACTGATCCAAGATCGTAGGTCGACATTGAGGCGTGATTATATTTATTTTCGGGCAATGCTGTGTTCGGCGTGTTGGGATCAAAGTTAGGCAGAGACGCCATGGCCAACACTTCGCCGGTTTTCATATTCAAAACAACGCCCGCCCCTGTCGCTGCGCTAAACTTATCAATAGACGCTTGAATTTCTTCGGCCAAAGCATTTTGTACACGCAGATCTAATGACAACACTGTGCTTGGCGCATTTGGCTCAGAAAGCCTATCATTGAACGCATCCTCAGCGCCGCCGAGCCCTCTCATGTCAACATCCGTAAATCCGGTTATATGTGATGCCAGATGTCCTTGCGGATATACACGTTGCGGCTCCACCTCAAAGACAAGCCCAGGCAGACCCAGATCGAAAACAACTTGTCGTTCTTTTGGCGTGAGACCTCGCCGGATCAGTATCTGATCACCTTTACGGGCAAGCCTGTCGCGGGCGCTTTCCGCGTCCAAGGCCGGAAGCACAGATGCTATTGCGTCGGCGGTTTCCTCGGCATCCCAAACATAGCGGGGGCGAGCATAAAGCGCGTAGGTCGCGAGCGTTGTGGCCATGACTTGGCCGTTACGGTCAACAATATCCGCGCGCGTGATCGGCGAAGTTTCACCCCGTATGCCGCCGCCCGTGATAGGACTAAACAAAGACAATTCGCCGAGACGAATAATAGCTACCAGCAACGCGAAAAGAAAAATACCCGCACCAATACGAATGCGAATGCGGCCTTCGGAAACTGCTGCAAATTCGCTATCCTCAACCCGCATGCGGCGAGGAATTGGTGCGTCCATATTTTTCACGTCGCCGCTCATGGCAGAGAAACCTCAGCTGACTGATCAGCAGCAAGCGGGAAATGTTTTGCAATTTCGTGCAACTCAATAACGCCGCCTGTTTTAACTGGCACAAGCCCCAGCTCTCCGCGAGCAAGTCCGCTCACACGCTTGGGGCTTTCCAGATAAGCGATCTCAGCCTTTAGCACATTCAACGCCGCATTCTCTGCCTGCAAAAGACGCTCAAGACGCGCCACTTCGCTCTTAGACGATTGCGCCCGCGTTTTCACATAATACAGCCCGACCGTTAGCCCTGTGCCGATCAGAAACATGATAGTATACGTTATACGCCGAGAGGTTTTTGACTGACCAGGATAATAGCTCATGAAGCCCACCCATAATCATCAACATGCGGCACGTTAGGCAGCATGTCGTCATCCATTGCAAACGGCAAAGCCGATGTCCGCCGCGCCGCTCTAAGACGGGCTGAACGGGAGCGTGCATTATCCGCAAGTTCCGATTTTGACGGCTTAATCGCTGAGCGTGATAGCAGCTCAAAACTCATCTCAGGTCCGGCAACTTCAGTATCTGGCATATAGCGAGACCCTGAGGCCGGCAGCTCGGATCTGCGCCGCAAGAACTGTTTCACAATGCGGTCTTCCAAGGAATGGAACGACACAACGATAAGACGTCCGCCCGGCTTCAGAATTTTCTCAGCCGCGCAGAGCCCGCGGTAAAGCTCTCCAAGCTCGTCATTAATAAAAATCCGCAAGGCTTGAAAAATACGCGTTGCCGGATGAATTTTACCGGACCTCCCTAGGGCCTTTTCTATTATACTGGCTAGTTCATCTGTTGTGACAATATCGCCCTCATCGCGCGCGCTTACAATAAAGTCAGCGGCGCGTTTGGCGCGCCTTTCCTCACCGTAAACTTGGAAAATTCGAACGAGCTCTTGCTTACTCAAATTATTCACAACATCTGCCGCAGTTGCTCCCGCATGCCCCATACGCATATCAAGCGGGCCGGAGCGCATGAAAGAGAACCCCCGCTCGGCTTGGTCAAGCTGCATAGACGACACGCCAATGTCCAGAATTATGGCATCAACCTGCCCGATATCTTCAAGGCCGTCCATTTTTGAAAACTCCGTTTCCACCAAACAGAAACGGTTTCCATATTTTTTCGAAAGCTCGCTGGCGCGCGGCTTCACGTTAATGTCACGATCCAGACCAATAACATTGCAATCCACCGCCATAAGCATAGCTTCTGAATATCCTCCATTCCCAAACGTACCATCAATATAAGTTTCGCCGTCTTGCGGAGACAAAGCCGCAAGCACTTCCGGCAACATAACGGGGTAATGCTTCACGACGCGCCTCCTTCTGCCGCAAGGACAGAAACGGGCTTCAATCGATTACGGTGCTCACGCGCGACGCGCCTCACATCCTCAATACGCGCCTCATAGGCGGCCGGATTCCAAATTTCAAAACTGCGACCAAGGCCAACAAAGTGAACCTTACCATCAAGCCCAGCGTAATCCGTAAGCTCTTTCGGCAGCGTTACACGCCCCCCGCTATCAAATGACAGGCGGCGGCTTTCAGCAAAAATGCCATGCTGTAGCGCCAAGCGCCCTTCATCGTAGTGATCTACATAGTCTAGGGATTTCTGAAATCCTTCAAGGAGCGCAATCCCGCCGCCTTCGAGGTAATCACCATCAAAACTCCGCCACACGACAATCCCGTCAAAGTCGCTTTTAGCGACTTCGGCGCGAAACTCAGCGGGGACTGACACCCGGCCCTTCGCATCCAGATTATTTGTGACGGTTGATAAGAACATGCCTCTCCCCAGCGGCTGAGACTAGCAGCCATAAAATGGGATAACATGGGATAAGATGGGAAACAATGCCAATTTAGCAAAAAATTAAGCATAATGACAAGAAATACAGGGATGTCTCTAAGCCCCCTCACCGTCCGTCCCCTTAAAAGCCACAGAACCCTTAACTTTGGAATAAGGGGCCACCATTCCCTGCGCAATATCGCGATTATTTTACATATTCAGTTTACAAAAGTGGTAGGCTGCTCGAAATAAGGGTTCAAAAGACTGGATACAGAAGCAATGCCGCAACAGCGTTTTGAAAAATTAGCGTTCACAGCCAGTCAGCGTCCTGACGCGCAAGCGGCCAAGAAACGCCTCGCCGCGCGTTACGGCAATCACGATTCAGCAGAGGCAGATGTTATCATCGCACTGGGCGGTGACGGCTTCATGCTCGAAACCTTGCGCCGTCACATGACACTTATCCGGCGGGGCCTGCCCGTCTACGGCATGAACAAAGGCACAATCGGCTTCTTGCTCAACGAATATCACGAAGACGACCTTTTAGAACGGCTCAATCTTTCGCAAGGCGCCACCATTCACCCCCTTAAAATGACAGCAGAAACCACGAGCGGCGTTCATGAGGAACTAGCGTTTAACGAAGTTTCGCTCTTTCGGCAAACGCGGCAAGCGGCTCACATTAAGATTACCGTAGACGGGAAAACGCGCCTCGACCGCCTCATTGCTGACGGCGTGCTACTTGCAACCTCTGCCGGATCTACAGCCTACAACTTATCGGCCCACGGTCCTGTCATTCCACTTGGCGCAGACATACTGGCCCTCACACCGATAAGCGCTTTTCGGCCACGCCGTTGGCGCGGAGCGCTCTTAAAGGCGGCAGCAGAAGTTATTTTTGACAATCTTGACCCAGAAAAACGTCCGCTAAGCGCAACGGCCGATAGTTACGAAATTAGGCATATCACCCGCGTGAAAGTAGAACAGGACACAAAGACCGCCTTAACCTTACTGTTCGACCCAGATCACGCACTCGATGAAAAAATTTTACGGGAACAGTTCTCGACTTAGACAAGCCAATACAGCTTATGACGCACCGCCGACAGAAGCCTGAGCGCCATCACGAACGCGGACACCATAGGCATTTGTGATACGGGTAAGCTCGCCCGTCGCCAAATAGTAAGCCTCCATGTCGTGCACAGAGTTTTTAGCGCCCAGCTTAGCCAACGCTTCTTCAAACGAGACCTCAGCACGACGTGATGTGACCAAAGCGCCTTCCAAACTTTTCAGCTCCCGCCGTAAAGAATCTTCGGGCGCCGCCATAGCAAGAAATACATCTGCGGCCATCACGGCCTGCTCCACATGTGTTGCAGCTGCTTTAATATCCGCATTAACAGCCGTCAGACTTCTCGCCTTAGCAGCGTAAGAGACATCTGTGACGGGTTCGCTCTTTTTTATGCCTTTCAGCAAAAAGCCCGCTGTTTTCTGAATTCGGTTCTTCTCGGGAGGCGCAACCCAACCAGCTTCGGTAAATTCTTCAACCAAAGCATCTGAGGCGCGGCGCACAACCGTTTTTGACGCAGCTTCAAAAACCTTAGGCGTTTGCGGCGCCATTTCCGCAAAATCAACGGTCGCACAAGCTGACAAGCCTGTGGCAGTCGCAAGAAGCACGAGCTTCATAAAGTGCATTGATCGTCCCATTGAGCCTCGGTCCCCACCTCGTCTGGTTTAAATTACACGGAATATACTTAAGAACATCTGAACCCGCGATGATTTACCGTAACTCACAACTTAAATACATACAAGCATCCTGCCGTTCCCATGAAGCGTTTGTAATTTATCCCTAAACACCTCCGGCAAACATTGGTGCAAAATACTTACCCCATACGCCAAGAACAAGAACAGCCCCCATAAACAACGGCGCGATCCAACGAACAAAGAACATGATGAAACGACCAAGCGCTTCACCTTCACCCGAAATTTCTGCATCCACAATTGACTTCTTGAGGCGCCAGCCCGTGAACAAAACAATCAAGAGCGCAGAAAGAGGCGCCAAAATCGGCCCGGCCAGCCCTGTATCAATAAAGTCAAAAAACTTCTGAGAATAAAGCGAACCAAGTCCTAAAGTCGTGATAGCCGCGCCACTCAACCAAGCAGCTTTGGCTTTTGTGATTTTAAGTTTTTCAGCAACATAAGCCGTCGTAGGCTCCAGTAACGACACGGATGATGTAATCGCCGCAAAGAACGCCAAGAAGAAAAAGGCTGCACCGACATACCAATATTCAGCCAAGGCCGTCGGAAGTGTCTGGAAGAAAATACCCGCTCCTGCACTGAAATCAAGATTGTGAGCAAAAACAATCGGAAAGATCGCAAGGCCGGCAGTAATAGCGACCAACGTATCGACCACGCTAATAGTTACAGCGGCTTTCGGGATACTCACATTTTTCGGCAGGTAAGATCCGTATGTGATCATTATCGCATTACCAATACTGATGGAAAAACAAGCCTGACCAAGTGCTGAAATCGCAACATCTGGTGTAATTTTACTAAAATCAGGTGTGAACATAAAGGACACGGCTTGAGACGTTCCGCCAGAAGGCATACCAGAAATAATTGAATATAATGCAAGACCAATAAGAAGAATAAAAAAGAGCGGCATTAAGAGCTTAGCGGCCATCTCAATTCCTTTGTTCACGCCGCGAGCAACAAGCCACATGGTGAGAAAAGCAAAAATAAGAAAATAAGGAAGAACCGAATTAGGAGCGGCTAGCATTCCGCCGAATTGGCCAGCAATGGCGTCAGGGGTCAGTCCAGTGAAAGAATTCGTAAGGAACTTTACAAGATACTTCAGGACCCAAGCCGCTACGACACAATAAAAACTGACAATCAAAAACGATGCGACCATACCGAACCACGCGCCGGAGCTCCAACCTTTAGAAACCCCGCTACGTTCAGCCAAGTCATTTGCCGATCCGATAGCACTTGCCGCTTGGCCAGACCGGCCAATAATAAATTCACTCATCAAGACAGGAATACCGACAAACAAAATACAAGCTATGTAAACGATAAGGAACGCCGCCCCGCCATTGGTACCCAGCTCAGCGGAAAACCTCCAAAGATTACCAAGGCCGACCGATGATCCGACCGCTGCCATGATGAACGCAAAACGTGATGACCACTGGGCCGTTTTGCCACTAGATATTGATGCCATAAAGATTCCCCAAAAAATATTTTCTTGCTTTTACACTGTCTGACTGGCCTTGCAAGCCTTAGCAATTTCTCTGTGTTGCTAACCCCCGCGAGGCAGCTCACTCTGGCGATGCAAGTGCGCAGACAAAATTAATCCAAATCCAAACATAACGGCTAAAATCACTGTTCCTCCGTAAGAAATAAGTGGCAATGGAACTCCCACGACTGGAGCCAACCCCATAACCATTGCAAGGTTGATGAAGACATAGAGCGCGAAGGTGACAGAGAGCCCTAAAATAAGAAGCTTAGAGAACTGATGTTTACACTGAAAGGCAAGCCAAACACACAATGTGAGCAGCGCCAAATAGAGGCCCATAGTCACAAGTCCGCCAATAAGACCGAATTCCTCGCCGATGACAGTAAAAATGAAATCCGTACGGTTTTCCGGAACGTACTCAAGCTGCCTTTGCGTGCCGTTCATAAACCCTTTGCCTGAAATCCCGCCGCTCCCCAAAGCAATTTTAGACTGGATAATGTGATACCCTGCGCCTGTTGGGTCCGCTGACGGATCAAAAAACGTATTAATACGGGCTTGCTGGTAGGCTTTTAGGCCAAACTTATAAAACAATGGCACAACAACGGCCGCCGCCACAAATGCCGACGTAATTACCCGCCAGTTTATGCCAGCTAGAAACACCATCGCGACCCCTGTAGCTCCAAGGAGGAGCGTCGTACCGAGGTCCGGTTGCCGCAAAATAAACTGTGTAGGAAGCCCGATAATTAATAAGGCCCCGACAATCCCAGAAACTCGAGATACTCGCCAACGTGGTAGATCATGGAAATAACGTGCTAGCGCCAAAACAATAGCTAGCTTCATAATTTCGGAGGGCTGGAAGCGTCGTCCTATGCCCGGGATTTCTAGCCAGCGCTGTGATCCATTGACCTCTACGCCAAGCACATCAACGCCTAGCAAGCATATGAGCGCCAAAAAATAGATCGGGTAAGCCATATGATACCACATACGTATATCAATCATGGCCACAGCAAACATCATGGCTCCCGCCACGAGCAAACGGATCATATGTTGCTGCGCGCCGTGCTCCCAAACACCGTCAGTAGCTGCAAAGATCATAGCAACACCAATACCGCCGATCAGATAAATCAAAGCCGGTAGCAACCAATTGACCTCGTAAAGTTTTGCACCGAAACCTTTACCTCTGTCGGTAGACATCATCATAGCGGCATCCCGCCTTGCGCCGCAGTATGTGTATTGTTGGTTTCTTTCTCAAGCCCGTCCCGCTCAAGCGCGCGCTGTAATAAGCGGCGAACAATATCGGCAGCCCGCCCAGCCCCAGACCCGCCATGCTCAACGATGACCCCCGCAGCAAAGCGTGGGGCCGCAAACGGAGCGTAACCCACAAATATAGAGTGATCACGAAGCTTCCAAGGCAGCTCTCTATTATGCACAACGCCCGTCCGTCTTTCGCTCGCTGAAATACCGCGCACCTGGCCCGTACCTGTCTTCCCAGCCATCTCCATTCCTGGGATCCCAAGGCCATTGTGCCGATAAGCCGTTCCGCCGGGCTGTTCACACACAGACCACATAGCCTTTTGAACAAGCCAGAGGTGCTGCGGGTCGATGTTTAAATCCCCGAATTCTGGCGCGTCATCGCCAATGATTAAATGCGGAGAAACAGCCTTTCGGCCATTAGCTAAGCGGGCGGCCATGACCGCCAGTTGCAAAGGCGTGGCCAGAACAAAACCCTGCCCAATAAAGGCATTGAGCGAGTCCCCTCTGCGCCAGCCCTGGCCTAAGCGTTTTTGTTTCCATTCAGGGGTTGGCACAAGGCCTGAGGATTGCCCTGCTACGCCAAGCTCATAGGTCTGCCCTAGCCCCAGACGGGTCGCGACAGAATGTATGGACTCCATTGTCAAACGCTGGGCCATCTCATAATAATATATATCACATGAGTGTTTGAGCGAATCCCGCATATCCATAGGGCCATGCCCCCTGCGCTGCCAACAGTGAAAATCTCGATTTCCGACTTTCGTTTTACCGGTACAAACAATTCGCTCTGTCGGCTTAATAAGCCCCTGCTCTAAACCCGCAAGCATCACGACCATTTTGAAAGTTGAAGCCGGCGGATATCCACCGCCAATGACTTTATTAAACTGCGGACGCTTTTCATCATTGTTCATTCGGTCCATTTCAGCCTGCGTGAGACCAGAAACAAACAAATTACCGTCAAACGTTGGCATGGACAGCAAAGTACGTAGCTCGCCCGTCATAACATCAACAACGGCCGCGCCGCCGCTTTCTTCACCGAACAGTTCAGCCCCGTAAGCTTGCAGCTCAGAATCCAGTGTGAGCCAAACGTCTTCTCCTGGTATGGCGCGGTCTTTGGCTTCCGGCCATTCACGCACAACTCGCCCAACAGCGTTGACTTCAACTTTCAACCTCCCAGCCTTACCGCGAAGTTTTTTCTCCACAGAGGCCTCCACGCCCGTTTTACCAATCCGGAATGTTGGCTGCCGTAAAAGTGGGTCTTTGTCTTCCTCAATATCCTTCGGCCCAGCACGGCCAACATAGCCGAGCGTATGCGAAAAAAGCCCGTTGTGAGGATAAGAACGTCCCTCCCCGACTTGCGGGATAACCCCCGGAAATTCCGGCGTTTTAAGGTTAAGCGCAGCAAATGTATTCCAATCTAAATGATCATCAATAAGTATCGGAACAAAGCTCGCATTTTCGCGAGCGTCCTGCTTAATCCTTGCACGTGTTTTTGGCGATAAAGGCACTACCTCTGAGACACGTTCCAGAGTCATCGTCATATCCTTAACCTGCTCTGGGACAACAATAACCCTGTAGTCTTGCTTGTTAATGGCAAGGGCCTCGCCGTTACGGTCCAATATACGTCCGCGTGAAGGCACAAGGATATTAAAGTTGAACCGATTATTCTCAGACAGCGCTGTGTAATCTTCTGCATGGACGACTTGTAAATAGTATAATCGGCTCGCAAGCACGCCAAAAACAGCCGTACCGCCGGCCCCCAGAAGCGCCGCGCGGCGTGTTAACGTAATGCTGTCGCTTCCGTCGTTCACCGAGAATACTCAGTTTCGCCTGCTATATATTGCAGTCCTTGGTTAAGCGCGAAAACGAATGGAAACACCACGAGCGACAATAAGAGCTGCGACGCCAAAGCGCCGCTTGCCGTAATTCCGTCTATGAATAGCCATCCTGCGAAAAACAATATCGCAGCAACGATTACAGCCCAAATAGAAAATTGAAGCCAAAGATTACCGAACCCGTAATCACCATCACGCTGATCCGGCCTCAAAATTCCGTAGCAGGCAAGGTAAATAAACGCCCATAATCCAACGGGGCCAGCGCTTAAAACATCGACACTCAGACCGATCCCAAAAATAAAAACACCCGATAGGCCACTGGAGGCCCCGCGAGGCCAAAAAAATATGCCCATCAAAGGTATAAATGTGAAGGCGGCTTCAAACCCCCATAAGCGAAATGACGTCATCGACATAAATGTCAGCACCAAACCAAAAGCCAAGCCCTGCAACGCATAACTGCTCGACTTGGCTAGATTAGCGCTTTCTGATGCATCTCTCATGGACGGTCATCCGCCGCTGAGGGTTTCTGCGCGGGGGGCGCGCTTTGCTCACCTGCTGCCGCATCCGAACTAAGCGCCGAGTCTGCCTCCGCGGTATCATCCTCAGCTGGCATCATAGTCGGCTCGTAAGGATAGACCCAAACCCAATCGATCTGATTGTCATTAACGTAAAGCTGCACCCGCAGCCCTCCATCCTTATCAGGGCTCACATACCCCACAGGCAAGCCTTGAGGTAGCACGCCGTCATCGCCCGAGGTAATAACGACATCGCCTTTAGCCCAATCGGACCCTTCCGTCACAAAAGACAGCTTGGGCTGCGCCGAGTTATCTCCGGTCAAAATGGCGCGCGACTGTGAGCGCACAGACATGACAGAAATCCGGCTATTGAGATCTTCTAAACGCAACACGCGGGAAGAACGTTTTCCAGCACGAACCACGTGGCCCAAAAGCCCGTCCACAGTCATGACACCGAACCCCTTTTTAATGCCTTTATCCTTGCCGGCATTTATGAGCGTTGACCGGACAAAAGGGCCGTTATTTTCCGCAACGGCGCGGGCAGCAATTTTTTGGTCAGGAATACCCGACGAAACATCAACATTCAGGATAGTTTCAAACCGAGAAAGTTTAATCGCAAGAGCATTAGCTCTGGCTTCAATATCGCTTAGCCGTGCAAGTTCGGCTTTAAGCCGTTTATTTTCTGAATGCGCGCGGCTGCGATCCTGCACATCAGCCATGAAGTTTTCAAAACCTCGAACTGGCATCGTAACATAGGTCATAATCGGCGCAGCTATATCATCAGCCTGCGTCTTAGTCCGGTTCAAGACATTGTCATTGGCTTGCCCAGCAAAAAATATAAGGAGAGAGACGAGGAGGAGCAGGAAGAATATAACCCGTCCACGCAATCGGCGACGCCTGTAACTATGTCCGCCGATGCCTGCCATGCCGCCTTTTCTTTTGTCCTAAGCATTTAAGCTTAGAATAAATTACACGCCGCTGGAGAGGACGCTCTTCCACTTTTTCAAATTCTCTACAACCGCGCCTGATCCTCGCACAACGCAGGAAAGTGGGTCGTCAGCAATCGATACAGGAAGACCTGTCCGGTTACGTAGTTCTGTATCAAGGTTTCGAAGAAGTGCGCCGCCGCCCGTTAGCATAATGCCTTTATCGACGATATCAGCCGCAAGTTCCGGCGGCGTGGCTTCAAGCGCATTTTTTACAGCTTCAACAATTTGCTCGACCGGTTCAGCAAGGCTTTCAGCGATCATAGCTTCGGTCACGCGAATTTCGCGCGGGACGCCGTTCATAAGATCGCGGCCTTTGATCTGAACTGTCATGCCTTCATTGTCTGCAGGCATTGTCGCAGACCCGATTTCTTTTTTGACTTTTTCAGCACTCATTTCGCCGATTAGCAAATTAGTCGTCCGGCGTACATATTGGATGATGGCGTCATCCATTTTATCGCCGCCGACACGGACAGAACGGGAATAGACAATACCGTCCAAAGACAAGACCGCAACTTCAGTTGTTCCGCCGCCAATATCAACGACCATAGAACCCGCAGGTTCATGGATAGGAAGGCCTGCGCCAAGCGCGGCGGCCATTGGCTCTTGGATGAGGTAAACTTTGTGCGCCCCGGCCTGTTCTGCGCTCTGGTGAATAGCGCGCTTCTCAACAGCTGTCGCGCCAGAGGGTACGCAAATCACAACTTTCGGACTGACGTAACGGCGCCGATTATGCACTTTTCTGATAAAATGCTGAATCATCGCTTCTGCAACTTCGAAATCGGCGATAACGCCGTCTTTCATCGGGCGAATAGCTTCGATATTTCCAGGTGTTCGTCCAAGCATCATTCGCGCATCAGCGCCGACAGCATGCACAACCTTACGGCCATTTTTTAGAGAGTAAGCCACAACCGATGGTTCATTAAGAACAATGTCACGCCCCTTGACGTAAACAAGTGTATTAGCCGTGCCCAAATCGATGGCAATATCTGAAGAAAAAATCCCGAGAATTGAGGATAACATGTGGTGTCCTAAACTGTGCAGCGCCGCTCAGTATTTCAATTTTCCGGAATCAACTGAGCGCGTTAATCTTATCGCCCTTCTATTAGACGAGGGAATAGAAAAAATGCAAGCTTTGAAGCGCTAAATTATGCTATTCATTGGACTTTTTAGCAGTTCCGCTAGAAATATCGACATGACGTTTAAGCCTCCGCCTTGCAATGAGCATAATGGCGATAAAAAGCAATGCAAGGATCACAAAGGCAAACATCAAGCGATCGCCTTGCGCGCCGGATAAAACCCCTTGAGCCAGAAGCCCGACAACCAAAATTTTTGGAATTGTGCCCAGAGCCGTCCCCGCGAAAAACATTGGGAATTTCATCCCTGAAACCCCCGCAGCCATATTGACGATAACAAATGGTCCCGTGGGAACGAACCGCACTGCAAGGCTTGTGACAAAACCGTTTCGCCTGACCACGCTTATGATGCGGTTAACAAGTTCACCGCCAAATTTTTTGACCCGATCAGCCCCGACCCACCGGCCAAGCCAAAAATTTAGCGTTGCCGAAACCATGGTCGCGGCCCAAGCATAGAGAGAGCCATACACAGGACCAAAGGCAACAATCGTTCCGGCTATCAAAGCCCATTGCGGGACGCCTATAAAGGCGGCGCCGACAAATGTTGCCACCACGATCAGCACAGCCCAAGGCGAGCCGCTGACCGCCTCGAACCAACGCTGATAAACGCCTTCATCTCCAGCAAACACGGACTTTCCTAACGTCAGCACAAGCAGAACAAGGGCAAACATGGCAACAACAACGAAGATTGCTCTTCGAGCCTCCTTATCCATATGGGTTAAAAAATGCGGTAACTTTGGCATACTATCCTGCGTCTTTTCGCGAATTTTCTTAAACGCAATTCACACGAAGGGGAAGCGGTATGGGGATTAATTCTTTGCCATCAAAAAAAAACACTTCCCGAAAAATCAGAGAAGTGCTCTACCGGAGACCGGCAAGTTGCGCATGACTGCTCCCGAAGGGGAAGCAAGCGCAGAATATTTTACCTTTACGAAAAGGTCAAACGCTAATAATCGGAATAATATTCTAAAATACATCATTATTCAAAGCATTTTCAACGCATATCCATCCCTCGGATTGCCCCCTAAACCATGTAAACTGCCTTTTAGCAAAACGGCGCGTGTCACGTTTTGCCTCAAACAGAGCGTCTTCGAGGGATAATTCTCCGCGCAAATAGGACAAAAGCGGCGGCAAGCCGATAGCCTTCATCATGGGCAGGTCAGGCGAAAGCCCGCGCGCGGCCACTTTTTTTATCTCGTCAATTCCGCCCGATTCCATCATATTATCAAAGCGCGTATTGATTTTTTCATAGAGCGCGGCGCGGTCTGGCAGAATAATCGCCCCTTTCCACGTGCCGGCCGCAATCATCGGTTTCGTATCCGCTTGCCAAGCGCTCAGGCTTTTACCCGTCCCCAACGCGACAGAGACAATCCGCAAGAGCCTTTGCGGGTCATTACCCAAAACGCGCGCAGCCGCTACTGGATCCACCCGCTCGGCCTCAGCCCGCAAACCTTCAATCCCCGCATCTAAAATAAACTGCGCCGCAGAGGTCCCTTCCGCGCTTGGCTCTGGCACAGGCGCAAGCCCGACTGTGAGCGCCCGAAAATAGAGCCCCGTGCCGCCAATTAGGATCGGCGTCTTATCTCTAGAGACACACTCCTTGATAACGCCCATCACTTCGCGGCACCACTGGCCCGTAGAATATCGCGCGCTGCCATCAATGTGACCGAACATATGATGCGGCACGCCGTCCATCTCGTCTTCGGTTGGGCGCGCGGATATAATTTGCAAATCCGCATAGACCTGCATGGAATCCGCGTTGATAATTTCGCCTTCGCACTTTTTTGCGACCTCAACAGCCCATGCGCTCTTGCCGCTAGCGGTTGGCCCTGCAATACAGATCACGTTTTTCATTTTAGGATTCCTGCCATGTCATCTCCTATAAACCAGTCGCTTACGATTGTCCTTGAGAAAACGGATAGAGCCGTTTTCGATAAAGCCTTAGGTCTTGTACCCCGCGCGGCGAATATCCGCATATTGTCCGAAGGCAAAGCCTTTGATTGCGAGATTGGCGCAGACATCTCACAAGACGCCCTCGCCGCTCTTTTGTCCGCGGCAAAAATTTCCGCCGACATTTGTATGCAGCCCCTTTCTGGACGGAAAAAATCGCTCCTTATTTGCGACATGGATTCCACCCTGATTGGGCAGGAATGTATTGACGAGCTTGCCGACTTTGCTGGTGTCAAAGACCGGGTCAGCGCGATCACCGAAAAAGCTATGCGCGGCGAAATCGGTTTTGACGGCGCGCTAACGGAACGCGTCGGCCTGCTCAAAGATTTGCCGCTCTCTGCCCTTCAAACCTGTTTTGAGAAGCGCATACGCCTGAACGCTGGCGCAAGGACGTTGGCGCAGACCATGAAGGCAAACGGCGCGAAGACGGTCATTGTCTCGGGCGGGTTCACCTTCTTCACGGGGCGCATCGCAGAACTCGCAGGATTTGACGCCCATCAAGCCAATACGCTGATTGATGACGGAGCGGCGCTCACCGGAGAGGCAGGGAGCCCTATCCTTGGACGCCAAGCCAAACTCGACGCGCTTAATGCCTACGCCGAAGACCTTGGCGGCCCCGCCTCTGCTCTCGCGATTGGCGACGGCGCGAATGATCTGGCCATGATTACGGCCGCTGGCCTCGGCATAGCCTATTACGCCAAGCCCGCTGTCGCCGCTGCCGCGCACTGCGCGATTGGCTGCACAGACCTGACCACTGCGCTCTATTTTCAGGGCTATAGCGATGCGGAGTTTGTAGAGTAGCACCATCCCGCCAATATTTGTCATCCCGCAAAGCCATAGGCTTATGCGGGACCCTGAGAGTTTGGTGGCATTATAACTGCTAGGTCCCGCATCTACGGCTACGCCTACGTGCGGAATGACAGGTATATGGGCAGCAAAAAAAGCGCCGTCGCGGCGTGTCATCAATTCGGGGTTTCTAGTTTATCTAAAGACAGAGTTTCCTCCGCCCGCTCTTGCTCTCGATTTTGCGGTTTGCCCCCTAAGAGTGGGACGTCCCGCGC
>JBPOEZ010000003.1:0-513519 GCA_051252005.1 Alphaproteobacteria bacterium | reverse complement strand
CTTTCACTTTGTGCCAGGTTTGCCTTTGCATAGGGGCATCACTCAAAACTTGTTTCAACCTACAGTCCGACACCGTCTTCCCGGTGATCAAATCAATGCGCATCTGATTGTCCCGGCCGGAAAGAACTTAGTCACAAATCTAAGCCGAGGTGTAAATCTCAACATCAGATTTGATGATAGAACAGTACCTCAACTATTGGGAACGAGGATTATTATGGCCAATTATTTTATAAGCGATTGAAAAATTTGCATATTTCAAAACGCAACGGAGGATTAATACGGATTCCAACCCCCACAACCTTCATCCCCGACGTGATCGGGGATCCATCTCTTACCACAAGCTTCGGGTGATGGATCCCCGCTCGGGGCGGGGATGATAGTTTCAGGGTGGGGAGGGCTTTTCACTACCCCTACTTCAATCGAAAGCGTTCGCCCTCATAAATCCTTACCTCATTCCCCCGCTCAAGGGATTTATGCTGTTCCCATAGGGCTTGTTTGCTTTTCTCTTTTCCGGCTTGTTTTTGTTCTTGAAACAGCATGGCGAGTTTAATTTTCGTGAGGCGTTTGTTGGCGTGTTGCGAGCGTTCTTCGCGGGCGGTAACGGCTATGCCCGTCGGGATATGTACGGCGCGAACGGCGGATTCGGTGGCGTTGACATGTTGGCCGCCAGGGCCGGAGGCTTTGAGGGTTTGGTAGCGTATGTCGCTGTCTTTGAGGTCACGAAAGTCTTTCGCGGCGGGCGCGCGCGATACGCTGACGAACCAGTTTTTGCGTTTGTGATGAGGCCGGAAAGGGCTTTGCCCAATCCACCGAACCGTGCCTGTGCGGGGGCGCGCGAAATCATCTGCGCCTTTGCCAGAAAGGCGTAGTAGGCATGACGGCATAGACGCGCCGCCGTCATCTGCCAGAACATCCGCCTTTAATCCAGCGGCGCGGGCTTCCTTTGCGTAGGCGCGAGCAAGGCGGCCCGTCACCCATTCACATTCGCGCGGGCCTGAACCGGAAGAGATATGGAGATAAATACCGCTCATCTGCGCCTCGTTTTATAGGTGATGAGCGGGCGAAGCGAGGCAATGACTGTGATGAGGCCAAACTTTTCCATATCCGAAATCACGGTGCTGATGTCTTTATAGGCCTCGGGGGCTTCCTCATAAATTAAGGCTTTATCTTCGCAAATGACGCGTCCGCCAAGCGGCGTGCGGGTGAGGTCAGAGACAGAATATCGCTTGGAGAGACGTCCCTTTGCGTCGCTGCGTTTCCATTTGCGCCCCGCGCCGTGGGCGAGGGAGTGCAAGGCGACACCCGCATTTTCCGTAACAGGTTTGACTAAATAGCTTAGCGTACCGCGCGAGCCGGGAATGATGACCGCGCCCTTATCGGCAGGGGCCGCGCCTTTGCGGTGCAGCCATCCGTCCCCGTAAGGCGTGACGCTGTTATGGGTAATGTCGAGACGGCGTTCGCCGCCAAGGCCTAGCGCGCCGAGGAACCGCTCGGCAATCACAGAGCGGTTGACGGCAGCCCACGCCATGGCCTCGTTATGACGGCCAATATAGGCGTCAAATTCGGGCGTATACGTCTCTAGTCCGCCGCCTTTAAAGCGGTCAACATGGGCTCGTAAAATCTCTTCGCCGAGGCCGCGTGAACCACTATGGACGAGAAGCTGCACATGTTTCGAGTTTATGCCTAGAACATCCAATGCGGCGCTATCAAAGACCGTATCGATCTTTTGGAACTCAGCAAAATGGTTGCCGCTTCCGATGGTGCCAAGGGCGTAAGGCCAGAGATCACAAGGGAGCCTTGCGTCTTGCAAGCGTAGTGCGGCGTTCCCGTCCCATACTTGTTCAAAGCTTTGCCCGTCTTTGGTCAGCTTCTTGACGTTCTTGTCGAGCTTGAACTTTTGTACGGATTGATCCGTATTCCAAAGCCCCATGCCGCAGCCAATATCATTGCCAACCAAATGCGGATAAATAATACCGTGTGACTGGAAGGCCGCGCCCACCGGAATGCCTTTTCCGGGGTGCAAATCAGGGAGCCCAGCAGCGGCCACAATGCCCGGAAGCCGGGCCGTGATTTCGAGCTGCTGTACGGCTTCGCCCTCTATCCAGCTGGCATCCGATGTAATAAGCGTTACATTTATATCACTCATATGTGCCTCCCATTGTATTTTTGAGACTATGCGTCTTGAGCTGCTTTTTTGAAAGCTGCTGTTTGGCGATGACCTGCCACGGCCCTTCATCTTGCCCTGAGGCGTTGCAAATTTCGCGGTATATTTCATTGGCGCTATATGGATAACCATAGGCGGTCGTTGGGACACGCTTTAGCTCATATTGAAACCAAATTCCGTTTTTTTGTACGAGGAAAACGTGGCCTGTAAGATGGACAAGTTGAGGGCATTCCTGGGCCGACCTGCGCTGATCTGCCCAATATTCCCGGCGGTTTTGAATGCCAAGTTTGCGGCAAAGTAAGGACGTTTCTTTGACGATACCGTCCGCTGGGCCGACATAAAGGTTGGCCCAGTAGGTCGGCGGTATAGGCGAGCCCCAACGAGAAGTTGACACCCAAGAGCCGTCACTTGCAATTCGAACTTTACGCTCGATGAAATCATCCAGATGTTCGCGTACGTGCATCTTAACGGTGCTGCCCGTGTCTAAATGGGTGCATATATCAGAGAATACGTCGTCCCAGCGCCGTCCGCGTTGCGCCATAAGATAGCGTTTTAGCGGCGCAAGGTTCTCGTTTAAGTGTTTTGTCCTGCGGGTCGAAAGCGTCACGATGCGCTTGCCTGACATGCGCTGAGGCGCATCGTCAGGTGCGTAACGAAGCTTGGATTTTGTCGCCCATGAACGGCCGCTACGCGGACGCTCAACAATGACTTTGAACATGTCTTCACGCATGAGCGCCTCCAAAAGAAGCGCCGCAAAATTGCGTATATGTATGTGTGTTGGCGGGACGTGCCGCGCCGATAATGATTAGGCCGCCGGGGCGAGCCTCATAGGAATTGCCCATGATAAAAGATCCTGAAACAGGTGAAAAGAAAGGGGTGATATTTGTCTTGTAGTCGTCTGCACGTAACCCTCCTTTTTCTGTTTGAGTGGCAATTCAATACGCCGCAACTAGGCGGGCGAAAGCTTTTAATCAAGCCTAAAATTACAAAGTGTGTATTTTTGTCGTGACTGTGACTTAAAAGACGCAAGTCAGACATAAAAAAGCGGACATAAATGCCCGCTTTTTCCTCGTTACATTCGCCTCGTTTAGCGGCGGAATTGGCCGTTTTCGTAATAGGTTTTACCCGTATATTCATCGACCCAAAAATAGCGCTGGGCTTGCTGATCAAAGTAAAGCTGTTGACCGTTGGCTGCGCGTCTGATCCGTGTGGGCTCGCCCATTTGCTTGTCTTTTTGCGATCCGGCATAGGCCCCGCCTGCGCCGCCGACAGCTGCGCCAATCGCTGCGCCTGTGCTGGCATCGCCTGAACCTGTATTGTTACCGATAATTGCGCCGACGAGCGCGCCTGCGGCTGCGCCTGTGACCGCGCCGCGTTCAGTATTGCCTGTTGTTGTACACGCGCCGAGCGTTAGCACGGCTGCTGTAGAAATCATTAAAAGTGTTTTAGACATAAAAGTCTCCATAGTGAGTTACGGTAATGAAACGTAGCACCAAAGTAATAGTTCCAAAAAATGTTGCAAATTACAGAAGCTTCATGATCGGATATATGAGGAATTTGTAACCTTAGGGATAAAAGTGGGCGTTCTTATTGATCTCCAAAGACCTAGATTTTTCAAGTCGAGTCTTTATGGTGCGTGGACGTCACGGGAGCGGTGCTCTCCGAGTATAAAGGCAGCCCTTATGTATTACAGATCACAGCTTTTCGTCCCCGGGAACCGCCCTGACCGTTTTGAGAAGGCCTGTCTGGCCGGAGCGGATTTGGTCTGCATTGACCTTGAAGACGCGGTCGGGCCAGATGATAAAGACAGCGCGCGGGATGTGGTTTTAAGCTGGCTCGCAACGACAAATCATAAGCATGTCAGCTTGCGTATTAACGGCGTCGATACGCCGGAAGGCAAGGCCGATATTGCCGCGCTTAAGGATAGCGGGTTGAGCCTGCCGTTTCTGATGATCCCGAAAGTGGCGAGTAAGAGCGAGGTCAATGACCTTGATGATGATTTGCCTAGCGCGCTCGGGCCGTTCTTTGCCATTATCGAAAGCGCAAAGGGCGTTTTAAACGCGGCTGAGATATTCTCCAATGGGCGCGTAACCCTCGGCATGTACGGCGCGATTGATTATGCCGGAGATGTAGACTGCGACCTCGCATGGGACACGCATCTTTATGCACGCTCCAAGCTTGTGATGTGCGCGGCGGCGCATGATGTCCACCTGTTTGATACGCCGCATATTGATGTGCGTAATCTTGATGACTGCGAAGCGACGACGCGCCTTGCAAAGGGCCTCGGCATTCACGCCCGAAGCGCGATCCATCCCGCGCAAGTCGCGCGTATTCACGCAGCCCTTGCGCCGTCCGAAGACGAAATTAAATACGCGGAGCGGGTGATGGAGGCGTACCGCGCCGCCAAAGGCAACGTGGCGCTACTAGACGGAAAATTCATCGAAGCCCCCGTCGTCCGCCGCGCAGAGCGCGTGATTGCCTATGCGGGAAATCATAAAAATTAACTCCGGCGCGGCTATTCATCTCGTGCGCCTCGCGCCTAACCGTGATAGACGCCGCCCCTATGACCGATACACCGCCTAAGACTTTTGAAATCTTTCTTGTGACCTTGCCGGGGCTTGAAAAACACCTTGTGGCTGAGGCCTTAGAGGCGGGGTTTCGCTCGCCGAAAGCTACGAGCGGGGGCGTTATTCTTCATGGCCGGTGGGAGCATGTATGGCGCGCCAACTTGGTCTTGCGCGGCGCGTCCAAAGTGCTTGTGCGGATTGGTGAATTTCGTGCAATGCATTTGGCGCAGCTTGATAAGCGCGCGCGCAAGTTTCCGTGGGGCGATTTTTTGATGCCGGGCCACAAGATTAAGGTCGAAGTCAGTACAAACCGCAAAAGCGCTATCTATCACCACGGCGCGGCGGCGGAGCGAATGGAGCGCGCCATTCACGAAGAATTTGGCGCGGAAATCGCGGGCTCGGTGGACGAAGCCGATATCATCATCAAGACGCGTATTGACCGTAATCTTGTCATCGTCTCAGTTGATACATCCGGCACGGCGCTTCATAAACGCGGCCATAAGCAAGCTATGGGAAAAGCGCCGCTGCGCGAGACCATTGCCGCGATGACGCTGCGCGCCTGCGGTTATGACGGCACGCAAACTGTGGTCGATCCTATGTGTGGCTCGGGGACTTACATCATCGAAGCGGCGGAAATAGCCGGACATATGATGGCGGGCCGCGCGCGCGGTTTCGCGTTTGAAAAATTAGTGAGCTACGATGCAGAGGGCGTGGACGCGGCGAAAGCCAAGTGGCAACCGCGCGAAATAAAACAGCACTTTTATGGCTCTGACCGCAACGAACAAGTGATCGAGTTTGCCAAAGCCAATGCGGCGCGCGCGGGCGTCGAAGGCGCGTGCCAGTTCACAACGCAACCGCTCTCAGCCATTAAACGTCCCGAAGGCGCGCCCGGTATTGTCATGGTCAATCCGCCCTACGGGACACGGATTGGCAATAAAAAAGAGCTCTTTTCGCTTTATCAAAGTTTCGGCGAAGTCATGCGCGAACGCTTCAAAGGCTGGCGCGTCGGCATGGTCACAACGGACAGGGTTCTCGCCGAGAGCACAAAGCTCCCATGGCTCCCCTGCGAAGCCCCCATTGCCCACGGCGGCCTTAAAGTGCGACTGTATAGGACAGAGGCGCTTGAGTAGACGAGCCAAAAGATGTCTTAGCAGGTCGTAACGTTTACCATTTGGTAGCGTTGATATTGATCATTATTCACGCATTGCTGCGTTTGGTAACGAAAAGACATTGCGCGCGTTTAAAGCTTGATAGGCCTGAAAGTTAATTTTGTGTATTGGGCTCATCGATAACTTCCGATAAAATCCAAATGACTAAACTGCGCATGGCCGTCGATTTTTGTAATATCTGTGTTATGAAAAATTATGAATCTCAACGCATTATTCCCGACCTTAATTTCTGCATTTGCAGTTGCTGTCGTACTGAGCTGGATAAAGAGAAAAATAAATGATTATGATCCGGTCGGATTATCGTCAGTTGTTGGGACAATTAAACCTCATAAGGGTATTATCTGGTTTGTTTTGAGCAGTGGAACTGTTTTTTTTCTCCTCGGCGCTCTAGCCGCGATCTTCATAAGTGGAATGCTTGTGTACGGGTCTGCCTGTGCTTTTATGGGAGGGTTCTTTGTTATTGCGGTGATACCCAGCTTAACGTCGATTCATGATGTAAATTGGACACAAGACAGTCTCAATGGCCCGAGAGCGGTGAAGTTTCAAATGATGGGCTTGTCTAGAAGCGACCTGAATTGGTCAGAAATAGTGACTGTAGGGCTTGTTAAAGGTGGCTATTATTTTGTGGAAAACAATGAGGGAGACAGGGTATATTGGTCCAGAGTTTATAAGGGGTTTGAAGATTTCGAAGCGACAGTAGCCGAAAAATGTCCTACTTTGACTTTGCCAAAATACGAATTACATCAAAATGCAAATAACTCCTGACCCGCGTTGATGCACCGTTTTATTGTGTTGGCGCTGACTCTATGAGCGATATTTAGCATTCCTTCTCACCCAAACTCCGGCTTTCGCTTTTCTAGGAACGCGCGGTAGCCTTCTTGGAAATCATCGCTAACGAAGCCGTCCAAAAACCATTCTTGGCTTTTGGCGTTTTCGCCGGATTGTCCGGCTTGGTATGCGGCGAACATTTTCTTGGTGATGATGGCGGATTGGGTGGAGAGGGCGCTAAGGTTGGCTGCGTAGGCCAGCACGTCTACGTCCAAATCATCGGGTTTGAAAAGCTTGTTGATCAGGCCCATTTTTTCGGCGCGTTTGGCTTTGATGCGCCGCGCGGAAAAGAGAATGTCTTTTGCATTTGGAATGCCGACAGTTTCAATGAGGCGCTGCACGTCAGAAAACGGATAGACGAGGCCGAGCTTAGCGGGCGTGACAGCAAAGAAGGCTGTATTATCGGCAAAGCGAAGATCACAACACAGCGCCAATCCGCAGCCTCCGCCGACACATGCGCCGCGTATCACGGCAATGGTGGGAAGCGGAAACTCGGCGAGGGCTTGAAAGCCAGCCGCAATATCATCCGATATCACTTTCGCCGTATCGCGCGTAGCATAGAGCGTTTTAAATTCAGAAATGTCCGCGCCAGACGCGAAATGTTCACCGTCGCCGCGCACGATAAGGGCTTTGAGGCCGGGCGTATTTTGCGCAGTTTTAAGCACAGACGGAAGCGCCGCCCACATAGCGGCATTGAGCGCGTTACGCTTCGCCGGATTAGAGAAAACAAGCTGCCCAACGTGGTCGGTAAGCATAGAGAATTTGAGGCGATAAGTCATAGGGTTATTTTCTGGGGTGTCTGTGATGAGTAACAAATGTGAACTCAATTTTTGTTTTGGCTGCGCGCAATTTGCCTTGGAATACAGTCGGACAGTAAGGCGTTAGCGAGTTAGTTCAGATCTGTGTATTACCTATTTTTCCAGTCGGTTTATGTTCCCGCTTTCCACGTGTTCTTTGACCATGTAGTAGATGCTTCCATCATTGAAAACTGGGTTGTCCCCATATGTTTTAGTGTATTCGCAGGCAAGGTTTTGACGATTTTTTTCATTTTTCTGCACCTTGCTGTCCATGGGCCGGTAGTCGGTTTTGTGGGCATCTATTTGGTGAAGTAGGATATCAAGGCATAACGTTAAAACTCGCATGGCTTCAACCTGAGTACTGCCGCCTTCAATCAATTCGAGTTCAGCCTTGTCCCCATCCGCGCAATATTGCCTAAGGCGATTTCCCCATTGCCCTAGGCAAGCGGTTGTCGGAATGAAGGGGGTGACCCTAGGCGGCGTTTGATCTAGGTCGCTAGGATCGTAATCCGGTTCAGGGTCTGGAGCGTCGTCAGTTGCAGAATATTGCGATTCAGAAAAGTCTCTCAATAACTCTGTTTCAGCTTTAGCCCGTTCTGCCTTTTGATAACCTGTCCATGTGACGTAAGCGACGCCGATGCCGCTAAGAATTAACAAGAGAGGCAGTATCTTTTTCATATCGAGGTTCTTTAAAGCGATTGATTTAGACTAGCATAGTTTGAATATGTGAATTTGCATAGCAGAAAGGATTTTATCTACGCCATCATCCCATCATTGAATTCACAGTATCCGCGTGTTCCTCGAGCGCTTTTGCGCCTTCGCCAGTAAGGCCATATATGCCGCGGTCAACTTTCTCGAACCAGCCATAATGATTGGCGGCCATGAGGGTTGTAGCTTTGTCAAATCCGGCCATTTTTGCCACGTGGGAGCCTTTGCACGCGCCTTCATCATAGAGAACTTTGGCGCATCTTAATGCGCCTTGGCGGTAAGACGTCATGAGGCCTTCAGAGGTCATGCCGCCTGAGTTGGGGTCGCCGTGCCGTCTGTCAAACTCGGACAGGAGCTTAGTCTTGCGCTTTTTAATTTTGCGCGGCGTGAACGGGCCAGGCTCACAGTGCACATCGACGCGGTTATCTTCGATCCGTACGGTGATGAGGCCAATGCCAAGGCGGCGGCACAGCATTTTGTTTTTACGAATGGCCACTAGCGCCGCTTTGCCGGACTTACGCGGCACGGCAATATAGACCTGATCGGTCATGGATTGACGGTTAATGGCTTGATGAAACAAGGATAGGGTGAAGCCCGTCTTTAGCTCGACAATGATCGGCTGTCTGTCAGGGGAATCGCCGTGCGGCACAGCGACAAGATCCGCTGCGCCGACTTCGCCTTTGACGTCAAACCCGAGGGCGACGAAATGAGCTTTGACGGGGCCGTAAAGCTGGGTTTCTTTAAGCGGTGTACTGATGATGTGTCCTTAATAACAAGCAATAGTTCTATTAAATAGCTGGCCCTCACGAAAGATTAACCGCGCCGTGTTAGCGAAGACTAACGCTTTAAGCCTGAACAAGGAAATATTATGTCTGAAAATGAAGCCAAAAGTTTTGCCGCCGCGTCATCGGGTAAATCCGCAGAGGAAGTGGCCTTTGAACTCCTGAATAAGCTCAAAGGGCAGGGCGTTTGGGGAGAGCGTAATGCCAGCGCGATTTTAGATATGTATGCCGAGTGCCTTGACGCGGCAAAAGGCCTGCGGGTCTATGAAGGGCAGAACCGTGTCGACGCGCCGATTAAGGCGCCGGGCAAGTCGGCCGCTCAAGTGCCGCCTATGCAGACGCAACCTCTGCAGGCTCGGCCTACGCAATCACAGATGGTTCAAGCGCAACCTGTTCAAGCGCAACCCATACAGGCCCAGCCGCTTCAAGCTCAGGCCCCGCAACACGCTCAACCGGTGCATGCTCAGCAGCAAATCCTAAACCAAGCTTACGGTCAGAGCTAAAACCCGCCATAAAAAAACCGGACGCGCCGCTTGGTGCATCCGGTTCTGATTTACTAGGGCCAAGCCCAAATTATAAAAGACTATGCGCCTTTGACGTAAGCAAGCATTGTGTCTGCGTCTGAGACTTCAAACGGGTCTGTTGGGCAGTTATCGCCAAAGTCAGCTTCGCTGAACACTTTTTCGATTTTGCCGTCATTGACGAGCATAGAGTAACGCCAGCTGCGGTATCCAAAACCTAGATTGTCTTTGTCGACAAGCATGCCCATGTTGCGGGTAAATGTGCCGGAGCCGTCTGGAAGAAGGAAGACGTTTTTGCGGCCTTGGGCGATGCCCCATTGGTACATAACAAATGCGTCATTAACCGACAGGCAGACAACCTCGTCAATGCCTTCAGCTTTGAAATCTTCGTAAAGTTCTTCGTAACGCGGTAGGTGCGTGGTGGAGCAGGTCGGTGTGAACGCGCCGGGAAGCGCGAAGAGGACAACTTTTTTACCTTTGAAGACATCATCAGTCGTTACATCTTTCCACTCAAACGGATTGTCGCCTTCGAGGGCGTCATTCCGGACGCGGGTTTTGAACGTTACATTAGGGACGTGAGTGCGCATATTTTTCTCCAGTGATGCATATATATTCTGTGCCATGCGATACTGAAAACAGACCTAAAAGGCAATCCGTGTTCTTAAATATATTGCCGCAGGGTTAGTGTTTGCACAGTAATCGTCCTTTATTCCCGCACAACTTTCAAGCTTGTACGCCGGTTCGCAATTGCCATCTGGTCTTTGATGAAAACAACAGGGTCAACGGTTGCCCGCGAGCTTGCCATTAACAGGATACTCGCATCCGGTTTGTCGGCCAAAAGACGTTCCACGCGCGACGGTACAGCGGAGAGGGTGACCGGAACGCGGTCTACACTGACGCGATCTTTCCCGTCGACGTAGATCTGTATGGTCGATGTTGGGATGCCCGTTGGGCCATCAGCAGGGGCAGCGAAATCCAGCCCGCTTTCATCCAAAAAAGTTGCCGTTACGATGAAAAATATCAGCATAATGAAAACAATGTCGAGCATCGGCGTCATGTCCACATCCGCTTCGTCAATTTGGTTTCGTCTATGTTTAAAGTTTGCCATGAATTTAGTCCTCTCTTAAGGCTATGTAATATAATTTTATAACAAATACAATAATGTTACTATTCCGTCAAAAAGAACCATGTGCGCCCAGCTAATGTTGCCTTTGGTAAGCAATGAACCGCTGAGTAGAGTGGTAATCCTGATCTGATTCTGACAGAATATGACTTCAGTGTTCAGGGCCGAGTAAAACGCTTATCTGTAAATATCGAATGTCATCTGCAATCACTGCTTTTCACAGAGTACCAATGTTGGTAGCAGAGCCGTATGACATTACGCATTTTGACTTCTCTTATTTTCGTTTCCGCTCTTTCGCTTCCAGCGTGTGCCAGCGCGCCTTCCGCAGGTAACGCGGCCGCGAGTGCACAAACTCATAAAGCACCGACGCTTACGCAGTCGCAGCGGTTTGAGGCTTGGAAAGCCGACTTTATTAAACGCGCAATCGGCCGCGGGTACGACGCGGCGATGGTTCGCTCTATTATGGCTTCGGCGACGATTAATGAACTTGCTCTTGAACGCGATAGCGACCAGCCAGAGTTCACAAAGCCAATTTGGTCCTATGTGGATAATGCGGCCAACGCTACGCGCATCTCTGGCGGCAAGGCTAAGCTTGCCGAAAATGCGGATGTTTTTACTGCTGTCGAAGAGCGCTACTTTGTTGACCGCTATATTTTGACGGCCATTTGGGGGCTAGAATCCGCTTATGGTCAAATCATGGGCAACCACGATATTGTCAGCGCGCTTTCGACATTCGCTTTTGAGGGTCGCCGCCAAGCCTTTGGCGAACGGGAATTATTTGGAATTTTCGACAGTGTAAAATCTGGTTACGTGCGACCGGATCAGCTGACGGGATCGTGGGCGAGCGCCATGGGAATGATGCAATTTATTCCGACGACTTACCGCGACTATGCCGTTGATTTTAATAATGATGGTAACCGCGATATATGGACGTCTCCGGAAGACGCGCTTGGATCTGCCGCGCATTACTTGTCCCGCCACGGATGGCGTTGGCAGGAACCTGTCTTTGCCGAGGTGGAGCTGCCGCAGGGTTTTAATTATAGTCTTTCAGGCGACGCCAAAAAAACCGTCAATGAATGGACCGCTCTCGGTGTGCGGCCGTTTGGCGGCGCGCAGTGGTCACCATCCGCTGGTTTCTTAGAGGCCAAGCTGCTTATTCCGGCAGGGCATCTGGGGCCAAAATTTCTGACTTATAAAAACTTTGACGTGATCAAGAAATATAACAACTCCACAAGCTACGCGATGGGGATAAATGTCCTCGCTCAAAGTCTGCAAGGCTACCCTGGCGTGAGGCAGTTATGGCCTAAAGATGATGCGCCTCTGTCTTTGACTGACAGAGAAGATCTGCAAAAGCGTCTCACGGCTTTAGGATATGATACGGGCGGTGTTGATGGCCAAATCGGGCCGAACTCTCGCCGCGCTATTCGGGCGTGGCAACAAGCCAACGGCGTTCCGGCTGATGGCTATGTCGAGCAGCGCCTATTTAAACGGATCATGGGGCGCTAGGTTTAAGGGCGCCAGAGGAAGTGCGTGAGTTAGGCGCCGCGAAAATCGGAGAGGGACTGCTTTTGCTGTCCTTGAGCGTCAAAATTATCCGGATCAAGCCACGCTTCAAATGCTGACTTTATCGCGGGCCATTCTGTATCGATGATAGAGAACCAAGCCGTATCGCGGTTTTTGCCCTTTATGACAAGATCTTGCCGAAATAGCCCTTCATAGGTAAATCCGTAGCGCAGCGCGGCTTTTTTGGACGCCGCGTTCTGATTGTCACATTTCCACTCATAGCGCCTGTACCCTAAATCATCAAAGGCGTGTCTTGCCATAAGAAACATGGCTTCTGTTCCTGCACGAGTTTTTTGCAGGGCACGTCCGTACACAATGCATCCGGCTTCGACGCTACCCGCGCCTGGCCTAACGCGCATATAGCTGGCAGTGCCGAGAACACGGCCTGTATCGGGCGCGCAAATCGCGAGGGTTTCCCAGTCTTTGGCTTTGGCGGCCATAAACATGGTGCCGCTAAGGTGCTGCGCTTCGGCGAAAGGCCCAAATGAAATATAGGTCCAGAGATCTGCGTCTTCAGCGCCGCAGGTGGCTTTGAAGAGCTCTTCCCCATGTAGAGGCCAATCGACAGGCAGAAGATCAACATAGCGGCCAGAAAGCGGGCTTCTTCCTGGGATGGGGCGCGGGGTAAATGTGGTTAGATCTGTCATGAGAACGCGGCTATTCTTTTTACGGTCGCGCCGCAAATCACACTTCATAGCGCTTTGTTAAATATCTTTGCCCATAGAGAAGGTATGTTTGAAGTCATCTTCCTTATGCTTGTGTCTGCCGCCGTTTGTGTGTGGGTGTTTGCTCGGCCTAAGTTCTCGCCGCCAAAAACTGCGCCGTCGGACCAGCGCACCTATAATCAGTTCGAGGCCGCTCCCAGCCTTTTCGCGAGCCGAGCGGAGCTTCGGTTTTTCCTCGTTTTGGTGAGGGTGATACCGGAAGACTATTTCGTCATGTCTAAAGTCAGGCTTGAAGACATTATTGGCGTAAAGCCATCGGTCAAAAACGCAGAAGCGCGGTGGAAGCTGCGGGCCCGTGTGAAGTCCCGACATGTAGACTTTCTTATCATTGATAATGTCGGGGCGCCGGTAATGGCGATAGAGCTGGACGGACCGCATCATGACGGGCCGGAAGCATTCCATTCCGACACACTCAAAAATGGACTTTTTAAAGCGGCCAATATTCCGCTGCGCCGTATTGGGCATGACGAAGATTATTTGCAGCGCTGTCAGGCCCTTATTTCAGAGATAGTGGCGCAATAGTGGCGCAAATGTAGCTTTTACCCTTCCTTAACCCCATTATACACGCTCTCTTAACGCCCTTTCTTCAATATAGCCGCGTGGAAAGAGGAGAAACGTATGTTGGGACGTACAAAACTCGGTCTCAGGAGAGACTATAAGCAAACTACGCAGGAACTATCACTGCTAAACCGCGAGCTTGCGGCGCAGATGATTTTGCTGGCATCGCAAACAGGCGAAACTGGGCCGCTTATCCAAGCTGTCGAAGCATTGCGCGAAGCCAATGAATATTACTCACAAGGCGCGACACCGCGCGAGAAGGCGGTAATCCGCCAAACCCTCGCAGACACGCTTTTAACGCTCGGACAGGCTAATCAAGATGTCGAGGCTTTATCTCACGCAATTGATGCTTACAGGGATGCCATTACTTTGGCCTCATTGCTCGGCGATCAAAACCTTCGCAAGGCGCTTAAGCGCAATTACGGTTTGGCCCGAAACCTTCTGGCTCAGTATGGCCATGACACCGCTCTTAAGGGTGCCGCTTAGGGCGCTGCATAAGCGTGCTTGCGTAACGCTAAGAAAAAAATTGCTGACGGCTTCACATCCTGTCTTTGACAAGTTCGCCTACGGCGTGCGAGTCTCTTGAGGTATCAAGGAGTGATTCGCGTGCTACAATTAGCCTGGGTAAAAAGTTTAGATAGTAAATGGCTTAATCTATCCCATTTGGATCTGACGCATGTTCATGCGACGGGCATTTATATTATCTGGCACGGCGGCGAGAACCCGCGCATTGTTCGGATCGGCCACGGGAATATCGCAAGCCGTCTTACCGAGCATAAGCTTAATTTACAGATCATGCGATATAAGCAAAATGGCCCGCTCATGGTTACATGGGCAGAAATGGCGGACGAAACCACCCGGGAGGGCGCAGCGCATTACCTCGCAAAACAGTTTTCGCCGTTGGTTAAAGACCGTCCTTCTGACACTGCGCCTATTGTTGCGCGGTCACCGTTTGCATAAAATAACTGGCGTTTGAGACAAGCTAAGTTGGGAGGGCTATGTCCGGCGCGTTTTGCGAGGACCTAAAGCTCTCAATGGCAATAACATTTTCCGGAAGCAGGGCAGGGGCCTTTGGCCTCTCTGCCCTGTCCGTTTCGATCATGATCGCAGCGTCCATACCGTCCGCAAGCTCGCTCGTAATCTGCGCGAGTTGCTTAAGCTTATGAAACGTCCAAGGTGGTTCTTCTCCCGAGTCCACCTTGGATTGCGCCCACTTCCCCACCGTTCTTAAAGTGTTTTCATCCATGGCCGCCTTATGACACTAAGGCTTTGACATCTCGTTAAAGCCAGATTCAGGGTTCATAAATCAAGGTTACGAAGGACCTAAGAAACGCGGTTAATGGCGAGTTAAAAAAAGCGGCACCTATTTAATAAATACAGTCTGTATAGGCCTGCATAATATCGCCGTTCCAGTCGCCGTTATAAAGGTCGATGAGGCGGTCTGCGTTGGTTTTGCCTGTGCGGGCGAACTCGTCTAGCTCTTGCAAGAAGACTGTTTCATTTTCCCCGTGAGCGTTCAGAAGATTGCGAGCGTTAAGGCCAGCGCGGCTGATTTTGAGGGCTTGTATCGCAATGTCTTGCAGGGTGCCGTTTCTAAACGGTGTTTGCAGTCCAAGGCGCGGCACATCGCGGCGCATTTGGTCGCGCTCTTCTGCGGTCCAGTCTTTGACAAGATCCCACGCAGCATCAAGCGAGGTCTGGTCATATAAAAGACCAACCCAGAAGGCAGGGAACGCGCACAGCTCCCCCCAAGGGCCTGTATCCGAGCCGCGCATTTCAAGAAATGTTTTCAGGCGGACTTCAGGGAAAATCGTAGAGAGGTGATCGTCAAAATCGCTAATGGTGGGTTTCTCGCCCGGAACTGTACTCAGCTTTCCGTCTAGGAAATCTTTGAAGGACTTTCCGCTGGCATCAAGGTAATCGCCGCCTCTGTGGACAAAGTACATCGGAACATCCAAGGCGTAATCTATATATTGTTCAAAGCCGAAACCCTCGTCAAAAACAAAGGGGAGCATGCCGGAGCGGTCAGAATCCGTATCAAGCCAAATGCGCGATCGGTAAGATTTGTAACCGTTGAGCTTGCCGTCTTTGAACGGCGAATTAGCGAATAAAGCGGTGCCAAGAGGCTGCAAGGCGAGGCTTACGCGAAACTTTTTCACCATGTCGGCTTCGGAGGCAAAGTCGAGGTTGGTCTGCACTGTGCAGGTGCGGAACATCATTTCTAGGCCGTGCGTGCCGACTGTCGGCATATAGGCGCGCATGATTTTGTAGCGCCCTTTCGGCATAATCGGCACGTCTTCGAGTTTTGTATTGGGGCGGAATCCTAGGGAGAGAAAGCCCGCGCCCATTTCGTCTGCGACTTCTTTGACTTCGCGCAAGTGGCGGCTGACTTCGCCGCAGGTTTGGTGTACGCGCTCCAAAGGCGCGCCGGAGAGTTCTAACTGTCCGCCGGGTTCCAAAGACACAGATGCGCCGTCTCGTTTGAGGGCGATAAGATGTCCGCCTTCAACAACAGGCTCCCAGTCAAAACGTTGCAAGCCTTCAAGCATTGCCTTGATGGAGCAGTCACCCTCATAGGGGAGCGGTGTTTTCTTTTCGAGACAGAACCCGATTTTCTCGTGTTCTGTGCCAATGCGCCATTGATCTTTGGGCTTGCTGCCGGACGCGAGGCGTTCGATCATTTGCGCTTTATTCTCTATTATAGGAGACGGAGTTGTTTCTGGTAGCTTTTGGGTCATGCAAACTGCTGTAAAGGGACGCGCCATGTGCCGCAAGCCGCATTACGAAAAAGTGATCACTTGCAGAGCGGATATGCGGGGATGAATGAGACTTGACGTAGACGCCGCATGGCTCTTCTATACAGGCCATCAACTGGGAGGACGATATGGCTAAAATTTTAGGACTAGGCGGCGTGTTTTTTAAGTGCGCGGATGTGGAACGCTACCGCGCGTGGTGGGCCGAGCATATGGGCGTTGATGTTGCCGAGTGGGGTTCGATAGAATGGGACACTGACGGTAAAGGCAGAACGATGATGTCGCCTTTCAAAGGGGATTCGACTTATCTGGAACCTTCGGAGCATAAATTCATGATCAATTTGCGGGTAGATGATGTGCGCGGGCTTATCAAAAAGGCTAAATCTGGCGGGGCAGCTGTTATTGGCGAGGTCGAAGACACAGAATACGGTATTTTTGGGTGGTTTATTGATCCGGAAGGTATAAAAATAGAATTATGGCAGGAAGCATAGGGCTGGCTGCAATTTAGGAGAACACTATGTTTGGTATGATACCTTTCGTAAAAGCGGCCGGTCGCGGTCTTGGTAAAATTTTCAAAGGCAAAGAAGCCGAAGAGACCCTCAAAAAAGAAGCTGACGATCTCGGCCTTGATACAACAGGCGTTGATATTCACGTTGACGACGAAGGCAATGTATCCGTCAAAGGCCAAGCTGTATCGCAGGAAATGAAAGAGAAAATCATTCTCGCCGTTGGTAACGTCGAAGGCGTTGGCGGCGTAACAGACGAAGCCGCAGTTGGCGTCACTGGACGAGAATCGCAGTTCCACACAGTTGTGTCAGGCGATTCATTGTCTGCGATTTCTAAAAAATATTACGGCACATGGAAGCTTTATCCTGAAATCTTTGAAGCGAATAAACCAATGCTTTCTGATCCGGATAAAATCTATCCTGGCCAAGTTTTACGCATCCCGGCAATTGCTACGGCAAACTCTTAAAGCATGGTCAAACGCATGACATTTGGTCTGCGTTTGAGTGCTACTATATTGGCCGCAACCCTTCTGGGGGTTGCGGTTTTTTTATGGGCAGGACAAGAGGCCGTCATGGCGCAAGCAAGCGCTCAGGCTTCAAGTGTGAAAGTCACGCCCACATCCAAAAGGGCGAAGGCGTCCATTGCCCGCAAAAAGTCAGGGCTTGAAGCCAGTTTGTCCCTTCAAAATATGTCTCTGGGCGATCCTGTCTTCATTCGCATTTTAAAGACGACACCAGAACAGCCAAGTCCAGAACAGCCAAGTAAAGGCCGATTGGAAGTTTTCATCAGAACGGCTAGCGGTGAATTTGAAATATTTAAAACTTACGAGATTTGTACGTGGTCTGGGCAGCTCGGGCCAAAGCTGAAGCAGGGCGATGGGCAATCGCCTGAAGGGTTTTATTTTGTGAAACCAAATCAGATGAACCCGTGGTCGAGTTATCATCTTAGTTTTAACCTTGGCTATCCAAATGCTTATGACCGCGCCCATGGCCGTACCGGTGACTTTCTCATGGTGCATGGGAACTGCGTCTCAGTCGGGTGCTATGCTATGACTGATGACGGTATTGAGGAGATTTATACGCTGATGGATGCGGCCTTTGAAAAGGGGCAATCTTTTGTCCGCGTGCATATTTTCCCGTTTCCTATGACTGACGAAAATTTGAGGCGGTATGAAGGCGATTTGAACGCGCCTTTTTGGAAGAATCTCCAAGAAGGTTGGGATTGGTTCGAAACGAACAAGCGCCCGTCCAATGTGACCGTAGCAAGCAAGACTTACATACTGTCCGCATCGAGTAATTGAAAAATCAAGTAAGTTCAGTGTGTTAACCGCGTTCTAATTTTACCTATGCAATTATGCATGTCTCATACGCTGTCCTTGGGTGTACCTTTTTATTTTGTTCTCACTATATGAGCGCCAACAGAAAAGGTCGACATGCCATCGGCCGCTAAGGAGACGACAATGACTACATTTTTTAACGGAACAGAATTTTCAGCGCAAAAGCCGCAAACATTCGCTCCAACATTTGAAGGCGCACAGGCTCGCCGTGAACGTAATAACGGTTCAATTATTGCCAAGCGTACAACTCGCCGTGCCCGCCGCGCAAACCGCGCTATCTAAATGCTAAATAAAGCTGGCCTATTATAGGCTGGTTTTATGCGATATTAAAATCGCTGGGCCGATAGCCTGGATCCGGATAATTCGGATTCATATCATCAAGCTTTTTACGGACAATGTCTGTAATGATCGCGTTCCTATTGGAGCGCGAGTCTGACGGGATTACGTGCCACGGCGCATGTTCTGTTGAGGTGCGCTCTACCATTGTCTGGTAGGCGGCCATAAAATCTGGCCAGAGCGCGCGGTCTTCGAGATCGCCCGGATTGAACTTCCACCTTTTCCCTGGAACGACAAGACGATCGCGCAGGCGCTCGCCTTGTGTTCCATGAGAGATGTTCAGCATAAACTTTAATATGTGCGTGCCGTTTTCAGTCAGGTGTTTTTCAAACTGATTGATTTGCTCGTAGCGCTGCTCAACTTTCTCTGCGGGTGCAAATTCTCGCACTTTTACTACGAGCACGTCTTCATATTGAGACCGGTTGAAAACCGTGATCTGTCCCTTGCCCGGACAGGCTTGATGAACACGCCAGAGATAATCATGGGCAAGTTCAGTTTTGGTCGGCGCTTTGAAGCTTTTAACATTAACATTGAGAGGCGGTGTCCGGTGAAAAAGAGCGGACGTCGTGCCGTCTTTTCCGGACGTGTCCATCCCTTGTAAAATGATAAGCAGGCTTTGCGATGCTTCGCCGTACAAGCGGTGAGAGAGCTTCGATATAGCTTTGGCCTGATCTTTGATGAAGTCTTTGGCTTCCGACTTTCCGTCAAATAGAGACACGCGCGTTGGCCGAGAGGACAGGTCAAAAGCCTGGCCGGGGCGGGCGAGATATTTTTCAGACAAGAGAGATGACGACAAGATTTAAACTCCGATTACAAAAATCCTGCGTCTTTATTATCAAGTGTTGCCCAAACTACAAATGCGAAAATAATGGCGATGAGGAGGGTCCATAAGGGTTGTTGTGGAAGCGTAACATCAGCCGCAAAGCGGAGCATGGATTTAAGCTGCGTGGCTGCGATCATGCCGCCAAGAAAACAGCCGGCCGCTAGAAACCCAAATTTAAGACGTTTCAGCCGTGTTTCGCGGTCTCTGGCCATACGCAGAACGGTCTCTGAAAATCCATCATCTTCGATAGGGGCAGCATAGTCACTGAGAAGGGATTGAAAGTTTTCGTCGCCAGATTGGATCATAATGGTCATTGTGAGGTCTCATAAGCAAAAAGAAAAGCCCGTAATTTTGATTTCCCGCGGCTCACATGTGATTTCACTGTGCCAATCGGAAGGTTAGTCACACGGGCAGCCTCGCTGTGCGAAAGGCCGTGGGAAAGACATAATATTACCACGGCGCGGCACTCTTCCGGTAGCCTGTTCATGGCTTTTTCTATGTCGGAGGCGAGGCCCGGCTGCGCCTCGGGGACAGGCTCATCGATAGGGTGCTCGGTGAGGGCGTTGCGTCTTGTCGTTTTCCGGTATTCGTCAAGGAAAGTTCGGTAAGCGATTTGGAAAAGCCACGCTTTGGCAGTTTTGTCGTCCCGCAAAAGGCTCTGTTTCTCGTAAGCTTTTAAAAACGTGACCTGAGCGAGATCATCCGCAAGTGCGTGATTGCGGGTTAGGCGGCGTAGAAAGGCCCTGATCGCGCCCTGATGGGCGCGGACCAATCGCGTGAATGTAGCGTCTCTCCCGATATTATTCAGCCGCAGATTTGCGGCCAAAGAAAAACCAGAAGGCGACGTATGCAAGGCCGACAAAGAGCGGGAACATAGCCACGCCGGTCATGGCCGTATGGGCCTCTTCTTCGGGAATGACTTGGCCGAGGATGGTCATGGCAAAGCCAATGGCGATCAAAATCATGCCGGTCTTGAGGTCGGCGTGAACATTGCCCGCGCGAATACCCAGCGTGCGGACGATTTCCGGCGTTATCGGTTCGCCTTTATCTATCATTTTTTCAATGAGAAGGGTTGTGCGTGCGTGTGCCCTTGACCTGAAAAAGAAGACTAAAAATACAATGAATGGGATGGACCCGAAAATGCCTAAAATAGCGATTGTTTCTTCCATGAGGTGTCTCCTATAATTTACCTGACATTCCTAAGACGTCACGGGGCCTGCGTTTGGATGCAGCGCTTGAAAGAGTTTCGTTGGGATGCTCACCTATTACAAGCTGTGCGGTTCAAATAGTTTTAGCGCTTTCGATGTAATAGCAAGGCAGAATGTGGAAAAGAGCGTGAAATAAACCTCCAAAGAGATTAAGGTCTTTGTGGCTGCGGATCATATCAAAAGCGGTATTTCGCTGGAGCGATCTCGGTTTGATGTCTGCCAAGGTGGATTCAGTGGCTACTGAACTTAGAGCCGCCCCCGTAAAACCCGAGCTTATTAAGGCCGTTTTAACCTTACTTCCCAATTTAATTTTAATGAGCTTTTACTAATATAGGGGGAAGATATTCAAGGTGAGTTTAAGTTGTGCTCGTAAAACAGATAAAAAAATCAATAAGCCGTTTTGCCAAAGCGGACTCAGGCCAGTTTGCGATTTGGTTTGGCGTTGCAGCATTTCCAGTCCTTGTTGCCACGACTTACGTTGTTGATTTTCGCGGCGTCGAGAAAGATCGCGCTAGCATAAAAAGCGCGCTAGATGCGGCTGTGCTGACGGCAGTCTCAAACGAAAGCGTGACCACGTCCCAAAAACAAGACTTGGCAATAGAGGTCTTTAACGCTCATTATGCTGGGCAAGCTAAATTAGTATTAGATGTTAATGCCACAGATGGACGTGTTGAGATGAGCGCCAAGGGCATGAAAGAGGCGTCATTGGCGCGCTCCGTTGGTGTGGCGGGGTTTGAGGTTGGTGAACTTAGTATCGCCGAAATGAACCGTGAAAACACGATCTGCGTCCTTGCCCTAGCTGGTGAGGGCGAAGGCAAGCTCCGTTTCCTCGATTCAACAGAGTTTAATTCGCCGTCTTGCGCCGTTCAATCCAATTCTAAGCACCCTCAGGGCATATTATCGAGCTCACGATACGACCCTATTGCAAAGTCCTTCTGTTCGGCAGGGGGAGGGGACGGTAAATTCAAACCCGCCATGCGCGGAGAATGCCGCGTGATTGATGACCCATACGAGAATAGAGTCGCGCCTAAGGCTGGCGTTTGCATGCCAAACACGATTTTTGCGGGCGGTACAAATCCATTGCCAACAGAGGCAGAGGCGCAGTCGAGCCCCTTTGGTCGGGGCGCTGATCCGTCGGGTATTGTTTATTTACCCCCGATGATAGTCAGTATACTCGGAGAAAAAGCTTATAGCCACATCGGAGTGCCCGGTGTTGCAAATATCGTAGATGGGCAACACCAACACTATCACTGTGACGCAATTACAGGAAACTGTCAGTTGGGCGAAATGCATTCGATATGGGACATTCATGCCCCGTTACCAGAAAGTCGTATGGAAACATTGGGTGTTTCCGCTGCTGACCTGAGGCGCGTGCTCGCCGACTATGGCCCCGAAATGGTTGGTCAGCGCGAATCTGCCAACTATACAGCTGATAATGGTATCTACTACCCAGGTACATATTGCGGAGGTCTGACTGTTGACGGCGTAAATGTTACATTTATGCCCGGTACTTATATTATAAAAGACGGGCCTTTAACGTTTAAAAATGGCGCAGAGGCAGATGCACAGGATGTGTCTTATGTCTTGACTGGAAACAACGCCGTTGTGACCGTCGAAAGTGGTTCCTATGTTGATATTAAGGCGCCAAGGTCAGGCAGTATGGCGGGCTTGGCGTTCTTCCAAGATCGCAATGGGTCAACGTCTTCTACTGGCGGAGGCACAGGATCACTTCAAAATAATTTGGCTTATATGAGTTCTGCTGCCGAGAGCATTTATGCAGATGAAGCACCAAGCTCAGACCCAAGCGCACCGTCGGGAATTACTGGCGTGAATTTGATCTCTAGCGGCGGCGAACTTAACGTTACGGGTACCATGTATTTCCCCACACAGGCGTTGGATGTTCTGGGCGACAGTGTGCTAGGCGCGCGCGCGCCGGCGACATCCTTTATCGCTCACCAAGTCACCTTTGCCGGAGAAACCAAAGCGGCGGTCTCTGTTGATTACGTTAAAGGCGGTATCCCGCCGCTCCTGCCAAAGTCGGATGACGGCGCGAGATTAGTGAAGTAAATGTAGGAAAAGGGCCGGATTTATCCGGCCTCTTCTTTGAGGGCTTCAAGTTCGAGCCATTCGGTTTCCAGAGCGTCGATCCGTTCGTGAACGTCGCCCAAAGTTTCAACGACTTTATTGAACCCGTCCGGATCTTTTGTAAAAAAGTCTGCATCGGCCATCTTGGCTTCGAGCGATGCGAGGCGCGCATTCGCGGCTTCTATCTCGCCCGGTAATTTTTCAAGCCTAAATTTATGTTTATAGCTGAGCTTGGCCTTAGGCGCGCTGTTGTCTGTGCTGCTTGCCGTTTTATTGCCAGAGTTTTTGGCTTGCTGCTGCGCGGCTTTGCGCTGCGTCACGCCTTCGCCGCGCTGCCGAACCATATCCGTATAGCCGCCCGCATAGACCTGCCAGTCGCCGTCGCCTTCATAGGCAATCGTGCGCGTGACTGTGCGGTCAATAAAGTCCCTATCATGGCTGACAAGGAGAACCGTGCCGTTATACTCGGCAACAAGTTCCTGCAAAAGATCCAGCGTTTCCAAATCCAAATCATTGGTCGGTTCATCGAGGACAAGAAGGTTAGACGGTAGCCGTAAACCGCGCGCCAGTTGCAATCTTCCGCGTTCCCCGCCGGAGAGTACATGAATAGGTGTTCGGGCCTGTTCTGGCAGGAACAAAAAGTCCTTCATATAGCGGATCACATGGACGGATTTATCGCCAATAATAACATTATCGCCGCCGCCGTCAGTGAGGGCTTCGGACAGTGTCCATTCTGGATTTAGGCTCTCGCGTTTTTGGTCAACGATCAGCGGTTCTAAGTTAACGCCTAATGTGATGTTGCCGCTATCGGCCTCATACTCGCCCATGATGAGCTTGAGCAGAGTGGTTTTGCCAGAGCCATTGGGCCCGACAAGGCCAATGCGTTCGCCGCGCCCAATGCGGATGGAAAGGTCATTGACGATAGGGCGTCCGTCGAAGGCTTTAGACACGTTTTCTAGCCGCGCGACGGCTTTTCCTGATGAGGCTGCGTCGACTGTGGTGAAGGCTACATCGCCCTTAACCTGTCTTTGCTCTTTGACTTGGTTGCGTAGGTTGCCGAGTTCTTTGAGGCGGCGCACATTGCGTTTGCGGCGGCCGCTAACTCCGTGAACTACCCAGTGCTGTTCGCGGACGATCTTGCGGTTGAGCTTATGGCGCTCCAGCTCTTCTTCTTCGATGAAGCGGTCGCGCCAATCTTCAAACTCGCCAAACCCGTGGTCAAGCACGCGTGTTTCGCCGCGGTCCATCCAGATGGTTTTGCGCGAAAGAGATTCGAGAAACCGTCTATCATGAGAGATCAAAATGATCGCCGATGACATGCCAGAGAGCTCGCCTTCTAGCCATTCAATAGCGGGAAGGTCCAAGTGGTTTGTCGGCTCGTCGAGCATGAGAATATCTGGTTCTGGAGCAAGCGTGCGAATGAGCGCGGCGCGGCGAGCTTCTCCGCCCGACAAGTGCGCGGTGCTTTCCTGCCCTGTTAATCCAAGCGCGTCCAAAAGGTAGGGGATGCGGTAGGCCTGATCCGCGCCAGTGAGTCCGTCGCGAACATAATCTTCGATCGTATCGTAGGCGGATAGGTCAGGTTCTTGCGGGAGATAGCGCATGGTCACGCCAGGTTTTAAAAACCGTTCCCCGTCATCAGCTTCGACCAATCCGGCAGCAATTTTGAGGAGCGTGGATTTGCCCGAGCCGTTGCGGCCAACAAGGCACATCCGGTCTCCGGTGTGAATGGTCAAAGACGCGCCTTCAAGAAGCGGCGTGGTGCCAAAAGTGAGGTGAATATTATCAAGGGTAAGAAGCGGCGGGGCCATTATGAGTGTTCCTGCAAAGCGTGCATAAGCCCGGTTTGCCATGGTTGGAGGGGATGATTGAAAGTCTGCTCAAAAGCGGAGGTCGATAGAACTGAATAGGCGGGACGCGGCGCTGGGGCAGCGAACGCTTCTGTGCTGATGGGGGTAATCTCAGGGGAGAAGCTTGAGGCGTTAAATATAGCGCGGGCAAACTTCGCCCAGCTGACAGGCTTGCCCGTATTGGTGACGTGATAAAGCGCCGGCGTCTCCGGCATGTGCAGGAGCGCGGCAAGGCAGGCTTCGGCGAGATGTCCTGCATAGGTTGGCCGCCCGATTTGGTCATCAACAATGGAAAGCGCCTTATGGGTTTTGGCAAGCCTAAGCATGGTGGTCAAAAAGTTCGCGCCTATCCCGTCATAAACCCAGCTTGTTCTTACGATCAGGCTTTGGCCTCCAGCCTTCAAAACCTCTTGTTCACCCGCCGCTTTGGTGCGGCCGTAAACATTAAGGGGATTTGTCTGGTCGCTTGGAAGGTAAGGCGCGCCTTTGCGGCCATCAAAAACATAATCCGTAGAGAGGTGCAGGAAGGGTGTGCCGCTTTGCGCGCAGGCTTTGGCCATATGGGCAGGGGCGTGAGTGTTGAGTTTTTCAGCGGATTGAATATCGGTTTCCGCTTTGTCCACATGGGTATAGGCGCTGCAATTTATTACGGCGGCATAGGTGCCTTTTGAAATGATGGCATTGGCGGCTTCAGGGTTTTTCGACAGATCACTATCGGCTGACCCAATGACCTTGAATGGCATGGACCGCGCCGTGAGGGAGCGCTGCATAGCCCGCGAGACCTGCCCGTTTTGTCCAACAATAAGGTAGGCTCTCACGACAGTTTGCCCTGTCTTTCCGAGACTTTGCGAACGGCGAGGAGCGGCTGCCACCAAGCTTGATTATCAAGATACCACTGAACGGTTTGCTTAAACCCTGCGTCCACGCTTATGGTCGGTGTCCATCCAAGCTCGGCCTTAATCTTAGTCGCGTCAATCGCGTAGCGGCGGTCATGACCGGGGCGGTCATCGACGAAGCTGATGAGAGAGGTGTAAGACGTGCCGTCTTTGGCAGGGCGCAGTTCATCCATTAACCTGCAAAGTGTTTGCACGAGATCAATGTTTCGCCGTTCATTGTCGCCGCCAATATTGTAAGTTTCTCCGGACTTGCCGCTCTCGGCCACCATAAGCAGCGCGCGGGCATGATCACCCACATAAAGCCAATCGCGAATATTCGTGCCTTGGCCGTAAACTGGGATGGGCTCTCCTGCGAGGCATTTCAAAATCACAACGGGGATAAGTTTTTCGGGGAACTGGTAAGGCCCGTAATTATTCGAACAGTTGGTGACAATAACAGGGAGGCTATATGTGCGTCCCCATGCCCGCGCGAGATGATCGCTGGAGGCTTTGGATGCAGAGTAGGGGGAGCTTGGATTGTAGGGGTGTGTTTCGGTGAAGGCGGGATCAGTTTCCGAAAGGTCGCCGTAAACTTCGTCGGTTGAGACGTGGACAAAGCGGAAAGCCTCTCGGGCCGCGCCTTCAAGGCCGCTATAAAATTTTCGCGCCGCCTCAAGCATATTAAACGTGCCGTTTACGTTGGTTGTCATGAAATCTTCTGGCCCGTCGATAGAACGATCAACGTGGCTCTCGGCAGCAAGATGGATGACTTGGCTAGGGCGGTGAGTGTTAAACACACGCTGCACGGCGTCCGCGTCGCGTATATCGATTTTTTCAAACCGGTAATTTTCATCTGGCAGCGCAGGTGATAAATTGTCTAAATTAGCGGCGTATGTGAGGCAGTCGATATTAACAACGCTCCGGCCTTCAGACAGGGCTAAGCGGACGAGCGCGGATCCAATAAATCCGGCGCCGCCTGTAATTAATAACGTCATGACAGCGCCTTGAAGGGCGATGTAAAGTCTGCAAACGATAGGCCGTTTTTATCTTTATCGGAAAGTGTCGGCGCGCAGTCTCCGAGCTGCCAATCAATACCAAGATCAGCGTCATCCCACGCAATGCTCAGATCGCAATCATGATTATAGTGATCCGTGACCTTATAAGCGACGACCACATCATCTGTTTTCGTTGCGAAACCATGCAGAAATCCTTCAGGAATCCAGAGGGACTGTCCATCATCTTGCGTAAGATCGAAATACAAAGCCTTCCCGTAAGTGGCCGATCCGGCGCGGACATCAACAATCACGTCAAGGATCGCACCTTGAATGCAGCGCAAGAGCTTGGCCTGCGCGGCCGGCGGTGTTTGCAGGTGCATACCGCGTACGGTTCCTCGCGTTGCCGAGCGGGAAATATTATCCTGAACAAAGCCGGGATTAAACCCAAGCGCGTCAATAAGCTTGGGTAAATGGAAGGCCTCATAAAACGATCCGCGCGCATCTCCGTGAACAGGGGTTTGCAGGAGGAGCGGGCCCTTAATATCAAAACACTTAAATGTCATAAGCGCTCCGTAAAGGCGAGAGACCTGAAAGGCAACCAATGACGACAGAGACCCGTGAATATTTTAGGGGTAGTATTGGCGAATGGTCACGCCATATAGTGCCTTTTTAAGCGTTAGTTTCCGGCAGTCCTATGACCAGTTTTCTTCTTTTGGCCTTTATTTTCCTTTGTGCGGGGGTGATCGCGGTTCCGATTGCCTCGCGTCTCGGTCTGGGCTCCGTCCTTGGCTATTTGATTGCGGGGATTATTATTGGGCCAATTCTAACCCTTTTGCATGTGGATGTGATCGCCATTCAACATTTCGCCGAGTTTGGCGTTGTGATGATGTTGTTCCTTGTCGGTTTGGAATTAGAGCCGAAACTTTTATGGCAAATGCGGCACAGACTTACGGGACTTGGTGGCGGGCAGGTGGTGATCACGACTTTAGCTGTCATGGCTGCGGCGATTGCCCTCGGGCAAACCTGGACCGTGGCCTTCGCGATCGGATTGGTTCTCGCGCTTTCGTCCACAGCGATTGTCTTGCAAACGCTCAATGAAAAAGGCTTGATGAAATCTGACGGCGGGCAAGCCAGTTTCTCTGTGCTTTTGTTCCAAGATATTGCCGTCATTCCGATGCTCGCGCTTATTCCGCTACTAGCTCTGCCGGAGCTTTTGGACATCATTAACACTGCGGCAGCTCATAGCGGCGGGGACGCAAGTCACGGCCCAGATCTTAGCATTGTTGATAGTCTAAATGGGTGGCAGACGGCTTTGGTGACCTTGGGCGCTATTGCTGCGGTTGTCCTTTGCGGCAATCATCTAACTCGCCCCGTCTTCCGTTTTATAGCCGCCGCGCAGCTCCGCGAATTGTTTACAGCTGCCGCGCTCATGATGGTCATTGGGATCGCGCTTCTCATGAGCCTTGTCGGCGTATCTCCGGCTTTAGGAACCTTTTTAGCTGGTGTTGTTCTTGCCAATAGCGAATATCGCCACGAGCTTGAATCCGATATTGATCCGTTCAAAGGACTTCTCTTGGGGCTGTTCTTTATGACGGTAGGCGCGGGTATTAACTTTGCTTTGCTCATCGAAAATTTGTCGACTATTCTACTTTTAACGGCGGGATTAATGATCCTCAAGGCGGCTATTCTTTTAGGACTAAGTTTTATCTTTAAAATACGGGGCTGTCACCGCTGGCTCTTCGCGCTTGGCCTCGCGCAGGCTGGTGAGTTTGGCTTTGTGTTGCTATCGCTTACGGTCGCGCAGGGCGTGATTCCAGAAGCGATAGCTGATCAACTCCTCTTAATTGTTGCGCTATCAATGCTGTTAACGCCGGGGCTGTTTATTCTTTATGACCGAGTCATCGCGCCTCGATATAACAAAACGAGTGATCCAGAAGCGGACGATATGCCAGAGGCTGACGATCATATCATCATCGCGGGTCGTGGCCGTATGGGCGGGCTTGTTGACCGTATGCTCGTTGCTGCAGGCTATAAAACCACTGTAATTGACTATAGCTCAAGGCAGCTCGAAATGCTGAGGATGTTCGGATTTCATGCCTATTTTGGTGATGCAACACGCCCTGACCTTTTAAACTCGGCGGGGCTTGCACGCGCGAAAATGCTCATTGTCACCATTGACGGGAAGGAGCAAATTAATCAGCTCGTCAAATATGTCACCCACACGTATCCGGATATTCACATCGTCGCCCGTGCCGTAGATCGCGGCCATGTTTATGAGTTGTGGGCATTAGGGTGCCGAGATATTATTCGGGAAACCTATGACAGCTCTCTACGCATGGGACGTTCAGCGTTTGAAGCGATGGGATTACCGCGTAGCAAGGCGGAAGCTATGGTCGCTGCATTCAACGCCTCAGACCGAGAGGCTATGATCGAGGTGGCTAGTCTTTACGACGCTAAGGTTCCGGCTCATGAAAATGAGGCATTGGTCAAGAAAGTAAGGGAGCGGCAGGGTGCATGGAATGCTGAACTTAACGAAACTATGGCGAATATTTTGAATGCGAACCCGCCATCATAAAGTCGCAACTTTGTTTATAACGTCCATGACCTCTGCGGGTTTTTGGTAGAGAATATTAAATCCGGCGTCTTCGATGATTTCTATTTGGGCATCCTTTACGGTCTTGATATAGTCTTCAAGTAAATGCGCGGCCATGACGTGGCAATGGCGCCCATGAATCCAAAATTGCGGCGCGCTCACGGCTTTAAAATCATCAGCCCAATTACTCATTTGCGCTTGGCCATCGATCACAAAAGCGTCTCCGCCTTGCTGGGTCATATGGAACATGCCTTCGGACATTTTCACAAATCTATCAGGGTAAGCAATATCGGCGCGGTCAATGGCGGCGGGGGCATACTGTGTTTGTAAAAAGGCTTTTATACCGCGCTCACGGTAAGTTTTTATGCCCAGTGTGGCGATCATTTTCATGACAGATGGAGCATGGCGGCAGGCGGCCGAAATGGTTCGGGCGCGTTGATCCATGTGGGATAGATGTTCTCGCGTCATTGGCACACGAGCGCCAATAAACACCATTGATCTTACCCGTTCACCAAGGTCGCGAGCCGTGTGAAAAGCATGATTTGAGCCGCCATGGGAGGCTATCATCATAAGCGGTTGCGTAATGTTTAAAGTGTCCAAAAGCGCGCAAACGTCATCTCTCGCTGTGTCTCTATAGTTCCGTCGTTTTGCTGGAGGGCTCGTATAACCAAAGCAGGGCCGCGAAGGCGCGATGACCCGCAAGCCTGCTGCTAAAAACTCCCGCTTCATCGAGTCGAGAAAAAATGGTCCTTGGAAAAATCCGTGGAAATAGAGAACGGGCCGTCCCGCCGGATCGCCATATTCATACCAAGCCAGTTGCCGCCCGCCAGGACGTTCCGTCGTCTGCATGTTTTGGCGGGGTGTGATCCATTGCTCATTTACATCAGTATCCAGTGCTGCTTTTTCGGAGAGGCCAATAACGTAGGCGATACTGGTGCAGAGATGCGCGAGGTCTGTCATCTTTGAGCAGCCTGCTTTCTTTAAAATAGACTTAGATTGCGCCTTCACCGTATCTACGGAACGGCCCCGTTTTTCGGCAATATGTTTTTGGCTTTGACCAAGAAGTACGCCTTTAAGAACGGCCCCTTCGCTGTCTGTCAGGCCGAGCGCGGACGTAAGGTTACTGAAAATGGCATCTGACCAAGCGAAATAAGACAGACTGACCCGTAGGCCTGTAGCATCGTTTTTGAGCGGAACAGCTCGGCAAAATCCGAAGGCCGGTGTCGGCTCATCGGTTTCAATGTTGAGATAGATAATACGTTCTAGGGACTGCACGCCGGCTGTCAGCTCGCGGGTTAGCTCCCGTAGCGTATCCACACTGTCTAGGCTAAGCGGTAGATCGTTGAGGTAGCAGTCTATAATGTCAGGCAGAAGGCTATTGGCTTGCACATTGGCGTCGATCACACGGCCTTTTGCCGACAGTGTGAACTGGGCATGGCGGTCAAGGGAAAGGCCAAGCTTATCGCGGGATTGCCTTGCGGCGATAAGCTTTTCAAGTCGTTCGACATGACGGTCAATATGGGGATCAAGATCAGCAAAACGGGGTAAATCACGCGCAAGCTCAACGGGGTCTGTCTCGTCAAAAAGATACAAATTAGCATTGTCCAAAAGGGCATCAAATTCATCTAAGTTATCTGATACCCTGTAGGCATGATCCAGAAGATCAAGCATGCGTGATTGTGACGTCTTATCCAATTACGTGTCCTCTTTCTAAACTGGATTGACGATGATTTTATAAGACAGGGTGAAAAACACAAGCAAGCGAAGCATATTGGCTAAGTTTGTATTGTTTGTACTATAATGCGATTTTGGCTGCGGGCTTCGGCTCAGGCCGTCCGAAAATATAGCTCTGGAAATAGGTGACACCCATTTTTTCAAGCATGGCCGCATCTTCGAAATTGCTGACCATTTCAGCAACAGTTTCAATGCCGAAGGTGCGGGCCATATCGACCATGATCCGGACAAAAGCTTGCTTGCATGGGCTTTCGGATAAATCCTTGATCATGGAACCGTCAATTTTGAGAATATCGGCATGTATATTCATGAGGTTTTTAAAGGTCGTATGGCCTGTGCCGAAATCATCAATGGCAAAGTGGCAGCCAAGGGCTTTGGCTTTCTCGGAAAAGAGAGCGGCGTGATGATCGTCTTTGAGGGCTAATGTTTCGGTAAGTTCCAACGTGACGCGCTGCGCGTCTGGGCCTAATGCCTTCAGCGCGCTTAAATAATTTTTAGCAGCAAATTCAGATTCGATTGTTCCGGCAGAGACGTTGAACGCGAGATGGATGTTTGGATCACTGCGAAGTGTTTTTATCCCAATGTCCAATGCGCGCTTATCGAGTAAGTGTATGCATCCAAGTGTTTCGGCGGCGATGATGTAATCTGCGGCAGACATGATGCCGCCATTCGGTGTTTGCCGGCGGAGTAAACATTCATAGTGATGAATTTCCCGGGTCGCAGCGATGACGATAGGTTGATAGGCGAGTGACAAAGCCTTGTCTTTCAACGCGGCCAATATATCGTTTTCAGTAATCGGTGCGGCTATTGGAGACGGCTTTTTTGTGCTTTGGGCCGCGTCATAGGCTTTGCGCATGCCGTTGTGTTTGTCTTCGCTTACATCTCGCAAAACGCTATGGATGATCTGATGGGTGGTTTCGCCGCTATGCACATGCATGCCGCGCTCCTCAAGCCAAAGGCGGCTGCCATCTACGGCAGTGATAGGGTAAGTCACCGCGTAAACATCATTGTCAGGGCCAAGCGCCCTAATCGCTTCATGTCTCAGGGTTTGGGATTTGGACGATAATAGCGATGAGAAGTCTACTTGCGTTGCGGGAAGACGATTGGCGGGCGTTTTAAGCAGATCCGCTAAAGCGGTTCTATCATCCCAATCGAGGCTATCATCGGCGAGGTTGATCGAAAAAGCGACGGCCCCCAAAAGCGACAAGGCCGCAGTCGCCTGAGCCGATGCAGGCGTAGCGAGACGAGCGGCGGCTACGGTAGATTTAATCAGGGGGGATGCCGCTTTACGGACCATAAATTATGACCCGAATCCGTCTGCGACGGCAAAGTCACGCCGAGCGCTTGCTATCGTGACCATAAAGCCGGCCATAACATCCAAGAGCGTCATCGTCATGATGAGGAAAAATACCGATGTTGCAAAAGCATGAAACATCAAAAATTCGACTAAACAGACAATGAAGAGCACCATAGAGAACGCGTGGTTCATAACCGAGGCGCGGCCAATACCTGTAGACTTCAAAAGTTCAAAGAATAAAAATAGGATGGTGAGGGTAATTAGCGCGTGGCCAGGGGTAACCGCCCAGTCTGCGCCGGACGCCATGGGGATGGACAGGAAATCAGCATCCATGCGTTCACGCACCTTTTCCGCAGTGGAAAAGCTCGATCCGCTGATCGCGATCAAATTATAGATGGCGACGGGAATCGCCAAGAGCGGAATAACGGTTAATAGCCGCACAATTACCTCCAAATCAGGTCAAGTGTTAAGGAAGGTAAAGAAAAATGCCTAGCAACCCGTTAATAAAATCAGGGGATTAACGATCTTTTCTGGCGCGCCAAAGCGATGATATCACGGGTTTTTTGCCATAAGGGGAGGATTTTAAGCCTTTTGGGCGTCACGAATTCGGCCGCCGCCGCGTCATCACCAGCGGCAGGTTCGCCGGATATCCACTGCGCGCTATAGTCATGTAGGTGGTAGTTAACGCCGCCAAAGCAGGCGGGAACCATGGCAATTTTATCGCCGAGCGAAGCGGTCACGCCTGTTTCCTCAAGTAACTCCCGCAGGGCCGCCTGTGCTTGAGTCTCGCCCTTTTCAATATGCCCGCCAGGAATAGACCATTCTCCAATCTTGGGAGGCTTGCCCCGCCGGATCAAAAGGACATCATCTCCGCGAAAGCAAACGATACCCACACATTGGCGCGGTGTTTTCATGGTTTCGGGCTTTTCGTCATAAGGATCATAACCTACATATACACTATGTGTGGACGATATGCTCTATATGCTAAATTGGACGCGGCGGCGAAATATTTCGGCGCGAGAGAAGGCAATGACGGCCTATGGGACTGGGACGCGAATTTTAATATCGCGCCAGCGACTGTCGTTCCAGTGATAGCATGGGACGGGAAGCGGCAACGCAAAATCGTGCCGATGCGGTGGGGGCTGCACCCGCACTGGAAAAAAGAAGCGCCTGAAGGCCGCCCGCTTTTTAATGCCCGCGTAGAAACGGCATCAGAGAAACCAAGCTTTCGTACGCCATTTCGTCGCCGCCGCGCGCTCATGCCGGCTAACGGGTGGTATGAATGGGAGGGCGCCGAAAAACCCAAAACTCCGAACTATATATACGAGAAAGACAGAGAACTTTTTGCTTTCGCCGCTTTGTGGGATCAATGGCGCGTTGATGAGGGGATTACATTGCTGTCGGTTACGATCCTAACGACGGCTGCGCTCGGCGACGTCAAACATCTCCATCACCGTATGCCCGTGAGATTGCCAAGCGAGCGGTGGGATGATTGGCTAAACTGGGACGTTCCGGCTGATAGAGTTTTAAGGCATATGAAGGACGGAGAGGATTTGGCGTTTCACCCTGTTGGCAGCAACGTCGGGTCTGGGCGGGCAAGCGGGCCAGAGTTAATTGAACGGGTAACGGTTTAGCGAAATTGTCAATATTTTGGGTTAGCCTGCCCTTGTTGTGTTGGAATTTATTCCTACATTGAGTATAAGAATTTAATGAGGAGGATGTCCCATGGATATTCAAGCATACACACAACGCGGCCGCGGCGTTATTCAAGCGGCGCAATCAGAGGCGGTCACCCGTGACCATCAACAGCTCACGCCGCTTCATATAATGTCTGGACTTTTGTCCGAGGATGGCGGGTTGCCGTCAAAACTTCTGCAAATGTCGGGAGCCAATGTTGACGGGCTGACGAGCGCGGTCGAATCAAAATTATCAAAGCTTCCGCAAGTCGAAGGCGGCTCAGGCCTGTCTTTGTCGACGGCGGCGGCTAAAATTTTTGCTAACGCTGAAAAGGCCGCGAAAACGGCAGGCGACGCGTTCGTCACGGTCGAACGGCTTTTACTGGCCTGCGTTTTAAACGCCGATAAGGACTTAAAGGCAGCGTTAGACAAGGGCGGCGTAGATAAAACCCGCCTTACAGAGGCGATTAAATCTGTGCGTAATGACGAGCCTGTGACAAGCGACGCGGCGGAAGATCAGTATGACGCCCTATCCAAATATGCGCGGGATCTGACGCAGGCAGCGCGCGAAGGTAAGCTCGATCCGGTTATTGGCCGCGACGAAGAAATTCGCCGCACGATGCAGGTGCTTTCGCGTCGCTCAAAGAATAATCCGCTTCTTATAGGCGAACCGGGCGTTGGTAAAACCGCGATTGCCGAAGGGCTTGCCAACCGAATTGTTTCTGGCGATGTGCCGGAATCGATCAAGAATAAACGCCTTCTCGCGCTTGATATGGGCGCGTTGATTGCCGGCGCGAAATATCGCGGCGAGTTTGAAGAGCGCTTGAAAGCGGTTCTTAAAGAAGTCGAAAGCGCGAACGGAGAAATAATCCTTTTCATTGACGAGATTCACACGCTTGTCGGTGCGGGGAAAGGCGACGGCGCGATGGATGCGGCGAACCTTTTAAAGCCTGCGCTTGCGCGCGGGGAACTTCACTGCGTCGGCGCGACCACGCTGGATGAATATCGTAAGCATCTTGAAAAAGATGCGGCGCTAGCGCGGCGTTTCTTGACTGTATTTGTCAATGAGCCGAGCGTAGAAGATACGGTATCGATATTACGCGGCCTTAAAGAAAAATACGAAGTTCATCACGGAATCCGTATTTCTGACGGCGCGATTGTCGCTGCCGCGCAGCTTTCCAATCGCTATATTACGGATCGTTTTCTGCCGGACAAAGCTATCGACCTTATGGACGAGGCGGCCTCCCGCCTTCGTATGCAAGTCGATAGTAAGCCTGAAGCGCTTGACGAAATTGATCGCCGCCTCGTGCAGCTAAAGATCGAAGTCGAAGCCCTTAAGAAGGAAAAAGACGACGCGTCGCAGAAACGGCTGAAGAAACGCCAAGGCGAAATTATTGATCTCGAAAAAGAGAGCAGTGAAATGAGCGCGGCGTGGCAGGCGGAAAAATCCAAACTTGCTAGTTCAACAGACATGAAAGAGCGGCTCGAAGAAGCGCGTTTTGAATTGCAGGACGCTGTGCGCCGCGGCGATTACGCGACTGCGGGCCGCCTTCAACATGAAGACATTCCTGCGCTCGTCGCCAAGATGGCTGAGCTTGAAGCCGCGCAAGAAAACGATTCCGCTTTGGCGACAGAAACTGTCACCTCGGAAGCGATTGCGTCGGTCGTCTCGCGCTGGACCGGAATTCCGGTTGAGAAAATGCTCGAGGGTGAACGCGAAAAGCTACTCAATATGGAAGAGGTTCTGGCAAGCCGCGTTATTGGTCAGGGCAAAGCCGTGGCCTCTGTATCGGATGCTGTGCGCCGCGCACGCGCGGGTCTCAAAGATCCTGCGCGTCCCATCGGCTCCTTCATGTTCCTTGGGCCTACAGGCGTCGGTAAAACGGAACTAACAAAAGCCTTGGCCGCGTTCCTCTTTGATGACGACGCAGCGATTACGCGCATGGATATGTCCGAATATATGGAGAAGCATTCTGTCTCCCGCCTTATCGGCGCGCCTCCAGGCTATGTCGGATACGAAGAAGGCGGAGCGCTCACCGAAGCCGTACGCCGCCGCCCTTATCAGGTCGTCTTGTTTGACGAAATTGAAAAGGCTCATCCGGATGTGTTCAATGTGCTCTTGCAAGTGCTTGATGATGGCCGGCTTACGGACGGGCAGGGGCGAACTGTGGACTTTAGGAATACGTTGATCATTATGACGTCGAACATCGGCGCGCAGCATTTGCTTAATCTTGCTGACGGCGACAATGTCAACGCGGCGAAGGTAGGTGTGATGGCAGAGGTCAACGCGCATTTCCGGCCAGAGTTTCTCAACCGCCTTGACGAGATCCTTTTGTTTGAACGGCTTAAGCCTGAGCATATGGGCGCGATTGTCGATATACAGATCAAGCGCCTTCAAGGGTGGTTGTCTGAGCGGCATATCAAGGTAAACATCACGGACGCGGCCCGAAAATGGCTCGGCGAGCAGGGCTATGACCCGTCCTACGGCGCACGGCCTCTCAAACGGGTGATCCAGAAGCAAGTGCAGGATCAATTGGCCCGTATGGTGCTCGCGGGTAATCTTCATGACGGCCAAACTGTGACGGTGGATAGTAAAGGCGGAAAGATCGTGCTGACCGCTGCATAACTTCCGCAGATGCATTCGTACATTGCATAAACGTCACTTGTCGTTTTAAGGCGCTCACGGTAATTTAGTACCCGTGGGCGTCATTTTTTGTGATTGCTAATCGATAAAAAAATACGTTTTTCAATAAATTTTTATTGAAAAACAATAATAACTAGCTTACAGATCGATTCTGACGCAAGACATGCTGGAGGAACGGGCTGTGAACGATATAGGTATTGAACTAAACGAACGGCCAAAAGCCCCGTGGGTACGGCGTTTTCTTGTTTTCGCGGCTCCGATCTTGGTGTTGGTGCTTGCGATTGCGCTGTTTATGATCATGGGTGCATTAAAGCCCAAGCCGGAAGAAAAGACCGAAGAGGTCAAAGCAATTCCGGTTTTGACCGCGTTATCGGTTTCGGAAAATGTAACCTTAAAAGTGAGTGCGCAGGGCGAAGTCCAGCCGCGCACAAAAATCAATATCGTGCCTCAGGTTAGCGGTAAAATCACCTATATGTCCTCCAAATTCATTGAAGGCGGACAGTTTAGCAAAGGTGACCTTCTCATCCGCATTGAACCTACGGAATATGAGCTTAGAGTCGTTCAAGCCAAAGCCAATGTCGCCCAAGCTGAGACTGTTTTGGTACGAGAAAAATCAGAAGCAGATCTAGCGCTTCAAGACTTCCAAGACCTCAACACAGGCCAAACGCCTTCGGCGCTAACCCTGCGTGAGCCGCAAATGGCGGAAGCCGCTGCGCGCCTTGCCTCGGCTAAAGCGCAGCTCGGCGAAGCGGAGCTGCAGCTACGCCGTACTTCGTTATATGCGCCGTTTAGCGGACGGGTCACATCCCGCGCCGTAAACCAGGGTGAATTTGTGACAACTGGAGCCCGTCTTGGTGAAGTCTATTCTGTGGCTGTCATGGACGTGCGTTTGCCTATGACGAATGAAGACCTAGCGCAGGCAGGATTAAAGCTCGGCTTTATTGCCGGAAAAAATAATCCGGGGCTACCCGTCAGTCTGTCTGCGAATGTCGCGGGGACCTACGCTACATGGCAGGGCCGTATCGTGCGGACCGATAGCGGTTTTGACCCCAAGACACGGGTTTTGTTCGCCTACGCCGAAGTTGAAGATCCGTTTGGCGCGGGCGCGTCAAATGGGACGCCGCTTGCCCCTGGCCTGTTCGTGACGGCGGATATAGACGGCGAAGTGCTAGATAATATGATAATAATTCCGCGCGCGGCTCTACGCGGCAAAGATCAAGTCTATGTTGCGGGTGATGATGATACGTTGTCGATTCGTACTGTATCTGTGGCTTCGTCGGATCGCGAAAAAGCGGTTATCTCTAGCGGGCTTCCAGCTGGCGTCCATGTCGTGACCTCGCCTATTCGCGGCGTTGCTGATGGGATGACGATCAACCGTGTTGACCGCTCGTCCACGACTACCGCATTGACCGGAAACTAGGAGAGCAACATGAGAAATTTCATTACATGGTGGGCCAGTAATCCAGTTGCTGCTAACTTGCTTATGTTTGCTTTGTTTATAGGCGGCGTGGTTAGTTTCTTGACCATCGAACGCGAAATGGAGCCCTATGTTGAGTTCCCCGGCGCTGTTGTTTCTATCGCTTGGCCAGGCGCGTCACCGCAGGACGTGGAAGAGCAGATTGTTATTCGGCTCGAAGAAGCGCTCTCGCAGGTACAAGGCGTCGATAAAATGCGCGCGCAAGCCGGAGAAGGTAGCGGAACGGTAGTTGTCGAAGGCATCTCTGATATGGACGAAGCTGTCTTGATGCAAAATGTCAAACAGGCGGTGGATGCCATTAACACCTTCCCCGCAGCCGCTGAACGTCCGCAAATCTGGCTTTTTCAAAACCGTGATGAAGTCATTCGCGTGGCAGTATCAGGCGACGAAACCGTTTCGGAACGCGAGCTCAAACGTTACGCCGAAAAAGTTCGCCGTGATCTGGCGCTTCTCCCAAATGTTCCCGCCGTAGATTTGTTCGGCGTACGCGGCGAAGAAGTGTCTATTGAAGTTTCGGAAAGTGCGCTTCGGCGTTACGGCTTGACCTTTAGCGACGTTTCGAGCGCCGTGCGCCAATCCTCGGTTAATAGCTCCTCTGGGCAGGTACGCACGGATGTTGGCAACATGCAGCTTCGCACCCGCAACCAAGCTGATAGCCAAGAAGATTTTGAGAACATAATTGTTAGCCAATCGGCAAACGGCGCGGTTGTCCGTATCAAAGATATTGCTACGGTTCTTGACGGTTTTGAGCAGGTCAATTTGCTCGCAACAGTCAACGGCAAACGAACGATTCTAGTCCAAGTCATGAACGGCCCAGTGATGGACATCGTCAATATGTCCAAAGACGTTTTGAACTATGTCGACACGGCAAAGGAAAATGTTCCGGACGGTATGTCCATGACAATATGGAATAATAATAATGATGATTATGAAGGCCGAATTAATACGGTGGGGAGTAACTTTCTTGTTGGCCTGATCCTCGTTGGACTCACGCTACGGCTTTTCTTGCGTCCTTACATTTCTACATGGGTGGTGATTGGTATTGCGACCGCTTTTGCGGGCGGTCTTATGCTTCTGCCGATGTTTGGCGTCTCGTTTAATATGATTTCTACCTTTGCTTTCCTTTTGGTGATCGGAGTCATTGTTGATGACGCGATCATTGTCGGGGAGGCGGTGCACTTTCGAACCGAACAAGGCGACGTAGGGCTTGAGGCTGCGGTCAACGGCACGATGATGGTTATTAAACCTGTCGTCTTTGCCGTGATTACAACCATGGTTTTCTTTGCGCCATGGATGTTTTTATCCGGCGGAACAAGCGAGTTCACGCGTTCTATCTCCTTGGTCGTGATCTTGGCATTGCTGTTCTCTCTCGTCGAATCTCTACTCATTTTGCCGGCTCACTTGGCGCATATGCCTCCGCATAATCCAGAAACAAAGACGGCTCGCTTGCAAAAGAAAATTGCGGATAGTTTGACGTGGATTTCAGAAAATGTGTACCGCCCTGGTATTGTTTTCGCGCTACGCCGCCGATATTTCACCGCTTCGCTCTTCATTGGTATCATGATTGTCACTGTTGGTATGATGGCAAACGGTATCGTCAAGACGGAGTTCTTTCCGTCTATGGAGTCGGACCAAATTTCGATTACAGTCGAACTGCCAGAGGGCACGCCTTATGCGCGCACACTGGAAGTTCTCAATGATATTCAAGTGGCTGAAGGCAAGCTCGAAGAAGAAATTCGTGAGCGCGACGGCGCGCTAATTGAGAACTGGTACACACGGTCCCGCGATAATCAGGTTCTGGCCTTAGTCAAACTTGTACCGCCAGAAACGCGGACATTAACTGCGCAGGAAACGGCTGAGAGATTGCGCGAGCTTATCGGCGAAGTGCCGGACGCAGAAAACATCTCTGTGGATTACCGCGATAGTAATAATGGTCCTCCGCTTCGCTATGTTCTTAACGCTGTTGACCCAGACGACCTACATGCGGCTGCTGATGATTTGATGGCGAAACTTCGCAGCTATGAAGGCGTGTTTAATGTGGTCAATGATAGCCAGTCTGCGGCTGAAGAAGTGCAGTTTGAGCTTAAGCCAGGCGCAGAAGCGCTCGGCGTGACCAATGCCGATGTTTCCCGCCAGATCAGGCAGGGTTTCTTTGGCGACGAAGTGCAGCGTCTGCCACGCGACGGCGAAGATGTACGAGTCTATGTCCGTTACCCAAGCGCCGACCGCGAGTCGCTCGACTTCTTGCAGAATATGCGCATCCGCACGGCGGATGGCCGCGAGCTTCCGCTCGACGCCGTGGCAAGCCTGCGGTTTGAAAAAGGCGTATCCCGTATTTTACGCCGCGAGAGACAGCGCGCTGTCGTGATTAGCGGCGAAGTTGCCGCCGACCGCGTCAATGAAGTGCGAAGCGCCTTGAAGGACGACTTCTTCAAGGATTTTGACGTCCGCCATCCGAACGTTGGGCGCGGGAATATCGGAAGCTCACAAGACGAAGAAACCATGCAGCAAGAGATCATGTTGTTCATGCTTATCGCGATTGGCTTTGCTTATTTCCTCGTAGCGGTTTCGTTTAAATCATATTGGGAGCCTATCCTGATTTTGCTGGCGGCCATTCCGTTCTGTTATACAGGCGCAATTCTTGGCCACCTTGCGATGGGGCATACATTGTCGATGCTATCAACCCTCGGAATATTCGCGGCGGCCGGTGTGGCCGTGAACGATAACCTTGTCTTGATGGATTATGTACACAAGCTGCGAGACGCTGGCATGGACGGAGCCGAGGCTATGGTCGAAGCCGGAACGCGGCGTTTTCGCCCGATTTTGCTCACCTCTCTGACAACCTTTGTCGGCCTGTTCCCGTTGCTTATGGAGCGATCTCTACAAGCGCAGTGGCTCGTGCCTATCGGTATTAGTCTGGCTTTTGGTGTCTTGTTTGCTCTGTTTGTGACCCTGTTCTTCGTGCCCTCGCTCTACGGGATTGGCGCGGATATTCGCCGGTTTACCATCCGGCATTGGACAGGTGTGAAACAGCCCGGTTTCTCAGCTTTGCTTGATAACCCGCAAAGCAATGGCGCGGGATCAGTTCCGAAAACTTTGCCTGCTGAATAGTTACGCCAAACATTGCAGAGGGCCTCGGAACCTTATAGGGACAGCGTACAAAATCGCACTGTTCCTATAAGGACCTTTCATGGCTTATTCTGAAACTGCCGCCCTTAAAGCGCTCGCTTCTGTTCGCGATCCTCGCTCTGGCAAAGACATTGTTGCATCCGGCATGCTCGGGGATTTATCTTTTGACAAAGGCACGCTTCGCGCCATTCTCTCCGTCGACCCTAAGATGGCCGAGTTTTACGGCAAAGTTCGGGATGCGGCAGAAGCTGCGCTTTCGGGCCTAGACGGCGTCGAAAAAGCGTCAGTTCTTTTAACGGCTCACAAAGCGGCGCCTGAAGTCTCCCGCAAGAAACCCGCACGCTCTGGCAACCCGCACCAGGCGCGCCGCCCCGAAGGTTACCAAGGTGACGCATTCGTCGATAATGTCATCGCCATTAGCTCAGCAAAAGGCGGCGTAGGGAAATCAACCGTCGCCGTTAACTTGGCGGTTTCTATGGCGAAAGCAGGCAAAAAAGTCGGGCTTTTGGACGCCGATATTCACGGGCCGTCTGCGCCGATTCTGCTTGGCCTCAAAAAGGGCCGCGCGCGCAGCGTCGATAAACAAGGCCGCGCTTTGATCGGCCCCTTAGAAGCCTACGGCATAAAAGCCATGTCTATCGGATTTCTCACAGAGAATGACGGGCCGATTGTCTGGCGCGGGCCGATGGTGCAGGGCGCGATTTCAAAAATGCTATGGGACGTAGATTGGGGAAAACTCGATTATCTCTTTATTGATATGCCGCCCGGAACTGGCGACCCGCAGCTCGGCCTTGCGCAGGACATTAAACCCAAGGGCGCAATCATCGTCTCGACCCCGCAAGACCTCGCGCTCGCCGATGCTCGCAAAGGCGTATTGATGTTTGAAAAAGTGAATATCCCTGTCATGGGTATTGTCGAAAATATGAGCGTGTTTATCTGCCCAGATTGCGGCAGTTCTCACGATGTTTTCGGAAGCGGCGGCGCGAGAACAGAGGCCAAGAAAATGAAAGTTCCGTTCCTCGGCGCGGCCCCGCTTCACATGCGTATCCGTACCTCAGGCGACGAAGGAAAGCCCATCGCTGCGCAAGACGGGCCGGAAGCGGAACTGTTCGCAGAGATGGCAAAAAATCTGGAACGCATTATCGAGGCTTAGGGGCTTTAGGGCGCCTTCCCCGTATTCTAATACACATAGCCTTTTAAAAATTGCGCGCGTTCAATGTATGTCGGCGAAAAGTTGGCCGTAGTAACTATGACGGGTCTATATTGCTGTCTTACAATGCGACGGGCAGGGCTACTTTGTGTACGAGGCTTTGGAGTGGGCGCATATTGTGCGGCTTTAATGCGCATTTCCGGTTGCTTTTTTGCATCCTGCTGCGCTGGCCCTCTTATGATAAGAGGTTCTGGCGTCTCTTGTGTGTGGGCCTTCTTAACGTCCTGCGTTTTTACTGTGTCCGGCTTAACTGGCTGAGCGCTACGTAAAATATTTCTAGCGCCTTGCTCATCGCTAAAGCCCCCCATCCCGCCGGCCCGCATAAGCTGTAGTTCCATCTTGAGGCGCTGAATTTCAAGGTCATAAAGCTTGGAGCAATCCACGCGTTTTGGTTTTTTACCGAGTGGAACCGTGATCCGGCCATAGAGGGCAGTTGAATCCCTCGAATATATATCGTTGGTGCCGATTACACCCATATCTAGGACGGGGCCGTTTCCTCCGACAGATGATTGGCAGCTTATGCCGCCAGAACCTCTGACGATGTCTTGTCCAGACGAGCGCGGGGCGGACGGAAGGTTGAAGCCTTGTTGATTGTAAGAGCTGGAGCTGGAAGGAACGATAATAGTTCCGGGGTCACCTAACACGCCGTTATTTGACTGTGCGAGAGCGGGTAAACTCAATAGGCTCATCCATGTTAAGCTGATAAACGACGTGCTGTATATTTTCCGCATACTTCCCCCCTATACGATGTTCCGCGGCCGCTTAGGCCCGGCGTGATTGAATGGCAAAGATAAACATAGGTTTCCTTTGCCCCGTTAAACGGGACAAGAGCTGTAACTTTTAGCGTATGCCCAGAGCCAAGCAGGGCTCGGCGTTGTGATATGACGGCGCCTTTTACAGGTGTCCAATTCGCGTCAAAGATTTCAATCTCGCTGACCTGAGATTTGTCATATGGATTAGCAATCGTAACTTGGACGATGAAATTTTCGGCAAAAGAACTAATATGCTTTTTCATCGGAGAGACAGTTTGAGCCGTAGAAGAGACCGCAATGCCAGATAGGGCTGCTATAACAGCGAAGGTGAATAGGCAGCGGAGCATTACGGTGCCACACAGCGCACGGTTGCGACAAGCGTATAGGCTCCAGCTCCGTAAGTGCCGCTAGATTTCGTGGCTGCCGCATCAACGATCATGACGTGGGCGCCGATGTTAAGCGCCGTCGCCGTTTCGCCGTCTCCTACGGTTGCTGTTGTTGAGCCCGTCAACGCATAGTTTGTGGAAAACGTTGTGTTGGTTTCCGCCCCCTCTGGTGCGATTGTGAAGGCCACGGGAGGGACAACTTCTACCGTAGAGTTTACCGAATTGGTAATGACGGCTGCGATTGCAGAAACGCCACCGATCCCTTCGGAGGTAAGGGTTGTGCCATCAGCAGACACGCCTAAGGTTCCGGGTGTCGATATATTGACCGTGCAGCTTTCTAAGACAATTCCGGAAAAGATAGCTTGTGCATCGACATTGCCTGCCGACGCGGGCCCCTGTGCCGCCGTAAAAAGGGCTAAAATTGAGCCTGCCTTGAGGATGAAATTATGTATTTTATGTGTTTTGGAAGTTCTCATTTCATCGCCCTTTATTAGTGTTGTTAATTTTTTTTAATACATAAAAGTGATTACTTTGATGGTAAAAAGCATGATTAACGATAAGACTAATATTATTTCATATACAACTATATAGATTGTAAGCTTTAAGGAGTCGTTATCAAGAAAAACAACGGTAGGGTGTATTTGTTCTATTGGTAGAACTAAATCGATGATTGAGGTGCAGTGAGTCGCCATGATTGGAGAGGTGGTAAAGGTTGAATATAATTAATTCACGGCGTCTATTTGGTTTTCGGGTCTTGCGTCTTGGAACGCCGGAAGGGCATCGCATTGCGTAAAAATATCCATGATAACCGGATAATAGGACGGATCCACGTCGAAGCGTTTATTATTCAAAACCTGTGCGTAGAGGCAAATGTCAGCCAGACCAGGCGTGTCGCCGTGGCAGAAAGGGCCAAATTGTGGCTCAGAACCTAAGCGAGTTTCAAGCGCTGCAAACCCCTCCTGTGCCCAGTGGGTGAACCAAGCTTTCTTCGCGTCTGCGTCTGCGCCTAACTCATCGTTGATGTAGCGTAGAACCCGTAAATTGTTGAGAGGATGAATGTCGCAGCCGATAATTTGTGCCAGTGAACGTGCGCGGGCACGCCCTAATGGATCAGCTGGGAGCAGCGCAGGCTCTGGGTAGGCTTCATCCAAATACTCTATAATGGCGAGCGATTGCGTTAACACCGCATGGGTTTCGCCGCTGTCTATCTCTAGGGCAGGGACGAGACCTTGTGGATTTAATTTTAAATATTCGTCTGATTTATGGTCGTTGGGCAAAAGGGCGTAAGGCACATATGTGTAATCGAGCCCTTTAAGGTTCAAGGCGATCCGCACTCTGACCGAGGTCGAACTTCGGAAATAATTATGAAGGCTTAAATTTATGGCGGGGGTATCTGTCATGAGAACCGAACGCGTATGCTTTCAAGACCTTCAACGCCGCCGAAAAGTTCGTCTCCGGCAATGACTGGCCCGACGCCATCGGGTGTTCCTGTGTAGATCAAATCACCTGGGCGTAAATCCATATCGCTTGAGAGGCGCTCAATGATTTCGTCGATAGACCAGATCATTTTATCGAGCGAGGATGACTGTACAATGTCTCCGTTCTTACGCAGGACAATATGAGCCTCGTCTAGGTTTACGTCGCTGGCCTGCGTTAAGGCCGAGCAGGGCGCACTATATTGGAAGCTCTTCGCACGGTCCCACGGCGCGCCTTTGGACTTGGCCGCAGCTTGTAAATCCCGCCGCGTCATATCTATGCCTACGCCGTAGCCAAAAATACCGTCAGGGCCAATGGCGACGACTAATTCAACTTCGTAATGTAAATTGCCAGTATTGGGCGGGAACGGGATAACTGTCCCAGACTGTACAATAGTTTCGGCGGCTTTGGTGAAAAAGACCGGCTCGGAGCGTTCTGTATCGCCGCCCATTTCTTTGACGTGTTCAGCATAGTTGCGGCCAATGCAATAAATGCGGCGTACGGGAAACCGATTGTCTGTTCCGGCTATGGGCAGGCTAACAGGGTCGGCGGGGGGAAAGGCAAAATGCATAACATCCTCATTGCGGAATTAAGATTCTAAGGTTAGCTTAGCCGCAAAAGGAATTTAAATCTATGCGCGTATTCGATGTGCCTGTGGGCGAAATTTATGTCCCTGCTGCTAAGAAAAAAACTTTTAACGAGGAGAAAGTCCTGCCCCTCGCAGAAGATATTCTAGAAAATGGTCAGAGAAGCCCGATCTACGTTCGCGAAGGCAAAGGACGGTATGTTCTGCAAGAAGGTCTACACCGCTTGGAGGCCATAAAACTCTTAGGTAGCGACACGATTGAGGCCAATCTCGTCCAAGCAAAAAAACATTAAAGGTATAATATGACCGTACTTCGCACGCCAGATGAACGCTTTAACGGTATTCCCGATTATCCGTTTGAACCGCATTACACGGACGTCACAGATGAATGCTTAGGCGCGCTTCGCGTGCATTACGTCGATTGTGGACCTAAGGATGCTCCTGTCGTTATTATGATGCACGGAGAGCCGAGCTGGTCTTTTCTCTATCGCCACATGATTTCTAATGTTGCTGCCGCTGGTTACCGCGTTCTCGCACCGGATTTAATTGGGTTTGGGAAATCGGATAAACCAAGCGAAACATCTGACTATAGCTACACGTCTCACGTAGATTGGATGGCGCAATGGTTTGAAACATTGGACATTAACAACGCCGTTCTGTTTTGTCAGGATTGGGGCGGGTTGATCGGATTACGATTGGTGGCAAAATATCCAGAACGTTTTGCAGGCGTGATTACAGCTAACACGTTTTTGCCAACAGGTGATCGTGATCCTGGCGATGCCTTCAGACAATGGCGCGAGTTTTCTCAGGTTGTTCCGAAGTTTCCTACGGGAGGCATTATTCGCGGAGCAACGGTCAAAGACCTCGGCCCTGGCGTCGAAGAGGCTTATAACGCGCCATATCCTGACGAAACCTATAAGGCGGGCGCGCGGATATTTCCTGCTCTAGTGCCTATATCTCCAGACATGGACGGCGCGGCGGATAATGTGGAAGCGTGGAAGATACTGAGCGCTTTTGACAAACCGTTCTTAACCTGCTTCTCCGATCAAGACCCCATTACCAAAGGCGGCGATGGAGTCTTCCAAAAATTAGTCCCAGGATGCAAAGGGCAGCCGCATACAATTATCAAAGGCGGTGGGCATTTCCTGCAAGAGGATGTTCACGAAGATCTGTCCGTTATCATCATAGAGTTTATGGGCAGGTTAGGCGCTTAAACGTTGCCGCTGCATAAAGTTGTTTTTTTTATGATTACAGCTGCTGATTGCTTGACTATTTATTAAAGCTTGTTAACCCTGCGGCGGTCTGACGCACGAAGAGGCGCAGATTTAACATTAAGGGGAAAACTTATGTCTATTGCAAAAATTATTTGGCTTGTCAGCGCGGTCGCCGCCGTTTTGCTTGCCTTTATCAACACCGGCTTTGATGCGACCATATTGGCCGTGCTCGGTCTTATTAGCGGATGGTTCTTAGACCATGAACATCGCCGCGGCGTTATCATTGCGGCTATCTTTTTGATGGCGGGCGGCGCTGGTGCTCTTAACGGTATTGAAGGTATAGGCCCAGAACTCGGTAAAATCCTTTCTAGCCTAGGCGCTGTATTTGCGGCGGCCTCTGTCATGGCGATTGTCAGGACTTTGGTGGAGCGCATCCTTAAGTCAAATAAAGCTTCTGCAACGTAAGTTGTATTAGATAAAATGAAAATCCGGCCACTTTGTGCCGGGTTTTTTTATGCTTAAATGATGAGTTGAACTTGGCTTAAAATGGGTCGTTCCATTTTTCATCTGTATAGATACTCGTGCCTGTAAGGGTTCTCAAAAAGGCTATGAGCTGATCTTTCTCTGTCTCGGATAGGTTCAAAACGCGCGGCGTTGCAACGTCCACCAAGCGGTTATCAATGGTATTTAAAAACTGTGTTCGCTCGGGATTATTGGCCGGAACTGGAATGTTGTCATAATGATTTAAAACATCGCGCAATGTGGCAAGAGAGCCATCATGCATAAACGGGCTGTTGGGTGTGCCGTTGGCTTTGACAAGATCACGCAGCGCAGGAGAGCGCGTATTGGTAAAGTCAAAGGCATTCGGATCAGCCGCTACGCCGACAACGCCGTTTTGGTTTGAATTTTGAACAATGGAAAACTCCGGCGCGGTGTGGCAACGCCCGCAGCCTGCGCCGCCATTATTGCCGCCCATAGGCCGCAGGAACAGGTCTTTACCAGCGTTCTCAGCCGCAGTGAAATTCGGGAACGAGTCATTGTCATTATTAACTTGAGCGCGGCCCGTATCATATTTTGAGTCAAAGGATGTGATCGAGTGGACGAATTGAGCGAGCGCCGATTGGATGCGCGCCTCTGTGATGTTTTCGTCGAGGAATACAAACCGGAACAGCTCGCGGTAGGATTCGTCGGCGGCCATGATTGCTATCATATCATCAAAGTCTGGGCGGCCATCAAGACCACTAAAGCCGTGCTCGGCATGATCTTGGAATGGTTTTGTAACTTGGTCTTCCATCGTCTCGGCTCGCTCATCCCAGAAAAACCGTGTCTCCTGTCCATAGAGCGTATTGAGGAGCCGCATTGAGCTTCGGCCGGTGATTCCGCCAAACACGCCCTGACTTGTCGCGCCGGGCTCAGTAAAAGCGTTGGCTTGTTGGTGACAGGTCGCGCAAGCGACAAAGCCATTTGCAGACAACGCTCGGTCATAAAATATAACGCGGCCGAGGGCTGCGCCTTTATCGGTAACCGGATTTTGTACGGTATTTGCGTTGCGAATATAGTTCGGAATAACGGGGTTCGCGTAATTGGCGAGGCTATCAAGATCAAACGATCCGGCAAACTTGGCCTGTGTCGCGTCTTGGTCAGCGGTTACCGAAATGGTGAATACATCCGCAATACCCGCGGAGCCGTCACTAGCCGTAACTGTGACTGTGATTGTGCCTGTTTGATTGGGCATGCCAGAAATGACGTTGTTATTGACCGTAAGGCCAGCGTTAGCAGGCGCAATCGCGGTACTAACATTTAAGCTGTCCCCGTTGGGGTCAGAAAAAGTTTGGCCATTTTGCAGCGCGTCGTAAGAAAAGCTAAACCCAACCTGTCCCGATTGGTCGGCATTAGCGCTAGAGACGATAGGGGCTTGGTTTGTGTTAACCGGCGGCGTCGTGGTCGTTGTGTCTCCGCCGCCTCCGCATGCTGTGAGCGCCATGAGGGACACGCCGAAAACTAAAACTGAAAACCGCACAAAGCCTCGCAAATCAGGGAACAATACTATCTTACGACTTTCGTAAGAATGGAATCTGCGAGGTTCAAGTTACGATACCGTTAATGACAAAGACTTAATGGCGCGGCCTTATGGCCGCCTAGAGCGGTTGCTTGGCTTTTTCTGCGCGTTAGAGCCTTTGCCGCGATGGTGCGGTTTCTTTTGCGCGCGGCGGCTATCCGGGTTTCCCTCTGTGGCTTCGCCCGGTTTTGCATTGCGGCGATTATTGGGGCGGGGTTTGCGTTTAAATGTGCGGCCGTCCGTATCGGTGTCGGCTGCCGTAGCAACTTCTTTCATATCTGGCGTCCATTTGGGTTTGGACCTTTGTCCAGACTTGGCGTGCGACGCTCTGTTTTTATTTCCGGTACTCTTGCTATCGCTGTTCCTGTTATCGGAGTTTCGGTTTCCAAATTCTACGTTTCCGGCATCAGCATTCCCGCCGCCTTTATTGCCGCTCTTTTTGCCGTCGCGTTCCCATTTTCCGGGGCGTTGTTTTTTCTTTTTTGCCGGATTGCCTTCTGCCGCCTGAGGCTTTGGCACAGGCTTAAGCTTACTAACGCGCGCAACTTCTGCGTTGAAATTATCTGGCAAAGACGTCACAGGGATCGTCATCTTCAAGAGCTTTTGTATGTCTTTGAGATAAGGCTTTTCATCTGGCGCGACGTATGAGACGGCTACACCCGCCCGTCCAGCGCGGCCTGTGCGCCCAATACGGTGAACATATTGTTCGGCCACATTGGGAATTTCAAAGTTAATGACGTGGCTGATGCCTTCAATATCGATACCGCGCGCGGCGACGTCTGTCGCAATCATGAAACGGATATCGCCGGACTTGAAAGCTTCGAGGGCGCGCTGACGCTGGCTTTGGCTTTTATTACCGTGAATAGCGACGGATTCGAGGCCCGCTGCGCGAAGCTTTTTCACCACACGGTCAGCGCCGTGCTTCGTACGCGTAAAGACCAGAGCGCGATCAATGTCTGGGTTGGAGAGGGCCAGCGTTAAGAGCGCCTGTTTCTCGCCTTGGTTTACAAAAGTAAGCTGCTGCTCAACCCGCTCAGCCGTTGTGTTGGCGGGGGCTACTGAAACGCGTTCTGGATTTGTCAGAAATTGTTTGGCAAGCTTTGTGATGGCCGGAGACATGGTCGCAGAGAAAAATAGTGTTTGGCGGTTTTTCGGAACCATAGGTACAATTTTACGCAGGGCGTGAATGAAGCCCATATCCATCATCTGATCGGCTTCGTCGAGGACAAGGATTTCCACATCAGACAGACGCAGCGCTTTCTGGTCAATCAAATCAAGAAGACGTCCAGGCGTAGCGACAAGAACATCATTGCCGAGAACGGTTTTTTGGATTTGCCGCTGGGCTTTGACGCCGCCGAAAATCGCCTGAACTTTTAGGCCTTCAATTGATTGTCCGTAACCGCGAAAAGATACGGCGATTTGAGAGGCGAGTTCCCGCGTTGGGGCGAGGACCAAAACCCGCGTGCCGCGCTTGGGCGCGATGATATCTTTGCGGATAATATGGTCAAGAATAGGCAAAGCAAAGGCGGCGGTTTTGCCAGTACCCGTCTGCGCTATCCCCATCAAATCTTTGCCCTGCATCACAAGCGGAATGGCTTGCGCCTGAATAGGGGTCGGCGTGGTATAGCCTGATATTTCAAGGGACTCTGCCAAAGGCGCAGAGAGGTTGAGGCTGGAAAATGTCGTCATGAGGGGCTTTCAAACAGGCGCGCCGGGAAAGAACCCTTAAGAGCCATAAAATAAAGGGAGCCGATCATCCGGCTCCCTTAGCTATTGCGCGTAATAGGCCCGCATGGGGCATATGTCAAACGGCTAGGTCTGCGCTTTAACGCTCAAATTTCACGAATTTCAGCTTCTTCGGCATATCAGCATCTGGGCCGAGGCGGCGTTTTTTGTCTTCGATATAATCCGCGAAGTTACCTTCGAACCATTCAACATGGCTGTCGCCTTCGAACGCTAAGATGTGCGTGGCCAAACGGTCGAGGAAGAAGCGATCATGAGAGATGACCACGGCGCAGCCTGGGAATTTCTCTAGAGCGACTTCGAGGGAGGCGAGTGTTTCTCGGTCCAAATCATTGGTCGGTTCATCGAGCAGAAGTAGGTTAGACGGCTTGGAGAGCATCTTCGCCAAATTCACGCGGTTACGTTCACCGCCGGAGAGCTGCCCGACATTCTTTTGCTGGTCTGTGCCTTTAAAGTTAAACGCGCCGACATAAGCTCGGCTCGGGACTTCGCGCTTACCCATAGTGATGATGTCGAGGCCATCAGAAACCGCTTCCCAAACGTTTTTGGACGCATCGAGATTATCGCGCATCTGGTCAACATAACCGACTTTGACGGTTTCGCCGACTTTGAAGGAGCCTTCATCAGGCTCTTCTTTGCCGGTGATCATTTTGAAGAGTGTTGTTTTACCCGCGCCGTTGGGCCCGATAACGCCGACAATACCGCCGCGAGGTAGGCGGAAAGACAGGTCTTTAATGAGGAGTTTGTCGCCAAAGGCTTTGGAAATGTTGTTGGCTTCGACAACGACGTTGCCTAGGCGGTCGCCCATCGGGATGCGAATATCGGCAACGCCGACGACTTCGGCCTCGGCCTCGTCGCGCAGTTTTTCATAGGCCGATAAACGCGCTTTGGATTTAGCTTGGCGGGCTTTGGGGTTGGAGCGGATCCACTCGAGTTCGCGTTTAAGGGCTTTGGTCTTGGAATCGCCTTCACGGCCTTCTTGATCCATGCGCTGCCCCTTAGCTTCGAGCCAAGAGGAGTAGTTACCCTCGTGCGGGTGCCCGCGTCCACGGTCAAGTTCCAGCGTCCAGCTTGTGATATTGTCGAGGAAGTAGCGATCGTGGGTAATCAGGATAATCGCGCCTTTATAATTAATCAGATAATTCTCTAGCCATGCTACTGTTTCCGCGTCCAAATGGTTGGTGGGTTCGTCCATCAACATCAAATCAGGTTTGGACAGAAGCATCTGGCAGAGAGCAACGCGGCGCGCTTCACCGCCGGATAAAGTATCAACGGGCCAGTCTTTGGGCGGGCAGCGCAGGGCCTGCATCGCCATTTCAATCTTGCTATCAATATCCCAGGCATCACGGGCGTCGACCTGCTCTTGTAGCTCGGTCATTTTTTCCATGATTTCATCGGAGTAGTTCTCGGCCATTTCCATGGCGACGGCATTATAATCGTCAAAGATTTGCTTGTCTTCACAGCCGGAAATCACATTACCCCAAACATCTTTGGTTTCGTCGAGGCGCGGCTCTTGTGCCAAGTAGCCAACTTTAACGCCTTCAGCGGCCCAATGCTCGCCAGTGACTTCGGAATCTAGGCCTGCCATAATTTTTAGCAGCGTAGACTTACCAGAGCCGTTAACGCCGACGACACCGATTTTGGCATCTGGGTAGAAAGACAAATGCACATTGTCGAGAATGGTTTTATTGCCGAACTTTTTAGTCAGGCCCTGCATATGATAACAAAACTGGCGCGCCATAGAGATTACCCTTGAATTTATGGAAATTGAATACGCGCCGCATATGCGCCGCAGCGCGGTAAAATGCAAGAGTTAGTCGTGGAGGTGGGCTTAATTGATCAGTGGAAGCATGCTTCCAAGGCTCGCTGTGATTTCGGGCAACGCGGTTTGAATGAAGTTTGGATCGAAATGGTTGGTCAGAACCTCATGTATGGTCATAGCCGTCACTCCTGCAATAGCAGCATCCCCAATTTTTTCGATACGTGTCGGAGGTGCGTTGGTAATAGGGATGTTCATGGCTAGCGCGGCCTCTACTTCGCGCCTGAGCCGCGCCTGACTTAAATCAGCGTCATTATGAGGGGTTGGCGCTAGCATGAGTTTGCGTTGGTGAATATACGCCATTTCAAGGTGAAGGATGTATTCGAAACTTTCGAAAAACGTCTTTCGAAAGTGCGGTTTAATGATAGGCTGGCTGATGTCAGCGCTTGTGTAATATATAGGCCGCTGGGGAATAGGTGCAAAGTCGGACATCATGGTGAAACCTACGGGCGAGAGGTCTTCCTTCATAAGCTCTTCTAGCAGTACAGGTCCTTGTTGCGGGTAAAGCATAAGGTTTATGTAGGTCTTATAGATGTCGTTGTGGCAGGCTTTGATGAATGCATGGGCATCATCTGAATGCTCGAATCCTGTGACATTCATATACCCTGCCTGATAGAGGAGAGCTTTCATTGCCGTCAGGAAATCAGGGTTGTGATCAATGACAACAATTTTCTTGTCGAAATGTCCTTGCACTTGCATTGCTGACCTCCTTCCCGTGAAAAGAAGTTAACAAAACGTTAATGAGAGTCAAACTAAAAGTGATTCGTTTTGTGTTTGCTCGCTTATGAGGAGAATCTGTGCAGGGGGGGCTTCGATCTCTCACAAGTCCTTATCGGCTCTATTTTAAATTAAATAAAGATATAAAGATTTTTTTATATCATTTTGGATTTGCTCGTGTTAACAACGGCGGATGGAACGATTTGCGACAGCTTTAAAGGTGCTTGGGCACACAGAACGTTTGCGGATTTTGGCGCTTTTATCGAGCGGCGAATTGACGGTGAGTGAGCTTGTGCAAATCATGGGTCTGTCGCAGCCGCGTATTACTCAGTATATTAAGTCACTCGAAGAGGCAGGAATTCTTGAACGCCTCAAAGAGGGGAGCTGGGTATTTTCGCGGCTTCGCAGGGGCAATGAAGCGATTTCGGCTTTGGTTGCCACGACGCTCGCGAGCTTACCGCAAGACGATCCGGCGCTTGTAAAAGATCGCCGCCGCCTAGACGATGTGCGTCGCGAAAGAGCTAAATCTGCTGCTGCATTTTTTGTTGATGTGGCCAATGATAGGGGGCAGCTCGGCGATGAGTATTTACCCCGCGAAAATATAGAAAGCGCCATTCGCGCGATTGTCGGCGGCGACGGCATAGAGTTCATGGTTGATTTGGGCACAGGAACGGGACGAGTTCTTGAGGTTCTATCCAGTCAGGTCAAGCGCGGTTCTGGCGTCGATAATAATGTCGATATGCTCAAGGTCGCGCGGCATAAATTGTCGGATGCAGGCCGGACGCATTTAACCGTCCGCCAAGGCGATCTTTACGCGGCACCGTTTGAAAACGGCGTGGCTGACTTAGTTACACTGCATCAGGTGCTGCATTATCTCGAAGACCCTCAGGACGCCATTTTTGAAGCGGCGCGGCTTCTTGGCTCAGGCGGAAAAATTCTGATCGTAGATTTTGTTCCTCACGAGCATGAAACGTTTCGGGCAAAATACGCGCATCGCCGCCTCGGTTTTAGCGACGCAGACATCCAGCAATGGATGGGCGAAAGCGGCGCGACTTTAACTGATACACAAACCATTCCAAGCGAAGGCGACCGGCCTGATGTCCGGCTTTGGCTTGGCGTAATGAATACTTTTCAAAGGAAAACATCATGAGCGCACAAGCGAAAACGTTTGCGGATGATCGAGCCGGATTAGGCCCTGTCGCGCGGACGGCCGGAAAGTCCCGCCGTGATGTTCGGGTTAGTTACGAATTTTTCCCGCCGAAAAACGCCAAGATGGAAGAGACGCTTTGGGATGCCATCGGCAAGCTTGAAGTCATGAACCCAGACTTTGTATCCGTGACTTACGGCGCAGGCGGCACAACCCGTGAGCGTACGAATAATACAGTTCGGCGTATGGCGGCGGAGACAGCGCTAAAACCTGCGGCGCATTTAACCTGTGTCGGCGCAGATCGAGCGGTTATAGACGAAATCGCCCGTGAATATTGGGAAAGCGGCGTCCGCCATATTGTGGCTTTGCGCGGCGATCCGCCCGCCGGTGTTGATAGCGCCTATTCGGCGCATCCTGGCGGCTACGCCTATAGCGCGGATCTTGTAGCGGGTTTGAAAGATATCGCTGATTTCGAAGTCTCTGTCAGCGCCTATCCTGAGCGGCATCCAGAGAGCGGAAGCTGGGACACAGAGATAGATAATTTAAAACGCAAAGTCGACGCCGGAGCGAGCCGCGCAATTACGCAGTTTTTCTTTGAGGCTGATACATTTTTACGCTTCCAAGACCGCGTGGCTGATGCTGGAATTAATATCCCGATTGTTCCGGGGCTAATGTTGCAGCCAAACTTTAACGGCCTGAAACGTATGTCCGATATGTGCGGCGTGAACGTGCCAGATTGGTATGCGGATCTTTTTGACGGACTCGATAAAGAAGAAGACACGCGGAGGCTTTTAACTGGATCGCTCGCCTTGGAATTGACAGCCTCTCTGTTTGACCAAGGCGTGCAACATTTCCACCTGTACACTCTAAACCGGGCCGAACTTGCGATTTCTGTGAGCCGGATGTTGGGGCTGCACTCCCAAAAACGGGCCGAGGAGGTTCAGTCATGAGCGTTTGGAAGCACATAGAAAATGCGATGGCATCTCGCGTGATTATGCTCGACGGGGCCATGGGAACGATGCTGCAAAAGCAGAAACTTCAGGAAGCCGATTTTCGCGGTGATCGTTTCAAAGATTGGCCAAGTTCGTTGCAGGGCAATAATGATCTTTTGTCGATCACCAAACCGGACGCCGTCGCCAAAGTTCATCATGCCTTTTTAGCGGCCGGAGCTGACCTCATTGAAACAAATAGTTTCAACGCGACATCTATTAGCCAAGCCGACTACGATATGGCTGATCTTGCGCCGGAGATTGCGCGAGAGTCTGCAAAGGTCTCCCGTGCCTGCGCCGATGAATGGACGCTGAAAACGCCTGAAAAGCCCCGCGCGGTTTTGGGCTCTATCGGCCCGATGAATAAAACACTCTCAATCTCGCCAAAGGTCGAAGACCCAGGTTACCGCGACGTGACATTTGACGAAGTGAAGACGGCCTATATCGAGCAAGTCCGCGCGTTTATTGATTTGGTCGATGCTATCCTGATTGAAACCGTGTTTGACACATTGAACTGCAAGGCCGCTATTGCAGCGGTGAAAGCCGTATTTGACGAAGTGGGTTACGAAAAGCCGCTCCTGATTTCTGGCACGATCACAGATCGTTCGGGGCGGACATTATCGGGCCAAACTGCTGACGCGTTCTGGATATCGGTGGCTCATGCCAAGCCATTTGCCGTTGGATTTAATTGCGCTCTCGGTGCAGATGAAATGCGGCCGCATATTGCGACGCTCTCCCGCGTGGCGGATACACATATTTTGGCTTTCCCAAATGCGGGATTGCCTAATGCTTTTGGCGAATATGACGAAACGCCGGATGATATGAGCAGGCAGTTAGGCCCTTGGGCAGAAAGTGGTCTCGTCAATATTCTCGGCGGCTGCTGCGGATCTACGCCGGAACACATTGGCGCGATTGCGAAAGTAGTTGAGGGCGTTTCACCGCGCAAGGTTCCGATTATTAAACCGACCTTGAGATTGTCCGGCCTCGAGCCTTTTGCTATAGCGGGATAGGGTAGCAGGGTGGAAAAGGTCTACGAGCAATTAAACGATAAGCTTATTGCGTTTATCGAGGCACAGAAAATGTTCTTCGTTGGCTCCGCGCCTTTGTCGGGCGACGGTCATGTCAATCTCTCGCCCAAAGGCTATGACTCGTTTCGGATCATCGATTCCAAGACCGTACTGTATCTCGATTACGGCGGCTCCGGCATAGAAACTCACGCCCATATTTTAGAGAATGAACGGGTGACTTTGATGTTTTGCGCCTTTGAGGGTAAGCCCAATATCGTCCGGCTATATGGCCGCGGCGAAGTTTGCGCTTTTCATGATGCGGGGTTTGCGGAAAAGCTCGCGTTGTTCCCAGAGTTCGACCGCGCCCGCGCGATTATAACCGTGCATTTAATCCGCGCCGCAGACAGTTGCGGATATTCCATCCCGTTCTATGATTATGCTGGAGAACGCGATCAACTGCACCGCGCTCATAAGCATAGATCCGTCGAAGACTGGCACGAGCATCGCTACAATCAAAACTCGTTTAGCATTGACGGGCTTCCTGGGCTGACACGCCCAGAATAACCAGACCGAAAAAGTAAAACCCATGACCAATACCACTCAGTTTATCAATATTGGCGAGCGCACAAATGTGGCCGGCTCGATCAAATTTAAAAAACTCATCGTTGATAATAATTTCGAGGAAGCGCTTTCGGTTGCCCGTGAGCAAGTCGAAAACGGCGCGCAAATCATCGACATTAATATGGATGATGGTTTGATTGACGGGGAAGCGGCGATGGTGCGGTTCCTGCAGCTCTTGGCCGGAGAGCCGGATATTGCCCGCGTGCCAATCATGATCGATAGTTCCAAATGGAACATTTTGGAAGCCGGCCTGAAATGTATTCAGGGCAAGGCGGTCGTCAATTCGATCTCTATGAAAGAGGGCGAAGAAGAGTTCCTCGATCATGCCCGCAAAGTGCGCGCGCTGGGCGCGGCGGCAGTGGTTATGGCGTTTGACGAAAAAGGGCAGGCCGAAACGGCGGATGATAAATTCAGGATATGCGAAAGAGCCTATAAGCTCCTGACCGAAGAAGCGGATTTTCCGCCCGAAGACATTATTTTTGACCCCAATATTTTCGCCATTGCTACAGGTATTGAAGAACATAATGATTACGCGGTGGCCTTCTTTGAGGCGTGTAAACGGATTAAAGCTAACCTCCCGCATGCCCGTACTTCTGGCGGGCTTTCAAATGTCAGCTTTGCGTTTCGCGGAAATAACCCTGTGCGCGAGGCGATGCATTCTGTGTTTCTTTATCACGCCATTCCTGCAGGGCTCGACATGGCGATTGTGAATGCAGGGCAGCTAACGATCTATGATAATATCCCCGAAGAGCTGCGCGAGCGGGTCGAAGATGTGATTCTTAATCGCCGCCCTGATGCTACGGACCGCTTGCTTGATATCGCGGATAAGTACCGCGGCGGCAAAGCCAAGAAGCGGGTCGTCGATACAAAATGGCGAGAGCAGCCCGTCGGTAAACGCCTTGAACATGCTTTGGTACACGGCATCACGAAACACATTATTGAAGACACCGAAGAAGCGCGGCAAGACGCAGAACGTCCGCTTCATGTTATCGAAGGCCCGCTCATGGACGGCATGAATGTGGTCGGCGATTTGTTCGGATCCGGAAAAATGTTCCTCCCGCAAGTGGTGAAGTCTGCCCGCGTTATGAAGGCGTCCGTCGCGCATTTAATGCCGTTCATGGAAGCGGAAAAAGAAGAATTGGGCATGGTCGACACGTCCAACGGAACCGTACTGATGGCAACAGTCAAAGGTGATGTTCATGACATTGGTAAAAATATTGTAGGCGTTGTACTGCAATGTAACGGCTATGATGTGATTGACCTTGGCGTAATGGTGCCGTGCGAAACTATATTAAAAACAGCCAAAGAGAAAAATGTCGATATGATCGGGCTCTCTGGTTTGATCACGCCTAGCCTTGACGAGATGGTCTATGTTGGCTCCGAGATGCAGAGATTGGATATGGATATTCCGCTTCTAATCGGCGGCGCAACGACCTCTAAAACTCATACAGCGGTCAAAATTGAACCTGCCTATAAAAATGATACGACGGTCTATGTCACGGATGCTTCGCGCGCCGTCGGCGTGGTGAGCGCTTTGCTTGGCGAGGATAAGGATGATTACGCCGCAAAAATTCGCGTGGATTATGACCGCGCCCGAAAGGCCCATTATGCGGGGCAAAGTAAGAAAGCGCGGTTGACCCTCAAGGAATCCCAAGACAATGCGTGGACGTCGGATTGGGATGATTATGTCCCTCCAAAGCCTAGCTTCACGGGCACGAAAGCCTTGACAGATTATGACCTGGACGCGCTTCGTGACTTTATCGATTGGACACCTTTCTTTGCCACATGGGAGCTTAAAGGGCGTTATCCTGGAATTTTAGAAAACGAACATTACGGCGAAGCCGCGCGAGATTTATTTAAAGACGCCAACGCAATGCTTGATCAGATCATTGCCGAGAAATGGGTGCGCGCGCAGGCCGTGATCGGGTTCTGGCCATGCGAGCGAAACGGCGATGACATCCGCGTATTTACGGACGAAACTCGCACCGAAACCCTCGCCAATTTCCATGGCCTGCGGCAGCAAATTAGTAAAGGCGGCGGCGGAAAGCCAAACTTTAGCATCTCTGACTTCATTGCACCGAAAGATGACTATATTGGCGGCTTCTGCGTCACATCGGGCCTTAACGAAGACGGACGAATTAAAGCCTTTAAAGACGCAGGCGATGATTATAACGCCATTCTATTCCAGTCATTAACGGACCGCCTCGCCGAGGCCTTTGCCGAGCATATGCACCAACGCGTGCGCCGCGAATTTTGGGGTTACGCGGCAGACGAAAGCGCGTCCGGCGAAGACCTCATTGCCGAACGCTATGCCGGAATTCGCCCCGCGCCCGGTTATCCAGCGCAGCCAGACCATACGGAAAAAGCCACGCTTTTCCGGCTCTTGGACGCGACCGAAGCGGCAGGCGTGACCCTAACGCAAAGCTTCGCTATGCATCCGGCAAGTTCCGTTTCCGGTCTGTATTTAAGCCATCCAGACAGTGTTTACTTCGGTGTTGGAAAAATCGAAAAAGACCAAGTCGAAGACTATGCACGGCGCAAAGGCATGGACGTGGAAGATACAGAAAGATGGCTCTCCCCGATCCTGAATTATGAGCGGTAAAAGTCTCAGCTAAGGCAAACCACCTGTCTGGCGCAGGGCCTCATAAAGCGAGATAGAGACACTGGTCGCAAGATTAAATGAGCGCGCGCCGGAGGCAATCGGGATGATAATGCGGGCGTCGGCGCGGGCGTGAACGTCTTCTGACGCGCCGGCGCTTTCGCGGCCAAATATAAGGCGGTCGCTGGGTTCAAACTCAAAATCTGTGAGCGGCGTTGCGGCTTTGGTGGTCAGAAGGACGAGCCTGCCTGTCGCTGGTGATTGGGTAAAGCTGTCCCAGCTTGTATGACGGGTTAGCGTTTCAGGCGCGCCGTAATCCATAGCTGTTCGCCGTAAGCCCTTGGCCGTTAGCGGAAATCCGCAAGGCTCTATGACTTCGAGCGGCGTGTGAAAGCAAGCGCATAGCCGCATTACCGCGCCTAGGTTCTGCGCAATATCAGGTTCGTAGAGGATGACTTTCATGGAATGTCCAAAGCTAGAAGTGACGTCACGGCGTAAGCTATTCTGAAATAGATGCCAAGTGCTGCTTCATCACATGTGCTTTCCCATTGGTACTTAATGTTACAGAGGTGAGCGGCGAATCAAATAATGAGGCCTAGTAAAGACTTAGGCCGAGAGAGGCGGTTGAGGTGCTCCGAGGAACTAACGGCTCGCGAATGGTGATGAATTTTTCGCAATATTGCGACGTTGTGCCACGAAAAAGGGGTGGCCATGACGGGCGGTTTTGGTCTATTAGGCTATAAAATTAGTAGAATACTCTTATGGAAAGGGCCGCACTGTGTCCGAAACTCTGGAAAATGATAGCCACGAGACCGTAGACGAAGGCAAACGTGACTTCATCTATATTGCGACTGGAGCTGTCGCCGCCGCTGGCGCTACAAGTCTTGCATGGCCTTTGGTTATGCAAATGGGCAAAGCCTCTGATACTATGGCCGCCGGATCGATCGATATCGATTTGTCAGGCGTAACCGAAGGTCAGCAGCTTAAAGTGCTTTGGCGCGGTAAGCCGATCTTTGTACGTCACCGGACGCCGAAGGAAATCGCTGAAGCTGAAGCTGTGCCTATGTCAGAGCTTAAAGACCCAGAAACAGATAGCGCGCGGCTTATTCCGACACCCGAAGGCAAAGTTGATCCCAAATTTTTGGTGATGATCGGTGTTTGTACGCACTTTGGCTGCGTACCCGTCGGCGAAAAAGGTGATTTCGATGGCTGGTACTGCCCATGCCACGGATCACATTACGATACAGCAGGACGAATTCGTAAAGGCCCAGCGCCGAAAAACCTCGTAATTCCTCCTTATGAATATATTTCAGACACAGTGATTAAGGTCGGGTAATTATGAGCGGACATCCTTCTACATATGAGCCGAAATATGCGGCAGAGCGCTGGTTAGATCAGCGCCTTCCAATTATCCGCATGGGCGCGGACTTCATGACATACCCGTCGCCCCGCAACCTTAACTATTGGTGGACCTTTGGCGGTATCTTGGCTTTGTGCCTGATGTCTCAAATCCTGACCGGCATTATCCTTGCGATGCATTACGTACCGCATGTTGACCTCGCCTTTGAAAGTGTACAGCGCATTAAACGCGATGTGCCGTTTGGCTGGCTCTTGCAGCCTATGCACGCGGTTGGCGCGTCTATGTTCTTTGTCGCTGTTTATATTCACATGTTCCGCGGTCTTTATTACGGGTCATATAAGGCTCCTCGCGAAATGGTTTGGATTTTCGGTTGCGTGCTTTATCTTCTTATGATGGCAACGGGTTTCTTGGGTTACACACTGCCTTGGGGACAGATGTCCTTCTGGGGAGCGACCGTGATTACGGGCTTTTTTGGGGCCATTCCATTTGTAGGCGAAAGTTTGCAGCAATGGCTCCTCGGCGGGTTCTCTGTTGATAATCCGACGCTAAACCGCTTCTTTGCCCTGCATTTCTTGCTCCCATTCGTTATTGCAGCCGTTGTCGGTTTGCACGTGTGGGCGATGCATCATGCGGGTCAGAACAATCCAATCGGCGTTGAGCCAAAACAGAAGTCAGATACGCTGGCGTTCCACCCTTACTACACCGTCAAAGACGGGTTCGCGGTCTGTGTGTTCTTGATGATCTTTGCTTTCTTTGTCTTCTATCAGCCTGACGCGCTTGGCCACGCGGATAACTATATCCAAGCCGATCCGCTTAAAACGCCGCCGCACATCGTGCCAGAATGGTATTACTTGCCGTTCTACGCCATCTTGCGCGCTGTGCCGGATAAGCTTGCCGGTATCCTGTTGATGTTCGGCGCGATTGCTGTTCTGTTTGTCTTGCCATGGCTCGACACATCGAAGGTTAAGTCAATGCGCTTCCGCCCAGTTGCGCGTTGGTTCTTCATTATCTTCCTTGTTATGTGCTTCATCCTTGGGTGGTGCGGCGCGGAAACACCGGACAACATGGTCTTTACAGTGGGCCATAACGAAGCAGGCGAAGCGATGGGTATGAACTTTACTTGGCTCTCGCGTATTGCGACGATTTATTACTTTGGTTTCTTCTTAATCATCTTGCCAGTTCTTGGTCTTGTTGAAAAACCAAAAGAACGGCCAGATTCGATTACCAAGTCAGTTCTAGGAGGAGCACACTAATGGCTGTCTCTATGAAGAAAATGATGGTTGGCGGCTTTGCTGTCGCAGCCGCCGCTTTGGCCGGTATTGCGGGCGTTTCATATGCTGCGGGCGGTTCCGGTGATCATGATATGAAAGAGGTGCATTGGCACTTTAACGGCGCGTTCGGAACCTATGACCGAGCGGCTATGCAGCGCGGTTACCAAGTTTACCGCGAAGTGTGCGCGTCTTGTCACCAATTAAAGCATCTGTCTTTCCGCCACCTCGGCGACAAAGGCGGCCCGTTCTTTGATGATAAATATCCGAACCCAAATGACAATCCGGACGTTAAAGCGTTTGCTGCTGATTGGCAGATTGCTGACATCGATACCGAAACGGGTGATAGTATTGAACGCCCAGGTATTCCGGCTGACAAATTTCCGGCTATTTTCGCAAATAGTGCAGCAGCTGCAGCGAGTAATGGCGGGGCGGTGCCGCCCGAGCTTTCCGTAATGGTCAAAGCTCGTAACGACGGTGCGAACTATGTTTACAACCTTCTGACCTCCTACGGGAAAGAAGTGCCGCACGACGTAATCATCTCTGCGGGGACCCATTATAATCCGGTTATGGAGGGCGGCGCCATTGCTATGGCGGCTCCGCTTTCTGACGATCTTGTGACGTATGAAGACGGAACCGCAGCGACGGTTGAGCAAATGTCCAAAGACGTAACAGAGTTCCTCGCTTGGTCAGCTGACCCTAAAATGGAAAGCCGTAAAAGCATGGGCCTCGCTACGATGCTCTATTTGCTGATTTTGACCATTTTAATGTGGCTCTCATATAAACGCGTATGGCGTAACGTCGAGCACTAGGCTCGGCGTACAGATTTAGATGTGATGGCAGGGACTTCGGTCTCTGCCATTTTTTTTGGAGTCTGTTAGGGTCAGCATATGATTCGTTTTACAGGTCTTTTTTCGGTCTCCTTGTTGGCCGTGTTGCTACCCGCGTGTGCATCCCAAGGCGGGACGTACCGCCAAGCCGCGCCGTTTGATGGGCGCGGGCAATATGTCCGGCCAGAATATCTCACGGCCGCGCCGACCTTGCGCCTCCCCCCCGTCGATGCGTGCCGCTCGCAGCTCTACCAAGGGCTTGTGGGGCGGCATGAAGGCGCGATTTACATTGCCGGACTTCCAGGGCGAAAACGGATTTTAAAACCCGCGACGGATGAGGGCTTTAATTACCAAAGTGATGATAGTTTTTTTAGGCCGCCCGACCTCATAGAAGTGCGCGAATACATCCCCGACCAATCGCTCTACGCCCCGTCGATTACGACGGTGACTAACCGTTTGCAACTTGGCCCCGAACAGGGCGACCGCCTGACGTTAGAGCTCGACGCGCGAGGTTACGTGCAGGAAATTCGGTGCGAGTAGGCGTCGCCGTCTACCTAGTTTTACCGCAATGATCCGGCGGCTTATCCATATGTTTCTATGGCTGTCAGGCGCGGCGCTCTTGTGCCTTGCTTACGGATTTCTGATTGAACCAAGCCGCTTGGTGGTTCGGCATGTACAGATGAGCTCGCCGCATTGGGCGGGCGCGCCTCTGCGTATTGCTGTTATGTCCGACCTTCATATCGGCGGACGGACGGTTTACGCGCCGCGCATAAACAAAGTCGCGAGCCGCCTCAACGCGCAGTCGCCAGACATTATCGTGCTAGCAGGAGATTATACAAGCGAGTCAACACGGAGGCACCTACGGAGTGCAGACCAAGTCGCCGCTATAGAAACCGGACAGGCAGCTCTTGGAAAGCTTAGTGCTCCGCTCGGAGTTTACGCGGTTCTCGGCAATCATGATTATTTATACGGAGAGACATTCGTACAAAAAACCTTAGAGGCGGGCGGGATTACCTTCGTCGATAACCGCGCCGAAATTATATCCGGCAAACTATGTCTGTTTGGTTTCGGGGATGATTATTACGGACATCCAAACCGGAACGGTAGAGATGCGTGCGGGGGCGAGCTGCCTATGATCGGTCTTATGCACAACCCTGATAGTTTCGAACTGGCCAGAGGCGGCGAAGCGCTTTTGATCGCGGGGCACACCCACGGCGGCCAAATCAACATTCCGGGCATAGGCCGCCGCGCCACAGCGACGCGGGCCGGACCGAAATACGCCTACGGTAAACTCACCATCAACGGCTCTCCTGCATTCGTAACGGCGGGCATCGGCATGTCTAAACTCTCCGCCCGTTTCAGAGCCCCGCCAGAGATTGTCGTGATTACGCTGTCTCGCGCAGAAACATGATCCTGCTAGAGGTTCTAAATTACCAATTTATTGGTTAGCTTCAGCTCTCTAACTCGGCATGAAAATTTGCCGTGTTGCCTCGTCTGCGGGGAACATCATTTCTATTTTCATGTCGGCGAGGGCGATGTCTTCGGCTGAGCCGAATTGTGAAATCGTGGAGAAGAAAGAGTAAGTCAGTCCGCCGACGCTGTAGGTGTTCGGGATGACCGCTTTGGCTGGAGCGCTGCGGGGTTCGCTGTCTCCGCCAAGGTCTGCGGCGAGCCGCTCGGCAAAGGCGTCCAGCACAGCGTCTCCGCCGAAATGAGCGCTTTCCGCGCGCAGCCGAGAGATAAGATCATGCCCGATTTCTTCTCGGTTTTTAACGGCCGCGCGAAACGCCGTATTGTCGAGAAACGAGGCTAAGAGACTATCGCCTTGGCCAAGTCCGAAAATGCCAAGCAGGCCTGCCGCGCAAGTGTTCATTTTAAGGATATTCCAATGACGGTCAAAGGCGACAGCGGGAAAAGGATCGTGGCGCATTAGCGTCCAATTTACGGCGGCGCGAATTTGCGCCATATCATCATCGCCAATGTCGCGCGCGAAATATGCATGTGCAAACCCCGCCGCGCTAAGCAGGGTGTTACGCTCGCGGCGCGGTATATTAAGGGTTTCAGAAAGATGCAATATCATCGGGCGGCTGGGGCGGGAGCGGCCCGTCTCCAGAAACGAAATATGCCGCGCAGAGACATTGGCGGAAAGGCCAAGATCCATCTGGCTTATGCGGCGCTGGTCCCGCCAATCTTTTAATAGAGTTCCAAATTGCACGGTCATTTACGGCCTCTTCATAGCGTCAATGACAGCTATACGCCAAATGCTTGCGTAAAACACTTACCTCTGAGGTAATTGCTGCACGTCATCTTTGCAGGCACACGAGTGCAGAGAAATGGATTTATACAGGAGATGACCCATGACACAGCAATCGACAATATTTTGGCTAAAGGCCGCGTCAGCCATGACCATTGGGTTCGGCCTTATGATTGCCGCCGCCGCATGGGCTCCGGCCTCTGGCCTGGCGGTCTGGTTTTTGGATTTGATATTCTTTCCGCTGGACGGCGCGCAAGGGATGAGCGGGCCAGACTCGCGGTTGGTCAGCGCGATTTGCGGCGGCGTCATGGCGGGGTGGGGCGTGCTTATATGGGCGCTTGTATCAAAGCTTTATGTGCGCGAAACGTCAATCGTTCGGCAGCTTATCTGGCTCAGCCTTGGCGTATGGTTTGCGGTGGATAGCACCGCTTCTATGCTAGCGAGCGCGCCGGTCAATGTGATTGGTAATTTTGTCTTTTTACTCGCCTTTTATCTACCACTCATATTGTCCCGTAAGGCATAAGGGCAAATTTCCGTCTAGCCGCGCGGGAAACCTCCCTATAGAAGATCGCTTTAATCAGAGAGTTTAGGCGGCCATATGAACAATTTTATCCTTGCCATCGCGCCGGTCATTTTTGTCGTCGCACTGGGCCGTTTTTTAGCCATCCGCAATGTCATAGCGCCGGAAGGGTGGCGGGGTATAGAACGGCTCGTCTACTTTATTTTGTTTCCGGTTTTGATTGTTACCGTCCTTGCAAAAGCACCCTTTGAAACTGTGCCATGGGGAATGGTTGCGGCGTTGATGGGCGCGCAAATATTGCTAGGAGCTGTTGGAGTTTTCTCAACGAAGAACGGGCTTCGGCGCGCGCACCCGCCGACAGGATCTATTATCCAGTCCAATGTTCGGTGGAATACATTCGTGGCGCTATCGCTAGCGGGAGCTTTGTTTGGCGAAACGGGACTGGCTTTAGTCGCAGTAGCCGCCGCTGCTATGATCCCTGTAGCTAATATATTGTCTGTATCTGGGCTCACGCAGTTTGCCGAAACAGCGCAGGGCACAAAGAAAAACGTTCTCAAAGATCTTGCAAAAAATCCGCTCATAATTGCCTGTATTATCGGGCTTGGGCTTAACGTTACGGGGTTAGTTCCGGCCGGAGCCGTAGGCATCACCATGGACATTTTGGGGCGAGCAACGATTGCGCTTGGGCTTCTTGCAGCGGGAGCAGGGGTGAACTTTACGGCGTTAAAGGCGGCTAGAACCCGCACGTTTCTTTGGAGCGTTGTGCGGCTTATAGGGCTTCCAGCTCTTGTGTTGGGAATTGGCATGATGCTCTCCGTTCCGGAAATGCACCTCGCTGTGGCGGTTATTTGCGCGGCAACGCCGACGGCGACCAATGGCTATATTCTCTCGCAGCAACTGGGCGGAGACGCACCTTTATCGGCCAATCTTATCGCCGCGCAAACGGCACTCGCCGCAATCACTATGCCGCTCATGTATAGTCTGATGGTGTTGATAAGATAAGCTGCGAACTGCCTAGTGTGTTTGTGATACCGCTCTGGCAGCTTTCAGCCATTTCGAGACAAGTTTATGGAGTTGATCTTTTTGTAAAGGCTTTGTGAGGTGGTCGTCCATTCCTGATTGTAAAAATCTTTCACGGTCCTCGAGTGTTAAAGGTTCTGTCATGCTTATAATAGGCGTCCGTGCTTGTCCGCTCTCCAATGCTTTTTCTCGAATCGACTTTATCGCCGCGCCTAAATTCATGATAGGTATTGAGGTGCCCATAAATATAACATCAAACTTTTCACGGCCACAGGTGTCTACTGCGAGCAACGCTGTCTCCGCATAGGAGATTTTTATTCGTGGATGTTTAAATGAATCCCGAATAATGGCCCTATTCTTTTCCTCATCTTCAACAACAAGAAATTTCAGCGATAAGGCGGCGGCTTGATCTATACTATTTTTTGGCAAGCTTGAAGTTGCTGGAGCCTTCCCTCTTGTAGTTTTTACTATCTCAGACAGCGAGGTAATCTCTAAGGGGAGTGCCAGAGTGAAAGTTGTTCCGTGGCCAAGGTCCGATGTTACGGTTAACTGGCCATTCATTGCCACGGCGAGTTGACGAGAAATTGCCAGACCTAGCCCGGTTCCGCCATATTGCCGAGTCGTCGAATTTTCAGCCTGCGTGAATTTTTCAAAAATTAGTGCCAATTTATCCTGAGATATACCGATGCCAGTATCTTTAATATCGACCCTTACATAGGCATGGCCCTGCTCAACTTTTCCTGAAACGTTAACCGCGATTGTGCCTTCTGAGGTAAATTTAATGGCATTTCCAATAAGATTGGAGACAATTTGCCGGACGCGATCAACGTCGGCGATAAAAGTTTTTGGCAAATTTGGCGCATATTCGAAACTTAGCGATAGGGTCTTTTCATTTGCGCTGGCCTCAAATAACCGGGCAACGTCTTCTAACGCTTCTTCGAGATTGCAGGCTTCAGGATTGAGAGTTAGTTTTCCCGCCTCAATTTTTGAGAAGTCTAAAATATCACTCAATATGGCCAATAAGTTAGTACCAGATCTATGTATGATATCCGTATAATTTAATTGCCGTTCACTAAGCTGGGTTCCGCGGAGCACATCAAGCATGCCAAGGACGCCGTTCATGGGGGTTCTAATCTCATGGCTCATATTGGCAAGGAATTGAGACTTTGCGCTATTGGCCATTTCTGCGGCATTTTTGGCATCAAGCAGTGCCTTTTCCGTTGCTTTAGCTTCTGAAATATCGCGAATATAGGCAATGAAAATTTGCCCATTGGAACTTCCGCTTCGAGAGATGGCGAGTTCGGACATAAACTCTTCACCGTTTGCTCGTATAGCCTCGATTTCAATTCTTTTACCCAAGATGCGAGTTTCGCCGCTCTTAAGCATGCGGGCCATGCCCTGTCTATGTTTTTCTCGGAATCGTTTGGGAATAATAAGTTCAATATTTTTCCCAATAATGTCCTGTTGTTTGTAACCAAAAATTTTCCGTGATGAACCGTTGAACTCGAGAATAGTTCCATTGATATCGATTATGACAATGCCATCCAAGGCTGCGGAAAAAGTGGCTTCTAACTGTTCTTGGCGTAATTTTGATACAGCTTTCACAGCTTTAAGTTCGGTGACATCGAATGCTGTGATTAAAAGGGCCTGTTCACCAGTGACTGCATCTAAACATTGCTTGATATCCAGATCTAGCCACCGCTCGCCGTTTGACGTCTTGATTTTTGCGACCCGCCGACACTCACCGTCTTTATACCAAGCGGCCCGAATGTCTTGTAAGTCCCGACTTGCCACGAAAATATCGTCAACTTCAGAGTTATTGTAAGGTAAAAGCATCTTAGCGGCAGGGTTCTTATATAGGGTGCGGCCTTCGAGACTAAACATCGCAATAATGACGTCGGTGTGTAATAAGGCTTTCGTGCTTCGAAGGGTTTCGGATACTTGCTCGGCTTTACCGATGACTTCGCACAGCATGCTCATACGGCCATCTGGCATTGGAAAACCTGTATAGATCACATTGAGTGTGATAGGTGCTTTCCCGTCAGGGTGAAAGGTCCAAGTTTCGCTAAATTCGGTATTAGCTTCTTTGAAGTCATTTTGATATTGCCGGAGTCGTTTTGCAACGGTTGCTGACATATCTTTGGAAAGGTCTCTCTCTTGTAGAGATGCTTCGTTGGCGGCGTTCCAAAGCTTGCAGGCTTGCTTATTCGCGTAGGCGATGCGTTGATGGTCTGTATCATAGAGCCATATTGGCGTTCGCAATCGGCGCGCGAAGGATAGTGGATCGACTGTTACTTCCAAATCTAACGGACGGAGATTAGCGGGTTGCATAAATGGTCTTATTACTTTGAAGGAAGTTTTATGTATCGACAAAAAGGGGAGCCACCCCGCTAGGGTAGTCTATGAGAATAGTATTACTACATATTTAAAGGCTTATGGCTTTAAAGTTGTTTGGCGGGGATTATAGCATGGATTTTGGGAGAGCCGTTGCGAGTTCTGGGAATATTGCGACGATCAAGATAACAATGAATTGTATCAGTATAAACGGAAGCACACCTCGATATAACGCAGTTGTTGTGACTTCAGGGGGCGCGACGCCGCGCAAGTAAAATAGTGCAAATCCGAAGGGCGGGGTCAGGAAGCTAGTTTGCAAATTCAGTGCCATGAGAATACCTAGCCATATGGGGTCCATCCCTAGGGCGAGTAGCGGCGGGGCTACAAGTGGCACGACGACAAAGGTGATCTCGATGAAATCGAGGAAGAAGCCAAGGACAAACATCACGGCCATGACAAGGATTAGCGCGCCCCACTGTCCGCCGGGCGCGGCGTCAAGCATACGGCCGACAAGCTCATCGCCGCCAAAGCCTCTGAAAATCAAGCTAAACACCGTCGCCCCAATGAGAATGGCAAAGACCATGCAGGTTATGTGCAGTGTGCTGCGCGACACGTCTGCAAGTTGCCCTGATTTGAGGAGCGGCTGCAGCGCAAGCCCGACGCCGATAATCGCTATACCAGCAAAGATAAGTGCGAGGCTTACCGTGCCGCGCTCTGTCATTGTCCATGTGTCCTGATTAAAGCGCATATCGATGCCTGTAAGGTCGACGGCGATTAAGATGAGCATACCCAGTGCGGCCATGAATGCGGCTTGGCGCGCAAGCGGATGAGGCGACGTTTTATAAGCGGCAAGCAAAATTGCGCCTAAGGCTCCGAGTGCCGCGCCCCGAGTCGGCGTGGCATACCCAGAGAGGATAGAGCCCAGAACGGCGATGATGAGCAAGATCGGTGGCATCATAGCCACTAAGGTTTTCCGTACGAACGTCCACACGGAGGTGTCGCCCTCTGGCCAGTCTTGGGCGGGGGCCATAGCGGGTTTTAGGTAAGCAACACAGGCGATATAGACCGCGTAAAGCATCACCAATATGAGGCCTGGTATAATTGCGCCGGCGAACAAATCTCCGACAGAGACAACGCCCGTTGCATCAAGACCGTGGGTGCGCTGTGCTTCTTGGTATGCGTTCGACATTTGGTCGCCAAGTATTACAAGTACGATAGAGGGCGGGATGATTTGGCCAAGCGTGCCGGAGGCCGCGATAGCGCCCGAGGCTAAAGAGGGGGCGTAGCCGCGCTTAAGCATGGTCGGGAGCGATAAGAGCCCCATAGTCACGACGGTTGCGCCGACAATGCCTGTTGACGCCGCGAGCAGCGCACCGACAAAAATTACAGAAATGCCGAGCCCGCCCCGCATAGGGCCAAACAGGTCTCCCATAGCTTCCAGCAAGTCTTCGGCAATGCGGGACTTCTCCAGCATTACCCCCATGAAAACAAACAGAGGTACCGCCATGAGGATATCCCGCGTGATCAGGGGATAAATACGACCCGGCAGGGAGAGAAGAAATTCAGCTTCGAACGTGCCCGTAGCGACGCCTAAGGCGGCAAAAATGAGCGAAACGCCACTTAATGTAAAGGCCACATTATAGCCGCCCATAAGCCCGATACAGGCAAAGGCAAACATGGCGAGAGCGAGGACTTCCGGCAAACTCATATTCCGGTTTCCACTTCAGGGTCGGCAAATAAGGCCGGTGTGTTTGGCGGGCGTTTTGGTTCTATTTGCCCTGTAAGGCAAAGCGCGGCACGCATAGCAATAGCCGCGCCTTGGGCGAGCATAATGAGGCAGAAAACTGGGAGCAAGGTTTTGAGCAAAAACTCGCCTTTAATGCCGTCGGCTTCAGCGGAGCCTTCAAAAATTTGCCACGAGAAACCAATAAAAGTTTGTGAATTCCAGAGGATAATTAAACAAACCGGAACAAGGAAAAGATAAAAACCGCAAAAATCAGTAAGCGCGCGAGATGTAGGTTTCATGCGGCTGTGAAAAATATCTACGCGTACATGTTTCCCTGCAAGCAATGTCGCGCCCGCACCGAGCATGATGACGACGGCATGCAAGTACACGGCGCTTTCAAAAAGTTTCGTCCACGAAAGGCCAAAAATCGACAGCGCGAAAACGCTAAACGCAACGGATAAAACGAGAATGGGTAGGAGCCATTTTGTGATTTCGCCAAGACCGTAATTGAGGCTGTCTATGGCGCGGATCACGGCGGAGGACAGGCGGGAAATAAACCTATTTGGCTTTGCAAAAAAGGTCAGGATGGGGAGTAACAGAAAAGGCAAAAATACCCATCCTGCGCCTTTTAGCGCCGTTCCTATTATTTCTAGACTTTCGATGCTGCTCATTTTATCGCCCAAGAGCAATTTCTCTGGCGCGGATATACCGTCCGTCGCTCATCTCGGTCCAGCCGCGATATTGATTTCGGGCGGCGAAGTAGCTTTCGTATATCTTTCTCGTGCGCGCATCAGAGTTACCAAATTCTTCGACAACGTCTTCGCTGACACGGGCAATCTCTGTCATAATTTCATCCGAAAAATAACGGGGCGCTATACCGTGATCTTTTTTTAGGGTTTCAAGCGCGCGGGCATTTTCTACTGTGTATTCACCGAGGCTGCTATTATTCGCTGCGCGGCAGGCATACTGGATTATTGCTTGGTCGGACTTCGAGAAGCTGTTCCAGACGTCGAGATTAATCCCTAAGCTTAAAGAGGCTCCGGGTTCATGGAAGCCAGGGGCGTAATAATAAGGCGCTTCCCTATAGAAACCAAAAGCGTAGTCATTCCAAGGGCCGACCCATTCTGTGGCGTCAATTGCGCCAGATTGTAGGGATTGATATATCTCGCCGCCAGAAAGACGTACAGCCGCTCCGCCTAGGCGCCGAATTACTTCACCCCCAAGGCCAGGCATGCGCATGTTTAAGCCTTTGAAATCTTCAAGAGAATTCATCTCGCGCTTAAACCAACCGCCCGTTTGGTGACCAGTGTTTCCCGCTTGGAACGGTTTGATATTGAAACTGGCAGAGAGATCATCCCAAAGCTTTTGCCCGCCGCCAAATTCGACCCAACCCATAATTTCGGCGGCTGTCATGCCCATGGGGACAGCGGTGAAAAAGGAAAAGGCTTTAGATTTGCCTTGCCAGTAATATTCTGCGGCGTGGTACATGTCGGCGGCCCCCGTTGAGGCCGCGTCAAAGCATTCAAGAGCACCGACGAGTTCGCCGGCGGCGTAGACTTTTGCATCCAAACGGCCATCGCTCATATCTCGCAGGGCGTCAGCAAAACGGTTCGGCATTTGGCCTAATCCTGGAAAATCCTTGGGCCAAGAAGTAGCGATGCGAAGCTGCCGCCGGTTTTGAATGATAGCAGGAGAGGCAACGCCGTTTGCGCCAGATTGCACGGGCGCAGACTTTTTATGGTCTTTCCCGAGAACAGCAGCAACACCGCCGCCTGTGGCAATGGCTGCGGCAGCGGCTAATATTTGGCGACGTTTCATGTTATTCCCCTAGTTCAGCCCATCCATTTATGCCTAAAACCTCGCAGGGTTTAAAGCTGGATTTATAATCCATTTTCGGACTGCTTTCGACCCAATAGCCTAAATAAACAAAAGGCAAGCCCATATCTTTAGATTGTTCAATATGATTTAAAATCATATATTTTCCAAGGCTGCGTTGGGACTGACCGGGATCGAAAAAACTATACACCATAGACAGGCCGTCTGTGAGCGCGTCAATTAAAACACAGGCGATTAATTGTCCGTCCGTGTCTCTATATTCAGCAAGATGTGTGGCAGAAGCGCTATCTTCGACCATCATTTGGTAGCGGGAGAAATCCATATCCGACATACCGCCCCCCGCGTGGCGCGAGAGGAGGTAGCGGCGCAAAAGTTCGAACTGTTCTTTGGTCGCGATAGGATCGCAAAAATTAACAGATAAATCCTTATTACGGGCGCGCGTACGCTTTAGGGATTTACTCGCCTTAAAGGGCAAAACGCGCACGCGGAGCGAGCGGCATTCATGGCAGGTTTCGCAGGCCGGACGGTACAGCACATTTTGCGAACGACGAAAACCGGAATGTGTCAGATAATCATTGAGCGCAGGCCCCGCCTCGGGTTCAAGTTGCGTGAATATCTTCCGCTCCATCCGCCCCGGTAAATAGGGGCAAGGCGAAGGAATCGTCATATAAAATTGCAATCTTTGCGGATTAAAAGGATGCGTCATAAAGCTGTTATAGCGCGGAAAATGGGTCCTGCATTAAAAAATACGAAGAACTATTTTTGCAATGGCGGGTGCCAAGTTTAATCTGAACACGTGCGTGTATTCCGAGGTTGCGTACGGGGAAGCGGAGGTGGATTGGCTGTCGAGGCGGTATGCCTTCTAAAAGGTAATGTCCGATATAGAGTGCAGAAAGCGGTTCTGGCGGGTGCTTTCAAGCGCGCTAGAAATATCGTGCTTCAAGAGCGGTTTGAAGTTTAGGCCTGTTTCTTCCATAACGAGCGAAATGGGGACTTGAATACTTTGGGACTGTAATTTCGGTAAGCGCCCTTGCCGAAGGTTTGAAAATACTCGGTTCTCAAAAAGATTGGAAATAAATTTCGTTTGTCCGGTCATGAACGCCGTAGCGGCAAGCTGTGTGCTTGACTTTTGGACGACAACAACCTTCCAGAAAGTTGTCGGGATTTGCCATGGGCCATTTTCTCGGCTCGCGCCATATTCCGGATCATGGTTCTTGAAGACGGGCCCTGTGAACACACTCATTTTACGGTGACTGACTTGGGCGCGGTTCAAGACATAGTCTTCGATATCAAGCCAAATACCAGCGTTAAACCCTTGTACTTGCGGGGCGGCGTTTGAATAATGAAAGGTATGGGTGTCAGCATCTTTCGCGCCGGCTTTAGTCACTCCCCAACACGGATCAAAACGCCTGACCAAATGCCCACGACTAAACTGGACGGGATCATTACCCAATTTCTTTTCGTAGAAATTAGCCGCAGGTTGAAAAACTTCGTGCATGCGGCCATCAATGCGAAAGCGTCCGCTGCGATCTCCCGGATGGACAACCGCATCGCCGTCAATATTGACGGCTGTCATCATCGGGAATTTTCTGTCTTTGTGAATGACAGTAGAGAAATGGATGTAATCTAAAATATATCCATTGTTTTTGCCGAGGAGCGGAGCGGCGACCTTTTCTTTTTCTCCCAGAATTTCTGGAATAGACATGTGCGTTGCGCCTTTGATGAAGCTCGGATCATAGCCTAGCTTGTGATCATTTTCCCAACTCGTCCATTTAGCGGGCTTATGCGGGCCGGGGTCGCGCTCGGTGCCGATTTCGGGATTGAACCGTTCCGGAACATCGCCGGCCAGTATGGACGGGATTCCGAGTGTTCGTTCAAGCCGATCAACAGCCCGCGCAGCATCGGGGTCGCTAAAGCGTTTACGCTCTAAGAGTTGATTGATAGCGCTCACCCGAATGCCTTCATTCGCGAGCCATTCGCCTTCAAGACCGTTCCTGATTTTTTCTAAGTTTTGTTCGCCGGGGGCGGGGATGGCTTTGTGGTGGATGGCGACGACTTGCCATTGATCATTGAGCACAGGCGCGCCTGAGGACCCAGGCTGTGTATCGATGCGGTAGTGAATGAACTTTTCTGTATCTATGTTTTGCGCAGCCTCGCCCTTGATTTCAAAAATCTGGTTGGCACGAATGGTCATTTGTTTGGGCTCGCCTTTCGGGTGCTGGGCTATGGTGACCCACTCACGGTCTAAGGCCTTTCCGGAAAGCGGGAACAAAGGTAAGAACCCAAAGCTGTCTAGCGGCACGCCGCCATCAGAATAATCTGCTACAGCGACTAACGTAATATCGTGTTCAATGTCGGTGAAAAATATTCTGTCAGGGTCGAGATTGAATTGCACAGGTGTTTGAATTACGCCTTCTTTGTCATGTTCAAAATTAAAGTCTGCTTCGGCTTGGCTAGCATCCCTGCGGGAAAACAAGACGTGATTGTTCGTCATGAGTAGCCCCGGCGCGACTAAGAAGCCTGTTCCTGACCATCCGCCCCTTGGGCCGGGTACGCGGATGCGGCAGACGGCTTTGGCGGCTTCGATGCCTCGGGATAGGAAATTGATGGAGACAAAATCGCTTTTGCCAATAATGCGCTCGAACCCGTAAGGGTCTCGTTTTACATCGTCGATTAAATTGCTGCGAACTTTCTCACGGGTTTTATCATCAAGGGGACTGGTCGATTTCCACCGGCGTTCAGCAAGGCTTAATCCTTGCGCGATGGCTTCGCTGTAGGATTTATCCGTGGCAACTAAATAGGGGTTTTGATCCCCCATGACCTTTGTCTCTTTCTCATATTCTTTCATTGTCTGGCCCCTTATCTATTTGCGCAAGAACCCTGTACCATAAAAAGCCATAAAGGGAAAATGCATCCGTAAGCCAGATGGGCTCGAAATTAGGGCGTCTTAGACATCGAAAAAGAACGGGATCATAAGGCTGAAAGCCGCCCATATAATGAGCATCAATGGCACGCCGAACTTAGCGAAATCACTGAATTTGTAACGCCCAGGTCCCATGACAAGCAAATTCGTTTGGTAGGCAATAGGGGTAGCAAAAGAACAGTTGGTCGCGAATATAACGGTGAGAACCATGACTATGGGATCGATACCGGTCTCCGCGCTGACGGCCATAGCAATAGGCGCGAAGAGCAGAGCTGTGGCGGAGTTAGAAATTAAGTTGGTCATGATCGCGATAATCAAAAAGAAAGCTGCGATCAGAATTTGATGACCGAAAGGCGCAAATACTTCTACTGTTTTGTGAGCCATATAAGCTGCGCCGCCCGTATTTTCGAGGGCGAGGCCCATAGCAAAAGCTGCGCCGATTAACAGGAATATACGCATGTCCAGAGCCCGCACGGCTTGGCGAACATTTATGCACCCAGCGGCGATCATGCCCACCGCGCCTGTGAGGGCTGCAATGTCAATCGGGACAAAGCCACTGGCGGCGGCTAAAATCGTTAAGCCAAATATTATGCGTGCAGCAAAAGACCGGCGAATATCGGGGAGTTCGGACGTTGACCAATCAAGCAATAAAAGGTCGCGATTGTTTCGCAACGACCGCATGGTTGCATCATATCCAAAGAGCAGCAAAACATCTCCAGCTTCAAGCCTGATGTCGAGCATCCGCTTGCGGATCATGCGCGAGCGTCTTTGGATGCCCAGCACAAGACAGCCCGTCTCGCGGCGAAAGCCGATTTGTTCAATATTGCGGCCTACCATGCGGGACCCAGGCGCGATCACGGCTTCGCTGATGACAATGGTTTCCGAACCTGTCGGGCTTGTGCTCTCGTCATGGAAGCCAGCGATGTTTAGCATGCCTTCGAGGTATTTTTGGTCTGTGGCCATAAGGCCGCGTAGTGCTTTGCGGGTTGCAGCAACGATGAGAATGTCGCCGGGAGTAAGCCGTTCTTCAAACGGAGGCAGGAGGCCTTTCTCGCCGCGCTGTATCATCCGCACAGTGACATCTTTGAGGCCAGGAAATAGCCCCGCCTTGGGTTTAACGCCGCTTAGGGGGTGATCATCTGTGATCCTGATTTGGGCAATATATTGCCGCCCTTCTTCGCTAATTTCGGCTTCTAGATTATTCCGCTGCGGGAGCAAAATAGGCGCGAAAATTACGATGTAGACAGCCCCAACTACCGCGAGAACCATGCCGGGCCCGAACTGTGTGAAGAAGGATAATGAATCGTCGGAAATTCGTTGATAGACATCATTGACCAGAAGATTGGTGGAAGAACCGACAAGGGTCGTCATGCCCGCCAAAATGCAAATAAAGCTGAGCGGCATCATGTAGCGCGAGGCGGCGACACGTAGGCGCGACGCCATGGCGGTCAAAACGGGAATAAACATCACCACAACAGGCGTGTTATTCATAAACATCGAGACGGCAAACGCGACGGCGAATATCAATGTGAGTGTTTGGCGGGGTTGCTTGTCGAGGCGGTTATTAATCCGCATAATAGGGCCTTCAAGCGCGCCCGTATGAAAGAGACCTTGCCCGACGACAAGCAAGGCCATGATAGTAATGAGAGCCGGCGCGGCAAATCCAGAGAGCAAAGACTTGCTATCAAGGCTGCTATCGCTGCCGCCAAAAAAGTGAAAGAATAGCAACAAGACAACAATAATGCCGACTGAAATGCTTTCAATCGTGAATTGTTCTCGGAAATAAAGATAAACGGCAATTGCAACAATCACCATTGTCGCCCACATTTGCCAAGTTGCTGCTACGTCCAAACTTATACGCCTCTCGTTTAAATATAACCTATCATGCGTCTTTCAGAATGAATAGAATAAACCAAATTTGGCAATCAAAACTTGAATCACGAGGACATAATTATGGCAAATGTAGCATTTTTGGGCTTAGGCGTGATGGGGTATCCGATGGCGGGGCACTTAGCGTCCGCCGGACATGACGTGATCGTGTGGAACCGCACTGCCGCTAAGACAGAAAAATGGGCGGAAGAGCATTCAGGAACGGCGGCGCAAACGATTGAAGCCGCAGTTTCTGGCGCAGATTTTGTTATGCTCTGCGTCGGGGATGATCAGGATGTTTATGATGTAGCGGGGCCAGCACTGAGTGCCATGCCTTCGGGCGGTGTAATGGTCGACCACACCACAGCGTCGAGCGAATGCGCGCGAAAGGTACACGCGATGGCGGCGGAGAAGAGTATTGGGTTTGTCGACGCCCCGATTTCGGGCGGCGAAGCGGGGGCGGTCAACGGGCAACTTACGATTATGTGCGGCGGGGATAATGATGTTTTTAACCGTGCGCTCCCGATTATGGATGCCTATGCCAAGGCTGTAAAGCTTATGGGGCCAAGCGGGGCAGGGCAGCTCACAAAAATGGTCAATCAAATTTGTATCGCCGGTATATTGCAAGGCCTCGCGGAGGGCGTGCACTTTGCGCAAAAAGCCGGCCTTGATGTGGACGAAGTGGTGCAGGCCATCGGCAAGGGCGCGGCGCAAAGCTGGCAAATGGATAACCGAGCATCGACAATGGGCAGCGGCGAATATGACTTTGGCTTTGCCGTGGATTGGATGCGTAAAGATTTAGGTATTGCTTTGCGAACAGCCGAACAAGTCGGCGCAGACTTAACGCTCGCCAAGCAAGTGGACGGCTATTATGCAGATGTACAAGAGATGGGCGGCGGACGCTGGGATACGAGTAGTCTGCTTAAGCGGTTAGGCTAGACACTTCATATTGTTATTTTGTGTTTTCATTAATTATTTCTGCGATGTTAACAGGGCCAACTGCATTTGATAGGTTCGATTTTCTAGCTCTAAAGAAAAACAATATTGACCCAAAATATGCCAAGACAATCATGCCTCCGATTATTTCTGGTAAAATGTGAAGGAAGTCAGGCCCTGTCGCGATGGGGCCAAACCAGGTGAGGGACGTTGAAGGATTATTGCCCATATCGGCAATGCTAATACCTAGTCGTGACAGGTCTGAATATAATTGGAATATTTCATTGCAAAACCCCAATGCAAATAGTGAATATATTGTGAGGGCAATTCCGGTCATAAGACGATCTAGGCGGTGTGCAGCCATATAACTTGTCACAATCATAGCAAACACCAGTGCCATGTAGTTAGCCATGACGGAACTTGCCGCCTGAGCAAATTCCAGAAAAAGTATTGTGTGCTCATATTCGGTCATTGAGCTGAACTCCTCGCTACTCTTTTATATCTTGAACGTCTCCACGCCCTATTTAACAGTATGGAGATACTAATCTAAGAAACTAGTAAGGAAAATACGAAATTATTGCGAAAGCGTGTTGATGATGAATTAGCTCGAGGGCGGCTTCCAGACAGGATGTTTCTTCATGATTGTCTTGAACAGATCGCTTTCCATGTGCCGCGTCAGCCATGCCTGCGTGCGCGGGTAGGGCGCGCTGTCCCACCAGTCTCGATCCGTATTGGCGAATTGGCGAATGAAGGGAAAGATGGCTATGTCGGCGAGGGATTCTTTCGGGTCTAAGAGATAGTCATGGGCTGAGAGATGTGTCTCTAATACGTCGATATGTTTTACTGCTTCGCTGCGGTGCGTGAGGTCAACATCGCCTCGCGCGGCGTCGTCTTTATAACGGCTCGCATATTTATAGCGGTCGAGATGATGTTTGAACGGTCCGTCATTGGCCGTAATCAGCGCTTGCGCGGCCTTGAGGTCACAGCCGAGCCAGCCGAGCGGATCATTGCGTGAGAGCGCCCAGTGCATAAGGTCAAGGCTTTCATCAACGATATCGCCGCTTTCTGTCACAAACACTGGCACCGTGCCTTTGGGCGAAACTTTGAGCATAGCGTCTGGCTTATCGCGGAGGACAATTTCGCGGTGCTCATAGACTGCGTTTGAGGCGTGCAGAGCCATCCGCCCGCGCATGGCATAAGGGCAACGCCGAAAAGAATAAAGAATAGCAGTCATGGGGCAAGTTTAGGCGAGGCGCGAATAAAAATAAACCCATCTGTCGCGAGGTTTATAAGTTCCCTCTACACATCTGATCTTTCCTGTCTTAGGGTATTTCAAATAAGTATTTTGCAAGAGAGAGACAATGAGCGAAAACGATCCTATCTACCCCGTTCCAGCTGACTTTGCGGACAAAGCCAACCTCACGCCGGATGCTTATAAAGAGATGTACGCGCAATCAATAGCCGACCCCGAGGCGTTTTGGGGTGAGCAAGGCAAGCGCCTTGATTGGATGACGCATTATACGCAGGTCAAAGATGTGAGCTGGGATAAGGCTGATCTGCATGTGAAGTGGTATGCGGACGGCGTTTTAAATGTCACCGAAAACTGTATTGACCGTCACCTTGCAAAGCGCGCGGATAAGCCCGCCATTATCTGGGAGGGGGATGATCCGAGTGATTCCATTACCCTGACTTACCGTGACCTTTACGGCGAGGTGTGTCGTTTCGCCAATGTTATGAAGGCGCACGGCGTTAAAAAAGGTGATCGTGTTACGATCTATATGCCGATGATACTCGAAGCCGCTTACGCCATGCTGGCGTGCGCGCGCATTGGGGCGGTGCATTCCGTGGTCTTTGGCGGCTTTTCGCCAGACGCGCTGGCGGGGCGGATTATGGACTGCGATAGTACCTTTGTGATTACGGCAGATGAAGGTTTGCGAGGCTCTCGAGTGGTTCCGCTCAAAGTCAATTGCGACGCGGCGTGTGATATTGCGGAAAAGGCTGGAAAGCCTGTCAAAACCGTTCTGACCGTGCAGCGCACGGCGGCAGGCGTGAAGTGGGTCTCGGGCCGAGATGTATGGCTACATGAAGCTCTGGATGAGGTGTCTGATGATTGCCCGCCTGAGCCGATGAATGCCGAAGACCCGCTCTTTATACTCTATACATCCGGCTCAACAGGGCAGCCCAAAGGCGTGCTGCACACGACGGGTGGTTATATGGTGTGGGCGGCGATGACCCATGAATATGTGTTCGACCTCAAAGAAGAGGATGTTTATTGGTGCTCCGCCGATGTGGGCTGGGTCACGGGACATACCTACATTCTCTACGGCCCGCTCGCGAACGGGGCGACGACGCTAATGTTTGAAGGTGTGCCGACCTACCCTGATGCCTCGCGGTTCTGGCAGGTCTGTGATAAGCACCAAGTCTCACTGTTTTACACCGCGCCGACAGCCATCCGCGCGCTCATGTGCGAAGGCGACGAACCTGTAAAAGCCACAGACCGCTCATCGCTTCGTCTTCTCGGTACGGTGGGGGAGCCCATAAACCCCGAAGCATGGGAATGGTATTTTCATGTCGTCGGTGAGGGCCGTTGCCCCATAGTCGATACGTGGTGGCAGACGGAAACTGGCGGTGCGATGATCGTACCGCTTCCGGGTGCAACGCCCATGAAACCGGGCGCGGGGTCACATCCGTTTTTCGGAATAGAGCCTGCCTTGGTGGACGCCGAAGGGAATGAACTTGAAGGGGCGACTGATGGTAACTTGATTATTAAAAGTTCTTGGCCCGGTCAGATGCGGACGGTCTACGGCGATCATCAACGCTTTTCTGATACATATTTTTCCGCCTATCCCGGTAATTATTTCACGGGCGATGGCTGTCGCCGCGATAAAGACGGCTTCTATTGGATCACCGGACGTGTGGACGACGTAATAAATGTGTCGGGGCACAGGATGGGAACCGCCGAAGTGGAAAGCGCGCTTGTCTCGCACGCCGCCGTCGCCGAAGCGGCCGTGGTCGGCTATCCGCACGATATTAAAGGGCAGGGCATCTATGCCTATGTCACCGTCACGGCGGGTACAGATGTGAGCGATGAGCTACGCAAAGACCTGATCAAACATGTGCGCAAAGAGATCGGGCCGATCGCCGCGCCTGACCTCATTCAATTCGCCCCAGGTCTCCCGAAAACTCGTTCCGGAAAAATCATGCGAAGAATATTGCGCAAAATCGCTGAAGATAGTTTCGACAACCTTGGTGACACAAGCACATTGTCTGAACCGGAAGTAGTTGATGACTTAATCGAGAACCGGATGAATAGGGGGTAGGTCAAGTCTCAGCTAAAAGTTACTTCTGCTCAAGCCGTTGCGTTGGAAAAGTAGATCAGAGTGATGAGTTCGAGAGGCATTTCGTTGTCTTATTGCAACTAAGGGATAGTTTACGCGTTGATAGTATGAATACAGACAATGGAAAGATTTCGCTATGACCTTAAGCACCGAAGACTTTAGAAAGAAACTGGAAGCGCGTCTTATGACACTCGTCAAACGCGTTGATACGATTGAAGATAAATTCGCCAAATCTGGCGACGCGCCTTTTGACGGGGATAGCGGGGCTGTTCGGTCCTTGTCTGTTTTGCGCGATATGGATGATATGGCGGCAAGCGAGGCGCGTGCTATTCACGCCGCCCTAGATCGTATTCAAGCTGGAGATTTTGGTGACTGCGTGACATGCGGTGAGCCCATTGACGATGAACGTTTGGAAGCCGTTCCCCACACGCCGTTTTGCAAAGTTCACGCCCCTTAAGCCGTCTCGCCTCTGCGGCATTTTGATCGTGTGACCTTTGGGCTTCTAGCGAAGGCATTCGTGGGAACCTATATAAAGGACGCAGTATCGAACACGTGAAACCTGAGAGGTATACACAATGGCGCTACATAAAAATATGAAGCCGCGTAATGTCCATACGGATTTTGAACTTGTCTCCCATGTGAAACCCAAAACTATCAGCGACCATATCGCGTTTACTTTCGTGAAGTTCTTGCGGTTTTTTGCTGATACATTTTTCTCCAAACGATACGGCCACCGCGCGGTGGTCCTTGAAACTGTAGCGGCTGTCCCAGGGATGGTTGGTGGCTTGTGGCAGCACTTAACGGCGCTGCGAAAAATGCGTGATGATGAAGGCTGGATCCGGACGCTGCTGGACGAGGCCGAGAATGAGCGCATGCATTTGATGACGTTCATTGAAATCGCGCAGCCTAACTGGTTTGAACGCATGCTCATTATGACCGTGCAGTTCTTCTTTTATAATGCCTATTTCTTCCTCTATTTAATTGCGCCTCGTACCGCCCATAGGGTTGTCGGCTATTTCGAAGAAGAAGCGGTGATTAGTTACACGCAATATCTGAAAGAGGTCGAAGCTGGAAATCACGAAAATATCCCCGCGCCAGAGATTGCCATTGAGTATTGGCAGCTTTCTCCGGATGCAAAACTCAGCGACGTCATCATAGCCGTCCGTGCTGACGAGGCCGAGCACAGAGACGTCAATCACGGCTTTGTTGATACGATTGATAAGCGGCGCGCGGCTTAGAACGAAAATGGTGACCCCGGGTGGATTTGAACCACCGGCCTCAAGATTAGGAATCTTGCGCTCTATCCGACTGAGCTACGGGACCTGATAAGGCGTTTTAGTTGCGGTGATTAAAGCTTTCAAGCGTTAAGCGGTTCTTGTGATCCATCCGCCGCCTAAGACGCGCGCGGCATCGTCTCTTGGTTCATAAAAGACACAAGCTTGTCCGGGAGAGATGCCTTGGTCAGGGCTGTCCAGGAGAATGGAGAGCTCATCGCCGTCCCACGCGAGCTTTGCGGGTTCGGGCGGGCGGGTTGAGCGAACTTTAACTTTGATCGTTTTTCCGTCGAGATCTTTACCAAATACGCCTTGGCCAATCCAATTGATATCGGTGAGGTAAATGCGGGAGCGCTCTAACGCCGCGCGCGGCCCGACAATGACTTGCTTGGCAGGCGCGTCGATGCGGACAACATAGAGCGGATCCAGTCCGCTTCCGTCCGGAAGACCGAGGCCGCGCCTTTGCCCGACCGTGTAATACATAACCCCGCGGTGTGTGCCGAGTACGCGGCCATCCATATGCACCATCTCGCCGGGCTGAGCTGCGTTGGGACGCATTTTTTCAATCACGTCTGTGTAGCGCCCCGTTGGAACGAAACATATGTCTTGGCTGTCAGGTTTGGAGGCCACGTTGAGGCCCATCTCTACAGCAAGGCGGCGAGTTTCGGACTTATCCATATGGCCCAGAGGAAACCGCAAGAATGCGAGCTGATCATGGGTCGTTGCAAATAAGAAGTAAGATTGGTCTTTGCCGCCGTCAAATGCACGGTGAAGTTCTGGCCCGTCAGGGCCGTCTACGCGCTTAATATAATGACCTGTGGCCATGCAGTCAGCGTCTAGGTCTTTGGCAACGTCGAGCAGGTCTCGGAATTTCACTGTCTGGTTACAGCGCACGCAGGGGATCGGCGTTGAGCCCATAAGGTATGTATCGGCGAAGTCTTCCATAACGGATTCGCGGAAGTTGCTTTCATAATCGAGGACATAATGCGGAAAGCCCATCATTTCGGCTACGCGCTTGGCATCATAGATGTCTTGGCCCGCGCAGCAGGCTTTGGCCTTTTGAATAGCCGCGCCGTGATCATAGAGTTGTAGCGTCACGCCAATAACGTCATACCCTTCGCGCGCAAGCAGCGCCGCGCAGACAGAACTATCCACCCCGCCGGACATCGCCACGACCACACGGGTGTCTTTTGGCGCTTTTGCAAAGCCAAGACTGTTCATTTCGGCAGGTTTGGAGTCTTGCGCAGAAGAAATAGGGCCGGAAGGGGGCGTTTTATGTGGATCTTCTGTTTTCATGGTTAATGATATTGCCTCAAAATGCGCTAAATTAGCAACCGTGTTAACACTCTATCGTTAACTTCGTCCCCCATATAGGGAGGCTTTTGTTTCAAGTCGAGACACAGTACGCCTACTTTTCCAAAAAACCTCTAATAGAATCAATGACTTATTTTTAATGTAAGGATTTGTTAAGAGTAATTAATTTGTTAACCTTCGTAAACCTTTGATTTTATTGAGAAAAAACGGGAGATTAAAACCTTTTTAAGATACTGCTCCTATAAAAAGCCTATAACAAATAACCGCATGTGAGGGGCGTTAATGTCAGAACGTAGACACAAAAGAGAGAATATGGTGATCGGACCAGAGGGTACGCCGCTTACCTTAGCAGATCTTCCAAAACCCAATACAGTTAGATGGGTCATTCGCCGTAAGGCCGAAGTTGTCGCCGCAGTGAGAGGCGGATTGTTAACGTTAGAAGGTGCCTGTGACCGTTACGGTCTTTCCGGCGAAGAGTTTTTAGCATGGCAAGCCTCGATTGAGTCACATGGCATTGCGGGTTTGCGGACAACACGGATACAGCAATACCGCGCTTAAAGATCCTTTTGTATTATTGATGGAAAGCCGTTCTTATTGAGCGGTTTTTTTTTGTGCTCTGAATACAGGTCATTTTTCCTTAACCATATGTTTTAATTAAATATTGTCCGTGTTGCTTAGCCGGGAATTAAGTCTGATTGGTTAGGCTGCATTATCAAACAAATTAGACGGTTTCAGGTCAATCATGCCACTGCAGGAAAAGTCACATTACCCCGAGGGACGTCTCGTTCCGGTCTTTTGCGCAAATGATCACGTTAGCGCTGCTGGTACGACACTCGCCTTAGCCCAATCGAGCGCTTCGGCCGGCGAGCGGGTTTTATTGGTGGATTGCCAAGATGGGGCCTTGATGCAGAAGGCTGGTGTTTCTTATAAAACAACTCTTGCTGATGTTCTCTTTCATGATGCCTCTATAAGCGACGCCAAATATGTTACACCTGAAGATAATTTCACAATTATCGCGGTCGGCGCTGCATCTTTGGATATGATACTCGGCAGCTTAGCCGCATTATCTTTAGACTATGATTGGGTGTTTGTCGGCACGCAGGCCGGATGTTCGCCTAGCCACGTTAAGCTCGCGGGCGCGGCAGATATGAGTTTACTCTCTTATGATAGCGGTTCAGATCATTTCATGCGGGCTTACTGGATGATAGATGCTTGCCGGAAACGGCACCCGCGGTTTGATCCGCTTCTGGTGTCTGTTGGCGATGCCGACATCGCTGCTGAAACGGCGACGTTATTGACGCAGACGATTGCCGAGTTTCTTGGCGCGCCGCCGCCCTATCTTGGGCATTTGGCCAGAGCAGACTTGTCCGAAGCTTTGTTTGCTTCTGTGCAGCAGGCCGCCACGCAGTCTGCGGCGGCTTAACCCGCCAACACACTCCATTTATTAAAAATTAGCAATCTCGCGACGGGTTTTGCGCGGCGAGGCGTTTTAAGGTTATAGTCACATAACTTTAGGAGCTTCCTTATGACTCATACTAAGAAACTTGCGCTTTTGAGCGTTACCGCGACATTGCTTTTATCTGGCGCGGCTTTGGCCAACCCAAAAGCCGACACGAATAAAGACGGCCAGATTTCGAAAGCAGAATTTGTCGCTCATGCTAGCGAACGTTTTGCGAAAACTGATACCAATGGCGACGGCGTCGTAACAAAAGAAGAACGGCGCGCTGAATTCGAAAACCGTAAAGCGGAAATGACTGATGCCTACTTTAATAAAATTGATGCCAATAATGACGGCGTGATTTCCAAAGCTGAGTTTAATTCCATGTCTGCCAAACGGGGTGAAAACCGCAAATCGCGCTGGGACGCTAATGGTGACGGCGAAGTCAATACGAAAGATCGTGAGGCGCGCCATGCTAAACGCAAAGAAATGCATGAGAAGCGAAAAGAAAAGGGCAAAAAACGTAAGGCCATGCGCAAAGACAAAGGCGAACGGTTTAATCCTGATGCCAATGGCGATGGCGTCATCACGCTTGACGAACATAAAACTGCAACTGAAGCCATGTTTGCGCGTATGGATGTGAATAAAGATGGCATCTTAAGCGAAGGCGAAGGCCGTATGCGTCGTAAAGGTCATAAAGGTCATGAAAAACGCGGACCTAAGGACTAAACCTGCATGGGGCTTGTTGCTGAAAATGCCTCGTCCGGCGGGCCCGCAAGGGTTGATCCGGACGAGGATATTATTCCGGCTATGATGGCGCGGGATGAACGGGCGTTTGCTATGCTCGTTGATCGGCACATGAAAACAATACACAGCCTCGCAAATTACATGTTGCAAGACCCCGTCTTGGCGGAAGATGTTACACAGTCTGTTTTTCTCAAGACGTGGCAGCATATGCCGAATTGGACACCAGGCCGTGCTAAATTGATTACGTGGATACGCCGTGTCGCGAGGAACCATTGTTTGGATATATTGAAAAAAAAGGGACCAATCTATACAGACGAAGTTCCAGAAATGGTTGATGAAAGAGCTGAGGCCTTTGAAAAAGTTAGCGCCAACGAACAGGAACACATTGTAGCCACGGGCCTAGCAAAACTACCAGAAAGTCAGCGGTTAGCGTTGACGTTATCGTATTATCAGAACGTCGCACAAAGAGAAGGGGCAGAGATTATGGGGATCAGTATTGCCGCATATGAATCACTTTTGGTGCGCGCGCGAAAAGCTCTGCGTATTATATTGCAGGGCCCAGTAGATATGAATGGAGGGATATAATGAATATTGAAAAATTTGAGCAGCTGGTTTCTGCTTATGGTGCCGACCCGAAAAAATGGCCAAATGAATTACGCCCGCAGGCGCAGGACTTTGTCCAGAATAATGGCAAAGCGGCGAAGCCGCTCCTCGCACACGCTAAAAAGTTAGATGAAGCTTTATCGCTCGTGCAGCTCCGTCCGCCGAGCGATCTTCTGAAGCGGCGCATACTGATGAACTTAAAAGATCAAACTGTTACACCAGTAAATGTACGGCGTGCCGCGCCAGCATGGCGCTCTGTCGCGGCGATGGTTACGGCGGCGTTTGCGCTCGGCTTTGGCGGAGCTCAGTTCCTTCCCACACCTGGGGGTGATGATGTCGTTGTTCTAGCTGAAACGGATGCCAGTGTGACTGAAAGTCAAGATGGCTGGCAGGCAGCGGCTAATACTCTAGGGATCTCAGAAATTTATAGCTGGGTTGAAGGTGTGGACACAAGCATAGCATACGCCGAGTTCGATCTATAACGCATACAGACTGTCATCTGTATGCGAAATATGCGCGTCGATTGTCGCGTATATTATATAGAGACAGCGCTAACCGCGTTTGCGCATCGCTCTTTCAGCTTGTTGAGCCATCTGGCGTGCTCTTACACGTTCAAAACTATCTAAGGCATCGAGGGCCACTAGAAGGTCTGAACTAAGATTGCTTTGCTGGTCGCCAATATTGTCTAAGGATGAACGTATGTTTTTCTTACGTTCAATGACGGACTTCGCATATGAGCCGTAGGAAACGTAGCCATCGCGCTGTGCATCAGCTTCAATTTCGTCTTCGGGGACACTGTCATTAAGTTTTGATATTTGCCGCTCGAGGTCTTCTCGGGTAGCCTCGAGGACAGCGATACGTTTTTGGAGGTCTTCAATCGCAAAACGCGTTTGACGCACACTCCTTTCCATTGCCTGGTTCATCTCATTCACCTATATTTACACCATGGCAGTTTTCTGCCTTACATATGAGGTAGCTCAACAAGTTTACGGTCTCGTAAAGATTTCAAGAAAAATGCACGAGCGTCCCAAGGGGGAACAGGATTGGGGCAAAAACTCCAAAATAATGCTAATGAACCGTTAATATAAACTCGTCTTAGCGTTAACATTTGATTTACGGGATTCACGTATGCCTAATAATCAGTTACATATATTTCTATTGTAGGAAATATTGATTCGCCTGGGAGGGTATAATATGCGCGTTCTTCTGATTGAGGATGATAATGCGACAGCTCAAGGCATCGAGTTGATGCTTAAGACTGAAGGTTTTAACGTCTATACGACGGACCTTGGTGAAGAAGGTGTCGATCTTGGGAAACTTTATGATTACGATATCATTCTTCTAGACCTCAATTTGCCGGACATGCCTGGATTTGATGTTCTCAAGACGCTTCGTCTAGCAAAAGTGAATACGCCCATCTTTATTCTGTCTGGTACATCGGATATTGACTCTAAGGTTCGTGGACTTGGCACTGGCGCCGACGATTATATGACGAAGCCTTTCCATAAAGATGAACTCATTGCTCGTATTCACGCGGTTGTACGCCGATCTAAAGGACATTCACAATCCGTAATCACGACAGGCGAAATTAAAGTCAACCTTGACGCTAAGACAGTCGAAGTCGGTGACCACCGCGTTCACCTGACCGGCAAAGAATACCAAATGCTTGAGCTTCTATCCCTGCGTAAAGGCACAACACTCACCAAAGAGATGTTCCTCAATCATCTTTACGGCGGCATGGACGAACCTGAACTTAAAATTATTGATGTATTTATCTGTAAGCTTCGTAAGAAGCTCGCGTCTGCAACAGGCGGAGACCACTTTATCGAGACTGTTTGGGGACGTGGTTATGTTCTTCGCGATCCGGCGAAAGATCGTCTTAGCGCCTAATTTCAAGGCAATTTTTTATATGAATACAAGGCCCGCTTTTAGCGGGTTTTTATTTGTGTACTGATAGGTGAATTCAAAGACTGAGCATGGAAGTATTGGTATGAATTGTTAAATGGTGGGAGCCGCGCAATGGGGCGCCTATGCGCAAGCTATTGAGGTTTGAGAATTCGTAGATTTATCGAATGTACCTGTCTGTTACCCTTGACGCCGCTGCATCTCTTTTTCCAGCATTGTAAGCCGTTGGGCCTGGAGAGCTTCTGATGCGGAGTTTTCACTGACGTCGATAGGTTCCGGAGGCGGACGGCGTTGAAAGACGCCGGGCGCATTGGCCGCTATGTCAAAATCATAGGTAATGTTCGGCATCTGCTCATCAGAGCCAATCATGAGATAGCCAAGTGGACGAACAATAGAGGAAAGTCCGCGCAATACACGCATTCGTGCGCCGCTTGTGTAGGAGGCCATGCGGCCCCGTAAGAAAACTAAGTGAAAATGCCCAAGGCTAGCGAGATTAGACATGAGATGATGTTCTTGGAACGTGACCTTATCTTTGAGAGATTGTTTCACGGCCCAGTCCTGCCCTTTTCGGTCGAAATAGGTCACGAGGTCGCGAATAGGCAGACCGCGCTGTACCTCGAAATGTGTATAGACGCCCCGCTTGGCCCGTTCCAGCGCGCGAGAAGGGTAATCAACGCCAACAATTTCAAATTTCAGACCAGGGTATTCAGCCTTATAGCGGTCCACCTGCATGGCAACTGAATAGGTTTCCTGTCCGCTACTACAGCCAAACGATAAGATGCGTATGGTATTTTCACCATAAATATCGCCAAGTGAGGGCAAAACTTGGGATTGCAGGTACTCTATGCTGTCTGGGTCTGGATTAAAGTGAGTGTCGCGTTCAAGCAGTGACGACACTACTTGGAGTGCTAATCTGGCTTCGCCGCGACCGAAGAGTTCTTCAATCATGTGCAGGAGGCTGTCATAGCCCTCTTGGCGGGATAAAGTCCGCAGGCGCGTTTCGATCAAGAATGGGTGGTCTTTGCCAAGATTGATACCGGCAAGTTCTAAGGTTAAGCGCCGCAAGGCTTCATAATAGCTAGGCTTGAGACTTAAAACGCCGCTCATGCCGCTATTAATCCGGCCTGATAAAACTTACTGGCAATAATATCGCTATCAAAGGGCTTCATGACATATTCGTCGGCCCCTGCATCCAAGGCTTCGGTTATTTTTTCAATACTGCGTTCGGCTGTGCAAAACACAACAACGGGATCTGCGCCGCCCTGTTCGGCACGTAGAGATTTCAAGAAAGCAAGCCCGTCCATGATGGGCATGTTCCAGTCGAGTAAAATTGCATCCGGCATTTTTGAACGGCACTGGGTCAGAGCCTCTTGCCCGTTCTCGGCTTCGGTAGTTGTAAACTTCAACTCTTTCAAAATGCGTCCGGCAACGCGGCGGATCATTCGTGAATCGTCAACGACAAGGCAGGTTTTCATGCTTTGAGCTCCCTGAGCGCGTGTTTGGCGCGGGACTTGGTCGGCGCGGCTGCCATAGAGAGAGGCAGGCCAGTAATATCAATGCGTGTGAGGGTTTCATGCCCCGTCAATACTGAGGCGGCCCCGAAATTTTCAAGGGCAGAAATATCTGGGTGATGTATAAGGCTTGCATTTGGGATCGGGCCTTCACTAGTCACAATAACATCAAACGTTCCAGCATTGCGGCGCGCGGTAATGGCAATATGGGCCGTTCCGCTAAGGCCTTGGTTTTGACGCCGTAGTGGGACTTCTACGCAGCGCTCCACGAGGCCTTTGCAAAGCGCGGCGAGGGCTGTTTCCAATGATTTGGATAAACGACTGCCCATGAATATCTCATCTGTTGCATAAGAGACGCTGACGGATTTTTTGCTATGGCGGGCTTTTCGCAGGGATTCACCAGTGACTGCGGGCATGATCACATCAAATAGATCTGCGGGTTTGGGCGATGCAGACTGTAAATCTATAGGCGAGAGATTGAGGAGAGCTGTAATGGCCGCCGTTTCAGCGCCCGGCTTTGCGAGATGTTTTAGCGGTGCTAAAGTTTCACGCGCGGTTTGCATGTTGTGGGCATCGTCCTGCAATATTTGAGCACTTAAAACGGGATGAAGCTGCGCACTGGGCGCGATTTGATTAAGGCCCTGCGTATATTGATGCACTAATTTGTTTAGGGCTAAAAGGCTCCCGCTTCGATTAGCTGGACTATGACTATGGGAGAGGTCTTCAATGGCAACGCGCGCAGCGATACGAATTGAGCGTGCTTTCAAGTCCGTGGCTTGGCTTTGAATGTCTTCTAAGGCATTTATAATTGCGTCGCCGCTTCTCTCGCCGCCAGATATAAGCGACGACAGCGTGTCTAGGCACTCATCGGAGAAACGGCGTGCAGCTATCAGATCGTCACCCAAATTAATCGTCATTCTTTGCTCATATGTATTGGCAGAGGAGTCTGCGAAGATTCGATCTAAACTGTGACAATAATTGGTTAAAATCGAATAAAGCTGCGGGCATGAATTTATTAATCAATGGAAAGGTTATTCAATCCGTGATGGCATTAAATTTACGCGGCGTCTGGCTGGATTTTTTCAGGAAGAACAGCCTTAAATGTTACGTCCTCACCGTCAATTTCTGCGGTGATGCGGCCTTTAAGTTCGCGCGCGATGAGGCCCGCATAAAAGGGCTGTATACTTCGGCCGTCAAAACCATCTTCTGGCGCGCGGCCTGATAGAGTTTGGTGTACTGCGGCATCAATACGGGCTTTAAAGCCATTAGCCTTTAAGGTGAGCGTATCGACGTTAATATTGACTGTGCCGCCGCGGGGGACGGACTGAACCGCCATCATAACCATATTAAGAAGAAGGCGTGCTTTAGATTTATCGATTCCGTCAGTTTCGGCTTCCCAAGAAATTGTAGCTTTACTATCGCCGTAAATACCGTGAACGAGCGTTTTTAGCGTTTCTACGCCTATTATGCCGGGTGCAGAGCCGCCAGCGCCAAAGGTTAGTCTTAAGAACTGTAACTTTCCGGAAGCCTGGCGAGCAGAAAGACGGACAAGGTCAAGCGCGTCTTCGTGCATGTCAGTGTTGTTTTCATCGTCCAGCACTTCGAGTGCTGTGCCAAGCGCGCTAATTGGGCTGATAATATCGTGGCAAATACGTGCGCACATGAGCGCAGCAAGATCGGAAGGAGAGAGTTTTAAAGGATTATCAGACATTGGGCGACTCGGAAGATTAATACGGTGTTACGCGTACTCTTTACGACTCGCATTAAGCTTTGTTTAACGTAGAAAAAAACCGCCCACGAAGTGAGCGGTTTTTGACATATTTAAAGTAGCCGTGATCTGTTTACCGAACCGTAATCCACTTGCCCTCTTTGGTAAGAACCTTTGTACCGGGTTTTGCGCCCGCGAGTTGCTTTTCGCCTCGAAGCGCAGCCACAATTTCGACTTGAGTGCCTTTATTGCGGGCTAACTCCGTATAAACGGCTTTGCGGCTCGAATTGATCTCATTCATGGCATTGAGAGTTTTTTCAGGGGCAGAACCTCCTGTCAGTGCAAGATAGCCTGCGGCGGTTTCGCCGACGATACCTGCATCGATCGCAGCATCAACGATATCCTTTGCGCTCTGGGCGTTAATCTGAATTTGAGCTGAGGCGTTTTCTCCAGCCGTCATTTGGAAAGCAAAAGTTCCGCCCGCTATTAAGGCTAGGCCTGTCAAAGCAGACGCTAAACTGTTTTTTATGGTCATATTCATGGTCATGCTCCTAAAAGAGATCCGGATATTTTGTTGCAAGATCTTCAACATCTTTGTCGAGTCTTACGCGAACCTCTTGGTCAATTTTGACATTGAGGTTGATTTCTATGGGTTTGTCAGGCGCAACGATTTTTACGGTGGGTTGGCAGGCCCCGAGCGTCGTTGCCGCCAGTAAGAGATAAAGAGATAGATGCTTTTTCATAACGCTTACCTTAGTGAGTGAGACCTGAACTTGGCATTAACATGGCGTTGTATCAAGGTCACAATGCTGTTGGTTTATTCTGCGGCTTTTTGATCTGGGGTCGTTGACTTTAATTGATCTAAAATTTTCGAGTTGATGTTCGTCCCTGCCTGAAAGCTCCGTAAAATGTTTAAAAGTTCACCTTCAACACCGACATTGAATTTGAATTGTGAGCCATAAAGTACGTTAGGGTTGGCTCCGTTAAATATAAGGCGGAGTTTCATCGGCCCGTCAAGAGCGCCGTTCAGTTCCGCTTCAAGCTGTTCATATTCGAAGTTTTTTAGAGCGTCAAAAGCATAGCCAGCATATTGGTTCGCTGTTCCGGCAGCATCGGTCTGCGGGGACGTGTATTGGATGACGCCGCCGTCCTTCACCGCGAGCCGTCCATTTTCTACGCGGACATTAATGCCTTCTATGATGACAGGGAGGCGGCCATTGACCTCTCCCGTGGCTTTAAGACGGCCGCCGCCCATGTCTTTTAAAAACTCGCCTAGAGCAATTTTTTCTACAGCCAAAACCACTCGGTTCTGCGGCGCGGAATAGAGCCAAGTCGTCGGTTCTAGCGATAGATAACCTGAGCCTAAGGGCCACTTCGCGGAATGAATTTTAATGCCATCAGGCACAATTTCAAACGTAACGATGCCATTTTCTAAAGGGAAACCTGGGTCGAAATTTTCAATGGTGAGTGTTTGTACGCCGCTCGTTTCGACAGGAAAGAAAGAGGAGAATGAGATAGCCGCATTCATGCCTGTGATCGGGCCGGGCAGTGTGCCCGTGCTCATGTTCTTTATTTGCGCAGTGCCAGAAGACGTTAACGGTTCCCCCGTTCCAAACTCAATATGGATATTAGATGAAACCAAACCGTCCACACGGCTCACCATACCGGCAATGGCGGGAAGCAAATGTTTGGGCTGTAATTTTGAGGGTTTAAACGGTAGGTCTGTGATCACGACATCAGCGTATCCCCGTCCATCATCAAATGTGTAGGTGATATCTATGGGCGCATCCTCCGCGCCCGGCAAGACTGTGACAGCCGTGCCCGCCCAAGCTTCGTTAAGGTAACGCACATTGCCGGTCAGCGGTAAAGCCGGTAATTGCCCAGCGGAAAACTTCACCAGTCCTTGGCCATAGATCACGTTGAGGTCTTGCGTCGAGCCTTCTGCATCCACAGAGAGGTTAGCGGCGCTGACCAACTCGGTCTTCACCTTCGTGTTGGGAGAGGCAATCGAAAACTCTATCGGCTTTCCTAACTGTAGGCGGGCGATAATTTTCGCAGCAGGGGATTTAATATCTGTTCCGGGGCTTGGAAATGTATCGGATGTGATGTGAATGTTCTCTGCGTCAACATCCCAGTCTTGCTGAGTATCTGTGATATGGCCGCTTACTGCGGCGTCTTCAAACGTGAAGCTTAAATCTCTTGCATCAACCGTATGAATAAGTTGCCCGCTGCCCATAGCAAGTTGAGTAGTTAAGCGGCCATTGGTAGCTCCGCGTTTGTAGATCAAATCCTGGTTTGCCAGTCTAAAGACGGCCTCTTTGACAAGCCAATCACTGGCTGTTTCAAGCGATTTCACCTCCACGGGACTGTCTTTGGCGGCTCTAAACCGTGCGGTTAGGGCGTCGCCTTTTAGGCTTAAGCTGAGCGCGCCGCGCGCTTTAAGACCTTCGCCGTAACCGCCCGGAACATCTCCGTCGAAATCAATACCGCTGTTAATGGTGACGCGCCGCTCAGGCTGTGCGTTTGGCGCTGTATCTGCATCAATAAGTTCATAAGTCACTCGCGCAGACAGGGGTGCAATTCGCGCTGGGCGTTCTTCAGACGTAACAGCCCGCCATGTGTTTTTCGTTTTTATAGTCCCCGTAAACTTTTTTACGGCAAAACCTGTGTCATTTCCCCTATCAATTCCGCCAGATTGCGCGGTTAAAATGCTCTCTGTAATTACGGCGCCGTAAGGGCCAGTTAAGTCTGCCGAGAATGTGGCCAGGTGACTTCCGCCCCTAGGATCGTAAGTATAGCTGGGTTTGCTTTGCGGCGGCGTCATTGAAATAGTTTGATTGGCTCCCTTAAGGGTCAAAGGGCCATGCAGAAATACATCTGTTTTAGCGGCATTATGAATGATACTGCCGCGCGCCTGAAAGTTAAGCGTTTGTAGAAACTTATTGATTGAGGCGGTGAAGCCGCCCGCGAATGGCGCGCTGGACGATATGACCGAGAGGGTTTCGTTGAAGGTTAAAGCCTTAGCCATTTGCAAGGTGCGAGCGTCATTTTGAGGCTTGATGTTTTTGATATCAATGCCCCAGTCGCCGCGCGCCCAGTCTCCAATGACCAGCGGCTTTGACCCTTCAGGTTCGGGCATTGATAGTTTGCCATTCCAAGAAAGCTGACCGGTGCCAATAGTCAGTTCAGGCGTTCTAGCGCTCTCTGAGTTTATTTGTATGGCCGCATCAACATTTCTAAAAAGATGGTCTTTGTTCGTGATGATATCGCCGGTCAAAGAAAGGCTCATGCCGGATGCGCCTTTGCCCCGCCATTTAGGCACATGGATATCGAGCTTTATCGCAAGATCAGTCCCCTTAAGCGCCCCTTGAATGTTTCCGCCAATTTCGGCTTGAAAGTCATCATATATTAGAGTCTGCGGCTTTACGTTGATGACAGCCGTCATATCAGTGAAAGACTTTATATGTGCGTCTATCTGCGTTTCAAAAAGTCCATATGGACTTTCGAGTATTAAAGTCCCTGCGTTCACAGTCACGCCGTTTTCAGGTACTGTCAAAGTGGTGGAACTTTCCAGATTGGACTCAGGTAACCACTTACTGGTGATATTTCCCGTCTCATCAATAGCGATCTCGACTGACGGGTTTTCGGCGGTGAGGCTGATCAATCGCCCTTTGAGCGCGTCTCGCAACTTGAATTTAGCCTGCAGCGTATCGGCCGAAAAAAAACGGTCACCATCTCTTGAGACGTGTATCGCCTCGATTTCTACATGCTGACTGTCTATAGAGGTTACGGAAAAATCGGCCTCATACCCAAGTTTAGATATTTGATGACGGGCAACCATTTCCACAAGGGCGTAACGCTGGAACCAGATGAGCGCTAAGATAACGCCAAGAAGAGCGAGGCAGGTCAACAGAATCCGCTTCACAGGACGTTTTTTAGCCGAATTAGGAGACGGCAATATAACTTTATTACTTGGCATTAAAGACATTGTAATTTGCGGTGAGGGTCATTGTCGCCTTATAATTCATCAATGTTTAAATTTGCCGAGATTGGCGTGGTTTTTGCAGGCCTTAAAGGGCCGCGTTAACTATTCATAAGGCATAAATAGGGCATTCAAAGGGCGCATACCAATGAAATTATGGCAAAGATATACTTGTGACGAAAACCGACATGTTAAACCAAATCAAAACCCAAGCGAACACGGGCAAAGCGCTTGCTCTGCAAGCCTTCTCGGGGGCTGCTGATATGGCCAAAAATATTCCCGTGAAAGACAAACGGTTTCGGTATTTGGGCGTATCTATTGCTGTTGCTATGGGCATGATCCTTGTTCTGCCGCGCGATCAAGGCGCAGAAGCGAAGACAGACGATCAGGTTGAAACATTGGCTCTCGCTCAGCCGCTATTCGATTTGACACGCCATGACCTTTATTTAGAAGAGCGTAAAGAGGCTGCTGTTCAGAAGAGCGTAACATTGAAATCTGGCGACTCACTCGGCCCGTTACTTCAAAAAAATGGCATCGAAGCAAATTTAGCCTATGCGGCCACCAAAGCTTTTTCAGAAGTTTATAACCCACGTCACCTTCGCGTAGGTCAAACGTTTAACCTTTTCTTTGAAAACGATGCGCTCACGAATTTAACTTTTAAGCCAAATGTTGATAGTACGGTTTTTGTGACCCGCAAAGCGGGTGATGAATTCGCTGCGAAAGCTGTTGCAGCTGAATTTAAAATGGATGTTGTGACTGTGAAGTCGACCATCGAAAACAGCCTTTATCTTGATGCTAATAATCTAGGCGCGCCAGACCGAGTCATTCAGCAATTCGCGAATATCTATGAATACTCTGTCGATTTTCAGCGTGATATTCAGCCTGGTGATGCGTTTGAAATGTTCTTTGAGGTCGCGCGCGACAAAAAGGGCAACATCATCAAGTCCGGCGACCTTCTGTATACGAGCTTTTCGCCGCGCGGAAAAACATCCGAATATTATCTTTATAAAGACGCCAAAGGTCTTGAGAATTTTTACGATGAAGACGGCAAGACCGCCAAGCGTAAGCTACGCGCCACGCCAATTAACGGTGCGCGTTTGTCATCAAGCTTTGGCCGCCGGAAGCACCCGATCCGTGGTTATGTGAAAATGCATAAGGGCGTAGATTTTGCGGCCCGTAGCGGCACGCCGATTATGGCCGCTGGTGCAGGGGTTGTGGAACGGGCGAACCGATTTAGCACCTATGGTAACTATGTCCGCATCCGCCACACGGATGGTTATAAAACCGCATATGCCCACATGAAAGGCTTTGCTCGCGGGATTAAAGCCGGAACGCGTGTGCGTCAGGATCAAATCATTGGCTATGTCGGCACGACAGGCGCATCGACTGGGCCGCACTTGCATTATGAAGTGCTTTTGAACGGCCGGCATATTAATCCGCGTCGCTTGTCGCAGCTTTCAGGCAAACCCCTGAGCGATTCTGCTATGCCTGCCTTCAAAATGCGGCGCGAAGAAATCGATGTTATGCGGGCTAAATCGGATGTTATTGCGCGCGAAGTAACGCCGCCTGTACTGGCCGCTGAACTGAGAACGAATAGTCTGCAGGATTAGATCATGGCAAAGTTTTTTGGGACGATTGCTTTGAGCCTTTTGGTATTCGGAGCGTGCGCGCCTGAAACACTGTCAGATGAAACACTGCCGGCTGAAACAGCAATCATCGCGTTAGACATTCCTTTAGAATCTGTGCTGATGGATAAGAGTGCGGGATGTCTTGAGGGCCCAAACGCCGAATTTGGACGCTATTTGGGTGATTGGGACATGCAATCTCAAACATTGTCCCGCAAAGACGGCAAAACCTGGACGAATAACCCACCTGCGCGTTGGAACTTTACCTGCGTTGGGAATGGTATTGCCATTCAAGATTTTTGGATGCCGTCAGCCGGAGGTTTTGGAACTAATCTGCGCATGTATAATCCTGAGAGTGAAAGTTGGGCTGTTGCGTGGACATCCACAGGCACGCCGGGCATGACAGAAATTTCTGCAAAAAAGGACGTGGCCGGAAATATCGTTATGGACTATGTTAAACCTGTGCCAACGCCTCTTCGCCGCATTACGTTTTTCACGCCGGATGATACGGGTTGGGATTGGCATTTGGATATGTCCATGGATGACGGTAAAAGCTGGACGACTGTCAATAAAATGCGTGCAAGCAAGCATTAGCCATAGTGTTGTTTTACAACGAATATTACGAAACCATATGCGAGGCGCTCTTGCAATTAGGACCGCGCACGTCATATTCTCTATGAAACCTGCTGGAGCTTAACCATGTCAAACCTTGTTCATTTCTTTTTCTCATTTGATAAGCTGATGAAGGAAAAATTGGTCATTGCCTTCTTTTGGCTTGCGGTTATCCGCTTGTCTCTAGAGTTCGCTGGGCAGATTTTCGGCTCTGTGGGACTTGATCCGTTCCGCTGGATTTTGGACATTGCAGGGTTCTTCGTCATGATCGTTATGGCGCTAGTCGGCGTGCGGTTGCTTTGCGAAATCGCGATTGCTGTGTTCCGTATCAATGACAATCTATCGCCTGATGGCGGTAAGTCAGAAACGGCCAATGTTGATCTTGTAAAGGAAGCCATCAAGGCTGCCGAAGAGGCCAAACAGGCCGCTGAGGATGCAGCGAAAAAAGCGACGGCGGCCACACGCTCAGCCGTTGCCCGCAAGCCTGCCGCAGAGAAGCCAGAGATTGTTAAGCCGGTTACGGTTTCAACAGCGGATAAAGCGAAAACTGCGCCTGAAATTATCGTGGACCCGAAGCCAGCAGCAAAACCAGCGGCGACCAAGAAGGCTCCGACTAAGACCGCGCCGGCCAAGAAAACGCCTGCTAAAAAACCAACTGCCAAGAAACCAACGACAAAGAAACCTGCAGCTAAAAAGCCAGTAGCGAAGAAGCCGGCGGCTAAAGCCGTCGCGCCAAAGGCGCCAACAACCGTTAAACTGGCGGCCAAGAAAGCCCCCGCTAAGAAGACACCGGCTAAAAAGCCGGCGGTTAAGAAAGACTAGATCCGTTCTTAGGCCTTAAGTCTGGCCTGAGCGCACTAAGCGACCTGGCCGGGCTTTGGTGACGTGGTCATTAGCGATGACTTGCTTGCCAGAAACCAGTGTGGCCTTGTAGCCCGTAACGGGCTGTATAAGGCGCTGTCCGCCAGCGGGAAGGTCTTTGACCATCTTAGGCATGCCAAGCTTCAGGTTTTTGTGATCGATAACATTGATATCGGCTTTCATGCCAACCTTAAGCCGCCCTCGATCTGCAAGTCCTAAAAAGTCTGCGCCGTCTGCCGTGAGCATTTGTACTGTACGGGAGAGGTCAAAACCTTCTTTGCCGTTCGCTATTCTGTCACGTGACCAATAGGAGAGCAGGAATGTCGGGAAACTTGCATCGCAAATAAAGCCTACATGCGCGCCGCCGTCAGAGAGCCCCGGCAAAGACTGCGGATGCCGCATCATCGTTAGGACGTTATCATAATTCATCTCTGTATAATTAAACACGGGATAATAGAGTAGCGCTTTGCCCTCATCTTCGAGCAGCATATCATAGGCCTTTTCCCAAACGGTAACGCCTTCTGCGCGGGCTAGAGAGGCGAGCGAAGTGCTCGGGTCGGGTTCGTAATTGACATTGCCTTCATCGTTGAGCCGGAAGTGCTTTTCTGCAACCTGATCAAACTGTGCGATGAGTAAATCGGTCATTGGCGGGATGGACGAGCCTGGGCCCGAGAGCTGTATCGGAGTCTCGGCGAGCATTTTGGCCTTGAATGCCGGATCACGCATAATGGCGACCTGCTCAGGAATGGGCTTATCGCTAATCGCGATATAGGACGGAAAGGCCATGAGAGGGTGGAAGGTTGAGCCTAGCCCTAGGAAAGATCCAATAGCGCGCGGGGCAACTTGGAAGCGAATGTCGATGCCTTCATCCTGCTTGAGTTTTTCAGAGCGCTCCATGATTTTTTTCCAATCATCCGGCACAAAGTCACGTTGCATCAATGATATAGAGGCGGGGGTTTTGCCGCCTGCGCGGAAGTAGGCTTCGATAAGCTCAAACTCGCGGTCAAAATTATCGCCGGGGCGGATCATGTCAAAGTCACTGACGGCTTGAAGGACGCCGTGGTCGAGTTTGGCTAGGACGTCTGCAATCCCTGTAAGCTCAGCGACGCCGGCCTCGGAAGCTGGTGTCCAGTCACCATCAGAAGTTTTATGGAAATCACTGCGGCCTGTAGAAAACCCGATTGCGCCTGCCGCCATAGCTTCATTCATGAGGTCTTGCATCGTTTTGATGTCGTGGTCATTCGCGGGTTCATTGGCCATGGCGCGGTCGCCCATAGCATAGACGCGTAGCGGGTCATGAGGCACCATGACGGCAAAATCGATTGTGTGCGGAACGGCGTCAATCGAATCCATATATTCGGGAAAGGTTTCCCAGTCCCATGTCAGACCTTCGTGCAAAGCTGTCCCAGGAATATCTTCAACGCCTTCCATCAGGCGGACAAGCCTATCGCGGTCATCTTTGCGGCAAGGCGCAAAGCCTACGCCGCAATTTCCTAAAACAGCCGTGGTTACGCCGTGATTGACGGAGGGTTGCAATTCTTCGTCCCAGCTTACTTGTCCGTCATAATGGGTGTGTAAATCGATGAAGCCAGGGGTAACAATGTGGCCTGCGGCGTCGAGCGTTTCCGTAGCTGAGCCATCGCATGCGCCGATTTCGGTGATTTTACCGTCTTTTACGCCGACATTGGCCGCATAAGGTTCGCCGCCAGATCCGTCATAGATGAGTCCGTTTTTGATTATAATATCATACATGTCGTTTATCGCTCCATCGGAAAAGTGCTACCAGTATAAGTCCGCCAATTATATGCCACGTCCCCCAAAGCCCCGCAATAGCGCCCGCGCCGCCATAGCCTCCGAGCTGTGTGATCAGAATTACAATGCCAAGACCGGAATTTTGAATGCCGACTTCAAAGGTAAGTGCGCGGCGGGAGGGTTTATCTGCCCCCGTGACCACGCCCGTTAGCGCGCCAAGTAAAAAAGCAAGGCCATTATGGATGATGACAAGCCCCAGCAATGGAAGTCCGATAGCCAAAAAAATCGACGCATATTGCATTAGTGTAAAGAGGATGATTCCGGCAAGCCCAATGGCGCTAAATGCGGCTAAAGGTCTTTGTAATTTGGCCGAAAATTGCGGCGCTTTGTGTGCGAAGATCATGCCTAAAACAAGCGGGAGAGCGAGGATGACCAATGTTTGCACCAGGAAGGACATAACGTCTAAATTGATCTCGGTGAGTAAGTTTTTTGTTGGCGGGTAGAAGGCGCACCAAAACAGAATGGAGACGGGGGTGATGAAGGCTGCTGCTAGGCTCGATGTTGCGGTAAGCGACACGGACAAAGCCGTATTCGCTCGCCCGAAAAGGGCCAAAATGTTGGAGACATTACCGCCAGGGCAGCACGCAATAAGGATCATACCAAGAGCGACGCTGGGCGGCGGGTTGAGGGCATAACAAAGCCCTACGGTTAAGAGCGGTAGTCCTAAAAGTTGGGCGATGACGCCGCCGATATAGACTTTTGGATTGTCTTTGAAAAATCGGAAGTGCTCGGCCCGCAACCCAAGAGCCACGGAAAAAATCATGAGGGCGAGAATAAAAGCGAGGAGAGCCTCTGACGAACCGCCAAGGTCTAATTGAAAATCATCAAGTGCGGTTGTATCCATGATTATGCCTAACGGACGCGCTCCAGATGAGCAAGCGGTTGCTATGGAAATTTAACCCGCATGAATGTGCTGCTCTGCTGTATGCTCGTGTGTGCAAAGCTCGCACCCTTGCGTCCATTCACTGTCTCCGTCGACATAATGTTCAAGTTTCCAAACGGGGGAGCGGTGTTTGATTTGCTCGATGACATAGCGGCAAGCTTTGAAGGCTTCGTCGCGGTGCGGGGAACCTGCTGCGATCAGAATGCTAATGCCGCCAATACCGAGCTTGCCCTTGCCGTGAACGATATAAAGGCAAAGATCGTCGCCCCATTTTTCGCGGGCTTCGCTGGCGATATCTTCAAATGATTTCTTAGCCAACGGTTCAAAGACATCATATGTCATACCTGTTACGTCTCGGCCTTGATTGAAGTGTCGGACGGTCCCGACGAAAAGCGTTTCCGCTCCGTTTGGGGCCAAGGTGACAAAATCAAGAGCGGCTTGAACGTCTAAAGGCTGTGTTTCTACGTCCCATACACCAACATAAGTCTGGCTCATCTTAGCCTCCTGAAACTGGGGGCAGTATGGCGTATTCACCCGCGCTTAAAGGTGCGTTCTTAGCTAATATGTCCGTATCTTTAGAAAAGCGGCAAGACGGCAAGAGCGCAATGAGACCTGTCTGATCTTCTATGGTCGCCAAATTTTCTATGGCCGCGCGAAGGTCATTTAAGACGGCATTATTTGGTAAGTTAAAGACTAGAATATCTTTGTTTGAGAGCGTTCGAAACGCGCCGAAGAGTTTAAGTTGCACTTCCATTTATCCACCCACCGAAGCCAAATTCGGCGTCAGACCCGTAATGCCGTCTGCAAGGAAGTGCGATGAAACTTTATAGGTAAGCTGCTTTCGGATAAGGGCCAGTAAGTCTAGTTTCTGGTCATCCGATTGCAGAAAATTTCGTAATGGTACACCCAAGCTTCCAAATAAACAGAGCCGTAAGTCGCCCGTTGCAGTGACCCTAAGACGGTTACAGCCCTTGCAGAAGTCTTTGGAGTAGGGGGCGATGAGGCCTATTGTTCCGGCGTAGTCTTCATGCGCGTAAACTTCAGCGGGGCCGGCTTCCAGCGCGCGGGGCATAAGATGCCACCCCGTTTGTAATAGCTGCGCGCGGTAGCCATCCGCTGAATAATGGCGCGCTTTATAATAATCCAAATTATCGCCAGTTTGCATAAGCTCGATAAAACGTAGGCTGACAGGGCTATCTTTGGCCCAAGAGAGAAAGTCCGGTAAGGCTTCATCATTGACGCCTTTAATCATAACGGCATTGACTTTGACCTGTTTGAAGCCAGCCGTTTGCGCGGCGTCTATGCCCTCCAAGATTTCGGGTAGACGGTCATGCCCCGTGACTTTCGCAAAGGCTTCGCGGTCAAGCGTGTCTACGCTGACATTGATATGGGTTAGTCCCGCATCGCGCCAAGTTTGTGCATTGTCTTTGAGGCGGTAACCATTTGTCGTGAAGGCCAATTGTTTAATTTTAGGGTGCGCCGCTATTTGGCGGGCGATATCAGCAAAGTCTTTCCGCACAGTCGGCTCGCCGCCTGTAAGGCGTATTTTATATACGCCAAGATCTGCGAAAGCGTCTACGAGGCGCGCGATTTCGTCCGCTTCTAAAAACTTGGAGCGGCGGCCTTGGTAACCGTTTGGCAAGCAATACTCACATTTGAAATTGCAGACATCGGTGATGGAGAGCCGTAAATAGGGAAACTGGCGACCGAAATCGTCACGCAAAACAGACCCGCCCGAAAGGGAAGGATTATACATACCAAACTCCTTTCCAAACACGGGAGACCTGAACGTTTCCATTCAAACCCCGGCTTTGAAACCTTATCAGGCCGGATCATCCAGCTAACTTAGGCGGCAAAGCTTCAGAGCAATGTGGGGTAACTATAGGCGCGTAGGCTAAAATGCCAAATCAAAAATAGGTTATGTTGACTGCAGGCTTTGAGAGGAGGCCCCAATCGTTGTCCGGTGAAGCAGCCGATCATGTCCCTTATAGCCACCTGTTGCCATGTGCAGGAGAGAGCGGTTATCCCACATGATGAGCATGTTTTTCTCCCATTTATGGCGGTATTGAAATGCATGCTGAGTTTGCCATTGGTAAAGCTCGGCAAGGAGCGTCATCGACTCGGCCTCACTCATGCCCTCAAAACCCATAATGTAACCGATGGAGCCAAATATGGCTTCGCGTCCGGTTTCGGGATGCGTGCAAATTATAGGATGTGAATAGGAGGCATTTGCCGTATCAGAGGTGCGAATATCCATGGAGCGGTTTTCATCGCCGCTGCCATATAGGCCGCCCTTTGAGTAAGCGCGAGTGGCAGAATGTATAGCGGTCTTCCCGTCGAGTTTAGCGCGCAGGGCCTCTGGCATTTCGTCCAGCGCCTTATGTTGATTGGCAAACAGTGTGTCGCCGCCGGTAGGCGGGATGGTTATGCCATACAGGCAAGTGCCGGCGGGAGGGCTTTCCTGAAAGCTCCAATCCGTGTGCCACGCTTCGGCAAAGATTGGCGCGGTTTCGTCCGCTTTGCGTTTGACGGCAATGATATGATCTCGGCCTTTAATCGGCGCAATAAAAGGATCATCACCAAAGGGGCCAAAGTAGAGTGTGAACCGCTCCAAATCATCATCACTCATGGCCTGATCTGGGAAGGCTAGAACATGATGTTCTAGCCAAGCCGCGCGTATTTCACCGACATGTTCGGGCGATATAGGCTGTGTCAGGTCAATCCCGCGAATGCTTGCGCCGCAGGCTTGCCCGCTCGGTGTGATCTCAAGCGCCATGGTTTATTTCGCCTTTAAGTCTTCATCATAGAAGGTCTTATCGAGGCCGCTGTTTGCTTGGGCTATGACATAGGCCCGAATGCCTTCAACGGTCTCGGTGTCATATTGCTTGCTGAAATTCGGCATGCCGTTTTCTGCTAGCATTCCGCCCCGAATCACCTCTTGCCAAAGTTCCGCGTCCTTAGTCACACCTGAGAAGCGCAAGTTTGGCGTCAGTCCTGAAGCGTAAGCTTGGTCGCCGTGGCAAATAGAACAGCTATTGGCGTAGGCTTGTTTGCCTTTGGCAAAAACCTCTTCGCTGACGCTCACAGGTTCTGGCAATTCATAGTCCATAGCGGCTTCACTTTCCGGCGTTGGCAGGATTTCTTTTGCGCCCAGTTTAAACACGAGAACACGTCCCGAATTAAAGTCACTACCGCTTGGCATGACGCCTCCGAATCCAAGAACATATGATCCGCCATATCCTGCGGCCACGGCGACATATTGTTCGCCGTCAATGGCATAGGAGACTGGCGCGGCAACGATGCCCGTTTGTGTGAAGAAACGCCAAACGCGCTCACCTGTTGCGGCGTTGTAAGCGGCGAAATGCGCGTCTGCTGTGCCTTGAAAGACTAAGTCTCCGCCGGTTGACAGCACGCCGCCATTCCACGGACCCTTATGTTCGAAAGCCCACGCTTCTTTCTGCGTTACTGGATCCCAAGCGAGCAGCCGCCCTTTGAGCATGGCCTTCAGGGCTTTAAAGGTCGGTTTGTCCTCAGGCAGCATCCCGTAACTAAACTCGGTGCCCGTGTTCCAGCCGGTGTCAGATTGTTTGTAATTTTCCCGCTCGCCGTAAACCCACGGGGCCTCTTGCGCCGGAATATAAACGAGGCCGGTTTTGGGGCTAAAGGACATGGGGTGCCAATTATGCGCGCCAAGCGGGCCAGGGAGCTGTAAGTGCGGAGTTTTTCCGTAATACCGCGCCGCAGGGATTTCCACAGGGCGGCCTGTTTCTTGGTCAATATGGGTGGCCCAGTTTACATCGACAAAGTTCTTCGCAGAGATGAACTCTCCGTTTGTGCGGTCAATAACGTAAAAGAACCCATTCTTAGGTGCCTGCATAATGACTTTGCGAAGTTTGCCGTCTATCTCAAGATCGGACAGAATTAGATGTTGTGTGGCCGTGTAATCCCATGTTTCGCCGGGCGTTGTTTGGTAATGCCATACATACTCACCTGTATCGGGGCGCACGGCGACCATTGAGGAGAGGAAGAGGTTGTCGCCGCCTTCTGGGCTTCGTATCGATTGGTTCCAAGGAGAGCCATTGCCGACGCCGAAGTAAAGCAGGTCAAGTTCTGTATCATAGGCCATAGCGTCCCAAGCCGTACCGCCGCCGCCTGCGGCCCAATACTCACCCGTCCAGGTTTTGGCCGCCATTTCCATAGTGTCGTTTTCGAATCCATCAGCTGGGTTTCCTGGAACCGTATAAAACCGCCAATCCATATCGCCCGATTTGGCGTCATAGGCGCTGACGTAACCGCGCACGCCAAGCTCTGCGCCGCCGTTACCGATGATCACCTTGCCTTTAATAACACGGGGCGCGCCCGTGATTGTGTAGGGCTTGGATTTATCGATGGTCAGGACATCCCAGAGTTTTTCCCCTGTCTTCGCGTCTAGGGCAATAAGCCGCCCGTCAATAGTGGCTGTGAAGACCGCATTGCCCCAAATGGCGACGCCGCGATTGACAATATCGCAGCACGCATTGCTGGCCTGTACTTTATCAATGTCTGGCGCAAATGTCCAAATCGGCGCGCCTGTTTTGGCATCCATGGCATGGACAACATTCCATGTAGAGGTGACATACATTATGCCGTCATGAACGATAGGCGTAGCTTCAATACCTCGGCTACTATCAAGATCATAGGACCAAGCGAGACCTAGGTCGCCTATGGTGTCCGTGTTAACTTGAGTGAGGGCCGAGTGGCGCTGTTCATCATATGAGCCGCCATGCGTCACCCAGCTTTCAGGCGCTGCCTTGATGATCGTTTCCGCTGTTACGTCTACCGATGAGGGCTTTTCCGTCTTCGTATTGCACGCCGTCAGGACAAGACCTGCCGCTAAGACCGCTACTGTTAAATGTCGCATATTTTCCTCCCCAGGACTTTTTATATCTTAGAGCCAATATTGGCTGAGTCTATCAAATACCCAAAACATGGCGATAGCGCTCAGGCCATAAGCTGTAAGTGTTTCGGCGCAGTCTGCGACTTTTCCCAAATGACATTTTGGCTAAGAAAGCCGCCCCTAGAACGATAAAGTAAACTAAAGGCGCGCTCCAAACACTTTTCAGGCTGACTGCCTAATTAGATATCTGATCTAAATGATTTTTTTCATCAATCCCAAAAGCTTGTGAGTTTTCTCTGTGTAAGGCGGGAACAGGTTTTTGCCCTGACTAAACCGGCTTTGAAGGTAGACACCCTTGAGATGGGAGAATGAATTAAATCCGGCTTCGCCGTGATAGGCTCCCATGCCCGACGGGCCAACGCCGCCGAAGGGAATGTCTTCTTGGACGACGTGCCAAGCGGTTTCGTTTATGGAGATGCCGCCGGAAATTGTTTCTGTGAGGACTTTATCCCGCTTGGTTTTATCTTCTCCAAACCAATAAAGCGCCAAGGGACGATCATGGGATTGAACGTAGGCCATCGCGTCGTCCAGACTTTCGCTCGCGACAACGGGCAGAAGCGGGCCAAAAATTTCTTCCTGCATAATTTTCATATCGGGTGTTGTATTGGTGACGACAGTCAGCGGTACGCGCCGTTCCTTAGCAAGTTGTTGCTTGTCATCGTCGCCTGCGACCTGAATGCGCGCGCCTTTGTTTTCCGCGTCTTCAAGCAAGTCTTGAAGGCGGGCATAGTGGCTGTCGGCGATGATCGATGTGTAATCATCATTGCCTGCAAATGTAGGATAAAACTCTTCGGCCTTTTTGATCATGGCATCGGAGAAAGCATCGATTTTTGCAGCGGGAATGAGAACGTAATCTGGAGCGACACAAGTTTGCCCCGCATTGAGAAGTTTACCGTTTGTAATACGCCCAACCGTCATATCCATGTTGGCACTGTCATCAATGATAGTTGGTGATTTTCCGCCCAGTTCTAATGTAACAGGCGTAAGGTTCTTCGCGGCGGCTCCGGCTACGATACGTCCAACATTCGTCGATCCTGTGAACACAAGATGATCAAAGGGGAGGGCGGAGAAAGCGGAAGCAACGTCTACGCCGCCAGTCGCAACAAACACTTCGTCTTCGCTAAACACAGTCGCGAGTACGCGCTTCATGAGGTCTGATAAATGCGGTGTATATTCGCTGGGTTTTATCATGGCGCGGTTTCCCGCTCCGATAGCACCGATGAGCGGCATAATGGCGAGCTGTAGCGGGTAGTTCCAAGGGCTTATAATGCCGATGACGCCTAAGGGCTGTGGGACAATTAGGTTTTTGGCGGGTAAATATTGCAGCGCCGTCGGGGCTTTGCGCGTTCTCATCCATTTCGGAGTATGCTTGATGGCGTGTTTAATACCGCCTTGAATGACAAGCAATTCTGCTATCGTGGTTTCCTCATAAGCGCGGTGACCAAAATCTTTTGCGATGGCTTTTTGAAAGTCTTCTGCGTGGGAGGCTATGGCCGCGCCAAGTTCTTGTAATTTAGCCTTACGGGCAGACCACGGCGAATTCGGTATTTTGTTAAAGGCGGCGCGCTGTTGGCCGAGAATAGCGTCAAGGTCAAACCCCCAGTCGCTAGGTTTCTTTGCTTTGTCTTTTAAATCGATCCGAACCATGGTTTCACCTTTTCGCGCAAATTATCTGCTTCTATTTGAATAGCTGTAATGGAAAGAGTCGGCTAACACAAATTGGGTTGCGGTCCGCTAAATATTCCACGAGGCCCCAAGCCTAAAAGTTCCGGCGGGCTGTGACTCCGTACATACGGGGTTCTTGCACAAATGCAGACCGAGAAGCTGCGGCCCCAGAGCCGCGAAGTATTGTATTGTCCGTGAATATAAATTTAGTGGGCGTAATTTTTGACATAGTGCCTACCCATTTCGATTTAATCCGCGACTTGGAACTTGAACCGCTTTGTTATCTCAGAGGTCGAAACAGGTTCGCCGTTTACGGTTTTCGGATGATAGCGTAGCCGTCTGGCCGCGCGCTCTGCGGCTTTGATGAAATCACTTTCATAGCGGTCAGCTTCGGAGAATGTGAGCTCTGTTGAGACTACCCGTCCCCGTTCGTCAATGAAGAGGCGCAGAATGATGAGCGCTTCGGCTTCCGCGCGTAATGCCCGCTTAGGATAGCGAGGTGTTGCATTGCGCCTCAATTCTGGCGGCATAACGAGGCGCGTTGGTGTCTCTGTGCTCGCGTTCGGAAAATGCGGCTCAATAACGCTTTGATGGTCTGGGTTATTCGCGCCTCCGGCAAGGCTATCGGTTTGAAGGTTGGCGTCTACCGGCATGCCGCCGTTCTCAAGATCACGGTCCGGCATATCCTCTGCGTTTAAAGAAAGCTGACTTCGGATGGTTTTGACATCTTCGGCGCGGCCGCCCAAGATGTTGATCTTCCAGCGGGTTTCGTAGTCTTTCAGGGCTGAAAGTTTTTCGGGGCGAGTTTTTTCTGTATCGAAAACGATATGTGTCAGTGCCGCCCAATCCGCACCTTCTGCCGCTGCTAGCACGGAGAGTTGAGCTTCAACCGCGTTTGCGCGGGCTGATTGCGGATAGGTTTCCATAAAGTCCGTGAGCCTTGCACGGCGCAGAGGCGCTGAATTTTCTGAAATCGCGGCAAGGTATGTTTTGCGCTCCATTTTCATAGCTTCAACATCCACCGTAGAGCCGCGCTGTGCCGAGCCGGAGAAAATTGCTGCGGCCATGAGAAGGGCAAGGCCTGCCAAAATGCCAAACCCGATCCATAAACGCCGACGTCCTCGGACGCGCGGCGCTTGGTTTTCTTCGGTCTCGCTATCTTCAATGGAGTCGTACATAAGTCCTCTGTGCCACAATATATCCCTAATTGAAAAACAAAGCGGCAAAATTTTGACGCAAAGTGACTTATCCCGCTTGAAATAAAGACGGTCCGCGCGCAAAACACCGCCAAGGAGTCGCTCTATGTCCACATCCAAACCTGTTGACCGTCAATCCCATGTCGTTCTTGTCGATGGATCCGGTTATATTTTCAGGGCGTTCCATGCTTTGCCGCCTTTGACGCGAAAAAGCGATGGTCTGCCTATCGGCGCGGTGGCCGGCTTTTCGAATATGCTGTTTAAGCTCCTGCGTGATCAGACCGATGAAGCGCGGCCTACGCATTTCGCCGTTATTTTTGATGCGTCGGGCAAGACCTTCCGCAATGATATTTACCCAGAATACAAAGCCAACCGATCAGAAACGCCGGAAGAGCTCATCCCGCAATTTCCGCTGACCCGCGACGCCACTCGGGCTTTTGGCGCGGCGTCGATTGAAATGGTTGGATTCGAGGCTGATGATTTGATTGCGACCTACGCCAAACAGGCAGAAGCTAAAGGGGCGCGCGTGACAATCATTTCGTCTGATAAAGACCTCATGCAGCTAGTCTCCGAACGTGTATCCATGCTTGACACAATGAAGAACCGCGCGATTGGCATACCCGAAGTCAACGAAAAGTTTGGGGTCAATCCCGATAAAGTCATCGATATTCAAAGCCTTGCGGGTGACAGCGTCGACAACGTCCCGGGCGTTCCCGGGATTGGTGTGAAAACGGCGGCGCTTTTAATTAATCAATTTGGTGATCTGGATACATTATTAGAGCGCGCTGGCGAGATCCCGCAAAAAGGCCGCCGCGAGAAACTGTTAGAGCACGCCGATAAGGCCCGTATTTCTCGCGAGCTTGTGACCCTCAAGGTTGATATTGATGTGGAAACTCCGCTGGAAGATTTCGCCGTTTCTGATCCTGATCAGGAAGTGCTTTTCGACTTTCTTGATCTCATGACCTTCCGCACCCTGACTAACCGCGTCCGCGCGGCTTTAGGGGAGGGGGTAACGGACGGTCTACGCCGTGATGATACTAAGGCAGGACTTCCGGCGACGTCTGATGTTCCGGCGAATGTTATCTTTGACAAAGAAAAATATGAGTGCGTCCAAACAATGGAGCGCCTCGAGCATTGGGTGAAACGCGGCTTTGAAGCGGGCGTTATTGCCGTAGATTTGGAAACGGACAGCCTTGATAGCGCGGCCGCGAATATGGTCGGAGTTTGCTTGTCTGTCGCCGATAATGAAGCCTGCTATATCCCGCTAGGCCATACGGGCGGCGGCGACCTTCTCGGCGAAGGCGCGCCTGAGCAAATTGATATGGACCAAGCGCTTGGCGTGCTTGAGCCGCTTTTGCATAGCGAGGCCGTTCTGAAGGTCGGGCAAAACTTTAAATATGATTTGGGCGTGTTTCAGCGCTACGGACTTTACCCGTGGCCTTATGACGACACGATGCTGATGTCATACGCGCTTGAAGGCGGGCTGCATGGCCACGGCATGGACGCGCTGTCTGAAATGCATTTCGGGCACAAACCGATCAGCTTCAAAGAGATCGCTGGAACAGGTAAAAAAGCGCGAACGTTTAACGAATTTTCGCTTGAGGAAGCAACGCCCTACGCGGCGGAAGATGCTGATGTGACTTTGCGGCTTTGGCGGTTTTTCAAACCCAAACTGGGCCAAGAGCAAGTGGCGACCGTCTATGAAACCCTCGAGCGTGGCATGCCGCGCGTACTTGCGAAAATGGAAAATGAGGGCATCAAGGTTGATCAGGCTGTGCTTGCACGGCTCTCTGGTGATTTTGCACAGAAAATGGCTGGCCTAGAATCCGAGGCGCATGAACTTGCGGAAGGCGCATTTAATTTAGGTTCTCCAAAACAGCTGGGCGAAATCCTCTTTGATAAAATGGAGCTTCCGGGCGGTAAGAAAACAAAGACTGGCGCATGGCAAACCGGCGCTGGCGTGCTTGAGGACTTGGCCGCGAAGGGGCATAAGCTGCCGACCGTCATTTTGGATTGGCGGCATTATGCGAAGCTTAAATCGACCTATACGGATGCGCTTGTTAGCCAGATTAACCCGCGCACAAAGCGCGTGCATACGAGTTTTGCCTTGGCCGCAACCACGACAGGGCGGTTATCGTCTTCTGATCCTAACCTGCAAAACATCCCGATCCGTACAGATGACGGCCGTAAAATACGCGACGCCTTTGTCGCCGAGACGGGCCATGTTTTGGTCGCCGCTGACTATTCACAAATTGAACTGCGTATATTGGCTCACGCCGCTGATTTGAGTTCGATGAAGCAAGCCTTTGCGGACGGCGTAGATATTCACGCGCTAACGGCGTCTGAGATGTTTGGCGTATCGATTGCGGATATGGACCCGCAAACCCGGCGGAAAGCTAAGGCGATTAATTTCGGAATTATCTACGGTATTTCCGCGTTTGGTCTTGCGAATAATCTTGGAATTTCACGTACCGAAGCCAAAGAGTATATTGATAGCTATTTTGTGAAGTTTCCTGGGATTAAAGCCTACATGGATGCTGCGAAATCTGAGGCGCATGAATATGGTTATGTAAAAACTATCTTTGGCCGGAAGTGCCACATCAAAGGCATTGGAGAGCGCAACCAAATGCAGCGCGCATTTGCCGAACGTCAGGCGATTAACGCGCCCATTCAAGGCGCGGCGTCTGATGTTATGCGGCGGGCGATGATCCGTATGCCGGATGCGATAAAGGCGGTTGAGGGTGCGCGTATGCTCTTGCAGGTTCATGATGAACTGGTTTTTGAAGTACCAGAAACGCGCGCAGATGATCTTATTGCTGTAGCCAAACACGTCATGGAAGGCGCGTCTATGCCGGCCGTTAATTTATCCGTGCCGCTTGTCGTCGAAGCGCACGCCGCGCTAAACTGGAACGACGCACATTAATAGTATAAGGAAAGCGTAAGGATCGTCTTTTACAGAAACATCAAATCGGAATAGATGCTAAATAGATGCTAAATTTTTTGAAAGCTTTTCTAGCCTTCGCCGCGATTATTGCAGTGATCGCGCTTGGCTTGTTTTGGCCCTCTGAAGACCCCGTGAAAGAGGATAAATTTGAGCCGTCCTTAGAGATGCCGACTTTAGACGCTTTTACTGCCGTGAACCCTGATTTTCAGTTGAGCGATATTGTGCGTTTACAGTCCGTGCACAGCAGCCGGGACGAATTACGAGCGGGACGGTTTAAGTATAGGCCAGATGACATTGTCTGGACATTTACAACGCCTGTTGATTGGAGTAAGCGCGCTGAAGCGCTTGAGGTGCGCCGCGTCTTGCAGCGCGTCGCTATCGCAGACCCTTTTTTAAGATCTTATGACGTGAGCGGGGATCCAGAGGATTTCAAACAGGCTGCCTTCTTCTTCTTAGATTGGCAGAGCTATTTTCAAACGGGCCATAAGGTTACGGAGCATGCTTGGGACGTAGATGCCGTTGAAGGCCGTGTCGGCCGTCTTGCCTATATACTTTCCGAGGTGAATAAAAATCGCGACTTGTTGCCTAAAGACGATATTTTGCGTCTTATCAATTTGGTTGATTACCATATTCAAAGAGCGCTCGATCCTGTATATGGAGCCGAGCAAAATCTATCTGCGCAAACGGCGGCTTTTAAGGCGGCTTGCCGCGTTGTAAGCGAACTGCCATCGTGCATAAAAGTGAGTGGAAACCATAATGACTAAACTTGTTCTCGTCCGTCACGGACAAAGCGAATGGAATCTTCAAAACCGTTTTACGGGCTGGGTCGATGTTGACCTCACAGAAAATGGTGTGGCCGAAGCCAATAAAGCGGCGGAACTTTTGAAAGCCGAAAATATTCAGTTCGACGCGGCCTACACATCGTTCCAGACACGCGCAATTCGTACCCTATGGATGACACTGTCCGGGCTCAATCAAATGTATATTCCTGTGACCAAAGACTGGCGCTTAAACGAGCGTCACTACGGCGGGCTCACAGGTCTGAACAAACAGGAAACCCGCGACAAACACGGGGACGAACAAGTCCATATTTGGCGTCGCAGCTTTGATGTGCCGCCCCCGCAAATCGATCTGGATGACGAACGCCACCCATCGCATGATCCGCGTTACGCGCATATTGATCCGAAATTACTGCCAATGGGTGAGAGCTTAAAAATTACGACCGAGCGCGTTTTACCTTATTTTGAGGCTGAAATCGTTCCGCAGATTAAAGCCGGAAAGAACCTCATCATTTCCGCCCATGGAAACTCACTTCGGGCCTTGATGAAATATCTCTTCAACGTAGCTGACGCGGATATTCCAGGTTTTGAATTCCCGACAGGAAACCCGCTTTTGATTGACCTTGAAGACGGAACTCTGAACATAGTCTCTGCAAGCTACCTTGATAAAGACCGGGCGAAGGCGCTGCCTGCATATTAATTAAGGATCGACTTTGATGACCGACGAAGATTATATGGCGATGGCTATCGACCTCGCTTGGTCTCATCACGGAAAAACGGCTGAGAACCCATCAGTGGGCTGTGTTATCATACGCGATGGAGACATCGTTGGCCGAGGCGTCACAGGCCTTGGCGGACGGCCGCACGGGGAAACTGGCGCGCTGTCTGAGGCGGGCGATAAGGCCTTCGGTTCAACGGTCTATGTCACGCTAGAACCTTGTTCTCATCATGGGCAAACCCCGCCTTGCGCAAACGCGCTTATTGAAGCGGGAATAGCCCGCTGCGTTATTGCCTGTATAGACCCTGACCCCCGCGTGCATTGGCGCGGAGCCGCAATGCTGCAAGAGGCAGGAATTGATACGGTTGTCGGCGTCGGCGCGGAAGAAGCGTTTCGGGTTCACGCTGATTTTTTCGCTAAGTTTTAAGCTTGGCTTTTGTCGTAGATTTCCCTTCCAAAAATAGTACTTGCAAACAGGCATGAACAGTGGCCTTGTTACGCTAGTGATGTTCTGTGGGTTTGATTTGCAGGATTGTAAAAAGGAAACATGAAAGACATATTCACAGCACATGAGCCTCGTAGCGGAGAACCTACAGATCAAAGCGCCAGCGCTGACGTGGCCTTTGTGTCAGCAGGTCTTGTCGCGGCTTTTCACACAAAAAAATCTGTGAGAGATACGGTGTTAAGTGATGTTTCAAACGCTCTGAACTGCAAAAGTGAAGACTTGGAGTTTTTGTTCTCAGACGAGCAAGATGATGATGCTTCCGCTGATTTTGATTTTCCTGATGCAGAGCGTCGCCGCAGAGTCATGCGAGAGAACCGTATGGACGCCGCCGAGTAAAACCGGCTTTTAAGATGGCCTTTCGATCCTATTTGCACATTTCACATAAACTGACTTACATTTCCGCCAAAGCGGAGATTTACGCTATGTTTGCTCGTGCTACGATATTCCCAATTGAGGGCATTAAAGCATGACAAATATTACCTTCAGACTAAGAGGTCAGCTACATTAACCCCGAAGGAGGTTGATTGGATTGGCTCCACTGTTTAGGTGACTGTCCGTACAGTCGTTTGAATTCGCGACTAAATTGAGAAGAGCTTTGATAGCCAACACCCATTGCAGCTTTGTTCACCGGCATTCCATTGGCTATATTCATAGCCGCGTTGTTTAACCGCATAGATTTCATGAACTGTATCGGCGACATAGTCGTCGCCTGCTTAAACTTACGATGAAAGACAGCACGGCTCATGCCTACGCGCGCAGCCAAACCCTCTATGGTGACGGCGGCTATCAAGTTTGAAGATAAATACTCTATTGAGCGGGCAATCTCGTTCCCCACACCAAATGCACGCCTAAGCGAATGCCCAGCATCGCTCATAAGTATAGAATAATATAGTTCGCGAAGCCGACCTTCTCCCAAAACGGCCATATCTGTTGGACTCGTTGATAGTTGAAGTAAGCGTAAAAGTGCCTCAGTAAAAGTTGCATCCCATTCTGCGAATGCAAGGCCTTGCTGAGGCGGGCGGCCACTGAGCTTTCGGTTGATGGTTCCGGTGCTTTCCATGCTTATTACCAGCTCGGTCATAACCTTGGTATCCAGTGAGATATAAACGCCTAGCAGAGGGTTTTCTTTCGAAGCCTGTTGCGTTCCTGCCTCAACAGGCATCGACATCGAGCAGCACATATATTTGCCGCTGTTATATTCATAACGATCACCGTTCAAAATCGCTTCTTTGCTTCCCGTCACAATAGCGATGATGGAAGGTTCGTAGACAACCGGGGCGCATCGAATCGGGGCTGTAATTTTAAAAAGCTGTACGCCTCCTATTCCCATATCAAACATGCCATCTTCCGAAACATAGTTTTTAATGAGGTGCTTTATCTGCTCTTTGCTCATAATGATGACCTAGCGACTTATAAGGCAGTTCTCAACCCATATGATACAATTGGGCAAGTATTAGCGACTATGTCGCCTACTTTTTAATGGTTGTGATCATTATATGTTTATCAGCGCCGCGAATACCGTGGTAATAAACACGAAGCTACGAGGATGCATATGGCAGGCAAAACCTATTTGATAACCGGAGCGAATTCGGGACTTGGTTTCGACGCAGCGAGACAGTTTGCACTCCGCGAGGGTGTGTCGAAAGTTATATTGGCATGCCGCAACATAACGCGGGCTGAAGAAGCCCTTAAAAAACTCGAAGAACTCACGGGTAAGGAAATTTTCGAAATATTAATAGTGGATGTTGGTGATTTGAAGTCGTGCCGCCAAGCCGCCGAAAAGCTCGATACCAAAGTCGACGGAGTTATTCTAAATGCTGGGGGTGGTGGTGGCACCGAACCCACAAAGGTCACCAAAGACGGCGTCATGTTTATTCTCGGGATTAATGTCCTAGGCCATGTCCACTTCACGGATCTCATCATCGAAAACGGTAAATTATCTGAAACCGGGTCAGTCATGTATGTTGCGAGCTTCGCCGCTAGAGGCGCACCGGAAGTCCGGGCTGCAAAACCTCCGATCAAGGAAGGGTCAATTGAAGAATGGACAGCTGTGGCTAACGGCACAAAATTTGATGATCGCTCAAGCTATACAGACATATATGGCGCTACGAAACTTATGGGAGCTCTTTGGACGATGAGCATGGCGCGCAAGCATCCAAAGATGAGATTTATGACCATCGACCCGGGTATGGCACGAGGCACCTCTGGAACGAAATCCATGCCATTCTTTCAAAGGCTAACCATGGAAACAGCCATGTGGGTCATGCTAACACTCGGTCGCGCCCATTCGGTTGATGTGGGCGCCAATCGCTATGTGGATGTGATGTTGAACAAAGACGACTTTACGTCTGGTGTCTGGTGGGGAAGCAAGAATGGACTTACGGGAAAGCTAGCCAACCAAGTGGAACACTGGCCTGAAATCATTGGCAATGATTCCGCTCAAGACAATGCTAATGCCGTCATTCATGATTTTCTCTGAGGACCGCTTCGCCCCCTCAGGCGACTTTAGTTTCCGAGTAAATAGTAAGACTTAGCGGGGGTTCTTGGGACATAGCCGCGCAGGTTAGATCGCTCGCAAATTAGATAAATTGATACGTCGTTTCATTCTGTTGCGTTTTCTCGCAAAACTTCACCTGATAGATATAGCGAGCCACATATAAGAATGCGCGGGGCGTTGTCCTTATCGTCTTTTCGCTGTTTTTGGCCGAGCGCAAGCGCGGATTTTAGGGCGTCTGTGATGGTGTCTGCCGTCTCGCCGCGTATGCCGCGATTATAGGCAAGTTCCAATAAGGTTTCGGGTGCGAGCGATGCGTGATCAGGAATGCTTAGGGCGACAAGGCCGCTGGCAAGGCCTTGGAAGTGATCCAAGAAGCCGCCGGCATCTTTATTAGCGAGAATGCCCATGACCAGGATCAGCGGACGCGGGGATAGAGCTTCTTGCGCAGCCATAGCGCTGGAGAGCGCGCGCGCCGCGTGGGGGTTATGACCGCCGTCGAGCCACAACTCAGCTCCGGCTTCGTGGACAAGAGCGGCAAGTTTCCCAGACCGGATCGGTTGTAACCGCGCGGGCCATGTGACGGTTTCTAGCCCCTTTGCAATCGCTTTTGCGCTGATCTTCATATGCGAGGCGATAGCAACTGCCAGACCTGCATTCATGATTTGATGCGCCCCAGTGAGGCTAGAGGGCGGTAGGTCGAGGACTTGCGCGTCGTCCTCAAAGACAAGCCGTCCACGCTCCATATAGGCGCGAAAATCCTGTCCCCAGACTTTGGGGATTAATTTGAGCTTGTTGGCTTCAGCATCAAGGACCGCGTTGACCAAAGGCATTTGCGATCCAATGAAGGCGGGCGTATGCCGTTTCATGATACCGGCTTTCTCGCGGGCAATACCGGCGAGGTCGCGGCCTAAAAACTCGGCGTGGTCATAATCAATCGGCGTGATCCCAATGGCCGCCGGAGCGTCGATGACATTCGTGGCGTCAAACCGTCCGCCAAGTCCGACTTCGATAATGCAAAGGTCTGCGGGGCTTTCGGAGAAGGCGAGAAACGCCGCCGCTGTCGTGGCTTCAAAAAAGGAGAGGGGGTTTCCATCATTGGCTGCGCGTACGCGTTCCAAAACATCGATAAGCGCTGCGTCGCCGATTTCGCACGACCCGACGACAATACGCTCGCGGAAATGAACGAGGTGCGGGGACGTATAGACATGGACGGACAGTCCTTCTGCCTCAGCCATGGCGCGCAAATGCGCGACCGTCGAGCCTTTGCCGTTGGTTCCGGCAATATGAACAGTCGGCGGGAGTTTGTGGTGCGGGTTGCCGAGGGCTTTTAGGACGCGTTCAATACGCTCCAAGCCCAAATCAATCTTTTTTGGGTGAAGAGCGGTGAGCGCGGCCAGAGCCGCGTTCAAAGCCTCAGCCATTTTCGGCAGGCGATTCATTAAGGCCTACGGCGTCGGTTTTGCATAGAACCGATAGAATTTTCCCAAGCTCGCTGCGCATCGCGTGGCGGTGGACAACGCGGTCAACCATGCCTTTTTCTTGTAAATATTCTGCGCGCTGGAACCCTTCGGGCAGTTTCTCGCGGATCGTATCTTCAATCACGCGCGGTCCCGCAAAGCAAATTAACGCGCCGGGTTCGGCAAGATGGATATCGCCGAGCATAGCGTAACTTGCGGTGACGCCGCCCGTTGTCGGGTCGCAAAGAACCGCAATATAAGGGAGGCCCGCATCGCGCATTTCCTGCACAGCAATCGTCGTGCGCGGCATTTGCATAAGGGACAGGGCGCCTTCTTGCATGCGCGCGCCGCCTGCGGATGTGAAAATGATGAGAGGGAGGTTTTTCTCTACGGCAACTTCGGCGGCTTTAATGAAGCCTTCGCCCGCAGCCATGCCAAGGGAGCCGCCCATAAAGGCAAAGTTTTGCACAAGGACAACGGCTTCTATGCCGTGTATTTTGCCTGTGGCGATCGTCATCGCGTCATCATCACCGGTCTTAGCGCGCGCGGCTTTGAGGCGGTCAGTGTATTTCTTATCGTCTTTAAACTTGAGCGGGTCTTTGGCGACTTCAGGGGTTGCGTGTTCTTCGTACTCACCGTCATCAAATGTATAGCTTAGGCGTAGATCTGGCCCAATTCGCATGTGATGCCCTGCGGGGGTGACATAGAGCAGTCCAGGCAGGTCAGCCGAAAAAACCATTTCGTCCGACTTCGGACATTTAACCCAGAGGTTGTCTGGGGTGTCCTTTTTCGTGAACATGTTTTTGACACCGGGAGGTGTAAGTTTTGATATCCAATTCATGGTGTTATCATGCCTTAATGGAGGGGTGGGAGCAATTTAAAACTGGTCTTTTGCTGCGCGTATAATGCCAAGCTGCTTCGCAGACTTCGCGCGCACAAACGGATTGTTCGCCTTCTCTGCGAGTATGGTTGTTGGCACTGTCGGGAGATCTTGAGCCCGCAAAGCTTTGGCTTTTTCAACGTAAGCTAACAAATCCGCATTATTGGGTTCTATAGTCACAGCAAAGGCGGCGTTAGAGAGCGTGTATTCATGCGCGCAGTAAACTTTGGTGTCGTCCGGCAGCGCCGCGAGCTGTTGCAAGCTTTCATACATTTGCGCGGGCGTGCCTTCAAACAATCGTCCGCAGCCCAAAACAAACACAGTATCGCCGACAAAAGCTGCACCTGCACTCGGAACATAATAAACAATATGCCCGTCCGTATGGCCGGGTGTGTTGATGACGCGCACTTCATGGCCTGCAAAATCAAAAACATCGCCGCCGGTTACATGTGTTGTGATGCCGGGAATACGCGCGGCGTCGTGCGCGGGGCCGGTAATATCAACACCGAAGGTTTTTTGCAGCTCTAGGTTTCCGCCTACATGATCGGGATGATGATGCGTGTTCCAAATGTGTGTGAGCGTCCAGCCTTTTCGTTCGCACGCCTCAGTGATCTTAGCAGCTTCTGGCGTATCAATCGCGGCTGTTTCTCCTGTGTCTGGGCTGTGGATGAGAAAGCCGTAATTATCCCATAGGCAGGGAAACATCTCGATTTCAAGTGGACTGGCCATGACTACAGAACATCTCCGTCGACTTGGGATTGGAGCGTGTTTACGCGGGCCTTGATCGCCGGATGCTCGGGATAAAGCGCGAGCGCCTCTTTATAGATCTGAAAGGCCTCTGCTACGCGTCCCAGCTTTTCAAGGACGTTGCCCATGGTCCAAAGTGCGTAAAACTCTCGCGGTTCTAAAATTAGGGTTTTTGCGCTTTCCGTCAGCGCGCGGTTAAAGTCTTTTTCTTCCATGGCAAGGCGAGCAGAGCGGGCCCAACCTTCAGCGTAGTCCGGCATTAATGTGGTGACATGATCATACATGCGCCGCGCGAGAGCTGTTTCTCCGCGCTTTTCAAAGGCTGTGCCGCGCAGAAGAATCAAGTCAACAGTCGCGGAACCAGAATCCAGCCATAGAGCCCATATTTCTTCGGCCACAAGCTTAGCCGCGTCGCTGTCTGTTTCGCCCTTGAGTCTTTCGAAAAGAGCGTCGAGCCGAGCGTTTCGTTCGGCGTTTGGTGTGAGCTGTGAATAATCGGGGCCGGTAGTTAGGACGCCTTCTAAGGCGGCTTCGACCTCGGCTTGCTCGCGGGCTTGGTCTGCTTTGACGAGGCTATCAGGCGCAGGCAGGGGCGGGCGTTTGATTTGTATGGAAGGCCGTTCAGCGGGTACGCCGCTAGGTTCATCCGCCGTTTGGGCAGGACTATTGACCCCGGCCAAAATAAAGGGCGCGATAAGGCATAATGCGATGCGGCGTGCGACTGTCATAACGCCAAATACACTGACGCCCCCAACCGTATTTGGCAAGAGGCGTTGGCAGAGTTTAAGAGGCAAAAGCCTCAACGTTTGTTAACCCTGACGGGCTTTAAAACGTGGGTCAGTCTTGTTGATCACGTAAAGACGTCCTTTGCGGCGCACAACTTGGCAGTCGCGGTGACGGTTCTTTAGGGATTTTAAGGAGCTACGGACTTTCATGGTCTTGGCTTTCTTCTAGTCAAATTCGAATGGCGCTCATTAGGGGGGCTACGGCCCTGAGTCAATGGAGTTTTGCGGGTTTTCCATCTCCTCTATGAGGAAAACGTCACTTGGGGGGAGTATTGCACGTTTGAGGGTCATTTTTAAGTTAGAAACGTTCGCATTTTTGTAAAAAACTTAGGGCAAATAATAACCGTGAATGGTCCTGGTAGCACACAAAGTGTACCGAATTAGAGGTGAAATGCCGGACTGGAGCGGTCTAGGACGCGAATCATAGGAAGGCGGAGCGCGCTATTGTAACGCCTTAAGCAGGATTTACGGTCAATAGGTCCAATCCAATGGAGGCGGTAAGGCATGCTTTGCGTAGTCTACCCTTAAAGCACGCCTTGGCGCGGTTGAATGGGATTCTTTGGATCTGTGCAAGGTCAAGGCTTTTACAAAGAGAATGTCGCCGCGTTTAGCCGCGCAGACCTCGCGGGGACATTCCGTCACGACCTTTTCTATATTTCCGGAATCAATCTTTCCGTATTTGTGGCTGCCTGTGGAAAGCTCAAGACAACCATTTTCTTTGTCAGTGTCGTCAAAATGTATACGGACGAACATCATCTGCGCGAGTATATTTACGGGCGGTTCACAGTGCCATATTCCGGATTTTTGAGTCCAGTTATGATATCCGGCCATTTCGGCCTTATGCTTTATCGCGATGACTCTGTCTTGGTGCCATGGCAGAGCCCAGTTTGCAGACTGCGTCTTATTGAAGGCTACCAAGCGAACAGGCTTGCCGCCTTTCATTACGGCTTGAGCGTGGCGGGTGACTGCATTCATGGCCTCTAAGGCTTCACTCAACATATGCGATATTTCTAGTCGCGCGCCAATGCCTGTGCTGAGGTGAGCAGCACGTTCAAGCTGGTTTAAATTCTCCGAGCTTAAGCCGTCCCGCACCCATGCCCTTCCTTCATTTTCGAAAATATTTTCCATGCTCAAAGACTATGGCGTGTGATCTCTTGCGTCCATCTTTGACTTTGTTGCAGTTACTTCATATTGGCTCTTGTATTTGCAAATCACTCTCATTATCGAGACTGAAAATTAAAACCACAGGACAAAATAATGTTTCGACGCGCACTAATACTATCAACAATCCTCGCAGGCGGTCTTGCCGCGAGCCCCGCATTTGCAGCTGATGAAGACGAAATTATCGTCAATGGCCGGTACTTATCGATGGACGAACTGAACGCCGTGAAAACGCCGACGCCGATCATCAATGTTCCGCAAAGCTTGACCATTATCGACAAAATTCAAATTCGGGATCAGAGCTTCACAAGTATCTCTGATATTACGCGCTACGCACCGGGCCTGAGCGCAAGCCAAGGCGAGGGCCACCGCGACGCGATCATAATTCGCGGCAATCAGACCACGGCAGACTTCTTCCAAGACGGCGTGCGCGACGATGTTCAATATTTCCGTCCGCTTTATAATCTAGAGCAAGTCGAAATTTTGCGCGGGGCTAATGCGCTGCTTTTCGGCCGAGGCGGGGTTGGCGGCATTGTCAATCGCGTCACGAAACGCGCAGAAATCGGCGATCAGTTTACGGCTCTAACCGGGAGTGTGGATACATTTGGCGCCTATTCAGCCTCAGCCGATATGAACTATACGCTTTCCGATACGGCCGGACTTCGCGTCAACGGCTTTGTTGAAGGGCTGAATAATCACCGCGATTTCGTCGACGGGACACGTTTCGGGATTAACCCAACCCTCGGATTTGAGGTCAGCCCGCAAACTCGGCTTGATCTGTCTTATGAATATTTGGATGATGACCGCGTCATTGACCGCGGCGTGCCGTCACAAATTGTGGCTGGCGGTCCTAATATTCCGCTTGAAGGCTTTGACGAGACGTTCTTTGGCTCGCCTGATGCCAATGTGACGACCTTGCAAGCGCACATCCTTCGCGCCCGCGTTCAACATAAATTCAGCGACGCGCTTCGGGGCAACGCGACCGTGCAATATGCCGATTACGATAAGGTCTATCAGAACCTTTATGCGAGTAGCGCCGTGGACGTTGTAAACGGCTCCATTTCGCAGGTGCAGCTAGACGGCTACCGCGACCCGACACAGCGTCAAAACTTTTTGATGCAGGGTAACTTAGTCGGAGAATTTGACACGGGCTCCATCGGCCACACGGTTTTGTTTGGCGCGGAGTATGCCAGCCAAGAGACAGCAAACCGCCGCTTCGACAATGTGTTTGCCGCCAATAATGACGATCAGCTTACAATCCCGTTCTCTGACCCACTGGTCATTCCGGCCTTTGGCTTCACAAAATTGGTTCGCAATAGAGAGTCTGATGTCAGCGTCTTTTCAGCCTACATCCAAGATCAAATTGACCTCACGGATCAGTTTAAAATCGTCCTCGGCGCGCGTTTTGATAGCTTCGATATTGACGCGACGGATATTCAAGGCGGCACGGAGTTCTCGCGCAAAGACGAAGAGATCACGCCGCGCGTTGGCGTCATTTATAAGCCCGCTGATAATGTGTCTTTTTACGGTAGCTTCAGCCAAACCTTCGTCCCGCGTTCCGGCGATCAGTTCCTAACTCTCAGTCTTGATACCGCCAGTACTCGCCCGCAATTCACAGAGAATTTAGAGGCCGGAGCCAAATGGGATATTCGCCCCGATCTTAGCTTCACGGCTGCTATCTTTGAGCTAGACCGCGAAAGCTATACGTCTGTTGATCCGAGCAATCCGGCTGATCTTATCACCATTGACGGCTCAAAAACCCAAGGGTTTGAAGTGCAGCTTACGGGCGCACTGACCGAGAAATGGTCATTCGATACGGGCTATAGCTACATGGACGGAGAAGTTAGCGATATTAATGCCGTGGGCGCTGTTGTCGGAGCTGGCAGCCTTGACGGCAATAAGCCTCGCCAGACGCCGGAGCACATGTTTTCGGTCTGGAACAATTATCAGGTCAATGACAGGCTAGGCCTCGGCCTTGGCGCGACTTATCAAGACAGTTTCTTTGTCAGCGAAGATAATAGCGTCGAAGTCCCAAGCTATATCCGCTTCGACGCCGCCGCCTTTTACGATGTCTCCGATGATCTACGGCTGCAGGTTAATGTAGAAAACCTGCTCGACGAAAACTATTACCCTGACGCACACAGCAACACGAATATTTCAACGGGTAAGCCGCTAAATGCACGGTTTACGGTGAGCAGCCGGTTTTAGAGGGTTACTCACTAAACCGATACAGGCTCATGCCTCTCGCCCTCTCGTCAAATGACAGCGTTTTATTCAGCGGGGCGTGGGCGCGTTGTCGGCAGTTTTGGCGCTCGCAGAGGTAGCAGTTAATACCGATAGGCGTGGGTTGCGGGTTTTCGAGGTTGTGGTGCCTTGCGTAAACAAGGCGCGGGGCGTGGGCGATGTCGCACCCCAAACCAATCGCGAGTTTTTGCGACGGGCTTTCAAAGGTGCCGTCACTGCGCGAGACGATTTTTGCAATGGAAAAATAGCTCGTTTCGTCTGGGAGCTGAATGATTTGCGTGTGGATCTTGTCGGGCGTTTGGAAGCATTCATGAATATTCCAGAGCGGGCAGGCCCCGCCAAATTTTGAGAAATGAAAGCGCCCAGCCGAAAAGCGCTTGGAGACATTTCCGGCGACGTCAATACGGACAAAGAAGAACGGGATGCCGCGCGCGTCTGGTTTTTGCAGGGTCGTCAAGCGGTGAGCGGTTTGTTCAAAGCTTGTCGAAAAGCGGTAGGAGAGCAGTTCGATATCGTAATGGGACTCCTCGGCGACTTTCAAAAACCGCGTATAAGGCATGAGCGCTGCGGCGGCGAAATAATTGGCAAGGTTGGTGCGGCACAGCCCTTCGGCCTCTCGGCCCGGAAGCTTGGCGCTGGCAATAATTTCGTCAATCAGTTCGCGGTGTTCAAGCATCCCGATTTGAAAGGCGAGCTGAAACCGCCGTCCTGATTGCGGGAGTAGTTCAGACAGATTAATCAGCTTTGAGTGCTGATCATAATAGCGCAGCATTTGAGGCATAAGCTCAATCGGCATAATGCGAACGCGGATGCCGTGCCGTTCTTTAAGCCGCGTTGTGAGCGCCACATGCGGCTCCCGTTTGGACGGGAGCAGGTCTTCGGAGAGATGCTCGGCGGCGGCGTCGAGCTGCGGGAAGAAGTTGTTGTTCTCGTGCAGAAAGCGCCGGACGGAATCGACAGCCCCTGCGGCCTGGTCGAGCAGTTCAACTTTGTCTCTGTCGGCGGTGACGGAGGCGGATCTGCGGCGGGCGTCGCGGTGCTGTCCGTAGACTTTGAGAAGCGCGCGCGCCGCATTGGGGCTGGCGCTGACCAGGTCTTCGGCTTCGTTCTTGGAGATCTGCTCGTCCTTGAACATAGGGTCGCGCAAGGTCTCGTAGACTTCGGCGACCAAATGTGCGTCGCTTTTGCCGGAAAACGTCGAGAGGTCAAAATCATAAACCTCTGCCATTTTTAAAAGCACCTTGGCGCTCATGGCGCGTTGGTTGCGCTCCAAGAGGTTGAGGTAACTTGCGGAGATGCTGAGGTCTTCGGCCATCTTGGTTTGGGTGAGACCTAGGGTTGTCCTAAACCGCCGAAGGCGTGGCCCAATGAGAAGTTTTTCGTCTTTAGTTGTCATTGTTACAATCTTTACAAAATAATTTATTGTATTTTTACATCTATTACAAACATACCGCAAACTTTACAAGAGCGTATAGACTCCGCCGCTCAAATGTAAAATACAACATCCATAGTTTTATGGAGATTAACATGACAGCCGCATCTACAACGCCCCGCCACCGCGTTCTTGCCAAAGTAAAAGGCCCGATGGGAGATCGTTACGACGAAGTGCTCACGCCGGACGCCCTTTTGTTTTTGGCTGACCTAGAGCGCCGTTTTGGCTCCACTCGCCGGATTTTACTTGAAGACCGTAAATTGCGCCAGTCTCGTTATGATGACGGCGAATTGCCTGAGCAACCGCCAGAAACGCAGCACATTCGCAATTCCGTTTGGGAAGTCGCGCCCGCGCCAAAAACTCTGCAAGATCGCCGCGTAGAGATCACAGGTCCTGTTGACCGCAAAATGATGATCAATGCGCTGAACTCTGGCGCGAAGATGTTCATGGCCGATTTCGAAGATGCGTCTTCGCCGACATGGGCGAACATGATCGAGGGCCAGATCAATATGATCGATTATGCCGAAGGCGATTTGTTCCTGAAGACAGACAAGAAGAGCTACAGCGTAAACGAGGAAGCAGCGACGATGCTTGTGCGTCCGCGCGGATGGCACCTCGTTGAAAAGAACATCACCGTTGATGGCCAGCCAATGTCTGCCAGCCTCGTTGATTTTGGTCTGCACATTTTCCATAACGGCGTGACCCTTGCCAAAGATGAGCGCGGCCCGTTCTACTACTTGCCTAAAATCGAAGGCTATCAAGAAGCGCGCCTTTGGAATGATGTTTTCAATTTCGCACAGGTCTTCGTCGGTATTCCGCACGGCACGATCAAAGCAACAGTCTTGGTCGAAACCTTGCCTGCGGCGTTCGAAATGGAAGAAATTCTGTATGAGCTGAAAAATCACATTACGGGCCTAAATTGTGGCCGCTGGGATTATATCTTCAGCTACATCAAGACTTTGCGCAATCATAAGCAATATGTTTTGCCGAACCGCGCGCAAGTCGGCATGGACCGCGACTTCTTGCAAGCCTACTCGCTTCGCTTGATCGAGACGTGTCACAAACGCCGCGCGCATGCGATGGGCGGTATGGCCGCGCAAATCCCTGTTAAGGGCGACGACGCCGCGAATAAGGCCGCGTTTGCAAAAGTCCGCACGGATAAAGAACGCGAAGTTGAACAAGGCCATGACGGTACATGGGTGGCTCATCCTGACCTTGTCGCGGTTGCTATGGATGTTTTCGACAAAGCGATGCCTGCCAAGCACCAGATCCACAAGAAGCGCGTTTATCGCCGGATTTCGGACGCAGCGCTTCTCTCGCCTCATGACGGCACAGTCACAGAAGAGGGCGTTCGCACCAACATCTCTGTAGGGATTGAATATATCGCAGCCTGGCTTTGCGGCCGCGGCGCGGTGCCTATCCATAACCTTATGGAAGATGCGGCCACCGCCGAGATTTCTCGCGCCCAGATTTGGCAGTGGCTCCGCCACGGCGCCAAGGTCAAAATGACCGAAGGCGGCGCAGAGAAAATGACCTCAGATTTGTTCGGGCGCCTGCTCGAAGAAGAAACAGACGCCGTCAAAGAGCGTCTTGGATCAAAAGACTACATTGCGGGACGGTTCCCTGACGCCGTTAAAGTCTTCACCAAAACAGCAACATCTGTCGATTTCGTCGACTTCCTAACGTTGCCAGCCTACGACATCTTGGAGAAATAATATGTCACGACCTACTTATAACGAAACCTTGAAAGCTCTCGAAGCGCGCTACCCTGACGGCGCGCCAGCCGGGATTAACCTTGATGATTTGGTTCAGCTCAAGCTGCAAAACACTTACAGCACGCACCTTGATGTGGCACGGGATATGGCCACTGTCATGCGCGCCGATATGGCCGCTTACGACAAAGATAGTAGCCAGTTCACACAGTCTCTTGGCTGTTGGTCCGGCTTCCACGCTCTGCAAATGATGCGCTCGATTAAGCGTTTCAAAGGCAATTTAGATCGTAACTATGTCTATCTTTCTGGCTGGATGGTCGCAGGCCTTCGTAACCGTTTCGGTCACTTGCCGGATCAGTCCATGCACGAAAAAACATCGGTGGTTGATCTTATCCAGGAAATTTACGTTTCTCTTCGCCAAGGCGACGAAGTGGATTTGAATGATCTCTTTAAAGAGCTTAAAGCGGCAAAAGACGCTGGCGCAGATACGGCTCCGATCATCGCTAAAATCGACGCGTTCCAAACTTACGTTCGCCCGATTATCGCTGATATCGATGCTGGTTTCGGGAACGTTCACGCGACGTATTTGCTCGCCAAAGAAATGATCAAAGCGGGCGCGTGTTGTTTGCAGATTGAAAACCAAGTGTCTGACGCCAAACAGTGCGGCCACCAAGACGGCAAAGTCACTGTGCCGCGCGAAGACTTCGTTGAAAAGCTTCGTGCTTGCCGTATGGCGTTTGAAGAGCTTGGCGTGGATGACGGCGTGATTGTAGCGCGCACGGACAGCCTCGGCGCTGGCCTGACCCAGAAAATCCCTGTGTCCACACAGATCGGCGACGCCGCTTATGAGTATACAAAATGGCTCGACGTGACGCCTGTGTCAGAAGTCAACCCGCTCGGCGAAGGCGATGTAGCGCTCAATATTGACGGCACGCTTGTTAAGCCTCGCCGCCTGCCAAATGGTCTCTATGCCTTCAAAGAAAATACAGGTGTTGAGCGCGTTGTTGAGGATTGTATCTCAAGCCTTCGTGACGGCGGTGCGGACCTTCTTTGGATTGAAACCGCTACGCCAAACGTGCAAGCGATTGCCGACATGGTAAACAAGGTCAAAGAAGTCGTGCCAAGCGCGAAGCTTACATACAATAACTCACCGTCGTTTAACTGGACGCTGAACCTGCGTAAGCAAGTCCGAGAAGATTGGATTGCTGAAGGCAAAATCAAAGAGGACGCCTATCCAGATTCTACGGCGCTTATGTCGAGCAAGTATGACCAAGACGCATTGGGACTCGAAGCTGATGCCCGTCTTCAGGCTTTCCAGACCGACATTTCCCGCGAAGCCGGTGTGTTCCATAACCTGATTACATTGCCGACGTTCCACATGACAGCCAAATTCATGGATGATCTGTCCAAGGGCTACTTCGGCGACGAGAAAATGCTCGCCTACGTCAAGACCATCCAGCGCGAAGAAATTCGCAACGGCGTCTCTGCGGTCAAGCACCAGCACGAAGTCGGCTCAGATCTCGGAGATAATTTCAAAGAAATGACCGGCGGCGAACGCGCACTAAAAGCAGGCGGAGCCCACAACACAATGAACCAGTTTGAGAACGTAGCTTAGTGCGGTTTTTGAACTAAAAAATATATAGGCTCGGAGAACAGACAAATAAGGTCTGATTTCCGAGACCCTTTTTCAGAAAACATACATCAGGTTTGCGAAAGCAAACCGCCTAATTCTAAAACTTCAAGACAATAGGCGGAGAAAAACTCCTTCACAGATTGTTCTGTTAAGCCGTCCTCGCAATAGCGGGGGCGGTTTTTTTTAGGCGCTTTTCAGAGGCGTCATTGAGGGATAGCTAATGTCGCCATCATGACCTTTGATGATTTTTTTATTCCTTAGACAATTCACAAGGTTATTAATTTCAACTTGTTTGGAAGACTTGAATTGGTTCTTAATAAGATTGATTAATTTTTCTTCGCTGTTTGGCTGAGAGTGCTCTAGAATTTTTGTTATCTTTGCGACTTTGGCGGCTGTTCCTAATTTTGACCCTGCTTTCTGCGTAGCGATGGCGGGCTTAATCGTTTTGGGGCTGACTTTTTCAACAAGTTTTTCTGGTGGTCGGGCCGCGGTTTCGGGCGCAGCTTTTTTCGCTGTGAGGCTTCGGCGCTGAACGGTGATGCCTTTACTCTTCAAATGCTCAATCAACGGATCGTAGCCTTTATCGTTGGACAAAATATGAAAATGCCCTTGTTTATCGCCCGCAGAGATTTCGCCGATATAATAAGCGATATGAAAATCAAGCGCGTCTTTGGCTGAGCTGGATATGCGGATATAACGCGCACGGTCACCCAACTTTTGCATTTGGGTCACGAGCTTGACGGGTAGTTTTGCTTGAAGCGCGCCCACAAAAATGAAAATCTTGCACGGAACATCCATCAGCGGCGTGAGATGTTTTGGCTGAACATTTTCATAATCAATGAAGATGTAATGCATCGGCGTTAGTCTTTCGGAGTAAATTTAATCACAGAAAGACTAACGTGAATTCCTTTATACCCGATAAACGGGCGGTGGTTTTACCTAACTCACATCACTCTCAATCAACCCCGTCGTCCCAGCTGCCTTGACCATAGCTTCTTGCAGCTTCTCAAACGCGCGCGCTTCGATTTGGCGGATGCGTTCTCTGGAAACGCCGTAGACTTCGGCAAGGTCTTCAAGGGTCTTGGGTTTGTCGGCGAGGCGGCGCTCGGCGATGATATGGCGCTCACGGTCATTAAGGTTGGACATGGCGTCCTGTAAAAGATCCATACGGGCGTCATATTCTTGGGATTTGCCAAGGCTTATTTCTTGGCTTTCCGTATCATCTTGGAGCCAGTCTTGCCATTCTGCGCTGCCGTCTTCGCCGCCGATTGTTACGTTAAGCGAGGCGTCGCCGCCGTGGGACATGCGCCGGTTCATGGAGGTGACTTCGGACTCTTTGACGTTGAGGTCTGTTGCGATTTTTTTTAGGTCAGCGGGCTTTAGGTCGCCGTCATCGATGGCCTTCATTTCGCCTTTCATACGGCGAAGGTTGAAGAACAGCTTTTTCTGTGCCGCCGTGGTTCCCATTTTGACAAGAGACCAAGAGCGAAGGACATATTCCTGAATGGCGGCACGGATCCACCACATAGCGTATGTGGACAGGCGGAAGCCTTTATCGGGATCAAACTTTTTAACCGCTTGCATGAGGCCGACATTGCCTTCGGAGATGACTTCGCCGATGGGTAGGCCGTAGCCGCGGTAGCCCATAGCGATTTTCGCCACGAGCCGAAGGTGAGATGTGACCATGCGCTCTGCCGCGTTAGCATCGCCATGCTCAACCCAGCGTTTGGCGAGCATGAACTCTTCGTCTTTTTCTAGCATCGGATATTTGCGGATTTCCGACATATAGCTATTCAAGCCTTGCTCGGGGGAGAGCTTGACTGAGAGGCTCATATTGCCAGAATAGGACGCGTCCTTTGAGACCGCGCTTGTAATCTTTTTTGCCGGTAATGTGGCGTTTTCGTCAGTCATATAACCCTCCAAGCCTAAGGATATAGTCCGATTAAGCGGGATTTAAAGGTAGAGAAACCTGAAATTTTGTTCACACATCCGTGTTCAGGCCAATCAGCGCTGCTTCTAGGGCGGCCATTTCTTCGGGCAGTTCGCATTCAAACCGCATTGGCTCTTTGCTGATCGGGTGTTTAAACCCAAGAACGGCGGCGTGAAGCGCTTGGCGTTTGAAGGTTGAAAGGGCGGCGCTCACGGCGACTTGGCCGGGATTTGTTGCGTTTTTAAAGCCGCGCTGTTTCCCGTAAAGCGGATCGCCGAGCAGCGGACAGCCCACATGGCCCATATGGACGCGAATTTGGTGAGTTCTGCCCGTTTCAAGGCGACATTCAACGCGGCTAAATTGCGGTGAGCCAATGGCCGCGTTGGGGGCCTGGCCATAGCCTTTGATAAATTTGTAATTGGTGATGGCATGGCGGCCATGTTCCGAGGCGTCAATGTCGCCAAACGTGCCGCGCACAACGGATTGTTTCTTGCGGTCGTGAGGCGAACGGGCGAGGCGGCTGATGATTTGGCCTTCGCGGGGTTTGGGCGAACTACGGACGAAGCAGATATAAACGCGCTCGACTGTGTGTTTTGCAAATTGCTTTGAAAGACGCTGGTGAGCCGTATCGGATTTTGCGACGACTAAGATGCCGGATGTATCTTTATCGATGCGGTGAACGATCCCGGGGCGGAGAACGCCGCCAATGCCGGAAAGACTGTCTTTCGCGTGATAGAGCAGGGCGTGAACAAGTGTACCAGAGCGCGAGCCTGGCGCAGGGTGGACCGTCATACCTGCCGGTTTATTGACAACAATAAGGTGCTCATCTTCGAATAAAATATCGAGCGGAATGTCTTCTGGTATGGGGGTGTCATCCACGGGCGGCGGGACAAAAATGCCATATTCCACGCCGGCTTTAACTTTGGCCGAGGGGTTGGTCACGAGGTCGCCATTGCCGCGCACAGCTTCGCCTTCGATCAAGGCGCGTATGCGGCTGCGGGATAAATCTGCCCAAGAGGCAAGCCATTTATCTAGCCGCGTCCCGTGATCTTCGGGGGCGGCTTCGCGGATGTGTAGTTTGTTTTCCATGGGCGGCTGTTAGCCTAAAATAGCTAATTTGCAAGTATGTTGTATTAAAGCAACATCTTATGAAATTATGTGCATACCGCCTTGTATATGTGCGCGCAAAGCTGTACCTAAAATTTTAGTAATGACTCACGGGGAAGGGTGGCGCAGATCACTATCCTCGTAAGAATTCAAAGAAACCTCTTTAAAAGGACATGGGGACATATGCTCAAACAATCCATTTTACTCAGCACTTCAGCGCTCTTGGCTCTAAGCTTAGCCGCACCTGCATTCGCTCAAAGTTTTGATGACGAAATCATCGTAACCGCAACAAAGCGGGCGACGACCCTTCAGGATACGCCCGTGGCCGTGTCTGTAACAAGCCAAGCGACGATCGACCGCGCAGCGATCAAAGATATTAAAGACCTGCAAAGCGTCGTGCCGTCACTTCGGATTAACCAGCTTCAAAACTCACAAAATACAAACTTCATCATTCGTGGTTTTGGTAACGGCGCAAACAATGCCGGTATCGAGCCATCTGTTGGTGTGTTCATTGACGGTGTTTATCGTTCACGCTCAGCCGCCTCTATCGGCGACCTTCCAAAGCTAGAGCGCGTCGAGGTCCTTAACGGCCCTCAATCTACGCTTTTCGGTAAAAACGCCTCTGCGGGTGTTATTAGTGTTGTAACGGCAAAGCCTAGCTTTGACCCATATGCTCACTTCGAAATTGGCGCTGGTAATTACGGTGCATGGAATGCCAAAGCTTACGCAACTGGCGCTCTCTCTGATGATCTGGCTGTCAGCATTGGCGCAGGCATCAATAAGCGCGACGGTTATGCCGAGTCGATTGATCCAGCTCTATCAGATGTAAATGATCGCGATCGTTTTAATATTCGCGGCCAAGCACTCTATGAGCCAACCGACAATCTTTCTATGCGCTTGATCGCTGATTACTCAACGCTCGACGAAAATTGCTGTGTTGTCTCTAATTTGGTTTCTAGTGTCACAACAAACGTTCTTATGGGCATTGGCGGCGGTGATGTGACATCAAACATTGCTGACCCGTTCACTTACACGGCCTACCAAAATAGCGATTCTGTTAACACGCTTGATGATTACGGTGTTTCCTTCCACGTTGATCTTGGGCTAGATGCCTTTGATATCACGTCGATCACATCATTCCGCGAAAATGATAGTTCCTTTTCGTCCGATGCTGACTACAATCGTCTGAATCTTCTTGATGCTGTTAGTAGTGATCAAAGTACGTCGACTTTCACGCAAGAAGTACGTTTAACCTCTAATTCTGATAATAACCTTGACTGGATGGTCGGTGGTTTCCTCTTCCTAGAGGACGTTGATCAGATTGGCGGCCTAGAATATGGTTCTGATCTGCGAACCTATATTGATGTTCTCGCCGGCGGCGCGGCTACTCTTGGGACGTTTGAAGCGCTCTTTGGGTTTGCTCCGGGTACGTTCTTTAGCGGCAATACGGCAATGGTTGAGACTTTCACACAGTCTAACACAGCGTATTCATTGTTCGGAACGGCTGATTATCATGTTTCAGACCGGCTGACGATCACTGGCGGCTTGAACTATACAAATGACGCTAAGGATGTCACGGGCGGTACGGTCAATAATGATGTCTTTTCTACGGTTGACCTGTTCACAGATCCAACAGGCTTGCCGGGCAATCCGACATTGCCACAAGTCTTGTTTGCACAAGCGTTCACGGCCAATACTAATTTGGCAGCAACGCCAGCCAATATTGCATTCATTGAAGGCGTAGCGCCAGGAACATCTGCTGCAATCAATGCAGGTGTGGCTTCTAACCTTACTCAACTTCAGGCGCTTCAGTTCCAGCCACAATTCTTGGATTTCCCGAATTCGGTTGAGAGCGGGCAAACACGTGATGACAAGCTGACTTGGCTTGCGCGCGCAGGCTATGAAGTGAATGATGATTTGAACGTTTATGTCAGTGCGGCAACGGGCTTTAAGTCTTCTTCTTGGAACCTGTCTCGGGACTCACGTCCATTTGCATCTGATCAAACGGCGATTACAGCGGCTGGTCTTCAGCAGCCCAACCAAAACTACGGTACGCGCTACGCGGCCCCCGAAGAGGCGTTGGTTTTTGAAGCTGGCTTGAAGGCGAAGTTCAACCGCGGCGGAATTAATATGGCCGTCTTCCAGCAAACTCTGAAAGGCTTCCAAGAGAACGCTTTTGTGGGCACATCCTTCGTGTTGACAAATGCGGGTGAAACTCGTGTGCGCGGTATCGAATTTGATGCGCGTTATGAGCCGATTAATAACTTCCAAGTGACGCTTGCGGGTACATTCCTTGATCCAGAATATACGGATTATCAGAATGCTTCTGGTCCGATTTCAGGTGTCTCCATTGACCGTACAGGTGATACGCCTGATAACATCAGTGAAGTAAGTCTTTCACTCGGCGCGACGTATAACCATAACTTCTCTAACGGGATGACGGGTTATCTCCGTGGTGACTTCCAATATGAAGGCCCAACCACTTTGGCGACTAACCTAACGCTTGCTAATCTCGCTGTGTCTGCTTCTGCTAACCCGCTTTATACAACGACAGGATCTTATCCTGGGTACGAAGAGCGTGAACAAAAGCTCTTTAATGCTAGTGCAGGCCTCGACTTCGATAATGGCGTTTCCATGCAAATTTGGGCTCGGAACCTGTTTAATGATGAGTATATCTCAACATTGTTCCCGGGTGTCGCGCAGTTTGGTATCATTAACGGATATCCAAGCCAGCCGCGGACATACGGCATCAACGCACGTTACACGTTCGACTAGCCTAAGTAACACGATCTGAATTGAGGCCGCTCTCTGGTTTTTCAGAGGGCGGCCTTTTTATTGGAAACTTGCCTGATATTCTTCTGGTCAAATCTTCCTTAACCGTGCTATTAATCGCGGCTGAAACAAAAATTATTGCGTTGGATTGACCGATGACGAAATGGACCCCCTCCAGCTGGCGCTCAATGCCGGCAAAACACATTCCTGAAGATTACCCCGATGCGGCGCACCTTGCCGAAGTCGAAGCGACGCTTAAGGGTTATCCGCCTCTCGTGTTCGCGGGCGAAGCCAGGCGCCTCAAGGCGCGCCTTGGCGACGTAGCGCTTGGGAAGTCGTTCCTTTTGCAAGGCGGTGATTGCGCCGAAAGCTTTAAAGAGTTCCATCCTGACAATCTGCGCGACATGTTCCGCGTGATGATGCAAATGGCCGTTGTTCTGACTTACGGCGCAGGGCAGCCGATTGTAAAAGTTGGCCGGATTGCCGGACAATTCGGGAAGCCGCGCTCGGCTCCGATTGAAGTTCGCGACGGTGTGACACTGCCAAGCTACCGCGGTGATAATATAAACGGCATGGCGTTCACGCCGGAGAGCCGGATCCCAGACCCAGAGCGCCTTCTAAAGGCATATGGTCAGTCGGCATCGACGCTCAACCTACTGCGTGCATTTTCTAGCGGTGGTTATGCGAACCTGCGCAACATTCATAAATGGACACTGGGTTTCGTTAGCGGCGAGCAGACAGAGAAATATAAAGCCCTTTGCGACAAAATTTCGGACGCTATGGACTTTATGGAAGCGTGCGGCGTAACGCCGGAAAGCACGCCGCAAATGGCCGCTACAGATTATTACACAAGCCACGAAGGCTTGCTGCTTGGCTACGAAGAAGCTATGACGCGGATCGATAGTACGAGCGGACGCTGGTATGACACGTCGGCGCATATGCTTTGGATCGGCAATCGCACCCGTAGTCTTGATGAGGCGCATATTGAGTTCTTCCGGGGCATTGAAAATCCGATTGCGACGAAAATAAGTGATGATATGTCGCCTGATGCGCTCTTGAAGCTTATTGACGTTTTAAACCCTGCCAATGAACCGGGCCGTTTGACGCTTATTGCTCGCTTTGGCCATGACAAAGTCGCAAAAGGCCTTCCGGCGCTTGCGCGCGCGGTTAAGGCCGAAGGACGTCATGTGGTTTGGTCTTGTGATCCAATGCATGGCAATACAGAGAAAACCAATAGCGGCTATAAAACGCGACCTTTCAACAAAATTTTGACTGAAGTGAAAACCTTCATGCAGGTTTTGCATTCTGAGAATTGCTGGCCTGGCGGGGTTCACTTTGAAATGACGGGGCAAAACGTAACGGAATGTCTGGGCGGCTCTGCGCGCGCTGTGCGCGAAGAGGACCTGTCATCACGCTATCACACGCATTGTGATCCGCGTCTTAATGCTGATCAAGCGCTTGAACTGGCGTTCTTGATTGCTGAGGAACTTGGCAGCTACCGCAAAGAAGAAGCGGCGCGCCTAGCGGGTTAGTAAACCGCAAAATAAACCGATTAAAATCAAAGCCGGCGGCTCTCAGGAGCCTCTGGCTTTTTTTATTCGTCGAAACGGTAAGTCAAATTTTAGATACAAAAAAACCGCTCCGGTGTGGGCCGGAGCGGTCATACTCTTCATAGGTGGGAGTCTATGTTAGAGATCTTTAAGGCCAGCAGATGGCTTAAACTGTGTGACGTGCTTGTCTTTGCTCATCGTTGTACGGTCAGTGCCAGGAACGCGAACTTCGCGTGAAGGGCGGTGCTTAGAAATAAACTGACCAAAGCCTGGGATGGCTACAGTGTTTTGATTCTTAAGTTCACCAACGACTGTGTCGCAAAAGGCGGTCAAAAATTCGCCAGCCTGAGCTTGCGTTGTTCCTGTAGTTTCAGCGAGTGCTGCTACGAGTTCTTTTTTGTTCATCGTTAGTCTCCGTCGTCGATGATTTAGCTCCAATCGATATTGATGAAGCCGTTAACACATCCTAACCAGTAAGGTTTATGAATCGTTAATGCATGTGTTTTTACGGGGTTTTTTAACCTTTTTCCGTTAACTTTACGAGCATTTTACCTTGTTTATCCCCAGAAAAAAGCCGGAGGAAAGCGGCCGGGGCATTTTCGATGCCATCCATAATCGTTTCTTGAGGCACGATTTGTCCACGCATCATCGCAGGGCCGAGTTTAGCGATAAAATCAGGCAAGACGTGAACGTGCTGACTGACGATAAAACCTTGTACTTTCAGTGACTTGCCGACAATGTTGATGAGGTTTTTTGGGCCAGGTTTAGGCTCGGCATCATTATAAGCCGCAATCATTCCGCAGATAGCAATGCGCCCAAAGGGATTCATGACGTTAAGGGCTGCTTCTAATATGTCTCCGCCAACGTTCTCAAAAAAGACATCAATGCCTTGCGGCGCCGCTTTTTGCAGCGCTTCCGTCATGTTTTTTGCGGTTTTGTAGTTCACGACAGCATCGACTCCGCGTGATTTGAGCCATTCGCACTTCGAATCACTTCCGGCGATTCCCACCACATATGCGCCGTCAGCCTTCGCCAGCTGGCAAACGATGGAGCCCACAGCCCCCGCCGCGCCGGAAACTAAAACCGTGTCGCCTTTTTTGAATTTGGCCACATCATATAGTCCAGCATAGGCGGTTAGGCCCGGCATACCTGCAACGCCTAAATAGGCAGACGCTGGGATCATAGACGTGTCGATTGTGCGAAAGTTTTCGGCGGCCATGTCTTCAACAGAGGCCGTAAACGCTTCGCGCCATCCTCGCATAGACAGTACCATATCGCCGGGTTTGAAGTCGGGGTGGCGGCTTTCAATCACTTCGCCTACCGCGCCGCCAGTCATGGCTTCGCCGATTTGAAACGGGGGAACATAAGACTCTACGCCTGTCATTCGTCCGCGCATATAAGGATCAACAGACATGAAATGGTTCTTGACTGTGACCTCGCCGTCTTGCGGGGACGGAACGTCAACCTTAACAAATTTAAACGTGTCCATGGCTGGCAGACCTTTAGGGTAGTGAGCGAGATGAACTTCAGTTGATTTCAGTGACATAACGTAACCTTTCGTGCATGTGAGGTTGCTAACATAGGGTTGCCTAATCGCCCTGAATAGAGGTTTATAGCCACATGACTAAAAAACTTAGACTAGGCGTCGTCGGCGCAGGCGTTTTTGGCGGCTATCATGCGGGTAAATGCTCGGCGCATGACCGTATTGATTTTGTCGGTGTTTATGATCCGGATCATGCGGGAGCTAAACGCCAAGCGGCGAAGCATAAGGTGCGCGCTTATGCGGCTTATGAGCAGATGCTGGCTGATGTGGACGCCGTTATCGTCGCAGCTCCCGCTTCGCATCACGGCACAATGGCGTTAAAGGCCTTAGACGCGGGACGGCATGTGCTTATCGAAAAGCCGATTGCCGACACGGTTGAAACGGCGGCCCAAATTGTTGATCTCGCAGAGCGTAAGAAGTTAATTGTCCAAGTCGGGCATCAGGAACGCTTTGTCTTAAAAGCCATTGGTCTTAACCGTGTCTCTGAAAAACCTCTGCAAATTACGGGACATCGGTTCTCGCCTTATTCTGCACGCGGCACAGATGTTTCTGTCACACTTGATTTGATGACCCACGATCTTGATTTGGTCTTGTGGCTTATGGGATCGGACCCGGTCGCCATAGAGGGCGAGTCGCTTTGTGTCAGGTCGCAAACTTCTGACGCTGCCTTTGCGAAACTAAAGTTCAAAGGCGCTAATGCCCATCTTGAGGCTAGCCGCGTGGAAGAGGCCAGCTCTCGCCAGATGCGGGTGGTCTATCCAAGCGGCACAGTGGATATCGATTTTAATGCAAAAACACTCGCACACGATACGCCCTTTGATCTGAATGCAGACTTCGGCGAAGACCCTATGGCTAAAGATAGTTTAGGCGCGGCGACAAATGCCTTTGTAGAAGCTGTTCTAGATGGTAAACCTGTTGCCATAACAGGGGGGAATGGGCTCCGAGCGTTAAAAGCTGGGCTTATTGTTGATGGACAATTATGAAAAAAACTCTATGGGCGCTTATCGCGCTAATCGGTGTCGCTGCTATTTTTGCGGCCTTTAACTGGACGAAAATACAGCGTCTCAAAACTGTCAATTCATTGTTTGACGAAGACAAAATTGTTCAGAACTTCTCCCATATGGACGCGGCCTTCCTGCACAATGATCTTGAGATCAGCGGCGAGCCGTTCGTCTGGCCCGAAGCGCCTGAGGCCCTACCAGAAACAGTCAAGATCGCCGGTAAGGATCAGAACCTTGAAAAACTCTTGGGGCTTATGGAGACTACGGCTTTTATCGTTATTAGAGACGGGAAAATCCTGAACGAGAACTACTATCTCGGCACGGAGAAAGATGACCTTCGCATAAGCTGGTCTGTCGCGAAATCCTTTATGTCGGGCCTGTACGGACAAGCCTTGCAGGACGGCGATATTATAAGTCTTGATGATACGGTCGAAACCTATGTACCAGCGTTTAAGGGTAGCGCTTATGAAGGCGCGAGCATCCGCAATGTTCTTAATATGGCCAGCGGCGTGAAGTTTAACGAAGACTATATGGACCCTAAGTCCGACATTAATAAAATGGGCCGCGTCTTGGGTCTTGGCCAATCTATGGACGCCTTCGCGGCCGGTCTGACCGAGCGCGAGACCGAGCCAGGCACAAGGTGGCAGTATGTCTCTATTGATACGCATGTCGCCGCGATGGTTTTACGGGCGGCTACGGGTAAATCCTTACACACGATGTTTAACGAAACTTACGGGGCCAATCTCGGCTTTGGCAAGGCGCCGTATTATCTCACGGACGGCGAGAACGTAGCTTTTGCCCTTGGCGGGCTGAATTTGCGGACAAGGGATTACGCGAAATTTGGGCAGCTCTTCCTGCAAAAAGGTCAATGGAACGGCAAACAAGTCGTGCCCGCGGAATGGGTCGCAGATTCCACACGTTTCTCTGCTCCGTCCATGTCTGACCGAGGTGTGGGTTACGGCTATCAGTGGTGGGTGCCTATGCCTCAGGAGGGGCCGAATAAAGGCGACTTCTTCGCCGTTGGCATTTACGGGCAATATATTTACGTCAATCCTGAAGCCAATATCGTCATCGCGAAAAACGCGGCGCACCGGACTTTTTCATATTCTATGGAAGGCTACGGCCATTCTATGAACGTCAATATCGATATGTTCCGCTCCCTCGCAGAGTATTATTCAGCCAAATAACACTTAGGCGAGATGCGTCTCCAAAATCTGACCGCCGCGCTAAATCTGGCGCGGCGCTTGCATAAACCTTGGGATAATATTCTGGGAGTTTTACATGCGGGCGCATAACGATAATTTTGATACGGAACGACGGTTTTGCGAGCGAACGCTCAGGTTTAAAAAGGTCAGAATTATCCTGCATGATGGCGGCGTCTTTGACGGCATCATGCGTAACATGTCCCGTACGGGCGCGCAGCTTGACATGGTCAATACAAAGTTTCTTCCGAAAAGCTTCAAAGTACGGGTGGTCAATGATGACGTCGTTCACACTTGCAAACTCGTCTGGAGAAAATACGGCGCTGTCGGTGTCGTGTTTACGGGGTAAGACGTCATATCATTTGCCGTTTAGGCATGAAAAAGCGCCGTTAAAATCCTAGCGGCGCTTTTTTATTATCTTAATTTCGTAGGACGTTTCGGCGGTTTGGGGCTCTATGCTTTGATCCGCACGCCGCGTTCGACGATCTCTTTGCCGATGTTGCGGAAGGCGTCTTTGAAAGCGCCCGCGTCACTAGCATCAAAGAAGTGCTGCGTTTTTAGCGGCGCGATATGGGTTTTGCAGTCGTCCATTCCCGTAGGGTTTGAACCTGTCATGTAGGTGCCTCGGCATGTATCGGCGCTAGTTTTAATCGGGGTTAGGTCATTGCGAGACGCGCAATCCATCAACAGGGCTTGTCCTTTCTCGGGCGCAGCGAAAGCGATGGTGAAGACTTCAATGCCGTCATTCTGCATCGCCGCGCACTCCGTATAAGAGGCGTCGTCCCATGAGTTTCGGTTGTTGTCGCCGTCGGTCATGAACACCACATATTCTTTGGCGAGAGATGGGTTATAGGATGGATCGTTAAGCTGTCGGTACTGACGATCTTGCAAGATTTGGTTATGAGCGTAAGTCAGCGAACTCGTCGAATTTGTACCTCCGCCAGCCGATAGGCGGTTTACGGCGCGGTCAAGACCGTTCCAGCCCCAGCCCATAGGCTGACGCTTAGTAATGCCTGTATTATAAGAAGACATGCCCGTCCGAAGTGTTTTCGTAAGGTCTGCGGGTGTGTCCATTTCGGCTTCAATCTCGCGGAAAAGCAGCGCGACGCTGTCTTTCAGCGCGTCAATTTTCACGGCTCCGTCGCTCGTATTCCAGTTCATAGAACCCGAGACGTCAAGCGCGAAGGCGACCGTGACGGGACTAACGCTCTCATCCGCATAGGACGCGACGCTCTTTGTATTTAAGGGAAGGCTGCTTTTGCCCAAAACTTTGCCAAAAAGTGGTTGAGTGTTTACGCCAAACGTAACGCTGACTTCTTTTTGCGCATCGTCAAACTTAATCACAGGCGAGCCGTCCATAAGGGACAAAAGCTCTGGGCCGCTATTGGCGGTGATATAGTCCTGAACGACCTTTTCACGCTGCGTGTTGCTAAGCTCGGATGCTGACGCGCCTGCCAGAGCGGCAGAATCGGCAATGTCATTGATCCGGCTTTTTGACTTCTGCAAACCGGCCATGTCAATCGCTACGGCGGAGCCAAGCATTAGGACCGTCGATCCAAGAGCGAAGAGGATTGAAAACTGTCCGGAAGTATCTCTGGAGAGCTGTTTCAGGCTAAAGCGTTTAAACATGATAATGTCCCGTTCTGAACACGTTAAATAAGTGTTACAGGGGTAAAAGCAGGAAACGTGCCAGCGTGAGGGGAATTTGGGCCCAATAGCAGGCGCTGAGAGTTTATGGTTAATGGGTGGTTAATCGCGCGGAGGCCGTAACAGAAGACGTCAGGGACTTTGGTTCACGCATCGGCAGGTAGACAGTTATATTTGAATTGCTCTGCCCAATCCCATAATTTGACGAGCATGTGAATATAGGAATTTTAAGCAGACTTTTGTGATTAACTCCTTTAGGCGTAATTTGTGGAGTTCATGAGAAGAAATAGTGTTCTGATTCTAGTCTTGGTGATTGTGGGAGCCATAATTGGACTCGCGAGTGCTCGGCCTGACAGCATAGATAAAGCCATGTTTTTTCGAACAGGCGAGTGCAGCGCTCTTCAAAGTTGGCGTTTGAAAAGACATAAAGTTCTCCCAATAAATTATGAAAAAATTCGCGAGATACCTAAAGCGAGCGACCAAATACAGGTGGTGATTGAGACGGCCTCTGAGTGGCCATGTTTGCCGTATGGACATTGGTTCCGAATTGGGTTTGACCCCTATCACAAAGACATTATTTTAAACGACGATGTGCTCTCATCCTATAAGCAAGACAGGGAAACTGTTTGGATATACCTCCAATATGAGTACAAGGATCTCCAAGCAACATCGTTAGGTATAAGCGTCATTGTATATTTCAAAGGCCGCCCTGAACGTATATTTATTCCGTATGAATCTATTACTTGGTTTGATGATCAAAATCATGGGTTTTTATTAAAGCCTTGGGCGGACGATCCCGGAAATGAGCGGATCGAATAAAACTGCGCTCTTGCCGCCGCAAGCGCATCCGCGTAAACCGCATCCATGACTCAAACACTTAAAATTGCTTCGGCGCAGATCAATGCTTGTGTCGGAGATATTTCCGGCAATATGGCGAAAGCACGACAGGCTCTTGCGAAGGCCAAAGCGGGCGGGGCGGACATTCTTGTTCTGCCCGAACTCATCACAATCGGTTATCCGCCAGAGGATTTGGTTTTAAAACCCGCCGCCGTAGAAGACTGCAAAGTCGCCGCAGAAAGCTTTGCCAAGCTCACCAAAGGCGGCCCAGCCGCGGTGGTCTCGACGCCGTGGAACGAGGGCGGAGTGCTCTATAGCGCCGCTCTATTCATGCAAGACGGCGAAATCACCGATATTCGCTACAAGCATCACTTGCCCAATTACGGCGTGTTTGACGAAGCGCGTGTGTTTACCCGCGGGCCGCTTCCGCTTCCCATCACCTTTAAAGGCGTTAAAATCGGCATCCCGATCTGCGAAGATTTGTGGCAGCCAGGCGTGGCGGATCATCTGGCTAGCAACTGCGCAGAGATTATGATTTCTCCCAACGGTTCGCCGTGGCGGCGTACGGCGCTGACGGAACGCGTCGCAGCCCTCGGCGAGAAAGTCCATAATGAAGGCCTACCGCTTGTCTATGTCAACCAAGTCGGCGGGCAGGACGAGCTGGTTTTTGACGGCTCAAGTTTCTCCATGGCCGCAGACGAAACCATCGTGCAATCCCTGCGCTCCTTCATCGAAGACTTCGATATTGCGACGTGGGAAAAGCAAGACGGCGTTTGGACATGCATCAAAGCGGAAACCTATGAACAACTCACAGGCTATGAAGCCGATTGGCGCGCTATGTGCCTCGGCCTTGGCGATTACGTCAATAAAAACGGCTTTAAACAGGTCATCCTCGGCCTCTCTGGCGGCATAGATAGCGCCATGGCGGCCTCCGTTGCGGTCGACGCGCTCGGCCCTGACCGCGTGTGGTGCGTGATGATGCCAACGAAATACACATCGGGCGACAGCCTCACCGACGCAGAAGAATGCGCGGAAAGCCTTGGCTGCCGTTACGATAATGTCCCCATTAAACCCGCCATTGATGCCTTCGGGGAAATGCTCGGCCCGTTATTTGAAGGCCGCGAGCCCGATACGACAGAAGAAAATATCCAGTCCCGCTCCCGCGCGCTCGTGCTTATGGCCCTGTCTAATAAATACGGGCCTATGGTGGTGACAACGGGGAATAAATCCGAAATGGCGGTGGGTTACGCGACGCTCTACGGCGATATGTGCGGCGGCTATAACCCGCTCAAAGACGTTTATAAAACCGAAGTCTTTGCGCTGGCGAAATGGCGTAATGAGCATAATCCTGAAGATATGCTCGGCGGCGATTACCCGATCCCTGACCGTATCATCACCAAGCCCCCGTCGGCGGAACTGCGCGATGACCAAAAAGACAGTGACAGCTTGCCGGAATATCCCGTCCTTGACGATATCCTCTTCGGCTTGATCGAAGAAGAAGCGCCCGTCGAAGCCATCATCGCGCGCGGCAACACGCCCGCCGATGTCAAACGCATCCAGCACTTGCTCTACATCGCCGAATATAAACGCCGCCAAGCCCCCCCGGGCGTTAAGATCGGTAGCAAGAATTTTGGCCGCGATAGACGCTATCCGATAACGAATAGATATCGGGACGCGGTTGCCGGCGCGTAATAACCGTAATCGCTTCAATCGACCCGCTACAATGAAGTGCGCGGTACTCCGCCGTTTGAGTATCGCGGCTTTGATGGCTCGGCCTTAGCCTTTAACTCTATCACATGTCACCCCGGCCGCCGCGCCGGGGTCTCGAGAGTTTTGCGCGAAATAATTTCGAGGTCCCCGATTGAGCGTTTGCAAGCAAACGCAGAGTCGGGGATGACAAGTATGGGATGATCGGGATGCGACGACGGTCGCGATCCGGAATATATTCCTTGACTTATCATGCATTTTGTTCTATATATGTTCTCACTTAATTTCACGAGAGCCGCATCATGCAAAACCCCGCCCATCAACAATTTGACAGAGAGGAGATAGAGCCGCGCCTTACGGGCCTTGCTTACATCTACGCGCCTGTCCTTGTGTTGCTGGGCTGGGTTCTGCGCTTTGCGGCAAACAGAACCGGGAGGCTTTATTTCGAACAGCCCATGTCTGATGATGGCAGCCTTCCGCCTATAAAAGACAATCGGCAGCTTCGGCGTGCGCAAGCTTCTTGTTTGCGGCGCGCGCGTAAATTTATGCTCAAATGGCAGCGCCCCGTTAATCCTGCGCGCTATACGCCGCGCGCCTTCGCGCACCTATCTTATATTGCGGCCATGCCGAAACATTGGACGATGGCCCAGTTTATGGAAAACTAAACCCGCGATAGCGGCCTTGGCCGCACGCGCGTATTTGGCTTATCGTCCGTCCATCATATTGCGGCGCTAATCAAAGCATTGTTAGGCATGGCGTCCGCGCAGTTTGCTGGCGCTATGGCTGTCTTGGGCCATGCGCGGTTAAGCCTAGCCGCTCCCTGCGATCCCGCACCGCCGTAAAACTTTAATCCTCTTCGTAAAATTCGCGCCGCCCCTCAAAACCCGAGGGCGCGGGCGGAGGTATTTGTGTGTGAGGGCGCGCCAAAATAGAACTTTCGAAATTTGTCACCCCGGCCCGCGAGCCGGTGTCTCGCGCGGCTTGGCTTGAGTGTGCTTGGGCATTCTATCTTTCGAGATCCCGGATATTCGCCCATGCAAATTTCGGGATGACACTACAATGGCGGCGTAGGCATCGAACCCTCGCGCAACTTCCCGCCGTAAAAGACACAAGATTTGCGTTTATTTTTCGCCCGTAACCCTGTATCGCGCAATCACTGCATTTTATTCGCATGATGGCCCGTCATATAATTGGCCCATGCGCCCTGTATGAGAGTTGATTATGTCCGTTATTTGCCGTTTTGCCCCGTCGCCCACTGGAAAGCTTCATGTGGGGAATGTTCGTACCGCTTTGATGAACTATTTATTCGTGGCGCAAAACGAAGGTACATTTATCCTGCGCGTAGACGATACAGATACAGAGCGTTCAACCAAAGCCTACGAAGACGGTCTGAAAGAAGACCTGACATGGCTTGGTATGAATTGGGACAGTACGTTCAATCAATCCGAACGCTTTGATCTCTACGACGAAGCCGCCGCCAAGCTCAAAGCCGCAGGCCTTCTCTATCCGTGCTACGAAACTGGCGACGAGCTTGACCGTCAACGTAAGCTACAGCGCGTGGCCGGAAAGCCGCCAGTTTATAACCGCGCGGCGCTTAGTTTAACCGACGAACAAAAGGCCGCTTATGAGGCCGAAGGGCGTACGCCGCATTGGCGTTTCAAGCTCTCTGGCGGCATTGCGAGTTGGACGGATATGGTACGCGGCGCGCAAAATATTGATACAAGCTCGCTTTCTGACCCCGTTCTTATTCGCGGCGACGGTTCTTACCTCTATACGCTACCGAGCGTTGTCGATGATATTGACGCCAAAATCACACACGTCATTCGCGGCGAAGATCACGTGACCAACTCCGGCGCGCAGATCGAAATTTTTAAAGCCCTCGGCGATCACGTTCCGGGCTTTGCCCATACGCCGCTTCTTGTCGGCGCAGACGGGAAAAGTCTGTCCAAGCGGATCGGCTCGCTCTCGATGGACGAGCTTCGCGATCAAGGCCTAGAACCTATGGCGATTAATTCTCTGCTCGCGAAAATCGGGACATCTGATCCCGTAGAAGCGCGGGTCTTTATCAATACTCTGATGGAAGAGTTCTCCTTTGACAAAATCGGCCGCGCGCCGGCACGTTTCGACGAGGCCGAACTGGCACTCGTAAACTCTCGGCTGCTGCACGATATGCCTTATGATGCCGTGAAAGACCGCCTTGATGCCTACGGCGTTGGCGGCGGCGAAGACTTCTGGCTGTTAATCCGCGCCAACCTTGAAAAGCTTGCCGATATTGCCGGATGGTCAACGGCTCTATTCGCGCCAATGGCCGGACAGATCGAAGATGAAGACGCAGCATTTTGCGCGGCGGCGGCGGAGTCGCTTCCGGAAGAGCTTACGGATACAACATGGAGTGAATGGACAAGCGCGCTCAAGGCCGAAACAGGACGTAAAGGGAAGGGCCTCTTCATGCCGCTTCGCCGCGCCTTGACCGGAAGAAACCGCGGCCCTGAAATGGGCGCGATCCTGACCTTGCTCGGCTCTGAACGCGCCAAAGGCCGTCTTCGCGGCGAGGCCGCGTAGAGTATAGGCATTTGCTCCAAAGCGTCTGAAAGTATAGATTGGTAAATAAACAAAGGACTTCGCATGACAGGTAAAGTTTTTGAGACGGCAGACGCGGCGCTAGAAGGCCTAACGTTTGACGGTATGACGGTGATGTCCGGCGGCTTCGGCCTTTGCGGCATTGCTGAAAACCTCATCGCGGCTTTGCGAGACAGCGGCGCGCAAAACATCACCGCCATTTCCAATAATGCGGGCGTTGACGGGTTCGGTCTCGGCTTGCTGCTCGAATCTCGCCAAATCAAGAAAATGGTCAGCTCCTATGTCGGCGAAAATAAAGAGTTTGAACGGCAATATCTCGCAAAAGAATTAGAGCTTGAGTTTAACCCGCAAGGGACATTGGCCGAACGCATCCGCGCTGGCGGCGCTGGCATTCCCGGCTTTTACGTTAAGACAGGCGTTGGAACATTGATTGCTGAAGGTAAACCTGTTCGCGAATTTGACGGCGAAACTTACATCATGGAGACGGGCTTGAAATCTGACCTCTCCATTATCAAGGCTTGGAAGGGCGACGCGGAAGGTAATTTGATTTTTAAATCGACCGCGCGGAACTTCAATCCGATGATGGCTATGGCCGGAAAAAATACAGTCGCCGAAGTGGACGAAATCGTGCCTGTCGGAACGCTTGACCCGAACTTCATTCATACGCCCGGTATTTTCGTACAGCGCATCGTCGAGGCTAAGTGCGAGAAGCGTATTGAGCAGCTAACAGTTCGCGAGCGCGCCTCCTAATGTCACGTCTCGGTAAACTCGTTCTATTATTCGGATTGGCGACGCTTGCGATCAGTATAATATTATTTGTCTGGGGGGTGCAGATCTTTAATATTTCTGGGCAGGGCATATTAGATATGCAGTTCGGTGGCCGCACGCCTGAACTCGTCGATCAAACTCTGTCCGCTTACCAAGGTAATCAGAGCTTCGCGATTTATAGCAAAATTCAAAGTTTGGATATGCTCTACCCGCTCGCCTATGGCGGCTTTGGTGTCCTTTGGTTGTACGCTTTGTTTAAGCCTACGGCGTGGCGTTACTTGGCGGTAGTGCCATTCATGTCTGCAATGTTTGATTTTGCAGAGAATACACTGCTTGGAAAAATAGTGTTGAGCTATCCGGAACTTAACGCGGAAATTATCGAGCGATCGAGCCTTTATACGAATATGAAATATGGCACGATTGTTCTGTCTTTGGTGTTTTTGGCTTTCGGCCTAATCCGCTGGAAACGCGCGAACTAAAAGGAATACAGTATGGCATGGGATAGAAATCAAATGGCGGCGCGGGCCGCGCGCGAACTCCAAGACGGGTACTATGTTAATCTCGGCATTGGCATTCCAACGCTTGTGGCTAACCACATTCCGGACGGCATGGATGTGACCTTACAATCCGAAAACGGTATGCTCGGCATGGGGCCTTTCCCTTATGCGGGCGAAGAAGATGCTGACCTGATTAATGCGGGGAAACAGACGATCACGACGCTACCTAAATCGACATTTTTTGACAGCGCCATGAGCTTTGCTATGATCCGTGGCGGGCATATTGATCTCTCAATTTTGGGCGCAATGGAAGTCGCCGAGAACGGCGATATTGCGAACTGGATGATCCCAGGCAAAATGGTCAAAGGCATGGGCGGCGCGATGGATTTGGTTGCTGGTGTTAAGCGCTGCATTGCGTTGTTCGATCACACGAATAAACGCGGCGAAAGCAAATTTCTCAAGGCTTGTACGCTGCCGCTAACAGGGCAAAACTGCATTGATATGGTGATCACCGATCTTGGCGTCTTTGCGCGCGAAGGAGAGCAGAAACGCTTCCGCCTCAAAGAGCTTGCACCAGACGTAAGCTTGGAAGAAGTCAAAGCCAAAACCGAAGCTGACGTGATCTATGATTAAGCTTTGCGGTAGCAAATAACCACTAGGCCAGCGCCATGAAACTGTCTTTCCGCCCTATGCTCGGTCTCACGATCGTAACCGTTATTGCGCTTGCGATTCTCATTGCGCTTGGCACTTGGCAATATCAGCGTTTGCAGTGGAAAACGGCATTGCTTGCCGAGATTGAACAAGTCGCCGACGCGCCGCCCTTTGCGTCGCTTACCCAAGTGCAAGAGGCATTAAGCAAAGGCGAGCCTATCGACTTTCGCAGAATTGGCTTCAGCGGCGATTATGCTGAGGGAGAGAGCTTTCATATGTTCAGCTCTGCAAACTACAACATAAGCTGGCGCGTTTTTTCGCCTGTATCAGAAGGCGGCGCTGTCGTCTTCGCAGGGCTTGAAACAATTTCTAATGACGAACATGAGAACGGAAAGCCTTCGCAAGTCTCGGGGCCCGTAGTTTTAAACGGCTATGTCCGCTTGGCGCGGCCAGACCAAAGCCATACCGACAGTTCTCCAGAGAAAAACCGTTGGTTTGCCTTTAATGCCCTGCCAGAAACACATAACTGGGCCGATAGTATTAAGGGCGACACTGATATGCGGTTTTATGTGGATGCGGTACTCGGCGCGGGGGATGCTAAAGCGCTGCCGGCTCGCCGTCCTGATATTCGCAATAATCACTTTGACTATATGCTGACATGGTACGGCCTCGCGCTAACGCTTTTGGTGATTTACCTGATTATGCATAAACGCGCAGGTCGTCTGTCGTTTCGATGAAAGTCACTACGCAAACCGTTTTAACCGCGCGGGCACGCGGTGGCGCGATAGAGATGTGCCACCCGCGCTGGGCGGAGTTTGAGACGTGGACGCATTTGCGGCGGGCCAATGAGGATTATTTAACGCCGTGGGAACCTGAATGGAGCGCGGCGCAATTTACGAGGGGTTCCTATAAAGCCAGACTGTCTGGTTTCAAAAAAATGGTCGACGCCGACACGGGGTATCCGTTTCACATTTTTCGCGGCAGTGACAAAGCGCTTATAGGCGCTTGCAATATTATTGGGGTTCGCCGTCATGTCGCGCAAACTGCGCAGATCGGTTATTGGCTCGGCGAACAATATTCTGGCAATGGATTCGCGCGGGCCGCTGTTCGTGAGGCTTCAAAATTTTGTTTCGAAAGCCTAGGACTTCATCGTTTAGAGGCCGCTGTTCAGCCCGAAAATGAACGCTCTATTCGTTTGCTCGAGGCCGTAGGGTTTACCAAAGAAGGCACAGCGCGGGGCTATCTAAAGATAAATGGGGTTTGGGCAGACCACGATATGTACGCGCTTCTTTCTAGTGATGGCTAGGTTCGGGCTATTTCTTAAGGCCGTGCTTTCTAAGAAGGCCTCTGAATTGGTGGTAGGATAGCCCGAGATAGTCGGCGGCTTTGCCTTGGTGGTGTTCATGCCGGTCCAGCGCTTGGTCAATAAGGCCGCGTTCAAAAGTCATAACGCGGCTTGGTAAGTCAGCGGTTTTTGGGTCGCCTTGCTCTGGCGGTAGTGTGCTGGGAGCCCTAAGCGGTGCCCCCACTTGCGAGGGGGCGTGTGCCGACCATGTATCCTGAAATGGATCCATGATCATGACGTGGATAGGTTCTAGAAGGCTTTCGTCGACGAGAAAGCTCTCCGCCGTACTGCGTTCGATAACATTCTTTAAGTCTCTCACATTTCCGGGCCAAGGCTGCGTTTGCAAAAAGGCCAGGGCTTCTGGTGTGATGCCAGGGAATCGCTGCGCGCCTAAGGATGAAACGATGGCTTTCCCAAAGTGGGTTACAAGAGGCTGGATATCGTCTGGCCGTATTCTGAGAGGGGGGAGAGTTAGAACGTGCGAGGCGAGGCGGTCGAGGAGCTCTGCGCTAAAGGTGCCTGCTTTTACGACTTGGCGTAGGTCTGTGGTTGGTGAGGCTGCGGCGATTACATGAATGTTGACGGTTCGTGTGTCGCGGCTTCCAACGGCCTCAAATTCGCCAGTTTCCACAAAGCGGAGTAACCGTTCCTGCATCCACAATGCCGCCGCATCTATATTGTCGAGGAAAAGCGTCCCTCCATTGGCTTCATTAAAGAGACCGTCATGAATGGACTCGCCAAAGAGGGCGATTTCTAGGTCTTCATCTGTATAAGCAGCGCAGTTTACGCGTATATAGGCTTGCTCCCACCTCGGAGAGAGAAAGTGAAGGCGGGATGCAACGAGTTCTTTGCCTGTTCCGCGCTCTCCGACGATTAAAATAGGGCGATCTAGAGCCGCTAGGTCAGAAATTCGGTCAAGGATAGCGTGGAACTGGGTAGATTCGCCAATGAACTGTGGGGGTTTGGTAGCCATGTGTGGCTATATACGCTAAATATTAAAGAAATCAAAGCCATAAAATGGTGTAATTCACCAAATGATATAATTGAATCTTCAATAATATGAAAATAATACAGTAAAATCAATAACTTAAAACTTATCGACAATTGGCGCGGGATTTCGCATATTGAATTTGTCGCTGGCCATCGGGGCTAGCGCATTACCCGGCCCAGAAGAGGCCAAGAAAGAGAGAGAACAGATGACCTTCCGCACAACAGATATAGATGCAGGTCACACCGCCCTAACTACGGATGTGACTGCTCCCGCCCGCTCCGTCCGCCGCCGCCGCCGCGCTGCAGCCCTATCCCACCGCACTGGCGGTGTCCGGATTTCCGGCCTCGGAATTTAGGGAAGAGCGAAGATGCCACGTAATAACAACGAAAACTTGGACCGCACTTTCGAAGATCGTGCGAGCCATGTCGAAACAACGGAAGCTTGGAAGGCTAAATTTTTCCGCTTCCTGCGTTATCTATCAACCCGCAAAATGGAATGTTGGGGCTTCTTCGCCGCCGGTTTCCTCATCGCGACAATTTTTTAACCCCAATATATCTTAAGGAGACGACAATGGGAATTTTTTCAAGAATGGGTGATATCATCAACTCCAATCTCAACTCAATGATTGACAAGGCTGAGAACCCGGAGAAAATCGCTCGCCTTATCATCCAGGAAATGGAAGATACGCTGGTAGAAGTTCGCACAGACGCCGCCCGCAATATCGCCGAGCGCAAAGAGTTAGGCCGCAAAGCGGACGCTTATAAAGTACGCGCCGCAGAATGGGGTGCTAAAGCTGAGCTTGCCCTCAATAAAGACCGTGAAGACCTCGCACGAGGCGCTTTACAGGCTAAAAAGCAAGCCGAAAGCATGGCTGATGTCGCGTCTCAAGAAATTGAAATTCTCGACGAGGCAGTAGGCAAGGCTGACGCGGATTTGTCCAAACTTCAAACGAAGCTGGATGAAGCTCGGGCCAAACATAAAGCGCTCGCTATGCGGACAAATGTTGCTCAAAACCAAATTCGGGTACGTTCGAAGCTGGCTGACCACAAAGTCGAAGATGCGCTTGCACGTTACGATCGGATGGAGCGTAAGGTTGATGAGCTTGAAGCTCAGGTGGAATCTTATGACCTTGGTTCCGGCGAAAGCTTGGAAAACCAGTTTGCTCAGATGGAAGCGGACGAAGCGATTGAAACAGAGCTTGAGGCTTTGAAGGCCAGCATAAAAGGCGCAAAGCCAACGGCTGTCAAAAAATCCGCTACTAAGTAATATAGACCTAATATAGGTCTTGGCCGGGGGTGTTGCTTCCCCCTCTAACGCTCCCGGCCACTTTAAAGAGAGAGAGAATTATTATGAGACCAGAAATTTTAGTTTTTATGATCCCGATTATCGCCATCATTATGGGCGTCGGATCAAGTATGCTGAAATCGCATTACAAACATAAAGAAAACATGATGGGCCACATGAGCGATGACCAAATCGCTGAACTGACCCAAATGTCCAAAATCGCTGATATCCTAGATCAGCGCGTCAATGTTCTGGAACGTATTCTAGACGATGAAATCCCATCTTGGAGAGAGAAACATGACAAGACGATATAAAAACCGCGTTCACCGTGCCCTCAATGATTATGATTGGGACGGCGCTGGTGATAACTACGAATATACTGAGCCTCACAAAAAGCTTCGCCGGAACAAAATTGACGGCATGATAGGCGGTGTTTGTGCCGGAGTTGGCGACTACCTTGGACTTGATGCAACGATCGTCCGGATCCTCGCTGTCATCAGTTTCTTTATGTCCGGCGGGGTTGTGTTTTGGGTCTATCTAGGCATGTGGATTTTTATCCCATCCGACGCCAGAGCGCCTTACCGCCGAGAATATCGCGAGGCTAGCAAAGCCCGAAAAGAAAACCCCGACACACCGGTGCGGACAGCCTCATTCCGCGATGTGAAATCTAAGTTTCGATCACTTGAAACACGGATGCAGGATCTTGAACGGTCCATCACATCAAAAGAATGGAAACTACGCCGCGACTTCCGCGACTTGGAGAACTAAAGAGCTTGGCCCTCCCCTTTACGGGGGAGGAGCCGGCCAGGTTCCTTAAGACGCTTGATAATATTGGAGAGAGACAATGATCAAGATTACCTTAGCAACTTTAATCGGCGCCGGAGCACTCGGCACAGGCGCTCACACCTTCACCCCGCAATCCCTGAACGTAACAGCAGGATCCATAGTTTTCGAAGCTGGCGTAAACGGTCTCAAAGTCGACGTAGCCAGTATCCCTGATTTTGCTGTGACACTGACGACCAAAGGTGACCGCGCCTTTACGGTACGGTTTTAAGATTAGCCGCCAAAAGCTACCAAAGCACCGATAAAGAATAGAGAGAGATACGATGTTGAAGAATAATTTATGTTTAGCCGCTGCAGTATTAACGCTGAGCGGATTTGCGGCCCCCGCCTTCGCTGGAGAATCCGTCCTAACACTCAAGAACTATGTCGGAAAAATTACCGTTGAAACAAGTCCAGGTGCCGATCTAAAAATATCGAATAAGAAACGTGCCGAAGATGTGGATTTTGACACGCGAGGCGATGATCTTACCATTGACGGCGGCATAAATGATCCTGACGGCGATGGCTGCAAAGACTTTTACGGAAAGTTCAGTTGGTCATGGTCAGATAAGGAAGAGAAAAAGGGCGTAGTCGGTGGTTATAAGGACCTTGATGACTATCCGAATGTAACCATCACAGGCCCTGAGACGCTCATGGTGATAGTCGACAACTCTATTCCTTTCGGAACTATCGGAAATATTTCTGGGGCTGATATAAACTTGGGTCATTGCGGACGCTTAAGTGCGGCCGATATAAACGGGCCATTAAGCTTAGATATTACCGGGTCTGGTAAATTTGCTGCCGAGAATATTGGAAGTCTTGTCGGCGCTATTAAAGGGTCCGGCGATCTTGAATTTGATAATGTCGGCGAAGCTGTGATTAAAATTAGAGGGTCAGGCAATGTTGATTTTGATACGGCAGACTCCCTCAATTTAACTGTTTCCGGATCGGGTGATGTGGAAGCCGACGAGGTATCGCGGTCCTTATTCATAAAAAGCTCTGGGTCAGGAGATGTATCGATAGATAAGGTCAGCCACGAATTAACCTATGAGGGCCGAGGCTCAACGGATTTATCGATTGAAGACATACAAGGGCGAGCCCTGATTAAAACCAGCGGCAGCGGCGACGTTAATATTGATGACGGGTCGCTTGAGACTCTTATAATCACGGCAAGCGGTAGCAGCGATGTCCGTTTCGACGGCACGGCTGAAAAGGCAGACCTCTCCGCGAGTGGGAGCGCCGACATTTACGTTAGCCGTGTGACGGGCGAGAAATCGACTAAGACCAGCGGCAGCGCTGATATTGATATCGGGCATTAGACACTGATCTTAAGAGGGGGCTCTTAGGATTACATAAGCCTTGTGTAGGTTGCGTTTCATGATGTCATGGGACGCAAATGCACGGCGGGGCGGGCTTTCAGGTCGGATTTCTCTCTCGCCGGAAAGCTCGCCCTTTTTATTTATTATGTGTGAGTTTCCCAAAACGGCCCCATAACGTGCGGGTCTTCACACATATTCGAGACTATGTTTTCGGCTAACGCTGGCGCGAAACAAAACCCTCGTGAGCCAAGTGCCGTCAGAGAAATTATGCCGTTTCCTTGGTCATGGATGAGGGGTAAAGTATTGGCCTGTGTCACTCTTATGGATGCTCTGGATTTTCCTGAAAGCGGAGTGGGCGTTTCTCCGGTGATAGCCGTGAACTTGAAAAGGTTTTCGGCGTCATCTTCGGCGGTTACCTTGTAGGGATCGGCCGCTGTGAGCCTTGCATGGGTCGCGCCGATAAGCGTGAGGTTTTCTGCGCCGTCTTTATTCAGCGGTATGGCATAGCCGCCATAGGTGAAAGGCGAGGCGAGGGCCGTGTTCGCCATTGTGATTTGTCCGCGGCTATAGCGCAGAGGTAATTCAGGCGCGCTTTGGAAGTCACGCATCCCTGCACCTAAGGCCAAAATTACATGGGTTCCTGAGGCGAGTAAATTATGGTTTCTGTCATAGATTTGCCACTCTCCGCCGTTGTTTTCTAAAGCGTGCGCGCGGGCTTTGACGTGGACGGCTCCTTTTAAAAATGCGGCGCAGGCTTTGGCCGGGTCAATCACGAGCGCGCTTGGAAAGTTAAGACCTTTGAGGCCGTAAGGGCCGCCTGCGCAAACCATATGCTCAGGCGGCAAGGCAGCGAGTTCTACAAGTTTTTCAAACCTTTGCGTCTCTTTCTCGCTCGTGCCGGCGTGAAACACGCCCCTATCTATGACCGCGTTCGTTTCGTTATATTCACGGAGCGCGTACAGGTAGCTCTCGAGAAAAAAGCGGCTCTCGGGCCGGTCCTGTTGATCGAGTCTGGGTTTGACCAGCGCGGCGGGGTTGGCGCTCGCCGCCGTACCGTCACTTGGATCAATGATTGTTGCAGTGATGCCGCGTCTTTGGAAGCTACGGGCCAGAGAGGCTCCGGCGATGCCGCCGCCTAAAATAATGGGGCGTATGTTTTGGATTTTTTCAGCGTAATTGCCCGGAAAGACGGCTTCAAGTCTTTGCCGCTTTCGGCCAAAGCCTTCCTTTTTCTCTACGGCGAAACCCGCGTCTTTGAGGGCTTCGCGCACAGCTCCCGCGACGGTAAAGGTGCCAATGGTGGCCCCCGGAGCGGAGAGGCGGGCGACGTCAGCCATGACCTCTTTTGACCACATGGCCGGGTTTTTCGCGGGGGAAAATCCGTCTAAAAACCAAGCGTCTATGTTTCCTGTAAGACTCTTTAGGGCCGCCGACACATCATCGTGCAAAAGGGTGAGAGTTACGGTGTCTGAAACATGAAGGCGGTGCGTACCCTTCACGCGTCCTGGCCATAACACTAAGAGTCTTTCGGCATAACTCGCAAGCTCCGGCCACGCAGTGAGGGCGCGCTTTAACTCTTCGCGGCTGAAAGGAAATCTCTCAACAGAGACGAAATGCAAATGCGCGTTCTTCGGCCGAGATGCGTTCCACATCCGCCACGCGGCTAGGAAGTTGAGACCAGAGCCAAAGCCAAGTTCGCCTATGGTGAAGCGCTCGCGTGCATGTCCGCGCCTTTGTTCGCGCCCCTGTTCGCTTCCGTGCCAACGGTCTGGCAGGTCGCACCCTGCGAGGTAAACGGATTCGGTTTCGGCAAGACCGCCGTCGGCGCTAAAATATATATCGCCAAAGTCTGTCGCCGCTGGGATTCCGGGGCGAGACCAATCAAGCTGGGGCGGTTCACAGGCGGTTAAAGGGCGAGGCGGCGGCATAGGGTTTCCTGCCGCATTTGGCGGAGCTTGTCACGCGCTGCGTTGGGCCGTCTGAAAATTCACTAACAACATCGCTGACTTGCGGCTTAAAACAGACACCTTTCATGGTTTTCTTATCGAATAAAAGCGCCGCGCTAATAAGGAACTCGCCTCTGAGGTTGTCAAGAAAAGCGGCTGTGTTGTCTTTAAGTTTCTCAACGATCAAGCCAGTGCTTTGTCTGTATGCTGATAGAGCTCAAAAGCGTGAATTTACGAATGTTCTCAAAATTTACCTTTTCCCCCGCTGTCTACCGCTGTAAGCAAAGCGGGAATGGAACTAGCTTTGAGGGATTTAAGATGCGTCAGTTATTAATAGGAGCCGCCGTTGCGGCCATTCTTGCCGGGTGTAGCCCGACATCAGAAACCCCTGCGCCAGCGGATAAATCCCAAGAATCGGCTAGCGCAGCGCCGAAATCTGCGGCGACGCCAGAAGTCCAAAAGCTGATCGACATGGCACTTGCCGGAACGCAGGGCTACGACATTATCGAATCTGTCACCACCGAAGTCGGCCCGCGTTTGGCCGGTAGCGAAGGCGAAGCCCGCGCCCGCGATTGGGCTGTGGCTAAATTTAAGGCGTTAGGCTTTGAAAATGTCCGCATTGAAGACTTTACGGTACCCGGATGGGAGCGCGGCGAAGAGCATGCGGAAATCACGTCGCCTTTTCCGCAAAATTTGCACATCACAGCTCTAGGCGGTTCCGTGGCCACGCCTGCGCGCGGTGTTGAGGCCGAGATTGCCTACTTCCCGACTTTCGAAGATTTGGAGAGTGCGCCAGAGGGCGGCCTTGACGGCAAAATCGTTTTTATCTCTGGTAAAATGGAAAAAGCCCATGACGGCGCAGGATACGGGCCGGCTAATAAGAAACGTCAGCGCGGGGCTACAGAAGCCGGAAAACGCGGCGCGATAGCGGTAGTTATCCGCTCTGTCGGGACGGATTCTCACCGGATGCCGCATACGGGGGTTATGCGGTATGATGATAAAGTCGCGCCGATCCCAATTGGCGCGCTGTCTGCGCCTGACGCGGATCAGCTTGAGCGCACGATTAGCCGGGGCGGCCCTGTTCGGCTTAAATTGGTTCTGACGCCTTTACAAACAGCAGATAAACCTTCGGGCAATGTTATCGGAGAGATTGTCGGTAGCGAAAAGCCGGAAGAGATTGTGTTGATCTCTGGCCACTTGGATAGCTGGGACCTCGGTACGGGCGCGATTGACGACGGGGCCGGAATTGGCATTTCAGCCGGCGCGGCGAAAGTCATTTTGGACGCTGGATATAAGCCTAAACGCACGATCCGTATCGTAGCCTTTGGCGCAGAAGAAGTCGGCCTGCTTGGCGCTTTTGCTTATGCCAAGGCGCATAAAGACAATCTTTCAAATCATGTTTTCGCTAGCGAATCTGATTTCGGCGCAGAACGTGTTTACGCGCTTCGCACATCGTCTCAAGGCGAGGCCCGTGACGTCGTTAAAAGCATGCAAAAATCTATCGCCCATCTGGGTATTGAATGGGAAGATGGCAAAACTGAAGGCGGGCCGGATGTCATTCCTTTGGCGCGGGCGGGGGTTCCTGTTTTCCGTTTACAGCAAGACGGTACGGATTATTTCGATCTGCACCACACGCCTGATGACACATTTGATAAAATCAACAAGGACGCGGTCGCGCAAAACGTAGCGGCTTGGGCGGCTGTAACGTGGATGGCGTCCGAAGCCGACGTTGATTTCCGCTCTCCGGCAGAGGAGCCGGAAACGCCTTCCACTGAAAAAGAGGAATAGCTCTATGTCTCTGAAAACGGCTTTAGCCGCTATGGGTTTTTTGGCGTGTTTGGTTCCGTCTGCACAAGCGGCAGATTTGTTGAAGGTCTATAAGCATCTTCACGCAAATCCTGAGCTGTCTTTGATGGAAACTGAAACTGCAAGCTACATGGCGGCGGAACTGCGCAGTCTTGGTTACGACGTTACCGAGAACTTTGGCGGGACAGGCGTTGTCGCCGTGATGAAAAATGGCCCCGGTAAAACCATCATGATCCGCGCGGATATGGACGGTCTTCCCGTCAATGAACAAACGGGCCTAGCTTACGCCAGCACGGTTTCACGCAAAAACCACATGGGCGAAGACAAACCCGCCATGCATGCGTGCGGTCACGACATTCATATGACGTCGCTTCTTGGCACCGCCGAAAATATGAAAGCGAAAAAGGATGAATGGTCCGGCACGCTTATCTTGATCTTGCAGCCCGCAGAAGAAATCGTCAAAGGCGCGCAGGCTATGCTCGCCGACGGGCTGTTTACTAAGTTTCCGCGTCCCGATTATAATTTAGGCTTACATGTTAACGCAAACCTTCCCGCAGGACAGGTCGGTATCGTTCCTGGGTTTGCTCTCGCAAATGTCGATTCTGTTGATATTGACGTTCCGGGCGTCGGGGGGCACGGCGCTTACCCGCATACAACGAAAGATCCGATTGTCTTATCTGCGCAAATTATTATGGGGCTACAGACTATTGTCTCGCGCGAAACGTCTCCGCTCGACGCAGCGGTTGTCACTGTCGGCACTATCCACGGCGGCACGAAGCGCAATATCATCAGCGACGGTATTAAACTCGAGCTGACCTTAAGATCTTACAAGGACGAAGTTCGGGCACATACTTTAGAGGCCATTGAGCGCATGATTACAAACTATGGCCGCGCGGCGGGTCTGCCAGATGAGAAACTTCCTTACATGACGGTTCACGACGAAAGCGCGCCTGCGACATATAATGATCCGGTTTTAACGCAGCAGGCAAGCGTCTTTATGAAGGCCGCGCTTGGCGAGGAAAATGTCGTGACGGTTGATCCCGTTATGGCAGCAGAGGATTTCTCGCATTTTGGCCGGACGGATCCAAAAATACCGAGCCTGCTATTCTGGCTCGGCGCTGTCTCGCCGAAAACAGCGGCGAAGGCCAAGAAAGACGGGACCGCTTTGCCGTCTCTACATTCTCCGTTTTTTGCACCAGATGCGAAGCGAACCCTTGATGCGGGCGTCGCGGCAACATCCGCTGCGGCCATAGGTCTCTTTAACCAAAAGTCATAAACCCTTATCGTCCACTCTAGTATTCGAACGTCACTTAGGAATTAAATATGTCATTGCCTCCCATTCTTCAAAATCTTGAATTGCCGATTATTGGCGCGCCGCTCTTTATTGTCTCCGGACCGGAGCTCGTCATTGCGCAATGTAAGGCCGGCATTGTTGGCTCGTTTCCGGCGCTAAATGCGCGCCCAGCAGAAGAGCTTGAGAAATGGATTGTTCGGATCAAGCTTGAGCTCGCTCAGTACCAAAAAGATAATCCCGATAAAAAAGTTGCGCCTTTTGCCGTCAATCAAATCTGCCATAAGTCGAATAACCGTCTTGAGCATGACACTGAAATTTGCCGTAAGCACGAAGTGCCGATTGTTATTACCAGCCTTCAGGCATCCGAGATGGTTTATGAAAGCACGCACTCTTATGGCGGGACTATCTTGCATGATGTGATCAATATTCGGCATACAAAGAAAGCGCTCTCAATGGGTGCTGATGGTATTATCGGTGTGTGCGCGGGCGCAGGCGGCCACGCAGGGCGTTTGTCACCTTTTGCTTTGATGCCGGAAATTCGCGAATTTCATGATGGCCCGCTTTTGTGCTCTGGATCAATTTCTACGGGCGGTTCCGTTATGGCGGCGCAAGCTATGGGCGCTGACCTTGCTTATATGGGCACGCGGTTTATCGCTAGCCGCGAAGCCAACGCGCCCGAAGCTTATAAGCAAGCCATAATTAATTCGTCCGGCGAAGATATTGTGTATTCGTCTTTGTTCACAGGCGTAGAAGGCAATTATCTTCGTAGCTCTATTGAAGCGGCAGGCATGGATCCAGATAATCTTCCGAGCGCAGATAAGAAGTCTATGAATTTCGGCTCAGGCGGAAATTCCGAGGCGAAAGCTTGGAAAGATATATGGGGTTCAGGACAAGGCGTCGGAAGTATTCATAACGCGCCGACGGTTCAAGAAATTGTTGATCAGCTTAAGGCTGAGTATGCAGCGGCTAAAGCCCGATTGCTGAATTAAATTTCTGCTGAGCTGAGTTAATAGGCTTCATTCAGTCTACATTCACCTGAATTACATACTCCCGCATTGCATCTAGCAAGCGCTTGAGATAATAGCGTTTATTACTTCTCGATTCCAAGGAGGGACATTATGGGAATGAGATGGTTATTGGGGGTTGTAATCCTCGCCATCGTTTCACTGATATTAGCATGGTTTAACTTTAGTCCGTTAAGCGCGCCAGCACAATCACAGCGCATGGGCGCTTCGATTGAGCAAGCACTTAAAACGGCAGGGTTCGACACTGTGTCAGTGGAAATGAAAGGCAATGTAGCACATTTGTCAGGTACGGCTTTGACTGACTCTTTAGTCAAAGACGCCGCAACATTGGCAAAAGGTGTTCACTGCGAAACGTGTAAAAATCCAGACCCGATCTGGCATGAAGTTGACTCGCAAGTTAAGCTTGTCGTTGCTCAGGCTCCTGTCATTAAGCCGGTTTCACCGTTCACATTTTCGGCAACGAAAAGCGCAGATGGTTCTGTTCTTCTCGATGGATATGTAAGTGATGAGAATGAGCTTAATCGCGTCCTACGGGAAGCTAATGCGCTTTTCCCAGGTATGGTCAAAAACGATAAGTTGATCATTGCTGCGGGCGCGCCCAATGACAGTTGGGGTGATGTGATTTCAGAATATCTTAAAGCCTTGCTCAATTTGGATAGTGGCAGCGTCACTCTTGACGATGCGCAATCTTTGATCACGGGTATTACTACGAACGAACAGGTTCGTTCTGATATTTACGCGACGGCCTTCCCTGCCGGGTATAATGCTGCCGCGAATATTACAGTCCCGAACGCTCAAGTCGTTGTCTCTGGTAATATTACGTCGGAGCGGTCATGCCAGACTTTGTTTAATCAACTCAAAACTGGCAAGAAGATCGAGTTCGCCTCAGGATCTGAAAAAATCAAACCTGTTAGTGCGCCTCTATTAGTTGCGCTCGCCAATGCAGCTAACCAGTGCGAAACATTTAATCTCAGCATTGATGGTTATACTGATAATGATGCATTCGTTGGCAGTGACGGCCAAGACCTTAACAAGCCGCTCAGCCAAAACCGGGCGGATAGCGTGAGAGATTATTTGGTATCGTCTGGTGTTGATACGGCTCGTTTGAAGAGCACAGGGCACGGCGCGACGAACTTTATCGCTACAAATGAAACATATGACGGAAAAGCGGCTAATCGCCGAATTGAATTCACCGTCAAGACGTCCAACTAGGAGATCATAGTCATGGAAAATATTTGGCAATTTGTACTATCATTTGGATGGTTACCTTGGTTTTTAATGGGTATCCTTGGTTTTATTCTTGGTTGGCTTCTGAAGCCGTCTAAGAAGGTAGCAGGTGACTTAACTATCGAAGGCGAAGGCGCTCTTCGTACAGAAAATGACGGCCTTCGGACACGTATTCAAGATCTCGAAGCGGCGTTAATCGCCAGAGATTCAGACCTAGAAAACAAGGAAGCGGCGTTTCAGGACGTTTCTGGTCAGCTAGCTGCGGCTAGCCTTGCGGCCGCTGCGGCGCCTGCTGCAACTGTTGAAGACGATGATGAAAGCTACGCGCTTGAGTGGCGTAACCGCTATCTTGCAGCACGGGTGAAATATCTCGAAAGCCGCTTAGTTGATGCGCCTGCACCGACTGCCGCTAAGAAGGCAGCTGTTAAGAAGGCTCCTGCAAAGAAAGCAGCTCCTAAAAAGGCACCGGCTAAAAAAGCAGCTGCTAAGAAAGTTGCAGCTCCTAAGGTGCTTTACACAGACGGGCCAACGGACGGTGACCCTGATGATCTTAAATTGATCAAAGGTATTGGTCCGAAGTTTGAGAAAGACTTGCACGGCAAGGGCGTTTATTACTTCCGCCAAATCGGTGCTTGGAAGAAAAAAGACGTCGAAGTCGTCGAAAAAGTTATCGACTCTATTCCTGGCCGTATTGACCGTGATGAGTGGGTTCCGCAGGCTAAAGGTCTCGCCAAAGGCGGCAAAGCCAAAGCGTCTACGACTAAGAAGAAGCCTGGACCTAAGCCCGGTACAAAACGCGGTGCGACGAACCTAGACGGAACACCTCGTAAAAAGCCTGGACCTAAGGCGACGGCAGCGAAAACGAAAAAGGCCGTTGGTAACGACAAGTACTATGAGAACGTGAAAAAGTTTGATGCTAAGGCAAAGAACGGAACCGTTGATAATATCGTTAAGTATTGCGGCATTGCTCTTCGCAGCCGTGACTCCTCTTTGGTGGCCTGTTCTGATCCAACTGAAGTCAATACAGTCGTGACAAACTTTATGGTCAAGAAGCTTGGCGTTGATACAGACAAAGGCGAAGCCGTCGTAAAAGACGTTTGCGAGCAAATGAAGTCTGAGCGCTTTAAAAACCGCGTAACGTTCTATTACCTCTGTGCCAAAAAGGCCCGTAAGATGAACGTTTTTACGTAGGGCTCAATCCCAATTAATCCTACTTTGTAGTGTTGTTAAAGCCCGCTTTTGCGGGCTTTTTCTTTTTTTAATCCTCGTGTTTAAGTCTGGCCATATGCTCATGGCATGACTGATACTTTACAAATCCCTTCTTCTTTATCCCAAGGTATTTCCCCGCACTCACTAAAAACGGGCTGGCCGTGGCCGTATTTCTCTCAAGCAGAAATGGCGTGCCGCCATTGCGGCGAAAGCTATGCTTGGCCAGAGTTTATGAGCCGCTTGCAAACCGCGCGGGAGCGCAGCGGGCAGGCCTTTCACGTACTGTCGGCGCATCGTTGCGCTTTGCATAATGCGCGGGTTGGCGGCGCGCCGCTTTCGCAGCATTTACGCCTCGCAGCCGATATTGCGCTCTCTGGTCATGATCCGAGCCAGCTTTATACTGTTTGCAGGGAGGCAGGGTTCACAGGTTTTGGATTTTATTCGACATTTTTACATATTGATCTGGGGCCTTCGCGCCGCTGGTTTGGCAATGAAAGGGCAAAAATATTATGGCAAGCATACTTGGATTAGGCATAGACGCGGCTGCTGGCGGTGTGTTCGGAATTTTAGGGACGGCGCTAGGACGCGCGGCAGGATTCTTTGAACGCGGGCAAAGCTTCAAGCAAGAGCAAGCACGGTGGTCACATGAACTTAAACTGCATGAGCTACAAATGCAGGCGCGGTCTCAAGAGACCGAAATGGAACTCGCGCTTGCGGCGCAGGCGGGCTCTTGGAAGGGGCTAGAGGCGTCTATCAAGGCCGACACGGCGCTAGGGGGCTCCAGTCAATGGGTGGTCAATATTTTGCGCCTCGTGCGTCCGGCTCTGACGTTGACCTTGTGGGTGATCACAGCGGCGATTTTTGTGGTCACGCAGGAAAGCGCCATTGTCGAAGCCGCAGTGTTTGCGGCGACAGCGGCGACCTTGTGGTGGTTTGGTGACCGCGCGCCAAAACCGCCGTTAGGGCGTTAGGGGAACACCGTGCTCCGTTACTGTGTTGAGTAGCTGTATGCCGAAAAGCAGGGCCATAATCAGCATCATGCTGAAGGCATAAATCGCCCCAACCCCGTAGGCTGTCCAAATTGTTTTAAGCCAGCTTCGCTCAAACATCCGTTTGAGGCTGAGCGGGAGATAAATCAGAAGCGATAGAAACAATATGCCGGATGCGGGGCTGCCCGGGAACATTAGCCCTAGTAGAATGCCGAGAAGTAAAACGAAAAAGGCAAAGGCGTGAATGTACGCCGCGTGAACAAGGTGATCATAGAGGATGGCGTTACCTCGCCCTCGAATAAATATGGCGCCAATGAGCATTGTAAATGGCATCATAAAGAACATGATGCGCGGGAGGTATTTGTAAAAAGCTCCGTTGAGCCTTGAGGGGTTTTTCACAATGTCGAACAAGATAGCGGACCAACTATCAATCTGGTAGGTTTTACCGTCAATATTTGAGAAGGTGAAGCCCTCGCTTTCTAGGCTTCCGACAACGTTGTCTTTTAATTTATCGAGTTGTTCTACGGCCGCTTTGGCCTCTGCTATTTCTTCGGGTGAGAGTTCCGTATTGTTTTCAATCTCTTCGTTTACAGTGTCTTTTAGGGTCTTTGTGTCTTCGGGCTTTAAATCATTTCCCAAATCCAGTTTTATTTCATTGGCCCTTTTCATTTTCAGCGCAATTAAGTCGAAATTTCGCGATGCATTGCGAGCGTTAATTCGCTTTCGAGTGTCAAAAAAGCTGACACCCGGCGTCATAACCAAGTCCTCCGCGGTGAGCTCTTCCACTGGTTTATCAACGCCGGCTCTTGGCGTTACGTCAACGTCTATGCTGATAAGTTGCACCTGAAAAATATTCAAAAAACCAAATAAGATAATACTCATGGCGAGATATACCCGCACGGGCGATGACCAATGGGTGCGTCGGCCATTCGCGAATTCACGGGCGACTTTCCCCGGTTTGAATAAAAGCGCGCCCCATGTGCGCCATATGCGGCCTTCAATAGCTGTAATCGATCCGAGAAATTCTTTGCCAAGGCTGAAGAGAGATCGGCGGAAGTCGTCGTTCTTTTGGCCGCACGCAGCGCAATAGAGCCCGTTTATTGGCGTTTCGCATGAAAAACAGAAATGCGCTTGGTTGACGTCTGGGATCTTATCGTCGCCGATTGGGGCTATGTGGCCGCCGTCAATGTCTATGTCTGATGGATCCATGATTACCCCTTATGCCCTCTTATCCTATAGTTCAGTCATTGATCAAATAGATAGCGTGACAATTTATACGCAACTTTTTGCATATAAATCTTGCTCAGGCATCTGAGACTGATACAAGAACGGTGTTGGAGTGATTATGTTTAAGAACCAGAATATTGCCGTAACAGGCGCAGGAACCCCCGGCGGGATTGGCAGAGCGATCGCCGATATGTTTATAGCAGGCGGCGCAAATGTCATGATTAGTGACCTAGAGGCGCCGATGGAACTTGCCGAGGAAATCGGGGCTACAGCCTTTGCTTGTAATGTGGCCGATGAAAGTGCCGTCCAAGCCTTTATTCAAACAGCGGAGTCCGTCAATGGCCCGCTTGATGTGTTTGTGTCTAATGCTGGCGTCGGGTTTGGCGACCTTCCTGCAGGCCACGCTGCGGGTGCTAGCAATGACGCTTGGGAGACTAGCTGGCAGGTGAACGTCATGGCCAATATTTACGCCGCAAGGGCATTGCTTCCAGGCTGGATTGAACGCGGCTCAGGGCGCTTTGTCATCACGTCATCTGCTGCAGGATTATTGAACCAAATCGGCAGCGCGTCGTATAGCGCAACGAAACACGCGGCGCTTGGTTACGCCGAAGCTATGGCTATCGCCCATAAAGATGACGGAATTGATGTGCATTGCATATGCCCGCAATATGTACGAACCAATATGACTAAAGGCGCAAAGTTTGCCGAAGACAACAAAGACGGGCTGCTCGAGCCCTCGGATGTGGCTAATGCTTTGAAGCAAGCTATTACCGACAAGGACTTCCTTGTACTCTCGCATCCTGTTGTGAATGACTATTTCCGCGCCAAGGCGATGAATTATAACCAGTATATTGCAGGGATGGCTAAGCTTAAGGCTAAAACTTCAAAAGACGCACTACCCTTATAGGAGATCGCAAAATGGCAAGATTTGATTTAACTGGAAAAGTGGCTTTGGTGGCCGGCGCGAGCCGCGGTATTGGCGAAGCGATAGCTCACGGCTTTGCCGAGCAAGGCGCGGTAGTCATTTGCGCGTCGCGCAAGGTAGAAGATTGCCAGACGGTTGCTGATGCGATTGTCGCCAATGGTGGCAAGGCAGACGCGATGACGTTGCATCTTGGCGACGTAGACAGCCACGACGGTGTGCTTGATGCGATTGTCGCAAAGCATGGCCGCTTGGACATTTTGATCAATAACGGCGCGACAAATCCCTATTTTGGACCAGCCCATAAAACCCCAGAAACAGCCTATGATAAGACAATGGAAGTTAATCTACGCGGTCCGTTCTATCTGAGCGCTAAGTCCATCCCGCACATGATTAAATCCGGCGGCGGAGCTATTGTGAACGTCGCGTCTGTTGATGGTATACAGCCTGGTCTTGGCCGTGTTGTCTACGGCATGACAAAAGCGGCGCTTATTAATATGACCAAAGGTTTTGCCAAAGAATATGGCGATAGCAACATTCGTGTAAATGCGCTTTTGCCCGGTTTTACGGATACAAAAATTGCGTCAGCCCTTAAGAACGCACCGGGAATGCAGGATTTCATGGATGCAAATTTTGCTATTAAACGTATGGCTCAACCGGAAGAAATGGTTGGCGCAGTTCTTTACATGGTCTCCGAAGAGGCTAGCTATTTCACAGGCCAGGGCATGGTTGTTGATGGCGGAGCGATCATTTAATGAGCGGCGATAATCCAACAATAGACGTTCGCAAGGGCGAAGAGCTTGATGTTCAGGCCATAGATGCTGCGTTAAAATCTGCCGTTCCTGGATTGTCCGGAATGCCAGACGTTAAGCAATATGCTAGCGGCGCATCCAACCTAACTTACGCTCTGGATTATCCTGATCGGCGTATGGTGCTTCGGCGTCCGCCCTTTGGTACAATTCCAAAGTCCGGCCATGATATGCACAGAGAATACCGTATAATGACGGCGCTTAAGCCTGTTTTCAGTGCTGTCCCGCAAACGCTTTACTACACGGATGATCAAGACATTATCGGAGCAGAGTTCTACGTAATGGACCGCTCTGAGGGCCCGCTTATTCATACGAAAATTCCTACTGATTGGAATTGGGGCGCTAAAGAGGGCCGCGCGCTTTGCGAAGAGTTTTTCGCCAAGCTCGTTGATCTTCACCAAGTGGATTACAAGGCTATTGGGCTCGAAGATTTCGGACGCCCCGAAGGTTACGTCGCGCGCCAAATTGGCGGCTGGAACCGCCGCTTTGAAAAAGCGTGGACGGATGACGTCGAAAAATTCGAAGATGTTCGGAAGTGGCTAGAAGATAATAAGCCTGCACAAGAAGTGGGCGCGGCTATTCTGCATGGTGATTACCGGATCGATAATTGCATTTTGCAGGCGGGTGATCCGACGAAGATAAATGCCGTTCTCGATTGGGAAATTTCGGCCCTTGGTGACCCGTTGATGGACCTCGGCAATACGCTAGCTTATTGGATTGAAGCAGATGATCCTGCTGAAATGCAAATGATGGTTAGGCAGCCTAGCGCTGCTGCGGGCATGATGAACCGGCAAGAAATTTTGAACTTTTACGCCGAACGCACTGGCGCAGATGTCTCGAATTTCCAGTTCTATTATGTTTACGGAATTTGGCGTCTCGCAGTGATTATACAACAAATTTACTACCGTTATTACCACGGACAAACCGAAGACCCGAGGTTCAAGCCCTACGGCCAAATGGTCAACGCGCTTGGTAATTTATCGCGGCAAAAAATCAGTACGGGTAAACTTTAGAACCCATTTATTAAGACCCGCAATTTTTGCGGGATATGATTGTTGAAAAGGATAAGATTATGGCTGTTATGGACCTTGGCATGAGCGAGAAAGTTGCTCCGCTTGTTGAAAAAATCAGAGACTTTACACGAAATTTTGTGGCGCCTCTCAATGAGGAGTTCGACTCATTGATCGGGACTGGGCCGAACGGACGGTTTAGCTATTCCGAGCGCCAGACAGAAATTCTTGAAACTATGAAAGACGAGGCGCGTAAGCGGGGGCTTTGGAACTTTTGGCTCACTGACTCTAAAGAGGGCTATGGCCTTACGACTGTCGAGTATGCTTATGTCGCTGAAGAGCTTGGCTGGGTCCATATGGCGTCCGAAGCTATGAACTGCTCCGCGCCCGACACGGGCAATATGGAAGTGCTGGAACGTTACGGCACGCCAGAACATAAAGAAAAATGGCTTAAGCCTCTTCTCGAAGGCAAAATCCGTTCTGCCTTCCTGATGACGGAGCCTGATGTGGCGTCTTCTGATGCGACGAACCTTGAATTCACAGCCGTAAAAGACGGTGATGAGTGGGTGCTAAACGGCGAGAAATACTGGTCATCAGGCGCAGGTGACCCGCGCTGTAAAGTCTTTATTCTTATGGCGGCAACGCCAAGCGAAGAACGCTCTAAGCATGAACAACATTCTATGTTTGTGGTCGAAGCTGATCTTCCGGGGTATGAGGTTCTCCGTCCTATGATGGTGTTTGGCCATGACGACGCCCCCCATGGTCATATGCACGTGAAATTCACCAATGTCCGCATTCCGGCTGACGCAATTCTTATCCGCGAAGGCGCGGGTTTTGAAGTGTCACAGGGACGATTGGGCCCTGGCCGTATTCACCATTGCATGCGCTCTATTGGCCAAGCTGAAAAAGCGTTGCAGCTGCTTTGTAAGCGCTCACTTGAGCGCGAAGCGTTTGGTAAGCAGCTCGCTTTCCTTGGTGCGAACTTTGACATCATTGCCGAGAGCCGTATTAAAATCGAACAAGCACGATTACTCTGTTTAAAAGCAGCATGGGCTATGGATACGATGTCCAAACGTGACGCAGCGCCGTGGGTGTCTATGATTAAGGTCGAAGCGCCCCGCATGTCTCTCGAAGTCATTGACCAAGCCATGCAAATGTATGGCGGAACGGGTATTTCACAAGACACGCCGCTTGTTCAAATGTTCCAAGGTCAGCGGACACTCCGTTTTGCCGATGGTCCAGATGCTGTTCACCGTAGACAGGTTGCGCGTAAGGAGCTTCGTAGCTATACGAACCAAAAAGTCTAAGAGGAATACACATGCCGTCCTTTGATATTGTTTCTGAAGTTGATTTATCTGAAGTCGATAATGCCATGCAAAATCTCGCTCGGGAGATTGCTGTGCGCTATGACTTTAAAGGCTCTAAATCTACAGCTGAGCATAAGGACGGCGTGATCACTGTTTTTGCTGATGACGATCTCAAGCTTAAGCAAATGCATGAGATCTTGCGTAGTAATCTCAATAAGCGCGGCATCGAGCCAGGGCAGCTTGACTACCAAAAAGTCGAGCCTGCCGCCGGACAATCAGTGCGCCAAAAAATTGTCGTCAAAGAAGGCATAGAAAAAGACTTGGCGAAACAGATCGTTAAAGACATCAAGTCCGCCAAAATGAAAGTCCAAGTCGCCATTCAAGGCGAAGAACTTCGCGTGACAGGCAAAAAACGCGACGACCTCCAAGACGCCATTCAATTCGTCAAAGGCCTTAAGCTTGAACTCCCTCTTCAATACAAAAACTTTCGGGATTAGTTACTGGCAAATTTGCGCGTTAGTCATGCAAATGTGAGGCTTGCCCTCATAAGCTAAGAGGCGCATAGACAAGGCTTAATTTAAGGCCTAATGCGTGACGAAACCCACCCCAAAACGTGAAGATATATTGGCGAATGCCTCTTTGCCCATGCCGTTATGGGAATTGGTGACGCTTGTGGCTGCGTTGATGGCGCTGAACGCTTTTGCTATCGACATTATGCTGCCTGCGCTTGATGATATCTCGGCGACATACGAACTCACGCGCCCCAACGATCAGCAGCTTGTTGTTTTTTCGTACATACTAGGCTTTGGCGTTCCGCAGCTTGTTTTTGGGCCGATCTCTGATTCTTATGGGAGGCGTTCGCTTCTTCGTCTGTGCCTCATCGGCTACGCGGTGGCTTCATTTGCTTGTATGATGACGACAACATTCGAGCTTTTATTGCTAACTCGCTTTTTGCAGGGAGTCGTCTCGTCCGGCATTCGTGTGGTGGCCGTTTCTATCGTGAGAGACCTTGTGGCCGGGCGCGCTATGGCGCGGATTATGTCCCTTGTCATGACGATATTTATGATCGTGCCAATCATTGCGCCTGCCGTCGGGCAGGGGGTTATTCATCTTTCATCTTGGCAGTGGTCTTTTGGAGTTCTCGGAATCGCGGGTCTTATGGTTTTAGTCTGGGTGAATTTCAGATTGCCGGAAACGCTGCCCGAGGCCTCGCGGCATCCTTTTAAGCTGAGGACTGTGGGACAAGCCTTCATCAACGTATTAAAAGAACGCGAAACCTTTGGATATATGGCCGCGAGCGGCGTTATCTTTGGGGCCTTATTCGCCTTCATCGCCTCCTCCGAGCAAATCTTTTCAGATGTGTTTAATCAAGGTGCTCGCTTTGCTTTGTGGTTTGCGGTTATCGCCGGAACGCTGGCGGTTGGCAATCTTACCAACGCACGCTTAGTCGAGCGTTTTGGTATGCGCCGGATTAGCCACGGTGTCATGATCGCGTTTATTACATTGGCGCTTACGAATGTGCTCGCTATGTATTTTTTCGGAGAAAGGCTGGAGATTTTTGTCCCGCTGTTTGCTTTGACATTTGGATGTTTTGGTATGTTAGGCGCGAATTTTTCGGCTATCGCTATGGAGCCTCAAGGTTCGAATGCTGGCACGGCGAGTTCAATTTACGGGTTTGCCACATCCACTGTTGCCAGTGTTTTCGGCTGGGCTGTCGCGCATAGTTTCAACGGCCATGTGATTCCTATCTTGCTCGGCTTCGTGGCCTTGGGCGTGTTATCGCTCATAATTGTTCTCTTCACAGAGAAAGGTAAGCTCTTCGAAGTTGGACATTAAGTCTTTGGCCTTTAACGTTTAAACCCTTACCGCTTAAGCCGCGTTGATAGGATCACCGAGCTTTCTGTGCGTTCCACCCCGTCGATGGCGATGATGTTATCGATGGTCTCGTCAAGAGCGTTGACGGTGAGCGCGGCGACTTCGGCGATAAGGTCGTAATGGCCCGAGACAGAATATATCGCCCGCACACCTGCGAGCTTACGCATGTCCTCAATAATTTCATTGGTCCGGCGCGGGCTGACCGTGATGGACACATGGGCTTTGATTTCTTGGTCAAGATAAGCGCTGGACAGGCGCACACTATACCCGTCTATAACACCTTCTGTTTCAAGTCTCTCGAGGCGTTTCTGTATAGTAGAGCGCGAGATGCCCAGGAGCTTGGCGAGGTCCGTTGCGCTCGTGCGTCCATGGTCGCGTAAAATATCTAAAAGCTGCTGATCTTTAAAGGTTACGCGCATTATTGCCCCGATTTGGCTAATTGTGTGATCATTGTGCGCGTATTTATACAATAAATTGTCCAAATTGCGACTACAAAAAGCCTTAAATATTTGGTGTTATAGGGATGACGAGTCGATGAAAAACATTGGCCATTTATACCTCTAACGAAGAGTATCGCGTGAGCCACAGTTTCCTTATTCGCCCGATCCAAATGTCGGACGCCCAAGATTTACTCGATCTTGTTAAAACTTCCGCAGGGGGGCTTTCTAGCCTGCAGCCGCGTCTAGATTTTCTAAAAGACTATATTGCCAGCGCAGAGAAAAGCTTTGCCGGAACGAAGCCTGTCGATGTCCCGCATAAATATTTGATGGGTATGGTGGAAATAGAAACAGGGCGGCTTGTCGGCTGCGCTGCGGTGAAAACGTGCGTGGGCGTCGAGGCGCCATTTATCAATTTTGATCTTAAGGGCGACGGACTTGATCAGCACCTTGAAGCCTCGTCCAGATTTCTTGGGGCGACGGAAGTCGGCTCGCTTTTTTTGCATGAAGACTACAGAGCCGACGGGCTAGGGCGTTACCTCGCCAAAGCCCGCTATCACCTTATGGAGGCCGAGCCTTGGCGGTTTGGCGATACGGTCATCGCAGAACTGCGCGGGATATGCGGCGTCGACGGCAGCCCGCTTTATGATTTCCTATTTAAGGATAAGCTCGAGAAGACGTTCCTCGAAGCCGATATGGAATATTATGACCGCAACCCTGACGCTCTCGGATCGATCGTGCCTTTGGGCCAAATTCCAACCGCAAAGCTACCGAAAGATGTCAGGGCGTCTATAGCGCAGCCGCACCCTTCGGGCCGAGCCGCGATGAGGCTTTTACAAGGCGAAGGGTTCATCTTTTCTGGGACGATTGATTTGTTTGATGCGGGGCCAATTATGTCTGTCTACCGCGACACCATCCGCACCAATATGGAAACGCAAAAAGCTGCGATATATGCGGATGAAAATACGGGCTCACATGACTTTATGTTGATGAGTACGGGGACAGTTGCCGATTTTCGCGCCGTGGTTACGCGCGGCTATACAAAAGACGGAACTATCCATGCGTCCTCTACCGCTGTGAAGGCTTTAAGATGCCAATCCGGCGAGAGCGTCAATGTGTGGAAAACTCCGGCGAGGGCCAGAAAAAAGCCTCGGCTATCTCTTGTCAAATCGCACGCTTAATATTCTAATCGTTTTACCATAGTATAGGAGCCGGTAATGGCTGATAAAAACTCCAAGCTTACCCATAAATGGGAAGACCCTCTTTTCCTCGAAGAACAGCTTACCGAGGACGAGCGAATGATACGGGATATGGCCCGCAATTATTGCACGGATAAGCTTATGCCGCGCGTGATTTCCGCCAACCGGGAAGAACGATTTGACCGCGAAATTTTCACGGAAATGGGCGAGCTTGGCTTGCTTGGCGCGATGGTCGCCGAACAATATGGCGGGATTGACGCTAGCCATGTTGTTTACGGTCTTGTCGCCCGCGAAGTCGAACGGGTGGATAGCGGATATCGCTCCATGATGTCCGTGCAGAGTTCTCTTGTTATGTATCCGATTGAAAGCTTTGCCTCCGAAGCGAATAAGAAAAAGTACCTGCCTAAACTGGCCTCCGGTGAATGGATTGGCTGTTTCGGCCTTACCGAACCGGACGGCGGCTCTGATCCGGGCGCGATGCGGACGACAGCCAAAAAGGTTGACGGCGGCTATGTGCTCAACGGTACGAAAATGTGGATTACAAACTCACCGGTAGCGGATGTAGCCGTGGTCTGGGCAAAGCTAGATGGCAAAATTCGCGGTTTTACAGTTGAACGCGGAATGGAGGGTTTCGCCACACCTGAGATAAAAGGCAAGCTGTCTTTACGTGCCTCGATCACCGGCGAAATTGCTTTGGACGACTGCTTCGTTCCAGAAGAAAACCTGTTCCCTGAAGTTACCGGATTACGCGGGCCTTTCTCGTGTTTGAACAAAGCCCGTTACGGGATTAGCTGGGGCGCGATGGGAGCTGCAGAATTTTGCTGGCACGCCTCGCGGGATTATGCGCTTGAGCGCATCGTTTTTGGCAAACCTATTGCGGCGACACAAATCGTGCAAAAGAAGCTCGCAGACATGCAAACCGATATCGCGCTTGGTCTTCACGGATCTCTTGCGCTAGGCCGCGCGCTTGATAAGGGCGCGTATAGTCCTGAGTCTATCTCGCTCATGAAGCGTAATAATTGCGGCAAAGCTCTCGATATTGCGCGGGTTGCGCGCGACATTCACGGCGGTAACGGTATCTCAGAGGACTACCATGTTTTGCGCCATGCTATGAACCTTGAAACTGTGAACACCTATGAAGGCACGCACGATATTCACGCGCTGATTTTAGGTCGCGCTCAAACGGGTATTCAAGCGTTTTACTAATATGGCCATTGAAATTGAGCGAAAGTTTTTAGTCGTTAGCGACGCGTGGAAAGTTGGCGTGCCAGCGGATTTCCGCCAAGGTTATCTTAATGACAAAAATCAAGCCACTGTCCGTGTCCGTATTGCGGGCGCGCGTGCCTTTCTGACTGTAAAGGGACCGACGGCAGGACTGAGCCGTAAAGAATTTGAATATGCGATTCCCGTCGCTGACGCGGAAGATATGCTGACTCTTTGCAGCGGGCCGCTCGTTGAGAAAAAGCGCTGGATCGTACCTATGGGTGATTTGAAGTGGGAAGTGGATGAGTTCTTTGGGCGAAATGCTGGGCTTGTAATTGCCGAGATTGAGCTGCCAGATGAAGGGCATGCTTTTGAAAAGCCGGACTGGCTTGGCGAGGAAGTTAGCTACGATAAACGCTATTTCAATTCAAATCTGTCGGTCTTTCCGTTTTCTCAATGGCCAGAGAATTTATAGCCAGAAACTTAGTAAGTTTTTATCCTGCCTTCATAAGCGCGATGCCGTAATCCTGCTCAAACAAATATAGTAAGTTGCGCGCCGCTTCGCCGCGCGGAGTTTCGAGCGCGGGATCCATTTGCGCCAGATGCCGTGCGTCCTGATAAGCGGTTTCCAGAAGTGCTTTGTGCACGTCTAAATCGGCTAAATGGAACTTCGGTAGTCCGCTTTGGCGCGCGCCCAAAAGATCACCCGAGCCGCGCAGTTCCCAGTCTTTTTCCGCAATCATAAAGCCGTCTTCGGAGGAGCGCATGATCTCTAATCTCGCTTTCCCGCTCACAGATAAGGGACCTTGATAGAGCAGAAGGCATGATGATTGCTTGTCCGAACGCCCAACACGCCCGCGCAGTTGGTGGAGCTGCGCGAGTCCAAAGCGCTCCGCATGTTCAATAACAATCACGGTGGCATTGGGCGCATCGACTCCGACTTCAATAACCGTTGTGGCGACAAGAATGTCATAGTCGCCGCGTTTAAAGCTTTCCGAAATAGACTGCTTCTCTTGCGCCGAAAGCCGTCCGTGTAAAAGACCAACGCGCGCGCCAAAGCGCGCGGATAAATAACGGTGCCGATCTTCAACAGAGGTCAGGTCTATGAGATCACTATCTTCGACGAGCGGGCAGACCCAGTAAACTTGGCTACCGGCCTCGACTGCGCGCGCCACTCCGTCCGCCACGCTATCCAGCCTTTCCATAGGGAGAATGCGAGTTTCAATCGGGAGGCGTCCTGCGGGTTTTTCGTCTAGTTTTGAAACGTCTAAATCCCCATAGGATGTTAGCGCGAGGGTACGCGGGATCGGCGTGGCGGTCATGACCAAAAGGTCAGGACGGCTACCTTTTTGCGTAAGTTTCATGCGGTCATGTACGCCGAAGCGGTGCTGCTCGTCGATAATCACAAGGCCAAGGTCATGGAACTCGACCTTGTCCTGAAAGAGCGCATGAGTGCCGATAATGACATCAATGTAGCCTTCGGAAAGGCCTGTCATAATCGCTTCGCGCGGCTTGCCTTTATCGCGGCCCGTGAGGGCTTCAACGGTCAACCCCGCAGGCGCGAGCATGGCTTTAAGAGTGTCGGCGTGCTGCCGTGCAAGGATTTCAGTCGGCGCCATAATGGCCACTTGGGCTTTGCTCTCTGCGACGTGTGCGGCGGCCATGGCGGCGACGAATGTTTTACCTGCGCCGACATCGCCTTGAAGCAAGCGCGCCATTCGGTAGGGAGATTTGAGGTCAGCTGAAATTTCGGCAAAGGCGCTGGACTGCGCGCCCGTAGGTTTAAAAGGCGCGGCGGCCAGAACCTCATCCACATAGGTTCCCGGCGTATCGAAAGCGCGCCCTGCCTGTCTTCGCGTGTTCTCTCTTACCAAAGCCATAGCGAGCTGTTTGGCGAGTAGTTCATCATAGGCGAGACGTTGCCGCGACGGCGCGCTTGGGGTGGCATCAACCGGATGTTCTGGCTTGTGCATATGCTCTAAGGCTTCGTGAAAGTCCGGCCAGTTCTGCTGCGCTATCATGTGTTCATCTAGCCATTCAGGCAGCGGTGATACTCTGTCGACCGCCTGCATAACCGCTTTGCGCGCGACTTTTTGCGAAAGACCTGCCGTCAGGGGGTATTGGGTCTCATAGAGGGGGAGGTTATCAGCCTGTTCTGGCGCGAGAACATAATCCGGATGGGTCATTTGCAGCTCGGCATTGAACACATCCGTTTTGCCTGACACAAGCCGCGTTGAGCCTTCCGGGAGTATGCGGTTTAAATAATCCGCGCGCGCCTGAAAAAAGACGAGGGTCATATCGCCCGTATCGTCAAAGACGCGGATGCGGTATGGACGGCTTCGGTTGGAGGGGACGCTGTGGCTCCCCACTGTGACTGTGAAGGTGCAGATGTCGTCTTTCTTAGCGCCGGAAATGCTTGGGCGGTACGAGCGGTCGATCATACTGGCGGGCGGCGTGAACAGAAGGTCTTTCACACGTGTTCCCATAGCGCGTTCGAGCGCCACGCGCACGCGGTCTCCCACGCCTTTAAGAGATGTGACGTCGGCAAAGTATGGAAATAGACTATCAGGCCTCATAGGTCTCTATACGGCTAGAAACAGCGCCTTAGCAAGGCAGCGAAAAGGCTGCCATGCTCTTAATTTGTGGCGCAGCCTTTTTCAGTCCGGAGTGTTTTAAGGTGAGCGCGGCGCACGATGGCGTAATCTGTCGTGGCGACAAGCTTTTTATCATGCTCAGAGGCCCCCGATATAAAACGAACAAGGCCGCCATAGGGCAATATGGCGTCTACGAATTCTGATGTTGTGCGGCCCGTCTTGGTGAAATGATCGTCTGAATCCCAGTCAGGCCCCGCAAACTCAGTCAGCCGGTCGATGTCCGCCGTAAGAGCTACGCAGCTCATTTCGCTAGTGCCGTCATAAGGGTTGCCAAGCGTTTCCAGAAAGTCAGGGATGTCTTTCTTTTGTAGGTTTAAAGCTTTCACAGGAGCTTCGACAACGGCTTCAGGCGTATCCATAACGTTTTTCTTCGCTTGTGTGGTCGTGCAAGCGCTCAGACTAAAAGCGGCGACAAAGGCAATGCAATATTTCAAGTGAGAACTCCAAGCTGGGGTGTTTTGCGTAAACTGTTCCATGTAATGCTTAAGGTACAGCTTGGTTCCGTCTTGGTAAAGACATAGGCTGTGAAATCTTACGCTATAGTTCAAGAAAGCGATGGTTGCCGTCACCGATTCTGTAAAACATGTCCGCTATAGCAAAGAGGGTCATATTGCCTTCGTTGACACAGGCGGAATGCCCGCAACATTAGCCTTTTCTCATATGTTTGAGTGAGCACGCTAGGCTAATCAGGAATAATCCACAAATATTCGTAAAGCAGGGACGCTTCTGTTTGGCCACGAGCGAAATATGTGGCAAGTTAACGAAAGATTGACAAAAGAACATAATGCGAACATAATGTTTGCTCAAGAATTTTAGAGGTGAAGTATGGCTGGGTCCGTCAACAAGGTAATTTTAATCGGAAATGTCGGCAATGATCCCGAAGTCCGTTCGTTTAATAATGGCGGTAAAGTCGCTAACTTTAGCGTCGCGACATCGGAAACTTGGAAAGATAAGCAATCCGGTGAGCGCAAAGAAAAGACAGAATGGCACCGCGTCGCGATTTTCAATGACGGACTTGTCGGCATTGTCGAACGTTATGTCAAAAAAGGCACGAAGGTTTATATTGAGGGCAAATTGCAAACTCGTAAATGGACGGACCGCGACGGCAATGATAAATATACTACCGAAGTTGTCTTGCAGGGCTTCGGCGGTACTTTGACTCTTCTTGATAGCCGAAACGATTCAGGCGGCGGACAGCGCGGCGGCGGGTACAATCAAGATCGCGGCCAAGGCGGTGGTCAGGGCGGCGGCGGATATGGCAATCAAGGCGGCGGGTCTCGCTCAGCCTCTGCTATGGAAGGTCCGGCGCAAGATTTTGACCTCGACGACGAAATCCCGTTCTAGAACCAAAAACTAGGAAACTCGATATGAGCGACAGTGATAAAAACTTTCCGGCCGGATATGAACCGGCCAATGTCTGGACATGGGATAGTGAAAGCGGCGGAAAATTTGCCAATATCAACCGGCCTATTGCGGGGCCGACCCATGAGAAGGTGTTGCCCATTGGCAAGCACCCGCTTCAGCTTTATTCGCTCGCAACGCCTAACGGCGTAAAAGTTACGATTATGCTCGAGGAGCTCCTCGCCGCAGGTCACAAGGGCGCGGAATACGACGCCTATATTATCAATATCCAAGAAGGGCCTCAGTTCGGAAGCGGCTTCGTCGAGATCAACCCGAATTCTAAAATTCCGGCGCTTATGGACAGGAGTACGTCAGAGCCGACGCGGGTATTTGAATCTGGATCCATCCTGCTTTATTTAGCCGAAAAATTCGGCGCGTTTTTACCTAAAGAGCATAAAGCGCGGACGGAATGTTTGAATTGGCTATTCTGGCAAATGGGCAGCGCGCCCTATCTCGGCGGGGGATTTGGGCATTTTTATGCCTACGCGCCGATGAAAATAGAATATTGCATTGACCGTTTCGCTATGGAAGTGAAACGGCAGCTTGACGTTCTCGATCGTCATTTAGCAAATAATCGCTTCATGGCTGGGGATGAATACACGATTGCTGACATGGCGATTTTCCCGTGGTATGGGGCCGTTGTTGCCAACATAGTTTACGAGGCTGCTGAGTTCCTAGAGACGCATAAGTATAAAAATGTTGTGCGCTGGAATGACGAGATTGCGGCGCGTGCAGCCGTGCAGCGTGGCCGTATGGTCAACCGTGCGTGGGGCAAGCCCGAGAGCCAGCTTCGTGAACGCCACGCGGCAAGTGATTTCGATACCCAGACATGGGACAAAATCGGACCTTCGGAAGAGACGTAAACGGACTTACCGTCATGCCTATATCCTTCATTTTTGGCCTTGGATTAGCCGGAGTTTTTGTCTTTGCGCTTAGCGGAGCGCTCGCGGCTAACCGAAGTAATATGGATATATTTGGCCATGTTGTCTTGGCTATGCTGCCCGCCATTGGCGGCGGAACCGTACGCGACCTTATTTTGGGGGTTCCCGTTTTCTGGATTGATGCACCGATTTACATTGGCCTTGCAATTGCGGCGGCCGGCTTGGTCTACGCCTTTCCGCCGCGTCTTGGCCGGAGGCTCACATGGCTCGAATGGGCAGATGCCGTCGGGCTGGCTTTGTTTTGCGTCATGGGCGCGTCAAAAGCCTTTGCGATGACGCATGATATTACGATCAGCGTGACTATGGGGGTTGTAACGGCGTCTGTAGGCGGGATGCTCCGCGATGTGGTTAATAACGAAGTCCCGCTTATCCTGCAGAAAGAAATATACGCGACGGCGGCGCTTGTCGGAGGTCTGATTTACTGTCTTTGTGCAGGGCAAGGACTAAGCGAACCTGTGAGCCTTTTAATTGGCGGCGTTAGCGCCTTTATTGTGCGGGGCTGCGCGCTTATTTTTGGTTGGTCATTGCCTGCGCGAAAACCCCGCGAATAATTACCCTTTTTTGCGGGCGATATAATCATCAACAACGCGGCCTAATACGGTCATCGGCACGGCCCCGCCAAGGACGACGGCGTCGTTGAACTGCCGGAAATCAAACTTATCGCCAAGCTCAGTTTTGGCTTTGGCGCGCAAACCGTTGATGGCGGAATGTCCGACCTTATAGCCGCAGGCCTGACCCGGCCACGCGCAATATCTATCGACTTCGCCGCGAACTTCTTCGGGGTTAGAGCCGTTATTTTCGACAAACCAAATATTGGCTTCTTCTCGGGTCCAGCGTTTGGCGTGAAGGCCCGTATCGACAACAAGGCGGCACGCGCGGAAGGCAAGCGATTGTAAATAGCCGAGACGTCCAACAGGGAAATCCTCATAAACGCCAAGCTCGTCCGCGATCTGCTGCGCGTAAAGCGCCCAGCCTTCGGAATAGGCATTAAATGCCAGAAGTGAGCGGATCAGCGGCTGCTTGAACGTATATTCGCCCTGCCACACATGGCCGGGAATGGCTTCGTGATAAGTAAGGTCCGCAAGATTGAACTTATTGTGTAAATCTGTCGAGCGTAGATTAATCCAAAAATGCCCCGGCTTCTTTCCGTCAATAGACCCCGCGCCGCCATATGCGCCGGGCGCGCCCGCTTCGACGTCAGGGGCAATACGGGTGACTTCAAGGAAGCCCGGAACAAGCGTTTCGAAAGCATGCGGCATGCGGGCACGAATGTCGTCCAGAGCGTCATGAATGAAGGCCATAATTTCGGCCCGGCCCGGATCGCCTTCTTTGAAGAGGTATTGTTTATCCTTGCCAAGCGCGGTCATGCGCGCGCCAACTGACCCTTGTGTGTAACCAATAGACTGGAGGATAGGCTCCATACGGTCATGCAGACTGGCGAGTTCATCAAGACCCATTTGGTGTACTTCCTCGGGCGACATGGATGTCGTTGTACCCGCGCGCAGGGCCCAATCATAGTAGGCGTCGCCGTCAGGTTTCGCCCAAACACCCGCGTCTGATGTCGCTTGCGGCGCGGCGGCTTCGAGCGCGGCGATTTGGCGGTCTATGGCAGGGCCAAGAGTGCCAGATGCTAGCTCGTTTGCGGCGCGGCCATATTTCTCGCCCATGTTAGATGTTTTTGCGGCGAGCGAACTGACAATGCCCCAGCTTTCTGGGGATTGCTTGCGAGCGCCGCGCAGTTGCGCCAATGTTTTTTCCATAAGGAAATCAGGGAGGACAACGCCGCGTGCGGCTTCGAGCCGTACCCGTTCACTTTCCCCGTCAAGCTGTCCGGCATAGGCTTCCATACGGGCGAGATAGCTTTCGGCGTCTTCTGCAGTGTCAACGGCATGGGACGAGTCTAGGAAGCTCGGAATTTCAACAAAGGCCCCTGTGTTTTGCGCCACTGCGTAAGGGCTGTTCCGGTACGACCAATTATAATTTAAAAGCGCCATGTCGCCGTAAGGAATATCAAAGCCTTCGGTGGCCATATCGAAAACGGAGCGGGTGACATCAACGTTCAAAGCCTGATCAGGGGTTAGCGCTCCTGTATCAACGGCATCAAGTTTGCCGAGCATAGTCTTGACGTTTTGTTTTATTGCGGCTTGTCCTGCTGCTGATCTGTCCGTGAGTTTTGATTTCAGAGCCGCATACTCACCCGTATCAAGCCCTGCGCTAGAGGCGCTCTCAGGATAAGCGGTTAGCATTACATCCACGGCTTGTTTTAAAAGCGCGTCGATAGATTTTGCGGCGGGCGTAGCGGAGGTTACGGCTTTATCGCCGCAGGCCGATATAGGCAAAGCGGCAGACGCGGCAACGGCGGCGGAGGATTGAAGAAGGGCGCGGCGAGATAAATTCATCGGATCATTCCTTAAAGAGGGTGCGCGGCTATACTGTCATGGACGCTGCGTCGTGGCAAATATTACGGCGTCTGATTGCTTCAAAGCTTGACGTAGAAAATGTTTTCTCAATTTATCCGTTTGGGAGGTCATCAGTTTTAGTTTTTTCTGTCTCATATTTGTCTAAAGCTTCGAGCCAATCGTCCTCTAATGTTTCGATTAACTTATCAAGTTGCCCTCTGTTTTGCATTAAGCGCTGAGCTTTTTCGCTTTGCTCTGTGTAGAGTTTTGGATCTGCCAAGCTCGCATCCATGACAGAAAGTTTTTTCCTCGCCTTATTTATTTGCACTTCAATTTTCTCAGCCGCCTTTTTCAAAGGGGCAAGTGCGCGGCGGGCATCAGCGGCTGCTTTGCGGGCGGCGCGAGGGTCATTCTCTGGTTTGGCTTTCGGCTTTCTAGGGGGCTTTGACTGCTCGATCTGGAAGGCGCGGTAATCTTCGAGCGATCCGTCAAATGCCGAGACCGTTCCGGCATTGACGATCCAGAGACGGTCAACCACGGATTCCAATAGGTTCCTATCATGACTTATGACGAGCACTGCGCCGTCATAGCCGTTGAGCGCCTGTATAAGCTCTGACCGGCTATCCATATCGAGGTGGTTGGCGGGTTCGTCGAGCACCAGCAGGTGAGGGGCGTGGAAGCTAATGAGAGAGAACAGCAGCCGCGCCTTCTCGCCGCCTGAAAGGTTGCCCGCTTTGGTTTCTGCTCGATTGAAGTCGAGACCAAAGCGTGCAAGCCGCGCGCGCCTTTGCGCTTCAGTCGCGTCAGGCATAAGCGCGAGGATATGATCATAAGCGGACTCGTTAAGGTTCAGTGCGTCAATTTCGTGTTGTGCGAAATACCCAATGATCATTTTTTTGTGCCGGCGGATGTAACCGGATTGCGGCGCAAGGGAGCCCATAATCGCCTTGGCAAATGTTGACTTGCCTTCACCGTTCTTGCCCAAGAGACCGATCCGGTCATCGGGGTCAATGCGCTGATCAAGGCCGCGCAGTATGGGTGTGTCTTCTTCGTAACTAAGTGTCACATCATTAAACCGAATGATCGGGGGCGAGAGTGAGCGCTCTGGGCTGGGCAGGTCGATCGGCGGGATCGGGTCGTCAATAATAGTGGCGACGGGTTTCATTTTCTCTAGCCGTTTCACTCGGCTCTGCGCTTGCTTAGCCTTGTTAGCCTGTGCTCTGAAACGGGTTACAAAGGCTTCAAGGCGGCGACGCTCATCTTCTTGTTTGCCGAGGAGCGCCATAGACTGGCGTTGTTGCTCGCGAAGCTGCTTTTCAAAGCTGTCATACCCGCCAGAATATGGGAACAGTTTCCCCTCGCGCAGGTGAGCAATGTGCGTGACCGCGCGGTTTAAAAAGTCCCTATCATGGGAAATAACAAACGCCGTGCCGGGGTAAGAGCGGATGTGTGTTTCAAGCCAGACGGCACCTTCCACGTCTAGGTAATTTGTCGGCTCATCAAGGAGTAAAAGATCGGGCGAGGCGAACAACATGGCTGCGAGCGCGACCCTCATCCGCCACCCGCCAGAAAAGTCAGCGCAGGCGCGCTGCTGGTCTTCGCCGGAAAACCCGAGGCCAGATAAGATGGAACCTGCGCGCGCTTCCGCGCTATAGGCGTCAATGTCGCCAAGGCGTGTATGGATTGCGGCGATCCGCATAGGGTCTTTGGCGATCTCGGCCTCTGCGAGTAAATTCGTGCGTTCCGTATCTGCGGCCAGAACCGTCGCAAGCAAGCTTTCTGGGCCGGACGGGACTTCCTGATCGACAACGCCAAACCGCGCGCCTTTGCGAAGGTTGATCTCGCCGTCATCAGGGCTGATTTCGCTTTTGATGAGCCGAAAAAGCGTGGACTTTCCCGTACCGTTTCGCCCGACAAGACCCATCTTCATACCCTTACGCACAGCGAGCGTCGCTTGTTCGAAAAGGGGGCGGCCTTCAATACGGTATGTCAGGTCATTGATGTGAAGCACGGCGTGTCTATTAGAAACCTATACTAAATATGCGATAGGGTGACTAACACGGGTTCCCATTAAGCCCAAGCCCCGTTATAGAGCGCCCAAATTAAAAATAACCCACCACGCCTTAGGAGATACTCATGGCTTTGGAACGTACATTCTCAATCGTAAAACCTGACGCTACAGAGCGTAACATCACAGGTCTCGTCAACGCAAAAATCGAAGAAGCTGGACTACGCATCATCGCCCAGAAACGCCTTCAGCTCACCAAAGAGCAAGCTGGCGGTTTCTACGCTGTGCACAAAGAGCGTCCATTCTACAATGACCTTGTCGCATTCATGATGTCAGGCCCAGTTGTTGTTCAGGTTCTTGAAGGCGAAAACGCTATTGCAAATTACCGCAAAGTTATGGGCGCAACAAACCCAGCTGAAGCTGATGCGGGCACAATCCGCGCTGAATATGCTAAAAGTATCGATGCCAACACAGTCCACGGTTCGGACGCGCCCGAAACAGCCGCCGAAGAAATCGTATTCTTCTTCAGCGAAGACGAAATCGTCGGATAGAGCTTCGCCTCATAGAAACGAAAAAGCCGGGGCAAATGCTCCGGCTTTTTTTATGCTTTGAATTTGGTGTTGCTTAGAACCCGTAGCTTAGCCCCATGAGGGCGCGAGTGTCTTTTGTGTTCACGTAATTAACACCGCCGATATTGATTTGGCGGTCTTCATAGTCGACAGCCGCTGTGGCGGCGAGGCCGCGTGCAAGATCATATTTGACACCAGCAAATGCTGAAACTTCTTTTTGGCCTTCGATCTCGCCGTAATGGCCTTCTACGGTCAATCCCCACATGCCAGATTTCGTTGTAAAGCCTGCGGATGTGAACCACCGATCAGCTTTCGTCCCGCCGGTTTCCAGATGCTCGTAACCACCGCCTAAATCATAACGCGTGCTGCCGTAGACATATTCACCGACGCCGGAAACGGCTTTTGTATCGATTTCTGTGACGCCGTCAGCGGCGAGAAATGTCCCAGTATTGTGGCGAGCTGTCAGGCGGTAATCTTTGTTACCGATAGGGCGCTGAAATTTGATGCCGATGTCATAATTTGCGTCTTCATCGACGATGGTGCTGATAGTTGTCGGGCCAAAACGGCCTTGATAACCCCCGCCCCAATCATTTAGGCGTCCAAGCGCGCCGTCACCCGCGAGGTTTTCTTCGCGCGCTCCGTTACCAACAAGGTTGCCTGCGCCTCTGAGGCGGCGCGTGTCTTCATAGACAACATCTTGGACGTTCCCGCCAATAATTGTGCCCCATGACCCCCCGACATAGCCTCTGACGCGGCCTTTATAATCGACTGTGTCATTGCCAATATCTTCGTGGCGACCCGTAAAAAGTGCGCCGATGGTAAAGCGGTTCGGGAGTTGTTTCTCTGCGCTAATTCTATGTGTGCCAACGACGCGATTATCCAAATTACCTTTGGTTTCAAAGCTGTAATCGGCAACAGAGTCTACGCGTCCGCGCAGCTCAAACGTCACGCCTGCAATTTCTGCGGCGACAGGGGCTTCGAAAGCATTGAGCGATTCGTAGCTAAATTTCGATCCGCGATTATTATAAACCGGTGCAGGCTTTGCGTAATAGGCCTGCTGCTGCGGATAGCCATATTGCGGCGCAGCGGAATAGGCTTGTCCTTGCGTGTGCGTGTAAGCTGGATTGTAATAGGCATTTTGCGGGGTAGCATGCTGATAATGCCCCCCTTGTCCTGCTGCGTAATAGGCAGGGATTTGCGGCTGGTGGTAATGACCCGTAGGGGAGTTGTAGACATAACCGCCCGAATGCTGGCCAGAGCCCACCTTATGATTGTGGCGCGGGTCATGTCCGTTTGAGCATGCTGTGAGGAGCGCGCCGATTGCAGTGAATGCGAGTAATTTTGTGTGCCGGAAGGTCATATTATCCATTCCTCGGGAACAAGGTGTGGAAGGCGTGCTTTGAGAGATCCGCGCCTGATTGCATCCCCATCTTGTGATCGATTTCCCAGTGAACGCCGCCGTAAAGCCGGCTTAGGCCGTTTTCTTCTGCTGCATGCTGAAACCCGCTCCAGCGGCGCACTTTTCCTTTGAGCTGTGGCCATAGGACTTGGTCAGGTGTTTGCCCGACAAGCGGGACATTATCGTGACCTAATATTAGGCCCATCATGGCGGCAGCAGCAGCGCCGAACGTGGAGTGTCCGGATGTGTAGGACGGGAATTCCGGGGTCGGGATATAGCTGGCCCAGTTGTTATATCTGCGAATAGAAGGGTCAGGGTTATTAAAGAACGGCGCGCGTGCGCGGATAGCGCTTTCCGGGCGAATGACATCATGGGCATATTTATTATCCCATGAACAGATAGACGCATCACATTGTGTCATGCCGAGTAGGGCAAAGTTACGCGCAAGATCGGTAAGACTAAAGCGGTGATGTTGCAAAGCCTGTACGGCTAAATATAGGAAATGCCCAGGAGGGGTAATACCCCAAGGACCATCTTCCCAAAACAGCGCAATTTCTGTTTGGTCTGCGGTGCGGATGGGGCTGCGTCTTCCGCCGAGCGTCCGAATGAGGTTAAACTCGCGAGCAAATTCTGGGCTTGCGGGATCATAGAAGCCTGGGACGCGGAACTGTGATCCGCTTTGCATCGTCCAAGGCCTGATGCCGCCGTGACCGGGGAATAAGGCTTTTGGGAACGAAGAAAATGCAGGGCCGGGTTTGGCGCTATAAAATGTGCCTGTTGGTTTCCATGCGAGCGCGTCTGTGCGGCGTGTATAGAGTTTGCGATAGTAGTTGGCTTTGGTCAGGTGAGCGGCGTCGTCTGTACGCATTTTGACGATTTCGAGCCCGACATGCCGGCCCCATTTGATGCCGCGTGATTTGGCTTCTCCGTTAGGGAATTGCCTCAAGAACGCCGCGCGCTCTACAAGGAAGGGCTGTTGAAAGGCTTCGGACGCAGCGGTCGCAAAGGCAACGCCGTAAGCGACGTCGAGGTCTGCGCCCTGCGGGCCGTAGCCGATGCCGTAGGGTTCGGCATATTGTCTGGTGAGACCGTTCACGGCAAGAAAACCCGCGACGAGCGGCGCGGCAAAGGCAACAGCCGCGCGAGGCGGGGGCACGCGCTGGTCACGGATTTGCTGCATGATAATATCAAGCCAATGAAAGACGGTATTGTTATTTTGCGGTGCAAGTATCTGTGTGAGGTAAGAGCTCTTGTGTCCCATCGCGGCTGTACAACCAGAACCGATCACGGCTGCCGTTGCCGCAGCGCCCGTTAGCAAGTGTCGTCTCGTTATCGTCATTTCGTTACCCACAGAAGTTTTAAGTTGTATGGATAACAAAATCTAAAATCGGGTTAACAACAGAGTTAACCAATCGTGTCTAAAGTATTGATAAAGCCTTAATATTTGGCGCAAGTTTCTCTTATGATGGCATGTTGAAGCTACGTTACTGTAAAGGACTTTGTCACTGAAACGGGAGCACCCTTCCAGGACAGGACTTTATGAGAGGGTGGTTGGTTCAGGCTAACCGTGACTGTGTGGATGCCTTTGGGTAGGTTCGCTAGAGTATATTCCATGATGTAAAAACTGCCCTGTTTCTTTCCGTCTACAAAGACATGGGCATGACCTTTCGCAAGACCTTGATCTTTTCCGCTGCAAAACTCGACGAGAGAGATGTTCTCTAAGTCTAAAACAACACTGACAGTACCTTCGTCAGTTTGCGTTAATGTAAAGTCGAGTTTGGGCGGCGGGGCTGTTTCGGTTATTTCAATGAAATGGTCTTCATAGTTAAAGGCCCAGCTCGCCGTATCCATGCGCATGAGCATGAGCACGGCGGTAATACACAGAGCAATCGCGGCAAGCGTGAACTTGTCTTTAGTTGATAAAGGCCTGGAGCCGTTTTGAGAGCGCGGCATTATTTGTCTTTCTCTGATAAATACCTGTTGAAGTGAGACGTCCGGGTCCGCCAAGTAAGAAGGCCATCAGGACGCCGTAAAATGCGAGATGTGCATCGTAGCCTTCTGGCAAAAAGGTTGCGAAAAAGAAGAAGGCAAAGAAAAGGAAGAGAGAGGCAGGGCGTATGAGAATGCCTGCCATGATGGCTATCCCAGCCACGATTTCAACGCAGGCCATGATAAGCGTAAAGAACTCTGGTGCTTCGCTGAAAATAGGTACCTGGTAAATGTTGATAAGGCCGACGGCGAGGTTGGGTTGTAAAATTTTAAACCAGACCCCCAAATAAATGAAATTAAGTCCAGCTAGAATCCGTAGCATATATTGCGGGTAACGCATGGGGGTTTCGTGAAGCCAATCGACTATGGGCTGAAGTCCAAAAAGCGTTCGAGTTTGCATGGTTCCGCGTCCGCCGCCACGAAAGAGCAAATAGATTGCGATGCCTAAAAAGGTTGGATAATAGGCTAGGAACGGCTCGCCGTATAATCCGAGGGCTAAATGGATAGCTAAGAGCATGACGGAGGCGGCCACTCGTGTCCAAAGTCCGGACATGAACCAAAATCCTAAAGCCAGCTCGGCCCAAATAAGCCAGTGCCAACCGGGGCCTAAAATTGCCAATTCCAGATCGGGGGCTAAAAATGTCGGGTAGGCCATAGGGGAGTTTCCAAGGCGCGGAACGAGTCCGAGGGCGGACGCAATCAATGTCCAGCCCAGTGTGAGCCTTAGAATAGGTTGTATCCATTCTACGAACCTTTGCATGCGGCCCGATAACATCAAGAGCCATTTATCCGGATGCCGGAAATAATGGACGTAAATCAAGCCGGCTAAAATGCTTCCGAAAAACAGTAATACGGCGGTGCCTTCAAAGGTAAAAGATGTGTAGATTTCAGGCTTAGGCGCTTCGTTTAGCTCGCGCATTTGGTCAGGCGTTAAGACCCAGCGTTCATGGGCTAGAGCCGGAGCGCACATCAAGATTGCTAGAATCTGCGTGATGAAAGCGGCCAATCCCCCACGGTAAAGCCGCCTTTTCCAAAGGCTCATCTCTATGTTCTCCACATTATTTATCTGGAGACCATAGGATGTGGAAATAAAAATAGGCTTAAGTTTGTGCTAATTTAGCCGCAACATCCTGCAAGGCTTGTACATAGAGACTATGCTCTATGGGGATGAGCTTGGCGGCGAGGCTATCCGCCGTATCACCGTCTCTTACATCGATTTGGGCCTGTGCAATAACCGCGCCTCCGTCCAATTCCTCGGAAACGAAATGCACCGTGCAACCGTGAACCGAGTCGCCGTTTTCTAGGGCGCGTTTATGGGTATGAAGGCCTTTATATTTAGGCAGTAAAGACGGGTGAATGTTGAGCATTTTGCCAGGCCAGAGTGCGGTAATCCATGAGGTCATGACCCGCATAAAGCCAGCGCAACAGACAAGTTCTATTTTAGCTTCTATAAGCGCGGCATGGAGCGCGTGTTCGAACGCTTCGCGCGTCGCGTACTGTTTGTGGTCTATAGCCAACGCTGGAATGCCAAGCTCTTTAGCTTTTTGAAGTCCGGCCGCTTTTGGCCTGTTTGAGATCACCAGAGCGATTTCAGCAGGGTAGTCTGCGGCCTGCGCGGCTTTGGCAAGCGCCACCATGTTGGAGCCGCGTCCAGAGATAAGAACAGCCGTACGTATTTTGCGAGGCATTAGCTGTTTTTTAGCTCGCCAATGATCATCGCCGTTTCGCCAGAGGCTTGAAGCGCGTTGATCACGTCTTTGGCCACTTCGGGGGCGACGGCGAGAACAATGCCGATGCCGCAGTTAAAGGCGCGCTGCATTTCGGCCTCATCAACATTCCCGGTTTCTTGAAGCCATGTGAACAAAGCAGGGCGGTCCCATGCGGTCATATCAATGACGGGCGCGAGACGGTCTGGAAGCATACGCGGTGTATTCTCGGTAAGGCCGCCGCCTGTGATGTGGGCAAGCCCTTTAATCTGGCCCGCGCGTATAAGCGGCAGGACGGATTTAATATAGATTTTCGTTGGCTCTAATAAGGCTTCTGCGAGTGATTTCTCCGGCGCGAAAGGCGCAGGGTCTTTCCACGTCAGGCCAGAAATATCTACAATTTTACGGATCAGGGAATAACCGTTGGAATGTGGACCGCTTGACATAATCCCGATCAACGTATCTCCGGCTTTCATATCGTCTTCGCGTGGGAGTAGCGCGTCGCGCTCCGCCGCGCCGACAACAAAACCTGCGAGGTCAAAATCTTCGCCTTCATACATGCCGGGCATTTCAGCAGTTTCTCCGCCAATGAGCGCTGCGCCCGCTTGGCGGCACCCATCCGCAATGCCAGAGATCACGGCTTCAGCTTTGTCCGCGTCGAGACGTCCTGTCGCGAAGTAATCTAAAAAGAACAACGGCTCAGCACCTTGTGCCAAAACGTCATTCACGCACATAGCGACAAGGTCAATTCCAACCGTATTGAGGATGCCTGTATCAATGGCGATGCGAAGTTTCGTGCCAACGCCGTCTGTGCCTGAGATAAGAACAGGGTCTTTGAAACCTGCAGCTTTAAGGTCAAAGGCTCCGCCAAATCCGCCAAGGGCAACATCTGCGCCGGAACGGCGGGTGGATTTTGCAAGAGGCTTAATGCGAGAAATTAGGGCGTCGCCTGCATCAATGCTCACGCCTGCATCTTCGTAGGTGAGACCTTGTTTTGGGGATGTGTCCGACATGGGAGCTCCTTATTAGCGGCTGCTAGACCCAGATTCGCCGCTTTGCGCGTTATCAACCTTAAAAATGCCATTGTGGCAAGTTTTAATCCAGACGTTTCCTGCTTAGAACGCTTTCAAAGCGGGTGAAACCTGTATATTCACAGCGTATGGAGCTAGGGTCATGATTAAAAGAATATTCTCACGTTTAGCCGTTTTTGGACTGCTTGCACACGCTACGGCAGCTATGGCTGCCGACCCGTTCACAGTTGCAGGCGTACCCGTCGATGCGACAGGGGGCACGGCTATTGCCGCGCAAACTGAGGCGATGTCCGAAGGACAAGCTTTGGCCGCGCAGGTTCTAATCGATCGGCTGACATTGAAAAGCGAACGCGCCAGCAAGCAATTTGTGCCGCTTGATACGCAAACGATTGCGCGAATGATCCGCGCGCTCGAAGTGGCGAACGAAAAACGGTCTGCCAATCGATATTTGGGCGACATTACCGTGGCCTTCAATCCGTCTCAAGTTCAGGCAACCCTGCAAAGCCAGGGCCTGACTATGATTTCAACGCAATCACGCGAGCGGTTGGTTCTGCCAATCCTCGGCGGCCAAGATTTATGGGCGGCGAATGGCTGGAACAGCGCTATGCAAAATGATGCGTTTGCTTATTCGCTAACACCGCTTCGCGCGATTAGGGCCGGTGACGGGGCAGAAAACTTCATCAATGCCAATGCTGCGCGCTCGGTAAATATGGATGCTTTACGGGCTATTGGTAGCCGGTACGGGCTTGCGCAAATTCTTATTGCAGAAGCCTCTCCGGGCGGGTCTGGTCTGCGTGTGAAATTGACAGATGTTGCCTTGGATACGGGCCAAACACGCGATTTAGGAACTGTTACGGGCGGTGATTATAATCAGGCGTCATGGGCTGTTGTCGAAGCACTCGAGTCCGATTGGAAACAGGCCTCTGTATCTTTGGCGCAGAACGCAGAAAGCATGACCGTGTCCGTTCTTTACCGTTCTCATGATGAGTGGCTACGGTTGCAGGATGCTATTAATGGCTCTGCGCAAATTCAGGACGCGCGTTTGGACGCTCTGTCAAAGGACGGCGCCTTGATGACGTTGACTTACGGCGGAGATCTAAACCGGCTAAGCAACGAACTTGCGTTTAAAGGTGTGAACATTCGACGCGACCCTGAACTGGGTCTAGTCTTATCCCGTTCTGGCCGCTTTTAATCATACACTGATTACATGATGAGCGAGCCTACTGCCCCGCAAATACCGCTAGATTTAACGCCTCTTGCCGACATGAGCTTTGCGTCATTCGAGGCTGGAGAGTGCAATCACGCGGCTTATAATGCTGTGTCCGCTTGGCCCGACTGGCCATCACCTTTGTTGATCTTGTGCGGGCCAAAAGGTAGCGGCAAGACCCATTTAGGCCGCGCTTGGGCACAAGCTCATAAGGGGCGGGTTTTGGACGGGAAAAGTTCAATCAATATTTCTGGTGATGAGCAAAACTGCGTCTTCCTCGATCATGCCGACGTGGCAGCCGAGGCTGATGTGTTCGCCCTGATGAACAAGGCGCTTGCAGGACATATATCGGGTTTGATGTTAGCCGCGAGAGAGGCTCCGCAATTCTGGCAGATCGATTTGCCTGATTTACGCTCGCGCCTTGTGAATACTCCCATTAGCTTGCTTGAGGAGGCCGATGATCTCATTCTTGAGGCTATCATCCGCAAACTCTTCGAAGACCAAGGACGTAACGTGAAAGCGGATGTCGTTGATTACCTTATCAAGCATGAGACGCGCTCGATCCCATCATTACGCGGTTTGGTGGCGGGTATAGATTTAGCTGCGAGACAAGCGAAACGCGATGTTACGCGTAGCTTTGTTGCTGCCTTCATCAAAAATCAACGCGAGCCTCAGAGTTTTTCTTTGTTTGAGAGTTAAAACGGGCAGGGCGCGGTGAACGTCATTTACTCGTCACCTAGAATGGAACGGTTTGGCCATCCCACGCGCGCAACGTGCCTGAATGTTCCGGTCCGCTTTCATTGATTATAGTCAATAACTGAACAGCACTAAACTCGGCCGTGAATAATTTTCCTTCTGGAACGTTGCCTTGGAAGGGTTCAGATAGGTCTGTATTAACGGTGCCTGGGTGCAGCCCCATGATTGTTAAGTTTTTATAGCGATGCGAAAATTCTATCGAGAGAGTTTTGATGATCATATTTAGGGCCGACTTTGAAGCTCGGTAAGCGTACCAACCTCCGAGCCGATTATCTGATATGGATCCAACGCGTGCCGACAGTACAGTAAAGGCAGTTCGCTGTTTTCGGTCCATTAAAGGCAATAAGTATTTAGCCAAAATAGCGGGTCCAAAGCAATTCACGTTAAAGTTTGCATTCAATGATTCAAAAGAGAGAGACCTAATGGTTTTTTCTGGCCCGAACGTTTCGTCATGAAGAAAACCCGATGCAATAGTAACAAGCGTGAGAGGGCCGCCTTTTTTTATTATGCTGGATGTGTTTTTAATGTCAGATTCATTGGTAATATCTGTCGGCAAATAGACGGTTTTTTCTGAGCGAGACTTAGGTTCTGAACGAGAAAGGAGGTAGAGTGTTTCAAGCCTTTCATCCCCTAAAAGTGCTTCAGTGAGCGCTTGGCCAATTCCACCTGACGCGCCTACAATGACCGCTCTAATAGGGCCTTCAAAATTTTCTAAGTATGTCAAACTAGATAAACCTCCGATAAAAAATTAAAACGGGCAGGGCGCGGTGAAGGTCATCCACTCGCCACCTACAGGATGCCGAAGTTTCAATATCTCAGCATGGAGTTGTAATCTGTTGGCAGCCTCAAAAATTGCGTCTGGGGCGTAAAGACGATCTCCTAATATTGGGTGCCCCATTTCGAGCATGTGGACACGTAATTGATGAGATCTGCCTGTTTTGGGGTAGAGGGCTATGCGGGTTGATTTTCCATCTTGGGCAAGAACTTCCCAGTCTGTCTGAGCGGATTTCCCAATATCAAAGTTAACTTCCTGCCGAGGCCTATTGGGCCAATCAGTCATAAGCGGTAGGTTGATATGCCCCGTGACGCCCCTGACGCTTCCGGCGACGCGCGCTATGTAGCTTTTCTCAGTATAGCGTTTCTCAAACTGCAAACCGATATGGCGCTGGGCATGGGCAGTTTTTGCGAAGACCATAACGCCAGAGGTAGCCATATCTAGGCGGTGGATGAGTAGCACTTCTGAATTATAGGCACGCAGGCGGGATTCAAGGCTATCTTTATGATGCCCGGCCTTCCCCGGAACGCTTAGGAGGCCAGACGGTTTGTCGACGACGATAAGATTTTCATCTTCATGCAAAATTGTTCCGAAGCCCGCAGGCGGGCTATATGTAAATTCTCGAATGATGGGCCTCGTCCTTAATCTATTTTTTGTATTTTAGAGTTAGAGTTAATATCTTAACTACATAATGGATGATGTGATCTTTCAATTTGGACCATATGAGCGTTTTTTAAGGCTTGATGTTTTAACGAACGCCTTCGATGTGATGCGAGCCCGCACAGTTTATATCACGGGGTGGGCGCTTGTATTTACTCAGTGTATTAGTATCGTCGTGATGACGATCTCATATCAACGATGGATAAGCGATCATACGGTCGCGTTGACATCGATAGCGCTCATTCTGTGTGTTATGCATAGTCTGAGATACATTAAGTGGTTTGCGTTTTACTCTCTCTCCTATGTTATTATCCTTTATAGCGCCATATTAGCCACTACGGTGGGGAATTCTTTCGGGATTAATACAGGATTGCTGCCTTTGTTGATGGCAGGTGCCTTGGGAGTAGGGTTTATAAGTGGTTGGCGCGCCATTCCCATCTATTTCGTCACATCAACGGCTTTGATATGGGGCTTATATCACATTTCTGCTACAGCGGCACCTGAAACGCAGATCGCTGCTGATTTTTTCCAAACCCGCATTTATCAGCGCGCAGTGCAGGCTTCTTTGGCTCTAGTTTTATGTTCTATTGTTGGTACTTTTCTTACTGTATTTGTGAGCCGAACGCTTCAAAAATTAGAAACGCTTTTAGACGCATCCAAAAAGTCTAACCAAGAAAAAGCAGAATTTCTTGCCAGATTTAATGATGAGTTACGCGCGCCGCTTAAGGGCGCGTATGGCACGACGCAGCGTCTTACGAAATCGAACTTGCAACCAGAGGAGCATCATTATGCGCTCTTGGCCCATAAATGTACAAGACGCCTCCTGCAAGTTTCCACGGATGTATTGGATTTATCAAATTTGGATACCGGTGAGTTTAGCCTTGATGAAAAGGTTTTTGATTTAAAAGCGCTTTGCGAATCTGTGTTGGCGAGTTTTAAGCTGCTGGCTGAAAAGAAAGGGCTGGATTTGACATTGAAGTACGCCGTTCATCTACCTGAATATTATATTGGCGACGAACGGCGATTGGGACAGGTTCTTAAGCATCTCGTTCACAACGGCCTGAAATTTACGGATACAGGATCGGTGTCAGTTGAGGTTGGAGGGCGTCTTAAAGGGGCTGATGCTATGCAGCTTCAAATAAGTGTGTCTGATACTGGTATGGGAATCGCGCCTGAGCATTCAGAGCGAGTATTTCAGAGGTTCGGGCAAGTTGAACAAGGCACATCGCAAAAAAGCCCGGAAACCTTGATTGCCGATCCGAAAAGTTCATCTCAGAAAAATCTGGGAACTGGCCTAGGGCTAGCTATTAGTGATGAAATTATTACCTTCATGGGAGGTAGCATCATGCTCAAGAGCCAACCCGGTATTGGCTCCGTCTTTGGTATCGGTCTGAGTTTAACGGTTGGCGAAAAACCAACTGCCGTTCAAGAAAAGCAGCCCGCCGCCCATGATGTTCAGGGCAGCAAGGCTGCGTAGACGTCTAAGCTTTTGCCTTGCCTTTCCGGCGGCGCCAGAACCAACGAACGAACCAGAGCCCTGGCAAAATCACCAGAAGTAGCCACGGTAAAATCACGCTAATAAACTCAATAACGCCGGCAATTCCTTCTGCGACGTTGCCAACAAACCGTTTCAGTGACGTTCCAATAGGCGATAAGGACCCGCGTGATACTGCGACCTGCTTGGTTTGGTAATTTATATCCACCACTGACATGGAGACACGTTTCTTTAGCACACCTAAAGTCGTCGTTGCGCTTTCTATATCGCCCTGAACACGGGCTAGCTCTCGTTCCAAAGCCAAGAGATCAGGCAGTTTCGCGTCCCGCGTCTCTAGGAGCCCTTCAAGCCGAGTGCGGAGTGTTGTTTGCGCTTTAAGCCGTGCGTCTGTGTCGAGTATTGACCGCGTCAAATCTTCGGCAGATACGCCGGAATGTGTCATCTCGCCTTTGGCTTCAGTCACGCTGGATTGGATTTTAGCGGTGAAGGTTTTGAGCCATTCAGGTTCGGCGCGAAGCTGGACAATAGCGCTGACATAGTCTTCGTTTTGCGCAGAGGTGTTAGACGAAAGAACTTGGCAAAGATCTGCTCCGGCGTCTTGGCAGAGAACGGAATGAGATTTGGCCGTACTCGCGACCGCTTTGACGGGCAGGGCAAACCCGTAATTATAGCGGTAGGCTAGGAAGCTTTGTGCCGAAGGGTTCTCGGACGATTGAGGTTGTCTCGGCGGTGCTGGGGCCACATCAGCGGTCATTTTGGAATAGCTATCTTGGGCCATCATAGCGCCGGATTCCATCATCGGAGCCGGAGCGTTGGACGCGTCATAATTACTATTTCCGCAAGCCGTTAGGGCGAGTGCAGCTGTTGTCATGAATATAAGGCGTTTCATTTATTCCTCCGAATTCAGTAGAATTGGATCGCCGTAGCCTAGGTCTTTAAGTTTTGCGCTTTGCGTGGCGGCGTCGCCGACAATAACATAGCGCATAGCCTCTGGCCTTAAATGCTCTGCGGCGAGGGCTTTGAAATCTTCGAGCGTCATCGCCTCGATAGCCTTGGCGTTACGAGCCTTATAGTCCGCCGGATAGCCATAGGCCGCGATTTCATTGACCATGCCAAGCTTGTCAGACAGTGTTTCCGTCTTGAGGGCTTGACCACGCAGAAGCGCGGCTTTCATCGTTTCAAGATCAGCTTCTGTGTAGTCTGGGCCGTAAGAGGATAAAATATCACGGATCAACTCAATTGACTCCTTCGTTACGTTGGTGCGGACACTGGAGCGGACAGAGAATGTACCTCTGTCTTTTGCCGCTGCAAAGGCGGAGCGAATGCCGTAAGTGTAGCCCTTGTTAACGCGAAGCTCACTATTCAATTTGGACGTATAAATCCCGCCAAGCATGAAGTTCATAGCCTCAGCCAGGGGGAGATCAGCATCAAGCGCCGTAAGAGCTGGGCGCTCTATGCGGAGCACAGATTGTTTCGCGCCGGGAATATCGTACATATAAATGGCCGCGCTCTCAACGGCGTTGGCAGGGCCTAATGTGACCTTTTGCGGGGCGATGCCTGTCCATTTTTCGGCTAGTCCAGCAAAGGCGGCTTTGACGTCATTCGGTGTCACATCGCCGACAACGCGGAGCTTGGCCGCATGTTGTGTGTAATATTTTGCGTAAAAAGCTTTAAGGTCGTCTAAGCTCACCGTTTCTAGCTTATCTTTGGGGCCGTAATATCCGTAGCTGAAAATATGGCCTTCGGGGTAGCGCAGTTTCGCGGCTTCGCGCACAGAGATTGCATCAGGGCTCGCAGCTGATTGGTCAATATCGCTGAGGAGTTTCCGTTTAAGAAGGGTGAACTCTTCTGCGTCCCAGCGCGGCTCTAATAGCATTTCCTCAACGAGGGCCACGGTTGCATCGAAGTTTCTGGCGAGGGTGTTGCCGCTTATATAGGTGCCAAATTGACCCGTGCTGATAGAGATTGACGACCCGAGTGACTTGATTGCATCTTCAAGCTCAGCAGGCGTTTTGCTTGCGGTACCTTTTTCTAGCAGTGCTGCGGTCATGTCTGATACGGCCGGTTTATCGTAAGACCCGCGGTCATTTCCGGCGTCTATCGCCAAAGAGAAATAGACGAGCGGTGTTTCGCGGCTTTCAATGCCGTAAAGCTCAACGCCGTTGCTAAGAGCCTCTTGCCAAACTGAAGGCGCAGGAAGCGTGTAGGCTGGGCCAAACGCGGGCTCTTTGGAGCGGTCAAATTTGGACAGGGTTAGGGTGTCAATGACCCGAGCCGCAGGATCAAAGTCTACCTCTGTTTCCGCGCCTTGTACGACTTTTTCTTGTATGACTGAAGCTTCTACCGAGCCCTCAAGTGCTAGGCCAAGCTCCCCTTCGGGGACAAAGCTTGTATATATCAGGTTTTGGTCTTTTATATATTTACTATAAACCCGCATCACATCGTCTGTAGTGACGGCTTGAATACTGGCAATGTCTTTCTTGTAAAAACCGGGATCGTTCGTGAAAAGGTTATATTCGCTAAGCTGTATGGCTTTGCCAAGCGCGCTTTGAACGTCGCCGTAGAAATCGACTTCGATACCCGCTTTGATACGGTCGAGATCCGCTTGGCTCATGCCATTGTCTTCGAAGCGTGCGAACGCTGTGCCAAGCGCAGGAATTAATCCGTCGATATCTTCGCCTTCATTCGGGCTGATGAATAAATACCATTCGCCGGAAATTTCTTTCGTATAATGAAAGCCGTCAACGCCTGACGTCAACTTCATTTCATCAATGAGAACTTCGTTGAGCGGCGCGCGTTTACCCTCGGTGAGGTACGACACAAGAATATCAAGGGCATACGCATCAGGGTGATATTGCTCTACAGTTGGCCAAATCATCGTGAGCTGCGGTACGGTCGCAAAATTATCTTCATGATAAAGACGTTTGCTTTCAGTCAGGACACCCGCGCGAGGCGCGTAAGGGGTAATGGCTTCGCCGCTTGGTATTTCGCCAAAGTATTTTTCGATAAGGGTTTTGGCTTCACTCACGTCAAAGTCGCCGGAGAGGGTGACTGTTACATTGTTGGGGACATACCATTTTTTGTAAAAATCCTGTACGTCTTCAAGGCTAGCTGCGTCGAGATCTGCAAGAGAACCGATGACCTGCCAATTATAGGGATGGTCCGTTGGGTATAGCGCTTTATTGACGATGTAGAGATTATGGCCATAGGGTTGATTGTCGACCCGTTGGCGCTTCTCATTTTTAACAACCTGCTTTTCCTTATCCACCACGTTCTGACTAACCGTGTTGATAAACCAACCCAACTTGTCAGCCTCGGCCCAGACAATTTTTTCGAGCGCGTCTTTAGGCACAGCTTGGAAATACTGGGTCATGTCGTGGGTGGTGAACCCGTTTGTGCCTTCGCCGCCAATGCGGGTGTTCATTTCGTCAAGGCCTCCATAGCCGAGATTTTCAGAGTCGAGAAACAGTAGGTGCTCAAAAAGGTGGGCAAACCCTGTGCGGCCCTCTGTTTCTCGCGCGGACCCAACATGGGCGGCCAGATTAATCGCGACAACAGGGTCTGAGCGGTCAACATGCAAGACGACATCAAGGCCGTTTGCGAGCGTGTACTTCTCAAAATTAATAGAAAGGGGGGCGGAAGCGTCTTCTGCAGACTTCGGAGCCTTTGAGGGCTGACAGGCACTTAAAATCAGCAAGCCAACGGCTAGGCCAAGGTTGGATGTCAATTTGAACATAGTCGGTCTCCGTTCGGCGCTTTCGCTTTTGCGCTGAGTATGTCCAATATGTGAGGTTTTGTCCACGAAATGACTGGCGTCTAATGAAAATTTAATCTCGGCGCTCACGGAGATGTGAGGTGTAGTTGAGCGGGTAAATGTCTAGTGACAGGCTTACATAAACTGGAGATTTTCATGCCAAAGCAGCTACCCTCATCATTGTTCATTATGCGCATCACCATCGCATTTTTCTTAGCGCCGTGGATTGCGGACAAATTCACGACTTCCGGTGTCGAACATACGGCTAAAATCTTCGAGCGATTTTATAAGATTAAAGGGCTTTCAGAAACAGGATCCTACGCGATTGGCGCCTTTTGGGTGCTGCTTTTATTGGCATTCGTTTTGGGTTTCAAAAAACGCATCAGTTACGGTCTCGTGATGCTACTCCATGGTCTTGGAGTGGTTTTTACTTGGGGCGTAATTTGGCCGTTTTCTGAGGGCCACAACATGCTCTTTCTTGCAGCGGTGCCAGTGTTAGGCGCGATGATCGCACTGTATAAGTTGCGGGATTACGACACTCTGTTGACGGTTGGTAAATAGAAACGCGAACGCTCCGTTAGAAGACGGAGCGTTCGGTTTTTGTTAGAGCGGGTTTTTCATTCGCGCTTTTTCCTGAGCAAGCGAAGACTGTTGCGTCCCATAATCCGCCAAATGGGATCGAAAATAAGGATAGCGGCGATGATCGCCGCTCCAAATACCCAGTGCTTATCTGTGACATAGATCCACAGAAATAATCCGATCATCACGGGATAAAACAGGTTGGCCCGCAAGAGCCGCCAAAGTGCAATGAAAACGGCTTTCATGCTTATTCAAGCTCTCGGGGCAAGATCAGATCCGCAAGTCTCCAGGAATTGGGCGACAGCCAGTGGCCGTCATTTTGGCGAGCCAGAACGGTGCACGCCCCAGTCGGGTATTCATGGGGACGGCCTGTGAAATAATAATAGAGCTCGCCCCACCCCGGATTATGCCCGAGAAGCATGAGCGGCGCGTCGGGTTCGCCGCGTTGATCACAGATCCGCATGACGTCATTTGCGCTGGCGTGATAAAACTCGCTTAAATACTCGACCTCTTGGGCGCCGGGAATGGCGCGGATGAGATGCATGGCTGTCTCACGTGTTCGCTTCGCGTCCGATGACCAAATAATATCAGGCGCAAACCCTCGCGCATGGAGCGCCGCCCCAACATCTTTGGCTGCGCGCAATCCGCGTTCATTTAAGGGGCGCTGATGATCCGTAAGCGAGCTGTCATTCCAAGAGGACTTCGCGTGGCGCATAAAGAGGAGTCGATCAAGCATGGCCGCAATATAGGCCGCTTCACCAAGCTTTCCATAGGGAAGATGATCTTTAGGACATAAAAAAGCCGGGCCCAAAAGCCCGGCTCAATATTGTGTCTGTAAGAAGAGGTTACTCTTCTTCGCCTTTTGGCGCGTCGTCAGAGTCAGACTGACGTCCGTCATCTTCAAACATTTCAGATGCGATTTCAGCACGTTCCATAGCGGCTTCTTCAGCGTCGGCACGGTCTGCGTCCATCTGAGCTGCAATCACGTCTTCGCCTTTGGCTTGACGTTCTGCTTCGTCTTCAGAACGAGCGACGTTGATTGTGACAGAAACCGTCACTTCAGGGTGAAGCTTGATTTTAACATCATGCAAGCCAAGAGCTTTGATCGGCTGATCAAGAATAACCATGTTGCGTCGGATAGAATCGCCAACGCTTTCAACAACGTCACGGGACGTGACAGAGCCGTAAAGCTGACCTGTTTCACCGGCGTTACGAATGATCACATAGCTTTTGCCATTAAGATCTTCGCCGTCGTTAGCTGCACGGTCGCGGTTTTCTGCGTTACGGGCCTCAAGATATTCACGTTCCGCTTCAAAGCGGGCCATGTTGGCTTTAGTCGCGCGAAGTGCTTTCTTCTGCGGGAGCAAAAAGTTACGTGCAAAGCCAGGCTTTACGTTCACTACTTCGCCCATGGCGCCAAGATTATCTACGCGTTCGAGGAGAATAATTTCCATGTCTACGCTCCTACTTCACTTCGTATGAAAGCAAGCCGAGGAAACGTGCGCGTTTAATCGCCCGTGCCAATTCGCGTTGCTTTTTGCCGGAAACGGCTGTGATCCGTGATGGAACGATTTTGCCTTTTTCAGACATATAACGCTGCAACATTTTTGGATCTTTATAATCGATAGTCAGGCCGTTCTCACCAGAGAATGGGCAAACTTTACGGCGACGTTTGAAAGATGTCCGTGAAGGCAAGTTTTCAATTTTGATAGCGTCTTTTCTAGCCATGGTCTTAATCCCTTCTTTCGCGGCGCTTGCGCTCTTCGCGTTTGGCGAGGATCGGCGAAGGCTTTTCGTCAAATTCTTCAACGCGAATGCTCATATAACGAAGAATGTCTTCGTTGATACGGTGCTGACGCTCAATCTCGTGGATTGTCGCGGCTTCTGCATTGATTTGAAGCAGGTTGTAGTGGGCTTTGCGGTTTTTGTTCATGCGGTAAGCAAGATTGCGAAGACCCCAATATTCTGTTTTTTCAACAGAACCACCTAGGTTTTGGATTTTTTTGGTCAGATTTTCGACCATTTCTTCGACAGCTGTCGGAGAAATATCGGGACGTGAAATGATCACGTGCTCGTAGAGAGACATGTTAAGTCCTTCATGTAGGGTTGCGGCGCTGTTCGGGTAAGAAGGTGTCCCGAAACATGCGATGGCTCCGAATGATATAACAACCCCATGTCGTCAGTGACCAAGCGGACCGCATCCGTTGAAGCGCGCTTACTACACGCCTTGACTGCGAATTCAAGAGTTTACTGCGAATTTAGGGGTTTTTTATGTCCAGGAACGGGCTTCGAAAGTTTTGCGATGTGGCGAGGGCATCTCGGGCGACATGGACTTCCGTGGCGGTGAGGGTCTCAGAGAGGCTCGGAACGGGCTGCGTTTCGCGAATGCGGGCCATCGCGGCGCTTTGTGTGAGGTCTCTGCATCTTGTGCTAAGTGTTGCTATATCGCGTTTTGCTTTACGCATCTCGTTTTCACTTTTGCTGAGAAGGGCAGTCTGGTTGGCAATGTGGGTCCGAAATTTTTCACGCTCAATTTCGTGGCGCGCATTGCTCTTCTTTAGATCGGAAATTTCAAACGTTGTGGCTTGCAATGCGTCATCTTTTAAGCTGATTTGTTTTTCAAATTCGGTGAGCTTGCTTTCAAGTACAGAGATTTTATCATTACGCCGTAGAATTTGCTGTTCATAGTGAGTTTTGAAAGCAGTGACCTTGCCCTGTACTTGAACCATTTCGTCGCGAATTTCGTCGCTTTGGCGTTCTGATTTGCGAAGCCGCAGTAAGAGTTCCGCGTTCTCCGTTTCAAGTGTATTGCGCTTATCATGTGCGTCGCTTTGGTCGGCCTTTTGTGTTTCGGTCACTTCTAAAAGCTCTAAGCGCTCTGAGTTCAACTGCTCGATTTGGGTCGCCATATTGGCCATTCGCTCACGTAGAGAGCTGTTCTCCCGGATTTCGATGTCGAGATCAGTTTTTACGCGCTCGGCTTTGACAATGTGATCATCTTTTGCGGCGACTAGCGTTTCGTTTTCTTGCTCTTTTTCTTTGAGCGTTGCTTGAAGGTCCGCGAGTTGGTGGTGGAGTCTCTCTATTTTTATAGCTGTATTTGAGGCCGCAGTTTTTTCGTCTTTCAGATCGCTCTCAAGGCGGGTCAGGGCATATTGTTGCGCTTCAATATTCGTTTTTTGAGACCTGTTTTCAGATTTCAAAAGGCGGTTCTCAGGCTCTAAGCGTTTGAGTACAGAAAGGCCGACTTCGGCTTTCTCGAGAAAGCCCATGAGGCTATTTATACGTTGCTGCGCGCGGCGGTATAAAGTCTCGCCGCTTTCTATGTCGGATGTAATGCGAACAATATCCAAACGGAGTTCGCTGAGGTTGAGCCCTTCGCTAAAGATGTTTGTATCGCTCTTAGGGGCGCTGCTGTCTTCAACATTTGTAATGTAGGTGTCTACGGTGATATCTATGGAAGGTTTCAAGTCGGCAGGCGAGGCCGTGTCCATCTCGATTTCTTTAGCATCAGTGTTGAGGGCATCTGCATATGGAGTTTCGGTATCTACAGTTTCTGTGTATCCGTCATCAAGGCTAACGTCATCCGTATCTTCATCACTAGGCTTTGGTAAAACTTGCATGATGTCTTCGTTGGGTGTGTCTTCGAATGGGGCGATCCATTCCTCAATCCAAGCTTCATTAGACACCGCAGAGATAGGGGCTTCTGTTGGCGCGGCGTCGCCTTCGTTTGAGGCGTCGTCTTTCAGGGCTTCTAGCGCAGGGTTTGTTTCAGAAATCGGGCTGGTAATGTCGCTATCAAGAGGGGACTCATCGAAGAGGATGGCTTCGAGCGTGTCTACATCGTGCGGCGTGTCCAAGAGTAGTTCTTCTGCCTCCGTGTGTTCGTCATCGTCCTCTATGAATAGGTCAATCGATAGGTCAGAGACATCATGATCGAGACCAATGTCTTCATTGATCCCATCTCGCGAGGAAAAACGTTTAAATATGGACATAAGAAGGTCCCTTGGGTGGCCCTGTACGGCTGATTCTCTTGCGCACAGCGTGCCAAAAGGTAGTTAACCAACTGTTAAAGGTTAACGGTTGGTATGGTTCGAGGCTCCGATATATATTGACCCGACAGAGGGCTGCTTTATGAAAGACAGTCACTGAAATAAGCAATATTAGGCAGGGTTATTATGGCAATCGCATTTACGTTTCCGGGGCAGGGCAGTCAGTCAGTCGGCATGGGGAAAGAGCTTGCTGAAGCTTTTCCATCTGCAAAGGCTGTATTTGACGAAGTTAATGACGCGCTATCGCAGAACCTATCAGCTTTGATTTGGAATGGGCCGATGGAAGATTTGACACTTACTGCCAATACGCAGCCTGCGCTTATGGCGACGTCTATGGCGGCGATGCAGGCCTTGAAGGTTGAGTTTGGCATTGATGTCACCAAAGCCGCTTTCGTGGCTGGACATTCTTTGGGGGAGTATTCTGCGCTTTGCGCGGCGGGAGCGTTAAATCTGTCTGATACCGCGCGACTGCTTCGTCTTCGCGGCGACGCGATGCAGTCGGCTGTGGCTGTCGGGACGGGCGCTATGGCGGCCCTTTTGGGGGCGTCGCTGGAAACGGCGGAAGCCGCCGCTGCGGCGGGCGCGAAAGTGGGTATCTGCCAAATCGCCAATGACAATGCCACAGGCCAGATTGTTTTGTCCGGAGAGAAAGACGCGGTTGAAGCTGCTGCCGTCGCTGCGCGAGAGATCGGCGTGAAAAAGGCGGTTATGCTGCCAGTCTCTGCGCCGTTTCACTGTGATATGATGGCCCCTGCGGCTCAGGCTATGGCGGAGGCCCTCGCAGACGCGGCGATTAAGGCTCCGCTCGTCCCTGTTGTAAATAATGTCACAGCAAGACCAGTGAGTGATCCTGACCAGATTAGGGCCGATCTTGTCACCCAAGTAACGGGCCGAGTGCGCTGGCGGGAATCTGTTGAATGGATGGCCGGCGAGGGGGGTATCTCGCAATTCGCAGAGCCGGGGTGCGGTAAGGTTTTAACGGTCATGCTCCGGCGTATTGTCAAAGGCGTCGACGGAACTACGCTCAACAGCCCCGAGAGCCTAGAAGCTTTTGCGGCCTCATTTGTATAACCCAAGTGTCCGGAGAGTTCAGCTAGACTGTATTAATAGAGGCATTCTAGGCTCCATTATACATGCTATAATAGGCGCGATAATTTTATTGCTTTTGCTTAGACTCATAAAACTCGCTTAGAGAGTAATCCGAATAAAGTTAGAATTTAGGCCTTCAGGGCCTATTTTTTATTTTCAAAAGCGCATTACGTGCGCGCAAAAACGTGGCCTAAAACTCAAGGCTAATTCGGCCATCTGGTTCGACGTGAATGTCGCCGGAAAGTTCAAGCTCCAATAGGGCCGCTATTGCAAGTGGCACTGGCAGCTGAGTCGTGCGAATGAGTGTATCTCTGGCAGTAGGGGTAGGCGATAAAACAGCTAGAATTTCCGCACGGGCAGAAGCAATGTCTTGCTGGCTAACGTCAATTGTCTCGCTTTGCGGAACGTAGGGCGTTTCTGGCTCCATGACGCCCGGCCGAGGTAACTGCTCCAAAATATTTAGCACATCATTTACATTTTCGATCAACGCCGCGCCTTGGCGGATAAGTCGGTTGCAGCCCTTTGTGCGCGGATCAAGCGGTGACCCTGGCGCGGCCATAACCTCGCGGTTTTGTTCAAGCGCGTATCGGGCCGTGATCAACGTCCCTGATCGTTCGGCGGCTTCGATGACGATAACGCCGAGGCTAAGGCCAGAAATAATCCTGTTACGGCGAGGGAAGTCTCTCGCTTTTGCTGTGTAGCCTAGCGGGCTTTCAGATATGAGCGCGCCTTGCTCTTTGAGCTGATGGAATAGATCCGTATTTTGGCGTGGATAAATATGGTCGACGCCGCCGCCGAGGACAGCTGCGGTTCCGGAGGAAAGCGCGCCGTAGTGCGCGCTCGTATCTATGCCGCGCGCAAGGCCGGATATGACAGTTACGCCCGCTTCGCCGAGACCGTGGGCCATTTGGTGGGCAAATTTTTGCCCAATCGCAGATGCATTGCGGGAGCCGACAATGGCGGCGCATGGTCTGTGCAAAATATCCACTCGCCCAAGGACAGAAATAAGCGGAGGTGGGGGATCTAAGGCGCGTAGATAGGCCGGGTAATCAGGCTCGCACGCTGCTATCAGTTTAACTCCGATTTGGTCGTTGGCGTCCATTTCGGCTTCTATTTGGCCAAGCGGAGGAATACCCATTGCCTTTTTTCGGCTTAGTTCAGGAAGAGCGGTTAAGGCGGCGTCAGCGGAGCCGAACCTTTGCAGGAGGTCTCGAAACGCCACTGGCCCTACATTGGGGGTGCGGATCAAGCGAAGCCAGTCGCGCTTTTCTGAAAATGATAATGTGTGAAGGTCACGCGGCATGAAGTTATTTTTTTGAGCCTATTTTTGACTCTTTTCCTGCTGCGATGCGTTTAATGTTATCTGCATGGCGGATGAAAATGACGAGCGCTAAGAAGGCTGCCATGATCGCAATATTCTGACGTCCTGTATAAAGCGCGATGAGCGGGGCTGTGCCTGCTGCCCAGAGAGCCGCCATTGACGACATGCGCAAAAGCGCGGCGGTAAGAAGCCAAATGGCAGCGGCGATGAGCCCAATCGGCCAAGCAGTTGCTAATAGACAGCCGAAAAATGTAGCAACGCCTTTGCCGCCTTTAAACTTAAGCCAGATAGGGAAGCAGTGGCCGAGAAGCGCTGCCGCTCCGGCCATAAGAGAATAGGGCGTACCAAAGAAATGCCCGATGATTAAGGCGGCGGCGGCGGCTTTGCCTCCGTCAAGCAGCAAGGTAAGGGCCGCTAGGTCTTTGCGTCCTGTGCGAAGGACATTTGTCGCGCCAATATTGCCTGAACCGATCGTGCGAATGTCGCCTTGTCCAAACAGTTTCGAAATTAAGAAACCAAAGGGCACAGAGCCCAAAAGGTATCCAGCGCTTAGCGCGTATAATATTGATTGGTAATCCATGCGCCTAGGGTGCAAAAATCCATAGCGACTGTCAAAGGGTATTGGCCTTTAAATTAGAATGTTCGGCCAAACTTAAAGAACAAAGTTGCGACTTCAGCGTCACCATAAGACCCGCCCAAAAATGCTGGGCCAAGCGGCGTATCAATGCCAAGATAAAGGGAACCGGCGATGGTTTCCGAAGTGAGGTCTTCATCGAAAAAGAAAATGGGTAACTCAGCGAATTCGACAAGAGCCCCGACATAAACAGGAAGGTCCAAAAGGCGTCCTGTGCCTGTAATGCGGTCAAAAACCTCCAAGGATACAAAGGTGAATTCGTCTACAGGCACAGAATTGTTGGGAAAGGCGCTTAGCTGCCGAAAGCCGCCTAGAGTGAAGCTGCCGCTGCCAAATTCGCTGATGGTTGATGATGTCCCGTAGCGGGCATTGACAAGCGTGCCTATGCCTTTGACCTCAAACGCACCTAACCAAGAGGCCTCAAATTGATCTATATCCGATGTGTCACTTTCATCTGATGTATATATGCGTTTTGCTGAAGCTCTAAGCCGCTGACCTGAAGTCGGCCAATCTTTGCGGTTAAGGGTATCGAGGCCAAAATAAGCACCAAAATTACTCGAATTGAATTTGACGGTTTTAAAGGCTTCTCCGGTATTAATATTGCTGGACACATTTACATTGGAGAGCCCACCTTCGAGCGCGACGACGCCCCAACTGCCAAGTTCTCGTCCCATCCGACCCCGAATTCCATATTCACGTTCCCATAGATCGGGAAACTCAAATCCGAATATATTGACACGGCGTTCCTGCCACGTTGCAAAGAGCTCCGGCTGAATAAAGAAGCGCCCTTTGGGGCCAAAAGGTTGATAGAGCTCGGCTGAAAGGCCTAAATTCGTTCCAAGTTCGCCCGAGAGGCTGACATCGCCGCCGAGGGGGCCGAGAGGCTTCCTTGTGATACGGGCGAGCAGTGAGTAACTCGAATCGCCGTCGAAATCATTGGTGGCGTTCAAGCCAATTTGTATGAGGTTGCGCCCAAGAGGGTTTTTGCTCAGACTTAATACCGCATCGCCCGCTGATCGGCCTATGTCGACATCGCCGAATCCGCCAAAAGAAGCAAGGTCACGCAATCCTCTGACCTGTGTTTTACGATCTTCTGAAAGAAATGAATTCCAGCCTAGACGGTTTTCAATGATCGTGTCCTTGATGATCGTGTTATTGACTAACTTTAGAGACTCTGGCGCGGGTAGGTCTTTATAGGCAGCGGGATTAAACCGTGCGGGCGCGGCCTTGGCTTTGATCGTTAAGAGCTGGTCTTGCAACTCTCTGCCTGTCTCTACACCGGCGACCAAGCCATCCTCAGCCAGCTCGTAACTAGCCGTGCCGAGACCAGCATGTTTATTGGGCTCAATAAGCATATCTTGATCGGTTAAGGTTTTGCGCTCTTCTAATACTTTTTGCCAAATCACAATCGTGGTTATTTGCGAGGCAGTCGCGGCGACAGATATGTTGCGACTTGGCTTAGTAGGCGCGTTTGAAACATCTATGGCGATGATTATGTCCGCGCCCATATCCCGCGCGGTCTGTATCGGTAGATTGGATGAAAGCCCTCCGTCCACATAAAGTTCATCATTAATAATACGCGGCGCGAAGACACCCGGTACAGCCATACTTGCGAGAATAGTCTCTACGAGGTCGCCTTTCGCGAATACGGTTTTGTCGCCGGTGTGCAAATTCGTAGCGACAGAGCGGAAGGGAATGACCAGATCATCGAAATTCATGTCGCGGGGAACATCAGAGAGAAGTTGTCGGTATTGTCTTTTGAGCCCCTGCATGTTCGATAAGCCGCCTGGAAGTTGCAACCCATCTGCGCCGAAGCTGGCGATGTTGCCTGAGTAATAACTGGCTTCGCGCTCTTTTTCGACAAAAGACTTGTCCCTGCGAGGCACTTTGCCTCGGAAAAGCTGGCCCCAATCATTATCTGTCAGTATTTCGGCAATTTGGTTGGCGCTATAGCCGTTCGCGTAAAACGACCCTACAACGGCGCCCATGCTCGTCCCAGCAATACAGTGAACGGGAATGCCAAGCTCGTCCATGACCTGCATGACACCGATCTGTGTGCTCGCTTTCGCGCCGCCGCCGCTTAGAACAAGCCCTACATCAAGTCCATTTTCATCATCGAAATCACAAGCAAGTGCGGGCACACTAAGTGCCATTAGGCCTAAAAACGTGCTAAAAAGATGCAGAAATATACGCATAGACGTGCTTATGAAGGACAGACTTTAATCGTCTGTTAACTATAAATTATTCGGCCTCGTCGCGGCCAAAATTGGGTGTCGGGCTGTCTTGCCCCGCATCAATAATACGCCGTCGAATATCCCGTGTCTTGGCGAAGTGCGTCATCAAAGTATCGGCGTCTTCCCATCGTATGGCGCGTTTCAGCGCGCTGAGATCTTCGATAAAACGGTCGACGACCTCTAAAACAGCTTCGCGGTTTTGGAGAAAGACATCGCGCCACATTTCCGGGTCAGAGGCGGCAATGCGGGTAAAGTCGCGAAAGCCCCCAGCGGAAAATTTGACGACTTCATTGCGCGTGACGGTCTCCATATCGACCGCCGTCCCGACAAGCGTATAGGCAATCAAATGAGGGACGTGGGATGTGGTGGCTAAGACAATGTCGTGGCGCGCAGGGGACATAATCGCGACTTGGCTGCCAAGCGCAGTCCAAAACTTTTTGAGCGGGATAACGGCTTTGTCGCGTCCATTTTCTGGCGTCAGTACGCACCAGCGATCTTTAAAAAGGTCAGAAAAGCCAGCCGCGGGGCCACTATTTTCCGTGCCCGCAATCGGATGCCCAGGAACAAAGGCAATGTCTTTGCGTACGAAAGGCGTAATGGCTTTTACCACATCGCCTTTGATCGAGGCGACATCTGTTAGGGTTGCGCCAGATTTCATGACAGGGATGACGGTTTCGGCGACTGCGCCCATTTTTCCGGGCGGTACAGCTAAGACAATCAAATCGGCTTTAGCCGCGAAGGATGTTGCCTTTGTGGCCACATCGTCGGCAATATTAAGGGCGCGTATTTGTTTGCATGCAGCAACAGAGGCGTCGGCAATGAGAATGGTTTCCGCCGCGTCAAATGTGCGGGCCGCGCGGGCCAGCGAAGACCCGATAAGACCGCCGCCAATAATAAGAATAGTATCGTAAATATGCGTCACGAGGCGCGGCCTTCGGGTAACGGCTTGGGCAGGCATCCGATAATTTTAGCAAGAGAATCGTTTGCGGCGATGGTTTTGAAGGCGTCGGAGCTTTCATCTAAAAATCCGTCAACCGTGACGAGGTGATTGTCTCCGGCTTCTGCGCGCAGGGTCGGCGCTAATTCAGCGGCTAAGACGGATTTGGGGTCACGTACAGCAATCAGGGTGATATCGCGGCCGGACGGTTGACGGTCAGCTGTCGCAACGGCCACAGCGCGTGGCCAGTGAGCGTTACCAATTCGCGGAAGACCTGCCAGAATAGACATGTCTTCGGCGGCTCCGCCTTTGCAAAGCGCGCTCCACCAACTGTTCATGCCACCCGGAGATGGGAGCACTGCGACGCCTTCGTCTTCGGCGTATGCGGCGGCGAGGGCGGAACTTGCGGTGGGATAAGAGAGCGCAGGAATCGCCGCGCCAAATCTATCCCTGACAAGAGTCCAGACTTCAAGCGCGTCGCCTTCGAGCGCAATATGCAGCCGCATCGGGCCTTGAAGCGCCAGGCTGGCGCTGACAAGTTCTGCCCATATGCGCGAAACAAGATGCGGGGAGGTATCAGCGGCATTTTCCGCTAGATGCCGAACAAGCGATTCTTCGCGCGACGGACGCCACACCCGCGCGCCGCTTTTCGCGCGCCGGACTTCCTTGGCTAACTGTAGCCGTTCAGCAATCAGAGAGAGTAGGGCATTATCTACTCGGTCAATTTCAGTTCGAATATGGGTCATATCCAGAACAGGGTTTGTGTCTTTGGTCATTTTTATTCTGTATGCTCTCTATTCTCTTGAGGCCGTATTACCAATGGGAGCCGTTCCGAAGATCGGCCTTGAAACACGCTGGGCATGACGTCCTGTTGGTTCCGCATAAAGCCGCTTAATCGCTTCGACAAGCACAAGTCCTGAAAAACCTGGCCAAACGGTCTCGCCGAACCTTTCAATAGTCCCAAGCATGGTGTGGCCAGTTAAAAAGTTCACGGGCGGAGCGTATAGCGCGCCGGACCAAAAAACAGGTTGGAACTTGGCCGCGCGTAAAAGGCTTCGAAGCTGTGCTCGGCTAAACGGACGTCCAGCGCCGAGCGGTGTTTTTTCTGTTCGCGCCCAAAGACCGCCGCGGTTAGCGGCAATGATAATCACGCGTCCTTCTGGTTTTGTGACCCGCCAAAGCTCTTCGAGAAGCGTTCCGAGGTTTTCGGCCTCCTCGACGCCGTGCGCGACGATGACATTATCAAACTGCGCGTCTGCAAAAGGCAGCAGATCTTCTTGAACAAGGCAACTTATCACGCCGCGCCGAGAGGTCTGCGTGATCGCGCCTTGTCCACCGGGCATAGCAAGAATGATGCGCTTTGCGTGCTCCAAATAGGGCGCAACAAAAGGTTGGCCGTAGCCAAAAGCCAATATCTCTCGTCCGCCAAGGTCAGGCCAAACAGAGGCAAGCCTGCGCTGGGTCATCTCTTGCGCGGCTTGGCCAAGCCGAGAGGCATAAAATTTTTCTAAATGCATAACGTTTTGACGCATAGGATTTTATCTATACCTTAGGGGCGTAGCTTACGAGTAAAAATTGCCATCAAAAATATTCACATATCCGGCTATCGCCCTGATCAAAGCGTATAAATATACGTTAAGCCCTGCTTTTGCGATGTTTGGGGTCAGATGCCGCCATGCGCCGGGCTGTTCGTCATATGCAATCGAAGCGATAAGCACGCACGGATTTTGGGCGGGAGGGTGGATGACCCTTGCGCGCCTCTGCCGTTGTCACCCTATTAAGGCCTTTGGCAGTACACACGGGGTTGATAAAGTGCCGAAATCCATTACTAAACCGCCATTCTGGGCGCCTTGGCGATATGGAGTCTGGCGCGGAACCAATATGGATAAATGAAATGATTACACTGACTTTCCCTGATGGAGCGGCTCGCGAATATGAGAGCGGTGTAACGACCATGGAGGTTGCTAAGGCAATCTCTAAAGGTCTTGCTAAAAAAGTTCTGGCTGCAAAACTCGACGGCGAACTCTTAGACGCGTCCCGCCCACTTGAAAAAAGCGGCGCGATTGAATTTGTCATGGCCGAGGATGAGGATGGACTAAAGCTTATACGTCACGACGCCGCCCATGTTCTGGCCGAAGCCGTGCAAGCACTGTTCCCCGGAACTCAGGTCACAATCGGCCCTGTTATAGAAAATGGATTTTATTACGATTTTGCCCGCGATGAACCTTTCTCAGAGGAAGACTTCGCCGCGATTGAAAAAAAGATGAAATTCATCATCGAGCGAAACAATCCGTTCACTCGCGAGGTGTGGAACCGTGATGAGGCCATTAAGCACTTTGAGGACATAGGCGAGACTTATAAAGCCGAGCTGATCTCTGATATGCCTGAAGACGAAGTGATCACGGTTTACCGTCAGGGTGATTGGTATGATCTTTGCCTTGGGCCGCATTTGCCGAGCACTGGTAAGGTTGGTAAAGCTTTTAAGCTGATGAAAGTGGCGGGTGCCTATTGGCGCGGCGATTCCAATAAAGCGCAGCTGCAGCGTATTTACGGTACAGCGTGGGCCACCCAGGAACAGCTTGATGCGCATCTGCATATGCTTGCTGAAGCCGAAGCCCGCGATCACCGCCGCTTAGGTAAGCAACTCGAGCTTTTCCATATGCAGCCCGAAGCGCAAGGCATGGTGTTCTGGCACGAAAAAGGCGCGCAGCTTTGGCGTATTGTTGAAGATTATATCCGCCGCCGTACCAAGGGCGCAGATTATCTCGAAGTTAAAACGCCTTTGCTGATCAATAATAAGCTTTGGCAGGAAAGTGGTCACTGGGATAAATTCAGAGAGAATATGTTTGTCTCCGAGGTTAAGCATGGCTCGCATGAAGAAATTCACGCGCTTAAGCCGATGAACTGCCCCGCCCACGTTCAGATTTTCAACCAAGGTATGAAAAGCTATCGTGACCTACCGCTGCGCATGGCCGAGTTTGGCTGTTGCCACCGCAACGAGCCCACAGGCGCGTTGCATGGTATTATGCGCGTGCGCGGTTTCACACAGGATGACGGCCACATTTTCTGTTCCGAAGACCAAATTACCGAAGAGACCATGAGTTTCATTACGCTTCTCAAATCCGTCTATAAAGATTTTGGATTTGAAGACTTGCGCGTGAAATTCTCTGACCGCCCTGAAACACGGGCTGGCAGTGACGAGACATGGGATAAATCCGAAGCGGCCCTCATGAATGCCGTAACAGCCGCAGAGCTTGACGTGGAACTTAATCCAGGTGAGGGCGCATTTTACGGCCCGAAACTAGAATTTGTACTGCGCGACGCTATTGGCCGAGACTGGCAATGCGGGACAATGCAGGTCGACTTTGTTGTGCCGGACCGCTTGAGCGCGACTTATATTGGCGAAGACGATCAAAAGCACGTGCCGGTCATGCTCCACCGCGCAATACTTGGCTCTATGGAACGCTTTATTGGTATTCTGATCGAAAACTTTGCCGGAAAATTCCCTCTATGGCTTGCGCCGACGCAGATCGTTGTCGCGACCATCACATCAGAGGCCAACGACTACGCAGAAGAAGCCGCAGCGGCTTTGCGCAAGGCGGGGCTTCGTGTTGAGACGGACCTACGCAATGAGAAGATCAATTACAAAATTCGAGAGCATTCAGCCGACCGTAAAATTCCGATCATTGCCGTCGTCGGCGTCAAAGAAGCAGAAGGGCGCAAACTTGCGCTGCGAAGGCTTGGCGGACGCAATCAGGAAATTATGTCACTGGACGAGGCTATTGTGGCTATTGCCAATGAAGCTTTGCCGCCGGACTTAGCGACTGAAACCGCTAAGGCTTCGTAGGCCTCCGCTGTGATCTTTGCTTCTGAAAACCCAGAAATGCCCAATACGCTTGAAACCATAACTTTATCTTGGCGGAACAGAGTCAATGTTGGCTTGGTTTTCACGATGCTAATTTTGTTGCCGGTCTTCTCACATGCGGGCGGACTCGGCATAGCCGGCTTAGTCTTTCTTCTGGGCGTAGGCGGCATTTTAACGGCGACACCCAAAATGTTATTGTCTGTTCCGCGCTGGGTATGGGCTTTGCTTGCGCTTCTCGTCTGGGCAAATGTTACGGCTTTTTGGTCACCGTTTGAGTCTAAAAATGTTCTGACGAATGCCATAAAGCTCGGCATTGGCGTCCCTTTGATGTTGGGGTGTATTCTGTCATTTAAGTCAGCTGCCGCGATGAGCCGAGAAATGCTCACGCATTTACTGCTCGCTGTGACGGTTTTCGCTGCTGGACTTTTAATCATCGATATATTGTCAGGTTACGCGCTGACGTTCCTTGTTGATCCGCCTAAAGACGGAGAAAATATAATCCGCAAGGGCGGCGACGCTGAAATGAACCTCGGTCACGCCATCACAATCCTAGTGATCCTGATGCCGGGAATAATGATGATGATTCGAAGAACGCTGCTGACGGGGTGGATGTTGGCGCTTCTTTTTGCTGGGCTTGTCCTTGCTGCTGCCTACTTTGGACAGCTAGCTGTCGGTATTATCGCGGCGCTTGCCGCTCTTATAGCTATGTATGCTGCGCGGATTGACGGTCATCGCACCATAAGGGTTTTGACGTGGCTTGCGGTTTTCTCAATTCTGGCTGCGCCGTTCTTTGGGTACTTGCTAAGCAACGCGTCACCGGAGCTTAAAGCCCGCCTGCCATTTTCATGGGAGCACCGCGTTGAAATGTGGGGCTATACTGCGCATCGTATATTAGACGCGCCAATTTGGGGCCATGGTTTTGACGCTGTGCGGACATTCGAAGCGACGTTTAGCTCGCGTGGTGTGGAAAATTGGGCGGTGGTTTCGCTGCACCCCCATAATGCGGGCCTACATATTTGGGCGGAAACGGGTATTGTCGGCGCCGCTTTGGCCGCTATCACGATCATGATGGTTGGTATGGCCGCAGAAAAATTTTCCGAAGGGTCTAAAGATAGAGCTGCAGCGGCCGCTGGACTGTTCGCCGCCGCGACGGTGATCTGCGGTATCACGTATGGCGTCTGGCAAGATTGGTGGTGGGCAAGTCTTATTCTTGCAGCTGCGACGCTTATTCTGATACCAAAAAAACGACCGGACCAGACGTAGTCTAAGTTGTATTGTTATGTATAAATACATTTACAGATTATGCCAAATCATGCGATGTGCCTTGCGAGGATTTTCAGGCGGTTCGTGTGCAAACTAATATCATTCCAATAGCGCAGGCAGGTCGAAAACCGAAAATCAGCGTCGTCATGGTAGCTTTTCACACGGGTCCGGCTTTGCTGGAATCCGTCAAAGCAGTCCTAGACGATCCCGATGTTTTTGAACTGATCCTCGTGGATAATGGTAATACGCCAGATGCGCGCAACAGTTTGAGCCATCTTATAATGAGCGAAGATAAGGTTCGGCTGATGCAAGGTCACGGCAATGTGGGCTTCGCCACAGGCTGTAATTACGGCGCGCGGCTTGCTCTTGGTGATTATTTACTCTTCTTAAATCCAGATGCTGTTTTGAAACCTTCTGCTGCGATGCAACTTGCAGACTGCGGGAAAAATTTAACGCGCCCGTGGGTCGTGGGTGGTCTCTTGCGGGATATCAATGGCCGTGAACAACGCGGCGGACGGCGCGGGGCGTTAACACCTTTTGGCGCAGTTGTGACATTCACGGGAATGCATAAGATACCCGGGATCAAATCTATTCATCTTGAAAAGTACCCACTGCCAAGCGTGCCTATCGCTGTGCCTATTGTTAGCGGCGCGTTTTTGATGATGGACCGAGCGTCGTTTGATGATTTAGGCGGATTTGACGAAGACTATTTCTTCCATGTCGAAGATATTGATTTGTGCCACCGAACTCGCAAAAAAGGCGGGCAGGTTTATTTTGTTCCGACGGCGGCGGTGATGCATTATGGCTCGACGAGCCGCGTACCGAGGCAGCGCATTGAGTGGGAGAAACTCAAAGGGTTTATCCGTTACTTCTGGCGTTATTCCGACAAATGGTGGGGCAAGGTCTTAACCGTATTAACAGCACCATTGATGCTTGCTGCGATTATGGGACGGGCTTGGTATCTTGCTTTTCGCGCCAGCCTTACGGGTCGCTAGGCGAGGGGTTTATAGGCTCTGGACTGACAGACTCGCCAGTTTCTGTTTTCGCAGGCATTTTTTCGCAAGGCTTTAATGTCAAAGCGGACAGTGTCACCGGATCGCCTTTAGAATAATTGATACCTGGGACCTCTGTAATTTCATCAAAACAATGGGTGGGTTTCAGGGCTTGTAATTTCAGCCTTACCTCTTCGCGGGCTGTATCCAATAGCCAAATTTGCCCCGACTCTCTATCGGCATCACGCTCTAAATCTGCTTTGTCACCGAGCAAAATATCCGTACCCAAACGGTAGACAAGGCTAGGTTCGGTAAAGTGCGGAGACATGATTTGCGGCCCGCCGTTTCTAGGCAGGGTGACACCGGCAGCGGTAAGCTGCGCTTCAACGCGGTGGCTAACAAAGAGAGTATCTAGCCGCGGCAGAATATGCAGGTAGGTCAGGGTGGAGAGAACAAGCGCGCTGCCAAGGCCGCTTATCATCGCGGCTTTCGTCCGTCCGCCCCAAAGGCTCCCTGCGGATATAAAGATAAGGGCAAGGCAGAGAAGCCCTATCCACATTGATACGTTTTGCGATGCAGCATAAGCCGCTTCGCCGCTCAAAATAACCGTCAAAAGAAGGATCGACATCACAAAAAAGAGCGCGGCGCTTATGCGGCGGGATGTCTTGAACGCATCGATTTGCAGTAGCGCGGTGGTTGCGCCGCCGCACATGAGGGCGAGGGCCGGATAGACAGGCAATAAATAATTAGGCAGCTTAGTTGGAACGAGTTCTAGCAGAATCCAAAACGGAATTACCCACGTGAGGAGGAGCCGCATAGATGACGCAAGCGCAGGGTTCGCCGCATCCTTTGAACGCGCCGCGCGAACGCCGAATATAAGCCCGCAAAGTAGAAACAAGCTGCCTGGCCAAAACAGAAGCGGTAAGGTGAGGGCGTAATATCCGGGTGCCGCGCCGTGTTTTTCTTGTCCGCCCATGACTTTCGGGAGAAGGTCTTGCCCAACGGATTCGGTAAAGAAAGCCCCGTCGGTCGACAGGCCAATCATGATAAACCATGGCAATACGATAAGCGCAGATAGTGCTATTCCGGGCCAAGAGATCAATGATTTTATCCAAGCGGCGTTCCGCTCCCAAATGAAAAGCGCGCCGCATGTTAGGATCACGAGAAGCGGGACTATCGGCCCTTTAATCATGATGCCCACGCCGATGGCGGCCCAAAAAAGTATCGCAATATAAGGCTTCGGGGATAATCTCTGCCGTATCAGACATGCGAGCGTTACGGCAGACATTGCGCAGAGCATAGCGTCTGTCTTTGCTATATGCGTTTCAAAAACAAATAGAGCAGATGTGGCGAGAAGGCCCGCGCTAATAAAGGCTCCGCGCCGCCCTAGGATGAGGATGCCGCCCCAATAGGTCGCAAGCACAGCAATCAACCCGGCCAGAATAGAGGGCAATCTGTGCGCCCAAATGGCTCGCTGGCTGGGGTCAGCAAAAGCTTTGACGGTAGCGGCCTGCATCCAATAAATGCCCGCAGGTTTTTTATTACGAGAGCGGTCTTGGAATTTTATATTCACGTAATCGCCGCTATCGACCATTTGCACAGTGGCTTGAGCGTAGCGGGCTTCGTCTCTATCAATGACGGGGATGGACCAAATACCGGGAATCGACATCCAGAGTGTTAGGGCAATTAATAGCGCAGCATATAAGATATGTGGGCGTTTGGCGGTTTTTGTTTGGCTATCCATACGTTATGTTACCGCTTTTTATAGTCATTGTAGAGGCAAAACTCGGCACATCTGTTGATTAGCTAGCTACTCCGTGTCATGACGAAAAAAACGAGGAATATCATGGCCAAGCCCACACCTTTAGACCTTAGCGTCGTTGTCCCAGTCTACAACGAGTCGGAAAATGTCGGCTTGCTTGTGCAAGAGATTGCACAAGCCTTGGACGGCATGCCCTACGAAATGATTTTCGTGAATGATCGCAGTAGCGATGACACCGAAGCAGTTCTTAAAGAATTGAAGAAGACCTACCCTGCGCTGCGGGCTCTATCGCATATCGAAAATGCTGGACAGTCTCGGTCCATTCGGACGGGTATCTTGGCCGCGAAATCACCTGTGATTGCCACTCTGGACGGAGATGGACAAAATGATCCGGCGGATATTCCGGCGCTCTTCGCGCAATATAGCCGGAAAGACGCTCCTGAAAATCTGGCTTTGGTTGGCGGCCGCCGCGCAAAGCGGAAAGATAGCTGGGCCAAGCGCTTCGCCTCGCGGTTCGGTAACGGGGTGCGTAAGAAACTTTTAAAAGACAATGCAGATGATACGGGCTGCGGATTGAAAGTTTTCTCTCGCGAGGTCTTTTTATTGCTACCTTACTTTGATCATATCCACCGCTATATCCCCGCGCTTATTTTGCGCGAAGGCTATGTCGCGGAATATGTCGATGTGAACCACCGTCACAGAGAATTTGGCGTGTCAAAATATACGAATTTTGGCCGGCTTCGTGTTTCTATTGCTGACCTGCGCGGCGTTATGTGGCTTAATCGCCGCTTGAAAAACCCTAAGGGGTGGACTGAGGAATAGACGTGGGGACACATCTTTTCCAAGATGCGATAAGAACTCTCCAAGCCTCTGCTGCGGGCATACCCTCGATTGACGATATGTCGGTTATGATCGAAGATAGCCGCGCGGCCGAACGGCGTAGCTATTATGATCCGGTCGAAGATGAACGCTTAAGAGAACATTATGCCCGCTATCTCGGCGTGCGTGTGGCGATCTGGCAAATGATATTATCCTTGCGCCCATTTTTCACGACCAAGGCCGGAAACTCAGAACTTAGTGAGCGCCAAATTCAGGCCTTTGCCTTGGCCTTTTGCGGGGCAGAACTTCTCGTCCAATCGGGTGAGTATTTAATTGATTTGGCCAAGCACAGAGAGATTGTTTGGAAGAAGCTGGACGAGGCCGAGCTGCGCTATGGGATTAAGCGTAAAAGCTTCACTCATCTTTATCGCGGCTTAACATCCACAAGAAAAATGATGTGGTTTTACCGCGCCTGTGAGTTTTATGACCTGCACAAGGAAAGAATAGAGGCGGCCCTTGAAAGCGATGACCTTGCTCCGGTGCGCAAAATATTAGGCGACCTTAATAGGCCAGCGGTTTCACGCGGAGATCATCTGAGGCGCTATAGCCGTTTTTTGAAGTTCTCCTTACGCAGACGACGCTTATCGACAGGGCGCAAGATTATGTTCGCTCTGTTCGAAACCACGGGTTCTGATATTGCAGAGCTAACAATCCCGCTTGCGAAAAATCCAGAGCTAGGCAAACGGGTCACTGAGGAGACCGTCTCGCAGGTTCTCACGATGTTGCAGCCAGGCGATGTGTTTATCACGCGCCATGACGACGCGATGAGCAATCTCTTCCTGCCAGGATTTTGGCCTCATGCTGCACTCTATATTGGCACGCCTAACGCTCGAAAAGCCTTAGGCGTGCGCGATGTTTCGGACGGGTTTAAACACTCCGGCGAAGATGTTCATTTCCTAGAATCTAAGAAAGACGGCGTTTTGCTCCGTCCGGCCTTGGAAACCTTGCAGGTTGACGCCTTTGTTGTCTTACGGCCAAAACTATCACCCGATGATATTGCCGCCGCTCTGAACAGGGCCCTTAGCCATGCGGGCAAGCTTTATGATTTTATCTTCGATTTTAGCGCAGCGGACAGGCTCGTCTGTACTGAAGTCATCTACCGCGCGTACCACGGCATCGGCGGTATCAATTTCGATCTCTCTACAAAAGCAGGACGAAAGTGCCTGTCTGCGGAAGATTTCCTAAATCAAGGTTTGGGACAAGACATGTTTGAGCTTGTGGCCGCTTATGGTCTTGAGGGCAATGAGCTTGTCACAGGGCAGACCGCCCGCACTAAGCTTGCGCGGAGTTTTGAGAGCGTGTTTCCTGCTCAGACTTAATATGGCGTAGCGGCATAAAAAAAAGAGCACGCCTAACTTGGCGCGCCCTTCTGAGTCTTAATATCAGAGTTTCTTTATTTTGCAGTTCCATAGGCAGTCTGGTTCACAACAGGGGTGAGGTATGACCTTGGACTTTGCGCACGGTCTGTTGCCATATGGATAGGGCCTTTAATCGTTAGCGTTACAAACTCATCATCTTGGCCCGGCGTCGGTGCATAGGCTTCTGGGATAGCGTGCGGCGTAGTTGGTAGCGCGGCTTGCGGCATAAACGGCGCAGGGACCATGATGTTAGGCACATGGACTTGCGGTTGTTGAGCTTGGGGCGCTTGCTGACGCAAAGGCTGGTAAGTCTGCGGTTGAGAGACTTGGGGCTGCACTTGCTGCTGAAAGACTTGAGGCTGAGCCATGTTTTGGGCAAACTGCTGCGGAGCAGGTACTGGCGCTGGTGCAACATATTGCGGCGCGACAGGGGCTGCGTAAGCTTGCTGAGTTGTGTTTTCTGCGGGGCCTGCATATTGAACACGAACATCACCAAGACCGGAGGTTTTATAGCCCAGCAACGTGGCTGCCGCTTCCGAGAGATCAATGATACGGTTGCCAACAAACGGGCCGCGGTCATTAATGCGCAGCTTTAAAGACTGGCCTGTCGCCATATTCGTCACAATGACATAGCTATTTAGAGGTAAAGTTTTGTGCGCAGCTGTCATGGCATTTTTATCGTAAGTTTCGCCGTTTGCGGTCATTTTTCCGTGAAATTTGTCTCCATACCATGACGCGGTGCCAACCATATCGTAGCCAGGCTCATGGCGCGGTGTATATGTCTGTCCTGCGACAGTGTAAGGGTTGCCAACACGCTGATGAGGGTAAAGGTTTGGATCAACCATGGTTTGGTTCAAGGCGGGAGCGGCTGCTTGTGGCGCGTTACTGGTAAACATGTTTGGGTTTGTCATTTTGTAGGTAATGGGTGCTGAGGCAGATAGATAAGTGGATGGAACATAATATTCACCAGCTGTTGCTGTTGTTCCGAGGCTTAGGGTTGCTACACTCAGTACGCCGAGACCCAAAACGAATTGCTTATTAAGTTTACGTGTCATCTTGTCCACCCTGTTTGCCATTTGTTTTCTCCAATTAGGACAGTCTGCCCCAGTATAACTCTCGTGTTGCAAGAATCGTCCCAATTAGAAGACAGATCGTACTTCAATGATCTTTAAATAGCGTGTACGGCTTAAATACGGGTTAGACTTTGTCATTAACGTGTGATTTTTATTCTGCGTTAACACGTTGTTTAACATTATTGCGATTTCAATCATTCCTTTTGAGACTTCAAGCAAGTAGGCAAAAAAAGCTAATAAAATCAGTCAATGTGTCAGGCGACATAGAATACCCCAGTTAATAACCGAGCAGTTGAACTCTCAAATACTTAACAAAAGCGTGCATTATTTAGGGTAATTACTGGTCGTCATCTTTTGGCGGCGTCTTGTCCTCATCTTGAGCCTGCCCCGTAATAGGGGCGACAGGTTCTGGCAATGATTGTAAGTTTCCATCCCAAGGCTTTACTGGGTCGGCGAACATATCTCGCAACCGACCGCCGGAGCTGCCGTCACCGATATTTGTGCCTAGGAATGTACGTCCAAAGTCTGCATCGTCTAGAATGCTTTCTGATGGTCCGCCTGCATTGATGCTGTTATTGCCAATGCCAAGCGCCCAAGGGTTTGTCCCGCCGCCGACAGATTGATTGCTTTGCGTACCGGCTCGCGGCGTCGATGTGGGTACATTGCCATTGGCATGCGCGCCAAAGGATTCGTATCCGGCAGCATTACGGCCTTTAAATCCGGGGATGTAGTCAGGACAGTCTTGATGGGTGCGGCCTACTTCTCGGCATTTAACATCAAGAATAAGCCCGCCATAGCCTTCCCCGACATTTGTTCCGGTCTGAGGCGCAAGTGTCCATCCGCTTGCGCCGGGATTGGCTCTTGCCGTCGGACCGGTATAGTTTGTGCGGCCGCCACTTCCGGGCTCTGTAGATGCGGGGCTTCCGCCGGGCGTTGAGCCACCTGAAGGGACGTTGGAGCTTGGGATGCCTGTGTTCGGGTTTTCGCCCGTATTCGCACTAGGTCTAAAGTCTATCATTGAATCGGCTTGGGATTGAGGAATGGCATTCTCGGCCTCTTCGGATGTCGTCGGCGCGTCCGGCGAGGCCAGAATCACTGGCGCTGTCGTGACCAATTCTGGCGCATCAGGTTCAGGCTCGGCAATCTCCGTATCGACAGCAGCAGCAGGGGGCGTTTCGATAAGAGTTTCCGGCTCAGTTTGGGGAAGGATATTGTTTTCAGGTAAAAGGGGCTCAAGAATACTGTCTTCAATAACGGGCCCAGGTACCGGCGGTTCTTCGGTGGGATCAGCCGAGGTGAAAGGCTCTGGCTTTGCTTCAGGGTCAGACTCGATTACGGGGTCGATAATGGGCTCTGTGACAGGGTCAATTTCAACACTAACGTCTGGAAGAACTTCGGCTGGAATTTCTAGCACAGGCTCAGGGTCGATTATGGGTTCGGGTTCAACAAGAGGCTCCATATCTGGCAAAGGCTCCGGTTCAGGCTCTACAATGGGCTCAGGTTCAGGCTCAATGACTGGTTCCGGCAAAGGTTCAATAATAGGTTCTGGGATTGGCTCAGGTTCAACAATCGGCTCAGGCACTGGCTCTGGGATAGGCTCAGGGATAGGCTCGAGTTCTATAACAGGTTCTGGCTCAGGTTCGGTTATTGGCAAAGGCTCTGGTAAGGCCTCCTCTTCGGGGGTCGGGGTTTCAGTCGTTAATATTTCCGGCAGCGGCGGAGTGATAACGGGCTCCGGCTCGATAACAGGCTCAGGGATGACGGGCTCTGGAATAATTGGTTCTGGTTCAGGCAAGGGCTCCGGCTCTATCGGTAGAGGCGTAGGTTCCAGCACGGGTTTGGGTTTCGGTTTGGGCTTAGGCTTAGGCTTAGGCTTTGGAGCAACAGGTTGCGGTACTATGGGGGCTGGTTTAGCTGGACGTAAAATCACGGGTTCCGGCTGAACAATTTCTTCTTTCGGCGCTTGCTCAAAGGCAACAATCTGCACAGGGATGGCGTCCGGCTCAACGGGGATGTCCGGCATCCGAAAGGAGGGTTGCAAGATGAGAAAAAGGCCAACATGTACTGCGAGTGCGATAGCCGCCGCCGTTGACCCGCGCTGGGCAATATCATCATAGAATTCGGCCCACGGCTCTGGGTCGTGATAGGGCGAAAAGCCATTGCGGAAGTGGGTTGGCAATTTCACGTAATTATATCTCTTGGCTACATGAATCGCCAGACCATCCGGCATGTCTCATCATTAGCCTAAGCCTTTGGCCTCTTCCCGCCAAGGGGCTCTTGGAGTCTATAAGGGTGAAAATCCCCCTATTGGGGATTAAATTTCAGTCAGAATTGCATACGGCAATTGTTTTCGAGCTAAGATATTAAAGGTGGGGTGATAAAAGTAGAGGCTTCGGATTTTTCTACGAACAGAAAAATGGCGCTAAATATGAGGCTTGTGATCCATATATAGGTTTCGAATGTTCGGTTTTTCAGCATTATTGTCTCCTTTGTCTTAGGAGAAAATTAACCCTGTGTTGCGGCTGGAAGAGGGCGCAGATAAGGATTTATTGCGGCACGGTTGGACTTGATTCCGACATTTTCTGGTTGCGCCAAAGAATAAGCCCGACGCCAGCGAGTGTCATCAGACCGCCTATTATAAATTGCGCCGTAAGGGATTCGTTGAGAACTAGGATACTTGCGACCACAGCGATAAGCGTCGTCATAAGACCCGATGTGGAGACGATATAAATCGGTAGACGTTGTAGGAGCCAATAGTAAGATGTATGCGCGACGACCGAAACCAGCAGGGCTGAATATAAAATGGCAAAGCCAAAGGCCATGCGGTTGTCTGCGGAAAAGGCCGTCATTTGGTTGTCTTCAAGTATAAATGTGAGCGGCCATAGGACAGCTGTCCCAACTACGGCGAACCAAGCAACAAGCTCAATGGGTTTTACTCCGCTGATCTTTTTTACAAGTACGGCGCCGACGGCTTCGCTCATGGCGGCGCAGACCATTAAAAGAATACCGATTAAAAAGTAGGGCCCTGCCGTTTCGTCAGGCCCGCCTGATGACACGATTACGACGCCGATTAAAGCGAGTGCGATCCCTGCCAATTTGAAAGTACCGATATGGTCTTTGAAAACAATGACTGACAGAATAATAGAGAACGGTACAAAAAGCTCTATGGTGACCGCAGCGGCCGAAGCTGTCGTTAGTTTGAGCGCAGGGAACATAAAGGCATAATTCAGCGCTCCGTAAGCGAGGCCTGCGCAAAGGATTAGGGGCATTAGCCCTTTATGCCATTTTAGTTTTGGAAGCAGTACAAGCGCCACAAGTGACATGCGAACGGCCGCATAAAATATGGGTTCAGCCGTCCCGTTTACGGTCAATTTCATGACAACAAAATGCAGGCCCCAAATAAAGCAAATTAGCAGTAAAACTAAAAATTCTCGGATTGACATTTGCGTGCCCCTTTGAAGGCGCTATAGCCTCATTAGAGAAATTTTAGAAGTGATAAGATAGGACAAAAAATGCCAAATTCCGGCCACACAATTTCAGAAGCTTTATCTCGGGTTGCGCCGTCGGCGACCATGGCTGTGACGCAGAAAGCGCGGGAGATGAAGGCCGCAGGTATCGACGTTATCGGCCTCGGCGCAGGTGAACCGGATTTTGATACGCCTGATCATATTAAGGAGGCCGCCGTTGAAGCGATTCGGCGCGGCGCGACGAAATATACGAGTGTCGATGGTATCCCCGAACTTAAGCAGGCTATTTGCGATAAATTCAAAAACGATAATGGGCTGTCCTATACGCCGGCGCAAATTAACGTCTCTCCGGGCGGGAAGCCTGTTATTTTTAATGCCTTTGTGGCGACTTTAAATCCGGGCGACGAGGTTGTCATTCCTGCCCCGTGTTGGGTGTCTTATCCGGAAATGGCAAAGCTTGCTGGCGGGACGCCGCGCATCGTGCATTGCGGCATGGAGTGCGGATTTAAGATTACCGCGGAACACCTTGAGGCCGCAATTACTCCGCGCACAAAATGGTTGATACTCAATTCCCCTTCCAACCCAACGGGCGCGGCCTATGGCCGTACAGAGTTAGCCGCGCTTGGCGAAGTCTTGCTCAGACATCCCCAAGTTATGGTTTTGACCGATGATATGTACGAGCACTTGATGTACGGGGAGGCAAAATTTGCGACGATTGCCGATGTCGTGCCAGAGCTTTATGACCGCGTTCTGACGATGAACGGTGTTTCTAAAGCTTATGCTATGACGGGCTGGCGCATTGGCTATGCGGGCGGACCTGAATGGCTCATCAAGGCGATGGCAAAAGTCATGTCGCAATCGACGTCAAATCCCTGTTCTATTAGTCAGTGGGCGGCAATTGCTGCCTTGACGGGGTCTCATGATTTTATGAAGAAAAGAAATGATGCGTTTCAGGCCCGCCGCGACTTTGTCGTGGATGGGCTGAATGCTGCAGACGAATTGTCTTGCCTTCTACCTGACGGGGCGTTTTATGCCTATCCTGATTGTTCGGGTGTTTTGAGCAAGACGACGCGCGGAGGCGTTGTTCTTAATTCTGACCTTGATTTTGCCACAGCCCTCATTGAAGAAGCCCATGTGGCGGTGGTGCCGGGAAGCGCTTTTCACGGCTCGCCCAACATACGGCTTTCCTACGCAACAGATATGAAATCTCTGCAAAAAGCGCTTTCTAGAATTCAGGAGTTTTGTGCCTCATTGAAATAAATTTCTACGTCACTACATAGGTCATAGTGATTTAAGAAAATGAGATGGAGCCCAAAATGGACATTAATATCGGAATTTCTAAAGATGGACGTAAAAAGTCAGCTGATGCCTTAACTCAGCTTTTTGCTGATACGTATACATTGTATCTCAAAACGCATGGCTATCACTGGAACGTCGAAGGCCCGCATTTTCAGCAGCTGCACATTCAGTTCATGGAGCAATATACGGAAATGTGGACGGCGGTAGATGAACTGGCAGAACGTATTCGCGCCCTTGGATATTACGCCCCAGGGTCTTATGCCGCCATCGGTAAAATCAGCCAAATTCAAGAGGAATCTGGTCAACCAGACTGGAAAGAAATGGTGCAAAATCTCGCGAGAGGACATGAGCAAGTGGCGAAGTCAGCGCGTGATGTTCTGCGGATTGCTGAAGATGCTGGTGATGATGCGACGGCTGATGTTGTTGCGCCGCGTGTGACACTGCACGAGAAAACGGCTTGGATGTTGCGGGCTACTGCCGCTTAAGCCGCGGCTTTAACGCCCAGCTTATCCATCCACTCGTCGAGCTTACTGTTTAAATCATTCTGTTTTACCGGCTTGCTGAGATAGTCATCCATGCCAACGTCTAGGCATTTGTCGCGGTCATATTTGAGCGCGTGACCCGTGAGGGCGATGATCGGTGTATGGTGGAGTGTGTTTTCGGCTTCAAAGGCCAGAATATCTTTTGTCGTTTGGTATCCATCTTTCACGGGCATGGAAACATCCATCAGGATTAGGGCGTATTTCTCCGGCGCCGCCATGTACATGTCCAAAGCGATTTGGCCGTTATCAGCAAATATAGGATTAAACGGGGAATCTGATAACATCAACCGAACCACATCTTGGTTGAGTTCGGTGTCTTCTGCGACAAGAATATCGTACTTTCCTGATTTATTTTCCTCTTTAGGCGCAGGGGCTGATTTAAGAAAGGCCGCTGCCGTTTCGTTTCGGCTGAACTCTGAAAAGGTCTTTACGAGACTATCGTAGAGCCGCTGTTCTCTCAATGGTTTAGCTATGAAGTCTACGATTCCCACTTGCGAGAGGTCCCCGCTATTCATCGGTTGATCGCACGAGGAAATCATAATGACAGGTTTGAAGGGAAGATTAAGACTCGTCGTCATCGTCTTGGCCAAATCCAAGCCGTCCATACCGGGCATTAGATAATCCGTAAGAATTATATCGATTGCGTTTGATGTTTCTGCGTCTGCCCGTAAAATATCTAGGGCTTCTTGCGCACTGGAGGCCATGACGGGTGTAATGTTCCAAGCGCGTAAATGCTCTCCTAGTAAATACCGGTTCACGGTGACATCATCAACGATAAGCGCGCGCCGGTTGTTTAGCGCCGCTGTATCATATTCTATTGGCGCTACGGCTGTGTCTTTTGGAAGTGGTATGGCAAAACTAAAGACGGACCCTTTGCCCGGTTCGGACTTAACAGAAACACGTCCATTCATTTTTTCAATGATGCATTTAGAGATCGTGAGGCCTAATCCAGTTCCGCCGTAAACGCGAGTGGTGCTACCGTCGGCTTGAGTGAACTTCTTGAAAATTTCTTGAACTCTATCTGCGGGGATGCCAATGCCGGTATCCGTTACAGAAACTTGAATTACACTGAGCCCTTCACGTGCGTCTTTCACATTAACGTCAATGATCACATGACCTTCAGCCGTGAACTTAATGGCGTTGCTTACAAGATTTGTCAGGACTTGTCGCAGACGGCCAACATCTCCGACAAAATGCCGTTCTAGTTTTTGGCTATAGTTTACGATGAGCTCTATATCTTTATCACTAGCGGATTGACGCAACAAGGCGCCGACATCGTTGACAGCGTCTTTCAAATCAAACGGCATGGGGTCCAAAGAAAGTGCGCCAGCTTCAATTTTTGAGAAGTCTAAAATGTCATTGATAATGGTTAGAAGCGCTTGAGACGAATTATTGATAACTTTGACGAAATCTCTTTGCTTGTCATTTATGTCGGAATTGGCCAATAGTTCGGCCATCCCCAATATGCCGTTCATAGGTGTTCTGATCTCGTGGCTCATATTTGCCAGAAATTCTGACTTGGCTTGAGACGCACGGATGGCATCATTCTTGGCACTTTCTAAAGCTTTTGCCTGCTCATGTTCTTGGGTTATGTTTTTGACGAAGGATTTTATTTTCTCTGGGACGCCATTTTCATCGCGCAAAATTTCCCCCATAGTCAGGCTATGGCAAATTTCGCCTCTGCGGTTCAAAGTTCTTGATTCAACTCGAAATGTCCCATCTGTAGCCAGTGCTTTTTTAAACGCAGCAGCAAAAATGTGCTTTTCCCCTGGCATTACAATGGCAGAAATGCCGTGCTCTTTGATTTTCTCTAGCGTTTCGTCTGGCAGAAAGTGCCTGAGTGTACGGCTAAGTTTTGTCTTCTTTGTTTTGAGCTCATAGATCCAATATCCGGATTGCCCCAACACGAGGGCGTCTTCCAGCATGCGGTCTTTGTCAACGAGTGCAGTAATATCCTGAGAAACGGAGACCGTGTAACCATTTTTCAGTTTTGTTCGTTTGAGCTGCATCGTCCGGCCGTCAGCGAATTGCATGGTGCTTGAGTAGTTTTGTCCATTTTCACGCGCTTCTTGAAGCTTCGCCGCGATCTTGTTTTTCTTGATAATTTCCGGCGTAAGAAGGCCTGACTTGATCATGTGGTCGTGACAGACGGAAAGCGGGTCCCCGACATTGACCTGTCCAGGTTTGAGTCCCAGTTGCTCGAACATAGCTGTGTTCATATATTGATATTCGAGTTTCTCGTTGAGAATACTGATGGCAAGATCAAGCGTTTCGTCGAGGATCGTCATTCCGCAATTTCGTAGATTGTTTGCGATTCGCGAAGATGGAATTTCAGACTCGTGTAAAGGCTTTGTGTGCGGAGATAAGTCTGTATTTGACATCGTCATAAAACCAATAATTCAATTATATCAAAGGCCTGAATAACAGATCGAGGTTAATAAAGAAAAAAGCCGGGCTCAGACGAAAGTCCGGCCCGGCAAAGTCTTCGCTATACCTTCGGGGAGGAAGTGTATGCGGTAAACAACGTAGCGGCAAAAAGGGGAGGAAGCCGCCTCGTGTTGATGCTTAGATAGAGTGTTTACTGTTTTATAGAAGCCATAGTCCTGCAAACGTTCTATGCAAATGTGCATAGCGCATAAATTTTGGGCTAATTACGCGGTTTAGCGCCAGCTTTTTGTTACCCGAACGAGAAATTCTCGGAAAACTTTGGCTTTGACTGAGCCACGGAGTTCGCTGGGGTAGACGAAATAGATATCAAAAGGCTCTCCTTTGACTTGCGGCAGGATTTTCACAAGTCTGCGAGACAAAGACACCATATAATTGGGGAGACCTGCAATACCGATTCCGGCCTCTGCCGCGCGCATGACCCCGTGTAAGTTATTGACCTCTAATATCGGCTTTCGCGGATCATGCGGCGGACGTCCAGCCTTGAGCACCCAATTCGTACTGTGCAGCTTGATTGGCATTAAATTCCCGAAAGCAACAATTTTATGTTGGTCAAGATCTTCTAGGCTTACCGGCGCGCCGTACTTTGCCAAATAGGTATCAGAAGCGAAGATACTTTGCGAAATTGTCCCAAGCCGCCGCTCAATTACATCGCCTTGTGTTGAGGGCCAAGGCCGCAGGGCGCAGTCTACATCCAGAGCCGAGAGATCATGCTCGCCGTCCTCGAGGATCAACTGCAAATCAATTTCCGGATAGGCCGCCATGAATTCTGGCAAAACAGATGTGAGCCAGTTAGACCCCAAAGAAATCGGCGTAGAGACCCGTAAAACGCCTTGGGGTTTATTACGGCTATCTTCAACGGAAGCCTGAGCTAACGCCACTTTGTGCGCCATTTCATTGGCGGTTTGGTGCAGAATATGCCCTTGTTCTGTCAAGGTTAGTCCGCGCGCGTGACGGTGGAATAAGGGCGTATTCAGGCTTTCCTCAAGCGAGGTGATTTGCCGGCTAACGGCGGACTGTGATATGCGAAGACGCTCGGCGGCAGCCGTTAAAGAGCCTGTCTCCGCCGCAGCGTTAAAGGTCTTTAGCTTATCCCAGTCGAGCGTATCAGCCATTTATGTCTCAGCTTCTTCTGCGAGCCAGCGTTCGGCTTCCAAAGCGCCCATACAGCCAAGGCCTGCGGCCGTGACGGCTTGGCGGAAGGTTTCGTCTGACACATCACCTGCCGCAAAAACGCCCGGAATATCTGTAGCGGTGCTGTCGGCGGCGGTTTCAATATATCCGCCTGCATTCATTTTGACGTGACCTTTGAAAACATCCGTAGACGGTTTGTGGCCGATGGCGATGAAGACGCCATGGGTTTCGCGTTCAAATGTCTCGCCGGTTTTCACGTTTTTCAGGCGAAGCCCTGTAACGCTTGGCGGCATGGCTTGGCCCAAAATTTCGTCGAGGGTCGTATCCCAAAGGATCTCGACTTTCGGATTTTCGAGAAGCCGTTTCTGCAAGATTTTTTCAGCGCGAAGGCTGTCGCGGCGATGGACGAGGGTGACCTTGGAGGCAAATTTAGTCAGAAAGAGTGCTTCTTCGACGGCTGTATTGCCGCCGCCAATGACGGTGACGTCTTTGCCGCGGTAAAAGAACCCGTCGCAGGTGGCGCAAGCCGACACACCAAAACCTTTGTATTTTTCTTCGGATGGCATGCCGATCCATTTGGCCTGCGCGCCCGTCGCGATAATCACAGAGTCAGCCGTATAGAGATCACCAGAATCGCCCGTCATTTTGAAGGGGCGGGATGAGAAATCCACGTCCGTAATCATGTCTTCGTAAAATTCGGTGCCGAATTTCAGCGCGTGTTCCTTGAACTTATCCATAAGGTCAGGGCCGAGAACTTCGGGGAAGCCGGGGTAGTTCTCAACGTCGGTTGTTATCATGAGCTGTCCGCCGGGCTGTAATCCTGCGACAATGCCGGGTTCAAGCATGGCGCGCGCGGCGTAGACGGCGGCGGTGTAGCCAGCAGGGCCGGAGCCGATGATAAGGACTTTGTGATGGATCGTGTTTGGCATGGAACTCTCGGTACTATCGGCGCGGCTTTTATAGACGGGCTTGTAAAAATATGAAGGTTACACATAGGCAGAGCGGCGCGGATTCGCAAGACGGGAGTGCGGCGAGGGCAGATTATGCATCGTCCCGCGAAAATATGTGCGGTGAACCGTTTAAGGGGCGTAACGGTTATTGATCATAGCCAGATTAGCCGCGAGCGTCTCCGCTTGTTCGAGGTTGCCATTGGGCATATAAGCATCGTTTGGTAGCTCGTTTAGCATATCCCAAAGGGCCTTAAGGTCTTCATCATACTGGGCGTCCTCATAAGGCCCGCAGGTGCATTTCTTTTGTTTCGCTTCAAGCTCAATAATGTGCGCGCGCATTTGCTTCATGCTCATTGATTTTTTGCGGGCTGGATGGGCGCTATGTCGTGTACGGCTCATAATGTTTTCTTTCTGTGGGTTTATCGCCGCGCGGGAGACGCAGCGTGAAGATTAATGGAGGGGCCTTCGAAATGAAGGGCGGTTCCGCGAAGTTCCTAGCCTTTGCAGGCCAGAGAGATAAAATGTGTGTTCGCAAAGGAGTGACTTCGCGGCGGCGTTTTATTCAGTGCGGCCTATTTTTGCGCCAGTCTTTCCCGCCTTATGAGCGGTCTGCTTCCGAGGGAGCGGAAGAGGGCGTGAGGCTCTCGCATGTGGTGACCCGGCCGTGCTTTCGCGTAGATGCTTGACAGTGGTTCACATTCTCAAGCCGAAAGCTACCTACAATCACAAACACCGTTCCAAACGCTCTAGTCCTACGTCGACAAAGGCCCTTCGTCGTTTGGAAAACTTGTAGTGCTCACCGTTTTGACGCGGTGAGATTGAAATATAAGGGCAAATGGAAGAGTGAGGATTATTATTTTTAAAAGCGCGTAATTACATGAGTTTTGTGAGTTTGGAGCGAGGATTAATCGGTCTCTCATGCCCGTCATCCCGCGCTCGACGCGGGATCTCGACATTATAGCTAGCTCAAACTCTTGAGACCCCGCGTCAAGCGCGGGGTGACAGTGTGGGGTGGGGGAGGGCTGAAAGGGGTTTAAAAAAATGTCATCCCGCACGCTTTGAAGGCGGTTGTTTGCAAATATTCGATCCGGTGGATCGAATATAGCCGGAAAAGGCCACGGCAGTGGCATAGCCGAAGATGCGGGACCTCGACGTTATAACGCGCCGTAACTCCCTAAACATCCCAACCCGCCTAATCCTCCATATCGGACGGGTCGAACTGGAAAAGCTCGTCGACTTGCTCGCCCAAAATATGCGCTATGCGAAACGCAAGCTCCAGAGACGGCGCGTATTTCTCGGCTTCGATCGCGAGGATGGTTTGGCGCGTCGCCCCGACCCGTGCCGCGAGTTCAGCCTGTGTTAGGTCGGTTCTCGCTAGGCGGATGCGCTTAATATGGTTGGTGATGCGGGTTTTTTTACCGCCCATTATGGTGCGCCCCTATAAGCAAGGATCATAATGCCGTGCTTCACAAGATCAGCGACGTAGCTGACGACCATGAGTGCGAAGATGATCTCTGCCGGTGTTTTAATAGAGATAGGCGGCGTGTAAGCTTCGCCGACGCCGGCATGCAAAAACATCGTTACAATGACGCCGCCGATGCCGTACTGCATCAAGCGATAGCCCCAATGCGCGCCTTTGCGCTCGATCTGTATATCCCGTTCATCCTTATCATAGGGTTCTTTGCGTTTGCGCGCCTCAAAGGTCAACGCAATGGCAGTATGAGCAATGATTGTCATTATAACCACGCCGATAATGATGATGCCAAAATCGGCCATATCCGTATGGATGAGGCGAGGGGAAAAGCCGTGGGTAGTTTTCTGCCAAAAGTAAGCAAACACGAAACCATCCGCGAGCAAAGTGATCCAGCTCTGCCGCTCCATCTCGCTCATATCTTCAATCTTAGTCATAGCCATCTCCATAGCTTGCGTGTATAGTATTTTTTACATTGATATGCGGGATGAGGTGTGATGTAAAGTATTTTTTACATTGTGTGTAGAACCTTAATTTAGTGCTTGTGCCTCTCCTTGGGGAGAGGCCGCGTGAGCCTGTGCGGTTTGCGAAGCAAATGCATAGGACGAACTTGCGGGTGAGGGGATAAGACTCTGATCTGAAAGTTTCGCAGTAAACTTATGTGAGAATATCCCCTCACCCGGCTATTCCCGCGCAGCGCGCGGGGCCGACATCTCCCCAGGGAGAGGTAATTGTTTGAATATTTTTATTGCCTACCATTGTTGGAACAAATCATAAACATTTATTGACATGGCGTGCCTAAGTCTGCAAGTAGTCCGACTCTATCAGGAGTGTTTATGCCGAAGCCTACGTCTTTGTTTGTGTGCCAGAGTTGCGGGACGTCCCATGGGAAGTGGGCGGGGCGGTGTGATGCTTGCGGGGAGTGGAATACACTTGTTGAGGAGACAGTATCGCAAAATACAGTGAAGAGCGGCGGCGGGCGGCGCAAAAAAGGCCGCGCGCTTGATTTCGTTGATTTGGGCGGAGAGAGCGCAGAGGTGCCGCGCCTCAAAACCCAAATGGCGGAACTGGACCGCGTGACGGGCGGGGGGCTTGTCTCGGGCTCGGCTTTGCTTGTAGGCGGCGACCCAGGCATCGGGAAATCCACGCTTTTATTACAAGCAGTCGGGAAGCTCGCCTTGGCGGGGCTGAAAACGGCTTATATTTCAGGCGAAGAATCTACGGGGCAAGTCAGGCGGCGGGCGAAACGATTAGGGCTCGCGGACGCGCCTGTGCAGCTGGCCTCCGAAACCTCCCTCGGTCCCATTTTGGATGGCCTTATGGCCGAGCAGCCTGATGTGGTGGTGATCGATTCGATCCAAACCATGTGGACGGATCAGCTCGGCGCGGCCCCCGGAACTGTCGCGCAGGTCAGAGCCTGCGCGCAGGAGCTAACACGGTTTGCCAAGAAACGCGGCTGCTGTGTTATCTTGGTGGGCCACGTCACCAAAGACGGACAGATCGCAGGCCCGCGTGTGGTCGAGCATATGGTCGATGCCGTGCTGTATTTTGAGGGCGAGAAATCCCATCAGTTTAGAATTCTGCGCGCGCACAAAAACCGTTTCGGCCCTACGGACGAGATCGGCGTGTTTGAAATGGGAGAGAGCGGCCTTGCTGAAGTGCCGAATCCTTCGGCTTTGTTCCTCGACGGACGCGGAGACGCGGCCAGCGGGGCGGCGGTGTTTGCGGGGCTTGAAGGCACGCGGCCCGTCCTGACGGAGATACAGGCTTTGGTCGCCCCTGCTGCCTTCGGAACACCTCGGCGCGCGGTTGTCGGCTGGGATAGCGGGCGTCTGGCGATGGTTTTGGCTGTGCTTGAGGCGCGCTGCGGCGTGAGCTTTGCGGGAAAAGATGTGTACCTTAATGTGGCTGGCGGCCTTAGGATTAATGAGCCTGCGGCGGATTTAGCCGTGGCGGCGGCGATAGCGTCGTCGGCTTTTGACATCGCGCTCCCGTCTGATGCTGTCGTGTTTGGCGAGATCAGCTTGTCAGGTGATGTTCGGCCCGTCGGGCGCTCGGATGCGCGCTTAAAAGAAGCGGCTAAGCTCGGTTTTGGCCGCGCGATTGCGGCGCGCCCGTCCAAAAACAGTAAAAAGAAAGACGCTAATGCCCTGCCAATAATTGCAATTGGGGCTTTGCCTGACCTGATAAGCCGTGTAGAGACGAGCGCAAATGGGACGGGCGACATCGACACCGCTTGGGACCCTTAACGCTAGTCACAATAGGATAACCGCATGAGCATTGGTCCTTGGGTGTTTAACGGTTTCGACATCGTTGTTCTTTTGGTTGTTTTCATTTCTCTTCTTATGGCGGGTTCGCGCGGGTTTTTCCGCGAGATCATTTCTATCTGCGCGCTACTTGGCGCATTGGTCGCTATGCTCTTCGTCTGGGGCCGCTTTCGTTACGCAGCGCAGGACATGATACAGCCGTCTTGGCTTGCGGACGGTGCGCTAGGCGTAGGCACATTTTTGCTGACTTATATGCTCATCGCCTTCCTCCTCAGCGGCATAACCAAAACGTTGCGCGGGAAAAATGTTGGGCTCCTTGACCGTCTAGCCGGAGCCGGATTCGGCGCGGCGCGGGGCATTCTGGTCGCGGCTCTGTTTGTGATGCTTATGAGCGCTAATTACCGCGAAGCCAAAGAGATGCAGGAATTTTCAGCTAGCCTGACGCCTGAGCAACGCGAAGTCATGCTATCAGCGCCGCAGCAATGGCGCGATATGCTCGAGAATAAAAAAGAAGCTAAACTTCCTGCTTTGTTTGTTGGATCGACCTTTTACGGCCCGCTCGATAAAGTCGGAGCGGGCATTCGAAAACTGCCATTTGGCAAATTTAAAACCATGGCCGAAGAACTCAAAGACGGCGGTGATCTTGAAACCATCGTCAGGGATATGAAAAATGACTGATATGAATTCTGCTAATATTTCGTCTACTGACACGCCCGTAGAGGATTGGATTGATCCGGAAGAAGACCGCATTCGTGAAGAGTGCGGCGTTTTTGGTATATTCGGGCTCGATAATGCAGCGTCTCTGACTGCACTCGGCCTTCACGCTTTGCAGCACCGAGGACAAGAAGCTTGCGGGATTGCGAGTTATGACGGCAAGAAGTTTCATACAGAACGCCACCTCGGCCTCGTCGGTGATAATTTCACCGCAGAAGACCCTTCTGAACGCCTCCAAGGCTATATTTCTATTGGCCATGTCCGTTATTCTACGGCTGGGCAAACGGTTTTGCGGAATGTGCAGCCGCTTTATTCTGAGCTACATACGGGCGGATTTGCTGTTGCGCATAATGGACATCTCACAAATGCGTTCACGCTTAAGGAACAGCTTGTTGAAGACGGCGCGCTCTTTCAAAGTACAAGCGATACCGAAGTTCTGATCCACCTTGTCGCCCGCGCGCGTAACGGTGAATTTATTGACCGCTTTATTGAAGCCATCCGCCAAGTAGACGGCGGCTATGCTTTCGTTGGCATGACCTCTGAAGCACTTATCGGCGCGCGTGACCGCCTCGGTATTCGCCCGCTTCTCGTGGGCCGTATGGGTAATTCTTATATTTTGGCTTCCGAGACCTGCGCCTTCGACATGATCGGCGCAGAGTTTATCCGCGAAGTTGATCCGGGCGAAGTGGTTGTCATTAACGCCGATGGAATCCGGTCTTTCAGGGCCTTCCCGAAAGCGGCGTCACGCCCCTGTATTTTTGAATTTGTCTACTTTGCTCGTCCTGATTCCATTGTTCACGGCAAAAGCGTATATCAAGTGCGTAAGCGCATGGGGCATAGATTGGCCCAAGAAACGCCGGCCGATGTTGATGTCATCATCCCTGTGCCCGATAGCGGCGTACCGGCGGCGATTGGGTTCTCACAAGAAACTGGGATTCCGTTTGAACTTGGCATTATTCGTAACCACTATGTCGGGCGTACCTTTATTGCGCCGACACAGCAAATCCGCGATATGGGCGTGCGGCTCAAGCACTCCGCTAACCGCGCAATGATCGAAGGAAAACGAGTTTTGCTTGTCGACGATTCTATTGTACGCGGAACCACATCAACCAAAATTGTCCGCATGATTAAAGCCGCAGGGGCGACGGAAGTGCATTTCCGCTCTGCATCTCCGCCCATTAAACACCCCGATCATTACGGTATTGATATGCCGGATAAACAGAAGCTTATCGCCGCGAATTATGACCTCAAAAACATGACGGAAATGCTCGAAGTCGATAGTCTTGGCTTCCTCTCTATCGAGGGCCTTTACTGGGCTATGGGCGAAGAGTACCGCAAGGATGACGCCCCGCAATATACGGATCATTGTTTCACGGGCCAATACCCGACGCCTTTGATTGACCGTGACCGCAAAGTTGCGGGCGGCTCTCCGCAAATGTCATTCTTACACGAAGTCGCTTAAGGTATGAGCGCTCTACCTTTGGACGGACGGGTCACGCTTGTGACCGGAGCGACGCGCGGCCTTGGCTACGCGGTGTCATTAGCGCTGGCAAAAGCCGGATCCCATATTATTGCTGCTGGGCGCACACAAGGCGGCCTTGAGGACCTTGACGACGAGATCAAAGCGATTGGCGGCGAGTGCACGCTTGTCCCTATAGACTTAAAAAATCCTGACGGGATCGACCAATTAGGCGGGATTATATATGAGCGCTGGGGACGTCTTGACGGCCTTTTCTCCAATGCGGGTGTTCTTGGCGATATTACTCCTGCGCCTCACGTAGAACCCAAAACGTTTAACGAAGTTATGGCTGTGAACTTCACCGCCAATTATCGCCTTATACGCTCTCTTGATCCGCTGCTGCGCGAATCAAAGGCCGGACGAGCGGTATTTGTGACTTCGGGTGTGGCGACGTCGCGGCGTGCCTTCTGGGGCGCTTATGCAGCGTCGAAAGCGGCGCTCGAAACCTTCGTGCAATGCTACGCCAAAGAAATGGCAATTACGAATGTGAGGGTCAATTTACTTAACCCTGGAGCGGTTCGAACCGCGATGCGCGCCAAGGCCGTGCCGGGCGAAGATCCGTCGAAATTGCCGGATCCAAGCGACGTCGCGCCCCTTGTGGTCGAGATGTTATCTCCGTCCTACAAGCTCAACGATACCATCACGACCTTCCGTGATACGCCTTATTTTACGGCAAAGGCGTCATAATATCGCCATAACATCACTTTACGCAGAGTAAGAGTCGCGGCATAAGAGCCGTAAATAAGAGGCACTTTTATGTGGTTATTCATTAAACGGATTTTTACTTGGTGGAACGGCGCGACCTTTGGGACGCTTTTTCAAATCAACCGTAAGGGCGAAAAAGTTGGCGACGACGAATGGGGTAACACCTATTTCGAAGAACGCGGCGACGGCTATGATGGCCGTAAACGCCGCTGGGTCACCTATAAGGGTTATGCTGATGCGTCACGCGTTCCGCCGGAATGGCATGGTTGGTTGCATTATATGTATGACGAGACGCCCACCGAGAAACCGCTAAAGACTCAAAGTTGGGAACTTCCGCACCGTCCGAATATGACGGGAACGCTTCATGCCTATAAACCACCGGGCAGTCTCGACCGCGGCGGCGTTCGTGCCAAAGTGGCCGGTGATTATGATGCTTGGACGCCTGAAGGCTAGACCTGCCATGCGCCGTCTCTTTCTTAGCCTTCCGGCCCTATGCCTTCTCGCGCTTTCCGCTCCAGCGTCGGCGGCGAACATCATCGGCGATGTCGTTGTACTTCGGACTTTGGATAAGGTTACAGCCACAACTCAGGATTATACAGTTAAAGTTGGAGAGAACCTTACATATGGCTCGCTCACCGTTGACGTGAAACATTGTGAGAAAAAGCCGCCGGAAGAAACTCCTGAAACGTACGCTTTCCTGCAAATCTTTGATAAGACAACGGACGGGGCGGGCGAAGAAACAGAGCCGCTCAAGCTGTTCTCTGGCTGGATGCTGGCCTCTAAGCCGGCAATTTCCGCCCTTGATCATCCCGTTTATGACGTCTGGGTGATCGACTGTAAGGCGAAAAAATAGCCGCTATTAAGCACTGAAATCTGCGTGTTTTTTGAGGGCTGCCTCTAGCCGTTTCAAATACTCGTCACGCGGAATTTCGACCGCGCCCATGCGCTCAAGGTGCGGGTTTATAAATTGTGTGTCGAGAAGGACAAAGCCCCCTGCATTAAGTTTATCGACTAGGTGTACTAATGCCACTTTGGAGGCGTTAGAGACGCGCGAAAACATGCTTTCGCCAAAAAAGGCTGCGCCGATAGACACCCCATAAAGTCCGCCGACCAAGACGCCGTTCTCGTAAACTTCGACGCAGTGGGCGTTACCTTGTTTGAAGAGTTCGCCGTAGAGATATTTTATGCCGTCATTTATCCATGTTTCGGGACGGGATTCTGTCTTGGCTGCACACTCGGCCATAATGCGAGGAAAGTTCTGATCGTAGGCTACAGTGAACTTCCCTTGCCGAATGACTTTCCTAAGCGATTTTGTGATGCGTAAACCTTCCAGAGGAATAATGCCGCGCTCTTCTGGGTCGATGAAAAAAACCGTAGGATCATCACGGCTGTCGGCCATCGGGAAGATGCCCCGCCGGTAGCAGTTTAGCAAATCATCGGGCGTGAATACGCGGTCAGTCACGGAAGTTTCCTTGCGGGCATTCTTGAGTTCTTACACAATTAAGTGTAATTGTTTCTTGAAGAAGCTGGGGCAGGTTATCAAATTTTCGTTTTATCATATAGGTCGAACGGTACTCTTATGCTGCGTGCTTTCCCTGTCAAGCCTTGCCTACGCAGGGGCGTGGGTGATGCCGGAAGGCAAGGGGCAGACGATTTCTACAACCGTAAAAAACACGGCGCATAGAGGCTATGATGATCAATGGAAGTTGTCCCAAGAGGCCGATTTCTCTAAATTTGAAACTGCTTTCTATTGGGAGCATGGGCTCACGCCTAAGCTGACGTTGATTGGCACCACGGCGTGGCAAGATGTAGATTTTCTATCTCGTGACGGCCGGAAAGAGGTGCAGGGGTTTGGGACATCGTCGCTTGGACTTCGCTATCAAATCTATAATCAAGGACGCACTGTTGCGGCCTTGCAAAGTCAATTTGTTTTAGCAGGAGAGGGCGAAATTGTTCCCGATGCGGACCTTGGGCGTGGCGGAAACGGTATTGAAATTCGCGCGCTCGTTGGTCGCAGTTTTAAAGTTTTAGGTCGGGAAGGATTTTTTGATGGGCAATCTGCTTGGATTTACCGTGGCGGTTCTAGCCCTGATAGTTACAAAGTCGATGCAACTATTGGCGTGACGGCGACGAAAAAAATACAGCTCTTAGGGCAAGTGTTTTACAGCGCCACGGGTGAGCAAACCCTCGGCATCGATCGGGTGCTGCCGAATGAGAGCCTAAAGTTACAAGGCTCAGTCGTAAGGCGAAGGTCAGCGAAAACATCTGTGCAGGCCGGCATTTTTCGAACAGTTGCCGGGCGTAATATCGTGAAAGAAACTGGGTTTATTGCGAGTGTGTGGCGGCGGTATTGATTTTTATTCCCTTGTCTCTTTTTTCAAATACTCAATAAGAAGCGCGCGGTCTTCGGGTTTGCGAATTCCTGGGAAAGCCATGGTGTTTCCAGGAATGAATTTAGCAGGGCGTTCGATGTAAGCGCTTAGATTTTCTTCGGTCCACACAAGGCCTGAGGCCTTCATAGCCTTGGAATAGTTGAAGCCAGGTTTTTGGCCGGAGGTTTCACCCACAAGGCCGAACAGGTTAGGGCCAACTTTATGACGTCCATCTTTTTTGAGCGTGTGACACGTGCTACATCTTTTAAAAAGCTTTTTGCCTCGATCAACAGCCGGAGCGGCTTGCGCCGTAGGAGCGCTCGATGGCATTGACGCGGGTGCAGGCGTCGTTGCGGCCTTATCGCCTCCGTTCCCGCATGCGGCTAAAATACATGCTGACAATGATAGAAGGGTTATATTCAAGAAGGATTTCATAGCGGGACCCGTTTTCATAAAACAAACAATATGGGTTTATAGTATGTATCGCCTATGGCGTCTTCAAGAGTGAATATTGACGCGCCTAGGTTCGGGCATTATCGGCAGGCTTTGCTCGCGCATAAAAAAACGCGCCAAGAGACGCGCTTTCAAAACTATACGCTGCTATCAGTCTGCTGCGATTGCGAGGTTCACGGCTTTCGGGCCTTTGCCGCGTGTATCGGCCTCTGTATCAAATGTCACCTTTTGACCATCGGAAAGCGGGGGGCAGCCAGAGGCTTCAACAGAAGAAATGTGGACAAAAACATCTGCGCCGCCACCATCAGGGGTGATAAATCCGAAACCTTTGGATTGATTGAAAAACTTTACTACACCAGTGGCCATTGCCGTTCCTTTTTCGCCTGTTAGACGTCAGGCATACCGTTCGCAGACTCTCTGCACCTTCAAGTGTGCGTGTCTGGAAAGAGGCAGTTCAGGCAGTGTATGCAGTGTGCGCGTCTCCCGTTCAGGAGTCTTTCCGAGCAAGTTCACTCGAATGTTTTATTTATGCCACGTTCTGACATTATCGCAAGTCTGTATTGTAGCAGGTTAGTCGATGAGTTTGATATGCCTCATATTTAGCCAGAATGCATGATTTACACACTGCAATAAGTTGCATATTAACGGCAGCATATCACAACACATTATGAGGCCTCTTATGACTTTCGTCCCGCCAACAAACGCCATGCATTACCTTTTACGTCATGCGGTGGGAATTGATGACATTCTTGGGACGGACCGCCATAGCGAAGTCAATCATGAGCTTATTGGTGATATTTTGTCAGGCGCGTCTAGTTTCGCTAGCGACGTTCTCGCGCCTCTTAATCGCGTAGGGGATCAAAACTCTGCGGTCCTGGACGGCGATGATGTGATCGCCACGCCGGGATTTGCCGACGCTTACAAGGCTTGGGTCGAGGGCGGGTGGCAGAGCCTGGCGCTACCAGAAGAAATCGGCGGAATGGGTCTGCCGCAGACCGTCAACGCGGCGGCTGCGGAAATGTTCTACAGTGCGAATATGGCCTTTGGCCTCTGCCCAATGCTTACATCAAGCGCGATTAAAGCAATCATGGCGCATGCGCCGGATGATTTACGCGCAAAGTATTTGACTAAGATGGTGACCGGCGAGTGGAGCGGCGCCATGAATCTGACCGAGCCGCAAGCCGGATCTGATCTTGGCGTTTTGCGTGCCAAAGCCGAACCAAACGGCGACGGTACATATGCGGTTACGGGCCAGAAAATTTTCATTACATGGGGCGATCATGACTGCGCGGATAATATCATCCATTTGGTGCTCGCGCGATTGCCTGACGCGCCGTCTGGATCAAAGGGTATTTCGCTGTTCCTCTGTCCGAAATACCATGTGGACGATGCCGGCAATCTCGGCGAGCGTAACAGTTTCAAGGCGATTAGCCTTGAGCATAAATTAGGCATTCACGGCAGTCCGACCTGCGTTATGGATTTTGATAAATCTCAGGGCTGGCTTGTGGGCGAACCTAACCGCGGCCTAGCATGCATGTTTACGATGATGAACGAAGCGCGGTTATTTGTCGGCATTCAAGGCGTGGCCATTGGTGAACGCGCCTATCAGGCCGCTCTCGATTTTTCCCGTGAACGCGTACAAGGGCGCGTCATTAATACGGAAGGCGATGCGGCAATCATCGGCCACCCCGACGTGCGGCGTATGTTGATAGACATGAAAGCCAAGTTGATGGGCGCGCGGGCTATTTGTATGGCTGTCGCCGCTTCAGGTGATTTGGCAGAATGTGGTGATGAAGACGGCCGCAAGGCACATCATGTCCGCGAACAATTGTTGACCCCAATCGCCAAATCTTACGGCTCTGATATCGGCGTTGAGGTTTCGTCTATTGCTTTGCAAATCCATGGCGGTATGGGCTTTATTGAAGAAACGGGCGCGGCGCAGCATTACCGCGACTCTCGCATCGCGCCGATTTATGAGGGTACTAACGGCATTCAGGCGATAGATTTAGCCGGACGCAAACTTCGCCGCGACGGCGGAGAGGGCATGAACGCGCTGATTGCTGATCTGGATAGTTTGCTGCCGCTGATCGACGGGACTGATGCGAAACTAGGTCATTGTCGCGACGCGCTTAGCACAGGCATTGACGCTCTCAAGGAAGCGACATCGCTGATGCTCGGTATGGACGAAGCGGCGGCTCTATCTGTGGCGACGCCGTATTTGGAGCTAGCGGGTCATATTGTATCGGGCAGTCTTTTGATTAAGGCGGCGTGTAGCGGTTTGAACGCCAAAGACCCGGCTGCGGCGAATATGTTGCAACTCGCTGAATATCACGCGCTTGCCATCATGCCGAAGGCGGGTTCCAAGCTGAATTTGATGCGCCACGGGGCCGAACATATTTTTGACTTTCCCGAGCGGCAACTGGCGGATATTTAACCTTTTTGGCTCAAAGCTGATTTTTAGCTTATTTTTGAAGGCCTTACCTGTGAAATAAGTTGACGAGGCCGCTATACTTCGGCTTTATAGTGCCATGCTTAGATCCGAACTCGTTGAAAAATTACATGAGGACAATCCCCATCTCACACGGCGTGATATGGAACGTGTTGTTTCAGTTATTCTAGAATCCATCACGCAAACTCTGGAAGCAGGCTCGCGTGTGGAACTTCGAGGGTTCGGCGCCTTTTCAACCCGTCAAAGAAAAGCTCGGCAAGGCCGGAATCCGCGAACAGGTGGATCTGTCTTTGTGCCAGAGAAGCATGTGCCGTTTTTTCGCGCAGGAAAAGACCTGAAAGCACGCATTGACGCCACACGTGAAGAGGGCTAACTGGCCGTCTTAAACTTAATCCTTTGGGGGACTTATACATGGGAATGATATCCGAATTTAAAGCTTTTGCCATGAAAGGCAATTTGGTCGATATGGCCGTAGGTTTCGTTATGGGCGGCGCGTTTGCTACCGTTGTGAAATCATTTATTGATGACGTTTTTATGCCGCTTATCAGTCCTATCATGGGCGGAATTGATATTGGCGATCTTAAATTCACGGTTAGCGAAGCTATTATTGAAAACGGCGAAGTTGTCAAAGAAGCCGCTGTTGCAAATGTTGGCTTGTTCATCAACGCCATTATTTCTTTCATCATCGTCGCCTTTGTTATGTTCATGATCATCAAAGGCATGAACAAAGCGAAGAAAAAAGAAGAAGCCGCGCCAACACCGCCGCCGGCTCAAGAAGTTCTTTTGGCTGAGATCCGCGATCTTCTAAAGAAATAGTCTAACGGCTTTTATTTTTAAAAACCTCGCTTCGTGCGGGGTTTTTTTTATGTCTGCTTATCGGGTACATGGCGCGTGCAAGAGCGCTTCCATTTATGAGTAAGATTGCTTAGAGTCAGTTATGACTGAAAAACGACGCAAAGGTATTATTCTCTCTGGCGGAACGGGTTCGCGTTTGCATCCGAGTACTATTGCCGTGTCAAAACAGCTTATGCCCGTCTATGATAAGCCGATGATTTACTATCCTCTCTGTGTTCTCATGGAGGCGGGAATTAAAGAGATTTTGATTATCACGACCCCCCATGAAAAAGAGGCTTTTGTGAGATTGCTGGGCGACGGGGCGCGGTGGGGCGTAGCTTTTACCTACGCCGTACAGGACAAGCCGCGGGGCCTCGCCGAGGCGCTGCTGATCGGTGAAGAGTTTTTGGCGGGCGACCCTTGCGTGCTGATTTTGGGGGATAATCTGTTTTTCGGCGAAACGTTCTCGTCGGGCCTCAAAGACGCGATGGGGCAAGGGACGGGCGCGACCGTGTTTGGTTACCGCGTGAATGACCCTCAGCGCTACGGGGTTGTGACATTCGATCCGGACGGCCGCGTGGTGTCGATCATCGAAAAGCCAGAGAAACCGACGTCAAACTATGCTGTCACGGGGCTTTATTTCTACGATGAACATGCCCCGACCTATGCAAAGCAGATAAAACCCTCAAGTCGATACGAGCTTGAGATCACGAGTCTCAATCAAATTTATTTGGAACGGGGGGAGCTGCAGGTTCAAAAACTACCAGCAGGAACCACATGGCTTGACACGGGGACGCATGCCTCGCTTTTCCAAGCGGCATCTTTCGTTAATGTATTAGAAGAGCGCCAGGGCGTTCGAATTTGTTGCCCAGAAATCGCCGCCTATAGAAATGGCTGGATAGACAGAGCGCAACTTCTTACGCTTTCAAAGCCGCTAGAGAGTAGCGGCTACGGGATGTTTTTGCGGCGAATTGCCGAAAACGATTAGCGTTTACCCGGCTGCTTGATAAAGCAAAGGAACAACGTACCCTCTGAGCCATTGAATAAGCAACAGGACGATAATAGGCGAGAAGTCTAGTCCGCCAATAGACGGGACGATGCGCTGAACTGGGGCCATGATGGGCCGCATGAGGCCTTCAATGCCGTAGTAAATCTGGCGCATCATCGGATTGCGAAGATTGATCACATTAAACGATACCAGCCAGCTTAGAATAACCCAAGCAAAGATCAGGAATACGATAAAGCCTAAAGCAGGGCTCACAAAATAATCTAAGATAGATTGTACTAAGGTCACGTTCGTCTCCGTTTTTGTTTATGTAGTGAGCCGTTCATAAAATATCCAGTGATAATATAGACATTTACGCACCGCGCCCCCACATGGGGGTGATGCGCCCGACCCAACACTCCACTCCGTCCGAAGAGACTTTATCCTATCAGCTTAAAAGCTTCTTTCGTTTGTGGCCATATCTTTGGCCTAAAGAGCGCCTGAGTTATAAATTCCGCACCTTTGCGGCGCTGCTCCTCACGATCGCCAGTCAGTTCGTACTGGTCGGCGCCCCGTTTCTTTTGGGCCGCGCGCAGGACAATGCGAGCGCGGCGCTCAAAGACGGGCAGGGGTGGCACGAAGCGTGGCTGTTCATCGGTGCCTTTATATTCGGTTATGGGGCGCTTCGGTTCTTTGCGGTACTGGTGAGCGAGACACGCGAATATTTATTTACGCCAGTCGGACAGCACGCCCAGCGCTCGGCCGCGACGGCGACGTTCGCGCATCTGCATAAGCTGTCCCTGCGCTATCATTTAGAGAAACGCACTGGCGGGCTCTCCCGTACCATAGAGCGCGGCATCCGCTCGATTGATTTTCTATTTCGGTTTTTGCTCTTTAACATTGGCCCGACGCTGCTTTTGCTGGGCATAGCGGCCGTGACATTTGGCGTGGCTTATGATTGGTATTTTGCGATTATCGCTGTCGTCACGGTTTTGTCCTATATTTGGTTCACGATTGTGACGACGGAATGGCGGCTCGCCTTTCGCCGTGACATGAACAAAAAAGACACAGAGGCCAACGCCAAGGCTATCGATAGCCTGCTAAATTACGAAACTGTCAAATATTTCAACGCGGAAGATTTCGAAACAGGCCGCTACGATAAGGCTATGGCAGGTTATCAGAAGGCGGCGATAAAATCACGGACGTCGCTCGCGACGGTCAATATCGGCCAGAGTTTCATTATGAACGCCGGACTTGTGGCGATGATGATGCTCGCCGTGGCGAATATTTTAAACGGAAAAATGACGGTAGGGGATATCCTGACCATTTCGCTTGTGATGTTACAGCTATATCGTCCGCTCAATATTTTAGGTTTTGCTTACCGCGAGATCAAACAGGCGCTTACGGATATGGAAAAAATGTTCGCGCTTCTCGATATCAAGCCAGAGGTGCAGGATAGTGCGGCAGCGCAGGATGTGGTCGGCGTTAAAGGCGATGTGGCCTTTGAAAATGTGTCGTTCCACTACGAAAAAGACCGCCCGATTCTCAAAGATGTGTCCTTTAGCATTAAGGCAGGTCAGACCGTTGCGGTGGTTGGTCCGACAGGGGCAGGCAAATCTACCTTGTCGCGTATCCTGTTTAGATTTTACGACATCGACGCGGGCACGGTTCTTATTGACGGCGTTGATATGCGGGGTATTTCGCAAGGCAGCTTGCGTAAGGCTATTGGTATCGTCCCGCAGGACACAGTTCTGTTTAATGATACGATTGGCTACAACATCGCCTATGCGCGGCCAGGCGCGGCGCAAGCCGATATTGAAAAGGCGGCCGCGGCAGCTCAAATTCATGATTTTATCAAAAGCTTGCCGCTTGGTTATGATACGATGGTGGGCGAACGGGGGCTAAAACTCTCCGGCGGCGAAAAGCAGCGCGTGGCGATTGCTAGGACGCTTCTCAAAGACCCGGCCATCCTTATCCTCGACGAGGCGACATCGGCGCTGGATAGCGTTACAGAGCGGGATATTCAAACTGCGCTGGATAATGCGGCCACCAACCGCACAACCCTTGTTATCGCTCATAGACTGTCGACGATTGTTAATGCTGATAAGATCATTGTCATGGAAGAGGGGCGGATTGTAGAAATGGGCCGTCACGACGACTTGATACTGCAAGGCGGGCTTTATGCCTCGCTATGGGCGCAACAGGAAAAAACTACGGCCTAGTCTTCTCATGTATATCGCCAAGTTTCCTTAGCTTATCTTTTGGCTTCATCCCCCCAAAAGAGAAATAAGACTAATTATTACAGCCCAAACGTGAAAACGGCGCATCTTTTGCAAAGTCAGTTCTGAAAATAACTCTTGTATTAATTTGGGACGTCCATGAGCTACCAGTTTACCATATCAGATATCGGGCTTCGCCTCATCAAAGCCTATGAAGGCTATTGGCCAGAAGCACGCGAGCTTCTGTCAGGCGGAAAAGTTGTTGGCTTTGGCCACCGCGTAGCAGACAACGGCATAGAAAGCCTCACAGAAGATGAAGCAGAGGCTGTACTCAAGGACGATCTCGCGCCCATAGAGGACCTCATCAATAGCCGGGTGCATGCCTCCATGACGCAAAGTCAGTTTGATGCTTTGTGTTCGCTTGTCTTCTCTATCGGAGAAGAAGCGTTCATGTCCTCCAACATGCTCCACGCGCTTAACCGCGGGCAAGTCATCGAAGCATCCAACGGTTTCGATCTTTGGCGGAAAGGTAACATAAACGGACAGGTCTATGTTGTGGATGCCCTTGTGCGCAGACGGACCGCCGAAAAAGCTTTGTTCTTACGCCCTACACAGCGCATAGCGCGCGCTCCGCGTTATGAATTAACTGCTGTGCGTGATCATACGGCTCAGGACTTTCAGGTTCCTGTCTATCAAGAACCGCAAGAGGACGTGTTTTCGGACGCAACAGTTCATAATGCTCCTGTCGAAAACGCCTTTGACCAACACGCTGAGTCACAGCAAGAGTCGCCTGTGAGCGAGCCCGAAAAGACGGCGCTGCGGCAAACGTTATCGGCTTCTGCTTCGCCGGTTCTTTATGCGGACGATATTGAAGACATTGCAGAAACAGCTGTAGACGACACGGTCACGAACCTGACGGACTATTCCTCTGCTTTCGAAGTGCAAACGCCTGTCACAGATGCGGCTGACATAGCTGGCCTTGACGATACGCCGGCGTTTGAGACGATTAAAACACAGACTGTTCGTCTGAATGAAGAAGCGGTCAAAGAGGTCGCTCCTGAACCAGAAGAGGAACCGTCCCCGATTGCGGCGGCGGCGGCGGAAGTCAGCCAACGTTTGGATGCCCTGATTGACAATAAATCGGAGCCAGACTCAGCCAATGATACGTGGCCTGACAGCCTTATCACGTCTTCTATCAAGCCGGAAGATAAACCGCGTGTTAGTCCTGATGAAAAGCCTATGGCTAAAGCGGACGTTGTTATTGACGAGCTTGTTCAAGACGATGCCCTCCGCGAGCAAATAGCCCGCGAGAGCCAGTACAACATGGACCGTTATGATGATTATGTAGAAGTAGATGACGGCTCTAAGGGACGCGCTATCTGGACATTCGGTATCATGATTTTCTTAGGATTGATGGCCGCAGTTGCAGGTTTGATTGTCAATATGAGAGGGTCCGCGCAGCTTCTCGGTGCGAATGGTCCGTTCATTACGCTTGCCGCCATGCTAATCGGGTTCCTTCTGTTCATTGTTGGTGTCATCTATCTGATGAAAACTATGTTCGCTCGCGATTAGCGTCAGACTTTATAAACTTTATCTTGGTAAGTCCTAAGCCAGCTGGCTTTAGATCAGATAGGAGTGAATGATGACGATGCTGAAAGGCTGGACAGACGCCCACACGGCGAAATTTCAAAAAGAGATCATGACGTTCGATCATGGACTGCGCGATACGGGTCTGTTTACGGACGACGCGCTTGTGGATCTGCTTAACCGTCACCCTTCCGAACTTCTTGACGTTTGCACGCGCGGACGGATTGATGATCCAAAATATCCTAATAAATTGCGCACGGGTGATTTTCGTGACTGTGCGGGTAAGGACCTTATTGCAGCGGCAAAAGATGGCTGGGTGTGGATCAATATGCGCCAAGCTATGAATGTCCACGCAGACTACAAAGCCGTTTTGGATGATATGTATGGCGGCATTGCTACGGCGACTGGCAATAAATCCGTGAACCCAAAAGGCGGCATTTTAATTACATCTCCCGTTGCGAGAACTCCGTTCCACTTTGATAAAACCGAAGTGATCCTGTGGCACATTCGCGGCAAGAAACGCCTCTTTGTTTACCCTCTTGAAGAAGCTTTTATCTCTGACAAAGACTTTGAAAAGGCTTTGATCAACCCGATTAATGATGACCTGCCATACGAAGTAGATTTCGATAAGTCCGCTAAAGTCTATGATCTCCAAGAGGGCCAAGGCATTACATGGCCGCTTAACTCTCCGCATCGCGTTGAAAATAACGAGTTCTGCGTCTCCGTTACTACGGAATATTCTACGCGAGAATCTGGGCTTAAAAATGCCGCTATGATTGCCAATGCGACATTCCGCGAAAAATTCGGGAATAGCTCGACTTACGGACAGCAATCACAGGCAGGTCGACTTGTACGATCTGTCTTTGGGCGCACCATCAAAAAGGCCGGACTTGCCGCGCAAATCAAACCGAAAGACATGGTATCTTTTAAAATTGATCCAAACGTTCCTGGCTTCATTGTCGACACGGAACCATTTGAACGTAATTTTTGATTTCTGCCGCAGGGTCACTTATGGTGGCGCATGACTGTTCATTTGATCAAGCTTTCCGTAGGCACTGAAAGCATAGAAACATTGCAAGCTTGGCAAAATAGCGTCGTTGCGCGCCGCGTCAGAGCTGGTGAGCGACCCTATCATGAGCACGTCACCCGTATGTTCCCTAAACAAAAAGAGGCGCTGCTTGAGGGCGGCTCTATCTATTGGGTCATTAAGGGCGTTTTGCAGTGCCGTAACAAGATCGTCGATTTGGAAGAGGTTCGCACTAGCGATGGCCGCAAGGCCTGCGCGATTATCATGGAGCCTGAACTTATCGCGACGGTTCCCGCGCCGCGCCGCCCGTTTCAGGGCTGGCGTTACCTCAAAGCCGAGGATGCTCCCGCTGATCTTAGCACCGGCAGCGGCGGGAATGACCTTCCGCCCGAGCTTCGCACCAGGCTTTCGAATTTAGGTGCTTGGTAGCAAAGGTGGTTTATCCTAGTGCCCGCCTCCAAGGCGGCCCGTTTTGATGTTATAATCAACTGCTAGCTCATAATCTGGATCATCATCCGCATCGACAATAAGCTGTCCAGCTTTTGCAAGCAGAGCATGGCAATCATGGGTAAGGTGGCGAAGGCTCAGAGTTTTTCCAGCAGCCTCATATTTGACAGCGAGCGCGTCAATAGCCTGCAAAGCGGATTGATCGACGACGCGTGAATAGTCGAAGTCGACAATGATATTTTGCGGGTCAGTTTCGATTGTAAAGAGTTGAGAGAACCCTTCAACAGAGCCAAAGAAAAGCGGGCCCTGGATTTTGTAAATTTTGGTATCACCGTCCGTGGATATGGAGGCTGAAATCCGTTTGGCATTGTTCCATGAATAGGCCAGTGCGGAGACAATCACGCCGACGACAACAGCGTAGGCAAGGTCATGCCAAACCGTCACGACGGTCACGAGCAAGATAACGAAGGCATCCATTTTCGGTACGCGTCGCAGGATAGAAAAGGACTGCCACGCAAATGTGCCGATAACGACCATAAACATAACCCCGACCAGAGCGGCAAGCGGGATTTGCTCAATCGCGCCGGAGGCAAAAAGAATAAAGCCGAGGAGGAAGAGCGCTGCAGCAATGCCTGAAAGGCGTGTGCGTCCGCCGGATTTCACATTGATCATGCTTTGCCCGATCATGGCGCAACCGCCCATGCCGCCAAAGAAGCCTGTCACAGTATTGGCGACGCCTTGGGCAACACATTCTTGCGACGCGCCGCCGCGTTTATTGGTGATTTCTCCGACAAGATTTAAAGTCAAAAGGCTCTCGATTAGGCCAATGGCAGCTAGAATAAGCGCGTAAGGAAAGATGATTTGCAGCGTCTCAACCGTCAGCGGCACATTGGGAATATGGAGCGGCGGCAAGCCGCCTTTGATCGACGCCAAATCTCCAACACGCGGAACGTCAAGATTGAACACAATCACGAGCGCCGTAATCAGGCCAATGCCTGCAAGCGGGGCAGGAATAGCTTTGGTGAGCTTCGGCGTGGCCCAAATAAGACCCATCGTCAGAGCAACAAGGCCGAGCATCATAATGAGCGGCATGCCTGTCATCCATGTGCCTTGGAGCATAGAGAAGGGCCCGTGAGCGCCCGCAGGGGCGGGGGCGGTTTGGAATTGTGTCATTTGCGCGAGGAAGATGACAATGGCGAGTCCGTTGACAAAGCCAAGCATGACTGGATGCGGGACGAGCCTGATAAATTTTCCAAGCCTAAAGACGCCAGATAGAATTTGCAGAATACCCATAAGGACGACGGTGGCGAAAAGATACTCAACCCCGTGCTGTGCGACTAGTGCGACCATGACGACGGCCAAAGCGCCCGTCGCGCCCGAGATCATACCGGGGCGTCCGCCGATGACAGCTGTTATCAGTCCGACTATGAAAGCGGCGTAAAGACCGACAAGCGGGTGTACGCCGGCAACAAAGGCAAAGGCTACGGCTTCGGGGACGAGTGCCAGAGCAACGGTAAGGCCTGATAAAACTTCGGTCTTAACCCGCGCAGGTGTAAAGGTTATCGGCCCTGTGCGGCGACGCGGCGGAATAGAGATTTTATCGGTAAAGGCGGAAAGCGATGATTTAATCATGAGAAACCTGCATACTAGCGTAAGCGGCGGGGTGTATAGAGATGGCTACACTTCTGCAAGCTTCAATATTCTGAGTTGGCAATGGATTAGGGGGCGGTTAAGCGGTGTTTTTCGCACCGACGCCCGCAAAAAAAACGGGCGCCGAATTAGATTACTTGTAGTTAGCCTTCACGCTTTGTGCGTCGTAAACTCCGACGGAGTTTCTATAGGGGCCATAACCCATTTGGAACTCCAGCGTCACAGTGTAAACACTATCCTCACGAGCTGGTGAACCCGTATCAAATCCCCCGTGATAATAGTCGCGATAAGTCGTTGTGCAGTTTAGAAGCCCGCAGCGACGCTCGGGTACGCGTTCATAACGTCCTGAGAACTCAGATCGTCGTTGAGTACGGGTCGTTTCTTTCTCCGTTTGGCGGTCGACGATCCGAAACCAGTCATAATCATTGCGCATAGTCTTTTTGGCGGCGAGGTAGAGAGCTTCTTCATAGACGTCTTCTCGGCTGTCACGACGTCCGCCGTCAACTGAAACTGCATATATGCGCTCGGAGACACGTTCAGCTTCTGCGTCCGAACCGATTTGTACTTCCGCGCCGACTGCAATAGATTGAGCGCCTGCCGCTAAAGCAGGAACTGATAGCACGGCCGCAAGGGCTGATGTTAAAATGAGCTTATTCATGTTTATTCTCCTTATCTGTACGTCAGATACGGAATAAACGCCTTTTGATGGTTTTGGTTGCAATGTTTATGTAGTGAATCCGAATTTCGTTTTTGGCGTTATGAGCATTGAGGTCATAAAAATGCGCTCATAGCACTAAGTCGTGCAGCGACCTTGCTTCAGAAGGATTTATGGTTTCCAAGGAAAAAAGAGATGAAAACTGATAGGTTATGATGCGTCTTCGCCCATATACTCGGTGATGATTTTGAAATAACCTGGAAGGATTGAGGTGAGGGCCGCGGTCCCTGACGGGGTGAGCGATAGTCTGGACGCCCGCTGATCGTCAGGGTCTGTTAGTTGTTTTAATAGGCCACACCCAACCATGGTGGTAACTGTTCTATGCAACACGGGCTTTGAAACATCGAGGCGTTGAAGAATTTCGCTTTGGCGGAGGGAGGCTTTTTCTGGCTCGCGGTCAATGACAACTAAGATCAAAAATTTGAGCTGAGACAGTCCGTGCCTCGAAAAATAAGTATCGATGGAGCGCACTAAAGTACTGGCACGGCGCATCATGATGAGCGCGTCTTCTACTTTGGCAGAGTCGCCGATTTCGGCCGCATCGACGTAACCGGAGATCATATCGCGCGTGGGAAGCTCTTTGAGGAAGAACATCTAGGGCTCGACTTTATTCATACGAATTATGCGGGGCGGCTCTGCTAGCCAGTTTTCATAAGATTTAAAAACAGCTTTTGTGTAGTTTTGGGCATGGTGAAAATCGAAGGCGGCCTGACTTTCCCAGTGTTCGATCAAAAAGAAGCGGCTACTCTCATAGTCCGTATAAAGCTCAAAGCGGTGGCAGCCTATTTCCTGATTGGTGATGTCTAGTATCCCTATGACGGCCTCTAGGGCATCATGCCAAAACTCGGTTTTTGGCACAATTTCTGCGAGGATATGCATGAGTTACTCCATATTGGTTATCATGATAACTAATATGGAGTGAGCCAATCTGTCAAGCAGTGCGTGTGGTATTCTATGGTGTATAGGCGGTATTCAGGCGCGCCATTGAAATTGTACTCGGCTGTTTATTGTGCTTGTCTATTCATTAGAGGCAGGGCTGAATTACGGATTTGCCTCTAAGGAAAATAGGATTGTATTATGCCTGCAGAATTAAAGGTCAAAACTTACAATACGGCCGACCATGCCAAGACGCATAAGCAGCTCTCGCCGTCTGCTGATCGCAAATCAGCCGAAATTGAACGTGATTTTGTTGCGCTCATGAGGGATGGTTATGTCATTATCGAAGGTCTTCTAAGCCGCGCTCTTTGCGCCGAGATTAAATCCGAAGGCTTGCGGTTACTTGGCCATACGGGACGCAATAGCTTTGAAGGACATGAAACGCAGCGGGTTTATGATGTACTATCCAAGACACGGCTCACAGACGCGCTCGCCGTTCATCCGCGCGTTCTGGGCTTGATGGATAAGATATTTCAGCCAAATTTTCTGTTGAGTCAGAGCCAGATGATCAACATCCTGCCCAGCGAGGCCCCGCAAGCCTTGCACTATGATGACGGATTTTACCGCATTCCGCGCCCGCGCCCTCCATTGGGGGCGGCAACGATTTGGGCAATTGACGAGTTTACGCAAGAAAATGGAGCCACGGTCATTATCCCTGAAAGCCACAAATGGGATAATGCACGCGCGCCAAAGCGTGAAGAGGCTATTCCGGCGATTATGCCTGCCGGATCGGTTGTCTTTTTTCTCGGGACGACATGGCACGGCGGCGGCGGCAACCAATCCGGCGATGCGCGCTTTGCCGTGACGCACCAATATTGCGAAGCCTATTTGCGTCAGCAGGAAAATTATCTTCTGGAATTATCCACAGACACAGTCAGGCAACTTTTACCTGAACTACAGGCGCTCGTGGGTTATTCTATCCATCCTCCTTTTATGGGGATGGTGAATGGAAAGCATCCTCTACGGACGCTAAAACAAGACTAAGCCGCTTAAATAAGGGCGCCGCCTAAATTCTAGGGATGGCGTTTGAGATCAAATTTAGCGGGATCGCGTTAGTATCTTTGGCTTGACGCAAGACGATGCGGGACTGAACGTCGGAAATGAGATCAATGCTGAGAAGGACTTCACGCAAGAAGTCTTCGTAGGAATGCATATTTTTGGTCACTACGCGCAGCATGTAATCAACAGCGCCCGTGACAACGGCACACTGCACGACTTCAGGCATATTTTCGATGGCGCGTTCAAACTTTTCCATGTTACTACGATTGGGCAGTGAAAGCTTGACGGCGACGAAGACTTCGAAATCAAGCCCTAGCTTTTCGCGGTTTAAAACGGTAACACGTTGTTTGATGATACCTAGTTCTTCCATGCGCTTAATGCGCCGCCAGCATGGCGAGGAGGACAAGCCAACCTTATCAGCAATGTCCGCTACGGATAGAGCGGCATTGCCTTGGATGAGATGTAAAATTTTGGCGTCAATGCCATCAATTTGTTCTGGCAATTTATACCTCCCATTTCTGAATTGAAAGAAAATTATTCTACAATAAGCGAAATATCAACCAAAAAAGTAAATTAAAATAACATTTTCTTAGGTAAACATGTCCTGAAAACTGCCTTCTTTTTGTAGGGAAAATTATGCCTAAACGCACCAACCAATCTCGTCTTTATGTGCCGGAGCCGCCGTTCCGGCCCGGTGATAAACCTGACTTTTCGAGTTACTCAGTTCCGGCGGCGCATACGCCGCCGCGCCCTGATCCGATGGTGGATCACCACGAGACTTTGGAACACTCACTCGGTCTAATCCGAGTTTTGAGGTTTAACGGAAAAGTTTCGGGTCCTTGGGACCCTGAATTATCGGCTGATGTTCTCCGTAAGGGGCTCGAGCATATGCTCACCGTGAGGATCATGGATGAGCGCATGTTCAACATGCAGCGTCAGGGTAAGATGTCTTTCTACATGAAGTCCAAAGGCGAAGAAGCGATTTCAGTCGCCCACGCTATGGCTATCAAAGACACAGATATGACGTTTCCGACATACCGCCAATCGGGTATCTTAATTACGCGCGGCGCTGAACTTGAAGACATGATGTGCCAGCTTCTTTCCAATGAAGGCGACAGCTTGCAGGGGAAATCTCTGCCCATTCTCTACTCTTTCAAAAAGCACGGCTATTTCAGTATTTCTGGGAACCTCGGCACGCAGCTTATTCAAGGCGTCGGCTGGGCTATGGCCGAAGCCTATAAAAACACAGACGGCATAGCCTCTGTTTGGACAGGTGAAGGTGCGACAGCGGAGGGGGACTTCCATTATGCGCTCAATTTCGCGTCGACCTACCGAGCACCTGTGATTATCAACATCGTCGATAACCAGTGGGCGATTTCGTCCTTTCATGGTATCGCTGCGGGTGAGGGAGAGACCTTTGCCGCGCGGGGTGTTGGATACGGCCTTGCGACGTTGCGTGTTGACGGGAATGATTTTCTCGCCGTTTACGCTGCGACGCAGTGGGCCGCTGAGCGCGCTAGAAAAGGCGGCGGGGCAACGGTGATTGAGTATTTCACTTACCGCATGGAGGGGCACTCGACCTCGGATGATCCTACGAAGTACCGTCCGCTCGACGAACCGGACGTGTGGCCTTATGGCGATCCGGTGAAACGCTTGATGGATCACCTTGTATTAATTGGTGAGTGGGATGCGGAGCGCCAGAAGGCTCTCGAAGATACTATTAAAGCCCGTATTCGCAAAGCGTATAAAGCGGCTGAAAAACGCGGTTCTTTGGCTACGGGTACCAAGATCGATCCGATGACGATGTTCGAGCAAGTTTACGAAGAGATGCCGCAACACATCCGTGATCAACGCGATGAGTTTACGAAAGAGCTGGGGTAGACCATGGCCAGAATGAATATGATCGAAGCCATCCGCTCTGCGTTGGATGTCAAAATGACTGAGGACCCGAATGTCCTCGTTTTCGGCGAAGATGTTGGTTATTTCGGCGGCGTTTTTCGCTGCACGGCGGGGCTACAGGAAAAGCACGGATTGCACCGCTGTTTCGATACGCCAATTTCTGAAGGCGGCATTGTCGGCATCGCAATTGGCATGGCGGCGAATGGCCTTCGCCCTGTCGCAGAGATTCAATTCGCTGATTACATTTATCCCGGCTATGATCAAATCGCGTCTGAAGCCGCGCGTTTGCGCTACCGTTCTAACGGTGAATTCACGGCGCCGCTCACGATCAGAACGCCTGTCGGCGGTGGCATTTACGGCGGGCAAACGCACAGCCAAAGCCCGGAGGCCTTGTTCACTCACATTTCCGGCCTTAAAACGATCATCCCGTCCAACCCTTATGATGCCAAAGGGCTTTTGATCACAGCCATTGAAGATAATGACCCTGTGCTCTTCCTAGAGCCGAAACGCCTTTATAATGGACCGTTTGACGGGGACCACGATAAGGCGGCGGAAAGCTGGGCTAAGCATGAATTTGGCGAAGTGCCAGAAGGCCATTATTCTATTCCGTTTGAAAAACTACGCGTGATAGACGAAGGTGAGGATGTCACTATATTGGCTTACGGCACGATGGTTTGGATCGCTAAGGCGGTCTGCGAGGCCAATGGTATTAAGGCTGATATTCTTGATCTGCGCTCGCTTCTACCTCTCGATATTGAAGGGATTAAAGCGTCCGTTCAGAAGACGGGACGCTGCGTTATCCTGCACGAAGCGACGAAAACCTCCGGTTTTGGCGCGGAACTTATGGCGCAAGTTATGGAAACTTGTTTCTATCACCTCGAAGCGCCGATTGAGCGCGTTACTGGGTGGGACACGCCCTATCCGCACGCGCAGGAGTGGGCCTATTTCCCCGGCCCGAAGCGTGTGCTAAAAGCCATTAAACGCGTTTTGGAAGCCTAAGCCCCTATGCCTGAATATAAATTTAAAATGCCTGACATCGGCGAAGGTGTGGTCGAAGCTGAGATTACGGCTTGGCACGTAGCCGTTGGCGACCGAGTCGAAGAAGACGACGCGGTTGCGGATGCTATGACTGACAAAGCGACAATCGAGCTGACCGCGCCTGTCACGGGCATTATTACCTCTCTGGGCTGCGAAGCGGGTGATATGATTGCCGTCGGCGCTGACCTTGTTGTATTTGACGCCGAGAGCGATGACGATGATGAGGACGAACCTGTGCAGGAAAGTTCAGGGCAAGAAACGCTGACTCAAAACACCATATCGGCGACCACGCAATCCGGAACTTATATATTCAAAATGCCAGATATTGGCGAAGGCGTCGTTGAAGCTGAAATTACGGCTTGGCATGTAGAAGACGGGCAAATGGTCGAAGAAGATGACCCTGTCGCCGATGCTATGACAGACAAGGCGACGATTGAGCTTACGGCGCCCGTATCTGGAAAAATCATCAAGCGCGGCTGCGAAGCGGGCGAAATTATTGCTGTTGGCGCTGACCTTGTCACGTTCGAAACTGACGATATTGCGGACAGCCCGCAAGCAACGCCTGCGCCTTCCGCCTCGTCAAAACCTGCCGCGCCAATAGCCTCACCATCACCCGTAAAAACGGCCAAGCCTAAAGTTTCAGGTGGGAAGGTTCTCGCTGCGCCTGCTGTGCGTAAGCGTGCTAAAGATGCGGGGATTGACCTTGCTCAGCTTAAGTCTACGGGCACATCTGGGCAAGTGACCCACGCCGATCTTGACCTTTTTGAAAAAGCGCTCGAAGAGCAGCCAGGCGAAACCCGTATCAAAATCATTGGTATGCGGCGCATAATTGCCGAGCGTATGCAGGCTTCAAAACGCCATATTCCTCACTTTACCTATGTCGAAGAAATCGATGTCACAGAGCTAGAGGCGCTGCGGACACGTCTGAATGACAAGCGCGGCGAGGGCCGTCCAAAGCTCACGGTTCTGCCATTTATTATTCGGGCTATGATCTCTGGCATTCGTGAGTTTCCGCAGGTTAATTCACGCTACAATGATGAAGCCGGTTTCTTGTCTCAGTTCGAGCCTGTGCATTTGGGTATTGCAGCGCAAACGGATAAGGGGCTGATCGTGCCAGTTTTGCGTCACGCAGAAAGCAAAAGCGTGTGGGAGGTCTCGAGCGAGATCGCTCGTCTCGCAAAAGGCGCGAAAGAGGGCAGCCTGTCAAAAGATGAGCTGACGGGAGCAACGACAACGCTGACAAGCCTTGGCCCGCTTGGCGGTATTGTCACGACGCCTGTGATCAACCGTCCCGAAGTAGCGATTTTTGGCCCGAATAAAATTCGGCCGCAATTGGTGATGGTAAACGGCGAGGTTAAAGAACGTCTCGTTATGAACTTCTCGATCAGCTGCGATCACAGGATCATTGACGGCTACGACGCCGCGAAAATGATCCAGCACATTAAAGGCTTACTCGAAGACCCCGTAATGATGTTTTTGTAAGATGTTTATGTTTTGAGACGGGCGCCGTAGCGGCTTAAAATCAGTCCCGCTACGCGCGAAGTTTCGTCTAGGCGCGCATAATCTGGCGACTTGAAAAGAGAGTCGTAGGGTTTGACCCCGCACCGTTCCGCGAGGCTGTCATGCAAAATTTTGAATTTTCCAGGCGCGCCGCTCATCGGCAGGCTGAAGACTGATTTCCCTGCCGTGCAAGCATCGGTGAGCATGTTGGTGCTCTCTTCCGTCACTAAGATTGTATCCGCAGCGCCTAAGAAGGCTAGGTAAGGGTTGGGATCGCCGCCCTCATAGAACCAAACCAAGTCGCTGCTTTCCGCAAATTTCCGGTAATCGTCTATTGCCCAGTCCGGCGTGCGGCGCGAGGTCGTCAGCAAGAGAGAGCGGCCGCTGGCGATGGTGTCCTGCGCGGCTTTCATATGTTGCTTATGTGCTTTTTTCGAAAATTTATGGGTCTTAGACGGCCCGCCAATAAGCATGGCAACACGGGGCATGGGCAGCGAAGCGAGGCGGTCTTGAAACTTGAGAACCTGCGCAATCAATTCCGTATTGGTAATGCGGTTGGGCGCGCCGATCATAGAGATCACATTGTCGCCTGAAATCGCGTCATGCTCTGGCGCGACGACCAAATCAAAATCGGCTGTGTCCATGCGCGGATCCTGCACATAGACCGTAAAAATAGCGTCGCCCGCTTTTTTCTTGAGCGCGATGAGAGGGGCAATCGCTTGCCGCCCGCAGCCAATAACCATATCGGGATAAGGCATAGCGAGGCCGTATCGTACGGGCTCGCTGCGCATGGTGAGCTGCATTTTCGGGCTTGCCGTTTTGAAGGTTGTACTGGCTTCAAGGACTTTAGTTTGAATCTTTAAGGGCCGCCAACGCGCGCAGCCTTCGGCAAGGCCGAGGGCTTGATTTTCAATGCCCCGGCGTCCGTCTGAGATAACCCAGCACGAGGTAGGGGCCGCCGTCATTAGGCGTATTTTACCGCCAATATTTCATAAGCTTTGTTGCCGCCGGGCGCGATGACTTCAAATCCATCGCCGACTTCTTTTGAAATCATAGCGCGGGCAATCGGAGACGTGATGGACACTTTGCCGTCGCGGATGCTGGCTTCGTCTTCGCCGACAATCTGGTAAGTGCTTTCGACGTCCGTATCTTCATTGATGATGGTGACCGTTGCGCCGAATTTAACAGTTTCGCCGCTCATCTTCGTCACGTCGATGACTTGCGCGAGCGTTAGCTTGCTTTCAAGTTCTTTAATCCGGCCTTCAATGAAACCCTGCTTCTCTTTGGCCGCATGATATTCAGCGTTCTCAGAGAGATCGCCATGTTCGCGGGCAACGGAAATAGCGTTGATGATTTCCGGGCGTTCCACGGCTTTCAAATGTTTTAATTCAGTTTCAAGAGCGGCGTGACCGCCAACTGTCATAGGGACTTTTTGCATGTTTTGTTTCCTTGGTGCCGTTTCTAGTCCGGCCATATAAGCGCGGGCAAAGTAGGGATTTTTACCTATAAATCAAGAGGGTAAATGCAGGGTGTAATTTTGATCAAAAAACTCATCAAAAAATGAGGAAAAAAAATGGCGGCAGGGGTGCCGCCCTGCCGCCTGTATCTAACGGACATCCAACGAAAGGAGACGACAAATGTTATTAGATTTCCAAAATCTGCGCTTGCACGGGCAAAGAGTCAAGGGCTTCGTTTTACCGCTGAGTCTCGCGGCTAACCCCTAGGGGTGATGCGGGCCGTCGAATACTCCCTTAAAAGCTCAAACTGAGGACGGTTCAATATTCATTCAGCGCTAATTCAAGTGCTTAGGAGGGCAAAATGGCAGTAGGGCACACATCTTTTTATATAAGCGTCATGGCATTTTTGGCACTTGGCGCGTGCTCTACAATGGACAGCGCCAAACCTGTACCTTCAATCGCGTCCCCGCATGAAAAATTACCAGCCAGCGCGCGCTCTCTAGATATGTTTAAAGCCGGTTATAACGGGTGCTATGACCGTGAGGTCATGGGCGAAACATTCGTTGTGGATACACATAATCATTTTCGCCCCTTTGGCGGGGCGGCCAAATCCATAACTGAGATCAATCAATACCTGCTTGATACGGGTGTTTTGTTCGTCAATGTTTTTGGAATTGGCCAGAGCCTTCCTGTGTCCTCGAGCTGCGAATATTACCTTGATTGCGTCGGGACGCCTGCGCTCCCCTCCATGAAAAACGACTTTGTCAATGCGATGAACTATCTCGATGCCGACCCCCAAGGCACTGTGATGACACTATCCATGACATTCCCCGACCTCGCCCAGCCCAGCGATGTGGTCCGGCAAATTCAGATAATGGACTCTGAATTTCCGGGCATGTTTACTTGGATGGGCGAGGTCAATTTGGTGAAACAGGCTCTGTTTGGAAACGAACATGCCGCCGCGCCGAGAGAGTCTATTGCGGGATGGTCCAACTTTATGGAGGTTTTGCGCGAGCGGGATATGCCGATCTCTATCCATGCGGATTTAGGCTCTGATGATGAGCCTATGAAATATGCTTACCTTATGGATGAGGTGCTTCGGCTCTATCCTGACAATAAAATAGTCTGGGTGCATATGGGGCTTTCAAAAGAGCTGTCTGCTATCGATGCGGATACGCATATAGCAAAGTTGCAGGCCTATCTGGACGGGTCGCCTAATTTAATGCTGGATATAACGTGGCGCGTGATATTTGATCATTACTTCCAAGAGCCAGATATGCGGGCAAAATATGTAGCGTTTTTTGAGGGAAATGCTGACCGCATTTTGCCGGGAACAGACTTCGTAGCCTCGCACACAAAAAACTACGATGTTTATAAAGACGAAGTTTTGACTAATAGCGATATTTTCAAAGACTTAAGTGACAGCGCCTTCCGCAAAATCGCTTTGGGGCAAAATTACTTTGATATAACGGGCATGGATTATGTTGCGCCGCAAGTGTGTAAGTAGGTTGGGACGCATGAAGCACACATATTTCCTTTCCATATGTGCTGTGATTTTTGGGGTGCAGCCATTTCCTCCTCCTGCTTTTGCTGAAGGTCAATCCGAAACAACACAAACGATTGAAAATTGTTTAAATATGGGGTCTGGCGTACCGAGCCCGCTTGCTTATGATGCATGCCTTAGTGCGTTTGATGCGGCTATTAATGAGGCGCAAAAGCCCGAACACTCGCAAAATCAACGCTCTGTCCTATGGATGCAAGCGTCGAAAGCGGCCTCTCTTGCGATGTTGAAAAAATTGACAATCGACGGCAAGGTGAGCTTGGTTTCCTGCCGAATTGCTTTAAATGGTCTGAAGGCGGACAATCAAATTTCGGCGGATTATAAAGAAGCGTTTCCTGATCTTCAAAGCCGTTCAACTTTAAAGCCGATTTATGATCATTGTTATAAAAATGGATTTTATAAAAAAACGGATTGAGAATAAGCTTACGGCTAGGCCGCTGAATTATTATTTTGGGCTGTCATGATGTCAGAGAATAAAATGGAAGATCCACTAGGAAGCAATAGAAGTACGAAACTGCGTAGGGCAAAGTTTGCGCGTTTTTTTTCTATGGCAGGGTTTTTGTTTGCCAATATTCTACCAGTATTTGGCGTGCTATATTGGGGGTGGAGCTTAAAGACGCTTCTGGTGCTGTACTGGCTGGAGAGTTTTATTGTTGGCGCGGTGAACGTGCCGCAAATTCTTGTTTCAAATGGGGCGCTTAAAGATCGTATAAGCACGGCTTTCTTTTTCATGGTCCATTATGGGGGATTTTGGCTCGGGCACGGATTGTTCCTGATGATCTTTTTGTTCCCGAAGCTTCCTGAAGGCCCAGAAGGTGGTGTCGTCAGCGATTTACCTTACGATTCTGTGCTCTATGTTTTACTGGCGATGCTTGTGAGTCATCTTTTTGACTTTGCTCAAGATATCTGGCGTAAGCCGCGCGCAGAGCGCTTTCCGCCCAATACGCAGCTTTTTGTGCCTTATGGGCGGGTGTTTGTGATGCATATTATGATCCTAGGCGGGGCGGCGCTCGGCGCGAAATATGCCAATGCCACGACCTTTATTTTGATGTTCACGGGGCTTAAAATTGCATTCGAGCTGTTTTTCATGTATTTCATTCGTAGTTCTGAGACATATCGTAAGGAAAGGTTGGCCTCATGAAGAAACGATCCAGCGGAAAGATGGCAACCCTAGCGATTGCCACGCTTATACTCTTTGCGCTTATTAATTTTCTTGATGCAAAGGTGTTTGATAAGCTTAATCCGTTTAAAAAATCGGGGCCTGAAAGTTCTGACCTGGCGAGCCCTAGCGCTGAAACGCCAAAATTGTCAGAGATGGCCGGGTCAATGGAGCCGCTATCAACGCAGGTCCAGAAGGCTGTCGACGATAAAGCTTTGGCGCTTTTAATTGAGCGGGCGCAAGGCGGCGACGCAGAAGCGCAGTTTGATTTAGGACAAGCCTATATGGACGGGAGAATCGTTGAGCAAAACACTGAGTTTGCCCTGTCATGGTTTAAGCGCGCCGCCAAAAATGGAAGTTCGGCGGCGGCGCAAAGGTTAGCCCAAGTGGGCGAAGAACCGGAATAGTTTTACTGGCAACGCGCGGCGGGTAGCTGAATGTACTGGCCGAGTTTGATTGTGAAATTCGCGTCTAGATTATTGACGCGACGAATGTCCTCAACGTCAAGGCAAAGCTGTTTTGCCATAGAATAGACCGTATCGCCTTCGGTAATTTGGTGGGTCATCATGCCCGGCGTTCCGTAAGTGGCTTGCGGGGTAGAAACTTGCGTTGGCACATAAATCTGTTGCTGCGGCTGAACATAAAGCTGCTGTTGCGTCTGTTGCGGCGCTACATATTGAACTTGTGGCTGTTGTGCATATAGCTGCTGTTGAGGCGCGCTCTGTACGGCATTGGGCTGTACGCTGCCCTGTGCGGCCATCATTGCATGATAACCTGGCGTGCCGACCGTATCACCGTAAGCTTGGTCCGTCGGCGCTGTGTAAACTTGCTGTGGCTGCGGCTGAACGGGTACCTGGGCCGTATTGGCCCGTGTTACATATTGTGGCTGAGCGTACTGCGGTTGCGCATATTGAGTTTGAACAGTTTGCGACGGAGCTTGATTGGTTTGTGTTTGGTAGGGCTGGGTCGAGACCGTGCTATACTGCGAAGCAGGGACGGAAATTGGATCGCAATTTATCGTCTTATCGCCAATGCCATATCCGGCGGCTGCGCCAAGAACGCCGCCAGCCACGAGGCCTTTTGTGCCGCCAATAAGCTCTTTACCGGCATAAGCGCCCGCTGCGCCGCCAATAGCGCTCCCAACGAGTTCACGGCGTTTTTCAGAGCGTAGGCATTGATCGTCAACCGTTGTGTAACCTGTCTGTGTCGAGACCGTTTGGTGCTGGCTGGACGGGTAAGTGGTTGTTGTTGTCGTGCCGATGTAGCTTGCATTTTGTGTCGTCGCGCTTGACGTCGTGGTGTAGGGCGTCGAGGCCTTGTACTTTGTGCTATATTTATAGTTCGGGTTTTCCTGCGTCGTGCTGCAGGCAACGAGTACTAGCGCGGACGCGGCGGAGAGAGTCAGTAAACGGACGGACATGAGATAAGCCTCTTTTAAGTTAATCGCCCTATTGAAAGCAAATATGGCTAATATTCTCTTAATAGAGCTGCGATAAGTCACCGTTGACCACAGCGTTAATCTGGTTAGATTGCGCCAAATTTTAAACTCAAGTCTGAACGCATTGCATTGGAGCCCGTTATGAACATCAAGACAAAGCCCGTAGAATATATGGACGGAAAGCAAAAATGTATTGGCTATATGGCGTGGGATGAAAGCTATGCTGATCCAAAACCGTGCGTCTTAATCAATCACGCTTGGGGCGGGCGAGACAGCTTTGCGGAAGATAAAGCCATCCAAATGGCTGCGCTCGGCTATGTCGGTTTCGCGCTTGATAATTACGGTGACGGAGCGCTTCCTGAGACTATAGAAGACAAACAAGCGATGATGATGCCGCTAAAAAATGACCGTAAGGCGCTGCTAAACCGTCTTAAAGCTGGCGTGAAGGCGGCGGCTGACCTACCAGAAGTCGACGCGTCGCATATGGCGGCTATGGGCTTTTGTTTTGGCGGTCTTTGCACGCTTGATATGGCCCGTTCTGGCGCTGGCCTTAAAGCCGCGATCAGTTTTCACGGTTTGCTTGATGCGCCGGATCTTCCGAAAAAGGCGATTAAAGCTAAAGTGCTTGTCGCTCACGGATGGGATGACCCGATGGCACCGCCGGCTCATGTTACGGCGCTTGGCGAAGAACTTACGGCTGGTAAATGCGATTGGCAACTTCATGCATACGGGAACACAACCCATGCCTTTATGGTCCCTGGCGCGGATAGCGGCGACGGCGTACTCAAGCATAATGTAGATTCAGAGCGCCGCGCTTGGTCAAGCACGCTTGAGCTTTTGGACGAAGTTTTTGGACAGCATGGCTTTGATGTCGCTTAACGGATCCGCATAAATAACTTGACATGAAACCAGAAGGCTTCCAATTAAAAGTTGGAGGTACTTATGGATGAACAACAAGCTGTTTTTAAGGCGCTCGCAGACCCGACACGGCGTGGCATTATTGGGCTACTTGCAGGGGGGGATCTCACCCTGCAAGAGATTTGCGACGCATTTGATATGACGCGGCCCGGCGTTTCTAAACATGTGCGTATCCTAGAGGCGGGCGGCCTCATCACGATTACGCCAAGCGGGCGCGAACGTATTCACAGCATCCGGCGGGAGGGTTTGAAGCCTGCCACGGAATGGCTCGAATCCTATGATGAATTCTGGGACAATAAATTGGCCGGACTTAAATCACTCATCGAAGGAGACCGCTCATGAGAGATGCAGGGTTTGACGCAGCAGCCGATCCGCTTGGCATGCTCACCAATCACGACGACGGATGGGGTGAGCATTTTGCGCGGCCCCGTAAAGCGGCGGCCAAGCCTGCCACTCCATAATTAGACGTTTTTGCTTCTTTCCGTTGCGTATTGACTGTTGCTCCATACTTTAGAGAAGGGTTTGGATCTACCTGTGACTTGCACAATCATAGCATGATCACGGGTGAGGGCGCGGGGATAATCGACGCCGCAGCTATGAGCGATCATGTCGACTTCTTTGCGCATGGATTTGCAATAATTACTCACGCGGACGGCTTTGTTCGCGGGATTTAGCCCATCTTGAAGGCCTTTATTGTGGGTCGTGATACCCGTCGGGCAGGTATTTTTGTGGCACTTAAGCGCCTGAATGCAGCCCAGCGAAAACATAAAACCGCGCGCAGAATTGACAAAATCGGCTCCGGCGCAAAACGCCCATGCGACTTCTGCGGGCGTGATCAGTTTGCCTGAGGCTACAAGCACGATACGCTCCCGCAGTCCGGCCTCGCGCAAAAGGTCATCGACTGCGGGAAGGCTTTCTCGAATGGTCAGCCCGACATTGTCGATAAGAGGCATCGGAGCTGCGCCCGTTCCGCCGTCGCCGCCGTCCAAAACCATATAATCTGGCGCGCTGGCGGGGCCATGTTTTTTAATCGTATTGATGAGTTCTCTGACTGGAAGCATGTTCCCGACAACAAATTTAATGCCGACTGGACGCCCTGATGTTTCTCTGACGAGGCGGATCAACTCAAGCAGTTCTTCGGGGTTGCTAGCTTCCACATGACGGTTCGGAGAGATAGCGTCTTCGCCGGCCGGAATACCGCGAATTTCTGCGATCTCTTCCGTGACTTTAGCGGCGGGTAGTATGCCGCCTTTCCCGGGTTTTGCGCCCTGCGAGAGTTTGATTTCGACCATTTTAATGTTCGGGTTTTCACAGATTTTTTTAAGCTTATCAGTGTTGAGGGTCATGTCTGGGTTGCGGGCTCCAAACTTCCCTGTGCCAAGCTGAAAGACAATATCGCATTCGCCTTCAAGGTGATAGGGCGACACGCCGCCTTCCCCCGTATTGAGCCAGCATCCAGCCATTTTCGCGCCGCGCGAAAGTGCCTGTACGGCGGGTTTTGACAGCGCGCCAAAACTCATGGCGGATATGTTGAAATAGCTGTTGGGTGTGTAAGGCGCGCGAGAGTCAGGTCCGATGGTGATTGATGGCGCTTCGAACGGCTCGCTCTCAAGCTTTGGGAACATACCATTGGCGAAAATTACAGCCCCCGGCGTCATCGGACGCGTCGAGCCAAACGGTACAGTATCTGTACCGTGCTTTGTCACGCCCTCGATCCATTCGCGTTCAGCTCTGTTAAAGGGCAGTTCTTCGCGGTCCATGGCAAAGAAATACTGGCGAAAAAACTCACCGAGTTCTGAAAAAAGCGTGCGGAACCGCCCAATGACTGGATAGTTCCGGCGAATAGCATCTTTGGTTTGTGTTATGTCGCGGATGAATAGGATAATCACGACGAGCGCGGTGAAGCCTATGGCAAAAAGGAAAAGCGAACCGAGCAAGTTTAGTCCGCGCGCGGCTGTACTCGTGAATATTTCCATCATGTCGCCTTTAGGGTTGTCAGCGAATATCAAATGAAACATGGCATTACCTTTCTGCGAAGAGTGCTGTGGTAGCATATACTTACGAAAAGCATAGTCACGAGCGCGTGTTTTCGTGCGGGCGTAGAAACGCCTTGAAAGAGGAGACAGGACTCGCATTTCCACGGGCAAGCGCTTACATTCAGTCTATGCGGTTTGGTGATAATTTTCTGGAAGAGCTAAAAGCCCGCATCCGGCCTTCGGATGTGGTGGGACGCCATGTGAAACTTAAGCGCCAAGGGCGTGAGTTTGCGGGATTGTCGCCGTTTACAAGTGAGAAAACGCCAAGCTTTTTCGTCAATGATGAAAAAGGGTTCTATCATTGCTTTTCTTCCGGCAAACATGGCGACGCAATTTCGTTCCTTATGGAGGTCGAAGGCCTTGCCTTCCCCGAAGCCGTAGAGCGTCTTGCCGAAATGGCCGGTATGGAAATGCCAAAAGCCGACCCGCAAGCCGAGCAGCGTGCAGCTCGAAATAAAGTTGCGATTAACTGGATGGACGCCGCGCAGCTATTCTTTGCGCGCTCTTTGCGGCGAGATGCTGGGCGAGAAGCGCGAGACTATCTCAAGCGTCGCGGTCTTGACGGCGAGGCGGCAGAGCGGTTCGGTATTGGCTTTGCTCCTGACAGTTTTAACGCGCTGAGAGATGAGCTTGTCCAGCAGGGCGCGAGCCTTGGTGTTCTGGTCGAAGCCGGACTTGTGATTACGCCGGACGATACATCGCGCGAGCCGTGGGATAGGTTTCGTAACCGGATAATGTTTCCAATCAAAGATCCGCGCGGCCGGCTTGTCGCCTTTGGCGGGCGGGCGATGGAAAAAGACGCCAAGGCCAAATATTTAAACTCGCCAGAGACAAGCCTCTTTCACAAAGGCCGCGTCCTTTATCATTACCCTGAAGCCCGTAAGGCGTTATCCGCGCCTAAAAACGGCGCGCGCGGGATGATCGTTGCCGAAGGCTATATGGATGTTATTGCGCTTGCCCGCGCGGGGTTTGACCATGCCGTCGCCCCGCTTGGGACTGCGCTCACTGAAGATCAGCTCGATCTTTTATGGCGGGCAGGGCCTGAGCCGATTTTATGCTTTGACGGCGATAAGGCGGGGCTTCGCGCTGCTTTCCGCTCGGTTGAACGGGCTTTGCCGCTCATTAAACCGGGGCAGACCCTGCGGTTTGCGCTCATGCCCGAAGGTAAAGACCCTGATGATTTGATCCGAGAGAGCGGCAGTCCCGCTATGCAAGCAATTTTAGAACGCGCCGTATCGATGGTGGACATGCTTTGGCAACGCGAAGTGGAAGCCGAGCCGCTGACGTCGCCGGAAGCGCGCGCGGGCCTTAAAGACCGACTCTTTGCTGCCATGCGCGAAATTACCCATGACGAGGTTCGTAAACAATATCAGACAGCGCTACTCGCACGGTTTGATTCTGAGTTCGGTAGGCAGTTCGGAAAAAAACGCTCTAGCAGCTATCAATCGCGTGATAAGCCGCGTTTCGTTAATCCGGCCCTAAAGCAAGGCATGTTGCCCGATGCGATGCAAGCTAGCGTCGAGCGACGCGTCATGGGGGGCATTTTAGCCTTTCCAGAGATGCTCGACCATGTCGATCAGACCTTTTTTGCCCTTAACTTTAAGGCTGGAGGCCTAAAACGCCTACAAACTGCGATTTTATCTTATTATAGAGAGACAAAAGCGGTTGAAAAGTCTTCCATGCTTGCCCATATAGAAGCGGAAGGATTGGATCAAATTTTACGAGAGCTACACCGGGAACGCCGCTTAAACATAGCGGCCATGGGCGGCTCTGACGCGACACTGGATGAAAAACTGGCGCTTTGGCAAGCCGACGCCGATGCCCTAACCGGGCCAACACAGGATGAGCGCGCACGTGAAGACACCCGATCCCGTTTGGCGGATACAATCCGTGAGGACAATGCTGATGGGCTTCAACGCCTGATGCGGGCCTCAAGGACGATCCGGGACTAAAGATTCACTCGCTAATGGCGTTTGTCGTTAGGGGGTTAAACCTATTTTTAAGAGTGTGCCTTATTAGGGCGGCTCTTATTTGGAGTGCTGTACATGGCTGATATTGCCGCGACTGAAACTGAAACACCGAAAAAAACATCCGACAAAGAAGAGGTCAAAACCGCACCGCCGGGGGCCAATCGTTTGGATATGGACGATAAAGACGTCAAATTAATGATCACAAAGGCGCGTAAAAGCGGCTTGCTCATTACTACCGAACTTAACAAACACATCGATCTTGACGGCATTAGCGTCGAAGATATCGAAGTGACGCTGGCCCAGCTCTCTGATTTGGGCATTTCTGTGATTGAAGACAAAGACGAGCCCACCATTGGCTCCAAGACTCTCGCGCGGACAACCACAACGGCGGTTAAAGGCGGGAACTCGAAAGAAGAGCTAGACCGCACAGATGACCCAGTGCGCATGTATCTGCGCGAAATGGGCACAGTTGAGCTTCTCTCCCGCGAAGGCGAAATCGCCATTGCCAAGCGGATCGAAGCGGGCCGCGACACGATGATCAAAGGTTTGTGCGAAAGCGCCCTGACGTTTGAAGCGATCATGGTTTGGCGCGAAGAACTCGAAGAGGGCCGCATTCTTCTTCGGGATATTATCGATCTTGATACAACCTATAACAAAGCCATCGGTAACATCCAAGAAGACCGTTCGGGCGCTGCTGTTCGCCGCGAAAAAATTGAAAAAGGCGAAATTGAAGCCACCGAAGACGATCTTAAGCCGCGCGATGATGAGCGTAAGATCAAAATCGAACGCGATTACGAAGAAGGCCAAAAGCCCATCGACGATGATGAGGAGGAAGAGGAAGATAAAACTAACCTCTCTATGGCCAACATGGAAGCCGCGCTTCGCGAAGACGTCATGAAAACGCTTGATATCATCTCGACTGATTTCTCGCGCTTCCAGGCGTTGCAACAAATGCTCATTCGAGCTCGTTTAGCTGGCCGAAAAATGCGCGCGCCACAACTCGAAGAATATGAAGATATCCAAACGCGCATCATTGAGAAAATCAAATCTTTGCAGCTTAACAATGCCCGTATTGATGCTCTGATTGAGCAGCTCTACGCGATTAATAAGCGCTTTATCTCCCTCGAAGGCCGCTTGATGCGTCTCGCGGATGGTAACGGGGTGCCGCGTCATGAGTTTTTGGAAAGCTATCTTGGAGCGGAACTGCGTCCAAACTGGCTCGAAGAAATGGCCGGACAGTCAGATGCTTGGGACCGTTTCATTAAGCGCGAAGGCAAATCTATCAGCCGCATCCGCGAAGAAATCGGTACACTTGCGCAGGAAACCGGCGTCCCTGTCGATGAGTTCCGCCGTATTGTACAAACTGTGCAAAAAGGTGAGCGCGAAGCCCGTCAGGCCAAAAAAGAAATGGTCGAAGCGAACCTGCGCCTCGTCATCTCGATTGCTAAGAAATATACGAACCGCGGACTGCAATTCCTTGACCTCATCCAAGAGGGTAATATTGGCCTCATGAAAGCGGTTGATAAGTTTGAATATCGCCGTGGTTATAAGTTCTCGACCTACGCCACATGGTGGATCCGTCAGGCGATCACGCGCTCTATTGCTGACCAAGCCCGTACCATCCGTATTCCTGTGCATATGATTGAAACGATCAACAAAATCGTTCGTACAAGCCGTCAGATCCTGCACGAAATTGGCCGCGAACCAACGCCAGAAGAACTCTCTGCTAAGCTCAACATGCCGCTTGAAAAAGTGCGTAAGGTCATGAAAATCGCCAAAGAGCCGATCTCACTCGAAACGCCGATTGGCGACGAGGAAGACAGCCAACTCGGCGACTTCATCGAAGACAATAACGCAATTTTGCCTATCGACGCCGCGATCCAGTCTAACCTACGCGAAACAACGACCCGTGTCCTCGCCTCGCTCACGCCGCGCGAAGAACGTGTCCTACGCATGCGCTTCGGTATAGGCATGAACACCGACCACACCCTTGAAGAAGTCGGTCAGCAGTTCAGTGTTACGAGAGAGCGGATCAGGCAAATTGAAGCCAAAGCGCTACGAAAGCTGAAGCATCCGTCACGGAGCCGGAAGTTACGGAGCTTCTTGGATCAGTAGGCGTAGCGCCAAGCTCTAGATCTTGAACAGATAGTGTTTTGGGTTTGAATTCAGCTCAAATTATGAAAAAGCGGCTCTGACTAGTCACAGGTGTATTTCAAATGAGTCCGACGTTTTTGTTCCGAGGGCTTTTGTTTTTCACTTGTAACCAAAGACTTGCGGAACTGTCTATATTTTCCGACTTCACTATTGTGAATAGGCTTTATTGAATTTGGAACAATTTTGCGCGGAGTGTGTTCGTTTAACATGAGCTCTCAACATCAAAAAGGATCTTCAATGTTTAATCGAGCCAAAAATGTTGTCACCGCATTATGTGCCGGACTATTTCTAACAGCCTGTACCGGTATTCCGAAAGACATAGCACCTGTCACAGGGTTCGAGTCCGAAAAATATTTGGGCACGTGGTACGAGATCGCTAGGCTAGATCATAGTTTTGAACGCGGCATGGATAATGTCACCGCCAATTATTCGATGCGTGAGGATGGCGGTATCCGCGTTCTAAACCGCGGCTTTGAAACTAAGAAAGATGCCTATGATACTGCGGAGGGCAAAGCCTACTTTGTTGACGAGGAAACAATTGGTCATTTAGAAGTATCCTTCTTTGGTCCGTTCTACGCGTCATATGTTATTTTCGATTTGGACAAGGAAAATTACTCACAAGCTTACATTTCTGGGAATACAAAGAAATACCTCTGGTATCTTTCACGCACGCCAACGGTCACAGATGAGCAGAAGAGGCGATTTATAGACATGGCGACTGATAAGGGGTTTGATACAGACGCTCTTATCTGGGTCGATCACAGTAAAGCCGAACCGTAACGCGGCGTTGATTTTTACAGACTTGCGAGATCAGGTATTTGGGTCGATAAGTCAGTATGAAATCTGAATTTGATTATATTATTGTTGGTGCTGGCTCCGCGGGTTGTGTTTTGGCGAACCGATTATCCGAAGACCCTAATGTCTCGGTTTGCCTCTTAGAAGCAGGCGGAAGCCATAAAAACCCGCTGGTCACAATTCCGTTTGGCTTGATCGCTCTGGTAGCGCACCCGATCAAAAACTGGTGTTTTGAGACCGTGCCGCAGAAAGCGTTGAATGGCCGCAAAGGTTATCAGCCGCGCGGTAAAGCGCTAGGCGGATCTTCGTCCATCAATGCGATGATCTATATTCGCGGGCATAAAAATGATTACGAAGAATGGGCCTCGCTTGGTAATGAAGGGTGGGGCTGGGATGATGTCTTGCCCTATTTTAAACGCGCCGAGCATAGAGAAGCCGGAGCAGACGCGCTGCACGGACAAGGCGGCCCGCTCAACGTTGCGCCAGTGACAGATCCATCGCCCATCAACGATACATTCTTTGAGGCCGGACGGTCATTGCAATATCCGATCAATGCGGATTTTAACGGCCCCGTCCAAGAAGGGCTGGGGCTTTATGAAGTGACACAAAAGAACGGTGAGCGGTGGTCAACGGCGAGAGCCTATCTTGATCCAGTTATGCCGCGCCCAAACCTAACGGTTATAACCCGAGCCCATACAGAGAGGGTTTTGTTTGAAGGAAAACACGCCGTAGGGGTCATGGCGAATATAAAAGGACGGCTTCGTAAGCTGTCCGCGCATAAGGAAGTTATTCTTTCGGCAGGCGCGTTTCAGTCTCCGCAATTACTTATGCTCTCCGGCGTCGGGCCAGAAGATGAACTGTCTGCGCACAATATTGCTCCCGTACATGTATTGGCGGGCGTAGGTAAAAACCTGCAAGACCATGTGGACTATATTTTAAGCTACCGCTCTAAGTCGCTTGATACGGTTGGGTTTTCGTTGAAAGGCTTTGCAAAAATGTTCGCGCAGAGCTGGGCTTATTTTCGCAAGCGAAAGGGTTTGATGGCGACGAACTACGCCGAAGCCGGAGGGTTTCTCTACGCAGACAAAACTGCGCGGTCTCCCGATATACAGCTGCACTTCTGCCGAGCACTTGTGGATGAGCACGGCAAAACCTTGCATTGGGGGCATGGCTATTCGTGCCATGTGTGTGTGCTTCGCCCGCAGACGAGAGGCCATGTGGGCCTGTATGACAGCAATCCGAAATCACCGCCGCGGATCGACCCAGACTTTTTATCGGATGAGCGAGATTTTGATCTGCTCGTGAAGGGAACAAAAATGGCACAGGATATTATGCGCGCGCCGGCCTTTGACGGCGTTCGCGGCGAGCCGTTCTATGAATGCGAAACCGATGATGAGGCCGTTTTACGCGAGGATATAAAAGCGCGGGCCGATACGATCTATCACCCTGTCGGGACATGTAAAATGGGCCGTGATCCTATGGCGGTTGTCGATAATCACTTGCGCGTGCACGGCCTTGCGGGGCTACGAGTCGTGGATGCTTCTGTTATGCCGACGCTCGTGTCTGGGAATACAAATGCACCCACGATCATGATTGCCGAAAAGGCAGCCGATATGATCAAGCGCGGCGAATGAAGGAGAGAGATATGACTTTTACAGATAAAACCGTTTGGATTACTGGGGCGTCTTCAGGTATCGGCGAAGCGCTTGCGAGAAGCTATGCCGCGAAAGGCGCAAATATAATTCTCTCAGGCCGCCGTGTGGACGCGCTCAGCGATGTTGCTGATCAAATCGAAACAGACACGCTTATCTTGCCTTTCGAGGTCACAGATTACGCCGCCCTTGCCGCGCACGTCGAAACCGCGTGGGCATGGAAAGGGCGTGTGGATATTCTGGTCAACAATGCAGGGATCAGCCAGCGAAGCCTCGCTATTCATACTGACCCACAAGTCTATACGGACCTGATCAATATTGATCTCATAGCGCCCATATGGCTCACGCAGCTACAGCTTGCCAAAATGGCGGAAGCAGGCGGCGCGCATATTGTAGCCATAAGCTCTGTCGCAGGCCGCATTGGCGCGCCGTTGCGTACGGCTTACTGCGCGGCCAAGCACGGGCTTATTGGCTACATGGACGCGCTTCGGGCCGAAGTGTCGCTGGCGCATAATATACATGTGACGAATGTTCTGCCGGGATCAGTCGCTACGAATGTCTCGAAAAATGCTTTGACGAAAGACGGATCTAAACGCGGCGTGTCTGATGATATTATCGACGCAGGCGATGACCCAATGGCGTGCGCGGCGGCTATTTTGGAGGCGGTAGAGGCTAATGTGCCGGAGCTAATCTTCGCGGAAGGGTTTGAACTTCAGGCAGCGAAAATGCGGCAAAGCGATCCGGAACAGCTTTTCGGCCTAACCGCCCAGCTCGGAGCGAAAACGGCAGCTCAGTATGAGGCCGGCAACGAAAATTGAGGTTTTGGTGTGTGCGCCCGTAATCAGAATGAGTGGCTCTGCTGATCCTTATATATTGAAATATAAGGATCAGCAGAAATCAACGCTATATTCATTTGAATATGGGTGACGTCCACAGTTGCCTCCACATCGGCCTAAAACTCATAGCCGAGAAACATGAACGCAGAATAAATATTCAATTATAAGGTGTAATTTGAGGCGGAATTCTGCAAGCATGGTAAGTAATGCGTTAAAGCCCAAGTTCCGCGCCGAAATGCGTATGGACCTTTGTATAGAACTCTTTCTTCCTCAGACCGTTGCGCCATTTTGAAAGTGCGGAGTAGGGCGTGAGGTCCACCTTAAGGACTTCGACAGGGTCGAGCGCGCCGAGAAGCGTAAAATCTGCCAACGTCAAAGTCTCTCCGGCTAGGTAGTCATTTGAGGCAAGTTGCGCCTCAATATGAGGCAAGTTTTCCGCAAGCAAGTGAAGCCCCATTTGCACGGAGGCCTCATCGGCGGGCTGCCCAATCATTGGCGCAATCAGGCGGTTAAACTGAATGCGAGCGAGGGGCGAGCGAACATGATGTGCTGCAAAGTCCATCCACTGCTCTGTAAATGCGCGGGCCTTTAATTCAGCCGGATAAAGCTCAGATTTTCCCTTACGCGCAAGATAGCGCATGATCGGCGCGCTTTCAGAGAGTAGAAACCCATTATCATCAAGTGCTGGAACTTTGCCCTTTGGATTAATGGCCAAATATTCTGGGCTACGCTGCTCGCCTTTTGAAAGGTCTATGATATTCCTTTCAAAATCGATTACCATGGCATGGGCTGCAAATTCAACCGTGAGAGCTGGTGTGGAGATTGGGTGGATATAGAGTTTCATATTGCGTAGCTTTTCTAGGTTTCTAAATATTTGCGCAGGAAGTCTGCTGTATCCAGCGGAACTTTTTTGGCTTGCGGGAAAGCTCGCGTGAAATTGAGAAAACCGTGGGGCATTCTTTTTTCATGCATGTAAGTTACTTTGACCCCCGTGGCGGACAGATTATCACCGTAAGCTTTGCCTTCCATGCGTAGAGGGTCAAGCTCGCAAGTTAAGACCAATGTCGGCGGAATGCCTTTGAGGTTGCGCTCATATATGGGCGAAAGCCGTGTCTCTTTGGTGTCGGCCCCGGCGACGTAGTGCTCTTCGATGAAGCGAAGGGCCATCACGCCGAGTTGCAGCATATCTTGCGGGCCAGCCTTTGGCGGTTTAACATCAACAAGTTGCATCACTGGATAATAAAGCACCTGTGCTTTAAACTCTTTGCGGTATTTTTGCACAAGGTAGGCCGTCATGTTGCCGCCTGCGCTATCGCCGCCAAGAGCGAGGCGCTGGCGGTCAATGCCGTGATCCGCGCCGTACCCATCGAGAACCCATTTGACGACGGCTTCGCAATCATCTGGCCCTGCTGGATAAGGATATTGCGGTGCGAGCCGGTAATCCACGGATAAAACACGGTAGCCGCTACCGCTAGCAATGCGCAAACAAATGCCTTCATGGCTATCGATAGAGCAGGTGACGAATCCTCCGCCGTGAATATAGATGAGTGTCGGTCCCGGCTCTTTGGTTGCGCCATAAGGCTGGTAAAGGCGAACCGGTACAGGGAAGTCGCCGTTGGGAATATTGAAGTTCGTAATGTGCTCCATCTCCGGCCCAGGACTATCGAATTGGTTGGTCAGACGGCGGATATTGTAATGGATCGTTTCGACTTGATCTGGACGGGGTTTCAGCCTTTCAAGCTGGGCCATGAGGTCGTCCGCTATGTCTTTGGGTTTTCTCATCTCTAAATCCTATGTGTCTGCCGTGTAGGGCGGGGCGGGATCATATTGCATGCCGCGCTGGACTTTTCGGGCAAAGGCGGGCGTATACATCTGTCCAGTGAGCCAAAGCGCCATGTCAATCCCAGCGGAGACGCCTGCGGATGTGACGAGGTTGCCGTCACGGACATACCTTACATGCGGGACTAATTCGCCCTTGAGGCCGAGCGTTTTGAACTCATCAAAAGCACTCCAAAAAGTCGATAGTCGTTTGCCTTTAGTCAGGCCTGCTTTGGCTAAAATGAAAGCGCCAGTACAGACACTTGTGACCCATTCGCATGTCGGCGCGATGTTTTGAATCCAGTTCAGTATTTCGTTGTCATTAATCTGAGCACGAGCGCCTTGTCCGCCGGGAACGCAAATAACATCAAGTGAGGTGATCTCTTGTATCGAGGCGTGGGCTCCCACTCTCATGCCTTTTTTTCCAGTAATATCTTTCCCGTCTTTAGATATAAGCACGACTTTTACCGCGTCCGGCTTCTCTTCATATTGCAAGACCGTATTGATCATTGTGAACACTTCGTAGGGGCCAACAAAGTCGAGCTCTTCAACGTCATTAAAAATGAATATGCCGATTGTCTTCATGGGGCGTAGCCGCCGTCTGCGAGGAACTGAATTTCCTCAGGCGTGCTTTCGCGTCCGAGGATTTTATTACGGTGCGGGAAGCGGTTGAAGGTTTCAATAAGCGTGCGGTGGGATTTTGCATGCCGAAGGTTACTATCGCCGTCAAGGCGGCTATCCATGAGCTCTACGCAGCGGTTTTGGTCATCCAAACTTTCTGAATGCATATAAGGCATGTAGATAAAGGCGCGCCTGTCTTGCGAGATGTTTAAATCCCAACCTTTGGCGATCATACGCTCCGCCGCGCCGTGCGCCCGCCCGTCCCAAGCAAAAGCAGCAGATGTATCGCGGTACATATTGCGCGGGAACTGATCCAAGGCGATAATAAGAGCCAGAGAGCTTTCGGGGCGATCTTCCCATTTGTGGGGCTTCGATGTAATCTTCGCTGCGAGTTCAATCGCCCGCGTTTCAAACCGCTCTCTAACCTTTGCATCAAAGGCATCGCTTTTCGTAAACCATGCCTTGGGCCCCGCTTCCGAGAACCAAAAGGTCAGGATGTCTTGATCGGGCGAGGGCATGTTTACCTGCTTTAGAGCCTTATTTTTCCGGACAAAATGTCTTTGTAAACGGTTTTGTCTATCGGGATATAAGCTTTCGTTTCCGGATCTGCCATATAGAGCGGATCGGAAATATTTGCTGGATCAAATCCTGCTTTGACCAAATTTGTTTTCTTGAACTTGAAGGTACTGGTAGTATCTGTCTCCTGTGACAAGCGAAGAAAAACAGGACGGGCATAATGGGGAAGCGAACTGTCTACATGTTTCTTCAAGGCTTTCAAATCGGGTTTGCCATCAATGACAAGCGAAGCCATGCCAGCACGGCCATCATAGCCCGTAACCTGCACGCCGTAGACATTAGCTTGCGTAATGCGTGGGAATTTTGACAGAACCGCTGCGACCTCGCCCGTAGCAACATTTTCAGCTTTCCAACGATAAGTATCGCCGACCCGGTCGATGAAATAATAATAACCAAGTGCATCGCGCTTCATTAGGTCGCCTGTGCGAAACCATGCATCATCTTTCTCGAAAACATCATGCAAAATTTTCTTTTGCGTTGCGGATTTGTTTTCATACCCGTCAAAGCGGAAGCGGGCTTCATCGGCCCTAATTTCGCCAATAACTTCGCCGACCTCATCATCTTCGGCGCGGATGCAATAGCCATCGGAGCTGCGGGGATTAGCAGCGGAGTCGACATCATAGCGTATGATGTCGCAATTAAACTTCCACTTGAGATAATTCGGAACGCGGCCAATCGCCCCGACGGGGCCATCAACATTAATCAAGCTGACATTGCCTTCTGTTGCACCGTAAAATTCGAGCACATGGGGTATGTTAAATCGGGAAACAAACCCGGGCCAGACTTCTGGGCGGAGGCCATTACCCATAATCCAGCGAATTTTATGGTCACGCTCTCTGGGGTGAGGCGGGGTGGAAAGAAGGAAACGGCAAATTTCGCCCACATACATAAATAATGTGGCTTCATGTTCGATGGCTTCGTCCCAAAACTTAGAGGCAGAAAATTTGGGCCGAACTATAACAGCGCCGCCGCTGGAGATTGCTGCGCCGACGCCGCAAAGCCCGCCTGTCGCGTGGTACATAGGAAGAACCATCATCATACGGTCAGAGGCTTTGGTTTTTGCGCCAGCTGCAAAGCCGCGCATATAGTTTTGAGCGCGCACATGTGTGACCTTGGCGGCCTTGGGTAAGCCGGTTGTACCAGACGTAAACATCTTCATGCATTGATCGCCGGCTTTAATACCTTTGCGGAGATCTTTGGAGGGGCGGTTCGGGACAATATCGTGCAAGGCGGCTTCGAAGCTCGGGAGACCTTCTACGGGACCGAAAGCTGCGAAGGCTTTGATCTTGCCTTTGATGTCAGATTGAGCCGACACCCAAGAGTCGGTCATTTCATGATCGAGTATTAAGAGCTTCACATCGGAAATATTCAGGCAGTGTGCGAGCGCAGTTCCGGCAAGCTGAAAATTCAAGAGAGCCGGGACAACACCGATTTTGGTGAGGCCGAACCAAAGCGCGACATACTCCAAACGGTTGCGGACAAAGATCGCGACGGTATCCCCCGGCTTGCAGCCCTCAGCCAAAGCCCAATTTGCGACTCGGTTGGCGTAGGTTTCAAATTCAGCAAAGGTGAAAGTTCTGTCGTCTTCGATAAAGGCGATGTTGTTGGCGTGTTTGTCAGTGAGCGCTTCAAGGTCATCACAGATTAGATTGCCTGAATCCGGATCTACAGATTTAACGGCGCGGAGCATTCTCAGCAAATTCGAGACATAATGCCATTCGCGTTTTATTGTCGTCAACACACTCATTCCCGCAGTCCTTTTTTAGGTTTGAGGGAACATAGCGTGTCGCAGGGTAGGGTCAAGACGGGAGGCCTATTTTGCAGGGTGAATGTCGCCGCCTAAAACAACGCCCCATACCGGAATGTCGGGCCAGTTTTCGGGGGCCGTATCAAGCAGGTTGGCGTCCAGAACCGTAAAGTCTGCGAGTTTGCCAGCTTCAATAGATCCGATTGTGTCTTCTAGGCCCAATGACCACGCGGCGTTGATTGTAATTGCGCGCAAGGCTTGCTCTTGCGTGATCCGTTCAGATGGGGTGGAGACGCCGCCCTCTTTGGTCGCGCGGGTCATGTGAACGCTAGCGGCGCGCATGGGAACTGGCGGCGCAAGCGGCGCGTCGGAATGGACTGTGGTGGGAATGCCAAGATCCATAGCTGACCGAAGAGGCGTTATGTATTTAACGCGGTCACCAATGGCTTCTTCGTAGTTTTTCCCCATGTAAAAAACGTAATGGCTAGCGACTGAAAGCCCAATGCCAAGCGACTTTATGCGGGATAGCTGTTCGGGCATGATCAAGCCGCCATGCTCAATAACCAGGCGCTGTCCGTTTTCGGGGGAGCCCTTCATATTGGCAAAGGCGTCAAGGGTAGCATCCTGCGCGGCGTCGCCGTTTGAATGGATATGAATATCGATGCCCTTATCCCAATAGGGCCTCATAGTGGCCTCAAGCGTATCAGGTCCCGTCACCCAAAGTCCTTTGGAGCCTTTGGACTGCCCGCCAATATAGCCGGGCTCTGACAGGCGCATGGTTTGGGAATAGAAGGCTGCGTCTGTGAACAGTTTAACCTGCGGGAGGACGGGCGCACGGCGGGAAGTATCAGCCGCCATTTCAAGCATTTTTTCTGGAGCTGCTTCTCCAAACTCTGCGCTAAAGGCGCGGTGTTCGGGGACAAGGTAAAGCCGGTATGGATCGCCTTCGCCGTAATGGGCCGCGATGTTTTTATCCTCAAGTTGGCGTCCAAATATGCCGTAACCCATCTCGGCTACAGTCGTGACGCCGGCAGAGCGAAACAAGGTTTCATAGCCCGTAAAGCCCTTTTCAATATGAGCGGGATTAAGCAAAACTGGCCCGATCGCCGCAAAAAGCGCAAGGCCAGCGTCTTCATAAATGCGTCCGGTTAGTTCGCCATTATTGTCTAAGTCAACGCCGTGAAACTTCTCGGCCAAAGCCGGAGTGAGCTTTGCCATTTCTATGGCGGCGGAGTTTAAATAAAAGTCATGGCCGGAATAGTGCCAGATAAATAAAGGTCGCGTTGTTGTAATTTTGTCCAGGTCATGACGGTCAATGTCTCCCTGAACGAGGTTGTGGTATCCGAACAGAATTAACGGTCCATCTGGCGCATCAGTTTCAAACTTTTCTATAGCGGCAAGGAGGCTCGGCTTATCGGGCAGGCCTTTGACGAAGCCATTTGGCGTTTGCATGTCCCAAGGCGGGATGAAATCAAGGCCATACATCATAGCGCCTAACGTCATATGGACATGCGGGTCAATCAGGCCCGGTACCAAGGTCTTGCCAGCAAACTGATCGTTAATCGCTGCGCCTTTGTGAGATTTTTTTAAGACGTCTAATGTGCCGACTTCAACAATTGTGTCGCCGCGCAAAGCAACCGCGGTTGCGGCGGTGTTGTTCTGATCGACGGTGAGGATGTGCTCAGCCGTAAATATTGTAATATCAGATGCGGGCGGTGGCGGATTATTACAAGCGGTGAGGGCTATAATAGCCGTGAAGGCAAGGGTAGTTTTTAAAGTCATCATAGTCTCACGATGGCTTAATTTAATCCGTCTTGCAAGCGTTCGCGCGGCGCTAAGGCGCTCTGGAGAGATAACTTATAATCAGGGCTAGGATGGCGGGAACGGCTTGAACAAAGAAAATCGTTGGGCTGACGGTTGCTGCGCCGAAAATGCCGGCGGCAACAACAAAGGTGAGGAACAGCCGTCTGGCTGCGCTCTTTTTATAGGCAAGGCTCCAAATGAGTCCAGCCGCTAGGAATAAGTTGTAAAGCCCCTGATTGGCTGCAAGCATTGCCGTATCAGTCGCAAATTGTTCTGTCGTGTTGAAAACGCCTTGTCCTATGGGATGCTCCCATAGGATCATTTCAAGTACAGCAAAACCGACATGAAGAGCGGCGACAAGAGAGGTTAGGAGCGTTGCGAGCGATTTCATGATATCATCATGAAGGCCAAACTGAAATTTTCCAAGCTTAAACGGGTGTCCCGTCGGAGGTTAGAAAAATGAAAAGCTGTGCATTTTAGCTTTGACGATCTGCAAAAAGTAGATAAATTGTCCATAGATTATCTAAAAGGGATAGTCACCACTGACGTTTTATGGAGGCCTTTATGTCCAAGCGTCACAAAAAGTCCAAACTCGTTTTTGCAGCTGGTTATGGCTATGATGATGGTATGTCAGTACCTGATTTCGGCGGTGATTTGTATGAAGCGCCGCGCGGGAAAAAACCTCGCGGCAAACAAAAACGCAGCCAGCAAAATCATAAAACGGCCTATTACGATTAGGTTCTGCTTAGGTCAGCGTCTTTTGATGCGCCTTCTGTAATTCTTTCTGCTTGCCTCTTTACTGATGTTCGGCTTTAAGCCTCCCGTCAGAGGGTCGGACGATCGCGGAGCGTAAGCTTCGAGGAAAGTCCGGGCTCCATTGAGACAGGATGCCGGTTAATGGCCGGCTGGCGTGAGCCAAGGGAAAGTGCCACAGAAAGCAAACCGCTCTTCTGTTTGCTTGCAAATAGAAAAGTCAGGGTGAAAGGGTGCGGTAAGAGCGCACCGCCGCGATGGTAACAAAGCGGGCAAGGTAAACCCCATCTGGAGCAAGACCAAATAGGGATGGCGCATGGCGGGTCTTAACGCTGTCATCCGGGTCGGTCGCGTGAGGGTGTTGGTAACAGCACTCCAAGATGAATGATCGTCACTGCGTAAGCAGGACAGAACCCGGCTTACAGGCCCTCTGACATTTTATCTTCTCAACTCTGCTTTGCATTTTCGCATAGGTTAGGGGTTGCCACGAAAGCCTATTCGTGTAGATGCGGCGCATGTTTGAATTAGAATTATTCCTCTCCGCCTTTACGGTTTTGTTTGTGATTATCGACCCGCCTGGTTGCGCGCCGATCTTTGCAACGTTGACCAATGGGACAACGCGCAAGCACCAAAAAGAGATGGCGATAAAGTCCGTATTTGTCGCTGCGGTTATTCTTTTTGGCTTTGCCTATGTGGGCGAATTTGTCTTTGCGAAACTTGGTATCAGCCTTGATGCCCTGCGCATTGCGGGCGGGATCATGCTCTTCATCATAGGGCTGAACATGGTATTTGAGAAACGTACGGAGCAGCGCGAAGAGCGCGCCGAAGAACTTCTCGGAGAAACCGTAGATCCCGAAGATATTTCGGTCTTCCCAATGGGGATCCCGATGATTGCGGGCCCCGGCACGATGGCCTCAATTTTATTGATGATGTCTGATGCCAGAGACTGGCACGATGAAGTGACGATTATGGGCGCTTTGGCACTCGTTTTACTGATTACATTCGTGTCGTTTCTTATCGCGGGGCCGCTTATTCGCCTTATGGGTAAGAGCTTCACGAATGTGCTGACGCGGGTACTCGGTGTACTCCTAGCAACCCTTGCGATCCAGTTCGCGATTGATGGCCTACAGGGCGCTTTCTTCTAAACGCGACAAACCTTTATTCCGGCTGAGCGGGTTCGTCAGTTTCGGAACAGGGTTCTTTCATGTGCTTTTCCATGATGGTTTGTAATCCAGCCATGGTTTCGGACAGTCCTTCTGTCATCTCTTCATCAGACAGCGCGCTGGCTAATATTTTTAAGGTGAGTTTAATATCGGGAAGTCCGTTCCTGTCAGGCTCTAGCGCGCCGGACTCGCCGAGGTCTTTTTTAAGGGTTTCTCCCGTCCGCTCCATGCGCTTTGGGAGATCGCTTTTATGCGCGAGAATTATAAGGTCTCCAAGGATTGCGTTTAAATCTGGCATCTCGTCAATAGCCTTTTCGATCTCGGCTTTGGACGGCAGCTTTATTTCAGCGGAAGGTTTGGAGGCTTCCGTATGTTCAGGGTGAGCGAAGGCCGGAGCGGAGAGCATTGTTAGGGCCGCAGCAGAAAGGACAAAAAAGCGCATATAAAATCCTTATGAGTTTTGATGATTGTATAATACACAGCGCCACATGAATGAGAACAAAACAACACAGTGGGTCTGTATAGGCGCGATCGCCGGTGCTTTCGGCGTGCGCGGAGAAGTGAAAATCAAGCCATTTACGGCGGAGCTTATGGCGTGCGCGTCATATGGCCCCTTATGCGATGAAAGCGGGACGGTGGTTTTAACACCGACAAAACCGCGCCTCGTGAAAAAGTTTGTGGCGGTTTCGGCCAAAGAGGTCGCCACTCGCGAGCAGGCCGAGGCGCTTAAATCGACGAAGCTCTATGTTTCGCGTGACCTCCTTCCAGCGGTGGATGAGGATGAGTTCTATTATACTGACCTCATCGGTCTCAGCGTGGAAACCGTTGACGGCGACGATATGGGCCGGATCAAAGCCATTCATGATTTTGGCGGCGGTGATATTCTAGAAATACAGACGCTTGGGCAAAAAGACTGGTATCATGCGTTCACAAAACTCTCTGTCCCGCATGTGGATGTGGCTGGCGGAAAAGTCATTATCGAGATCGTTGCTCCCGACGAGACAAGCAAGCTTGCCGAAGAGGGCGGGTAGTCCCATATATAGAGTATGATTAGCGGTCTGTATAATACGGATATTCTAAGCCTAGCCGCTGGGCTGAGTAATGAACGTCTCGAAAACCCGCATGCGAGCGTGCGCAAAGTCTCAAAGCTGTGCGGCTCTTGGCTGGAAATCGACGTGTGCGTTGAAGACGGCGTAGTGAGCGCGTGCGCTCTGCGAGTGCAGGCCTGCGCGCTGGGCCAAGCCAGCGCGGCGATCCTTAAAAAAAATATTGTCGGCGCTACGGCGCAAGAGATTACCGAAGCCCGCGAAGAGCTTTACGCTATGCTAAAACAGAGCGGCCCCGCGCCAATGGGGCGGTTTAGCGAGCTGTCTTTGCTGGCAGGCGTCGCAGACTATCCGGCCCGCCATACGTCAACCATGCTGGCCTTTGACGCCGCCTCCGCAGCGTTATCAGAGCTGCCCCGAACCTGAACAGAAGATTAATTTCAGGCTCAGATAACATTCAGACGCCATTTGCTACTCCATGATCAACGAAACGGAATAAACTGTTTCAGACACGGAGAATTAAAATGAAAACGCTATCACGCAACACATCCCTGGCCGCCGCCTTTGTCGCTGCGGTAACGTTTGGCCTCCCAGCTGCAGCCCAAGCACAAACCTATTCTAGCTCTGCTCAGCATTATGAGAATTGTAAAAAATCCGATACAAACAACCAAATTGTCGGCGGCCTTCTTGGCGCTGTCGCAGGTGGTGTCTTCGGATCACAAGTCTCTGGTAACGGCGCTCGCAGTGAAGGTTCAGCCATTGGCGCAGTCCTCGGCGCAGCAGCCGGAGCCGGTATTGCCGGTGATAAGCGCAACTGCCGCCAGGAAAGCGCCCAAGTATACGGAAGCGGTTACTCTGGCGGATCATTATATCCAACGACCTATAATGGCGGCAATACATACGGCACGACTTACCGCTCTACGCCAACCCGTACTTACGGCGGAACGACTCGGACGACAACGACCTATAGCTCCGGCCCATCACGCACTTATGGCGGCGGTTATACAACGACCTCGCATAATTCGCGCCCAGTAAATTACGGCCATGGTTATGGTCACGGCGTTAACCGCGTAGAGAACATCAAGGACAGAATTGATGGCTTGCGGGCAGAACGGGATAGATTGCAAGCGCAGCAGCGTTATGGGTATAGTCAACACCGTGCTCAACGGATCACGCAAATCGGACAAGACCTTGATCGGTTAAAAGACCGCAAGCGTGACGTGAAAAACCGCACACGGTAGAGCCTTAAAAGGCCTAATGTGAACACGGATCATAGAATAATAAAGCTCGGCTACTGGCCGGGCTTTCCTGCTTGGCGGACGACTGTGTCTTCCTTTTGCACTAAGTTTACGGTTTTGCTATAATGGCACGGAATGGGAGCGGGGTTATCCGCGATAAATGGAGACAATCATGATTAAACAATTTGGATATGCCATCGCGGCAACCGCTATTGTTGGGTTCTTGCCTATGACGGCAACCGCCCACGATAACGGCTATAATCACCGTCATCAAAGCAGTAATGGTGACCAGCAGCTTGTCGGCGGCGTTATCGGCGCAATCGCTGGCGGTGTTATTGGGTCACAAGTAGCAGGTAGCGGCGCGCGGACAGAAGGCTCTGTACTTGGCGCTGTCATAGGCGGCGTAGCCGGCGCAGCTATTGCGGGGGATAATAGTAGCCACCAAAGCCGGACTTATGGCGGTGGGCACTACAACAATGGGTATAGCGGCGGTTACAATAACGGCTATTACAATAATGGGTACAGCTCTGGTGGGTATTATCCGCAGACAACGTATACGCAGACATATCAAACGCAGCCCTATTACGGCGGCACTTACTACCAACCACAGCCAACCTATTATTACGGAAATCCTTATTACGCGCCCCGTTCAGGTGTGAGCATTACTGTCGGCACGGGCTATAATTATTCCGGTGGTCGTAATTACGGGCATCGTTATAATAACCACAATCGCAGACGTTACCACAATCGCCGTAACGGGCATTAGCGTAGAAATATATTTAAAAAGGCTCCGATTTCGGGGCCTTTTTTATTGGGCAGTTTTAAAGGCACTCACTAAAATGGTAGGCTTGCCCCTGCGCTTCTAAGACGACTTCGTCATTTTCCATGATGACGTTGCCGTCGATGATGGTGTGCGTTGGCCAGCCTGTAACTTCGCGTTCATGATAAGGTGTCCAGCCAGATTTGTTAGCTTGGTCTTTATCAAGGATCGCGCGTTTCGCCTTCATGTCTACAATGGTGATGTCGGCGTCATACCCAACTGCGAGACGACCTTTTCCGGCGATTCCCCAAATGCGGTTCGGGCCGTGAGAGGTAAGGTCGACGAAACGTTGTAGTGTAAGCGCGCCTTTACTGACCCAATCAAGCATCATCGGCACGAGCGTTTGCACGCCCGGCATGCCAGACGGCGAGGCCGGATAAGGCTTAGATTTTTCTTCTAGCGTATGCGGTGCGTGATCTGTCGCCAGAATATCAATCGTGCCATTGGCGACGCCGGCCCAGAGGCCAAGGCGGTTCGCGTTATCGCGGATCGGAGGGTTTTGCTGCACGCGGCCTTTGAGGTTTGCGTAGTCCTCTGGCCCGATCAGAGTGAGGTGATTAGGGGTGACTTCGCAGCTCACCAAATCTTTGTTCGCCGCAAGAATAGGCAGTTCTTCCATGGTTGAAATATGCAGAACGTGAATGCGTTTGCGCGCTTCCCTTGCCATGCGAATGAGCCGTTCAGTCGAGATCAGCGCAGCTTTTTTATCGCGGACATCCGTATGGCTCGTCCAGTCGCCTTTGCGGGCGAGGTGTTTGCGGCCGTTCATGCGCTCTTCGTCTTCGGAATGAAAACTCGCGCGGCGATTGATGGAGGCTAAAACACGGCGCAGTCCGTCATCATCAGCGATTAGCAAATCGCCTGTGCTAGCGCCCATAAACACTTTGACGCCGCAACATCCGGGTAGGCGTTCAAGCTCATTGAGGTGGTCAGCATTATCGTGTGTCCCGCCGACATAGAAGGCGAAATTACAATGCATACGGTTTCGCGCGCGGGATAATTTATCTTCGAGCATAGCGGGTGTGCTTGTGGTTGGGTTGGTGTTGGGCATCTCAAACACGCCCGTAACGCCGCCAAGCACCGCACCGCGTGAGCCGTGCTCTAAGTCTTCTTTATGGGTGGGGCCAGGTTCTCTGAAATGCACCTGCGTATCGATAACGCCGGGGAGGACATGCAGCCCTTTTACGTTCAGGGTGCGTCCCGCACTTGCCGTGGAAAGATCACCGATTTCCGCAATTTTGCCACTGACTATGCCAATATCGGCGACTCCCATTCCGTCTTGATTGACGACCGTGCCGCCGGAAATGATAAGGTCATAATTCATGTTAACGCGCCAATTCTTTCATTGCATTTTCGAGGCCCGAGAGGGTCATTGGGAACATGCGGTCTTTGCCGATTATTTCTTGGATCATATTCGTCGATTGTGAATATTGCCAATATTTTTCGGGCGTCGGGTTGATCCAAATTATGTGCGGGTAGACATCAACAAAGCGCTGTAACCATACCGCGCCAGCTTCTTCGTTCCAGTGTTCGACCGAGCCGCCGCGCATGGCCACTTCGTAAGGGCTCATGGCCGCGTCGCCAATAAACACAACGCGGTAGTCGGATGGGAACTTATGCAGGATGTCCCACGTCGGCGTGACTTCGCGCATGCGGCGGATATTATCCTTCCAAACGTGCTCATAGATGCAGTTATGAAAATAGAAATATTCAAGCCGTTTGAACTCGGATTTGGCAGCGGAAAAGAGATCCTCGGCCTGTTTAACGTGGGCATCCATGGACCCGCCAATGTCAAACAGCGCGAGAACTTTCACCGCGTTGCGGCGCTCGGCTCGCATTTGAATGTCGAGCCAGCCTTGCTTTGCCGTGCCTTTAATGGTGCCGTCTAAATCAAGTTCGTCCTGCGCGCCTTCGCGGGCAAAACGGCGTAGACGCCTCAGAGCGACTTTGATGTTGCGGGTGCCGAGTTCTTTGTCGCCGTCAAGGTTTTTAAACTGCCGCTTATCCCAAACTTTCACAGCCTTGCCGTGTCGGCCTTTGTCTTGGCCTATGCGAACGCCTTCGGGGTTATACCCATGCGCGCCAAACGGGGATGTACCTGCCGTGCCAATATTCTTATTGCCGCCCTCATGGCGTTTATCTTGGTTTTCAAGCCGTTCTTTGAGGGCTTCCATGATTTTGTCGAGGTCGCCGAGGCCTTGTATTTCTGCCATCTCTTCAGGGGTCAGATATTTTTCAGCGAGCGCCTTGAGCCAATCTGACGGGATTTCTGCTTCTGACTGTCCGAAAATATCAGAAAGATAATCCATTCCCCGAAAGACATGAGAGAAGACCTGATCAAACTTATCAAGATCACGCTCATCTTTGACAAGGGCTGTGCGGGATAGATAATAGAACCCATCAAGGCTCTCGCCCGGCACGTCTTTTTCAAGTCCTTCAAGCAAGGTGAGGTACTCCCTTATGGTAACGGGAATTTTTGCAGAGCGTAGCTCGGAGAAAAAGGTCTGAAACATAGGGTGTTGTTACGCCGCTGCTCAGAGGTGATCAAGGGTAAAGGCGGCACGATTATGTAGGGCCAAACGATCACAAACCTTGAATCAAACCTTAAAGGAGGATTCAACGTATTTTAAACTTGATAGGCTACATAGGCGTTTTTGAATTAGGTGGGCTAAATTATGTATCGTATTCTTCTTCTGTCGTCCTCGGCAGTTCTCATTTCAGCCTGTTCTATGAACAATGAGGCTAGAACATATGGCCATAGCCAAACAGCTTCTTCGGGCTGCTACGTCAGTCAGTGCGCGTCTGGATGTTATGTCAGTCAATGCCCGACAGGGGCGACTTATTCAGTCGCAAACCAGCAAAGTTCTACACAGTATGACTATAACCAAGGCTATCAACAACAGCCTCAAGCCCAGAGTTATTCCTATGATTACGCTCAACAGCCTGATCCACACGTTTATGGCACACAGGTTCAGGGCGGACATTATACTCCGGCGGCATACGCTCAAGGCGGGCAGTATACTTACGGCGCTCCGCAGCTTCGCGGGCCGCATAAAGCTCGCCGAAATGGATATATATATGGCTCATTAGGCACGAGTTTATATGATGTAGATTCTGATGCGATTGGCTTGCAAGCGCGCTTGGGATATCAATCCGCTTACTATGTTGGCGCAGAACTGGAAGGCTCTGTCGGGGTGATCAAAGAGTCTGCGAGTGCAGCAAATGTTGATTACCAGATTGCAGGTTTTGCGGTCGGCCGGTTGCCGATCACGGATAGAATTGCCGTGCATGCGCGTGGGGGTTATCATAGCACTCAAATTGGCATAGGCGGCGGTTCGGTGACCTTAGACGGCGTGGCGTATGGCGGCGGCGCAGAATATGCTTGGAATCCTCGTAACTCTGTGCGCGTTGATTATACGCGGTATGAAGAAGATAGTACGAGCAGTGCTTTAGATAGTGTCTCTCTTGCCTTTGCGCACAAATTCTAGCGGAGTCTACGCGGTATAAATCGCTTAAGACATACCTAACTAACTATAGAGGCTGCAGGCATTTTGCTGGGCAGCCTTTTTGTATGAGTGGGCTGCGGCTTCTTTTGCTGCTTATTTTTTAAGGCCTAAAGTTTTGAGCGGGCTTCCAATCAAACCGGCGACGATTGCGGCTAATATCTTTGGGAACGGCCAAATGCGGGCAATGATCGGGACGATGTGATCTCTTAGCCACGGAATAATCCGGCCGTCAGATTGATAGACAGGCGTGAAAGCGCTCGCCATGAGTTGATAAAGATTGACATGCATTCGGCGATTTCTATGGAAAGCGTGGAAGGCCATTTCAGGAGAGGGTTCTTGCGTGATAGTCTCCGCAAGGGCGTAAGCATCGAGGAGCGCCATGTTCGCCCCTTGGCCAAGTTGCGGCGAGGCGCAGTGATAGGCATCGCCGATGTGGACTAATTTACCAATGTATGGCGGAGAGAGAGTTTGGCTTGCATAGCGTGCAAGGGTGAGCTGTTCCGGCTTTGTAATCTGCGAAAGTAACTGCGTAGTTTCCGGCCAGAGGGCTTTGACTTCCGCTTTCCACGCATCCAACCCACGCTCTTGCCATTTGGCATAATCTGTATGTTTCAGGCTCCAAAAGAACGTGGCTTTAGGGATAGGGTCACCCGGAATTGTCCCGACGGGCAGAACCCCGATCATTTTACGCGCTGCCTTATAGCGCTGCTCAAGCCATTCCTCGTTAAACCCGCCCGCTGCATTCCAGTCCAGCGTCGCCCAAAGCGCGGCGTAGGGCAGGGGTTTAGCCTGTTTGGGTTTAAGCGGCGAGGTAACGCCGAGGGCGTCGATGACGAAATCATGTGTCCCTGAGATTTTACCGTCTGAGAAAACCAAAGCGCCATTTTTCACAGAACGCACAGCGCGTCCGGTTTGGATCGGAATGTTTTCGGCTATTACGGCTTGGTAGAGCACATCAAAAAGCGCGGCGCGGTGAACAGCGAGGCCGCTATATCTGCCCTTCAAAGCGTCATAGCGGACGTCAAGTATTGGGCGCTTGCCTGCGACGCCGATGAGCCGTTCTATAGGCTGTCCGTAACTTTTAATCGCGTTGAGAAGGTCAAGTCTCTCCATTACGGCGAGGCCCGTGGGCTGTAGCATTAGGCCTGAGCCGATAGGCTTCGGCGTTTCCATTTGGTCATAGAGCGTTGGCGTGTGGCCCGCACGCTGCAGAAACAGAGCCGCAGATAACCCAGCGATGCCAGAGCCTGCAATGCCAATGTTGTAGGCTTTCGCACTCATCAATTATGCGGGGAAAACAATGTCGCCATGGGCGGGCAGTGTATGGCCGTCATAGGCCTCACCGGCATAAGGTCCGTCTTTTTCAACCCAGTGTAAAAACATATGCGCCGACCATCTGTTCGGATTGGGGGCAAGGCGTCCGTGGCGGTGCTCTATGCCTTTATAAAGGACGGCGTCGCCAGGTGACATGGGGAAATCCGTATAAGGGTTGCCGCCGTAATCCGCCGCCTGTCCGGCTTTGAAATATGTGTTCTCGGTGAGCGGCTGGTCTTCGACGCTAAGCGCCCAAGGCTGCTTGTCGCCGTAAGCAAGGGTAAGCGACAAAGAATGTTCACAGGCCGCGCGGTCAGCGTGAATACGGCAAATGTCGCCTTTCTGGTAGGATCTGAAAAACGCATAGGTCGGTAAGAGCGCTTTGCCTGTGACAGTTTCCATATAGGCTGTAAGGCCCATGTGGAAGGTCGCCATGGGCCACCATTTATAACCGTAAAGCTCGTAAGCGGGTTTTTCGCCGACACGGGGCGCCGCCAAAAGGTGGTCGCCGACTTGGGCGATGATCTTTTGAATTTCAAACGTCATGTTCGACGCGGCTAAAGGCGACATCAGCGCAGGCAGAAGCGCGCGGCCCTTTTGGCTATATTCCGACGCGGCATTTTTCGTGTGTTCCATGTTGGCGCTATATCAAACAAGATGCGTGTCTGCTAGGAGAACCTATGGTTCATAATCAGGAACAGTTGCGCGGGATTTATACGCGGGCCATGGCGCTCTTGTCAGGCGGCGGGGCGGATCCTTCGCGCGCAGATGTCCAGGAGGCTTGCCGTAGTTTAGAGGCAATCAAAGATAGCTCTCCGGTGATAGCAGCGCAGCTAGCGGCTTTGCATATGCTGCGATGCCACGAGGCTAGCAACGACAAGGCCGCGCAAGCTTTGTTTTTACGGGCGGCCATGGGCGGGTTCCCTCCTGCGGTACGCGGCCTCGCAGTTATCCTGTTGGGACAGGATGCAAGCCGGGGTTTAGGCGCAAGCCTTCTTCGCCGCGCCGCGCAATCGGGCGACTGGATCGCCGCATTTTTACTTTTGCGCGAAGCGGGCCGCGGGCACATTTATGCGCCCGCAGCAGAGCTCTCCGCGCTGGCCGCGCGGCTTAGCCCTGCTGTGCCGTTTTTTGAAAGCGTGAAGCAATTAAACGCGGCGGGCGATACGCCAGACATAAAAACCGTGCCTTTTAGTCAGGGCGTATGTGAAAGGGCTTTGGAAGCGGCGTTTGAGGCGCAGCCCGTGTTTGAGCGAACTGGACTAGCGAAAAACCCGAATGTGGAAACCCTCGGCGGTGTTCTCTCGTCCCTAGAATGTGATTATCTTGTCGCTGTGTCTTCATCTTTGATGCAGCCGTCAAAGGTCGTGGATGCGGAGGCGGCCACTGCGGCGCGCGCGCAATACCGCACATCTGATGGGGCGGTTTTGCTTCCGGCGTCGATGGATGTTGTGAGCGCTCTGTTGCAGCGCAAATTGTCTTTCGCGGCAGGCATTCCGCCTGAGAACGGTGAATTTATCACCTTATTGCGGTACAGGCCTGGGCAAGAATACCGCCCGCATCATGACTTCCTTGAAGAAGACGCAGGCGACTATTCAAAGGTCAAAGCCTGCGGGCAACGTAGCCATACGCTTCTGACTTATTTGAATGAGGGTTACACGGGCGGGAAAACGGCGTTTCCAAAACTGGACATTTCTGTCAAAGGCGCGCGCGGGCAGGGGCTTTTATTTCAAAATACCGCCGCGAGCGGCGTGCCTATACAAGACTCGCTCCATGCCGGAACGCCCGTGACATCAGGCGAAAAGTGGCTCGCGACACTGTGGTGCCGAGAGCGCATTTTTTGGCCTTGGTTACGAGATTAGGCATCAGGATTAATTCCGGCATTCACCGCTATAGGCGGCGCTAACACCTGCGCCGTTTGCCATACATTGATTGCCGTAGGTTTTCCCGTCGCAGCCGCAGACAGGGCGATAGTCTTGCGTGCAAATTTGCGGACGCGGGCTGCAAGTGCCCATCTGATCGGCCGCCCCGCATTGGCCTTCTATAGGGATGCGGCAAAAATCTTGAGACTGTCCGCAGACTAGCCCCATCATACCGCCGCACGCCGCTCCCGTATCAACGACACGGTTTGGCGGAACTTGAGGCCCAGGATTTGAAGGCGGACCGTAAGAATAAGGCGCGCAGGCCGCAAGAAAAAGAAGGGAGACGCAAAGCGCTTTGAATGAAGATAACATGATTACTCCTTAGGCTCATTCTGGGGTGTGTCTTCGTCTGTTTCCATAGGGCGGATAACAATATTTGTGCCGCCAGTTTCATCATATTCTACGTGGCCATATTCTTTCACTTTACCGGAATAGACGCCGATGAAATCCTGAAACACCTGATTGGGGCTGGGTTTAGTTTTGTAAGCTTTGAGTATGATGGTACTGGCTTTGTGATCTTTACTGGCGGTAAGCTTCGATTTTAGAATATATTCTGGTGATGTAATCAGGTCAACGACGCCGCCTGAGCTGTGGCCCGTCTCAACGAACACATCGGTTTCAATGGCCGTCCCAGCAATCGTATACAGGCGGCGCTCATTCATATGGCCCGCGATGAAAGCATTACCGGTATTGGAACTGCCGAGCATACATTCTAGCGGCGGTCTTTCGCTCGCCGTGTTCATGGCTTCAAACATAACATATTGCATCTGCGTAGTGTCTGGAACGGGTTCTCCCTTTTCTGGCCATGTCGCGGTTTTGCAAGCCTTTATCTGAGCGGCAGTATGCATGGGCGTTAAGGCAAATGCTTTTTTGCTTGCGGTCTCGCCGAAATTTTTTCCTAAGGAAACGTCCCATGTGACGCGGGTTTTTAAAACCCAGCCCTCGATCACGGCTGTCCAAGTTCCCGTATATTGCGTGCCTTTACTTCGAAGGTATAATGTTCCCAAAACATCATGCACGGCGGGGCTGTCAACATCCGTTGCCCTCGCAGCGTAGATAAGCTCTGCATCTTTGGAACTTCTGGCGTCCGACATCATTTTCGTCGCGGAAGCATGGGCGGCAGACGAGCTTAGCGCTTCGTCTTGGTAGTCAGTAAAGTAAACCGTGAGCAGGTTTTCTGTCTCGCCGTGAATTTTGTAGGAGCACCCAAGGTCACGACCGCTTGTGTCAAAACTGTGAGATTTTGTTCTATCAAATTTTCCGATTGTGTGCGGACATGTAAGGGCCGTTGTACGGTGAATGATCGAGCTGTCATTGCGGCTCCACATATCAATGAGGAGCGCGTCGTTTTTCTCAACGAGGGCGTTTGAGACTTGCATGCCTTCAGCTACTCGGCCCGCTTTTAGAAGGGATTTCTGTAAGAGGCTCGAGAGAGCATCGCGGCGTTTGTGATGATCCGGAGTATGCTTTTCGTTGAGCGCTACGGCGGCTTTGAGTGGCTCTATGGCCGAACCAAAGTGGGATGTGCTTATATAAGCTTGGGCGATATGATAGTTGAGCATGATCTGCTCGTCGGGCTCTGTGCTGTCTACGAGTAGCGCTTTCAGCCCTTCCAGTTTTGCATCTACAGACGTGAGGGCTAAAACGTTTTCGAGCCTTTGTTCTCGCGCGTCATTTTGGGCGTGCGCCGCGATAGGCGCGGCGCAGAGTAGGGCGAAGAGTAGGGCGGTTAAGGGCTTTTTCATCCAGTTCTAACATCCGTTTCTATGCGGGCGGCAAGCTCAGGGTCGAGCTTTAGGGCCATGGCGAGGGCGTCGAGATAATCGCGCTCAGAAGCAGAGAGCTCGCTAGCGACGCGGCAGGACACGGCGTAAATTTCTCGGGCGGCCTGCGGGCCATCTGCGAGCGCCGCGATGGCGGCTGCGTCAGGGGCTTGATTGAGCGCGTCCTGCAGAATTTGCGGGGAGGCTTTATCATGGGCCTCTATCAGGGCTATTTCGTCGTCGCTGATCCCGCCGTCGGCCTTCGCCGCTGCGATCATCGCGCGTATCAAGGCCTCTGCGCGGGTTTCCGCTTTTGGGCCGCCAATGAGGCCTACGACTTCGTCTTTCCAGCTCGGCATTTTGCCGCCGTTTCTCTCAAAAGCCTTATAGGCCAGAACGCCTAGTCCAGCGAGGCCGCCGAGGGTTGCCATTTTGCGGCCTGATCGGGAAGAAAGAAGCAGTGCCAGAGCGCCTGCTGCGGCTCCGGCGCCTAGGCCTTTGCGTAGCGCGTCTCGGGATACGTCAATATCTTCGATACCGAGTTTGTCGACAAGAATATCCTCGCCTTTCGCTGCAATATCTTTGCCCTTTTTCGTAAGCTCTCCTGAGCGGGCTTTGCCCTCATTTGCAAGGTCACGCCCCGCTGAAAGAATTTGATCGATGAGTTCTTGTGCGGATAGGGCGGTGTTGCTCATGTCTGTTCCTAACATAGATAAAATGAAATCCCAATATGGACTTGATTTATAAGGAGGCTACATGAATGGTGACTGACGGGAGATTTTTATGCGCTTATTTTTGAAAACTGCAGGTGGTTTGATTTTAGTAGGGCTTTTGGCCGCCGCTATATGGCTGAGAACACCGAACGGACCTAAAGTGGATGAGGCCACAATCAAGGCGGCAGCAAAAGCTTATGACGCCCGTATCATTAGGGATAATTGGGGCGTGGCGCATATTTTTGGCAAGACAGACCCCGATACATCCTTTGGTCTTGGATATTCTCATGCCGAAGACGATTGGGAGACGATACAGGTTTCCGTGATCTCTTCGCGCGGGATGTCTGGGCAGTATAATGGCAAGTCCGGTGCGGCCACAGATTATTTGCTTGACCTTTTTAAGGTTCGCGAAGCTGTCGACGAGAAAATTGACACTGACCTTTCGCCGCAAACACGGGCTATGGCGACTGCCTATGCTGACGGGTTAAACCTCTGGGCGTCGGAGAATAAAGATAGAGTTCTGCCATCAATTTTGCCGGTGACAGACAAAGATATCATCGCTGGATTTACGTGGAACACGCCGTTCTTTTATCGTATGGATGGTTATATTCAGGACTTGTTTTCGGCTGAGGGAAAGCCGGCCGTTTCCCCTTGGCGGCAAGAAACAAAACTAAACTTACCGGAAGCGGTGCGCGGGTCTAACGCTTTTGCCGTGGCCCCCAAACGCTCTACAGATGGCCATACGCGCCTTATTGTCAACTCGCATCAGCCATTTGTTGGGCCTTATGCGTGGTTTGAAGCGCACGTTGTATCAGAAGAAGGACTTAACCTTGCAGGCGCTGGCTTCCCAGGAACGCCGATCTTGACCCAAGGCGTCACGCCGCATCATGGCTGGGCGCAGACGGTTAATCGCCCTGATCTTGTTGACATTTACGAGCTTGAAGTGAACGATACCAAAAAACCAACGCAGTATAAATTCGATGGTACGTGGAAAGATTTTGAGCGCTCTAAGTCTAAATTTCGCGTGAAGCTATGGGGGCCTTTTTCCTTGCCGATTACGCGTGATGTCCTTTGGTCAGAGCACGGCCCCGTTTTGGACGCCCCGTCTGGGTTTTACGCGATTAAATTTGCAGGGCTTCAAGAAGTCGGCGCGATGGAGCAGTGGTATATGATGGGTAAGGCGCAAAGCCTTGAAGATTGGAAGGCCGCGATTGCTCTCAATACCGTTCTTAGTTTCAATATCACTTACGCCGATAAGAACGGCAATATTAGCGAAATATATAATGCGAAAATGCCTAAACGTATTGAAGGCCCCGATTGGTCAGGCGTTCTTCCGGGAGATAAGCCAGAGCTGATTTGGAACGAGTATCGACCTGTGTCTGATCTACCGCAGCACTATAACCCTGAAAGCGGCTGGCTGTTCTCCGCCAATTCTACGCCGTTTCGGATCACGGATCCGGCTTTTGATAATAAACGCGAGGATTATTCTGTAACCATGGGTATTGAACCGCGTATGACAAACCGGGCTATGATGGCGCTTGCGCTCATTCCGGCAGACGAGTCTATATCAGGCGAAGAGCTTCTCTCGTACCGTGCCAACGGGCAATATCACCCTGACTCGCCGATCCGTAAGCGCCTCGAAGAAATATTTGCTAAGGCGGATACGGCGAATGCTGACCTAGCTGAACCTATAGCTTTGTTGAAATCCTGGGATGGAGAAACCAATTTGGAAAACCGCGCGACGGCGCTCGCCGTTTTGACGGCTATGAAAGTCGGCGGCTATGAAATCATCGAAGATAAAATGGATGTGATGCAGGCCTTAGAGGAGACGGTTGACGAGCTTATGATGGTTTATGGCCGCATTGATCCGACATGGGGCGAGGTGAACCGTCTTCGCCGAGGCGATGTTGACTTACCACTTACGGGCGGACCGGATACGCTGCGCGCTATATATGGCCTTCGAGAAAAATTTGTTGAGAATAAAGGCCTGACTGGGGTCGCCGGCGATACGCATATTATGTATGCGGATTGGGATGAAAACGGTGTGCTATCGTTGGAATCTATTCATCAGTTCGGCGCGGCGACACTCGACGAAACCTCGCCGCATTATGCCGATCAAGCGCCGCTTTTTGCGCGCGGCGAGTATAAGGCTATGCCAATGACACTTGATGAGGTTCTACCGCTCGCAGAGCGTGACTACACGCCGGGGCAATAGGGGGAGCGTATTAGCGGGACTTTAAAAAGTCCCGCTAATATTAAGCCGGAAAAAGTAACCAAAGGGCCGCGTGCGGTCTTCGATGAAGTCGAGTGTGCCTTGGTCGCGCCGGCCTGTGTAAACCTCGCGTTTAAAATCATCGGAGCCATCAAACAGGTTGCGAATGTCAGCCCTTACTTTGAGGCCAAAGATATCTTTATGTTCAATAAAGGCGAGGCCAAAAGGGCCGTCAAATTGAAACGTGTTGATCGAATGGAGCCGGTAAACAGGCGCTTCGTTATATTGATCAGCGAAGAAGCCATAAGCCCAATCGGAATTTGGGATATCATGGCGGAAACTCACGCTCCAATATGATTTTTTATCGCCGTTCAGGCGCCGCGAAAATCCTTCGACCGGATCCTCAACGGAGGAATTCCGGAAATCGAGTTCGAGTTCCAGTTCAACGCCTTTCAGGCCATAGGGATCGCCTTTGACCGTGGCATTAAAGTCAACGCCGTAGAGTTCGGCGCTATCGATATTGCCAACTGCATCTCCGGTGAGGCCGATAGGAATGCGGTCAACGAGGTCTGAAATTTTCTGACCGTAAACACGGGCCTTAAAGCTGTGTCCAGCTGTCCACTGTTTACTGAATTCGACCTCTCCTACCCAACTTTGGCTTGGGACAAGATTAGGGTTACCCGTCGTGCCTTGATTGTTTTGCAAGTCTACTGATGAGGTGAAGTCGAAGAAGTTGAGCTGCCCCACATCGCGTTCAATTTTGGTGACGATGTTAAAATTGTCTTCGGGCTTATAAGTTGCGGAGATGAAACCTTTCGGCCGGAAAAAATCTCTTTGCAATGCGCCTTGTGCAAGCTGTGAATATTCACCGCCCACTGAGACTTGTGTATCCCATTTCGGGGAGAGTGTTCGCGTGTGTGTCAGCGTGGCTTCGGCGCGTTTTTCTTCGACACGAGACGTGTCGACATTGCCAGAGTTAGCAGGCGTTAGAAGGTCAATAAATTGATTTTCTATATCAAGGAAATTAAACGCGCCTTCGACGCCAATTTGCCAGTCACGGCCTTCTTTCGCAGACCAAGAATATTCGCTTCTCGCAATGGCCTCGCCTTCGTCGGCGACTTGAAAGAAGCGATCACTGACTCGATGAGTTGTCGCATCATAAACATCAAAACGGCTAACGGTAGGGGAGTGCTCAGCGCGGTAATAGCCTATGAGTTTGAGCTTGCCGTCGGCCAGCGGAAATTCATAGTCACCATCTATTTTTGCGTTCCATTCATCTTCCGCAAACGTGAATAAATGCTGGCCATCTTTGCCATTAGGCCCCTTTTTGGTAAGGGTAGAGCGGGTCTGCTCATTGAAATTGCTGACATTGTACTCAAAATTTAAGTTGCCTACGCGCTCTTCATCTGGTGTCCATTTTAGGCTTAGAGAACCGCCTGGTCTGTCGCCATTGTAGCGTCCGAACTCATCGCGAATTTCAAACAAATCCCCAGCGGCCGTGCTGCGTTTTTCCGGCCCCCAATGTCCGTTGCGCTGTGAGTCGTTTTGTATTTTGGCTGTGTAAGCAAGGTTCCCTTTTTCTCCGGAGATTGTAGCCTCTCCCGCGAATAGGTTGGGCTCCAGTCCTTCGCGCCATTCGGGACGCCATTCCCATGTGCCTGTCATGCCCGTGGATTTTGTTGTGACGTTGGCAACTTGTCCAGATAGGCCGGGAATGTTGAGAGAGTTGCCGTCGACGATCTCAATTTTAACCACGTTTTTAGCGGCGATGCGCCCGACTTGATCAAATGGATCGTCAGCTTTTCCTGATAGTCTCTGGCCATTGATGAGAACATTCGCGCCGCCTTGCCCAAGGCCGCGTTTGCTGTCTCCGCCGTCGAGCTGAAAGCCGGGAATGCGGCCGATCATATCGAGTGCAGTGCGGGGGGCATATTGCGTGAAATAGGCGGGTTCAAACGCGCGTTTTGCCTCTGAGGACTTTGCATTCGTTTTGTCCGTTTGCGCTGATGCTGTCCCAGAAATTAGGATGAGTCCAGCCATTGCCGCCAAAAGCGGCCTTTTGAGGTGTATAGTCATGTGAAAACTCTTAGGTTTTTATAATTAATGTGGCGTTAGTGGGTGAACTACGTACCGGTGATCATTTTTTCTGGATTAAGGCTTTGGCCATGTTGGCGAATTTCGAAGTGTAAGTGAGGGGCCGATGACGCGCCGGTAGAGCCCACCAAGCCAATCGGGTCCCCCTGATTAACAGTTTTGCCTTCGTCCACGCAGATTTCTCCGACATGTGCGTAATGGGTTTCGTATCCGTCTTTATGCTTGATTTTCACCATATTGCCCCATTTCCCCTTGGTTTTTGCATAGGTGACAAGGCCAGGCGCACTGGCATTGATGGTAGTGTTTCTGGGGGAAGCGAGGTCAATTCCGCCGTGGGACTTATGCGCGCTGCTCAAAGCTGAGTAGGATTGGCTGACCCAGCTTTGCGGCGCAGGATTAATGAAGGGGAGAGGCGGTAATTTTATCGATATGGGTGTTGCGGCTAATTGCATGTTTTCGCTATGCGCATTAGCCATCCCGCTCTCATAAGATTGGCGGCTAGATCGTTTGTTTTGTGACGAGGTTTTATGGGTGAATGCGCCAAACGTTATTTTTATCTCGGTGTTGCTGTTCTTTTCAATGCCGTAAGTCTCTAATATATCGCAGTAGTTTCCTTCAACTTCATTTGAGACTAAAGTCCCGTTCACAGCCATTGCTTTGTTCGGGAAGCTAATGGTAACGGTTTTAGCATCTTGCGAAATAAGTTTGTCAGCTTTGAGCTGCGATAGCATGGCTTCATCAAAGGCATGGGCTTTTTCGCGTGCCTCTTCTGCACGCTCCATAGCGCGTTCCATGGCCCGTTCACGTTGTTCTTCTGCGCGCTCCATAGCCCGCTCGTGTTGTTCTTCTGCACGTTCAATTGCGCGTTCACGTTGTTCTTCAGCGCGCTCCAGTGCGCGTTCGCGTTGTTCCTGCGCTCGGTCATGCGCTGCTTCCCGTAGGTCAGTCACCTGCTCTATACGGGCTTCTAGGCTTTCTTCGGCGCGGTCACGTGCCTCTTGCGCCTGTTCGGCATTAATTCGGCCTTTAATGACGTCCTTATTGATTTTCGCCATGGCTTTTTCAAATTCATGAGTCCACGATTTGGCGTCGGGCGCGTCAAAATATTCTCCGTCAATATATAGACCTGGTGCCATAGAGGATTGGCTCAGAGACTTTTTCGCTTCGTCCCAAGCATTATCTCTTTCCTTCATGCCTTCGGTTAGAGCCTCGTCTACGATGCGCTCGATGCGGTTTCTGGTTAGTTCGGCTTTTGCGGTTTCATTGTGCACGTTCGGGACGTGATGGGGCTTACCTGCAAGCTCGGGCATATCTTCTGGGGTCTCGGACTGTCTAAGTTGCGCGATATAGTAGTCCATATCGACTGCATATTGGCTATCGTCAGAGTAGCTCGCGGGCGGTTTCGGGGGTTCAGGAGCTTGGGGAAGCTTGCCAATCATATCAGGGTTTTTGTCAACATCATACCACGCGCCGTTCACATTGATCCAGCGTGACCCATCTTCTGCGACTTTGACGGTGAAGGTTTGGCCGTTAAGGGTTGCTTGCTCAAAGTAGTAATTCGTTGATTTTTTTGATGGGTGTGTGTCTGCGTTATCAGTGTCGAGTGAAGCGGGCTGATGTGCGTCGGCAAGAGGGCTTGCGAAGACATATAGGCCTGCCGCGATAAGGAGCGTCGCAGCAGATGTTAAAACATGCTCAGGTCTGCGGCGTGTGTCGTTTATATTGCCGAGTCGTTTAAGACGAGCGACGAGTGGCGTATTCCCGTTATCTGCGGCGAGCGCAAAGGTTTTCGGCGTAAGATTAAGCCGAAGGGCAGCTAGTCCTCGGGCGAGGGCTTGTGGGTCCCGTGTTAGAGCAACAGCGAAATCATCGCATGCATGTTCGCGGTCTTGATCGATACGGCGGGAGATATAATGAATAGCGGGGTGGAAGAAGAAGATGGACTTCACGGCTGTCTGGAACAGATTTATGAGATAATCATGGCGGCGAATATGTGCGATTTCATGGAGCAATATGGCTTCGACCTGCGGCGCTGTGAGGCCGGTGAAAAAACTAGCTGGAACGAGAACGATAGGCTTGAAAAACCCTAATGTTAAAGGCCCGCTTACGCGGTTTGAGATGAATATTCTAACATCGCGGCGTAGACCTGCATTTAAAACAAGTGTGTGAAAGCGGGACTGCCAAGCAGCAGGCGCGTCCGAGAGACCAAGGCGGCGCAGGCGCTGCGTCATGATGAATGCCCCGCTATAGCGAGCCGCTAAGAGTGCAAACCCTAAGCACCAAAGTACCCCTAAAAACGGCATGTAGAGCGTCAATAGATCAGAAAAAGTTCGCCCTTCGGGGAGAGCCGATTTCTGATTAAGCAAGGCCGAGATTGGCTCAAAAACTGCTCCGGTTTGAAATGTTATGCTTATGTTTGAAGGCGCACGAAGTTGATAGAGGGTGAAGGTCGTTAAAAACGCGGCAAGGGTACCGATGAGGCATATGACCTGAAAGCCGTATCGAAGGGATGCATGACTGTCTTTGGTAAGATTACGGAAGATAACAACGGCAATAGCGGCCAAGGCCCCTTGCCAAACACTATGGACGATCGCCCATCCGAGACTATCTAAGAAATGCCCTAACTCCGGTCCCATATATCTCTCCCTTATTTATATGGGGTTTTCCCCCTTATATTTTTCGTGCGGAGCCGCGCTCCTGAGTTGTCCTGCCTTCAACGTGTTAGCTGATGTCCTCAGCAAGCGAATTTTAATGATCGAGTTGATCCAAAAATTTTCTAATTTCGTCTATTTCCGCGTCGGACGGTTTCCCGTTGCCTAGTGCGTGCATAACAAGCTCGGAGACGGAATTCGAAAAAGTGGTCTCTACAAACCGGTCGAATAATTTCCCCTTTGTGTCTTCCTCGGTAACAGCGGCGCTGTAGAGGAAGGATTTGCCGGGGCCGGGCTCGCGTTTGACGAGGCCCTTGTCGAGTAAGCGCTGTATTTGTTTCAAGGTTGTTGTGTAACCGACATCTTTAGTTGCGCTCAGGGCGTCGTGGACCGTCTTGACGAGGCAAGGCTGTCTTTCCCAGAGGACATGCAAGATAGCGGTTTCAGCTTCAGAAGGTTTTCTAATTTTTGTCATGAATCATCCATAAACGACATGCGTCGTATTTGAAAGTTAAAATTTTGACATATACCAATTTTTCAAAAAATACTTGAGTGACGGTTAATTGCAGGGCATGAGGATCGCAAAATATAACATTAACGAATTTCCCGGGGGGAGTCGTATGACTGATACTGTAGCCGTGCCACGCGAAGAGGAAACCTTCTTGGGTCATCCAAGAGGTCTCGTAATTTGCTTTTTAACAGAAATGTGGGAACGTTTTTCCTATTATGGAATGCGCGGTCTTCTGACCCTGTATCTGGTTCAACACTTCTTGTTCTCGGATACCGAAGCTAATCTTATATATGGCGGCTACATCGCGCTCGTCTATATTATGTCTATGGTTGGCGGTATTTTATCCGATCGATATCTTGGACAGCGCAAGGCCGTCACATACGGCGCTATACTTCTTGTCCTCGGGCACTTCGGCATGGCCTTTGAAGGTGCTGGTTCCGTTGAAACCTTGAGTTTCAATGATAGCGCCTATGAAATTCAAGACGAAGCCCGTGATAAGCACCGGAAACTCTTCATCGATTATGATGGTCAAAACCGCCGTATGGTCTTTGATACAGATAAGTTCGTAACGCTTTCTGGGCAGCGTTTGGTGCCTATAGGCGATGATGGTAATGGTGATTATATTATCAACCGTACAACACGGGGTGTTATTCAAAATATTTGTAATGTTGTCGGCTTAGGCTGCGCTGGACCTGATCCCTTTACTGAAATTGTTATAAATGAGACAACCTATCCAGTCACGCTTCGGGAAACTGAGAGCGGAGCTGATATGGTTATTTCTTACGCTGGTAACGATGTTGTCTTCGCCGAAAAAACTTCTAGTGACATCGTTCTATTACAATCTGATAGCCGCGACGTTATTAAAGTTAGACGTGATGCTGTAGGCGCGCCTTTTGAGGTTCATGCCTTTGAAGATGATAATGATGAAACGGCTGAAATTAGCACGCCGCTAACAGTTGTAGCAGAAGGTGACTACAGTACGTCTATTGAAAAACAGCCCCTCTATGTCAACATTCTGTTCCTTTCGTTGGCCTTGATTATCGCTGGCGTGGGTTTCTTAAAGCCCAATATTTCTACTATTGTTGGTGACTTGTACCCGAAAGGTGATCCAAGACGTGACGGTGGCTTCACGCTCTTCTATATGGGTATCAACCTCGGTAGTTTCTTAGCGACATGGTCGTGTGGTATTCTTGGGATCGTTTATGGTTGGGCTTGGGGCTTTGGGCTAGCGGGTATCGGTATGCTCTTTGGTTTGCTTGTCTTCCATTTTGGCCAAGGTTGGCTCAAAGGCGTGGCAAATCCTCCGTCTGTTACTAAGCTCAAAGAAAAAGTGCTTGGCCCGATCAATGTCGAATGGGCCTGTTACTTGTCTGCGGTCATTGTTGTAATTCTTTGTATGACACTACTTAACTACGCGAAAGTTATTGGCCCGATCGCCGCTTTTGTTGGGGTAGCGTTTTTCGCAGGCTTCATCGCTTACTCATTTATCAAGCTTAAAGGGCGAGCGCGGACACGGATGTGGGCCGCTCTCTATTTCGCCGTTGCTCAAATTCCTTTCTGGTCATTGTTTGAACAAGCTGGGTCATCGCTCACACTTGTAACGAGCCGCTTGGTCAATACGAATATTGCTGGCTGGGATGTTCCAACACCTGTCTTCCAGTCTCTGAACGCTGGTTTTATCTTTATCTTCGCGCCGATTGTTGCGTGGTTATGGATATGGCTCGCTAAACGGAAATGGGAACCTTCTACACCCGTTAAGTTTGCTCTTGGCGTATTTGGCGCGGGTCTTGGTTATATGGTTCTTGTCTTTGGTATGAAGTCAGTAGGACCTGCGGCCCTAACGCCTGTGTTCTTTATCTTCGCGATCTATTGGGTACATACTATGGCCGAGCTCATGCTCAGCCCAGTAGGTCTCTCTGCAATGACCAAACTAGCGCCAGCCAAACTCGTAGGCTTGTTTATGGCCGGTTGGTTTGTTTATTCTGGATTAGGTAATGCTATGTCCGGCGTCATCGCTGCGGCAGCGGGTGCTGAAACTGTTGGCGGACAAATCGTTGATGTGGCGGGAGCTAAGAAGAACTATATTCAAGTGTTCTCGTCTATCGGTTATATCGGTATGGGTATCGGCGTTCTTATGCTCTTAATCTCTCCAATCGTGAAGCGCTGGATGGACGAAGTCGAAGTTGATGCCGCGAACATGATGGAGCCTGTTGGTCACGAATAATCAGTTTCAAATTTTAGATGCAAAAAAAGCCCGGCTCAATGAGCCGGGCTTTCCGCATTTAATAAGGGCCGGTTTTAGCGGCGGCTATTCATCGCCATTTGCAGGATGTCATCCATCATGCTGCCGTCGCCGTCTGCGTCGAGCATTTTACCGAGCATGCCGAGGCCTTGTTGATGGCTTTGTTGCGCTTGAGCTTGTTGCTTTTTCGCTCCGCCGCCGAGGAGGCCGCCGAGTAATCCGCCAAGTCCGCCGGATTTCGCGCTACCGCCCATCATTTGAGACATGGCCATTTGCGCAAGCTGTGATTTCATATCAGGCGCTTGTGTTTGCTTCGAGAGGCTACCCATCGCCATAGTCGCGACAAGCGGGAGCATTTTCTTAAGTAGGTCACTGCTGATGCCGCTTTGTTCTGAGGCGCGTCCTGCAACAGCGCGGCTGACTTCTTTGGACCCAAAAAGATGTCCAAGGATGGCGTTACCGTTTGCGACAGTTTCAGGCCGTGCTAGCGCTTCCGGCTGGTCAATATACTGGCTGTGATTGCCGTTTTGCAGAGCGCCCAAAAGCCCTGCGAGGCCCTGTGGTGAGCTTGTGTTTTGTTTGAGTGCAGACGAAACAGCAGGCAGAAGCGCCGCAATCGCTTTTTGTGTTTGAGACTGATCAAGTCCTAAAGTTTGCCCAGCTTGCTGCGCAGATGCGCCGCCTTGTGCCTGCATAATCATATCAAGTAAGTTCATAGCCATGTTTAAGCCCTCCAATTTTCTTACACGTCTTCTATAGAGAGCGTGACGGTTTTAGGCGAGGGCGAATTTCAGGTCGCGAAATGGCTGTTATTTTCAGTTCATGTAGAGGCGTAGTCGCTACGAACTCGCACTCTAAACCGCGCTGCCACCTACGGTGAGGTTTTCGACATAGACCGTGGGCTGTCCTACGCCGACAGGGACGCCTTGTCCGGCTTTGCCGCAGACTCCGATACCGGGATCAAGTTCCATATCATTGCCGAGGTGCCGGATTTGGGTGAGCACGGTTGGCCCGTCGCCGATAAGCGTCGCGCCTGTGACGGGTTCTTCGATTTTACCATTACGGACTCTATAGGCCTCTGTGCACTGGAAGACGAATTTTCCAGAGGTGATGTCGACCTGTCCGCCGCCGAAGTTGGTGGCATAGATGCCGTCTTTAAGGTCAGCAACAATTTCCGCAGGGTCTTTGTCGCCGCCAAGCATAAAGGTGTTGGTCATACGCGGCATGGGGGCGTGGGCAAAGCTTTCACGGCGGCCATTGCCTGTGGCCGGAACGCCGAGCAAGCGGGCATTCATGCGGTCTTGCATAAAGCCTTTTAAGATACCGTCTTCGATAAGGGTGGTGCGCGATGTCGGCGTGCCTTCATCGTCCATAGTGAGCGAGCCGCGAAGATCAGGTATAGAGCCGTCATCTACAATCGTAACACCGGGCGCTGCGACGCGCTGCCCGATCATACCCGCAAACGCCGAAGTGCCTTTGCGAATGAAATCACCTTCTAGGCCGTGTCCGATTGCTTCGTGGAGTAAGACGCCGGGCCAGCCAGGGCCGAGTACAACATCCATCTGTCCGGCGGGGGCAGGGACGGCGCGCAAATTGACTTCGGCTTGGCGTAGGGCTTCTTGCGCTAGCGGTTTCCAATGAGCAGGGTCAATATAGCGTTCATATGAGGTGCGGCCACCGGCGCCTGCGAATCCAGTTTCTCGGCGGCCGTCTTTTTCGGCCGTGATAGAGATGCTGATGCGGACGAGGGGGCGCATATCATCGAATCGCGCTCCGCCTGCTCGGATAATGGAAATAGCGCGCCGCTCTCCGCTTACTGTGGCGGATACTTGTACAATCGAATCAGATAGGCTTCGGCAATAAGCGTCGATTTCCTGTAAAAGCTCAACTTTGCCTGCAAATTCAGGATGGCTGACTGGGTCAATGTCGGAATAGAGCTTGCGGTTTGTCCGTTGAGGCGAAGGCGCGAGCGTGCCAGAGTAACCTGATTTCGCCATGATTACGGCGTTGGACGCGCGAGTTAAGGCTGCGGGGCTGAGGTCCGTACCTTGGGCGAAACCTGTCGTTTCTCCCGCGACGCAGCGCAGGCCAAACCCGCGGGAAGTGTCAAAACTAGCGTTTTTAAGGCGTCCATCGTCAAATGTCAGCGATTCTGAGATGCCGCGTTCAATGAAAAGCTCGCCGTCGTCGGCGCCTGTCATGACTTCGTCCACGCATTTTTGCGCAAAACTGGAGGACAGGTCACTGTCATCAAATACGAAATCGGTCATAGGCGTGTCTTCGATCAAACTTAAAAATCTTATTTTTCTTTGTCTTACGGCTTTATTTAAGGGGCCGCGCGAGATAGTCTAGGGCAAATGCGACAATCCGCGCGAGTCAAAGGGCTGACCCGCGTGGCTTTTATGCGTATACACAGGCAAATTTGCGGCAAATAATGCCGCGCACAAAACTTGAGGGGCATTCATGCGTCTAACACGTCTTTTTCTAACTGGCTCTGCTATAGCGGCATTTGCCAACACAGCCTTCGCAGCTATACCCGTTGACGGCGATATAGGCTTCCAAGAGGCAGTTACGCCTGTGATGGAGCGCTTGACTTGGTTCCATAACACGATGGTCTTCCCAATCATCGCTGCGATTACCATTTTTGTTACGGTACTACTGCTCTTCATTATGATTAGGTTCCGCGAGAAGGCGAACCCTGTTCCGTCCAAAACGTCACACAATGCGTTGATCGAAATTATCTGGACGATCGCTCCGGTTGCTATTTTGCTTGTGATGGTCGTCCCAAGTATGCAGCTCCTTTATTTGCAGGACGATATTCCTGAAGCTGAAATGACCATTAAGGCGACGGGCAATACATGGAACTGGGAATATTCTTATCCCGGGTTTGAAAATATCGACTCGTTCGTTTCAAATGTTCTTGAAAAAGAAGACGCTATTGCTGCGGGCAAGCCTTACTTGCTCGGTTCTGACGCGCCGCTTGTCGTGCCTGTCGATACGGTTGTTAAGGTGCTTGTGACGTCCAACAATAATATCCATGCGTTTGCTATGCCTGCTTTTGGTATTAAAATTGATGCCGTTCCAGGGCGCATCAACGAAACTTGGTTCAAAGTAAACGCCGGTAAAGAAGGTACATATTACGGACAGTGTTCCGAGATATGCGGCGTACGCCATGCGTATATGCCGATTGAAATTAAAGTGGTCAGTAAATCAGCGTTTGAAGCCTTTGTGGCGAATGACGGCGTTCTGAATACGGACTTGGCCTCAAATGTAACTGGCGGGACGTTTATGTCCGCCGCGAAGAAGTAGGAACTGATCATGGCAGCAGGATATGGCGGCGACGCCGCACATGATGATGGCAAACCAGCCTTTTTTGCGCGTTGGTTTTATTCAACAAACCACAAAGACATTGGTACGCTCTATTTAATGTTCTCGATACTTGCGGGTCTGATTGGCGGATATTTATCCTTCATGATGCGCTTAGAGTTGATGGAACCTGGTATTCAGCACTTCCACGATCTTTATACCTTTAACGTCTATGTTTCGATGCACGGTCTTATCATGATCTTCTTCATGGTGATGCCAGCCGTTATTGGCGGGTTTGGTAATTGGTTCGTGCCACTTATGATTGGCGCGCCTGATATGGCGTTCCCGCGTATGAACAATCTGTCGTTCTGGCTTCTTCCTGTTGCGCTGATTTGTTTGATGATTTCATTCTTCGTCCCAGGCAGCGCGTCTGGAGACGGCTTTGGAGGCTCGTGGGTGATGTATCCGCCGTTGTCGACGACCGGATCGCCGGGGCCGGCGTTTGATTTTATTATCATAGGTCTTCTTGCGGCTGGCTTCTCGTCTATTTTTGGCGCGATTAACTTCATCACGACAATTTTGAATATGCGCGCGCCGGGCATGACAATGCATAAAATGCCATTGTTTGCGTGGTCTGTTCTTGTGACAGCTTTCTTGCTTCTCTTGGCGCTTCCCGTTCTCGCGGCATCTTTGTTCATGCTCTTCACTGACCGTATTCCAGGCGGTACTGGCTTTTTCGACCCGTCCATGGGCGGCGATCCGGTTATGTATCAGCACTTGTTCTGGTTTTTTGGTCACCCTGAAGTATACATCATGATCTTGCCGGCTTTCGGTATCGTTTCGCATGTTATTTCAACGTTCTCGAGAAAGCCGATCTTTGGTTATCTCGGCATGGCTTACGCGATGGTTGCCATCGGTGTTGTCGGCTTCGTTGTCTGGGCTCACCACATGTATACGGTCGGTATGGATGTGAACCTTAAGGCTTACTTCCTTGCGGCGACCATGGTGATTGCGGTGCCAACAGGTGTTAAAATCTTCTCATGGCTCGCGACTATGTGGGGCGGGTCAATCCGTTATACGATCCCGATGATGTGGGCGATTGCCTTTATCTTCCTCTTCGTTATTGGCGGTGTGACCGGCGTTATGCTCGCTAATGCGGGTATTGATGCGGCCCTGCACGATACATATTATGTTGTTGCTCACTTCCATTACGTGCTCTCAATGGGCGCTGTGTTTGGTATCTTCTGCGGCTTCTATTACTGGTTCGGTAAAATGAGCGGCTATCAGTATAACCGCTTCTTTGCGACGCTTCACTTCTGGTTCTTCTTCGTTGGCGTGAACGTCGTGTTCTTCCCGCAGCATTTCCTTGGAATGCAGGGCATGCCGCGACGTTACGTGGATTACCCTGAAGAGTTTGCTCACTGGAACTATGTCTCATCTATCGGTGCGTTTATCACGCTTGCTGGTGTGTTCTTCTTCTTCTGTATGCTCATCGCGTCTTTCATTCAGCGTAAGCGCGTTGGTGATAATTACTGGGGCGAGGGCGCGACGACATTGGAGTGGACACTGTCTTCTCCTCCGCCGTACCACCAGTTCAACACTTTGCCGGTTATCGGTAAAGACAATCATCACTAAGGATATGATTTGACCATATCTGCTGACATAAAAGCGTCAGAGGCCGGACTGGAGACAGATCCGGCCTTTGCCTCATCTGGTAAAGCGGCCGCCTTGATTCTTGGCGCGGCGGAGCCTCGTGACTATTTTGCGCTGATGAAACCGCGCGTTATGTCTTTGGTAGTGTTCACAGCATGGGCCGGACTTGTCTGCGCGCCAGGCGAAATTTCTTTGTTCAAAGCGTTTGCCGCAATTCTTTGCATCGCCGTTGGCGCGGGAGCATCTGCCGCGCTTAATATGTGGTATGACGCCGATATTGACGCGAAAATGTCCCGCACGAAAACACGTCCCGTTCCGCGCGGAAGCGTGAAAGCAGGGACCGCTCTGACGTTTGGCTTCTTACTCTCTGTCATCTCAGTTTGGGCGCTTTACCACACGACAAACGCCGTCGCCGCTGGGCTATTGGCTTTCACTATTTTCTTCTATGCCGTCATTTACACGATGTGGCTAAAGCGCAGTACCCCGCAAAACATTGTTATTGGCGGCGCCCCCGGCGCGCTCCCGCCGATGATTGGCTGGGCTGCGGTTACCGGCGATGTATCGCTCAATTCCTTTGCGTTGTTTTTGATTATTTTTCTCTGGACGCCGCCGCATTTTTGGGCTCTCGCGCTTTATAAAACTGGGGATTACGCCAAAGTTGGAATTCCGATGATGCCCAATGTTAAAGGCGCGGCATCCACGCGGTTTCAAATTTTTGCCTATGCCGTTGTACTAGCTGTTGTTTGCGCTATCCCGTTTATGACTGGACTTGGCGGCATGCTTTACGGCTTTGTTGCGGCGGTTCTCAATCTTAGCTTTGTCGCCCTTGCCTTTAAAGTCTGGCGGTCACGCGCGGGCGAACAGGCCGATAGCGCAGACGAAGCGTCGCTCTACGCTGTCAAAGCTGGCGACCTTGCGGCGCGTAATCTCTTCGCGTTCTCGCTACTCTATTTGTTTGTAACATTCGGCGTTCTTGCGGCGGAGAATTTGATGCGGGGATTGACCTAATGTCTGATGATCTAACAACCTACCAGCCAACAGAAGCAGAGCTATCCGCGCGCCGTAAACGTAACGTCGCCATAGGCTTGCTGCTTGCTGCTTTTATGGTGTTCGTGTTCTTTTCTATGCTCGCTCGCGTCGGCGCTATTTAAGCATGGGCCGTAACCAACATATAAGATTAGTCTTAGTCGCTGTTGCCTTTGGGATGTTAGGGCTCGGGTTCGCATCCAAGCCGCTTTACGATACGTTTTGTAAGGTCACTGGCTTTGGGGGAACAACCCAGAAGGCTGATGCCAATACAAGCGAAGTCATTGACCGGATGGTCAAAGTTAGCTTTGACTCGAATGTCTCTATGGGATTGCCTTGGGATTTTGTACCCGAACAAGCCTCTATGGAGCTACACCTGGGTCAGTCAGGGCTTGCCTATTACAAGGTCAAAAATGTATCGAATGAAGCCATCACTGGCACGGCAACGTTTAACGTGACGCCGATGAAAGCAGCGACCTATTTCGTTAAAACAGAGTGCTTTTGCTTCACAGAGCAGCGCATAGAACCGGGGCAAGAAGTTTCCATGCCGGTTTTATTCTATGTGGACTCTACTCTGGACGAAGAAGAACGCTTAAAGGACGTTAAGGATATTACGCTGTCCTACACATTTTTCCGGGTTGAAAACCCAGAAATAAAAAAAGAGGCATCCCCTGCGGCGCAAGGCCGCGATGCCTTAAACTGAAAACTAGGATGTTGCAGGTCAGCGCTCGCTTGGCTATAGCATCTTATAAATATTGAATTACGCGAATCCGCGGAGGGATCATATGGCTGGACATGCCGTCGTAGAACATGACTATCACCTAATACCGCCCAGCCCTTGGCCCTTCCTGTCTGGTTGTGCCTGCCTCGTTTGGGGTTTGGGCATGGTCACATTTTTTGCAGGACTCGTAGAGCGAAATCCGGCTGACCCTAACACCATGATGGAGTTTTTCTTTGCGCGCGGTTTGCCGACGCTGCAAGGCCGCGATGTTTCTAATGGTGGCTGGATTATCCTCGTCTTAGGAACTTTGTTTGCCGCGTATGTAATGTTCGGTTGGTGGCGTGATGTGGCCCGTGAATCTGCAGCCGGTGATCATACGCCAGTTGTTGATATTGGTCTACGCTACGGCATGATCATGTTCATCATGCAAGAAGCTATGTTCTTTGTTGGATGGTTCTGGATGTTTTTCGAGCTCGGCCTTTTCCACAAAGTCCGCGCCAAATGGAACCCAGATATTCTAGAAACGGCTGCGGGTTATGAAAGCTGGCCGCCGCCCGGTATTGAAACCATCAATCCATGGCATTTGCCGCTTATGAATACATTGGTATTGCTACTGTCTGGAACGACCGTAACTTGGGCGCACCATGCCTTGATCCATGGCGACCGTAAGGGCGCGAAGTGGGGGTTATTACTGACGGTTATCCTCGGTATATTCTTTACCTACCTTCAAGGCGTTGAATATATGGAAGCTTTTGCTCACCGTGATATTGACGGTGCGGGCGGCTCTTTCTGGCTCTCGACAAATGTTTACGGGTCTGCGTTCTTCCTTGCGACAGGTTTCCACGGTCTGCATGTTTTGATCGGTACGATCTTCCTCTTCGTGTGTTACCTGCGTCTTATACGCGGCGGCTTTACACCGCAGAAGCATTTCGGCCTCGAAGCAGCCGCTTGGTATTGGCACTTTGTTGACGTGGTATGGCTCTTCTTGTTTGCCTTTATCTACGTCGCCTTTAGCTAACTAAGCTTTGACGAAACCCACTTTGTCACCCTTTACCACCGGCCTAAAAGGTCGGTGTCCTGCTTGCGGGGAGGGAGCTTTATTTGATGGTTTTCTAAAGTTTTCTCAGCGCTGCGAAGGCTGCGGTGCTGATTTTGATATTGAGGATGCGGGCGACGGGCCAGCCGTCTTTGTTATCCTCATCGTCGGGATTGTTATCATTCCCCTCGCGCTCGCCTTTCAGCTCATCACAGATGCGCCTATGTGGCTCACCATGCTGATCTGGATGCCCATCCTTGTCATGAGCTGTCTTGCGCTCCTTAGACCTCTACGCGGCATTATGTTTAGCCTGCAATGGGTGAACCAGGCCCGAGAAGCCGGACATCGTGATGTCCAATCCCGTGATGTTGAAGATTGAGCTGAACGCACCCTAGCCATAATATTCGAAGCATAAAAAAAGCCGCCTTCAGAGGGCGGCTTTCGTTTATTGAAATGTTTTGCGTCTAAGGTTTTATTGCACAATTTCGTAGGTAATGTTGACAGTCACGGACAGCGCTTGCTCACCGGCAGCCACGGGCGTGCTTTCCATGCTATCAGCGCGCGCGGACATCATCATAGGGCGGGGTTGATTGTAGCCGCCTGATTCTGTGAGGCTCACAATGCGCCCAAGCCGTATGCCCGCTGCGCCCGCCATTTCTTCGGCCTGTCTGCGGGCGTTTTGGATCGCCATAGCGCGGGCTTCAGATTTCGCCGCCTCAGGATTTTTAATCGAGAACGTCACGCCGTTAATGTTATTCGCGCCCGCGCGGACTAGCGCGTCGAGCATTGCGCCGACACTTTCGAGGTTCTCGCTTTTCGCTGTCACCGTGTTGCGCGCCTCATAGCCCGTGATTTTAGGCGCTTGGCGGTCCGTATAGTCATAACGGGGCTGCAGTGAGAGCTGAGAAGTTTGAATGTTACGCTGCGCGACACCCGCTTGCAAAAGCGCGTTAAACGTCGCGTTCATTTGGCGCGAATTGGCGGCCATAGCCTCGCCCGCCGTTGCAGCCTGGGTTACAACGCCGGCCGAAACTGTCGCCGTGTCAGGCACGCGGTAGGACTGCCCTGTGGCCGATACGGATATCTGGCCAGCCTGCGGGGTATTACAACAGGACTGCGCGCTCGCGGTACTAGCACTCATAAGAAGCAGTCCGGCGCATAAGGTAAGAATAGTTTTCATAGTAAATCTCCATGCCTCATTATGGCATAGGCGTATGCGCGAAACAATATTGCGTAGCAGACAGAAAACATGCGTACTTTGACGTCATAAAAGGTCTTTCCACAGACGCGATCCCGCGCTATACCGCGCGCTGATTACCAATGGGGGGATAGCTCAGTTGGTTAGAGCCGTCCGCTCATAACGGACTGGTCGGGGGTTCAAGTCCCTCTCCCCCTACCACGCACTCTGCGCTTTTCACCACCGATACGTACTACCTGAGAAAGCCCCGTAGTAACGGGGGTTTAGCCGGATATGAGCGAAGTAGAGACGCGATAAGAGACGGTAATTGGCCTATAATAGGGCCTATTTTGAGACGCGTCTCAGATCCCAAATTCCGCGTCCAACATGTTTCCTGCCAGATGTAGTCTGCATACTGGCGTGATGTAAATGATTAGAGGGAGGTGTTGGGCTGGCTAGGCTTTCATGCCCAGAAACTTGCGCTGCTGAGCCCAATCTAATGGTAGCCGTGAAGCTTTGCGGCTTATGTCTCTTGGCGTGAGATCAACGGGATGTTTTCCTGCAATGATATCATGAATGATTGACGGAGCGAGGAAGGCGAGAGACAGCGTGCGGCTGACATCGCCGTTATCCAATTTATGGGCGACCCCGATGTCTTTGATGGATTCATATCGTCCTCTCTTAAGCCCGTCATACCAACCCCTAGCTTTGGCAATCAGCTTTATAAGTTCGGGGTCCGGGTGGCCTAAGGCTACGCCGCCAATAATAAGCTTGGTCTCAACCCCGCGCCGTTTCATCTGCAGCGGGTAGCTGAGGGAGGCGATGTTGTCGCCTCCGCTTTTGGGTTTGCTGGATTTAAGGCACTCGGGGAGTAAGACGTCTCTTCGTAGGTCCAGTGTTAGGTCTTTGGGGCTAATAGTTATCTGGGAGATGAGATCAATCAGCACGGTTCTCTGGGTATCAATATTATCTGATGTGATGCGCTGTGAGAGCTCATTAGCATGCACGTCCAGCTTAGAGGCCTGATGCGGCTTTATCTGCTGGCTGCCAGCCATCTGCATCATTTGGCTTGTATGGCCCAGCAGATCAGTCAGCCGGTTGATGACATGGCCTTCTATCTGTTTGGCCGGAAGCCGCAGAGCTGTCCCATCATCCATCTCACCTTTGGATAACCTTGCGGAGATATAGTAGCGATATCTCCGGCCATTGGGCTTCTTAGAATGGATGGGCGTAAGACGCTCACCTTCCTCGCCGTATATCATACCTGTGAGAAGACTATTGGACGCGATGTTGATGGATCGCCTGCGCTTGGGTGCATTATGCTTCAGACCCGCCTGAACTTGCTCCCATAATTCTTGATCAACAATGGGCTCATGCTGCCCGTCAAACACTTCGCCCTTATGCGTGATCTTGCCTATGTAAACGGGATTACAAAGCAGCTTGTAGAGATGCCCCCGACTAAAGGGCCTGCCGCCCGTTTGTGACTTTTTCTTGGTCATTCTGCTCTTTGTCAGATAGCCATCCCTATCCAGTTCGGTCTTAAGCTTGCTCACGGACTTCATATCCACATAGCGTTTCATGATATGTTTTACTGTTCTGGCTTCACCAGCACTCACCACGAGCTTCTTATCAATATTATCATACCCAAGGGGCGGCAAGCCTCCCATCCACTGTCCGCGCTTCTTAGAGGCGGCTATCTTATCCCTGATACGCTCTGCTGTGACTTCGCGTTCAAATTGGGCAAAGGAGAGCAGGACATTGAGTGTCAGCCGTCCCATACTGGTGGTGGTATTAAAAGCTTGGGTGATTGAGACAAAGGACACACGGTGCTTATCAAACACATCTACAAGCTTGGCAAAGTCGGCCAGAGACCGGGTAAGCCTATCCACCTTATAGACAACAACAATATCAATTAACCCCGATTCAATGTCGGCAATCATGGCCAATAAACCGGGCCGTTCCATATGACCGCCCGATATACCGCCGTCTGAATAGACTTTGCCTATATGGCTCCAGCCCTCCCCCGCTTGAGACAGGATATAGGCCGAGCAGCTCTCAGCTTGCGCGTCCAGAGAGTTAAAGTCCTGCTGCAGTCCTTCCTCAGTGGACTTCCTCGTATAGACCGCGCAGCGTTTACGACCCGAGGGCATCAGGCGGCACTATCCAGCCCAAAGAAGCGCGGGCCAGACCAGTGGGCGCCCGTGATATCTTTGGCAATGGCAGAGAGCGAGCTCCATGTCCTGTCTTTATAGACAAAGCCTTCTTTGATAACGGCCACCGTATAGGCATGACCGTTCCATTCGCGCACAAGGCGGGAGCCGGGGACTAAGCTAAGGCGAGGCGAAGACTTCCGTTTTGGCTTAGCCTTAGGTCCCAAGGGCTGATCTACACTCACTGCAGTGCCGCCTACATCTTCCCTGATGTTGTCGGCCCCGACACTGGAGATTTTACCAAAGCTTGCCCTCAGGGCCTTTAGGTCTGCCTTGCCCAGACCGGGTGCATGTTTGCTTTGAAGCTCAAAAGATAAGGCCCGAAGGAGAAATATACGGCTGGCGGCCTTTGGGGCAGGGCGGTGCATAATATCCTGCCACTTAGCCGCTAATCCCGCGCGGTCCATGTCTGATAGTTCAAGAAGGCCCGCCGCTACTTTATGGCTGCTTGCCACGGCTATGCCTCATCCGGGTGAATGACATATAGCATGTCTTTGGTTTCCCGTTTTATGCTGGTGATGACGTAACCGCGCTTACGCAAGCCAGTCATGGCGGCTGACGTTGTATGAGGAAGCCATTCCAATGCCTCACTCGCCTTTGCAAGCGTGACCCCTGATTTACGCGATAGCATGGCCACAAGCTTTGCCTGTTTGCTCCCTGCGCGCGGGGCTTTGATATCTAATGTTTGTGTTTGAGTGTCCATTTTGGTCTCCGTGATTGGCGATCACTCAATGTGACCGCTACTACTGAGACAAGGCCCTCACATCAGGGCCGCAAGACACTACTGCTTCCTTTGCGAAGGAAGTCCAGTGGGTTGTGGAAGATAATGGAAAACGGAAAAAGATCCTCTAAGACGACCTTAGCTCGGAGTCTTAAAACGCCCAAACACGGCCTCTGGTAATGTTTGCGATATGCAGAGTATTCGATCTATTTCGGGCACTTAAAAAAAGAAAGTCCATCCCCAAATTGGTCATTAGCCCCGTACTATTCTTGAGGCGATGCTAAGACTATCGCTGACAGCCTTAAGTTTGAAAGTAGTCACCTTGAAAGGCAAATCTCTTTTCACAATAAAGTAAAATATCGACCAACCCTTTTTTTATAGTCTGAAAATGGTCTGCCAAATATGCATTCAAGATGCGGTTCTTCAACCTTTGTTATTCCAACATGCACCATGAGGGCAAACACAGCGACGAAGACAAAGGCCAGCATTGACCCTGACGCAATCGCAGCTCCCAAGAACATGAGGCCATAACCAAAATATTGCGGGTTTCGAGATCGGGTATAAATGCCGTGAGTAATCAGGGAATCTTCTTTTAGCCCGTAGACCCGTGATTGATCACCATAAGCCTTCCGCCCAAGATAGATAATATAAGCGCCCACTGTTAGGACCAGAAGCCCCGGCAAAACCGTCCAATATAGCGGCTTGTAAAGGGTTCCTCGGTTTATCCATGCAATCCCAAAGGTCATCAAAGCGTGGCCGTGCATCGCAACGCCAGACCAAGCGGCCAGAAAAGGCGTGAGATTACCGTTTTTTGCAAAGGAGCGTTTAGCGAGAATCCCAAATGGAATTGATAGAAAGCCATTAAAGAGCATCAGTCCAATCAGACCTGTTTCAGCATTTATCATGTTGGATAACCTCACCAAATTTAAGTTCGGCTCGCGCCTGTGAAACGATTGAGACGGCAGAGCGTAAGAACAGTGTTGCAAGTAGGATAGCGACCAGTAAATCTGGCCAAGCCGCGCCCGTTATTGCGACCACGATCCCGGCGATGATAACGCCGACATTACCAATGGCGTCATTGCGCGAACAAAGCCAGACAGACCGCACATTTGAATCGCCATCGCGCCAACGCATTAAAACCAACAGGCTCGTGAGATTGGCCAGCAGGGCCAGAAACCCGATGAGGCCCATAGTCTCCGCCGCCGGGACTGTGTCACCTAAAAAGCGATATAAAGACGATGCCAAGATAATCATGGCAATGACAGCAAGGCTGCCCCCCTTAAAGAGAGATGCCATGGCGCGCGTGCGCAATGACGCGCCGATCACCAAGAAGCTAATCGTGTAGGTCGCGCTATCGCCTGCAAAATCCAGAGAGTCAGCGAGTAGAGCTTGGGAACCTGATTTGAGACCCGCTGTTATCTCCACAAAGAACATGATAGCATTGATCAGGATTACCGTCATCAAGGCGCGTTTATAGCCGTCTGACATACCCTCAAAAACTTTATCGTCGCAACATCCACTCATCTTATCATCGTCCTCTTGTGCAATTTCGAGAATAATCTACTGTCTACAGTCACTGTAGAGGCAAGAGAAAAATGATATGAGCCGGAAAACCATTGGCATCCTGTCCCGCGAATGCGGCGTAAAAGTCACGACCATTCGTTACTATGAATCTATAGGACTCATTCGGGAGCCTGACAGAACGGGCAGCGGGCAACGTATATATGACGAGGCTGCGGTTGAGCGCTTAAATTTTATCCGTCACGCAAGAGACCTAGGCTTTCCCATTGAAGCTATCCGAGACTTGATTGATCTTCAAGAAAGCCCCGGTACTGATTGCGCCAGCGTTGACCGCATAGCGCGGCGACAACTCGCTGATGTTAGGCGGCGGCTTAGTCAACTCGAAGCGTTAGAGGCAGAATTAAAACACATGGTGTCTACTTGCGCAGGCGGCGTTATTGCGAATTGCAAAGTACTGCAAACACTTTCAAATCATGACGAATGTCTGGACGATCATCACACTCACAAAGAATTTACACCTATCGGATAAGCAGACTGTATTATTCTCTTGACCCTCCAGTGACTGTAGGTGCTAATTAGACCCAATGTTTGCAACACGCTACATATCCCTTGCCAAATTTTGGCTGACTGTCTGCGTGGCGGTTATGATGAGCTTTGCAACGGTGACGCCGGATATTCATCCCGTAGAGCCGGATGAGATTGCTTGTCAGGATGAAGGTGCTGTGTCCTCAGCCTCTGTTGATCAAAAGCAGGAACGACCGAACAAGCCGCCACATGATCATCATGCTCACAACTGTGGAAGCTGTCATATCCATGCAACCTCGCTCCAACTGGCGTCGGCTGCTGATACTATATCAGCCAGGCTCGGATATAGTCTTAATGTCTACGACGTCGCGCCTCGCGCGGCTCCTATGGGTCTGTATCGTCCTCCCCGTGCCTAACCTTTAGCAAATAGCCAAGTTGTCACTTGGTTTTGTCTCTAGGTTATCACGAGGAATAAATTTCAATGTTAAAATTATTACGGGGCGCGGTATGCGTTCTGACCGCAACCGCCTTTGCGGGTGTTGCGGTCGCGGCTCCCTGCGGTGAGTCGAATCAATCTGCGTCGGCAATTATGCCCGGCGCGCCGCTTACTTTGCCTGCCGTTATGGCAGAAATCACTAATGCCTCTCCGCAGGTTCGGCGCGCCGCTTTAGAAACGAAAGCCCGTCAGGCCGAAGTGGAGCAAGCCGGACGCCGACTTAACCCTGTCGTGGGTGTTGAACTGGAAAACTTTGCAGGATCGGGCGCTCTGTCAGGATTTGGGCAATCGGAAGCGACGTTCTCTTTCGCTCAAACTTTAGAGCTTGGCGATAAACGTCGTCTTCGTAGAGACGCAGCAAGCGCGAATGCTGCACTCGCGAGTGCAGAATGCAGCGCTATATTGCGGGAAACCCAACTCGAAGCGGCAATCTTATTCTATGAATTGGAGGCCGCTTTTCAGGTCGCGAATTTTGCAAATGAGTCCGCTCTTTTAGCTCAAACGCTCGTAGAAACTGTAGGTAAGCGGGTGAAAGCCGGAGCAAGCGCTCCGCCTGAGCTTTCGAGATCCCGGGCTGATGCTGTGGCTCTGAAAGCCGCCGCTGAACGCGCAAATGCGCGCACGGACACACTCCGTTATATGTTGGCGGGCATGTGGGGCAACGCTGATCCCAAATTTGCCGCGCCTATTGCCCGAACGCCAGCGCCATTGCCGTCTTCGGTGATTGGCGAAAGCCGGATTGCAGGCCATCCTTTATTGAATATGGCGAGCGCACAGACTGTTGTCAGCGAAGCTAATCAAGACTTGGCTAAGTCCCAATCTATGCCTGATATAACCCTCAGTGCCGGTTTGAGGCGATTTGAGCAGGGTAATGATAACGCCCTGTTATTTGGCGTGAGCGTTCCCTTTCCAATATTTGATCGAAACAAGGGTGCCGTGAAAGCCGCCGAGTTTCGGCATCAGGCAGAAATACTTAACCGCGTTGCGGTTGAACGTGATCTGCGCTCACAACAAAATGCCGCGCGCGCGCAGCTCATATCTGCGCAAAAGCAGCTCATACTTTTGGAAAATGAAGCGCTTCCTGACGCACGGTCAGCCTATGACGCGTCTGTCAAAGGGTATCAGGCAGGAAAGTTTGACCTCACGACAACGCTCAATGCCCGTAAAGCCCTGATTGAAGCCGGGCTTGCGGTCATTGATGCAGCGCGCATCGTCAACACTCAAGACATGAAATTACGCAGCCTTACAGGTGCGTCCCCCTTTAATGGAGACATCCAATGAAAAAGTATTTTCTACTGAATACGGCCTTAGTCGTAACCGCTTTGCTTTTGACAGCCTGCGGAGCCGACAAAGGGGTTATTCAACAATCCGACACCAATATATCACCAACTTCGGCCCAAAGCTCCGATGATCATGGAGCTGATAAGGGTGGCCATGAAGACGAACATGGTGATGAGCATGGCGACGAAGACGGTGATGAAGACATCGTGAAATTGACCGAGCCTGCCGCGCGTGAAGCCGGTATAGTTGTGTCCCAAGCAACGCTCGGAGAGCTAGGTCAATATATCAGCCTACCGGCTGAAATCCGTTTTGATGCAGATCGGGTCGCCAATATATCGCCGAGGGTCAGCGGTATCATTGCCAAACTTTATGCAAGCGAAGGCGATGCTGTAAAGCGCGGGGATACGCTGGCGCTGATTTCCAGCCGCGAATTAGCAGGGTTGAAAGCGGTTTGGCTGAAAGCGCAAACTCAATCGGCCTTAGCGGGTAAAGCGCTGGCGCGAGAAGAAAACCTCTTTGCTGAAAAAATTACTGCCGAGGCTGACGTTCAAGCCGCCCGCGCCAATTTTGAAGCCATGACAGCTGCAAAAGACGCTGCTGAGAATGAGCTCCATGCTGCGGGGGTGAGCGATGCTGCATTGGAAAAAGTCGCAACGGCAGATGACGGCGATAATTCCAACTCATATTTGAGAGCGCCGATCAGCGGCACAATAGTCCGCCGTAGCGTGACGTTAGGTGAAACCGTTTCCGCAGGCGACGCAAGTTCGCAAACGCTGTTCACGATAGCTGACGATAGTGTAGTTTGGGCAGATATTGGTGTTTATAAGCAAGATATCAGCCGCATAAAAAAACAGGCGCGCGTTGTTCTTAAATCTGATGACGGCGATATTTTGGCAGAGTCGAGCGTCGCCTTTATTCTTCCCATAATTAATGAGACCTCACGCACAGCCACGGCGCGGGTTATCCTAGATAATCCCGGTGGTAACTTGCGCCCCGGGCAGTTTGTAACAGCAGACATCAGCGTCGGGCAATCCCAGCCGGTTCTACGTGTTCCGCTCGGCTCCGTTCAAACAGTCGAAAACAAAATATCTGTCTTCGTGCCTGTCGAGGGCGGATTTAGCCCGCAATCTGTGGCGATTGGATCTGAATCCGGTGGTTACGTCGAAATACAGTCAGGCCTACGCGCCGGAGATAGTTTTGTCTCAGAAGGTGCGTTCACGCTTAAAGCTCAGCTCGAAAAAGATGCCTTTGGCGATGGTCACGGACATTAAGGAAATCAGATATGTTTAATTTTATGCATCGCATTGCGGGAGGCCGCCTGTTGGCTGCAATCGCCGCACTCGCCATTACACTTGGCGGCATATACGCGTTCCGCGCATTGCCTGTTGACGCCTTTCCCGACGTTACACCCTCACTGGTTCAGGTGTTCACCGAAACCGAAGGCCTCGCCCCTGAAGAAGTCGAACGCTACGTCACCTATCCGATTGAGACAGCCATGGCAGGCTTGCCAAAGCTTAAAAACATGCGTTCGGTCTCAAACTTTGGCCTTTCAGTGGTCAATATATACTTTGAAGACGGCACGGATGTTTACTTTGCCCGGCAGGTTGTCGGCGAGAGGTTAGCGGAAGCGCGCGGCAATATTCCCGACGGGTTTGGCGACCCGCAAATGGGGCCAATTTCTACCGGCCTCGGCATTATTCTATATTTCAGACTGGCGGATGAAACGGGCACACGAAGTCTTGTTGATATGCGCGAAATACAAGACTGGATAATTAAATATCAATTGCAAACGGTTCCTGGCGTTACTGAAGTTTTGTCGCTCGGCGGTTTTGAGAAACAATATCAGGTTCAGCTAGATCCGGATGCCTTACTTGCCTATGATATTCAAATCGGTGATGTGATGACGGCGCTGGAGCGCGGAAATAAAACCGAGGGCGCTCAATTTCTTGAAATCGGCGCGGAGCAATATACGGTTCGCGGCGTAGGTCTTGCGCGGTCAGTCGAAGACTTAGCCGAAATCGTTGTTAATGTTGATGATGGACGTCCTATTCGGGTTCGCGATTTGGGCGAAATCATTATTGGCGGCGGTGTGCGCCAAGGCCTTGCGACAGCCAATGGTGAAGGTGAAGTCGTCGCAGGTCTCGTCTTAAAGCTCTACGGAACCAACACATCTGACGTGATTGCCAAAGTGCAGACCCGTTTCGATGAAATCAATACAACACTCCCCGAAGGCGTCACAGCCATTCCCTATTATGATCAAGGCAATCTAGTCAATAAAGCGTCAGCCACCGTCACAACGGCTTTGTGGCAAGGCGCTCTACTGGTAGCGGTGGTCGTATTTATTTTCCTAGGCGGTTGGCGTCCAAGCTTGGTCGTCGTCCTCTCAATTCCGTTTTCGGTTGGCTTTGCGTTCATTGCGATGCATGTCTTGGGGATAGGCGCTAACCTCATGTCATTGGGCGGCGTGGCTATTGCCATCGGTATGATGGTGGACGGCGCTATTGTCATTACCGAGAATGTTGACCGGGGATTGCGAGAAAGCGATTTCAGTGTTGACACACGCACGATTGTCGCGCGCTCATCGGCTGAGGTTATTGCGCCTCTGGTTGCCGCCGTGATCGTGGTTATCGTTGTCTTTTTGCCCTTATTTTCTCTTCAAGGCGTAGAAGGTAAGACATTTAGGCCGCTGGCTGCTTCGGCTGCCTTGGCGATGACAGGGTCTCTTTTTTATGCCGCGCTTATCGCGCCTGCGATGGCCAATGGACTCATGCGCCGCTCATCTAAACGTAAATCTGACAAGCCAGACCCATTAGCCAAATATGTAAGTATGGCTTCAAGCTTTTTCGTGAGGAAAAGATTTGCCGCCATAGTGCTTGCCGGCATTTTATTGCTTGCCGGAGGATTGGCGGGGTCGCGCCTTGGCTCTGAATTTACGCCAGCCTTAGAAGAAGGGGATATTTTACTGCGCATGACTATGGCGCCGTCTATTTCATTGACCGAAGCGTCTGCGACCACAACGCGTGTCGAAAAACGTCTTCTGGAAACCTTCCCTGAAATCAAATCTATTGTGACACGTATCGGGCGCGGCGAAGTCGGTGCTCATGCCGATCCGACCAATAGTGCGGAAAGCTTTGTTGAGCTTAAGACGCAAGATCAATGGCGGGCTGGACTGTCGGCTGAGGATTTGCGTGCTGGCATTTCTGAAAACCTAGAAAGTTATCCGGGAATTGTCGTTAATATTGGTCAGCCCATTGCGATGTCAGTTGATGAGCTACTAACAGGCACCCGAGCAGAATTAGCCGTCAAAATATTTGGACCCGATTCTGATGTTTTGCTTGAGCAGTCAAAGGTTTTGCAGGCTCTGCTACAGCAAGTCGAGGGAGCCGCCGAAGTGCAGGCCGACCAGATCACAGGCGCTCCGCAGCTCGTTGTGACAATGGATCGGGCAGCGTTGGGCCGTTACGGTTTGGATGTCGAAGATGCGTTGGATGCCCTGCGTGCCTCTGTTGGCGGCGCTGAAGCGGGTGCGCTCTTTGAGGGTGTTAGGCAATTCCCGATTGTTGTGCGCTTCCATGCCGAGGACAGAAATACGCCGGAGGCAATTAGTCGGATAATTTTAAAATCCTCTACTGGTGCGCGCGTGCCTTTAGAGACCGTTGCCAGTATTGAAACCGTTATCGGTCCGCGCCAGATCACGCGAGAGGATGGTGAGCGTTTCATCACGGTGCAATCCAATGTACGCGGACGTGATATTGGGTCTTTCGTTTTAGACGCGCAGGCGTTGACGGACGAACAGCTTAATCTACCGCCGGGCTATCGCCTGATTTGGGGCGGGCAATTCGAATTGCAACAACAGGCCAATGCAAGGTTTGCCGTTGTCATTCCGATCACGCTGGCCATTGTGTTCTTCATATTGCTCATCACATTCGGCAGAATGAAATCGGCTATACTCATCTTGTTGAATATCCCGCTGGCTTTGACGGGCGGTGCTTTGGCGCTGTGGATAACGGGCCTGCCTGTTTCAGTGCCTGCAACAGTTGGTTTCATTGCGCTGTTTGGTATTGCGCTCGGAAACGGCATGGTGCTGGTGAGCTTCATGGATGATTTTGCCCGCGCCGGACGCGACCGCGATACGCTCGCGATTGATGCCGCCGGACTTCGGGCGCGCCCCGTCTTAATGACGGCCCTGACAACCGCACTGGGGCTTGCGCCTTTATTGCTCGCGACAGGCGTCGGCGCAGAAGTGCAACGCCCATTGGCAACCGTGGTCATTGGCGGCTTAGTAACATCAACCTTACTCACGCTCCTTGTTATGCCCGCGCTCCATAAATGGTTCGCGCCAAAACCCGGCGGGCACCATTCTATGGTTGAGACGTTGCATGAAGGTAACGCGGCTTTGGCTGAATGATTAAAGGGCTCCGATTGGCCTCTGCCCGTCGGAGCCTGACTAAAGGAATTTACTATGTCTGATAAACACGAACATTCAAATGAGCCTGATGGCGATGATCACACTGAAAATGACGGACACAACCACGCCCATGATGATGTCTTAAACCGTCTTCTAGGCGGACGCGCTGAAATCATATTTGCGGCCCTTTGCGGGATTTGTTTGCTGACGGGCTGGCTTGGGCCGAAACTTAATCTCATTCCCGGACAAGTCGGGTTTGGGTTTTTGCTTGCCGCTTATTTCTTCGGCGGGTATTTCGCTTTGCGCGAAGCGCTCGGGAAAATACTCAAAGGGCAATTCCAAATAGATTTTCTGATGATAGTGGCCGCATCGGGAGCCGCATTTTTAGGCGAATGGGCGGAAGGCGCATTTTTACTTTTCTTATTCAGTATTGGCCATGCGCTTGAGAATTATGCTATGGCCCGCGCCCGAAATGCTGTTGCAGCGCTCGCCGATTTAACGCCCGATGAGGCTTTGGTTCGGCGCGGCGATAAAACGGAAACTGTTCATATCAACGCGCTCAAAATTGGCGACATTGTTATTGTGCGCTCAAATGAACGCCTGCCTGCAGACGGATTTGTTGTCAAAGGTGCAAGCGCCGTCAATCAAGCGCCGATTACAGGTGAAAGCGCGCCTGTAGACAAATTGCCGGTTGAGGACCGCGCACGGGCATTAGAAAATCCGGATGCTGTCTCTGCATCGGGCCGCGTCTTTGCCGGCTCAATTAACGGCAGCGGTAGTCTTGAAGTGCTCGTCACAAAACTGGCGGGTGAAACAACATTGGCGCGCGTGATGACAATGGTCGCCGAAGCGCAAACTCGACAATCTCCGACGCAGAGCTTCACCAAGAAGTTTGAAAGAATATTCGTGCCGTGCGTGATTGTCTTGGCCGTTTTGACGAGCCTGTCATTCCTTGTCTTAGATGAGAGTCCCGCCACGAGTTTTTACCGCGCCATGGCGGTCTTAGTCGCGGCCAGTCCCTGCGCGCTGGCGATTGCAACGCCGAGCGCCATATTGTCAGGCGTTGCCCGAGCTGCGCGCGGCGGCGTTTTGATAAAAGGCGGCGCGCCGCTTGAAGCACTGGGTCGTCTCGACGCAATTGCTTTTGACAAGACTGGCACGCTGACCATTGGTGAGCCTCTTCTGGTGGACATCGTGCCTTATGGCGACACATCGGAAACAGAACTCCTTGAAATCAGCGCGGCGGTCGAAGCGCTCAGTGACCATCCATTAGCGCAGGCCGTTGTTGAAGATGTCAAAAAGCGCTTGGGAGATAATCCCCGTGAGGCAACAGATTTTGCGAATATTATCGGCCAAGGCGTATCGGCCAGAGTGAATGGTGAACTCGTACATATCGGTAAGACAGCGCTGTTTGATGAGGCCGAGGGTTCGCCGTTACCGGATGACTTACGCAGGCTCGTTGAAGAACTATCAACCAAAGGCCGCACGACGATGATCGTGCGCGCGGGCGAGCGATATTTAGGTGCAATAGGCCTCATGGATACGCCGCGCGAGACGGCCAAAACCGTTATCGCTGACCTTCGCGCTATTGGTCTCAAGCGCATGATGATGATCTCGGGAGACAATCAGAATGTGGCCAATGCTGTAGCGAAAGAGGTTGGATTGGATATCGCGTTCGGCGACCTGATGCCCGAAGATAAAGTGACCAAAATCGCAGAACTGAAAGCTCAAGGTGGCGTCGCTATGGTTGGGGATGGCGTCAATGATGCGCCCGCTATGGCCAATGCAACGGTTGGTATCGCCATGGGCGCTGCAGGTTCTGATGTGGCGCTCGAAACCGCAGACATTGCCTTGATGGCGGATGATTTGGAAACCTTGCCCTTTGCCGTTGGGCTTAGCCGTCAGACCAGCCGGATCATTCGGCAAAATTTATGGGCGAGCCTCGGTACTGTTGCGCTGCTTATTCCGGCGACTTTATTTGGACTAGGGATTGGTCCGGCGGTCTTAATCCATGAAGGCTCCACCTTGATTGTGGTTTTCAATGCGCTGCGGTTGTTAGGATACAAACGTAGCAAGCATACATCGTAATCGCGGCGGCGCGCATCGTTCGGAATTTATTTTTTATACCGTTCTTCATTTGATTCTAACGTCCGCAACCCCCGCGCTGCCGAAAACTGAGCGGCTTAAAATCGCCAACTACGGCCGCTCGCAGAAACGTAGGTTGATCCCCATAGCGGATGGTGTGGATGGCTCCTGTCCCCGGCGTTTAGATTCGCCATAATGCAGAACTATCAAGAAACTGCTGACTATAGTGTCCAGCCCCTTTTTTATGTACCACTTTGATGTAGAGTCTCTGGGACCGGCGGACGCATGTTTAGGGATTGATGCGGCCTTATGTGATTGTACTCTTTGAGCCACATGTTGATAACTGTTTGGGCCTGATTGATGCTGGTGAACCATTCTGCATTGAGGACTTCATGGCGGAGAGTTCCATTGAAGCGCTCATTATATCCATTTTCCCAAGGTGACCCAGGGTAGATCTGTATCGGCTTGACCCCAACCTTGCGTAACCAGAGCTGGAGCGCAGTTGCGATAAACTCAGAGCCATTATCTGAGCGGATGTATTCCGGCTTTCCGTGTTTTAGCAGAAGAGGATACAAAGCTTCCAATACATCCGCCGAGCCCATCTTTGACTTCACTTCAACACATAATGCCTGACGGGTATATTCATCCAGCACTGTCAGCATCTTATAAGAGCGGCCAGAACTGAGCTTGTCATGTACGAAGTCTACGCTCCAAATGTGGTTCTTATACTGAGGTCTGAGCCTTATGACCGAGCTGTCTTTGTGATACAGCCGTTTACGCTTCTTATGCCGCTTGGGAAGCTGAAGGCCTTCCTCTCTCCACAACCGTTCAGCCTTTTTGTGGTTGATCATCCAGCCTTCCATTTGCAGAAGTGCAGCTATCTTGCGGTAGCCATAACGGCCATATTTTTTAGCAAGCCGGATGAGAGCTAATCGCAGTTCCGCTTCGTCATCTTTCGGCACTGATTGATAACGGAAGCTACTGCGGGATACACCTATGGTCTGACACGTACGACGTTCAGATGTGTTGAGCCTTTGTCGACAATGAATAATGGCCTGACGTAGCTTAGAAGCTGTCAGGCCTTGGGCTTTAAATAATCAAGGCTCTCCTGCAAGATCAACTTGTCCAATGTCAGATCCGATACAGCTTTACGAAGCCGTTGGTTCTCTTTCTCCAAAACCTTCATCTGCTTGACTTTAGAAGGCCCCATGCCGCCGAATTTCTTTCGCCAGCCATAATAGGTCGCATCACTAACGCCAACAGACCGGCACGCCGTCGCTACCGTCACACCAGACGCCAACTCAACCTCAATCTGACGCAATAACCGAATAACGTCCTCATCCGAAAACCTCTTCCTTGCCATAACTCAATTCCTTTCCATCAAAACTACTAAGTAAAAGATGGTTCAGTTTTAAGGGGCAAAGACATGCATAATTGGACATTCACAACCGTTATATGGAAATTGCCTCAAGCTTCCATATTGACCAAAAAACTGGGTAATTAAACTCGCTCTAAATAATAGCTCGCGCTTGGACACTCCGTGGAAAGGCTCACTTGTTCGACTTAGGATTAACACGGGCGTTAGGTATACGCGATTTAAGCCTTAACGCAGGCTTTTCGATCATGTGCCAAGACAGTCCTGCAAAAAGAATGAATAGAGGCGTTGAAATCGCCATGATTTCAAATGGCCCTAAACCCGGGATGAAGAATAGCACCGCTTGGATAATTGGGTAATGCCAAATATAAATGCCGTATGAGTAATCCGGCAGTTTGAGCAGCGGCTTAAATTGACGGCGCGAAAGCCCCAGTCTCAACATCAGCCCCGTGAGTAAAAGTGTTGCAAGTAGCTCTCCCGCAAACCCAGCGCCAAAGACGGCGAATAGAATAGCGACAACCCCAATACTCCACAAAGGCGGTCTGCGGCCTGCTGGCCAGTGCCAGAGGGCCATGCCAAGAAGGAAGCAGCCTGATAGTCTAAACAAAGGCAATAGAGATGTTGGCAGGGCGGAAACATCAGCGGCTAAAGGCGCGAGAATATATATGGCTTGGACCACCATAAGCATTGCCACGGTTGTCCATAAACGTTTTGCGAGACCTATAGCAAAGGCGAAGGCCGCTAAAACATAAGCCGCCAGTTCATATCTGATAGTCCAAAGCGGGCCATTAAAATCCTGCTCAACATTACCCATGAATATACCGCTTGGCGCGCCTTCCGGATCTCCCATCAATAAGACACGTAGCGCATAAGACCATGTATCGAGTGACGTCAAATTAGGCAGACCGCCCGGTTTAGAAAAGACGGTTGAGAAGATAAATATGAAAGCAACCATGAGGGCTATTAAAGCCGGATAAATCCTAAGGAGCCGAGAAACCGCATAGGACTTCAAGTCGTTTCGTGTCGCGAGGCTTTTCATGATAAGCAGACCAGAGAGCACAAAAAACCCGTTCACCGCCATATAGCCGCCCGTCCATTGATGCAGGCGAAAAGGTTCATAGCCCGTAGTCGTAAGCCAAAAGTGCCCTAGGGCAACGAGGCCCGCAAGAACCCACCGAATAGGCGTGAGATGATTACTCCCAAATAACGGATCATTTGGAGTTTCCGGGAGTGTTGAGACCATGCTTAGCCTCCAATCTTGGTTTGGCGGCGACGTTTAACTGTGCTGAGAAACCTCAGAACGGCGAGCCCAAATCCAGAAAGAAAGAAGACAATTGAAAGTGCAGAAAAAGCCTTGAGCCACCACGAATTAAAATTCTCACGGTTGCTCCAATCCATGATGTGCAGCCCCCACATAAAATCATAGGTGCGCCAAAGCCCCGTTCTTACCGCTTTGACCTCGGCGGTTGTGGCATCGACGTAAAAACTGGCAGCATCCGGCTTTGCGAAGTCGATGCGCCAGACTGGACCTTCGCGTCCATATTCTCGCGGCGCTTTGCCTGAAAAAAGTGTTGCGCTCATAGCTGTGCTGCGCCCGGCATAATTTGTGACGGCGATCTTAGTCGCCAGAGCTTCGTTCAGCGGCGAGCGCGGGGTACCTGTCTTGGCATCAAAAATCTGAGGTTTGCCATCATTAAGCGCTAAATAAACGGGCTCAGTCTCAATTAATTGCAATGTGAGAGACTGCGGCGTGAGGGCATGTTGGATAAGAATGTCCATGGGCCCTAATATATCCAGGCTCGGCTCTAAAAGCGGCGGTGGTTGGTCACTACGCAGATGTGTACCGCGCACTTGGTCGATTGGAAAAAGTGTCATGAATAAGCCAGAGATGAGCCACAGTCCCAATTGCAGACCTATGCCAATCCCGAACCATAAATGTAGCTTTCGCAAATTTCGGTTTAATATCGCTTTATTCATTGTGCCCTCCTCAGAGCGGATGCGCCTACGACAAAAATCGCAGGCGCAAGCAATCAGTGACCGCTATGATCCATCTTCGCATTGAGGCAGTCTTTGCCCTCTGTATCTGTGTTACAAATTGCGGTGATGCGGTAGCTTCCATCACGGCCCTTTTTGACCATGAAGCTGACATTGTCGTCTTTCGCAAATCCGGACAGATCGACCGAAGACGTGATACCAAAGCCCATCGTCATCGCCCCCATGCCAACGCCGTCGATTGCCTGATGATCAATCGTCGCTTCTGTGCCGTCTGGACTGATGGATAATATTACGCCTGTTGTATGGCCCGTGCCGCCCATCGTTTTCGCTTCATCCAATTTACTGTAGTCCATTGTGCTGTGGTCCATCTTGGCGTCATCCGTTTTAGCATGTTCCATTTTACTGTGATCCATGTCGCCGGAGCCGCCACACGCAGACAGAATAAATGCAGCTAAGGCAGTAATTGTAAGTTGAGTTAGATGTTTCATGCGGTTTCTCCTTCAAGCGTTGCATGTGTTGGTAGTTTTGGAAGTTGGCGACCGACCCAGATGAAATAGATGGCTGGAATGACGATGAGCGTTAGCAGGGTTGTTGAAATCATGCCCCCGAGCATGGGCAGAGCGATGCGCCGCATGACATCAGAGCCTAACCCTTCAGTCAGGAATATGGGGGCGAGACCTGCCATGACTGTGAGAACTGTCATTAGTTTAGGACGGACACGTAGCGCCGCGCCGTGGCTAACCGCTTGGAAAAGCTCATCGCGTGTTTTCGGGCCGTCCGTGCGTACTTGTTGATCAATGTAGAGCAGCATGACCACGGCGGTTTCAACAGCGATGCCGCCCAAAGCAATAAAGCCAACAGCCACCGCAACAGACAGGTTATAGCCCGCTAAATAGACGGCCCATAAACCGCCAACGAGGCCGAATGGCAGAGACAGCATGATGATCAGTGTGCGGTCAAGACGGCCAAAGTGGAGCATTAGGAGCAGAAAGATAAGACCGATAGCCGCAGGTATTGCAATTTTTAGACGTTCATTGGCGCGCTGTAATTGCTCATACTGACCCGACCATCCAATGGCGTAGCCCGGCGGCAAGGTGACAGCATTTGCAACGATGTCCTTGGCCTCAGCAACATAGCCCCCAAGGTCACGTCCCGCGATGTCAACAAATACCCATCCCGTAAGACGCGCGTTTTCAGACCGGATCATCGGCGGCCCTTCAGTGTAGGCAACGCTTGCAACTTCGCGCAGCGGTATATGCGCGCCCGTTGGTGTGGGAATGAGAATGTTCTCGATGTCCGCATCCGTTTCGCGGAAGGCCCGCTCATATCGCAGCATGATATTATAGCGCTCACGTCCTTGCACCGACTCGGCCAAGGTCATCCCGCCAAGCGCTGTTTGGATAACGCCTTGGAAAGTCCCCATGTCGATATTGCGACGCGCCAGTTCCAATCGGTTAGGCGTAATCTCAAGATATTTACCGCCGAGAACACGGTCAGCAAAAGCAGACCGCGTGCCGGGGATGTCGGTGACAACGCCTTCAATTTCGCGCGCGATAGCTTCAATCTGAGTAAGGTTGTCACCTGTCACCTTAATGCCAATAGGCGTGCGGATACCCGTCGAGACCATATCCATCCGAATTTTGATCGGATAACCCCATGAGTTTACAAGTCCCGGCATTTGAAGGCGGCTGTTTAGATCATCGACAATACCGTCAGCGGTCATACCTGCGCGCCATTCGGATTTAGGTTTTAGCTTAATCCAGCTCTCAATCATGGTCAGCGGCGCGGGATCAGTCGCCGTATCGGCACGTCCCGCCTTACCGAAGACTGCCTCCACTTCAGGAACAGTTTTAATCACGCGGTTAGTCTGGCCGAGAATTTCACGCATCTTAGTTGAGGAAACGCCCGGCAAGGTGGTCGGCATATATAGCAGCTCGCCCTCATAGAGCGCGGGCATGAATTCAGTGCCTAGCTTTTGCGCGGGAATGATAACGCTTGCCGTGATGATTATGGCGATAAGCACTGTCACCCATTTGAATTTGAGTGCTGCCCAAATGATGGGTTTATAAATCCAGACAATGAAACGGTTAAGCGGGTTGGCGGTCTCCGGACGCATCTTACCGCGCAATAGCCAAATCATCAGCACAGGAATAAGCGTAACGGATAACAAAGCGCCAAAGGCCATTGCGTAGGTTTTAGTAAAAGCGAGCGGCGAGAACAGACGGTAGCTTTCTCCAGTTAGAGCGAAGACAGGGAGAAAGGAGACGACGATAATCAATAGCGAGAAAAAGAGACCGGGGCCGACTTCCTGCGCGGCTTGAATTAGCACGCGTTTGCGCGTTGCTTCGTCAGGTTTCTCTCCCAAGTCTGAGAGTTTTCGCACCCCGTTTTCGACCATGACAATGGACGCATCCACCATCGCGCCAATCGCAATAGCAATGCCGCCTAAAGACATGATGTTGGCTGTTACGCCTTGGCCTGACATGATGATGAAAGCCCCTAGAACGCCCAGCGGTAAGGTGAACACCGCGACAAAGGCAGCTCTAAAATGCAGCAAGAAAAGAAAAATGACGAGGGCGACAACAAGGCCTTCCTCAATCAGCTTCTTTTTCAGATAGGACACAGCCCCCTCAATGAGCGGCGCGCGATCATAGACTGTGACGATCTCAACACCGTCCGGAAGGCCACGCTGCAGCTCTGTGAGCTTATCTTTGACCCGGTCAATAACCTCCAATGCATTTTCGCCGTCACGCATCACGATGATGCCCGCCACGGTTTCGCCTTCGCCGTTGAGTTCGACAATACCGCGCCGAAGCGCTGGGCCTTCAACGATGCGGGCCACATCCGATAATATCACAGGCGTCCCGTCTTCGGCCAAAACCACGACTTGTTCTAAGTCGAGCGCTGTTTTGACATAGCCGGATGATCGGATGACATATTCAGTCTCGCCTTGCTCAAGCACGCGTCCGCCAACCTCGCTGCTGGCGGCGCGAATGGCGCGAGCAAGCTGGTCGATGGATACGTTAAACGACTCTAATTGATTAGGGTCGATGTGGACTTGATATTCCCGTTCAAATCCGCCGACGGAGGCCACTTCTGAAACGCCTTCTACGCCTGAAAGCTCTAACTTTAAGAACCAATCTTGGAGGGACCGCAGCTCCGCCAAATCTGTCTGCTCCGTCTTATCGACTAAGGCATATTGGTAAATCCAGCCCACGCCCGTTGCGTCGGGCCCAATTTGAGGATTGGCATTTTCGGGGAGTTCAGAACCGAGGCGAGAGAGCGCTTCGACGACGCGTGAGCGCGCCCAATAAGGGTCCACGCTTTCTTCAAAGATGACATAAACAAAACTGGTGCCGAACATGGACGAGCCGCGTACATCTTTCGTCTTTGGCAGACCTAATAAGTTTGTTGAAAGCGGATAGGTCACCAAATCTTCGACAATTTGCGGTGACTGTCCCGGAAACTCGGTCCGGATGATGACCTGCGTATCCGTCAGGTCAGGGATGGCATCGAGCGGCATTTCCTTGAGCGACAGCCAGCCTCCGACGGCTAATGCTATGGCGAGGACAATGATGATAAGCTGATTGGCAACAGACCATGCAATCAGCTTGGCAATGGCTGACTTTGACGGATCTTTGCCCGCTAAGTTGTCGATATTATGCTCGCTCATGGGGTTGTGCCAGACATGTCGTCAGCCATGGGATCAGGCCACGCAATGACTTGAGCCGTAGCATCCGAATAAGGATTAGCAGGTAATCCGCCCTCTTGCAGCCAAAGACGAGCCGTTTCATCATCGCTATAAAATATGAGACCCTTGCTTTTATAGTGAGCGGGCGCGCCTAGCGTCAGCCACGGATCAAGAGCCGTCATCAACTTTGAAAGCTGGACTGCTAAGGGCTCGCCCATTTTATTCTCTTTAGCGCCGCTTATGGACGTCTCAGCCTTTTCTAAAATCGGAGACAGCTTGGAGCCTGCAAATCGGCCCTTTAGATTTTCAATCAATGTGAGGGTGGGATCTAGGAAGTAAGGGTCAATCGCATAGCCATCAATCAAGGCTTCATGGAAATAGAGCGCGCTATCAATCATGTGATCAATTTGGCTCAGTGTAGAGCCGTCTATTGGAAGCTCGGACAAAGCGGTTGTTCCGTCAAAATTTGAGGTAGGCGCGCTGAGTTTTGAAAACCCTTCTCGCAGGTTGGATTCAGAATCGAGCATGAATTGACCACTGGCGACAATACGCTCACCTTCCGCAAGGCCTGATAAAACCTCTGTGCGGCCGCGAATACTTGAGCCAATCGTAATATCGCGGGAGTCAAAACGGCCTTCCCCTAGAGCGACAATCACATGTGCTCCGCGTGAATCGCGTAATATGGCTTGGCTTGGGATAGAGAGCTGTGATGTCGGCGTTTCAGTTTTGTCAGCTTCAAAGATTATGTCCGCATAAGCGCCAGGGCGTAAAGAGCCTGATGCATTATCAACACTGATACGCACGCGGGCCGTTCTCGTTTTTGTATCAATGGTTGGGTAGATGTAGTCAATCTTGCCTGATTTTGCGGCATCAGGCGCGCTTTCAAATTTCAAAGCTGCTGTCTTCCCTATTACCATTTTCGGTAAATCAGACTCCGGTACTGACGCAATAACCCAAACCTTATTATAAGCCTGTAACTGCATGATCGGGTCACCGGGTTTGAGGTAGTCGCCGTCGCGCACCATAAGCTGCGTTACAACGCCGGAACTTTCCGCATAGACGGGCACGCGCTCAATGAGCTCGCGGGTCTCGGTCAGGCGCTCGACAAGGCTTTCTTGCATGCCTTTAGATATTAGCCTTTGACGGACGGAAGCAATGCGGCGCTCATTGCCAATTTGTAGTGAGGCCAGGTAGTCCTTTTGGGCTGCGATTAGCTCAGGTGTGTAAATGCTATAAAGACGTTGTCCGCGGCGCACGCTGTCGCCCTCTGCCCTCACGGTCAGACCATTGATCCAGCCTTCAAGACGGGAGGCCGCCATAGACTCCAGCCGTGTATTGGGCTCGACTGTGCCGTAAGCGCGCAAGGCTTGATTAAAGTTTGAAACGGAGACGATGGCTGTTCTGATACCCATTGTTTGGAGCATTTCAGGAGAGATGGAAACGCCCGAACTGCCTTTGGGCTCTGTCGAGACAGGCACAAGATCCATACCGCAAATTGGGCAGCTCCCATTGGGATCCGTTGAAATAAAATGCGGATGCATTGGACAGGTATAAGAGCTGACCTCTTCTGCTGGCATATCCATTTTTGATTGCTGCGATTGCTCTGCCTGCATAGCCGCGTGATCATGTCCGGCGTCTAACGCCGATGGCTGTTTGGATGCAGGTTCGCACGCCGCCAGAATGAAGGCGCTGCTTAGGATTAGGGCGTATTTAAAAGGGGTCATGATGTCACCAAAAGGCTGTTCATTTTTGCAATCATTTGATCGCGCCGTGTTTGTTCTTTGACGATTTCCGAGCGCAACATAAGAATGGCAATCTCGCCGTCCAGAATGGGGGAATAATCGCCAGCCCCGGATTCGTATGTGATCAATTGGGCGGCTGTCTGCGCTTCAATCGCGCTAATTTTTTGCTCGATAATCCGTATGTTTTGGACAGCGGTCTCTCGCCGCGCCTCATAGCGTGACCACTCGGATTGCACTTGCCGCGCTATGGCTGTGCGCCGCGCAATACTGGCAATCTTGTCAATCTTAGCGGCCCGTAAATTGGGTTCTTGACGTTTGCCTGCCCAAAGCGGGATTGAAAAACTGACGCCGCCTGACACCCAATCTTCACCGTCAAAATTTGATCGTGGACCTTGGCCAGACTCGCGCTGTTGGTATGTTAGATTGACGCCCCAATTGGGCTTAAAGTCGGCTTCTGCGCGCTGCACATCAGCATCGGATATATCGACATCCGCATCGGCGACGCGGACGGCATAAAACCCAAGAGCATTCCCGGTCCATGGCGTCTTGGAAAGCGCAGGCGTGTCGGTTTCAGGAATGAAGCCCAATAGATTGATAAGCTCTGCGTTAATTTCTGCCTTTTGACCGTCCAGTTGCGAGAGGGTTCTTGAAACCTCTGTGCGCTCTACATCAACTTTAGCGAGGCGGAACACCAAAGGGCGGCCCGCATTGATTTCAATATCTATGATGTCTGACAATTCATTATATTTGGATTGGCGCGCGAGGGCTAAGTCTCGCTGGGTATCAAGGCTCTGTTTCTCAATTAAGTAAACCAAGAGCTGTCCGCGAAGCCTGGCATATTGCTGCTCACGATCGAGCTCTTGCTGCGCTGCGCTTCTCAGGGATTTAAGCGAATTGGCTTTGCGATCAGATCGACTTGGCAGGGCTTGCCGAATGCCGACGGCTTTGTTGGACGGAAGATATTCGGAAAAAGAAGGATCAAAAAGCGGCACATTGTTAAGTTGGAGCGACACCACAGGATCAGGCAGTCCCAGCGCGCCTTCTGCACGGTGTCGATTGGCCTGCGCCCTTAGGCTAAGCGCGTCCAATGATGGGTGGTCGCGCAATTGAGCCTCTAATTCGGAAAACGGCATAGCTCGCATTGTAGTTTGCGGCAGTTCAAAGGCACTGATTTGCGTCGCATCAAGTAAATCAGGCGCATAAAGCCTATCTTGAGCGAAGGCGGCGGACTGCAAACTCATGACGCTTATGCCGCTAAGTAAAAGTGAGAGCGCTCCGGCACGAAACCGAGTCTGATGAAATGTTGTGTGGCGGATAAACATCCGAAAATCTCCAATTAAACAGGCGAATAGGCTCAGAGGAAAACTCTGAACAGTCAGTCTGTTTGGAGATTAAATAAGTTGAGTGTCGAAGCGTGAGAACGGGCTGTCAAACGGCCCGAGGGGTTGCCTTGGAGGCGGTCCCGTTGTTCTCAAAAGGCGCACTTCCGGACGCGGCAGGGCCGTAGGGTTATTGATAAGCGTTACGAAGGTCAGGTCTGATTGTGTATTTGTGACCGGGTCAGTATAAGCCGTGAAAGCAGATGACACAGTGCAATCATCACAAGAGGAACAGTATTTTTCTGGCGTTTGCGTGTCGCTATCGCCTGATTTGGCCTCAGCCGTCGTGTGACAAGGCGGGGCTGACGCATCAGCCGCCTGTGCTGAATTCATAGGCGTATCAACATGACCTGTGACGCAGCACGCCATGACAGGTGTCGCCATCATGATGAAGGCTGCGAATAAGCAGAAGACTGTCGAAATGACTCTCATACTTGCATCATAGCTCAAAAGGATTAAGAAAGTAAATACCCCTATGGGGCATGCTATCGCCCAAAAGGCGTCACGCTTTCGTGTCTATCTAATGTAAGAGAAAAAATGTCTGTACACTCACCTAAGACAATTAACCGCCTCAAAAGAATTGAGGGCCAAGTGCGCGGTATTATCAAAATGCTGGAAGATGAACGCTACTGCATTGATATCTTAACCCAGATGCAGGCGGTAAAATCCGCTATGGCGCGGGCGGAGAGCGAAATCCTCAAAGAACATGCCGCGGGTTGCGTGAATGCAGCCATCCAGTCCGGTGACGAGACGGCTCAGCGCGAAAAAGTCGCTGAACTCGTAGACCTTTTTGATAAATTGAAACGCTGAAGGATAAGCAGATGATAAGGTCGTTTTTAAAATTGACGCTTGGGGCTTTTCTCATGGCGTCTTTGCTGGCTCCTACAGCTATGGCTCATACTAAGGTCCAATCCGCCACATTAGAAGACGGCGGCGTTTATCAAACGATGCCGGCAGTCTTTGATCTGGTGTTCGCGCAAAAGGTAGGACTGGCGACATTTTCTCTCAAAGATAGCGAGGGAAAAGACATTGCAGTTGATTTCACACCGCCTAAATCCAGGGAAGAAAAATTCTCTATTCCCATGCCCAAGTTTCAAAGCGGACTATACGAAATGACGTGGAGAGCCATTTCTAAGGACGGGCATATCGTCAAAGGCGGCCTGAGCTTCACAGTTCAATAAGCGTCTCTATGCTGACCGCTTTAGCCCTGATTGTAAAACTAACGCTCTATATTGCAGCTTTAGTCACAATCGGCATCTTGTCGCATTTTTGTCTCGGCATTCAGCAAAAACTGAAGGGTCTTCGTGTATTTGTCGCGGTTCTCATTATAGGAGCCATCTCAAAGCTGATCATTGCCAATGCGCAATTAGCAGGCTCACTTTCGCCGGCCTTTAACCCAGAGACTTTCGGCTGGGTCTGGCAGTCCAATGGGACTCAGTTTTTGGTGTTCATGGGCGGCGCGGGTTTAGCCATTCTCTCCAGCTTCATAAACGCGAACGCTTTGAGAAAAATAGCGGCGGCTTTTTCGATAATCGTATTGAGCGCAGGTTTTGCGGCATCAGGGCATACGCAAGGCGCCGAAAACATGCCGTTGCTTCCGCTCTGGGTGGTCCCTCATAGTCTTATTGCGGGGTTTTGGATATGGGCTCCGATCAGTCTTTGGCCCTCAACTGCGACATCGGATAATGACATAATCGCGAGGGCGGATCGGTTTAGTTTTTTTGCCGTTTGGGCTGTGCCGCTTCTATTTGTGTCCGGGCTCTATTTGCTATGGCGGCTAAACGGTAATTTACTCAATTTAAGCTCAACGCTTTATGGCCGCCTGTTAATGGGCAAGTTCATTTCGGCTTTGTTGATATTGGGTGTGGGCGCTTATAATAAATTTCGAATTGCAGGTCTCCTAACGCAATCGCCATCGCTTGGACGTGCGGCGCTGCGTAAATCATTAAGCCTTGAAGCCGCTTTATTTATACTCGTTCTCGTCTGTATCTTATTGGCAACCACCCTTACGGGGCCCGGAGGCCATCACCATTAGGGCTATCTAGTGCTGGGCAAGATGACTGCCGAAAGCTAGCTGGATCACCGCATAAGAGAAAAATGATACCGCCTCTTTAATATACCCCCTATAGGTATTATATGTATATGGAAATGCAATCCATAGGAAAGGTTTTTCATGCCCTGCACTCACATAACGGCTCCCTCGCAATCAGCCTGTTGCAACCAAAAATCGAACGCTACCCATAATAATGCACCTTCGAGCAAGCCAAAGGTAGATCCTTTAACTAAGCCAAAAAGCGAATGTTGTTGTTCCGCTAAAGCATAATTCAAACTGGAAGGAGACAGTTATGAGTATTTCAGACAAACTTGCCGTGAAAGAGACGTCTCAAGGTAAAAAGGCCGTTGTCTACCGCATGGTGACGGATAAACATATCTGTCCCTTTGGTATCAAGACTGTGGACCTTCTCAAACGCAAAGGGTTTGAGGTTGAGGATAATTGGCTGACAAACCGCGTCGACACGGATGCCTTTAAAGAAAAGCATGATGTAAAGACCACGCCGCAAACTTTCATCGACGGTGACCGTATCGGCGGCTTTGATGCTCTGCGAGAGAACTTCGGGTATAAGGTGAAAGACCCGGATAAGAAGACTTACACGCCTGTTTTAGTCGTCTTCTATATCTCCGCACTGCTCGCGATTGCGGCCAATTGGGCGACATCAGGCGATGTACTCAATCTGCGAGCACTGGAATGGTTTATTGCCTTCTCAATGGGCATGCTGGCCATGCTCAAATTACGAGATTTGGAAACCTTCTCAAATATGTTTGTCGGCTATGATATTTTAGCGCGGCGGGTTGTGCGTTATTCCTATGTCTATCCGTTTGCAGAAGCGCTGGCCGCAATCCTGATGGTTGCAGGCGGAATATTTGGGTTGATAGCCGCGCCTATTGCTTTGTTCATTGGGACGATTGGCGCGATCTCAGTTATTAAAGCGGTCTATGTCGATAAGCGTGATCTAAAATGCGCCTGTGTTGGCGGCGGGGCGAATGTACCGCTGGGCTTTGTATCACTCACCGAAAACCTAGCCATGATTGGCATGGGGATATGGATGATTGCGAAAGCAATTTAACCACCAAGTTGAGGTCCGCAGGGTTTGGTAGGAGATAAAATGAGTGGCTTATTTTGGACGAATTCTGCCGTATTCACAAACATTACCAGCGGCTTATTTTGGGCGGTTTAGGACTCCCATGTCAGCGGCTTATGCGTTTTTAATATACCCTGTTTCCAATTTGTAATTCCCTGCCGCCCGATCAGCTTTCCCTGCTTGCAAAATAAAATTCCCTGTTAATTTAGGCAGGGAAACCTCCAAATTTCATAGCGTTTTCAGTGGCTTGCAGGGGGTGAATTCGGAATTTATGGTGAAAAACAAATATATTCCCTGTTAATTCCCTGTAAAGCAGGGAATTTGGGCGTGAGACGGGCTATCTGCGGACTGCGTCCACTACCACGCACGCTGCGCTTTTCACCGCCGATACGTCCTGACTGAGAAAGTCCCCTAGTAACGGGGGTTTAGCCGGATATATGCAGAGTAGAGACGCGAAATGAGACGGAAAATGCCCGATAATTAGCCCTATTTCCGAGAGCGTCTCAGATCCCAAATTTAGCGTCCAAGATGTTTGCGGCCTGATGCAGTCTGCATGTTGCAATGATGTAAGTGTTGGGGGAGTTGTTAGCTTAGGTAGCTTTCATGCCTAGAAAGCTGCGCTGCTGCGCCCAATCTAATGGAAGCCTATTAGCTTTGCGGCTTAAGTCTCTTGGCGTGAGATTTATAGCATGATTACCAGCAATGATGTCATGAATGATCGAGGGGGCAAGAAAGGCGAGGGATAAGGTTCTGCTGACATCACCGTCATCCATTTTTTCAATTGCTGCGATGTCTTTGATAGATTTGAAGCGTCCCGTCTTAAGGCCACCATACCAGTTTCTGGCCTTGGCAATAAGTTTGATAAGTTCGGGGTCTGGCTGCCCTAACGCCACGCCGCCAATGATGAGTTTAGTCTCAATGCCGCGCCGCTTCATCTGTAGCGGATAGGCGAGCGTAATGGCGTCGTTTTCGAGTTTGACTTTTTGGGAGCAAATGCCATCTGGAAATAATGCGTCCCTCCGAAGCTCCAACATAAGGTCCTTGGGCGAGATGGTAATCCGTTGAATGATATCAATCAGTAGGGTTCTCTGCGTTTCAACGCAGTTTGATGTGAGGCGCGCGGCTAGCTCGCTTGCATGCTGCTCTACCTTTGAAACCTGTTGGGGTGTCAGGTGTGAGCCGTCTACCATACCCATCAATTGGCCTGTATTGCTTAATAGGTCTGTCAGACGCCTAAACACCTGACCCTCAATCTGTTTGGCCGGAAGCCTCAAGGCCGTCCCGTCATCCATTTCGCCTTTTGATAATCGCGCCGAGATGTAATAGCGGTAACGCCTTCCATTGGGCTTTCTAGAATGCACGGGAGAAAGGCGGTCTCCGCTATCTTCAAAGATCATCCCTGTGAGAAGACTATTCGATGCGATGTTAATGGAACGCCTTCGCTTAGGAGCATTTGCTTTGAGCCCTGCTTGTACCGAATTCCATAATTCCTGATCAACGATAGGATCATGCTGTCCGTCAAAGACCACGCCTTTATGTGTGGTCTTGCCGATGTAAACGGGATTGCAAAGGAGCTTGTAGAGGTGGCCGCGGCTAAAGGGCTTGCCGCCTGTCTGAGACTGCTTCCTTGTTATGCGGGTTTTGGTAAGATAACCATCAAGGTCAAGTTCATGCTTGAGCTTTGTGACAGACTTAAGCTCTACATACCGCGTCATGATATGCTGGACTGTGTTTGCTTCATCAGAATTTGCCACCAGCTTCTTGTTAATATTATCATATCCAAGAGGTGGAAGGCCGCCCATCCATTGCCCCCGTTTCTTTGAGGCTGCGATCTTGTCCCTGATACGCTCCGCCGTCACTTCCCGTTCGAACTGGGCGAAGGAGAGCAGGACATTCAGCGTTAGCCGTCCCATGCTGGTCGTTGTATTGAACGCTTGAGTGATCGACACAAACGAGACGTCATGTTTATCAAAGACATCTACTAGCCGCGCAAAGTCGGCCAGTGACCGTGTTAGTCGGTCAACTTTGTAAACGACGATGATATCAATCAGCCCCGCTTTGATATCCGCGATCAAGGCAATCAAACCGGGCCTATCCATATGGCCTCCAGATATACCGCCATCAGAATAGACCTTATCGACCTTGGACCAGCCTTCACCCGCTTGAGACAGAATATAAGCTGAGCAACTCTCGGCCTGCGCATCCAGAGAGTTGAAGTCTTGCTGCAAACCTTCCTCACTTGATTTGCGGGTGTAAACAGCGCAGCGTTTGCGCTGGGAAGACATTAGGCTGCCTTATCCAAGCCAAAGAAGCGAGGCCCAGACCAATGTGCGCCCGTGATATCCTTGGCGATAGCGCTCAGCGAGCTCCAAGTTCTGTCCTTATAGACAAAACCTTCTTTGATCACCGAGACCGTATAGGCCTGTCCGTTCCATTCCCGCACTAGTCGGGCACCCGGCACAAGGGCCAGACGGGCAGGGGCCTTGCGTCTCGGCTTGGTCTTGGCGTTAGGTGTTGTGGTCGCAGCATCCTCTTCCCTGTCATTCTCAACGGCACTGCTTGGTACTTTGCCCAAGCTTGCTTTGAGTGCCCTCATGTCCGTCTTGCTGAGATCAGGAGCATGCTTACTTTGCAGTTCATAGGATAAAGCCCTGAGGAGAAACACACGGCTACAGGCCTTAGGCGGCGAACGTTTCATTAGAGCTTCCCACTGCGCGGCGAGGGCAACGCGGTCCAGTGTTTCAAGCTCGGCGACTTCTGATGCGATCTTGCTCGCCCGCCGCATTACTCAGCCTCGTCAGGATGGATGACGTACAGCGTATCTTTACCCTCGCGTTTAATCCGCGTGATCTCATAGCCGCGCCCACGCAGCCCTGTCATGGTTGCGGAGGTGGTATGCGGCAGCCATCCTAAAGTCTCGCTGGCCTTCGCAAGTGTAACGCCGTTTTTGCGCGAGAGCATGACAACGAGCTTGGCTTGTTTGCTTCCAGTACGCGGTGCTTTAATTTCGGGTTTTTGTGTTTGAATGTCCATTTCAATCTCCGTAAATGACGCCCACACATCGTGGCCGCTACTACCGAGACAAGACCCTCACATTGGGCCGCAACACACTACCGCTTCCTTTGCGCACAAAGTCCAGTGGATTGTGTGAGAATGTTGAAAACGGAAAAAGATCCTCAAAGCGGACATTAGCAAAACCTCTCACTTTGATTAATCTAGGGGATTGGCTGAGTTAATCCCAGAGTACGAAAATCTATAAAACAAATGCATGTGATATGGCCTCCCTATGACTCTCAATAATTAAAGTCTCTACAAAATATACTAGACGAATTGCAGGCAATGCTCTATCATAAGATGTACTTATTTGGAATACTAACGTCTCTAAAACGAGTTTGGTGAGCTATTTCTAATTAGTTGGAACTACATTTAGGGGCGCAGCATGAAACAAATTAAGCGAATTAGCATTCCAGCGACAATTGTTCTGATTGGATGTAGCTCAACACTCAACACCTATGAATACCAAGCCGGTCCTCAAACGGGACTTGTTCATGTCTTGCCGCTAACACAATTCGAATTCAATATAACGCGCCGTGTTGCAGAATGCATAAAGGCTGATCCAGCGAATAATATTGCTGCCGAAATGAAAATTGTTACATCTTTCGCGGTTAAAGATAGGTCTATTGAAGATGCTGATGCGCGATTTGTTATTGATCCGCAATCACTTTCGACATGGTTTAATTCAGCAGGTGTCGAAGTTACTTTTTATGAAGACACGCGCTTACTGAAAACAGTAAATGCCAGCGTTAAAGATGAGGCGGGGCCAGCATTATTAACTGCGATCAAAGTAGCTGGCGCAGCGCTGGGGGTACCAGCCGGAACCGGATTAACACCCGTTTATGCTTGTAACGTCGCTGCGGGCATTCCAGCAGCCGTAGCTGATGCTAATGCAGGATTAGCTGAACTTAAAACAAGAACAGCAGCGCTTAATAAACGTAAAACTGAATTAAACAAACTGGTAGCTGGATTCAAAGGCATAGTTGATACCAGTGACCCAGCCCTTGATCCAAATATTAAAGCTAAGCTTACAGAAGTGAGGGACGCAAACGCAGCAGTGCAAGCACAAATTGCACATGTCGCCGATTTGCTAAAGCCAATATCTCACACTACAAAACCTATTTACTGGCCGCTAAAAGGCTCTGACCGGGAAAACAAGACCCCCTATGCTCTTCCCGAAGCAACTCTGAAGAAGTGGGCAGGCAATAGCCCAACCACGACCCAAAAGCAGAGCATGTATGTCTTTGTAAAGCTTGAAGCCGATAGCAACGCAAATGGCATTGACAATCTCGATGACAAAAAAACAATCAATGCCAAAGGAATTTCCTATCGCACCCCGCAACCGGGACGGTTGGTCTTTGAGAAAATTAAAGATCCATCAAAACCATTTCCATATCCTGCATCCGTAGCTATGTCTGAAATTCACGTCCATCGCGCCAAGGTTGCTCAGCTTGGCTACATAGATAAATTAGTCGTTTCTGCTGCCCCATTCGAGAGTCTTGAATATACCATTGAGTTTTCGAAAAAGGGCAATTTGACAAAAGCCGGCTACAAACAGGTTGGCGCACCAATTGCCGCCCTGACATCAGCAGTGGATGCGATTAAAACGGAAGTGCAAGCACTAGAGGCCGCTCGCGAGGTAGAAGCAGCTGCAGAACTTAAGGCATTGCAAGACGAGGTCGCACGTCGCGAGGCGCTTGCCACTTTAAACCCGCCAGATGTTACCGCAAGCCAGCAATTGATCGATATGTTGACAATTGATACTTTGGTTGATCAGGCACGTATTGCCCAGCTCGAAACGGCGGCACGTCTCGCGGAGCTAGAGGGAGGATGATAGATCACCCCGTAAAGTTCAAACCTCCCGAAAATGATTTCATTGCGCGTTACCAGCCCGGGGACTTTTTAGGCAGAGAGTTTAAGTTTCTGCCATTGTCAGCACGCCCATCCGTGAATCTCGTGAATGAAGGCAGAATTTCGCCTGTAAAAAGCCAATTGCCCTGCTCAGGCGCTTGCACAGCTTTCTCTTTCGCAGCGCTGATAGAAAGCTACCATCTGGCGATCACAAATAAGCTTTATGATGTGGGAGCCGCGTGGATCCACAATTGTTCTTCTGGTGTCCACTGTGACAACGGAGCTGATCCAGAAACGGTCTCCATGCAATTGAGTGATTCCTATGTCCCGCGGGCAAGCCAAGGGAGTGTTCCGTGGGATAGTGATAATTGCGATATCCTTCGCGACATTTACGCGCCAGTCTTTTTACCTTGCTCCGGTGATGACCAAGTCAAATATACTCTGGCGAGTGGATCGCCTGTCGCGGCGGCAATGGATATTGATTATGCATTTATAAACTGGACAGGTCGTGATCCCTTTGTGGTGAACCCTAACGGCGTGAAATACAGTCACATGGTTGTCATCACTGGATACGACAATACGTCGAGACTTTGGAGAATAAAGAATAGTTTGGGGTCAGCGTGGGGGGATAACGGATACTTTCACGCACCTTACCGTTCTTCAGGACTTGGCGACTACGCTGCCTACGGGATGTCACTTCCGCCCATTGAACCACATCAATAACATGAATGTGGTTCAGAATTTTAAATCCGACTCAGCCCTCTGATTGAGAAGATCATCCTCATTGCGGACATTAGCCCAGAGGCCTTTGTCGCCCAAAAACGGCCGCCGGTAATGTTAGTCGATACGCCACCATCTATCGGAAATGGGATAATTCTCGGTGGTTTTCTATAATCTTTAACTTAAAGTAAGAATTAAAAATATTAGGTCGAACGATATTTACTGAGGGACGAAATAGACGTCATGATTCAACTCACCATGAAGAGATGGCTTGGACGTCTTAGTCTAAATTTTGCCCTCGTTGGACTAATGGTCACCTTAAGCGGCTGCGTGATTTATAAGACCCGCGTGTTTAAGCAAACCAATGATGTCAGTTTTGAGGGCTGGAATGTGTCTGCTAGCGTTACTGCATTCTCCGGATCAAGCGGAGCGTCTTGGGACGACCATGATTTTTGGATTTCGGCACGAATATCGCGCTATCCTGAGTATCTCGACACCCGTTATGATGCGATTACATCGGGAATATCTGCATATTCAGGGGGATGTGATAGGCCCGTTAAAATGGAGATGGGAGAAATTGAAATCAAAAAGTCTGAAGATGCCTATAACCACGACACCTCTGCAAGAGCAATTAATAAAGTATATATCGAAAGCGATATTGAAAAACTCTGCATACGTTTGGAGGCTGAATTCCCGAGCAAATCTGGAGACCCCACTATTTCTAAAACTTTTGAAATAGATATGAAACGACATGAGAGCAGTTTTCCTGGTCCGCCCCTAGACTAAATCTCGGGCCTGAAGCCTAGTCTGTTCAAATAACGGTCCTCTTACCAGCGTCCTAAAATCGCTCCAAAACAGCCGCTGGTAATGTTTGAAATTCCGCACTCGCTGAGGTCCGGTTTGCCCCCTGAGAAGAAGTAAGCAACGAATGTTTCCACCCCAAAATTTAGCGAGGGGAAAATCTTTCACTAAATGCTTGAAATCGGTATCCCGCAACTAACTAGAAACTCCACCGTCTCGTCATAAAACCACGGAGGACGCGTTGGATCTGAGGGATCCCCTTTTGGAATATAAATAACGAGCCCTTGGCGTGCCCTTGTCAGAATAACCCTATAGGCATTTATCAAATAAGTTTTGCGTGCTTCCTGGTTAACATTTTGCCACTTGGTCCCTCGAAACGCCAACATATCCCAAGCGCCGGCTACATAACGAAGGTCCGCGTCCCAACACACACCTGCCCAGTCCACTTCCAGGCCCTGTACATCAAACTCAGTAGCAACTTCTTCGAGGTAATAAGCGGAGCGCACATCTTCAGGCCCATTGAGAAACCAATTCACGGCATCAATACTAACGCGGACATTCAAGCCTTCAGGCCTTAAGCGATGGGCGCCTGAGGAAGCCATAAATCCAAACCGTTCATTTCCACGCGCATGGCCTCTTAGCCATTTGCGTGCGGTTTCCAGGTCCCGTGCCAAAGCGATAGGGTAGCGGGTTTTGATCGTCGCAAAAAGACGAGATGCCTCTCCAGCATCACCGTCCAGCACTGCAGCCACAAAGCCGGACAGAGCCTCCGCCCGAAAGGACCGCATGGAGACACCTAAGTGAAGATCCGGTTGCCACTGAATTCTTTTGTCGGCCTTCAGCGCTAGCGCAGTCTCTGCCAGCCCATAATGCGGATCTAGGAGGCGATCTGAAAGATGTACATTCCACTCGGTGAAGCGTCCCTCTAAGGCCCTTATCCATTCTGAAAGACCCGCTTCGCCCGTGTTGATCTCCTGGCCACCGCCAACAAGGCAAATGATGACAGACCAATCCTCATGGCGGTCCATAACTTCAATCAAAAATTCAGGTTCGGACTTATTGAAACCGGTTTGACCTCTTTTGGCCTGCATGAACTTAGAGGCTTGATGTTTGTCCCACGCCCTTTGCGCTTCATCGAAGATCACGATGTGCTCCGGCGGCGCCTTAGTATCCTTGAGTGCCTCATCCCGGAAATGATGGATGTTTTGAACAAAGCTAGAGACCTCGCGCTTAGCATCTATTTTCGAGCAGCCTGTCCGTTCCTTTTGGTCCCGTGCGAGAGCTTCCCTTAAGACATCGACAAGAGGTCCATTGCCCGATAGAAAAACGGCCGTCTCGCCGTCAGGCCGATTGACGGCCTCTGTTGCCATATTTAGCCCAGCGAGCGTTTTGCCTGACCCTGGCACGCCGGTCACAAAACAAATCGTCTTCTCTCGTTTTTCATGCGTGGCAGAAATGATATCTCGTAGACATTGCGTCGTCGCATTCAAGTTCTTCGCGCCCGCATCCGAGCGCGCTATATCTTCAACAGAATGGTTTTGATACAATGCTTGTGCCGCTTCAACTATCGTTGGTGTGGGAAGATATCCTGATGTGGCCCAGCCTTCAGCATCCAGTGTTCGAGTCAGCGAAAGCGCTCGGACTTGCTCAAGTGAGCTTTCAAGCAAGGCCCTCAACCCTATCGAAGCACACGAAATTGGCTCTGCTACTTGATCAGCCGCCCATGCTAATTGAGGCGGCCCGCCGCTCTCAGCTTGTGTCGCAATTAGAATTGGGATGATAGGTAGATCATGTGATCCCCTGTGGAAGTTTTTTAAATCTAGAGCGTAGTCATGCACCTGGCGAATAGAAGCGCTATCAAAAGTCTTAGAACCCACTTTGAACTCTACGACGAAGACAGTGCCTTCCAACAAAATAACAACATCGGCTCTCTTCCCCATTCTAGGAATCGAAAACTCAAAGAAGACGGCCCCAGCATCGAGGCCGGATAGCTCGTTTTGAAGTAAGTGGATTTGCGCAACCCAGGCATCTCTTTGTGTGCCTTCTAAACTGAACTTGTTTCGACGTGCCAATTCCCCCAGAATTTGTTCCGGGTTGGCTGCATTGAATTCGGCGATTAGGGCTTGGTAGTATGCAACTTTCAACATGCTTGCTATAGAAAGGACTTCCCCAAGTAAGGCAAGACACTATCAGCTCCTTTCAAGCGGTTTGAGACCCAATGTTCAAATGTCCGCTAAGCCCTGTGAGTCCAGCGGCTTGGCTCCTGGGTGGATCTTTTGAATTAAAATTTCGAGCGGCTGTAACTAGCCTATTCGTCCTCAACAAACATCTCCAATAACCCATTGGCCTTAGCTGTTTCATAGGGTGATAGAGGATGATCAAATTGCCCTGAGAGCTGTTCGAGCATCGGAATAATCCGGTCGCAGGCCTCCAGCTCATTCAGTATAAATTGGGCGTCGTCTTTCATGTCAGGGCTCTTCAGATCCTCAAGATAGGTTAGCCGCGCCTTGCGCCATGACGTGAGCATGGCTTTGTAGAATTCTACTTTTTCTTTATTCTCCGGCGTGAGCGGTCCGCGGACTTCAAGGCTTCCGGTGAGCGTGTTAACGACGATGTCGTCTGGATGGGGGACCGGCGGGTCGAGGGGGAGATTAAGACGGGCTCTGCGTTCAAGTTCTTCGGACCATTTTTTCTTGTAATTGATCAAACCCTCCATGAGGTCTTCGGAAGTTCTGCGCTTCTCGGCTTCAAGGGCGATAAGGGTTTGCGCAAATAAACGCTGTGCGTAAATATGACCTTTAGCGGCTTTGACACCAAGAGCGCGGGTTACGGCGCGCGCAATCGGAATGCTCTCTTCTCCGCCGCCGGTGTTGATGTTGACCATACGGTAAGCCTCTTCCAGGAAGGTGTCCTTGAAAGTCTCCGACGTGAGTTCGTATTTGAGAGGACTGCGGGATACAGGTCTGCTTTTAGGCCGGCCCGAAGGATTGCCCGAGCGCCCCTTTTTAAACTGCGTGCTTTTGGGCGGCTTTTTATAGCCGACTTCGTAACCGGCGCTCTTTTGATTATCCCCGTTCATTCAGCGGCCTCCGGAAACCCCGTCTCGCCGAGGTCTGAGCCTGAGACATCAGGGGGCTGGGGGGCAGTTGCGCCAGGGCTGACTATCCCGCAGACAAGCTGCACCGCGTCATCTTTTGCATATGTCTCCCAGCGGCTGAGTATGATATCGCAATAGGCGGGATCATACTCCATCAGATAGGCATTACGCCCGGTCTTCTGCGCAGCAATCAATGTAGAGCCGGAACCGCCAAAGAGATCGAGAACAATGTCGCCTCGCCCGGACACATCCTTGATGGCATCCGCAATCATCTGCACAGGCTTGACCGTGGGATGCAGCGCAAGCTCGTCCATGCGGCCATTCCTGAGCGTGTTCACACCCTTATACTCCCAGACATTGGTGCGGTAGCGCCCATGCTGTCCCAGCTCAAAGCTGTTGATATGCGGGACGTCGCCGTGCTTGTAAGCAAAAATCAGTTCATGGCGGGAGCGGTAAAAGGTGCCCATGCCGCCATTGTCCTTTGCCCAGACAATCATGTTCTTTAGCTCGTCATAGACGGCATCACCAGCCGCTGTGATCTCGGCAATATGACGCCAGTCCATACAGATGAAATGAATGGAGCCGTCCACACTGCTGCGCTTGAGGTTCTCGAATGCTGTTATGAGGAACTGCGTAAACTGAGATGTAGACATCTCCCCGGAGGCCATGACGAACTCCCTGTGCTTAATCGCGCCGGAGCCGCAGACATGACCATCAATGGGAACGTTATAAGGTGGGTCTGTAAACACCATGCGCGCCTTTGCTCCGTTCATGAGTAGATCCACATTGTCCTGCACGAGCGAATCCCCGCACATGAGCCTATGCGGGCCTAACTGCCATATGTCGCCCGGCCGGCAGCGGGCAGGGGCCTTGGCGGGCAGGATATTGTCCTCGGGGTCGCCGTCTTCTTCAGGAACGGCGCCGTCAATGAGGCTATCCACCTCTGAGATGGTAAAACCCGTAATGCCAATGTCAAAGTCCAGGTCCGAACTGAGAAGCGCTTCAAACTCTTCGGCAAGGATATCCTCATCCCATCCGGCATTGAGCGCCAGCTTGTTATCGGCAATAACATAGGCGCGCTTCTGATCCTCACTCATATACGATAGGCGAAGGCAGGGGACATCTGTCACCCCCATCTCTTTTGCCGCTGCAACCCGTCCGTGACCCGCCAGAATAGTGCCCTCATCGTCAATCAGCACCGGATTCGTAAACCCGAAGGTCTTGATGCTGTCCGCTATTTGCCGGACCTGCTTCTTGGAGTGGGTTCGGGCGTTCTTGGCTCAGGCCCTCAGCGTGGATACGGGGAGTATCTCGATCTTTGGATGGTTCTGTAGTGTCGTCATAGAATCGCCTTGAGAAAAATAACAATTGCGAATCTGTATGGTACATAAGGTGAACATTGTCAATGTTTGCAAAACGATTATGTTCAGTGTAGAAAACGAACAAGCAATTGCCGGCACAGGCATGCAAAAAACAGGGGACGAAGAAGATGACATTAGGCACGAGATTATTTGACCTTCGCAAAGGAAAGAAAGAATCCCTTCAGGATGTGGCAGACGTTGTTGAAGTGTCTAAAGCCCATATCTGGGAGATTGAGAAAGAGCGGGCCAAAAACCCGTCTATGGACCTGGTGACGCGGCTGGCAGACCACTTCGGCGTATCTGTCGCTTTCCTTATGGGGGAGGATAGCAACGCAGAAGATGCGTCGCCGGAGCTGCAAAGAATGTTCAGGCAAGCAAGCGCTTTGCCTGAGCGCGACCGCAAAATTGTGGACGAGATGATTCAGTCCCTTATCAAGAACAGGTCGAAGCAGTAAGCTGCGCGCAAATCAATTTCCAGCAATCATGCTGAACCGAGGAGACCGCCGCGGCCGCGACCTTAAAACTAGAAGATAGACTGGACCTGTGCCGCATGAGTTTAGAGGACTCCGGGGCAAACCCTGTCGTCATGGCCAAAGCGCTGTATGGGCAAGTTAGCCAGCTCGGGTATAGCAGCGGTGAGCTCCCCATTTATAATATGGCACTTTCTCTTAATATCGAGGAGATAAGAGTCGAGCCGGGTCTGGCTTTTGAGGGTATGGTCTTGATGCCTTCAAATAAGTCCTTTGGCAGTATTCTGATCAAAGAGGCGCGCAAGCCCCGCATGCGCTTTACGCTGGCCCATGAGCTCTTTCACTTTCTGTCTCCGTTGCACGAACCTGTTGCGGGCTCGGGATTTCAATGTGACAAGGCGGCGATGAGGCTGTCGGCGCAGCGGAGCCCTCTTAAAACACGGTATGAAAGACAGGAAGCGGAGGCCAATCAGTTTGCCGCTGAGATATTGATGCCGCGCGTGCGCATCAGGCGGCGTTTGAGCCAAGAGCCGTCGCTAGAGCATGTTCTGGCAATGGCTGCAGAGTTTGGAGTGAGCAAAGAAGCTGCGGCCGTTCATTATGCTGCTCTGCATGACGATCCGATTGCTATCATCTTCAGCAAAGACGGCGTTGTGCGTTATACTGTCAAGTCCAAAGACTGTCCGTGGGTGACCTATGGAAAGCAGGGCATGCGATTACCTGCTCATTTATTCCGAGGAGATAAAAGGCTGTCCGGGTTTGAAGATGACGACGCGCGCGAGTGGACGTCGCAATCGGACTCTGAAGTAGGGGAAGATGTCCAGCTACAGACGCTGCGGCAGAGCGGCGGCTATGCGATGACCCTGCTGTGGTTCTCAGATGCTGAAGACGATGAGGGCGGGCCCGGAATGGATGATGCATTTGAACGGTTTAAGCGGCAGCAATAATCGCACGATTTGATGGGTAAAGCCTCTCTCAGCCTAGGGATGAATCCGTGCTGAAGGCGCCGACGTTAGGTAGCAATACCGCTAAGCCGTAGCTTAATATCAACAAAAGAGGTGAGCAAAGTTTGTCTTAGCCCGGGCCGAAAACAGTGCCATTTTATATGACGCGGACAGAGAGGTTCATTCTGTGAATTATGAAATTTTTATGATTAGTTTTTGCCCGTAAAATAACGGTAACATTTCGAACGCATGAGCCGCCAAAAGCGCTGGTTCAATTGTGCCAGTCTTTAATTGAAAACCCATACCAATTTTAACTGGAAGACATTATGAAAATTCATGTATTCAATCTGAGGCGGGTCTTGCTTGGATCTGTAACCAGCCTTTTGATGGCGGGAGCCGCCACGGCACAGGATGACGGCACAACGCCCGCCGGAGATCAAACTCCCGAAAATGATACGATAGTCGTCACAGGCACACGTCTTGACCCGCTCAACCGTCTACAGAAAAGTCCAACTGAGTCACTTACAGGCCTGTCATTGTCGCTACTTGAAACGCCGCGTTCTGCCAGCCGCATAAGCGAGACAACGATTGACCGTTATGGTATGGAAAATGTCGACGACTTGCTGGCCGCTGTTCCAGGGACGTTTACAGCAAGTTTCTTTGGTGTTCCTGGCAACCTCAATGTTCGCGGTACCTTGGCTGATACCTATTTCCAAGGTTTTAAGCGAATTGAAAACCGGGGAAACTATTCTTCAAATTTAAGCGCGGCATCTTATGTGGAAGTTCTTCGCGGCCCCGCGTCGCCTATTTACGGTCCTGGGAAAGTTGGCGGCCTTCTTAACTTTGTGCCTAACACGGCTCGAGGAGATGATATGGCTTATGTTGAAGCCATCGAAGGGTCAATTGCTGCCACAACTGGCTCATACGACAAAGCGGTCCTTTCGGGAGATCTTTCAATTCCTATCGGGCAAGGCGGCTTTCACCTATTTGGCGAGTATGAAGATTCAGGCTCATATTATGACAATATTGATCCAGAACATTTAAACCTCCAAGCGACCTATGTGGGGGATATAACAGATGAATGGTCCGTCGAATTCAATGCGATGTATTTTGATGAATCTGGACAAATACAAACACCTGGCTGGAACCGCGTCACGCAAGATTTGATTGACAATGGGACATACATCACTGGCCGCGATACAGATATTCGTGACCTGGATGGGGACGGGTACTTAAGTTATGCGGAAATAGATTCTGCTGTTGGCGCGAGTTATGGGACGTCAAATCTGCGCCAGATTGCTGAGTTTTATGGGTCGAATCAGCCGGAATTTGCTCTCGATGAAGGCGTTGGAACGGTTCAGTTGGATGGAAGCAAAATTCTCGCTGATAAAGGCGACTACAACAATACGACGACTCACACGGCTTATGCGGGCCTTGAGCGTAGAATCGGCGAGACGGGTAAATTGTCATTTCAAGCCTTTTTGGATAAGATGGAAAACGAGCGATTTAACAGCTTTGGCTTCGCCGCAGATTATGAATCACAAGCTGAAGAATTACGTGCCAGTTACGCGTTTGAAGGCAACTGGAAAGACTTTCTGACAGCAAATTCTGTCGCTGGTTTTGGCTTTCGCCATCATAAAGCCAAGCAATATGAATCGTTCTTGTCGGGATATATTGCGTCTGACCGGCGTGACCTCTCCTTTGGGGCGACCGCCAATGACCGCATCTTAGCGCCAAATATTGACGCTCAAGGCAATCCTTTATGGGATTCGCGTTACGATATGGAATGGACGTCGAAGTCCGCGTTCGTTGTTTCGGATATTGCGCTTTATGATCGGTTGAGCCTCTTGGCAGGTTGGCGATATGACTATTTCGACGCAGAAGCTATTAATACAGGTGAAACTGTATTTGGTGTTGCAGACACTTTGGTAGAAGACTCTAAAGGCGTGCAAAGTTGGTCTTTGTCGCTGCGTTACGAGACGCCTATGGGTATTACGCCTTACGTTACTTTTGCTGATTCACGATCTCTTGAATCCACTCAGACTGGTGGCATCAGCACGGGAACGATTTCGGCCAATCTATTTGTCTCCCCCTCTGAACTCAAAGAGATAGGAGCGAAATTCTCCGTGCTAGAAGGCAACTTATTTGGCGGGGTGGCATATTACGAACAATATCGCCGCCAAGTCGATCAACGCGGCAATGTTAACGGGACAACTGGAAAGGGCGTTGAATTGGAATTGCATTGGCTCGCTTCAGATAACCTGACCTTCACAGCATCTGCAACCCAGCAGGAAACGAAGGTTGATGCACCGGGTGCGGGAAGGGGAGAGTATCTGCAAGTGCGGCCTGACCAGTTCGGTGTAGACCCCGTGCTAGGCTACGGAGGCACTTTTGCCTTTAACAATGCCGGCTATGTCCCAGAGATGGCTGTTGGCTATACAATCAAAACAATTCCCGACACTGTTCTAAGCTTGTACGGCACCTATACCACTGACGTCTTTCAGATTGGGAAACGAGAAGCTACAGGAGGGCTCACTATCGGGGCGACATATGTTTCTGAGACGGGCGGAATTTTCCCAGACGACATCGTATTGCCATCTTATGCGTTGGCATCGACAGCTGCTTTCCTAGCCGTCGGCGATTTCACCATATCTGCGAATATCGATAATTTGTTAAATCAAGATTATTTCACGCCAGCGGCGGAGGTTTACAAAGAGGTTTCAGTTATGCCGGGTCTGCCAAGAATGTTCCGCGCGACTCTAAAATATAAGTTTTAGAACGAAAAACGCAGGGGGTCCTTGTGCCCCCTCCCATCCTTTTTCTTATTCCAGAAGAGAGTTCATCTATGTCAGATAAGCTTGATACCACGTTCGATATCTCGCGGCGGAGAGCTCTGAAGCAGGTTACGGGCGCCGCCGGTCTGGCAGGTTTGGCCGCCTGTCAAACAACCGCCCAACATGAGCTATCATTACCCAGTGAGGTTCAGTTTAATTGGGGTGTCGCCAGCGGCGACCCGACGAAGTCTGCTGTTATTATTTGGACGCGGGCGCTCCCGGTAAATTCGGAGACCAAAACACTATCCGTGACCTATCAAGTGTCAATGACGCCTAAATTTGAATCGCTTGTGCAAGAAGGTTCCAGCATCACCTCTTCGGCGCGGGACTTCACGATCAAACACGACATTCAGAGCCTGCAAGCTGGGACAATATATTTCTATCGTTTTAAAGCTGGAAACTCTGTTTCGGCCATTGGGCGAATGAAGACCCTGCCTGAAGACGATGCGCAGCCTATTAATTTGGTGCTTGCATCCTGCGCTAACTACCCCTCTGGCTTTTTTAATGTCTACCGCGAAATATCTAAAATTAAGGACCTTGATGCTGTCATCCATGTGGGTGACTATATTTATGAACATGCTGCGGGTGAGTATGACGGAGCGACCGGCGAGCGATTGGGGCGTCAGCATTTACCGGTCCATGAGATTGTTTCCCTGGCAGATTATAGGCAGAGGCTTGCACAGTATCGTCTAGACACAGACCTGCAGGCAGCGCATGCGAATGCCACTTTTATTACGGTTTGGGATGATCATGAAACTGCGAATAATTCCTGGATGAATGGTGCGTCAGGTCATGATGAGCAGAGCCAAGGGAGCTGGGATGCGCGGCGTAATGCGGCCCTTCGGGCCTACTTCGAATGGCTGCCGATACGGGATCCTATCCCGGGGGCCGCGCGCGAACGATTAAACCGAGTTTATGATTTTGGCAGTATTGCGTCTCTTATTGTCATTGAAACTCGTTTGACTGGGCGAGACCATCAAGTCTCTTACGAGGACGATATGCCGATGAGTCATGGTGCGCCCGATCTCGTTGCTTTTGAACGTGATGTGCTCAATGATACCAGTCGTTCAATGATGGGAGCGGCGCAGGAAAAATGGTTCGGGGAAGCGCTTAAAGGGTCGCGTCGTCGGGGTATGCAATGGCAGGTGATCGGCAATCAAACTGTTATGGCGCAAATGCGCACGCCGGATTTTATGGAAATCCTGTCGTCTGATATTGTGGAACCCGCTCTGGCAAAGGGCGGATATGTTTCAAAGTGGCTGCAACGCAGTTCATGGGGCATGCCAGCAGGGCTAGACGCTTGGGATGGCTATGCCGCGGCTCGTATCCGCCTATATGATGATGCTCAAGCGGCTGATGCCAACATAGTTGTTCTGTCTGGCGATAGCCACATGTTCTGGGCGAACGAACTTCATCACCCCAAAAATGACTCACTGGTCGGTTTGGAGCTGGCGACTGGGAGCGTAACGTCCCCGGGAGGTTATGGCTATATTGGAAATACACCGCAATTTTTTGATACAGTTGAACGGGCAATTGTTAAGAAGAATAAAGACGTTTTCCAAGCCAATGTCCGCGACCATGGTTTCATTCAGGTCATCCTGACAAGAGAACTATTGAAGGCGCGCTATATGCGTGTAAGCTCAATCACGTCGAAAGACTATCAAAGTCAGTGCTTCTTGGAGTTGGAATCAACACCGAAGTCTCGGTGGAAATTGTCAAATTGAGAATTCCGATATTAGGATGGAATCCCTTCAGGATGTGCCAGATGCTGTCGAGGTATCTAAAGCCCATATCTGGAAGATTGAGAAAGAACGGGCCAAAAACCCGTCTATGGATCTGGTGACGCGGCTGGCAGACGCTATTGTCAGGTTAAGTTCCGTGGCAGTGTTGGCGGCTTCGTCAGGTTAAGTGCTAGTTTCAAGATTTATGCTACGTCTTCGGCATGAAAGTCTCGCTTTATCACCGCCATCGTTTCCATTATGATATTATCAGCCGAGCCGTTTGGCTGTACTATCGTTTCAATTTGAGCTTCCGTGATGTCGAAGAGTTGATGGTCGATCGCGGTGTTGAGGTGTCCTATGAACCGATCCGCCAATGGGTTGATAAATTCGGTGGGACATATGCAAAACGAATTAAGTCGCGGGCTGACAAGCCGTCGCCGATTTGGCATTTGGATGAGATTTATACCAAGATAAACGGGAAGATGGTTTATCTCTGGCAGGCCGTTGATGATGAGGGAACAGTTCTTGATGTGGTTGTCCAAAGCCGACGAAATACAAAGGCAGCCCTCAGGTTACTGCGCAAGCTGCTCAGAAACCAAGGTGTAAGACCGGAACGGATTATCACCGATAAGCTTGGATCTTACGGCGCCGCGCTCAAGAAACTCGGCCTTAAGCATCTGCAAGATGTTGGAGGTAGAAAGAATAACCGCGCCGAATGCTCACATGTTCCCGTGCGAAGACGGGAGCGGAAAGCACAGAAGTTCCGATCTATAAAAGCGGCTCAAAGATTACTTTCCAATCACGGCCCCATCTACAATCTCTTCAATCACCGACGTCATCTCATTTCACGACAAACTCTCAGAACCTTCCGTAGCATTGCACAATTCGAATGGAATGTTGTGACGTTACCCGTGATGAGATAAGATCAGCTTAGAAATCAACTGCGGCGAGGGAACTTAAGTTGATAAAGCCCCTGACAATACCAAAATGAAGTAGTGTAGTAAGGTGTCTAGAAAGCTAGGGCACATCAGCGTTCAATCTAGCTTGAACGTAAAATTTGTTGTGCGATTCTTTTCGACTGTAGGTCGTCCGTCCACTGTTCTTGGCGAAAACTTAAATTTTTTGAGGGCGTCGATCGCGGCATCATCAAAGGTGTTTCTATAGCGGCCCGAATCCGTAACTCTAATATTTTGAGCCCTGCCATTTATACCAATATCATAGGTTAATTGGATTTCGCTCTCATAACCTCGCTCTTGCCCTCTGCGTGGGTACTTCGGTTCGACTTTGTATAGCGTTTCTGCAGGGACAATTTTGCGGATGTTCTTTTTTGAGGCCCCATTATCTATTACAGTATTGTTTTCAGAGGTCTTGGGATTGCCCGTGAGTTCGGGGCGTTCTTGGGATTGCCTTCCTCTCAATTCGCGCTCAGCGTTTTGGGTGTTGCTATCAGATTGCGACTGGCGAGGAGGCGTATAGCTCTGAGTGTTAGAATCTCGCGATGGGCGCGTATTGCGACTTTGTATTATACGGACGTCATTTTGGCTCGGGCTAAGGTAGAAACTATGCGTCTGGTCCGTTAACGCAATGGCAACGCCATTACGCGTCGCCGGGCTGTAACGCCACTTGCGCATGGCTTGCATGGCGGCTTGTTCCAGCGCAGCAGTACCGTTTGAGGTGACGCGAATTCTGCTTGTTTGTCCCGTTTCGGTAATGTCATACCTTAAGGATACCGTTTCTCTGCGCGCGCTTGTCATTCTGTCGACTGGGTAGACGGGATCTGGGCTAAATGAACGCATCGCCTTTGTTCTCATTGGTGCAACGGGGACGTTATTTTGCACGGTATCTTGCTGCGGTGTGTCTACAGGAGCCGGTGTGGTTACTTTAGGTTCAATATGCGGCGGCGTGGTTTGGTTTGACCAATAATAATACCCAATTACCGTCAACAGGATGACGAGGACCCAAAGTATTCGACCCTTGGATTTCGATTCTTTGGTTTTTTTATTGCCAGCCGTAGACGCTTTCGCAGACGGAGGGGCTTTAGCTGTTGGGCTGCTTTTTGGCGTCGCCTGGGCAGCGATTTTAGACGCAGGCACTTTTAGTATGGGGGGCTTCGCCGCGGCTGGCTTTTTCGGAGTAGGAGGCGAGGGCGGCTTTTTGACCTTATTGTTGCTGGTCGCAGGAGTTTTCTTAGGCTCCTTTGGCGGAGTATATGAAAATGAGGTTACGGGTTTCGTGGTGGTTTTCGATGATTTAACGTCTGCTTTAGGTGGATTCGTGCTGGTAGTCTTTTTCTGCGGTTTTTCCTCGATTATGGACTCCGCCGCAGCCTCACTTGGTTGCGGTGTTTTCTTGTTTTTTACCGAGCTACCCTTAACTGATGTTTTAGTTGCGATCTCCTGCACAGTAGCGGCAGTTGCCTCTTTTTCGATTCTCGCAGCGTCTACTTTAGCCTGGACGTTGTCTTTTTCTTCTTGCGTGAAAAGGTCGGATAGTTCAGGCCTAAAGGCAGCAGGCATGGCGACCATATTATAGTCGGGATCATCGCTTTCACCGCGAACTAGGTCTTCGGCTGACACACGTTTACGGCGAACGTCCATAGTGACAGCTGCCCACGTCGGAAGTTGGCGCCAAACCCCATTTGGTCCACAAATGTCAGGCATTTTTGATCCCGTATTTCGTTGTTCGTTCCACTTGAGATAGCAATACACAGGTTTCTGCTCGCAATACAACTATCAATTACCGGTCACAGCTTTACAAGGGCAAATCTGCAGGGTATGTGTGAGGCATAAGATGCGGGAAGGGGCGCGGGATTATAGTGGTTATTAAAAGTTGGCGCCGTGCACTGTTCGGTATAGTAATAGGGGTAAGTTTAACAGGGTGTGGCGGCGGAAAGTTGCCCACGGAAATCCTGAGCCAGTGCCTTCCTAGTGTGCCGAGTCCGGTGAGTTTAATAGCTGCGGAAACGCCCCAGTCGATTGATATTTATCTTGATACATCAGTATCCTCTACAAATTTTGGCCGCGCTCAGTTGACACCCTATCGGGATGTATTGGCATTTCTTGCCGATGAGGCGGAGAGTCAGTCTGGCCGAAACCTCTTTGGCTTTGCCAATTCTATTGCGCCCATCAACGTCGATGTTGTTGCTAAGGCGGCTAGCGGGACGGGGAGGGTTTGCATGAAGTGCGGATATTCCGAGACTCGTTTAGATGACCTTCTGTCTAGAATTTCGAGTGACCCCAAAGCGCCGCTATCTATTATTGTGACGGATCTTTGGCTTGATAACGACAATGTATTTGATCAACGGTCTTTGTCTTTGTCGCGCCCGCTACGAGAAATTATGGCGTCTGGTAACGCTATAGGCGTTGTGGGTGTTCGGGCGCCTTATTCAGACATTGTTTATGATATTCCTGTTAGCGGTGGTAAGCAGCCCTTGCCTAGTGGCCGGGTGAAAGAACGCCCGTTTTTCATCTTATTGATTGGGACGCCTTCAGAAGTTTTAGGGGCACGCGAGATGCTTTTTCGCGATGTGTTCGCCGCAGACGAGGGCGCGACTGGCGGGAATGTTGATGCTCGTTTTGCGCTTTATTCGCCTGTACCCGTTGTGGGGCGTAACGGATTAGAGGCCCTCGAACCGCACGGCGAGAAGACACCCTTTGCATATGCCCCGTCTTACATTTCGGATAATGAAAACATCCCAGTTTTTGCCGTCGATCGCGGCGGTGTCGGTGACTTGTTGTTCGCTAAAGAAGAAGCGGATGATGCAGGAACTACCGCTTGGGGGGGGGGCAATGGGCTGTCTTTTACGTCGGGAGTTGGCAAAGGGGATAAGCTTGGCGTGTCAATGCGCGCGTGGGAATTAGAAGGCCCACTGAGCGACGCTTGTGACGCTGAAAGTGAACTGGAATCATGGGTGGAAATAAATGATTTTCCGCGTGTTTTTTCTGTTGCCAAAGATGGTGACGGTGTCTTTGTTTATGAGGCGGCGCAATCCGGCTGGCTTGATTTGCCCGTTTCGACGACCTATTATGTTGAGTGGTCTGCTGTGGCTAAAGAGCCATTAGTCTATGGTAGCAGCCAGTGGATGATAGACTGGAGTTTTTCCGCGGATAGAGGTGCGGCGTTGATGGCATCACCTCCGGGGTTCTTCCCGGTCTTAAACCTACATAATTTTCAAAACTTGTTAATCCGCGCTCAGGCAGATGCATCGTCACCAGCGGTCATCGCCAGCGGAGCCGCAGTTATAACGACGGAGTAAAAGTGTGAATAATCGTTTTGTGAGGCATTTTGCTGTTCCTATGATCGTCTCCATTTTTTTAAGTTTATTGTGGGGTTACTTGCTTCTTACTATATGGCGCGCTGTGGGGAAAAGCGCGGCTATTTTGGCCGAGGGAACTCCCGCTGCACGAATTGCGGGGCGCTTGGAACGGATTGACGAAGCGATTGCGCCTGTCATTTTGTCTTCAATTCTCGCTTTGATTATTCCTCTTACAATTTGGTTTGTTGTTTGCTTCCGGACAAAGGTCGGAAGCGGAGAAGCTCGCAAACTTCGGGGAACTTGGATTAGTCTTTTCTTACTTTCAGTGCTGATTTCGGCTGGGTTGACGTATTATCAGGGTTTCATGGTTGGAAATTTGATGAGCTATATGACCCAAGGGGCCATGATTGTTCATGGCTTGATCGGGTTTACAAGCTTATTGTTGGGGTATTGGCTCATTAGCGTTATTGCGACTAACAAAATCTATAAACCCGCAACGCTACCGTTCTAAACGAAATACACGTACTCTGTTGCCGGGCCTTTGCTCAGCTTCGAAGAGATGTTGGGATAATGGGAAAAGGAAATAATGAGTAATAATTTGATAATTGGTCTGGGCGGCACTGGCGCGAAAATCGTTGAGAGCTTTATCCACCTATGTGCGGCTGGTATTGGCCCAAAAGAGGCGTCGGTAGCTTTTGTCGATCAAGATCAGGCGAATGGGAATACGGCCCGCGCGATGAAGACACTGCGGCTTTATACCGAAGCTAGAGCTGCCTTACGAGGTTCGGATAATGCGAATGCTTTGCCGCTGGAAACGACCTTTCTCAGAACAACGCTTACGCCGCATCAATCGCAAAGTAAGGACGAAGAGCTTAGCACAGATGAAACAGCTTTGCAGGGGTCATTATGGGTACCACATGGACAGTCTCAGACTCTGGGAAGTGTCGTTGATTATCAGAACTTAAGGGACTCTCATGCAGACCTTGCTCACGTGTTTTTTGCCGATACGAAAGAAGAGCTCCGCATGGAGCTGGATGCGGGTTATCAAGGACGGCCGCACATCGGATCTGCGGCGCTACTTGCGGAAATGAATAAAGGGGATGTGAGCTGGAAGGCCGCGCTGGACGAATTGGTAGACCGGGGCAATAATGGGCCGGTACGTATTTTTCTCTGCGGCTCTGCGTTTGGCGGAACGGGCGCAGCCACGCTTCCGACATTGGCCCGCGAAATACGCGCGCGCGCGGAAAATATTCAAGACGTGGCAATTTCTGCAGTTCTAATGCTGCCATATTTTGATTTTCGCGCGCCTGGAGCTAATCAGGATAAAAACGTAGCGCAGTCGCCATATTTGCGGCAGCAAACGCGGGCGGCCTTAAATTACTATAAGAACCTGCTCGATTCTGAAGGTATCTTTAAGCGTATTTACATGATGGGCTGGGACCCGCTGTTCCCGCTAGGCTATCACGAAAAAGGTCAGCAGGGACAAATTAATCCACCGTTAGTGCCTGAGTTTTATGCAGGCCTCGCAGCCTCTGAGGCGCTAACAGATGATGTTACAAACGCCAAGGAAAACTCAGTTGTTGCAATAGGCCGTTCTGATAGAGATGCTGTGAAATGGTCTGATTTGCCAGGTGTGGTTGCGGGCGAGAATGTTCAGGAAAATTTTGCAAAGCTTCTTCGTTTTGCGGCTATGTGGAAGTTCTCCTGCGGGCCCGGTATCCGCCGTGATCGGGAGCGTATGCGCATTAAGGCCGACGCATGGTACAAGCAGCATTTTGACCGAAGTTTTAAGAAAGATAAAGAGGCACACAAAGCCCTATCGCCGGTCGATGAATATACGACAATTTTCCTGGAATTTGCCGCACTTATGGCGCGGTTCAGCCAACCTTCGGGCGCTGATGGGTATTTCAAGCTTTGGGAGCATTATCCGATCGGGAAGCTGAAGGAAGAAAATGATCCCCGAAGTGGTGTCAAGTTTATGGATAATTTTGAAGACCGAAAAGGTGATGAGCTTTCAGGGCTTGTAGGGCGTTTGAAGGATCAACCGGCCATGCTTGGCAGTAAAGATATACTTGAAAGACTTGCGCACTATAAAGCAAAGAAATCCAAAGACGGAAAGTTAGACACTGGGCTTACGCCGTTTTTAACGGCGTTATGGGACGTTTGCGAGATGAATCTGTCAGATGAAGGAGGCATCGAATGAGCCTGTTTAATCTTCCCCGCTTGCAAAGCGGCAATACGAATATGCCGCCGCCTGCAACCCCTGGAAAATGGCAAAAAGTTAAAGACCTCGGGGTTATTAGCTCGTCATTGGAAACCGGAGATCAGGTTTTCAGCCTCGATGAAGTTAAATCTATTCCGACACTTTGGGGGCGGGTTGCCGTTTTCGAAGATGCCTTGTCTGATCCAACACATTTAGCCCACCTCGACGCTGTTGCGAAATGGCGGGCTTTAATCGCGCTTGTCGCATTGCGAGAAGATAAAAGCTTTGGCGCTCACCTTAATATTTTGCCGATAAAATTATCCGCTGATGCTAACGTATCAAATGTGTTTATCGATATTGTGGATAAGCAAAGATCAAAACGCACCATGGATGGTCCGGACGGATGGTCAACGCTTTACATGATGACACACCGGCAAGAGGGAAAAAATCAATTGATCGGAATTTTGTCGCCGTCGACATTGGTAGCTCCAGCACGATCACCGCATTTGTCAGATCTCAAGCACCCATGGATGAACTATCGTGATTCCAACGGTAATCTAGATATCCGAGATCCTTTAGAGAATGCTAGCTGGCTTACGCCGGACCAAATGAAGGTAATTTCATCATTTTTGCAATCTATAGGCAAGAATGTAAAGGATAAGGGGTTGAATGATCATACAACGATTGGTCTCGACTGTGTCATCGCAAAGTTCGAAAGCGAGTTGATCGAACATGAAGCCGGTGCTGCCATCGCAAAGATAGAGCGAGGTATGAGTAATTTTGTACCGAATATTCCACAAACGTCAATTTTACGATCATTAAATACGTCCATAACAACCCGCGCCCCAAAAGGGCTCGTGACAGATTGCCAAATAAAGTCAGACGTCACGATAGGCGATAAGAAGATGACGTTGATTTTGGCGGATTCTGGCCTAGCCGATCAGGAGATGTACGATAAGCCTGCGGATCGAATATCGCTTGTAAATCAAAATATGCTCGGGGGTTCCAATGAGCTGGAACAAATCAGGGCGGAAACCCATAAGGCCTACCCAGATGTTTTACTGCTTACGCCGGATGATATTTTTAGCCCATTTTTAACACCGCTTGAAGGGGCTAATATTCCAAACCATCCTGACGGATTGCAAGACTTTTTGCTCCCGTTCAAGCCGGCAGTGTTTTTGTTCTTAAAAGCGTCGGACTTAAAAACATTTACGGAAGTACGTGGGATTGGAACCGATCGTTTAACAGTTACGCTCCGAGTCGAAATTATTGAACGCAATGGTGCTATTCGTCCATACAATATCTCTAAAAACTATGAGCATAACCGCGAAGAAATTGATCAAACCACGACGGGACGTGTCTTGGCTAACGAGGTGGATGCCGAAGGTATCATGAAAGCCTCGGCCCCGGCGGCGCTGGCGGCATGGCCGAATTTTCAAGCGGACTTCTGGCACCAAAATTACCTCTACAGTGTTTCGCAGCCGGGTTACTCACCAGTCGTGACATCAGGTATATCTCGCAGAATGCTGATGGCAGATTTAGACGGCCTGACGACGAGCGAGAGCGTTTTCGAACGCTTAAACCAGTGGGCACATGTTGATGGGCCATGGCATACTCGGGAACTACCGAGCTGGGTTAAAATGTTAATGATCGAGGACCCTGATGATGGTGCCGATGCCAAGAAGATGTTACAAAAATCTGATTATCCATTTACGGCATCTATCTTTACTGTACGTGCGGATGCGGCGGGCTATGTGTCATCCCAGCCGGTTTTCGCTGGTATCGGCCTTATGGAAAAAGCCGAACGTGTTACACCTGGCGAAGATAGCGCAAGGATCGCTGTAGATTACGGGACGACCAATACAACGGTTTATACCTACTTCCGGGGCAAGTCTGATCCTGTGAAGTTTGAGCCGCGCCTACGTCGTTGTTCAATTAATGAAGGCCGTGACGCTACGTTTAATTATCGGGGCTTTATGCCGTCTGAACAAGTCGGCCAGCCCTTCACGACAGTCGCGCAAATACGAAGCTTTACTGTTGAGGGCGGCGTGGAAACTGCCGTTAAAGGGCAGGAGAAAGAGCTGCTGTTTAAGGACTATGCGTTTTTTGACGACGACGTTACCGACATGTTGCATATGATCAATGACCCGGATTACGGCGGCGGCCTCCTTCGCTTTGGCTTGAAATGGAGCGAGGCGTCCTCAGACCGGTCTATTGTCGGCCGCTACATTGGTCATTTGGCTCTCTTAAGCCTTGGTGAACTTGCGTCAAAAGGTGTTCATCCCGATAAGGTTAAATGGATGTTTTCTTTCCCAATGTCCATGAAACATGGCGGTCAAGAATACCGTAATTTGGTAAAAAATGACGCCCTAAAAGTCTTTGGCGTGAAACCTGACAACATTTTGTTTGTGACGGAAAGCGATGCTGCACTGGAATACTTTGACAAAGTTCAAGGTATCGAGACACCCTCGCGGATACTATTAGATATTGGCGGCGGAACTGTCGATATTGGGATTGTGGTCTCGAATAAGCCCGTATGGCGGCATTCTCTGCAATTAGCAGGGTCGGATTTGGTGACAAATTTCATCGGTAATAATCGATCCTTCATTGGAGAAATTGGTCTAGACTCAATTTTTCCTAAAGTTCCTAAGGCTAATTATGATGCGTTCAACACGGAGCGGAGCAATCCCTACGCAGAACGTCCGGATAATCCAGTGCGAAAAGCCGTTAATGCGATTGTCAATACGCGGAAATATGCTGAGAGCTTTCAATCTAGCTATGCCAGCCGTTCCGGTGAGCCGAGTTTCAAGATGTTAAAGGCTGGAGCCTTTTTGATGCTCGGCGGTTTGTTATATTATGTCGGTATGCAAATTCGAGCTCTTGAAGATAAAGAAGGTGTCTTGCCAAAGCGCGAAGGTGTATTCAATTCCGTGGAGGTCTGTTTTGCAGGACGAGGCTCGTCTCTGTTTGCCGATTTGAAGTCATTTGAGGAATTTAGTTTCCGAAAAATCCACAGCCTGCTCTTCGCAGGTTTGGGGGCAGATGGACGTGTTTCAACATCGACGTTTGCAGAAGACGTTAAACATGAAGCCGCAGCAGGCATGATTGAAATGGATGAACTGCACGCTAGACGTCTTAGCGATTCTGGGCTGGAGAGCGAAGCCGATAAAATTGCGCGCGTGTTGGGCGTAGATGTTGACCTTGTTGTCGGGGGGGAGAACAAATCGTTCACAACTCTCGCACAATTAACGGACATCACTAATGATCAGGATGCTGTCATTCGCGAAATAGATAGCGGCGAATTTTATGCCTTCCTGTCTGCCTTAGAAGAAGCGACGGGTCTGCGTATTGATGCCGACCAAGCGATGGAAGGTATAACTCAGAAAGCATTACTTGAATTGAATGATATGCTTGAGTCGCGGAATGACAGTAAGCATAAAGGCGCAGATATTCACAGTGTGAATCCTCCATTCATCGCTATGCTTAAAGAGACGCTCAACTTGCTTTATAGAGGAGAGCATGTTCGCGCCTATTGGGAACATTAAGGCCATGGAGAGGGAACAAGAGTCCTTATCAAAAAGGAAGGTGACATTATGAGCGTTAGTCTGAATCTTATTGTGGGGCTGGAATTGCGGGCCATAGTCGAAACATACATTCCTGAACTTGTGGTCTTGGCGCTCGGATTTGCGGCGATTTCGGTTCTCATTACATTAATAACTTTAATGTTTTCTTATCGATTTATGCGCACTGTCAAAAGTATGTCTTCGCTTTCGCAATACACATTAAATACAGACGTGCCGAAAGATCTTGTAAAAGCTTTAAAGCAGCATGATGTGCCGCCAACACCGCTTTCAGATGAGCAAGCTCACGCACTATGGACGCTTGTTCGTACTGCGCTTTTTGATGCGCCGCCGCTTAATGAAAAAACGGGAAGAGCAAACAGAAATGTGGGCGGACCGGAGGAACCGGGTCAAGATGAACTGCGAGTATTTGGGGTAAAAACAAACGTAGATTCGCCATCCTACTTGGACAAGCGCGGGGCGGTGCGTGATGCAGAACCTCGCCGAGTTAAGGCCGTTGAAACACCTAGTGTTCGCATGAAATCGGTAAGCCGTGAACTACCGCAAAAGGTCGCTCGGGAATCTCAAGAAAGACACACACCTCCTGCGCAAACACTGCCGAGCGGTGGAAATGACGAGGTTAACAGGGTGGTACTGAATTTATCTGGATTGGGACTTGCGGGTATGAACGCAATGTCATCTCGCGGAGAATTCGCTCGATTTCAACAGCGCAACGATGTTAAGTTTTTCAACCTTGATAATACGGGTTTACGAACACAGGAAACCCGTATTCCTGCTGCAGAACGGTGGGCGTTTAGCTTAACAGACATAGATAGCGGCCTTTCTGCATTGTTCTTAGGACCTGCTGTCCGAAGTAATGGACAACGCATGTCCAGCAATGCTCGCGAAGAAGCAAAACGGTTTGAACCTTGGTTTAATGTGACCATTAAAGGCAATAAGCCGAATCTTGTAAAACCAGCAATTATTAAGCTTGTGAACAATCAACCCAACTTAATACAAAAAGGCGAAATGACGATTTAAGGGCTTTGTCAGGTGTTGTCACGCAAACTACTTGGCGCAAAACTTTTCCCTAACGAGTTTTCTGCGGGCACAGTGAATCCGTCACAATACCCCATTCGAATTGAGCTCTAATTCTAAATTCTGAAAATATGTTTCTTGAGATAGCTTTGTCACGTTAATTCCAATTTTTATACAATTCGCTAAGGCATAGCGGTGCAAACGGTATTGTCAGGTTAACGGGTGATTTTGAGTTTTGCAGTATTGAATGCGCATGAAGACATCTATTTATGCTGGCCACCGTTTCCCGCCTTATGTTATTAGGCGTGCTGTCTGGCTGTATTTCAGGTTTAACCTGAGCTTACGTGACGTTGAAGAATTAATGGCAGAGCGCGGTGTGGATGTATCATATGAAACAATCCACAAATGGGTCCATAAGTTTGGCAGGCATTATGCCAATCAAATCAAAGCGAGAGCTGAGAGACCGTCACGTGTTTGGCATCTGGATGAAATCTACACCAAGATGAATGGGAAGATGGTCTACATTTGGCGGGCCGTTGATGACGAAGGTACGTTCTTAGATATTGTTGTTCAAAGCCGAAAGAACACCAAGGCTGCGAAGAGACTGCTGTATAAACTCATGAGAAACCAAGGCGTAATGCCCGAGCGGATCGTTACGGATAAGCTTGAATCTTATGGCGCAGCTTTGAAAAAGCGTAAGCTCAAACACCTACGAGACGTTGGCGGGCGTAAGAATAACCGGGCGGAAAACTCTCACCTGCCGATACGACGGCGAGAGAGGAAAGCGCAAAGGTTCAAGTCTATAAAAAGCGCGCAAAGGCTGATTTCCATTTACGGCCCCCTCTACAATCTTTTCAATCATCGTCGTCATTTAATCTCAAGAAACACACTCCGAGAATTCCGCCGCTCAGCTCAATCCGAATGGAATGTTGTGACATCTCCGGCTATGGGATAGAGTTGTCACCTAAGACGAAACACGCGCCCGGAAAATAACCTGACAATACCGCCGGAACAAATTCCCTGATTGTCTGACGTCTCCGGCTATGGGATAGGGTTGCCGCCTAAGATGAAACACACCCACGGAAAATAACCTGACAAAACCCGAGGATAATGTCCGGCTGGAAGCAGTGACGGGAATAAATTGAGGTTTTCATCACGCGAGCTTAGCAGAATGTCTGAAAACTGGCAGCAACGTGGCAATGCCAAGTTAAGTACTTTTTATTACATAAAGTCAAAAAGGTCGAAAAAACGATCCAAAAAGTATTGTACACTCGGCTGTTTTGATCGGTTTTGAGCGGTAGAAACACCTTGTGTCTGGTTCCAAATTAGTTTCGGCATTTTCAGAACTGTAAGTTGTCCACTGGCGATCTCCGATTCTATACTTTTAACTGGTAGCATCGCTAGATACTGTCGATTATTTAGTAGCGCATGTGTGACCGAAGGTGTCATAGTATGGACTATTGCTTGAGGTGGAGATAGCCGAGATTCTTTGAAAATAGATGACCAGCCCGGTAAAAACGAATCCAGCGGCCCGCCACTAACCCATGGATAATGAGTTAAATCGGCAAGAGACAATTTATCAATGCTGACCAATGGGTGGTTGGGGGCGCTTACGGCTTCAAACCTATCTGTTAGTATTGGTCGGTGAGAAACTCGCGTGTCACTTTGCTTGGCTGGGAGTTGGCTGAATATGAGGTCAATTCCGCCATTTATTAACTCATCAACATTGGCGGTGTAACTGCCCATTTCAATGTTTAACGAAAAGCCTGGGTAGGTTCTCCGTATTTCGGAGTGTGTTTCGAGTATACACTGTTGTGGAAATGTGTTTCCGTAAACAATTGAAATCGACCCGTTGTTTAGGTTAGCCATATCGCGTAGTTCGCGATGTAGACGCTCGCCTTCATCGTTCAGGGTCTTCGCCGATCTATAGACAATTTCGCCATACACTGTCGGGCAAATAGGCTTGATGCTTCTGTCAATTAACTCGGTATTCAGCTCTTTTTCTAAGGTCTTGATGGCTATGCTTAAAGCTGGCTGGCTGATGTGTAATGCGGACGCTGCCTGCGCGAAACTCCCATGTTCTATAAGGGAGGTGAAATACCGCAGTCTACGAGAGTTTATGTCAAGCCGCATCATAAATAAAATTTATCAATTTAGTAAAAAAATACAATTTGATTTATAAATTGGTTTTGGTCAACGTCTGATTAGAATTTCCGGAGAAAATATTGTTCGGAATATTAGGTCAAAAGGACTGGGAATATGAAAACAATAGAACTGTTTAGTTACCCAACGTGCCCATTTTCTCAGCGGGTCGTAATCGCGTTAAATGAAAAGTGCCTTGAGTATAAAACGACCTATGTAAAGTTGAGGCCTGCTGAAGCTTGGTTCAAGAAGCTTTCTCCTTATGGTGAAGTGCCGGCAATTAAACATGGCGAAGTTTCGGTCGCCGGCTCAACGGTTGTAAACGAGTATATTGAAGACGTTTTCCCACAATCGCCTTTACTGCCATCCGAAGCCGCTGAAAAAGCGGAGGCTCGATTCTGGCTGAGTGCCTGCGGTAACAGGCTGTTACCTGCCTGCCATGCTCTAATACGTGATAAACATGATGAAGCTAAACAACGAACCAATCGTGACCGCTTGGATGATGAGTTGATCTATTTAAGCAACGCCGTCGCCAAATCGGGTGGGCCTTACTGGATGGGGGCCGATTTCACCTTAGTCGACGCAACGTTTGCTCCATTTTTCGAACGGTTCTTTTGTTACCAAGAAATTTGGGGTGCACGATGGCCAAAACAGGCCTCTGCATTGAAGGGTTGGTGGGATGCCGTTCAAGAGCGCGAGAGTGTATCTTCTACGCTCCGTGAGCGGAGCTTTCATCTCGATATATATCGGGGATACGACGAGGCAGCATAATTCGGTACTAAACGAATTCCAGCCAATCAAGAAACAAATAAAAGGGAAGAGATTCAAAATGAACAATAAAGCAAAATGGTTGAATGCCGCAGCGATTTTAACTGGTTGTTTCGTTGGTATACCCACAACGACCTACGCAAATCAGGTGCAAGCAGAGCAAGGGGCGAAAATTAATCAAAAGCAGACGCAAGACTACGAGGCCAATTATTTAGGCGATGAGGTCATTGTTACCGCAAGGCGTCGTGATGAAAATCTTGGCGATACGCCTACCGCTCTTTCTGTAGTTGGATCAGCGGAAATTGACCGACTGGGGTTGACCAACTTGGAAGACGTCACGGTTCGAACGCCTGGGGTGCAGTTTACATCTCAGGCCACCTTGATTCCAGGGCGTGTCGGAACCGCAATCCGATTTCGAGGGATGGATACGAACCAAGCCGTTCCATCTCAACAAGTTGGCACTTTATTTCTTGATGGGGTCTATGTGGCAACCGGTGTGCAGAGCTTAAATCTGGATTCATTGGAGCGTGTCGAGATTATTAAAGGACCACAGTCCGCTACTTTTGGCAGGTCTACATTTGGCGGTGCCATAAATTATGTGACCAAAACACCAGGCTTTAAGCCCAAGGGGCGGCTAAACACAGTTATTGGTGAAGACGGATTATACGATGTGTCACTTACACATGAAGGTCCTCTATTTTCAGATGACGTCGCGTATAGGGCTAATATACGCGGCTTCGGCACCGACGGTCAGTATAAATCAATAGCTGATGGCGGGCGCCTTGGCCAAGAGCGGTCCCTGACGGGAAGCTTGACCTTATATGCGGAGCCGACGCCAGACGTACGGTTGAAGCTAGGTGGTTTTTATGGGGAAGACCGAGATGGGCAAAACAATGGAATTTTTCTGGGGTCTGCAGCAACTAATTTTGGGAACGGACCGGGATTGACGAACTGCAATTCAGACATTCCGAGCCGCGTTGGCGTCGTTCCTGACTACTTCTGCGGTAACCTAAATGAGGTTGTCGATGCTGCTGGATTTGACTGGGACGAACTTGTTGGGAACAATACTACCTTGACGCCGGCCTTAGCCGAAATATTTGGAGCTGACACGGCGAGGGGAACTCCCAAAGTTGATCATGTTCCGCGCCGTACATCAATGGGGTTAAACCGCAACCAGTTGCGTTTATCTGGGTCTGGCGAGTATGATCTAAATGCAGAAGGAGGGATCCTGGGAAATAGCACGGTCAGTTTGTTAGCGGGTTATAACCGTGTTGCAGTCGATTACATCCATGACTTTGATCATAGCCCCGCCGCGGCTTGGTTGGAACAAGATCCAGCATTCGATGAGGATTATACTGTCGAGGTGCGGTTGTCATCAGATCAAAACCGTCGGTTGAGGTACTCACTTGGAGCCAGTTATTTGGACAGTCTTCATATTGAGGGGGGTAGTGGAGGCGTTCTTGTTTTTGACTATTTGGGTCAATTGGGAAATGCGACTCCCTTCGGTACTTCCACATTAGATAATCCAATCATTGTTTACAGCGCAGGCCCAACTGAGGAGACAGGAAATACCTTGGGGGTATTTGGTTATGTGGGTATCGACATAACCGATGAGTTAACGCTGGATATTGAGGGACGGTTCCAAAGCGACAAAATTGGTCAGGGTGATTTTGAGGCAACCTTCAAGAACTTTTTACCCCGTGCGACACTTTCTTTCAGCCCAAGTGATAGTAGCACGATTTGGTCAACATATTCAGAAGGCAATCTTCCCGGGTTTTTCAATTCGGCAATCCCAAGTTTATCGCCATCGGAACTTCAAGACGTTCAAGATATTTTCGGTGAAGTTGGTGTTTTCAATGATGAAGAAGTGCTGAAGAATTATGAATTAGGATGGCGGCAAGCAGTCTTCGACGGCAGAATAAATTTTTCACTCGTTAGTTATTATATGAAGTGGACAAACCAAAAAACTCGTTCGAGTGCATTTGTAACAAATGATGACACGGGGTTAAGTCGCGTGCTTACCTTACAAACGAATGCAGGTAATTCAAAACTATGGGGTGCCGAATTTGAGGCCGGATTCCAAGTAACTGAGAATCTTTCTGGAACACTTTCTGCAAACTATGCCCGGAGTGAATACCTAGAGTTTTCTTGCCCATTCGCCAATGTTGTCGTTGGAAATGTCGGAGGGAGGGCAAATTGCGCTGGAAACTCGTCGCCAAAGTTTCCGAAATGGAGCGGCTCTTATTCTCTAAGCTGGAATGATACACTGAATGACGCGTGGGACTACTTTTCTGTATGGGACGGGAACTATGTAGGAAAAATCTATAACGAAGCATCCAATCTTTCTTATATTGGTGAAACCGTTCGTATGAACTTGCGGGCAGGCGTTCGGAAAGAAAATCTGCGTCTCGAATTGTTTGTAACCAACCTTTTGGATAACCGCGATTTAAAGTCAGCTGCGTTCACGGCCGATTTTGCGACATCCTCTTTATTTGGTTTTACTAATAACTTTGGTCTGGTCGTTGCACCGCCTGAAAAACGACAATTTGGTGTAAAGGCCGTAGTTGATTTTTAAGTCTAGACTTGCCCCGAATTTTAGACTTTCACGTAGAGAGGATTTGGTCGTGTGGCTGAACCCTCTTCACTCCCTTACAATTCAACCAGAGAAAGATTTTCGTGCAGAAAATTATAGAAACGCTTGAAGAAATATGTTTGCAAGATCACGCCAAAGGCTCTGCGGGAATAACCGGTATCTTGACCGCTGAGGTTTTATTGCTTGCTGAACAAGTTTGTGTGGAGCGTGACAGGCTCGTAATTGGGATGAGGTTAATACAGCAAGGCCGGGATGTGACCCAAGACAATGTGAACGCTTTCGAGTTGGAAGATAGTGACATTGAAGTGCAGTTAGCGCGCCATACTGAATTTTATGAAGAAACCTTTAAACGTTTGAGTGATGCAATCGATGCTATTTAATAAAGAAAGTACTCCACGTATGTCCGATTCTAATGACGCCAAGATCCCTTTTTTATTGGGTCTAGGTTGGGGCATCGGCACCATTAATATTGCTATCCTGTTTAATGTAAAAAACGTTCTGTTTTTGAAATTTGTAACGGATTATATGGGTATAGCAATTATCTTGGCCGGAACACTTCTCGGCGTTGCTAAGATATTTGATGCGTTGACTGACCCGTTAATGGGGATGATCAGTGATCGGACAAATTCAAAAATTGGTCGTCGACGCCCCTATTTGTTGCTCGGTAGTTTCATGTGCGCAGCTTCGTTGTTGATACTGTTTTCGCCGCCGGCATGGGCTATTGGGTCTCCTGGCTACGTATTGTTCGGGCTGCTGTGGTTCTCTGCGGCGTATACAGTATTTAACGTCCCCTATCTTGCAATGCCGGCGGAAATGACTGAGCAATATCATGAACGTTCGTTCCTCATGTCCTTTCGAGTTGGGGGAATAGCGGTCGGCCAATTGCTTGCCATTGGGTTTGGACCTGTTCTTGTAGCTATGTTTGGAGGTGGCCTTGAAGGTCATGCGGCTTTAGCTTGGGTTTTGGCGGGCTTGGTATTAGCCGCGGGTCTCATCAGCTTCTTCTCTACAGCCAAGGCCAAATTTACTAAGCGCGCAAAGAGGCAGTATAGCCTCATTGAGCAATTTCAAGCTATAACTCAAAACAAGCCTTTCTTAACTTTGCTTGGCGCAAAGTTTTGTGTTTTGACGGGTACCGCGTTCTTTCAATCCGCAATTGCATTCTACATGACCACGAACTTGGGCTTAAGTTACTATGCGTTAGGGAAGTTAATAACAGTGATGTCTATATGTGGATTACTGTCTCTACCTTTCTGGTTAAAACTTGCGCGCCATCTTGATAAGCGCATTACGGCTATGCTTAGCCTTTTCATTTATGCCGCAATAACGGCCTCATGGTTCTTTATTAACAAAACGGACCCTCAATGGGGTGTGTATCTTCGTGGCGCGTTAATGGGGATAGCTGGGAGCGGGTTAACGTTAATGTTGCAATCCCTTCTACCAGATACAATTGCTTACGACGGTGCGCGGACCGGCGATAACCGTGAGGGTATTTATGCCGGTGCATATACTTTTGCCGAGAAAATATCTTACGCGGTTGGCGCGGCAATTACCGGAATCTTCTTGGGCCTAATGGGATATGTTGCTGGGTCCCAGGGAAAAGTCGTTGAGCAGTCGGACAGTGCTTTGTTTTCGATAGCGCTAAGCTCAAGTTTCATTCCTTCCGTTTTCTTCTTTGCTAGTATTGTGTTCCTGTATCGTTACAAACTAACTGAAACCATCATATCAGATATAGGGTGCTCCCCCGCACGGCCGTCAATTGGTGTAGGAGATAATTAATGGCACGTAATGATGTGCATGCCTTGCAGCCACTAACAAATGCTGAGGGAATGAGTCGGCGGTTAGCTGTGCTTGCCTCAAAAAAAGCGATTGCTAAGGTTTTTCAAAGGAAACTAAAGGTAAAATTTGGTGAGCTAGGCGCTGCTGCATCGAGAGAAATTGAAGAAACTCCAGTGTATCAACTTTGGTCTGAGTTCAATATTGCCTCACAAGAGCGTATGTGGAGTATTCTAGCCCAACAAATAGATAATGACTATGACAGAATTCGTAAAGCCAGCGAGACGGTCAAAATCTCTCACATAAAAACTGACACGAAAAATATTCCTTCCTATCAATTTCAAACGAACATTCATGGGCAACCTGGTGGGTATATGTTAGAACGTTTTCCAGGCGACCTTGCTGCGGGAATTCTTTATGAGGCCGGAGGCAATATTTATGCTCTAGGACAGGGCATTTCAAAAACCGATTCAAAAGGTGAGCGAATTATCGCTCACATTAAAGAGCATTTCCCTAGTTTGAATCCGCTTCGGATCCTAGAAATGGGATGCTCCGCAGGAGGCCAGACTGCGGATTATGCTCGTGAATTTTCAGGTGCCGAAATACATGCTATAGATTTATCGGTTGGGATGTTAAATTATGCCAATGTGCGTACCCACATGTACGGTGGGCATGTTACATTTCATCAAGCGGACGCTGGAAACACACCATTTGATGATGAATCCTTTGACCTTATCATCAGCCACAATATGTTTCATGAGGTTGCGGGTGACCATATGGAGGAAATAGCAAAAGAGTGTTTTCGCTTATTGCGCCCAAAGGGAGTGTGTGTCCATCAAGATGTTCCCATACAGACTGAGCGTTTAGATGATTTTATGCGTTTTGTTTCGGAGTGGCAACGAGATAACAACAATGAGCCATTTTGGTTTGACTTCGCTAACGCTGACTTGCCGCAATTGTTTAGAAACGCCGGTTTTTCTGAGGATTTAATTTGCGGTGAATATCTTCACGCGGCTGCGGGATCAATGCCTTGGTATGTCGTCAGCGCTCGTCGCTAGAGAGACTTCGTGAATTTAACTGGCTCTGCCAAGCTTTAAAATCGCCTCTGGGTTTTGTCACATTAACCTAATGAAAGGCGCAATAATTGCGACGATTAATTTGGTCATGATATGTGCAAGATCTGCGACGACAAACACGATGATGCATCGCCAAATTGGATGGCTTGCCGACACGACCATGACAGGCGTCGTAGTTGATTGGGGGCAAAACTCATCGAAAAAGGACCAAGTTTGGGCTGGTAACAACTGCATCAAAGGTGGAGACTGAGTCAGAGAATATACCAGTTTTACAATATTTAGTGTAAGTCACATGCAGTTTATTTATTGGGTACTAAAGAGTGAGAACTTACTCTCGCTGATAATTTCAATGCGGCGTCGATGGAGTGGCTTTTCATGAACATATATTGTTATGACAGATGTTTAGCATGAGAGAGGGCTTTGTCACGTTAACTGAACGAGCCGCAGTTTTCCGCGTATTAGCGTATTAGGCGCAGGCTGTTGCCGTTACTAGGTTCCATATGATTTGTGCTTGGGCTCGAAATTTCCGAAGTGTATTTCTTGAGATGAGGTGACGTCGGTGATTGAAGAGATTGTAGATTTGGCCGTGGGCTGAAAGCAGTTTTTGAACGTTCCCAACAGATCTGAAGTTTTGTGCGTTTCGTTCTCGTCTTCGGATTGGAACATGGGAGCACTCAGCTCGATAGTTCTTTCTTCCGCCGACATCTTGAAGATGTTTCAGGCTTAACAATTTGAGTGCCGCACCGTAAGAAGCAAGTCTATCCTTAACGATACGAGTGGGTTTGATGCCTTGGTTTCTCAGCAGTTTACGCAGTAAACGCGTGGCCGCTTTTGTATTTCTACTGCGTTGAACCACGACATCAAGCACAGTTCCTTCGTCATCAACGGTTCTCCAAAGATAAACCATCTTGCCATTTACTTTGGTATAGACCTCATCCAAATGCCAGACAGGTGAGGGACTTTATGATCGGGCCTTTATCCGTTTTGCGTATGTTGATCCAAACTTTTCAATCTACCTTCGGATCGTTTCGTGGGAAACATCGACGCCGCGTTCGATCATCAGTTACTCTACATCCCGGAAGCTCAAAATGAACCTGAGATACATCCAGATTGCCCGTTTTATCACATCGGGATGGAAGCGGTGACGGGTGTAAGTTGAGGTTTTCAGCGTTGTAGCTTAGCGGATTGTCTGAAAACGGATATTACCGTGACAAAGCCCCTTGACGTTTAACCTTGACCGACATCCTACCCTGTATTAAATTTTTGTCGTTGAAGCACGTTTACTCTTGGAGACTAGGGTCATGATTAGAAGTCTATCAGCGTTCATGGCTCTGCTTGCTTTCGGAGCTGCGCCGAATAGCAAAGCACAAACGGAACTGCAACTTGGGGAAGCAGAGATGCGTGTGGCCTATGTACAAAGCGTCAAATCGCCCGACCAATGGAACTGTAAGGCGACACCTCGATATGACACCGGCGTACCGATGAATCACCTTCTTTCCATGAACTTCAACGTCAATGATGTAGTCGCGCGTTTCCAAACCGCAGCTAATCTGGAAGGAAAGCTTTATCATTCTAACATTGTAATGGTTGGTACGCTGTTGCCTGATAACGTTAAGGAAACTGCAAAAATTAAACTTGACCAACTGACCGACGCGACCTTCGATCCTTTGCCAGATTGGGCGGAATGGGGTGATGCCAGCAAGGACTTTTATGAGCTGTCTATTGTGCCAAACAGTGCTCCGAAGAGTGATAAGTCATACCGTCTGGTTGGGACGAAAATGTCAGGGTTTGGTGTCGAAGATTGGGAATGTGCAGTCCTTAAAAAGAATGCACCAAAGCTAAAACCTAAAGCTGTGGCCGAACCCACATTCACGCCGAAGCTACAGAGCAATTTGCCGCCCGTAACGGCTAGCTATGCTGAGCATCAGTCCGCTTTGAGGCGGCTGACACCCCTGACATCCGCTTCTGACGACGTTTGTAATGAGCTGATACGCCGTATGAAATCAACCCAAGGGCGGAATTCAGGTGAATGGGGCGAGCGCTGGTGGCTCATGTTTGAAGCCGCATCCCGGAGTAATAATCGCGCCTGCAATTCTGTGCCAGTTGCGTTTAACGACCAGATTAAAGCGGAACTAGCCAGTATTGCGCCTCGCTATTCGCCGCCTGTTGCTCCGTCGGCATCTTCAAACTCTAACTGGTGTGATGAAACCTGTCAGCGCCAGAAAACGATCCGCGATAACACTCCGCTGAGATGTTACGTAAAAGATGGGCGCAGAATTTGTAATAAGTAGATCGGTATGAGTAATCGCCCGATCAGCTCCAAAATGATCGTTGAGCTTGCGGGTCTAGTGCCTTTGCGGGCATGCTTTAGTAAAGCTCCCGAAAGCCATGTTATGAGGCTTTGTCAGGTTAACGGCGAGTTTTTAATCTGATGCAATAATATGGTATGAAAGCCTCAATTTATCATCGCCATCGTTTCCATTCTGATATTATCAGCCGTGCGGTTTGGATGTATTTTCGTTTCAATCTGAGTTTTCGTGATGTTGAAGAGCTCATGGCTGAACGAGGTGTAGATGTTTCTTATGAAACTGTACGGCAATGGGTAGATAAGTTCGGCCGTATTTACGCAAAGCGGATTAAGTGCAGGAGCGATAGGCCTTCCGGTATCTGGCATCTCGATGAAGTATACACAAAGATAAATGGCAAGATGGTCTACCTTTGGCGAGCGGTTGATGATGAAGGCACTGTGCTGGATGTTGTCGTTCAAGCCCGACGAAACACGAAGGCTGCTCTGAGACTATTGCGCAAACTCTTGAAAAACCAAGGCATAAGACCAGAGCGTATTGTGACGGATAAATTGGGTTCATACGGCGTCGCCCTCAAAATTCTAGGCATGAAACATCTACAGGATGTCGGGGGCCGTAAGAACAACCGGGCCGAAAGCTCACATGTTCCCATTCGGCGTCGAGAGCGAAAGGCGCAGAAGTTCCGATCGATAAGGACTGTCCAGAAACAGCTTTCAGCCTATGGTCAAATGTACAACCTCTTCAATCTCAGACGTCACCTTATCTCTAGAACCACACTTAGGAAATTTAGAAAAACAGCTCAATTAGAATGGTGTATTGTGACGTCGTCTGCTGTGGCATAATATCGGTGAGAACTGAAACGTCAGATATCTACGACTTAACCTGACAAAGCCTGTCCGGATCTTCTATGTCGCTCAGTTTGCCTTTGTAATTCGTTAAATTAACCAGGTCCAGCATCTCGCCAGATGATTTAAGTGGGAATTTGTCGGGTTGTAGAGGGTTCTTAAACCGCAAAAATAAATCCCATGTCACCCATGCGTCATCCCCAAATACCATCCACTCGAGATCTAAGGGGTTTTTGATTGTTCGCGGGTATTTCGGTTGATCAAACCCCCAATCATTATAAAGTTTTTTTGTGGTCCGCCGACACTGTTTTCAACGACATTTGTATGCCCTGTCATTGGATTTTCCCAGCGATCCAGAAGTTCTCCGATTTTAATGTCTCTCTTAATTGTGATTTCGTAACGAGTAGCCAAATGAGTCCCATTCGGCAGTGCCTCGTATTTCGTGAGGTAAAAACCATCCATGTAAAAAAGAAGAATTGTCGGCTGTCCGGGACGATAGGCGCAGACTTTGCCAGTAAACCATTTTCTGTTCATCTCAGTCCCTAAGGAGCCGGTGAGTTTGAGAAATGCCTCTGTACTGGCTTTATAATCCAATGGATCAAATGGGATCCGCTTGCGCGGGAGTGCATTGATAGTTTTAGAGCAAGCTGATAATCTGCCGGCGGTCAGTGCGGCCGACTGTTAATCCTGAGAGTAAGCTGCGGCGAGTGAAAGGCATAAGAGCTCCAGGTTTGGTGTTTGTTTATGAGTGTTTTAAAATTGTGCGCGCTCCATTGATGTCGCGCCGTGGTGTTTACCCTTTGCTGTTGGCTATAGTGTTGAGGCGATCTAAGTCTTGTATATATACGGTCTCGAGCTTATTGGCTCGGCCTAATTTTATTACATTGTCTTTCTTAAGCTCGCTGAAGCACCTGCTAGTTGTTTCAAATGTAAGACCGAGATAATTCGCCATGTCAGTGCGTGTCAAAGGCATAGTGAAACATAGTAATGTCTCGTCTTGTCCAGACTCATGCTGCCAGATTTCCAGAATGAATCTAGCAACTTTCTGTTGTGAGCGTTGATTTGCAATCCTTAGTATATGGTTTGTCGAGCGCTCCGCCTCTCTGAGTGTAGCTGCAAGAACAATGGCGCATAAGTCGTTGGATCTAGACAGTGCCTTCTCTACATCCAATCGAAGGTAGGCGCGTAATGTGACGTAGTTAAGGGCCCTTAATTCAGTATCAAACGCAAAAGTCTTGTTGAAGCCTATTAGTGAGTTTGGAAACCCAAGATGAAATATCTGGTTTTGTTTCCCGCGGCTGCATTTACGGAGGGCGACGACACCTGTTTTAATATCGTAGATGTAATGACGGGTATCTCCATATGGAGAAATGACTTGACCTGGCTGAAAGCTAAGCTTGAGACCAGTGGTCATAAAGCTGGAGAATTTATTTTGTGATGCCGGGACTTTACCTGCATCCTGGATAGCGACTTTTCGTTCTTGAGTAACGATGGGGATCACCTTAAAATAAATAATGTGCTAGGCGGAGTTGCCTGTTGTATAATTCGTATATGCAAATTACACAAATAAATACAATATGTCTATTTTTAAAGTTTGTTGAAAATGCCATTGTTTGCGAAATCAGGTGTGCGGGATACTTTTTTCCACCTGCATGACTTTATGATTAACGGGATATGAAATGAAACTAGTAAAATCTGTGAGCCGAGTGTTCGAAATCCTTGAACTGTTTGAGACAGAGAAGCGCCCGCTTACCGCTGCGGAAATTGTAAAAGAGCTTAATCATCCTGCAGCAAGTACGCACGAGATATTAAAGACACTTGTTGCAAAGGGGTATTTTTCCTTCGGTTCCCCCAAGTGGGCTTACATGCCCTCAATGCGTTTTCCTGGCATGTTGGGTTGGGTTGAGGCTTATTATAATAACGAATTACATTTACATAATTTTATGACCGCTTTGAATCACGCGACAAAGGAAACTATAAATCTAAGCCGGGTTAGTGATGAAAATGCTATAATAATTAAGGGTTTAGAGTGTTTGCACGAGTTCGGTATTAGCTCAAAGCCCGGGTCGACAATGTCTGTTGTGGGCTCGATTACAGGGCTAACGTATTTAGCTTCCTTGCCTGAAGTTCAACGACAAGGTTATCTTGAGCGACTGTCTATCGACGACCCAGGTCAATACAGTCAGCTAGACCATGGTGTGCTCGCAGGTATTGTTTCTGATATTAAGAAGGACGGCACTGCCATGCGAGCCGACCTTTCGATTGAAGGTATCGGAGCTCTTTGTTTTCCTGTGCAATCAGCCTCCACTGACGAAGTTTTTATAATTGGAGTGGCTGGCCCTAGTGCTAGAATCGTTAAGAATTCTATTTCTCATAAAGAAGACGTCCATAGATTGGCTAAAAAATTCGGTATAAAGCTAAAAGCTGAAGTCGGTGACTCGGTATAAAATTCGTAAATGCGAAATATTTATCAATAAATAGGGCTTGATTTGATTTGAATCAATCGTGGGTACCCTCGACAACTACATACATTTCTAGGTGAACTCGCTTTCACGATCACTCGACATTCTTTTTCTGGGGGACAAAATGAAAATCAATTCCAATGTATATAAGTACGGTATATCTGGCCTCGCTATTCTTGCGGTAATGGCACCTGTCGTGCAGGCTCAAAACATGGACGAAATTATCGTCACGGCTCGCAAGCAATCGGAAAGTCTCTTAGAAGTACCTGTCGCGGTAACGGCCTTCAGCGAGGCAGATATTGAAGATATAGACCTGAATGACATCAGTAACCTCGCAAGCTTCACTCCTGGTTTTCAGTATGAGCCGTTTGGCACAACTGTAGGTCGTTTCGACAACAGTCCGACATTCCGAGCAGTAACAACGAATTCCGCAGAACCAACACGACAAACAGCTTCGGTGTTTGTCGATGGAGTATATATTACCAATGGGGTTCAGGGCATCGATTTTAACGATATCGAACGCATAGAGGCTATCAAAGGTCCTCAGTCTGCCGTCTTTGGTCGCGCTACTTTTGGCGGCGCGCTAAATTTCATTACGAAGACGCCCGGCGATGAAGTGGAGGGTGGAGTGCACACGACAGCCACGTCTCGAGGTTTATATGAGGTTGGAGGAAGTTTTGAAGGGCCAGTTGCCGGAGATTGGCTGAAGGGACGGGTTAGTGCCAATTTACGTGATAAGCGCGGGCACTATAAAAGTACCTTTGATGGGGGCCGTGTGGGTGATGAGCAAACGTGGTCCGTAACAGGAACGGCCTTCATCGAGGAGGGCGATAATTTCGACGCCAAGATCCGCGTGAATTATTTCGAGAACGAGGACGGTGCTCCTGCAGCGGCATTTGTTGGGCAAAATTTATTAAATTGCGGACCAACCGCTCTTGAAACCGATAGTAGATTTCCTGGTATTGTCGCGGGTCAGCAGGGGCCTTTAAATGTAACGGCAAATCAAAATACGGCACCTTTCTTTTGTGGGGAGTTGCCGGTCCCGGCGTCAAACCTTCCGACGGAGTTGCCTGGTTCTATCAGGACGGCCTTAGAAAACAGCCTGTCAATTAACGGCGACGGAGAGCGGCGTTCTTCTGAGGGGTTTGGCCTTGATCGCCAAGCCTTCAGTGCAAGCGGGCAGTTTAATCTTCGGTTTGATAATGGCATGGTGCTAAGCTCTTTAACGGGTTATGGGTATAACGAACTCGATACGCTCCGTACGGGAGAGTTTAACACGGGTGTTGGGTCTGGGCCTCTTTACTATGCCCCATACGCACGTCAATTTCGCGATTTCAGTCAAGAGTTTAGATTGTCTGGCGATGCATTCGAAGATCGGTTGGATTGGTCAATCGGTGTGAACTATGTGGAGCAACTTTTGCGCGATAACAGTGGCTTCGGTCTTTACGGATCTGGTTTCCTGTTTAGTTCAAACGGTGCTGAAATAAGTGAACGAGGAGCTGATACGCTTGGTATATTTGCTAGTGTCAACTATCAATTAAGCGATTCCATTAGCTTAACTGGCGAAGGCCGTTACCAAGTTGACAAGGTAATTGATGCAACTGATATAGAGACCGATGACCCTAGTCGCTTTCAAAACAAGTTCAAAAACTTTCTCCCTAGGGCCATCTTGGAATATACGCCGTCTGACAACACATTGATTTACCTTAGCTATTCTGAAGGTAACCTTCCGGGTGGTTTTAATAGTAATTTCGCGAGTAGAAGCGATGAAGATCGCAGACGCATTCAAGCGGCTCAACCTTTTTCATCTGACACAACAGAAGAAGAAGAACTGATAAATTACGAAGTTGGCGTGAAGCAGCGTTTCAATAACGGAAGCCTTTCGGCTGCATTCTATTATCTTGACCGCACCAATCAAGTCACACGAGACTCTACACAGGTTCAATTGGAGAACGATCCGGTAGGAGTCCCGTCCTTTGTTAGTCAATTCCTGAATGTAGGCCGTTCGGAAGTGTATGGTCTCGAGCTTGAAGGGAATTACCGATTAAATGATAAATTGTCTGTTGACGGTACATTGGCCTACGTTGAGTCGGAGTACAAAGAATTCTCTTCCGTAAATGCGCTGGACGTCTTTGGTGTTGCATCTGTGTCAGGCAATATATCTGAAAGATTTCCAAAACTAAGCGGTTCATTTTCTTGGACATACGCCGATGAACTTAATGAGGATTGGAATTGGTTTTTCCGTAACGACAACACTTATTCCTCAAAGCGTTATGCCAGTGAACTAAATCTAGCTTGGGCAGCCCCCGCTCTGGTCTCAAACGCAAGGCTTGGCATGTCTAATGAAACATATCGTTTCGAATTATTTGTTACGAATTTAACGGACGAAACGTCTCCAACGGCAGCATTTAGATCTGTTGATTTATCATCAACCGCGGCGAGAAATGTAGGCCGATCGTCTCCGTTTCAATTCTATCTAGCGCAAAGAGATCGCCGAGAATTTGGCGCGCGATTATCTGCCAAATTCTAGGGGCAAATATATAGCGGTTTAACGATGTGCATAGAGACCTAAGGCATTGCCTTAGGTCCTAGCCCCCGCGAAAAGGCCCAAGGCATTGCTTAACAGGTATCTAGAAGGGAGGATATCAGATATGTCTAATCGAACATTAACTGATCTCGTTAAATTCAGAGGTCAAAACAGTATAGGAAGGCGGCAAATCGTAGGCGGTCTTCTAACAGCTCCAGTTGTTGTATCGGCATCTAATTTGGCGGGATGCAAGCCAGAGTCGAAATCATCATCCTTTCAATCGTATGATCTGACAGATCCTGAAGACAATGTTGAGCTTTATGTAAAGGTGGTCGGTGATCTTAAGGGTGGTCGCACCTACCTCCAATACGAAACTGATGTCACGCTAATTAAAAGCCACTCAACGCCGCAGGTCTTGTACAAGATTAAAGGTATCGCTCGGATAGATTGGACAAAAGTTGGGCCATTTCATTACAAGCAACGTAACTTCGATCATGGTCTGATATGCGATGCAAAAACCGGCCGAGTGATTGATGAATATAAAAACCCTATCTCTGGGGAAATTAATCACCCAATTCACTACCGAAGCGGCCCATTTAATACGGACGTATCGCCAAACGTGAAAAATGGAGAGTGGTTTGCTAAACCGTGGCAATCATCAGGGGGTGCGCTATGGTTTACAGAATCGTCATCTGGTGCAAGAAAAAATTGGTTGTCTCCAGAGGAGTGGCCAATGGCGTCCACTGGCGATGATGTTCATTTTTGGGTTTCTTCAACTTACTTATCAGAGCTCGAATACGTAAGTGATAGATCGCGAACCTCTGCACCAATGACACATTTGTGGAGTTTTTCCACACCATTTCCTCCTTGGATGTTATTAGGTGATGAGCCTGGGACTTTAATCTGGAATTGGGTTGCCCGTAAGATCCACAAGAAAGAAGATCTTGATCCTTACATCGTTTCTGAGATCGAAAAAAGACATCCACATTACTTTAATGAGGCAGATCCTTGGCGGGACAAGGTCAATGGATGGACACAGTATAAATCTGAAAGACAGGCTAAAACTCCTAGGGGTGTACTTAATGATTAAAGGTTATCATCATATCTTTGGCACCAAAGCGTCGGGCCGGACGGCTATCATTTCGTCTTTTTCAAGGACAAATTTAGCTCTAGACAAAAGCCGTACTCTCAGTTTTCCAAAATCCAATAATTACTTAGGCGGCGTTATTAAACGAATGCTTAGAAGTGTTCGAGTGAACGATTTCGTTTCAAACAGAGGACTGAACAGGAGGATGCAAAATGATAAATGACCTGAATAGACGTGCTGCACTTGGCGGGCTGGGGGCGTTATCGTTAGCCGCCTGTAAACCGAAAACAGCGGCAACCATCATTAAGCCGGCCAGACACCTTGATTTATCGACTCCGCAACAAAATTTAGATGCGTATGTGACTTTAATCGGAAGTCGTGCGGCGGAGATGCGTTATACGCATTACCAAGGAGTCCTTTATGGGGTTGTTGCGAATGATATCCCAAAACCATTAATGCGGTTCGAAGCTTTAGGTAAGGTCCGATGGACACCACAGGCAGATGGAAGTTATCTTAGGAAATCACATGATTTAGGATTTTTTGGCGACTATGAAACGCGACAACCCATTGATAGCTTTATTAATCCCTACACTGGTCTCGAGACACAGCCTTTGCACTACAAAAACGGCCGCGGTGAAACTCTTTACACGGTGAATGGCCCACGTTTGCCATGGAGCGGGGCAAAATCAAATGAAGATGCGCGCCCCTTCAAGCCTGATTGGGTAATAAGTGGCGATGAAATATGGGTGGATGATGAAGTCTCCGGCGAGCGAGAAAGTTGGTTAAACCCTTCTGATTGGCCAAAGGCATCGTCGGGCGAAAATATCTATATTCGCTCAACCGTCACGAACAAAGGTTTCGTCTCAGAGCTTAGTAATCCCAATATCATGGCAGGCCGTTGCACCGGAATTTGGACTGGGTTTTTCCCCTGGCTACCTTGGATGCTTATGGGACAGAAGCCTGGATTTTTATTGTGGCGATCCATTGCGAGAAAAATTGCATCTCCAGAAGAGGCATCTGATCGTATTTTGTCATTCATTGATGAGCGAGAGCCTGACTATCTAAAACTCGAAGATCCGTGGATGGAGCGTAAGAACAGCTGGATTGACTATACGAAGACACGCAAACCATATGGAGCGAAGCCATGAGACAAGACGATGACTCTAAGACGGGCCTCACACGGCGAGCGGCTTTGCAAATTTCAGCAGTTACAGCCTTGGGCACCACGGCGCTTGGTGGCTGCGCTCAAACTCAACTGAGTGGGCCGGGCGGCTTGCCAGTGAAACGGGCTAGCAAAGGGCTCGACCTTACAACGCCTGAGGACAATGTTTACGCCATTGTAAAAATACAAGGGGACCTTAGCGGTAAGGTTACGCAGTGGTGGGGGCAGGGAAATGTTTTTGGAATTAAGGACGGTGAGATGGCAACTCCGTTATTGAGATACCAATCTGCTCGGATAGGCACTTATACCAAGCAGGATGATGGGTCCTACCTTTTTAAGTATCGAGGAATGATCTTATATCAAGACTATGAGACGGGGGAGTTTATTGACGAATTTAAAAACCCCTATACGGGAGAAAAACTAGCCATAAATCATTATAAAACGAGCCTTGGGTCCTACAGTTACACATTGAAGGGGCCTAAGTCGTCCCGTGATTTCGTTGGGAATTCCGGCAAGCCCTATGGTGCACCTTATGTGTTGCCGTGGATTCGCGGTGGAGAGCGTATTTGGTGCATGCTTGATGAGCGTGTTGAATATGAAAGGCCGCGCGACAAAGAGTGGCGACGCGATAATGCTTTACTTCGGTATGAGGCCCTTTGGGATGAACTCGACGATCCGACTGTTACGTCGGTAATGGCAAGCTCTAGCTTCCAGACGCACATAGACTGGTTTACATGGCTAAATATGAAGGGGCACTCTGGCGGTATTATGCAAGGCGGCATGGGACGGAAGTTTAAATCCATTGATGATTTCCCATCCGATTTTCTTGAATTTGCAGAGCGTAAGTATCCAGGATTTATCAAATCATCGGTGTAATCAAATATACAATGGACGGCAGAATTACTGAAGGAACTGACATGACTATAAAATCAATTTTTATTAAGCCCTTATTGATGGGTGCGGCTCTGTGCGCCCCCATTTTGTTGAGCGCTTGTGAGACTGTCGCGCCAACGACCGGAATAACGTCCCAGGAAAAGGTTGTGCCTATGACCTCCCTGCAAATGGCTGATGCTATCATGGAGATGTGGAACGGTGATTATAATAATGATATCCAAATCGCAGCCCTTCGCGAAGATGGCGTGCCTATTTGGAGAGAAGGCCAAGAAGAAAACGAGTTTGGTGAAACATTTGGCGGATTTCTTCCGGTGAACTCACACTACCGGGTTGTCGACATACCGGCTTTTGGGGAACGCGTCCTTTATCTTGAAGAATTTACTTTCAAGAATAACCCGTATCGTCAACGCCTTTACACGGTAACTTATGATGCAGAGGCCGAAACGACGCGCGTGAAGTTATGGTATTTCAAAGATAAAACAAGATATAAAGGCGCTTGGAAAGACCTATCAGCCGTCAAGTTGTTAAAACCTTCGGACATGAGCCCTCTACCAGACAATTGCGACATGTATGTTACCCAGACTGGGAATGGCCGATTGCAAATGAAGATGCCCAAAAACCAATGTAAGTTTGGTGATAGTATTTTTGATTACCAAGTCAGTCTGTCATCCGACAGTTTTTGGTTCCGAGACCGTATTGTTGATTCCAATACACAGCTAGTGAAAGTGACCGCTGGCAGCTTTGCTTATCACAAGCTCGATAAAATCAGTAACTAGTCAACCACAATATACTAAGCGCGTTCCAGGATGTATTAATCTTATGAGTAAACGAACACCGAGCAAAAATATATCTCGGCGGGCTGCGCTGACTCTGGCGGCGGTTGGGACCGCTGGGGTTATGACGGCATGTAATTCTAAGGCCAATAACGACACGAAAATGGCTGAGTCGCATAAGCGCCCTGGAAAGCCAAAGGTCATTCAGACGAAGGGTGCAGATGTAATTGTAATCGGCGCGGGCTTATCTGGATTAAACGCCACACTTTTATTAGAAGAAATGGGCTGCTCAGTCACCTTACTAGAAGGTCGAGACCGCGTCGGAGGTCGACTCTACACATTAGACGATGTTCCGGGGCACCCAGAGGCAGGTGGGAGCGGTATTGGGGCGAGTTATGGCCGACTTTTAAATGCTGCCGAAAAATTTAATATTCCTCTGGGGGGAGAACGGAAACGTACGGTCCCGGTTCCCGAAATTTCCATGATGAATATTAGAGGTCAGCATATACGGTTCAATGAATGGGCAAAGCACCCTCTCAACCCTATGCCAGAAGGTTTCAAAGATCAGCTCCCATGGTATGTTCAATATGGGCTATATGCTAAAGACAATCCACTTATGAGTGCTGAGCAATTCGTGGAACCCAAGTTCGCTAAATACGATATTTCGGCTTATCAATATTTTAAAGAAAAAGGCTTTACTGACCGCGCTATCGAATTGAGCGTTGGCACGAATATGAGCTACGGCGATGAGAGTGGCCCGCACGGTCTATCGGCTTTGATGATGTATAATATCATTTCGTTTGGGCAATCGAGTTCTACGATTAAGCGTAAAGGCTCCCCCTTTGCCGGCAAGGGTGGCAATCAGCGTATCCCTGAAGGCATGGCAAAGGCTTTAAAAACTGATATTCAGTTTAATACAAAAGTGGTTGGAATTCGTGATGAAACAAATCATGCTGAAGTCCACCTTGAAAGTGGTCAAAAGCTTACGGCAAAGCGTGTTATTGTAACTATCCCGTTCTCTGCGCTTCGCTTGATTAATATTGACGCGCCTGTCCATCCAGAGCAGTCTCGCGCTATCCGAACCCTAGGTTACACTAACGTTACGCACCTCCACTATGTGCCGACAAGGAAGTTCTGGGAAGAGGATGATCTGCCCCCGTCTATGTGGACGGACGGTCCCTCAGCACGGTTTATGGCGCTTAGAAATGATCCCGTGAATCCCAAAAGTATCACAAGTTTCATTGCTTTTGCGAATGACAAAGTGGCCAATCATCTTGACCGCCTTGGCGAAGATGGCGCTAACCATTTCGTCTTGAACTATCTTGAAAAAATTAGGCCTAGCACAAAGGGCGCGCTTAAATTTGTTAAATTCTGGTCCTGGCAATTAGACCCATTTTCGGGAGGCGCGTATGCTGCTTGGAAGCCAGGCCAGCTATCTACTTTTGGCAAAGGTATATCAAAACCGGCAGGCCGCATTCACTTTGCGGGCGAACACACAGCAGTTGTGGCGCGCGGCATGGAAGGCGCCATGGAGTCCGGTGAACGCGCTGCGTTCGAGGTTGCGGATGCTCTTTAATTTAAAAAAAATAGTATTAAAGGAATTCAAAAGTGATGTTTAAACACACAATCCCGCTTGTCGTAATTTTGACGATCTCCTGTCTTTCATTACAGTCTTGCAAAACGAATGCAGGCAATAGGTACCTCTTAAACACTGTTAAGGTTGCGTGTACGCAAGAGAGCATTTCGCCGCAATGCATTGCAGATAATGCACAGTTAGTCTTAGCTGGAATTGATGACCCATTCGACTGGGCAACAAGCGCGGCAGAATTAGCAATTGCCAATGATTCCCTCAGCAATACCGAAGCGGTTTCGTCATTATTAAATGAAGCCTTGTCTAAGGCCGATGATATTGAAGATAAAAAGAAAAGGGCGACCGCTTACGGGGATATAGCTTTGGCCCTATCCAAAATACAGCCCACTTCTGCAATGATGCCGCTGGTTGAGCAACTTACTGAGCGAGCTAAGCAAGCTGGAAGTGACGATAAAAAATGGGATATTCTCGGCAAGTTAGCTACTGCCCGCGCGGTGCATGGCGATAGAGCGGGCGCGTTGAAAATGGCGCTCACGATGCCTTCAGCGACTTACTCTCAAGATGCCTTTAAAGGGCGAACACAGCGTGAGATTTCTAAAAAGTATGCCGAAGCTGGTGATTTTAAAACTGCTATCGAAATTATCAATGAAATTGATGCCGATTTCACTTACTACAGTGCTGTTGCCAGAACTGACATTGCAGCTCTTGCGATTGAAGCCGGGCAACCTAACCTTGTGGAGCGCCTTTTTGAAGAGGCCCTATCTATCGCAAAGAAGCAAGATAATGGGTATTTCAGCGGTGCGATTCTAAGAGACATAGGATATTCTCAGGTTAAAATGGGAGAAACTAATAAAGCGAAAGTTATGTTCGCAAATGCCTTGGAACTTGCCAGAGGTGCTAAGTCTGACCAGGAAAAAGCTCGCGCCATAAGCCGCATAGCCACTCGAATGGCTGATTGCGGCCTAACCGATCAATCTGCTGAAATATTGTTAGAAGCTCTTTCCATATCTGGAAGAATAGAGTCTGAAACATTTGCGAATTTTGCCTTGTATGAAATCGCAGGGTCCGCCTCATTTTCAGCAGAATTTGATTTGTCACGTTCTCTTATAACGGAAATTCCAGAGACTCAATTCGGTTCCGCCGTGTCGTTAAAAGCCGCGGCACAGCGTGATTTGGCTTGGGGTCTTGCGCGGTATGGACAAGTAAATGAAGCGATGAGCATCGCCAATTCTATAACTTCACCCCGTGAAAAAGTTCATACGCTCAGCCGTCTTGTACGCCTATTAAAAACCCCAGCAATGAACGCATTACCTAGGTATTTGTAATGAGCAAATTTATTTCAAAAATATGCGCATTTGCGCTTCTATCTGCCTCGACGGTAATTATCTGCTCTTGTGGTCCCGACACACCTCATAATGGAGGGGAGGTCATAATGACGGGCGAAAACACGCCTAAAATTGAATCAATTCAAGATACAACGCAAGACAAAGTCAAGATTGAATCGGTTTTAGATCCAACTTTGAAGCGCGGAAAGCGTATGTTTTTGCGGTGCAAGAGTTGCCACACTGTTGAGGCCGGCGGAAGCAATGGAACGGGGCCAAATTTACACGGCATTTTTGGTGCGCGTGCGGGCCAGAAGGACGGGTTTAACTATTCGAAAGCTATGATCTTATCTGAGCTCACATGGGACGATGTGACAATGGATGCATGGCTAGAGAGACCCAATAAACTAGTTCCAAAGACAAGCATGGCTTTTATCGGAATTAAAAAAGCTGAAGATCGCGAAGCTTTGGTCAAATACTTAAAAATGGTTTCGGAATAAAATTAACTTATGCCAATTCCATTTCGAAAATTTGTCACGACTGAATATGGTCAGATGCACATTCGTATTGCGCGGCCGGACGTAGAGCAGGACATACCTCTCATTTGTTTGCATATGAGCCCGCAATCTGGACGAACCTTTGAAGCTTACATGATTCAAGCCAGTGATACGCGCTGCATTATTGCACCTGACTATCATGGCTTTGGGAATTCTGATATTCCGCCAGAGACTCCGCATGTTAGAATTCAGGATTATGCGAGAACCATTTGGCAGGCGCTTGACGCCTTAAATATTACGAAAGTTGATTTAGTGGGGCATCATACCGGATCTAAGGTTGCAGCAGAAATGGCTTTCCAGCACCCGAAACGTGTTAAGGGTATCGTGATGATCTCTGCATCTGTAGTAGACCCTAAAGATGTAAATGCCATGGAGCGGAATTTCTTGCCAACCCTCCCTAACAAAGACGGAACGCATTTGCTTGACTTATGGAAAAGTTACCAAGTGTATTTTGAAGAAGGTATAAGTTTAGATATTATATCCAAATATGTTTTTGAAACATTACGCTCTGGACACGCCAGTCAATGGGGCAATCGAGCTGCTCATAATTATAATAAGTTTTTTACTGAAGTTCTAACAAGTTTGGAACATCCAATTGTTGTCATCAATCCAAATGACGATCTCTACAAAGTAACGCCGGGCGTTATGAAGTTTTTAAAGAATGCAAAATTGATCAACAAAATTGAATGGAAACCTGCCTTTTTTGACCAACAAACTACGGATGCAGTTGAAACAATTTCGAAGGCCCTATCACTAACAAGGATTTAATAGAGGTCACTTTGCTCTGGATTTCATTTTGGTCACAGGAATGATGCTGTTTAACCGAACGATAGCTTTTAAGAGACGGGGTGTGCACGCATATCAAGACAATGGCAAAATCCACAACGGAATTTTAGGGAGCGCAAATCGTTCTCCCAGTATCATACTTATAAAAATGATTGGCACGTAAATGAAGCAGTTCGTATTGAGGCACAAGTTAAACGCCGCTCCGATGGCATCGGACTTCAAGGAAATTGAAGTCGATCGCCCTCAATGTCCGGTAAATGGAATCCTAGTAATAGTAAAATTCATTTCCGTGGATCCTTATGTAGGGCACCAATTAAACGTGGGACATATGGGTATGCAACCCCCAGCACCTTGTGCAGAAATGATCCCAGGCGGGATTGTTGGCGAAGTTATCGAAAGTAATTCGAGCAAAGCTAGAAAGGGAGACCATGTTCATGCGGAATCCGCTGGCGGTTGGGCCGAGTTTTGCGTGTTGGATGATAGTCAATATACGATAATTGATCCTGAGGCGGCCCCCCTCTCCGCCTACACCGGAATTTTAGGCATGCCAGGGTTGACCGCTTGGGCGAGTGTCACACAGTTGGCGTGTGTGCGCGCAGGCGATGTGGTTTCTGTTAACGCCGCGGCAGGGCCCGTTGGCGGCGCGGTTGGACAGTTCTCAAGAATGAAAGGCGCAAAATCTGTTATTGGGATAGCAGGGGGAAAAGAAAAGTGCACTCTCGTCGAAGACCTTTACGGCTTTGATGCCTGCATCGACTACAAATCCGAAGATTGGCAAGATAATTATTCACAAGCTGCGCCGGACGGGATTTCTGTTCATCATGAGAATGTCGGTGCAGAGCAGCTTGATTTTGCTATGAAAAACCTTCGTCTCAATGGACGCATAGTGCTTTGCGGACTTGCCGCGCATTATCACGAGAGTGAGCCCGCCACGACGCTCCTTGGTCCTATAGTTGGCAAGCGCGCAACAGTGAGGGGGCTTGTGGTTTATGATTATTATGATCGTTGGGATGAATTTCGTGCAGAAGTCGCGCCTTGGGTGAAATCGGGGAAAGTAAAAATTTCGGAAGAGGTAGCAAATGGATTATCAGCGGGTCCCGAGTTGATGGAAAAACTCATGACAGGAAAAAACATTGGAAAATGTGTGATTAAACTTTGACATCCCTTCAGATGTTTCGAGGGAAATTACCCAAAGAACCAAACATGAATCTGCGCGCTATCAATAGCAAGCTTGACCGAGCTAAACGAATTAGAGGCTTAAATCCAATGTTCTCAAATGATGATGTCCAAAGGGGTCTCATACGAGGAATCGTCGGCGGTTATTGGCGAAAACATAACAAACTCACGGAGCAAAATCTATGATTCCCACTCTTCTCTCACTTATGCTTTTTTTTCATATAATCCTGTTTGTCTTTTGGCTCGGAGGAGATTTGGGTGTGGCAATTTTAGGAGATCACTTTCGTAAGCGAAATGACTATACTATTCCGGAACGGCTGACTATTTTGAAACTGTTGGTAATTATAGATATGGGCCCACGAATTGCTTGGTGTCTTATGATTGCGAGTACCATTTCTCTGGTCAAGGCCAGCGGCTATTGGGATGTTCCTGTCTTGGGCGTTTGTGCGGCTTGGGCAATTAGTCTTCTCTGGTTGTGGCTAACAATTTCTGTCCATAAGGCAGGCCAGACGCCGAGCGCGGCAAAACTCAAGTCCGTTGAGACGTTTCTTAAATTGGTACTTGCGGGCTTCTATCTCGGTTTGGGAGTATTATCGTTTGCGATGGATTCGCCGCTCGAGCCTAATTGGTTGGCAGCAAAGGCCTTTTTGTTCGGGCTAGTTTTTGTCGCTGCAATCATGATTGATGTGATGTTCAAGCCGGTAGGCCCGCTGCTGATAGCAGTCATTGAAAACGGCTCGACCGACGAAACAGAAATTCCGTTGCGTAGGACAATGGATAGGTCGCGGTTTTGGGTTAGGGTGACTTATATATTGCTTGTAACCGTTGCTTTCATTGGCACGACCAAGTTTTTCTAGTGTACTAGGCCTCGAGTTTATTCTGCTAGAGTAGAATCTGTATGCAGCAAAAAATATTATGTGACTAACATCAAACAAAAGGGAATGAGATGTCTCCAAAAGTCAAACGCGTATCGAAACTGCCTGAGCAAACCTATATGTTCATATGTGCGGACGGAATCGAAACCAAGGGCCTGCGAGCCCAGCATTTATTCGGACACTTGGATCATATCGAGGCCAACAATCACCAGTATCGTGTGGCTGGGCCGATACGAAGCGATCCGGACGGAGACATTACCGGTAGCTTCTTTCTCATAGCAGCGGAAAATAAAAAAGCGGCCTGGGAGATGATGCGCGGCGATCCCTATATTAATAGCAATATGTACGCGTCAGTCACCGTACAGCATGTCTCTCCCGCATGCGGTGAATGGATGGGGGGCGTGATCTGGGATCAGGATGAAATCCGCGCAAATATCAGCAAGTATACATGAAACGGTGTCGTCACACTAAGTGGCGCGCTCGCCGCTTTCGTGATTTCGTAATCTAAGTCATGACGGCTTCGTCAGGTTAAGTGCTAGTTTCAAGATTTATGCTACGTCTTCGGCATGAAAGTCTCGCTGTATCACCGCCATCGTTTCGGTATTGTCAGGTTAACGGGTGATTTTGAGTTTTGCAGTATTGAATGCGCATGAAGACATCTATTTATGCTGGCCACCGTTTCCCGCCTTATGTTATTAGGCGTGCTGTCTGGCTGTATTTCAGGTTTAACCTGAGCTTACGTGACGTTGAAGAATTAATGGCAGAGCGCGGTGTGGATGTATCATATGAAACAATCCACAAATGGGTCCATAAGTTTGGCAGGCATTATGCCAATCAAATCAAAGCGAGAGCTGAGAGACCGTCACGTGTTTGGCATCTGGATGAAATCTACACCAAGATGAATGGGAAGATGGTCTACATTTGGCGGGCCGTTGATGACGAAGGTACGTTCTTAGATATTGTTGTTCAAAGCCGAAAGAACACCAAGGCTGCGAAGAGACTGCTGTATAAACTCATGAGAAACCAAGGCGTAATGCCCGAGCGGATCGTTACGGATAAGCTTGAATCTTATGGCGCAGCTTTGAAAAAGCGTAAGCTCAAACACCTACGAGACGTTGGCGGGCGTAAGAATAACCGGGCGGAAAACTCTCACCTGCCGATACGACGGCGAGAGAGGAAAGCGCAAAGGTTCAAGTCTATAAAAAGCGCGCAAAGGCTGATTTCCATTTACGGCCCCCTCTACAATCTTTTCAATCATCGTCGTCATTTAATCTCAAGAAACACACTCCGAGAATTCCGCCGCTCAGCTCAATCCGAATGAAATGTTGTGACCTCTCCGGCTATGGTGGGATAGAGTTGTCACCTAAGACGAAACACGCGCCCGGAAAATAACCTGACAATACCAGCTCTCGGTCGATGGAGAGTGAGAGAAAAGTCTATGTTAGCTCAGATCTGATTCTGTGCCATGGTAGCTGACGTCAGACAAAATGGACTACGGCTAGCCCTTCGGATGCTGCACACTCTTCCGCAATGTCCCATAAAATGCCCGCTTGTTCCCAGCGATCACTTTCCTCGCGCTCGCCGCCTTCGTACTTGAATGTCCTCGCGTAATAGAATTGCATTTCACCGCTTGGCGTATGGAGGGAGTGGGGCAGGAGCTCCGGTGCAAAGGGGAGAACTTCACCGATTTCGGCAGTTTTTAAAAACCCGGCGGCGCAGCGACGCCACATCTCGCGAAAATGCTCAACAAAGGGCCGATCATCGGAGGAGCTGTCCAATCTCACCTGAGCACAGCAGGCCGTGCCGATACGGCCATGCATGTAACGCACCCGCTCAAAAACGGGCTGCATAGCATCGAATTTGGCGTCGATGTCGCCGTAAGTCATTTCGTGCCCAGTATACCAATGAGACAGATCGGCGTTGATACGTATGTCTGGAAATCGGTCGATCATTTCTAATGTCCGGCGAATATCTTGGGTGGCAGTTGCCCGGTGAGTCTCGACGAATAGCGGGTAATTATATTGTGTGCTGGCCTCTATGACTGAGCCGATCAACGTATCAATTTGATTGTCACTCTCGAGTTCTGTGCCTACATGCAATGTGGTCGCTTGAAATCCGGCGCTTTTGTGGTTTGAGGCGATGCGAGCTGCGTCGGTGACAATGTCAATCCTGGCTTGTCCGATAATGGGCATAAGCCCAACGGGCACATGATCTGGCATGGGGTGTTGCACACCGCAAACGCCTCGTTTGCTCAGAGCTGCGAGTTGCTCGCTGAGGGATAACGGCGCTTGTGACCACTCGGGTAAGGCCCACAAAGTTGCGGCATTAATGTGGCGTACCATACGCGGAGTTTCGGCCGCGCTGCCGGGCTTAAACACAGCTGTCATTCGGGATCGCCGGTTTGGGTGTCCAGTAATTTAGCTAGAATTTTCTTAGCTTGAGCAGGGTCTTCAGGTCTTAAAAATGGGCGTGTGAGATGTTCCTTGCCTTTCCAGACATAAGGGTCTTTGCCACTGACCATTTCGAAATCTCGGAAATCGTCCGGTGCGCACGGCGCAATACCTATGTTCCAGGGCAGCATGGATGTTGCGCTCATGACGTGATTGACAAGCGCGCGGCGGTATCCCTCTGTTCGAGTGTTGTTGAGCGAACGATGCAGGAGATAACCGTGGAATATCACCACGTCGCCAGCGTCAGCATCAAGCGGAATTCCGCCCTCGCGTTCATAAGGAAAATCATAGGCTTCTTGTGAGTTGTCAAAGCGTGCATCTCCGTGCGACTTCATGGGCCAGAGGGTTTTGTGCTTGTGACTGCCGGGATGAACCCATAACCCGCCATTGTCAGTGCGGGCATCATCTAGCGCTATCCAAACGCCTGCCAGCGACATGTCACGGGTCGGTATGAAAAATTCGTCTTGGTGCCAAGCCTGTCCTGGCTTGCCTGAATTTTTAGCGAACAGCATTGACTGCATGCATTTAATATCAGGCCCGATGATGGTATTGAGAAAATTGACGACCTCGAGCTTTGTTTGCGTCTCGCGTATCAAGGTGGAAATTTTGTGGGGAAAGTGAATGGCGAGGACGCGCTGCATAAGATCATCATCTGAGATTGTGCCTTCGCAGATCAAATCACTCCCCAGAATATCACCTTTTCGTCCCGCGCAAATCGCTGTGGCTTCATCGCGAAGCGCCTTAATTTCTTCGGTTGAGAAGACATTACGCAGAACTACATATCCGTCACGCTCATAGGTTTGCGCGAGGTCGGATGTGGTTTTGGAATTGTCCATATTACAAGTCTCCTTACAGTCTGGTGAATTACCCAAAATTTGAAAAATCTGGTTTGCGTTTTCCGGCAAAGGCGCTGAGCGCTTCCTTGGATTCAGCTGAATCAAGACACTCGGAAAATTCCAATATTTCAGCGCCGATTTGCCGCTCAACGTCCATCCGGTCATGTTTGAGTAAGGCTTTTGCTCGCCGCAATGTGCGCGGTGGTTTCAGTGCAATATCCGCTGCGGCGTTCATCGCTTTTTCTTCGAGCGCATCCGCGGCGCACACCTGATTGACCAAGCCTAAACTATGCGCTTCTACGCCGTAGAATGGGCGGCACGTCATGATTAACTCAGAGGCTTTGGTATGACTTAATAGCTTTGGTAAAAGATAGGTCGCCCCGGCTTCTGGCGAAAGGCCCAAATTAATAAAGGGCAGTTGAAAGCGCGCCTTTTCTGTCGCAAACGCCATGTCGCAATGCAAGAGCATCGTCGTGCCGATGCCAATCGCTAAGCCGTCAACCGCTGCGACTATGGGAACTGTAGAGCGCGCCAACGCGATAATAAACCGGTAAACAGGCGCGGCTTTGTCGCGCGGCGGCATGTCTGGAAAATCCTTGAGGTCATTGCCGGCTGTAAAGCAGCCTGTGCTTCCCAAAAAGACGATGGTGCGAACGGACATATCCGTTTCAGCACGCTCAACTGCTTCTGCCTTTTGCATGTACATGGCTGCCGTCAAAGCATTCTTTTTATCCGGCCGGTTCATGCGAATGGTCAAGATGTGATTGTCTTGACAGATTGCGATATGTTGATCCATTATTCGCTCCTCCGAGCTTGCTTTACATGGTGCGCAGATTCGTCCCGTTCGACGAGTTCTTTGGCTTCACGGCCAATCAACTTTGCTAATCGTTCTGGAAGGAAATCAATTAAATGCAAGCGCACGGCAGCATTGGCGACTTCACGATATTCACATAAAAGTCCGTCTTTCATACGGCAAATAGATACGCCTTCGAAGACAGATCGCCGGCCCTTGGCTTCGCCAAGCTTGGAGGCGTAGCTAAAGACATAGAGTGCATAGCCAGTTTTGCCGTCGTCCACGGGATCATGAACATCCCAGATAAAGTCGCCGCCGTCCCGGTGGAAGTAATTTTTAATCATCTGCCCGATAAGTTCACGGCCCTCAAAAGCCCCATAGAAACAATCGTGATAAACGCCATCGGCTGTAAAGCAATTTCCCGCCGCTGCGCCGTCGCCGCGAACAATCACTTGCGTAAATTGCGAGATAAGCTGAGTAAAGGTCATATCTCTTTGCTCCGAAGATTTTTGAGTATGGCCCATATGACGATCAGCCAGATCGCGATTAGAATATGATACAGGTGCCAGCGTATATTTGCGCCGAGGAACGGTGATTGAAAAACTAAGACATGGTCAAGCAAGAGCCCAGATACGGATACTGCGCCTATTATGCGTCGCCAAAACGGGCCGGATAAGGCAATAAGCGCGGCGAGGCTGCCGATAATAGACCCGGCAATGAAGAGCAAAGTTCCTGCGCTGGGGATTTTAATGGCTACTAGGAGGTTGACGATGACGGCAAGAATGAGCAAGGCGCCTATTGCTTTTCGCTTGTAAGGTCCAAAGTTGGATAACACAAATTGGCCGGATATCAGGCCGATGCCCGCCACGCCGCCGATTTGAGATACCATGCGGTGAAAGTATTCTAGTGACCCTAGTCCCGCGCCAAAGCGTAATGTGCCAAGTGTTGCTGCGAGGGCAAAACAGAAGGTTCCCACCGCCGCAAAAAGCAAACCCGCTCGCGCGAATTTCCAAATGCACCAGATCGCGGCGAGGGCGAGAACGGCTTCTGAAATTGCGAAATGATGGAATGCAGTCATATAAGCTCGCTTATGGTTATTCAGCCAGAGACTGGTCAGCGGGTGATTGTTCAGCCGTCTGACCTGCATGAACGGCATCCCACCGAGTTTTGATCGCGTCCGATGTCATACGGGAACCATCTGGGGACCAGCCCGGCGGCCCAAATAAATAACCGCCCACTTCTTTGAGGGACCGCGAGCCAGCGAGGTCTTTTGCAATCCCGATCCATTCATGGAACGCGATCATGAAGGGATTAAATGTCGATAGATTTTTTACAATCCCGTAACGTGGTTTGTCATTGGCGTCCTCTGGGACAAATGTTCCGAACATTTTATCCCAAATAATCAATGTACCCGCATAGTTAGCGTCAAGATATTTTGGGTTGGTTGCATGGTGTACGCGGTGGTGACTTGGCGTGTTGAGAATCCATTCCAAGGGCCCCATTTTGTGGATCAATTCGGTATGAATCCAAAACTGGTAGAAGAGGTTAGCTGTGCTGACGAAGATGATGACTAACGGCGGAAATCCGAGCAACGCCAAAGGCAGGTAAAAGACAAACGATAGTGTTATTAAGCCGGTCCATGTTTGGCGAAGCGCTGTTGTTAAATTGTAGTGCTGTGATGAGTGATGAACAACGTGGCTGGCCCAGAACCAACGGCGTTCATGGGCTATTCTGTGAAACCAGTAAAATGCGAAATCCTGCAACAGAAAGCAAAGGGCCAACGTCCACCAATTAAGAGATATCGCTTCTATGAGTCTGAATTGGTAGGCCCATACCAAACCGAAATAAAGAAGCAAGCCGCCGCCGATTGCCGTGGTTAGCGAATTACCTGCGCCCATGGCCAAGCTAGCAAATGTATCTTTGGTTTCGTATCGCCCGCGACCCAGCAGCTTTGCTGCGATCATCTCGATCACAATTAAGGCTGTAAAAACAAGAACTGCATATTTGCTAATATTAGGTAAATCCATGAGAAATACTCCGTTCCATTATTCAGACTGCGCGCCGGAAATGAGCGCCGCCCATTTCCCTGCTTCGGTTTCAGTTGAGGCCGTGATTTTCAGGCTCCGAAAGGTGTGATCCGAAGAAGATAGAATAAGCTCACGATCATTATGTTGGCTTTTTAGGGTGGCGCCGAGCATTCGGCGGACCACTAAATTAGCGCCGGCGGTTTGCATAAGCGCGATTTCACCTTGCGAATTTCTCGTTAAGGCTTTGCCATTCTTCTCGTCAATGATCCACTCTACCGGATGGAAATCTGGTTCGTCATATTTAAGACGATTGGCTAGTTTTTCTTCAGTCATGTCTGATTTGGCGGACCGAAAAAAAAGCTGGCAAAGAGCGGCCAAAATAATGACGACAATAAATGCGAGAGCTTGGCTTTTAAGAAGGTCGATCATTTGTCATCACTTTTAATATCGCTGAGCATTTTCTTGTGAAATGCTTTGGAGATCGGGTAAAACGCGATCAAGACTGCGCCGATTAATATTAGAGCGGCAGGCATCAAAGTCATGATACGCAATATGCCCGAGAGTGTTTCCGGGCTTTGGGCTGTGTTCGGAACATATCCGATCCAGCCTAGCATGATGCCGAGCAACCCAACTCCAACACCAAGCGCGACCTTTTGTGATAATGTGATAAGGCCAAACACGATCGACTCTCCGCGAACACCGCTTTTCCATTCTCCAAATTCAACAGTGTCTGGTAGCATGGACCAAAATGTCAATACGAACGCGCTGTAGCCAAAACTATGAACCATCATTATGCTGAGAATTGATGGAACTGTTGTTGGGGCGACAAGACAAAATGAGAGAAGGGCAACAATGCTTATACTGGCCCCAGAAAGCCACACAAACCGCTTGCTTGTTTTCTCAGTAATCCAAGCCCAGAACGGGACCCCGAATGTGATAATGGCGATAAATATGGCGAGCACTTTACCAACAGTCGTAAGGTCAGCGCCAGCAGCGTAAATGAGATAATAGACCAAGGCTTTGGTGACGAGCGTGCCGCCCGAAGAGGCTGCCATGACCGCTGCGAAAAGCAGAAGGAACGCCCAGTTTTTCCGAAGCATAAACCCAATCATTTTTAATGTAGGGGCTGGGGTTTGGATCGCGAGCTCTGCTTTTTCGCGAGTAGCGATCACGGTTGTCCAAAAAATTGGTGTGGCTAGCGCAGCATACATAATAGCGACTTTCAAAAATCCGACCTTCATGTCGCCCGCGCCGAAATTGTTTGCAAATTCTAAGGTGAAACGGGCCACGAAAAGCCCACCAATTGTGGCGCAAATCATCCGAATAGCGCTCAGCTTATTTCGCTCCATCGAGTCTGATGTTAGCCGGGCTGAGAGGGCGGTGAATGGAATTGCGAGCGCGGTGTAAGCCGTGCGGAATAAAATTTGCGAAGCCGCAGTGGCAAAGACAATAGACCCCGCGCCGATCCAAGGCGTTGCGAACATTAAAACGAAAGACAGGCTGAGAGGGAGGGCGCCGAATAGAAGATAAGGACGGTATCGACCCCACCGCGTTCGCGTACGGTCGGCGAGCAACCCCATTAGAGGATCTGTGATCCCGTCCCAGAACATTCCGGCCATTATAATGGCCCCCGCCGTTCCGGGTGAGATTGCAAGAACGTCCGTATAATAAAATAGGAGATAGAGAGACAGGCTTGTCCAGAGCAAATTAAACCCGATGTCACCAATACCATATCCCAATCGGGCTGGGAATGTCATTCGCTGGCTCATTGTGTTAAGTAAAGTTTATGCGATAAGACGACGCCGTCCACGATGATGGCAACGCTGCCATCAACGCCGATGTTTAATAGGCTCGTACTGATACCGCGAATTGTCGATGCAGATTGGCGGGTATTGACCCCTGCCGCAAAGGAGAGTCCAGGGGCAACGAACTGCAGTTGTTCAAAGCTGTCAATGCTACGAGTTTCAAGCACATCACCCGATTTCGCGACCAATGAGACTGGTACGTCATGAAAGTTTTGTTCGCGTTTTTGCGCAGTCACGATGATTTCATCAACTCCGCCTTGAGCCTGTGCGTGAGCATAGAGTGGCGTTGCCGCAATAAGTGTGCCGATAGCAACGGTGGATTTTAGTATAGTTTTTATGTTGTCCCCCTGTCGCTCTTATGTATGAGCATTAATTTGCATTTTATATCAGATAAAATATTTTTTGTAAAATAAAAATTAAGCCGTTATAGTTTTAATTGAATAATCGAAAAAAACGCAGTTTAACTGGGGGCAGAAGAGGCGAGACAAATAAATATGAGCACCAACGCCATTGAAGGCCGAGTCCGGCCCGTACTTAAAGGCTCAAAAAAAAGTAAATAAACCCGCCAGCTTATCATTGATGCGGCTCTTCGGGTGATCGCTAAACGAGGGGCTTCGTCAAGTTAAGCGATGATTTTGAGTTTTATGCTACGTCTTTGGTATGAAAGTCTCAATTTATGGCTTTGTCACATTAACTGAACTAGCCGCAATTTTGCTTTAACTGCCGTCTTAAGCATAAGCGGAGGCCGTCACGAAATTCCATTCGGCTTGAGCTTGGGACCTAAATTTTCGAAGGGTATTTCTTGAGATGAGATGGCGTCGATGATTGAAGAGATTGTAGATTTGGCTGTGGGCCGAAAGCAGTTTTTGAGCGTTATGAACTGACCTGAATTTTTGTGCTTTTCGTTCTCGCCTTCGGATTGGAACGTGAGAGCATTCAGCTCGATTGTTCTTCCGTCCTCCAACGTCTTGGAGATGTTTCAAACCCAAATGTTTGAGAGCGGCTCCGTAAGATCCAAGTCTATCCGTAACGATACGAGTGGGCTTAATGCCCTGGTTTCCGAGAAGTTTGCGAAGTAAACGCGTGGCGGCTTTTGTGTTTCTTCTGTGTTGAACAACTACATCGAGAACAGTTCCTTCGTTGTCGACGGCCCGCCAGAGATAAACCATCTTCTCGTTTATCTTGGTATAGACTTCATCCAAGTGCCAAACAGGCGAGGGGTTTTCTGATCTCGATCTTATCCTTTTTGCATAGGTGGACCCAAACTTATCAACCCATCTCCTGACTGTTTCATAGGAAACTTCCACGCCGCGTTCTATCATGAGTTCTTCGACGTCGGGAAAGCTCAAATTAAACCTGAAATACATCCAGACAGTACGGCGTATAACGTCCGGATGGAAGCGATGGCGAGTATAGATTGAGGTTTTCATCGCTAAAGTTTAGCGCATTGCCCAGAAACTAGCATTAATGTGACAAAGCCCTAGCCGTTACACCGCACCCGAACTCGCGAGATCCCGCGTCAAGCGCGGGATGACAATTTGGGGAGCGTTGACCAAAATAAACCCCGTCATCCCGCGTTATTGTTTGCTTGCAAAAAAGAGACGCGGGATCTTGAGAGATCAAGCGCAATCCCGAAACGCCTCTCAAGCTCTCTTCCATCAGAGATTAATTCGAAAAATCAAAGGTCTTACCACTCAAATATTTGCCCCATGCTTACGCGTAGGCCAAGAACAAAGGCATCTTCCAAATTCTGGTGTGCACCGGGGTTTTTAATATATTGTGCGGATGCGCCAATTCCGAAGGTATCATTTACCTGAAAATGATAGGCCGCCTCATAATTTACTTCTCGTTCTTGGAGACCCTGCTCAATGCGGAACCGATCACTTACATCGGATATGGCCATGCCCAATCCAGCGCGGTCATTTTCTCGGCCGAACGGGCCCTTATAGTAGAGCCCAATCCCTGAATAGGATTCAATCGCGTTAAACCGCGTATCAGCAACCCCCAGACGCGCATAGCCATAGAGGCCGCGGTCTTCGCTAGCCGCCAACGGCATTTCTAGGACTGCGAAGCCGCCATTATTCCCTTTTCTGCTCTGCCCGGGCTGATTGATTACATCGAAGTCTGATGTGAAATGCCAGTAGGTGGCACTGAGGCGCGCCCCCGTGTTTGCGAACCAGTCACTTTGTACGAGCACAAGCGCGCCTTCCCCGTCATCAATGTTTATCCCAATGTCATTGAGGTTATCGGGGTTTCGCGGCGTGCCTTCGGCGATGGCCACGCGGAGCTCTAGGCTATCGGAGGGGGCCCATTTAATGCGGCCAGCCAAAGGCGTCAGAGGGTAAGCGCCGGTCCCATTGATACCGGCTCCGGCAAATTCAGTTCCGTGAGCGCGAGAGGCATTGAAGAATAGGTCTGCCGCTTCCAACGTGTCAAATTCCGAGTTTAGGTCAAAAAGACCTGCTAAAACAAAGACGGTTTCGTTTGCGAAGGACTGCTCATACCAAAATTCGGCCAAATAGGGTTTGTTCGGAAACCCATCAATGCCGCTAACAGTTTGGAAATCACCGACAATAGAACCGGAAAAGTCTGCCCCGCTTGAGACCATGCCGCCAATGTGCAGGACCCCTGTATTGCCGCGGATTCCCTTAATCTGGTGATCAAGCGCAATATCGAAACTGCTTATAAGTTCTGTTTCCTTACGTATTCCGCCCTGCACATTAGAAAGAAGGTCGCCAGTATATTGGACCTCAACACGTGTTTGGGCTAGCGCCGGAACGGTGCTGAGGCAAGTTAGAGCGCAAATAGAAATGGTTATTTGTTTTATCATCAAGTGATGACTCCGAATGATGTAAAAGAATGAACAGCCGAGGCAAGGCTAAAAAAACTGCTTCATACCTGCCATTAAAACACCGTGCTCGTGCGCGGTTACCATCATTGATACATCTAACGATTTTGAAAGGGCTTGTTCCGCATCCGACCAAGCAGGCATTATCCATGGTTTATTCGCTGCATTAGCTGTTTGTGCTATTTTCTGGATGTTCTCTATATCATGATCATTGAGAGCGTAGGATTTACGGCCTTGTGATAAGGCTAAGTCGGTTGGGCCAATGAAAACACCGTCTACGCAGTCTAAGGCTATTATTTCCTCAATATCGTTAAACGCTTCCGATGTCTCAATCATAGGGTAGCATTTTGTAAGTTCGTTTTGAGTCTCATAAAAATTCTCACAGCCAGATGCGTAATCACGTACTCGGCCTCCGGAACTACTGCGCTTCCCAAGCGGCGGATATTTAGCGTAGCTGCACACCTCTTTCGCGTGGGCGAGGTCTCCAACGTGCGGTATCACAACGGAGTGTGCTCCCATGTCTAGCATTTGTTGAATGGGCGCCATTTCTGGGGCGAGTGTTTTTGCATGAACTTTTATGCCAAGGGCGTTGGCCGTCAGGATAAAGCTATCAACTCTCGATAAATCAAATATCCCGTGTTCTAGATCAAGCAGAATTTGTGAAATGCCAGCGTTAGCGGCCATTTCTAAAAGTGGGATGTTGGGGCTCGAAAACCAGAGAGCTCTGAGAATTTCTTCTTTCATGTCGGTTCCTCTTTCAAAAAATGTGGGTTTGAAATCTCATACACAAAAGAATGTTGCTTTGACAACACAAAATGGCTACTATATTGGCTATTATATAGAAACGCTAATTTACGGATATGGAAAATGGAAGATAATTTGGAGAAATTGAGAGAACCAGGCAGTCACGTGAAAGTTGGCGTTTTCGATATTGATGGCGTTATGCGGGGTAAATACATTTCTTCTGACAAGTTCTCGTCGGCCGTTAGCGGCGGTATTGGGTTTTGTGATGTAATTTTTGGATGGGATGTGAACGACCAGTTATATAGTGGTGTTGAATATACGGGTTGGCATTCTGGATATCCCGATGCACAGGCAAATATCGATATAGACAGCCGGCGGGCCTTATCATTTGAGGGCAATACACCTTTTTTCCTCGCGGACTTTGCGGGTCGCGCGGCAGCAGTCTGTCCACGGAACCTGTTGAAGCGGGTGATCCGTAAGTGCGAAGACATGCAATTCGTGGCGAGAGCTGGAATTGAATATGAGTTCTTGGTGTTTAATGAGACGTCACAGTCGGTAATTGAAAAATCTTATAAGAACTTGGTGCCGTTTGGCGAAGGAAATAGCGGGTATTCAGTATTAAGAAACAGCGTGCACTCCGATTTTTATACTTACGTATTGGAGCATATGGAAAAACTCAATATTCCAATTGAGGGGTTGCATGAAGAGACGGGGCCAGGTGTTTTAGAGGCCGCCATTACTGTCGATACTATTCTGGAGTCCGCCGATAAAGCTGCGCTATTCAAGACGTTTTTTAAAGTTCTATGTCAAAAACAGGGAAAAATTGCCACCTTTATGGCAAAGCGTTCAAATGACGCTCCGGGGCAAGGCGGGCACATTCACTTGTCGTTAGCCGATCAATCGGGAAATTCAGTTTTTCATGATCGCGAGATGCCCAACAAAATCAGTGAAACAATGCGGCATTTTATAGGCGGACAACAAAAGTTACTGCCTGAATTTTTGGCATTATTGGCGCCGACGATAAATAGTTACTCAAGGCTAACGCCAGGTTTTTGGGCGCCGACCACTGCAAGTTGGGGAATCGAAAACCGCACAGTGGCCTTACGGGCGATACCTGGTTCTCCTAAATCTCAACGTGTCGAGAGCCGAGTGCCTTCTGCGGATTCCAATCCCTACCTCGCTTTATCTGCGGCGTTGGCATCGGGGTTATACGGGATAGAAAACAAAATTGAACCCACAACCCCAATGACTGGGAATGCGTATGAGCAAAAGATGCCCGACATGTTTAAATTGCCGGGGACTCTTTTAGAGGCCTCTCAAAGGCTCAATGATTCAACCGTTGCCCGCGAATGGTTTGGAGATGAATTCGTGGATCACTTTGTGGCGACAAGAGAGTGGGAAGTGCGAGAGTTTCAAAAGCATGTGAGCGACTGGGAAGTCGAACGTTACTTCGAAATCATCTAGTTAGGACATTGAATCATGATGCATAATATTCGAACAATTTCACCTGTGAATGGTGAGGTTTATGTTGAGCGTGAGTTCGCTTCTAGCGCAGAAATAGCCGATAGCCTCGAGGCCTCTGTTTGTGCTCAGCGAAATTGGGCAAAGCTTTCGCTGTCTGAAAGGCGCACTGTAATTGACCTTGCTGTCGGATTACTCGCTGATCGTAAGCCGGAACTGGCGGAGCAGATTACGTGGCAAATGGGCCGGCCGATTTCGCAGGCCGGCGGGGAGATAGACGGTTTTATTAGCCGTGCGTCCTATATGTTGGGTGTGTGCGAAGACGCGTTAGGCGATATTGTCATTCAAGAGGATGAGAGCTTTAAACGTTATATATCGCGAGAGCCCATTGGGGTAGTGTTTATGATAGCGCCTTGGAATTACCCATTTTTGACGGTCGTGAATGGGCTGATACCCGCGCTCCTGTCGGGGAATTCGGTTATATTAAAACATTCCCCGCAGACCCCGCTGGTTGCAGAGGTCTTAGTTGAGGCTTTTTTAGACGCGGGTTTGCCAAAAGGAGTTTTTTCATACCTGCATCTATCCGACGAAAGCACGCTAAAGCTTGTCAAAAACACAAAGATAGATGGTGTTTCATTCACGGGATCAGTGGAGAATGGAGTTCGAGTAGAGACAGCTGCGGCTGGCCGCTTCATTCCTGTCGGATTGGAACTCGGCGGTAAAGATGCCGCTTATGTGCGCAGCGATATGGATGTATCCGTTGCTGCTGAGAATTTAGTCGATGGTGCATTTTATAATTCGGGGCAATCCTGCTGTGCTGTAGAGCGCATATATGTTCATAAAAGCATATATGGCCAATTTGTCGAACAGTATGTTGAGCATGTTAAAAACTACCGCTTAGGATTGGCCAGTGAGAAGAATGTCACTTTGGGGCCACTTGTTGGGTCCCATGCGGTTGATCGTGTACAGGCACAAATCGAAGCAGCGGTTGCCTCAGGCGCGCGCGCGCTTATTAAGCCAGAAGATTTTGATGCTTCCATGCTGGGGCCTGCCTATATGCCGCCCCAAGTCTTAGTTGATGTCGATCATACGATGTCTGTTATGCGAGATGAAAGCTTCGGACCTGTTGTCGGTATCATGGCAGTGGGTGATGATGCTGAGGCTGTTGATCTAATGAACGATAGCCAGTTTGGGTTAACCGCCTCTGTTTGGACGCAGGACGCAAATGCGGCTGAAAGCATCGGGAAAACCCTTAAGGTTGGAACGGTATTTCAGAATAGATGTGATTACATCGACCCTGCATTAGTTTGGACAGGCGTGAAAAATTCGGGCAGGGGGCGTAGTTTGTCTGCGCTAGGCTTTGACCTCTTCACCCAAGCCAAATCATTCCATTTAAGAATTAAATAATTACGTAAAGGCAGTAAGAACCATGTTGATCACAGATGTATGTAGCTGGAACTACCCTACGAATATACGCTATGGAGCAGGGCAAGTTTCGCAACTTCCTGATGTTTTAAAGTCTCTCAATATCAAGCGTCCATTATTAGTTACGGATATTGGTTTGGCAAAAATGAAGTTTGTACACGACGCCAAAGAGTCCTGCGAGCGTGCCGGATTAGTGTGCCGGGTCTTTAGCGGAATTCAGTCAAACCCTACAGGAAGCAACGTTAATGCTGGCGTTCAGGCTTACCGTGAAGGCAAGCATGACGGCGTCATTGCGTTCGGCGGGGGAAGCGCTCTCGATGGAGCAAAGGCAATAGCGCTAATGGCGGGGCAAGCACGACCCCTTTGGGACTTTGTTGACGAGGGGGACAATTGGACCCGTGTTGACGAGGCGGGTGTCGCAAAATGCGTGGCTATACCGACAACAGCAGGAACGGGTTCGGAGGTGGGGCGAGCTTCCGTGATTACCCACGAAGAACTTCACGAAAAGAAAATTATATTTCATCCTCTTATGATGCCTTCAGTGGTAATCAATGATCCGGCATTAACTGTTGGATTGCCGCCCAAATTAACAGCAGCGACGGGGATAGATGCTTTCGTTCACTGCTTTGAAGCCTATTGCGCGCCCTCTTATCACCCGATGGCCGATGGTATTGCGATGGAGGGAATGCGCCTTGTTAAAGAGAACCTAAAGACCGCCTATGAAGATGGTTCGGACTTGACCGCGCGGGGCCATATGATTGTGGCCTCTACTATGGGCGCGACGGCCTTCCAAAAGGGTCTGGGGGGCGTTCATGCGATGAGTCATCCTGTAGGCGCTTTGTATGATGTTCATCACGGCCTCGCAAATGCTGTGTTTTTGCCTTATGTAATGATGCATAATCGCAAAGAGATTGAAGAGAAAGTTGACCGGCTGAGTCAGGTTTTAGGCATTGAAGAGGGGTTCGAGGGCGTTTTGAACTGGGTTCTTGAGTGGAGGGATGAGCTCGGAATTCCGCATACTTCGGAGTGCTTGAAAGTCAGGGGGAAAGATATAGGCCTGCTTGCTCAAAGGGCCGAAAATGATCCCTCAAATTATGGCAACCCAATTCCCATCAAGGCTAAGCAGTATGAAGTGTTGTATGAAGCCAGTTTAAGGGGTGAACTGTAACTTTGCGAGTTAAGGTCTGGGAGAGGAGTATTCTCTCCATCGATTTAGGTGAATATAAACGATAGAAGCCATGCCTTCAGCATCTCTTTTCTTGAGCATTTCTACCATTTGTCTGTGATCGTTACTACTCGTGCGAATCGCGATCAATTTGTCCCAACCGCCTTGCCGGCCGGGAGTTCCCCGGTCACGCAGCTCTGTTATCTGTTGGGATAATAAATTGTTCTTTGACAAGGCATAAAAGGTCTCATGGAACTTTACGTTTATAGCTAATAACTCGTCTTTGCCCTTAGTTTCGATAGCCTCTTCAAATTCTTCAACGAGCATTTCTAAAACATTTATATCACTATCAGTAGCGTGGCGGATAGCGAGCTTTGATGCCGCAACTTCTAATACTGTCCGTACTTCAAATAATTCTTCGCGCTCTTTATCCGTTGGCTTGATAACTCGGTATCCACGATTTGGTGTATGTTCGATGATTTTTCTGGCGGATAGTTCGGATAAAGCCATTCTAACTTCGAATCTGTTGGCGTCGTATTTATCCTCGATATCAGCTTGCTTAAGCCATTCACCTGCATGGAACTCGCCTGAAAGAATATCCCTCCGCAACAATTTAGCGAGGAAGTCATTTCTTTTAGATTCTTTTGCATTTGCCATGTTGATATAGTCGCCAATTATGGTAATTAAATGAGAGGGCTTTTATATCACTTAAGGTATGTATGTTCCAGTGATTTTACCTCTTCTTTTAGTTCGAAATCTAAATTCAATTTTAGGGGGTAATATTATGGATATTCAGCCGGATAAAGTAGAAAAAGTTCACCTGAAGGAAGGTTACGAAGTCGTGACCTATAGTTTCGGTAGCGGGGATGATGTTCTGCTTTGCGCCAACGGCGGTCCTGGGCTGCCTTGCGATTATATTCGGGATAGCCATTCTGTTTTATCGAAGGACGGTTACCGTGTGATTGCATGGGATCAACTGGGATGCGGGGCGTCTGACCGACCTAAAGACAAGAGTTTGTGGACATTGGGCCGATATGTCGAAGAGGCTGAGCAAATTCGTGTTGCGCTTGGGTTGGAGAAAATACATTTTCTCGGGCAGTCTTGGGGGACTTGGTTAGGTGTTGAGTATGCTCTGACATACCCGCAGAATCTAAAATCTCTCATTCTTGCTGATGGGGCCGCAAATATTCCGCATTTGGTTGGGGAGCTGAGCCGTCTGAGAAACGCGCTAGGGCCTGAGACTGTCAGGATGATGCATCGTCATGAGGCAATGGGGACTTTGCAGCATCCAGAGTACGAAGCTGCGATTACGTTGCTTAATTATAGGCATGTTTGTCGGTTGCAGGAATGGCCAGCCGCATTAAATCGGTCTTTGTCAGATTGGAATATGGGTCCCTATGAGACCATGCAGGGCCCAAATGAGTTTACCTATACGGGAAACATGAAAGACTGGAACCGAGTGCCGGACATGCATAAAATAAAGGTGCCAGCATTGGTTTTAGTCGGCCAGTATGACGAGTTGACTCCAGCCTGTTCAAACTTGATGCATCAAGCCCTTTCAGATTCAGAAATTATGGTGTTCGAGAACTCTTCCCATATGCCGTTTTTTGAAGAACCCGCCGCTTACTTTGAAGTGCTTAGTAAGTTTTTGGCAAAGCATTCTGGGTAACTGGGACTGTAACCCTCAATTACTTGAGGGATGAGAAGAAATCTATCGCGCTGTTGCACATGGCAGTAGCGTCGTGACTTTTGCTTGGCACGATCGTTAGAGACACGTTCAGGCCGTTTGACTTGAAGTTTTCATACAGAGTTTTGATGCGATGTACTCGGGTTACGCCGGCACTATTGGCATCTTTCATCCAATGTTGGCTCCCCGGTGTATGGGTTATAACGTCTGTGTTTGTGTCATTTTCGCCAACAGTTAAGTGGATATTTGTGTCACGCAAGCATGGAAGGTTTGTTTTTTTTCCAAACCTAGCTTCCATGTCTCCTGTTCCGACCCACCAGTCTTTATCGCTATCGATCAGAGTTACCGACCCCGGTGAGGCAATTGAAACGTTCGCTACCTTCTCAGGGTGAAGTAGGAGGAAGCGGTGGACGAAATGGGCGCCGCCTGAGAAGCCAAATAGATCCATTGTTGGCCATGTTATTCGATATTTCGCGGAAATTTCCTCTACCATAGCCAAAAGAATTTGATCAAACCTAATGTCTTTGTACTGAATGTATTTGTAGTTATCGGTGTCAGATGGGTCCGTGATTCCGCAAGGGAATAGCGGTGCGAGAATGATGCAGTGATTATCTTCTGCGAAATCTATAAAGTGCTCTCTGAGCGATTGATTTTCGCGGTCTGACCCATGAATGAGTGTGAGGAGTTTATGGGGGTTGCTTTTGTTTGCCTTGTAAGTGGACGGGACGTAAACGCAGTACGAAAAGCGTTGGTCTGTTTGGCTGGCGAATACAGCTGACTTGCCTAGATCATAACCCGTCAGTTCGTATTCTTTAAAAGGTATAGTCATTAATGCACTTTCACCATTTATTGCAATAATCTGTTATTGCTTGTTACATGAGGGAATATATTGTTGACTTAAATAGTAGCCAATAAATGATAAAATACAACAATAAATGTGCAAATTCGTGAATTTCATAGCTTTTTAGAAGGAAATTAGTGAAATAGTCCTGAAAATCCCTCTAAGTATGTCCGAATTCTTATGAATTCTTATGAATTCTGGGAATGCTCAAAAAAATATACTTTTTACTTGATTTAAATTGGCTACTATTTTAGTGCCGTAAATGAATAAAGATAAAACTAATATTCACAGGGAGATTGACGTGAACAGATTTTATATGAGTAGCTTGCTTGGCGGGGTGGCATTGGTTGCATTAATTGGTAGTCCAGCTCTGGCGCAAGACGGCGGCGCGGCTGTAGGTGAGCAAACGCGCGATGAGATCATTGTGAATGGGTCTCGGTTGCCGACTACATTAACAACGATGCCTGGCTCTGTTTCTGTGGTTGATTATGAAGCCTTGCAAGACCAGCTTGCTGTAACGTCCGATATAGGCGCTGTTTTAGGTCAACTTGTTCCGGGAATGGGGACCTCATCGTCTTCCCCGTCAAATATTCAGACGTCCTTACGTGGACGTAAGCCAGTTGTTTTTGTGGATGGCATCCCTATTACGCCTACACTCAATGATGTTGGCCGTGAATTGCGGATGATTGATCCTTCTGTGATCGAGCGTATTGAAGTCGTGCGCGGTTCCTCTGCGCTGTTTGGGAATAGTGCGGGTGCCGGTTTTATTAACTACATCACGCGTGCTGGTGATAAGGGGCCTCTGCGGATGTCTACTGAAATCGGTTCGCAGCTTTCATTGACAAGTATTGGAGATGGATTGCGCCCTTCTGTTCGTCAGACGTTTGCTGGCGGGGGCGGAAATGTCGATTACCGCCTTGTCGGTTCGTATGAGCAAACGGGTGGTTTTTATGATGCGGATGGGGACAGAATTGCGCCCATTCCAAATGGATTTAGTGGGTTAGCTGATTCCGAAATTTATAGCACTTTTGGTCGTTTGGGCTTAGATGCAGGCGATGGTCGATTTGAGATCAATTTAAACCATTACCACCAAGAGCAAGATACAGACTTCACGTTACAGAATGGCGATGTTTCAGCTGGAATTAAAGCGACGGCGGTGCCTAAGGGGCCAGGTGACACTGAAGAGGCAAATCAGTTCCATGAGAATTCATTGGCAAGTTTAAGTTATTCGAATCCCGACATAATGGGAACTGGATTGCGTACAAGCGTGTACTATCAAAAATCAAAGAGTATTTTCGGTATGGAATTTGGGCGTTTTGTTAGAACGCCAAAGCCAGATGGGCAGTCAAACACAAGTTCTACAAAATATGGGGCTCGTATTGATTTAAATACACCGCTTGATTTTATCGCGAATGATTCTGAGCTGCTTTGGGGTTTTGACTATCTGAATGATACTACGCGTGCTGACTTGGTTGACGGACGTGTGTTTGCTCCGCCTCAAGAGCTGGATAGCAAGGCATTGTTTGCACAGCTGCGGGTAAACGTTCTGCCGCAAATGACGGTCACTGCAGGGATTAGGCATGAGTGGTCAACTTTGTCATTAGAGGACTTTACGTCACTTCTTTCTTACGCAGCGTCTTCCATTGGTTCTCCTGGCGGGCCGGAATTGTCGAGGGTCACTGGTGGTGATTTGAAGTATGACGCGACGCCGCTTAACCTTGGTGTGACTTATGATGTGAGCGAGTCTATAAACTTGTTTGCCGGTTTCTCTCAGGGCTTTGAGATCACGGGTGTAGGCCGAGAACTACGGGGAGCGCCTGAACATGTGAGCGTGACAGTTCTGCAGCCTGATCCGAACGTTATTGATAGCTATGAAGCGGGTGTGCGCGGAAACTGGGAGGGCGTGCAGGCTAGTTTCTCTGTATTTAAGACGGAGTCGTCAAATGGTCTTTCTTTCACAATTGACCCCTTAAATCCAAATGTAGCCATTACGAAGCGTTCAGCCGATGAAGTTTATGGTTTTGAGGCGACTGCTGATGTGGAAGTTTCTGATCGGTCTCGTGTGGGCGGTTCATTTTCTTGGCTAGAGGGGCGGCAGTTGGACGATCAGGGTGTCTTCGTGAAACCGCTTCAAAATCGCCGAATTCCGCCGCGTATTATCACGGCTTATGGTGAGTATGACTTTAGCAATAATTGGAAAGTGCGCTTGCAGGCTCTACACTCCGGTGCTCGTGATAAGTTTCCGGGAAGTACAGCTTTCTGGGAGGGTGAAATTAATCCATGGCTTAACGTGGATATAAGCGCTCACGGCGACATTGGTCCAGGAACGTTGATTGTTGGTGTTAATAACCTGCTCAACTCCGATCACTATACTCATGTTTCGGAATCCGCGCAGCAAGATAGCCGGTACTCAAAGGCTCCTGGCGCAACGGCCAATATCCGATACAAAATAGAGTACTAGCCTTCTAGGATGCTTAGCCAAGTAAAGACAATCCATAAGTGGTGTGCCCTTATTTTAGGGGGCTGGTTGTTTTTGCAAATTATATCGGGCTTTGCGCTTCTGTACAAACCACAATTAAAAGCAGGCTTGTACCCTGTCGAAAATGACATTGTCTCATCAATATCTATTGATGAGACAATGGAAAGTTTGAGCCGGTCTCATCCAAATTACCGGCTCACTAGATTTACCTTTCCAACACAGACGGTTCGAGGATACGTTATAAGGCTAGAGCATATTGAAGAGGGCGCTTCTTTTGATGCTGTGGTGGGAAACTCACAACGCGTTGTACCCTTGTCCGGACTGAGCAGAATTCCAAATGGTCTATTTAATTTTCATGACCATTTGCTGAATAATAACTGGGGCCGAAAGGTGGTCTCTATCCTTGCTATCACAATGTGTTTTTGGTGTATTTCGGGTGTGTATTTATGGTGGCCGCTAGCAAAACGCCGGCCTCTTAATATACGCTGGTCAGCCCGTCGAGGTTTGCTGCTCTTCGATATCCATCGGGTACTCGGAGTGCTTCTTTCGGTTAGTATGTTTGTGATGGCGGTGACGGCCTTGCTTATGATCTATAGGACGCAAATTATAAAAACGTTTCGCATTGATAGTGCCGCTCTGGCCTCCGCGGAAGACATGCCTTGTGCGTCGAGTTTGACTTTGGACGGATTGGTGCTTTGCTTGCTTAATGGGGAGAAAAATGAGGGCATAAAGGCGATACGGTTTTCTCGTGACGGGGATGCCGCACGTATCCTGATGTACGAGGCAGATGTATTGCGTCCAAAAGCTATTACTCAGGTGCATTATTCTATGTCGCAGCGGTCAGTTACATCCATTGTTCGCGCTAAGGATGAGAGCTTCGGGCTCGCCTTCATGAATTGGGCTTATCCTGTGCATACCGGCCAGTATTTGGGCCGTATAGGCAATTGGCTAATGAGCCTGCTCGCTCTTGGTATGTTGTCGATTTTGATAACAGGGGTTTGGATGTGGTTAAATAAAAAAACGCGTTCAAAGAAAAAAATGGTAAAGGGAAAAAGGAAAAAAATCTCATGACATTAAAGAAAATATTACTCGCATGTGTGTCAGTTGGCGTGATTGGTTTGTCCGGTTGCAGCGGAGCAGAGGATAGTTCTATTAGCAGCCCTTCTGTGGAGAGTTCGAAAACGGAAGGTGCTGCGCAGCTTGTTGAGGCCCCGCTACCTGAGGGATATGCTGAGCTTATTGAGGCGTCCAAGACCGAGAAGGACTTGCTGATATATTCCAATGTGGCTGAATATAATTGGGAATATATTTTAGAGGAGTTTACGGCCAAATACCCTTGGACGAAAGGGACGGTGCATACACTCGATATGGGTCCGTCAAAAGTTTTTGAGCGTTATTTAGCCGAGAGTTCTGTTGATCATAGGACCGCTGATTTTATCGTGAGTGGAGCTCCTAATGCTTGGATTAGATTTCAAGAAAAAGGCGGTATAAGTCCTTATGAATCCCCGCATCAAGATGAAGTCCCTGAGTGGAGTAAGCCTTTTCCTGGGTTGTATACTATTTCAACTGACCCAATGATTATTGTTCACAATAAAATACTCCTCGATGAATCTGAACGGCCGACTTCTATGGGTGATTTTAGAAAATGGTCGCAAGAGGGTAAATTCAAAGACAAAGTCGTTACGTATAACGCCGCCAGTCATTCATTTGCTTTGGCAATCCATTGGTACTTTGATAGGTTTCTGAAGGGGGAAAGTGAGCAAGCTACAACGGAGCTCGGCGCGATAACTCGCCTTGAAAATGGCGGTGCTGTAATGTCGGATAAAATCGCTGCGGGTGAATTTGTTGCCGGCTACTTCATTTCTGGCATCACGGTGTTTCCTTTTATGAAGCAGAAGGGGCGTGATAAGGTGATTGGGTGGAGCTTAATCGAGGATGGTACGCCTGTCTTTGTCCGAGGAATGGCCGTGACGCAGGAAGCGACAAGTCCGGCGCTAGCCAAATTAATGCTCAACTTCATTCTTTCTCGAGAAGGACAAATCGCGGTTGGTAAGGGCGGCATGACGCCATATCGTTCGGATGTTAAAAAGGGAGATGTTCCTTATTTAACCTACGCCGATATCGTCGATGAAGTTGGTGAAGACAATGTTTTTCGTGTTTTATATGACAAAGAGCTACTTGCTGAAACTGACGCCTTTATTGAAGGATGGAAAAGTAAGTATCGCCTTAAAGAGTAGGTTTGCTTTGCGCATTTGGATTGAAATATTCAATTTTTGACCGTCTATGACTTGAACCGGTTTGGCCTTGGGTGTTCCCCCGCCTTAAGTGTCCTTGGTGATAGTCGTCCTGCCGAGCTTTGTTCTAGAGCTCGGCAGGAATTCCTCGTATTTTTAGTGGATTTTGGTCTGCTTACCCTAACAGGCTTTATCGTGTGTTAGATTAAACCGCAGTTCTTTTGTCGCTACAATATGCAGCTTGAACGCTTTGATAATGACTCCTTCACGAAAAAACCTTGGCATATACAATGGGCCGTTCACATGGGGCGGGGGTGAACGATCCGTGCCTAGCTATAACAGGAATGCCGCCGTTTATGGCAGGCTAATTGGCCCGGTAACGCCGCGTAAACTCTTGCGGCCAGCATGCATTCTGAAGACAAAACAAATCAAAGATAGTTGTGTAATTTGCGGTCTCTTTGAGTGTGAGCATTCGGAAAACGAATGTTTCGAAGTTTAGATAAATATAGCTATTGCATAATCGCCTAAATTGGCTACTATAATTATTCAATGCCAATTATCCCTGCCTTTAGGATTGTAAATGTTAGCGCGAATACTCAAAAAAACGATTTTTGCGGCGGGGCTGTTGCTCCCAATGGGCTTGCTGTCCTGTACTGCGGATATACGCGACACAGGCGTTCAGTCTGAATTAAAGAGTGCCCACAAGTCGAAAAGTATTATGGTCTATTCCAATATGGCCGAGTATAATTGGCGCTATGTAATCCGAGGCTTTCAAGAGAAGCACCCGAACATTGAAGTGCATGCGGTTGATCTCGGAGCCGCTGCTGGTTTTGAGCGGTATTACACAGAAACGTCCGCCAATGCGGCGACGGCCGACATTATTGCTACAGCCGCGCCAGATGCATGGTTGAGATTTATAGAGCGCGGTGAGTTATTGGAGTATCAATCCGCCGAGGCCTCCGCTCTTCCCGAGTGGAGCGCTCCTTTTCCTGGGCTATATACCGTGTCTGCGGACCCGATGGTAATTATCTACAACAAATTCCTTATGGATACGGCTCCTGATTCGCTTGAGGCTCTCTCGCAGCTTCCCGATGGATATAAAGGTAAGCTTACAACTTATAATGCTGGCACACATTCTTTTGGCGAGGCTATTCACTTGGCGGCCTATGCTGACTTTGGCGATAATGCGTGGAGTATGTTTGACCAGCTAGGCAAGAATACTCGTCCTGAAAATGGCGGTTCGTCTATGGTCGAAAAGGTGACATCGGGAGAGTATGTTGCGGGGTACTATGTATCTGGAATAACTGTGTTTCCAAAGATGGCCCAACCCAATCGGGAGAAAATATTGGGTTGGAGCCTCATCAAGGATGGTACCCCAGTATTCTTAAGGGGCATGGGGATAACCAAGCAGTCTAAAGACCCTGAATCCGCAAAGCTTTTAGTCGACTATATCTTGTCACACGAAGGACAAGTCGCTGTAGGGCTGGGCGGAATGACGCCCTACCGAGCTGGAATTACTTCCGCTGATACTGGAAATATTACCTATCAAGATATTCTGGATGAGATTGGCGAGGATAACATTGTTAGAATTGAGTATCCATCAATATCGTTGGCGGATCGAAAAACTTTTTTGGATCGTTGGAAGGTTTCCTACGGATTAGAAAAATGATCACATTGTATAAATGGAGCAAGGACGATGTCTGATAAAATAGGCGGAAATAAGGAGGTCGCGGATTCCGGGATACGTATGCTGAAACGAGCGACGCTTATCCAATATACTATGGGGCTGTTAGTGCTCGCGTTAGTTGCTGCACCCCTGGCGCCGATTATATTTCAATCAGTTCTCGATGAGCCGATATACGAAAAAACGCGTATCTTCACTGTTGAAAACTTTACGAACTTATTCACCAATGCCAAGTTTTACAGAGCGCTTGTAAATTCCGTGCTTCTCGCATTTGCAACAACAATAATCGCCATGTTTATGGGGGTCAGCACGGCTGTATTGCTGGGCCGTTGTAACCTTCATTTTAAGAAAGCGCTAAATGAAGTCGTGCTTTGGCCAATGTATGTGTCACATCTGGTGTTAGCATTTGGATGGTTCTTAATGTACGGTCCATCAGGTTATATAACGCTGCTCGTCAGAGGGTGGATTGGAACTGAATTTTGGAATCTATATACCATTCCGGGGATGGCCGTTGTCGCTGGATGTGCAATGTCCCCAATGGTCCATTTATTCTGTTACAGCTCGGTGAAATCAGCTGATGCATCCTTGGAGGATGCCGCGCGGACAATGGGAGCAGGGCCGCTTACTGTCATACGAAAAGTGACGATTCCTATGCTGCGTCCGGCAATTATTTACAGTTCAATGCTGACATTTATCGGAGCATTGGAAATGTTATCTGTGCCGTTAATTTTTGGTTCGCCGGCTGGTTTGGATTTCTTCACTACGTTCTTGTATATTGAAGGTTTAGGGAAAACTAACCCTGACTATGGTATGATCGGTGCTGCTGCGATTTTTCTACTTGGATTAATTACAGTTCTTATCATGATCCAAAGGAAGTTGCTTACCAATGCTGAACGGTTCATCTCGGTGAAGGGTAAGGCCTCTCGTCAGAAGGTGTTTGACTTAGGGAAATTGCGTTGGCCCGTCAGTATTGCCTTAAGTATTTACTTTATCCTCACGCTGGTTGTTGTGATTGGCGGTGTACTACTCCGTTCCGTTACCAGCTTCCTAACGCCGTTAATGGCGCCATGGGATTTATTTACGCTAGATCATTTCCACCTTATTTTTGAATATGAAGCCTATAGACGCTCCATAACGAATAGTATTTTCGTTGCAAGTGTTGGTGCTGCAATCGCGGTTATGGTGATATCTCTCATTACGATAGTGGTGCACCGGTCTGGCTTCAGGTTTAGAAAGCAAATGGAGTTTGTGGCTCTGTATCCGCGCGCTGTACCCGGTATTGTCGCGGGCATTGGTTTCTTTTGGGCGATGTTATTATTCCCGTTCATGAGCGTAATGTATGGCACCGTTTGGATCCTCATTCTGGCATTTACAATGAGAAGAATTCCCACAGCGTTTGGTGCGATATCTCCAATGCTTCTGCAAATAGGGAAAGACCTTGATCAATCCTCCCGGACGGTTGGGGCGGATTGGTGGACAACTACTCGGGAAATCATTTTTCCAATCATAAAGCCAGCGTTGTTTGCTGCTTATGTGTTGTTGTTCCTAGGTTTCCTCAAAGAATATGCCTCTGCTGCATTCCTGTTTGCTCCAGGCAGTGAAATTATCGGAACCACCATGTTGTCCTTCTGGGGCAATGGCGACACGGGCGCGGTCGCAGCGTTAGCCGCAATTCAGATCGGCATTACAGTTGTCTTCGTTACATTCGCGAAAAGAGTATTAGGAGTAAAAATATATGGCTAGATTATCAATTGAAAACTTCTCCAAGCATTATGGTGAGGTTAAAGCCGTCGATGACGTTAGTATAACCGTAAAAGACGGAGAGTTCCTCACTCTATTGGGGCCGTCAGGGTGCGGGAAGTCTACGACTTTGTTTGCAATCGCAGGACTTGATAAACCGACGCTTGGGAACATGTATTTAAATGATCAGGTTTTCTGTGATGTAGAAAACAAGGTCTTTCTGGAGCCTGAGAAACGTAATTGTGGCTTAGTATTTCAGTCTTATGCGCTGTGGCCTCATATGACCGTTCGCAAGAACTTGGACTTTCCTTTGAAGTTGCGGAAAGTTGGCAAACAGGAAAAAGAAAAGCGTATCAAAGCGGCGCTGGCTTTGGTGGAGATGGAAGGCCTCATTGACCGGTATCCGCACGAGTTATCTGGCGGGCAACAACAGCGCGTTGCTCTTGCGCGAACATTGATATATGAACCCCAGCTCCTATTATTGGATGAGCCGCTATCTAATCTAGATGCTAAACTGAGGATTAAGGCTCGGATTTGGCTTAAATCTCTGACGGAAAGCCTAAATCTCACCACGGTCTATGTGACACATGATCAAACAGAAGCGCTATCGCTTAGTGACCGTATTGCCATTATGAATAATGGTAAGTTGGTACAGCTCGACACGCCGGAAAATATTTATAAATATCCAGCGAGTGCATTCGTCGCTGATTTCATGGGAAATAGTAACTTTTTGACTGGGACAGTTTCCGCTGTAGACGAGGCGGGGCGTTGCACTGTTAAGTGTGGTGAAGTTCTTATTCGCAGCCGTGCTCGTAAAAATGTCAATAATGGTGACACGGTCACAGTATCGATCCGCCCAGAAAATATTTCTCTCTCAAGTAGCGAAATTCAAGACAATGTGCAGGCGTATAACACAATCGACGCTAAACTTGAGTCGAGTGAATATCTAGGTGCGCGTTTTGAACATTCTTTGCGATTGGCGGACGGCCAGCTCATGCGGGCTGAGACTGCTGAAGAAATCGGGAACGACATCGTAACACTTTACTTCCTCGCCGACGATTGCATTGTTTTCAACGCGGAGGAGTAAATTGTGAATCGTTCATTCAAGGCCTCCTGCATCCAAACGCATACGACTGATGATTTAGATGGAAATCTTGCACAAATAGAATTGTTGATGAAAGAAGCGCATTCCCAAGGCGCTGATTTTGTAGCCTTGCCAGAGGCTTGTGAATTTCTTAGCGGCGATAAAGCCGCTATGCGAAATCATGCGTGTTTACCAAGCGAAAGCAGAGCGCTTAAGGTGATTTCAAAACTCGCTAGCCAATATGACTATTGGGTGCTCGTTGGCTCTTTAACTGTTCGGCATGAGAATGGCTCTATGGCAAACCGAAGCTTTTTGCTCTCTCCTAAAGGTGAGGTCGTTTCCTATTATGATAAGATACATTTATTTGATGCCAATATCCCCGGTAACAAAGGTGCGAGAGAATCTGATTTGTATAATCCAGGTGACCGAGCCGTAACCGCCGAGCTTCCGTGGGGGAAGTTGGGAATGACAATATGCTATGACCTAAGGTTCCCACATCTATATCGATGCCTCGCACATGCAGGAGTGCACTTCATTACGGTCCCTGCAGCCTTTGCTCAGATGACTGGCGAAGCACATTGGCACTCTCTACTTAGGGCTAGGGCTATTGAAAATGGCTGTTTCATTATTGCTCCAGCGCAAACCGGAAACCATTATGGAGTTCGGTATAGCTTCGGCCATTCTTTAATAATCTCCCCTTGGGGTGAAGTTTTAGCTGACGCTGGGAAAGATATTGGCGTTATTACAACAACGGTTACGTTGGACGAGATTAAGAAAGCGCGCTCTGTAATTGGGAGCCTCAGTCATGATAGAAGCTTTTCACCGCCAATTCATTCATGAAACGTTCCGGACAGCGTAATGTCGCGATAATTGGTTTTCAACACGAAACTAATACATTTGCGAATAGCCGCGCTGACATAACGGATTTTGAAGTTGCTGACGCTTGGCCCGGAATGTGTCTTGGGAATGAAGTTTATAAGGCCGTTGAGGGAAAGAATATACCCGTTGCAGGCTTCGTCGCATACGCAAACTTACAGGGTTGGAAAACGGAGCCAATAATTTGGTGTTCAGCGGCCCCGTCAGGTCCAGTCACTGAACGGGCGTTTGAGTTTGTTTGGGATCATATTTCAGCGGGAATAGGCAACTGCAAAGATCTAGATGCAGTGTATATAGATTTTCACGGTGCAATGGTGGCATGTCATTATGACGATGCAGAAGGCGAAATTCTTAGGCGTTTGCATCAGATCTTAACCAAGCCAATTCTCATTGTTTGCAGCTTGGACTTTCATGCGAATGTGAGTCCGTCAATGATTGAACTCGCTGATTATCTCGTTCCATACCAAACTTATCCGCATATTGATATGGCCGCTACAGGCCGCCGGACGGGACAGATACTACAGGAGGCTTTGGAGGACGCGTCAACGGTAGAAACATATAAATCTTATGCGAGAGCTAGCTACCTAATCCCCATGGTATGGCAGTACACAGGCAGCGAGGCGCTAAAGGGTATCTATGAAGCGATTCACGCGAGCGAGGCAAACGAAGGGATCATTTCAGTAAGTTTTACGCCAGGGTTTCCGTTAGCCGACACAGTTCATACAGGGCCTATGATTGTTGTATATGGGCGAAAGCAGACGCTATGCGATGAGGTCTGCAAAAGACTATCCGCGGTGTTGGAGAGTTTTCGCCCTAATTTTACGGGTACCCTTTACACTGCGGAGCAAGCCGTTGAGAGGGCTAAATTGATCGCGGCGTCTAGCGATGGTCCGGTTGTTTTAGCAGATACTCAAGACAACCCGGGGTGCGGGGGAAGTTCAGATACCGTTGGAATTCTTCAAGAGCTTATCTTGCAATCAGTACCTTCTGCCGTCGTCGGTTTGATATGCGCACCTGAGGCTGCAAAGCAGTGCCATGCCGCAGGAGAGGGGGCTTGGGTTGAATTGTCTTTGGGTGGGAACCGTAGCGGTGAGATTGCTGTCAGAGAGTGTTTTTCCGTTGAAAAAGTTGCAAACGGCGTTTTTACGGGAACAGGTCCTTTTTACCATGGGTGCGCAATGGATCTGGGTCTTATGGCTTGCGTAAAATTAGGTGGTATAAAAGTTGTGATATCGAGCAAACGCCAGCAAGCCGCAGATCAGGCCATGTTTAGGCATGTGGGAATTGAACCAGAAAACGAAAAAATCATAAGTTTAAAAAGTAGCGTGCATTTTCGAGCTGATTTTGAACCGCTTGCGTCTGAAATAATGATCGTAGCTAGTCCCGGCGAAAATATCGCGGATTTGACGACGCTCAAATATAAAAAATGTCAACTTCTATGCGATTGAAACCTTGTGATGGATACTAGTTAATAGGTCGCCGTTTGCGCAGAATTTTCAGAAATAAGCACGGTCTTATGACCCAAATGGCCGCAAATGTAGTGAGTGATTGTATTTTATGAATTGGCGTAATTTGTATGTTTGAGGGTTTTTAGATGCTGAAGTGTGGAGTTTGTGGACGCTACTTTAGTCTTCGTTCTCACGTCAGCTCTTTGTCAGGCGGGGTGTGTTTAAAGCGGCCTATCAAACAGAAAGGTCTATCATGAAAAAGAACGCTTACATACTCACAGCACTATTTACGGTAATGTCGGCAACAGCCGCTACGGGCATCGCTCTCGCTCACGGCGGTCCCCATAAAGACGTCAACAAAAATGAAGCGAGGCAGGCGGGCCAAATACGATCCGCCGTCGAACGCGGAGAACTAATAACGCTCTCAAAAATTTTAGATCTGGCGCGGGCGCAGGTCCCTGGAGAAGTTCTTAAAGTCGAACTCGAGAAAGACAAGGGCGGGCTGAAATATGAAGTAAAGATACTGACGCCTAATGGCCGCGTGAGCGAAGTCGAGTTAGATGCCCGTACGGGTAAAATTTTAAAAATTGAGGATGACTGATGAGAGTTCTTGTCGTCGAAGATGATCCTGATGTTGGTGAAGACCTTGCGCATAGTCTGCGAGAGGCTGGATTTGTTGTGGATTTATCCAGAGCTGGTACCGATGCACTATTTCTCGGCGACACCGAAGACTATGCTGCGGCCGTTCTCGATCTGGGGCTACCGGAGCTTGATGGATTGAGCGTTCTGAGGCGTTGGCGGGAGAGCCAACGTAACTTCCCCGTCTTGATCCTTACAGCCCGTAGTGATTGGACTGAAAAGGTTGAGGGCATTGAGGCTGGCGCGGATGACTATCTAACTAAGCCATTTGAAATGGGCGAGTTAATTGCCCGTATGCGTGGCTTGTTACGCCGTGCCGCTGGACATAGTTCGCCGGTCATTAGGTTCGGAAGATTGGCGCTCGATACTGCGCGGTTAGAGGTTCGGATCGATTCAAAAACCGTGCGGCTATCACCATTGGAATATCGTTTTCTGGAGCTTCTAGCACATCATCCAGGTCAGGCCGTTCCTGTGCATGTAATTGGAGAGCATTTATACGGTGTCGCGGATAATACAGACAAAAATGCTATCGAGGCACTGGTCAAAAGGTTGCGCCAGAAAGTTGGACAAACCATCATCGAAACACGCCGCGGGTTTGGTTATACTATTTCGAATTCTAACCCATGAATTTTCAGTCTCTGCGTATAAGGTTGAACGTGTTAGCGGCAGTAGCCATTCTAATGGCTCTAATTTTCGCAAACGTTGGGCTTAATTGGATGTTCGTGGAGCATATCGAACATCGCGAGTCTTTATCACTACAGTCTAAATCACGAGAATTGCTGGCGTCACTGACCATCGCTGCCGACGGACGGCCAGAAATCCTTAACTATCCAACGGATAACCGGTTTAACGAACCCGCAGGAGGCCTTTATTGGCAAGTTTCTACTGGCGAAGGCCGCATATATTCTCCGTCACTTTGGGACCGGTCTTTACCGGTAGGGGAAAACGTTAGTTCCAATTTTTGGAAGGTGACGCGAGTGCCCGACGTTTATGGGCACAACTTGCTTTTGATAGAGCGTACTGTGTGGCTTGAGCAAAACGATCAAAAAGCAATTGTCCAGCTGGCTGTGAATGACGACGTTCTCTTACAGGTCCAGCAGGAATTTAAGACGCAAATGATCGCATCATTAGCCATTTTGTGGGGAGTTCTGATGCTTGCGTCTTGGGTGCAAATCAGCGTCGGATTGAAACCTCTCGCTAGGTTACATTCAGAGCTAGACATATTGAGACGAAATTCAAACGCACGTTTGTCGGACAGTCACCCGAATGAAATTAAGCCGCTTATTCATGCCATTAATAACTTGGTTGAAGTCAGAGAGGTAGATCTTGACCGCGCTCGGCGCCGTGCGGCAGATCTAGCGCATAGCTTAAAAACACCGCTATCAGCACTCTCAGCGCAGAGCCGCCGTGCTCGCGAAGCCGGCGCTATGGACGCTGCTGATGGGCTGGACCGTACGATTGCGACGGCGACTGCGACACTTGAAACGGAGCTTGCCCGCGCCCGCGCGGCCTCCGTGCGTAACTCTAAGTCTGAGGCAAGCGATATACGAAAATCGGTTGAAGGTCTTATTGCTGTCATAGAGCGAACTGATGCAGGCGCGAGTAAAGTATTTGATGTCGCGATTGCTGAAGCCTTTAGCGTACCCATTGCGAGCATCGACGTCAGTGAGGTTTTAGGGGCTTTGATCGAAAATGCGTCTCGGCACGCGAGGCGTATTGTAAGCGTCAGGGCACACACTGAAAATGAAGTGGTATCAATTAGTGTGGATGATGATGGGCCTGGCATAGAACCGGAATTAATTCAAAGCGTATTCGGCCGCGGAATTCGTCTGGATGAGGAGGGGGCGGGGCACGGCTTTGGGTTATCAATTGTGAAGGGCATGATGGATGCTACTGCCGGAGATATCATGTTGAGCAAAAGTGAATTGGGAGGCTTATGCGTCACAATCAGTTGGCCCGTCGAACCTGACCAGACCGATGTTTAAGCTTCGACTGCGAGAGAAATAAGAACAGATAACTGACATTTGGCTGACAGGGCCTGCCCTGAAACTGTCAGCGGCCCTTTGTTAATCAAGTGTCATCATAACCAAGGAAAACTTAAAATGAAGATTACTAATATTGCTGCAGTGCTTGTTGGATGCGCTGTAACCGTTTGCGCAGATGCGGCCTATGCAGGCCCATTCACAGTCAGCTCCACAGGGGTATCTGATACTAAGTCAGTCAAAATAGGTACCCAGTTAACGGATGGGGACGCTAAAGATAAAATTGACCTTCCCAGCGTAGAGTTTAGCACGAGCGTTGCGCCCGATCTTGCTGTAAAAATCAAGACGACTTACCGCACCATAAAACCCTCTGCTGGGCCAAACGAAAGCGGGGTTGCCGACATAGAGGTGTCTTCTAAATGGAACTTCTTAAAAGCTTCTGAAAAAACCTATGGCATCGCCATGGCAATTGAGCCGGTGATGAAAATTCCGACAGGTGATGCATCGCGTGGCCTAGGAAATGGAGATGCGGCATTCAAAATTCCTCTAATCATAGGGTACAAAAGCGGCGACTGGGATCTTGGGTCAGAGATCGGATATGAACATGTTTTTGGTCAATCAAAAGACAGCGGATATATAGGCCTACTCGCCATGCGCCGCGTCGCGTCAAAACTCAAGCTCGGCGGGGAACTGATCTTTCAAAGCCCCGATGCGAAGTTCAACAAATTTAACACACAGGCCAATATTGGCTTCCAATTGGGCATTGTCGAAAATGCGGAGCTGCAGGCCTTATTCGGGCGGTCTCTTCATACCCAAGACGGTGCAAAATCAAATATTTACAAACTGGCGATTGAATACAAATTTTGATTGAAAATTTCTGAATGTTAAATGTCCCATGACTTTCTTATGTGGAAAGTCGTGGGAGCACTAGAGCAACAACCCAATGGCTTCAATTGTTCATTTCTATACTGGCCTTTCCTTATCTTGACCTCGGTTCCTTCAATTATTCCATTCCCTGCGCGGAAAACTCGTTCCCTGCATGCCGGAACAAATTCCCTGATAATTTTTGCAGGGAATTTTGATATTTTCTCCCGTAATTACAGAGAGTTAGGGAGCCGAAAATGGCCTATTTCTCACTAAATCGGTATATTTTGCAAATATTCCCTGTTAATTTCCTGTTCTTAGGGATTTTCGGGCGTGAGACTAGCTATCTTAGGACTGGCGCCACTACCAACAAACCTCAAACGTTTGCACTGTAAGCGGGATTGCCCGCTCCAAGCTTTGTAAGGCTAGAAGACGGTAAGGTTGATTGGGGTTATGGGGTAGGTGAGGGCTTTATATCTAGCTCGGGACTAGGCATGCGGGCCGGGTTTCTGGCCATATGCGGTGGCCAATTACCGTCATCTCGCTTTGCCATTTTTCGGGTTCGAGCATGTGAGCGTCCCAGAGCGCAGCGGGCGTTTGCGTGAGTATAATAATCTCTTCGGGCTCAAACGGATCTAATAGGTCACTAGGGCTGACTTCAATGGGCCACGGGTTAGTGAAACTTCGATGTGCGCGGCGCGCATTTAAAAAGTGGTCAGCGCGCTCGGCGCACCTGCCTTCATAGGGACTTGGCTCTCGGGCGCTGCGTTCATGTTTGCCCTGCGGAATCGCTGCCCACTTAAACAGGCCGTCTCGGTCAAGGCGCGGGCCTTTATTGTCTCGCGCCTGAGCGGATGGGGAAATGGGTTTGCGAGGCGCTGCCGCCTCTATCATGGGCCAATCAGCAGGGTCATCGTCGAGCCAGCTATAATCGTCTTCGGGCGGCGGCGTATGGGCGCGCAGCAAACGCGCCTCCCACCGAGCCAAGGCGGGCAGTCCGCCCAAATCTTCGAACACCCGCGCCCGCCACTCCGAAGAACTGCGAAGCGCCTTTTTGATCACGGCGGCCATAGCCGCTTTCTCTTTCTTATGAAGACGGCGCAGGCTCACTTGCACATTACGCGCAATCCCCTTCGCGCCGCGCTGCCCTATATGGGCGCGTAGCCATGTCATCAAACACGGTATCATGGCCCGTAAAGCGAGCACCCCAGCAAGGGAAGGCGCCTTTAACGGTGGTAATATCTCTGTATCTGGGCGCGCAAGGTTCTGCTCTGGGGTGTTATCAAAATAAGTCATGATAAAAACATACCCCTGATAAGGGGCGCGAGGATTATATGGCGTGTTTTTATTGTAAGCGTTTGATTTTAATGGGGGAGATGTTGTCTGGGTGCAGGATTAATCACGGCGTGGGGCTTTAAGTTGTTAAAACGTCTAAGAGCCACCGCTTCCGAATTTTTTGCCCAGTCCTGCTTCTGGGAGTGTCTTATTAGACCTTAAGGCAATGACAAGCACGCCGCTGAGCGAGATGATAGAGCCCAGAATGAGCTGCGCCGTAATGGCATCTTTCAGAAATACAATGCTCAATACAACACCCCATATTGGCGTCATAAGAGTAAGGGGCGAGAGCAGAGAAATGTCATGTTTTTTAATGAGGTAATAAAAGGCACCGTGTCCAAATATTGAAACTCCCACGACTGCAAATAGTGTCGCAACCCAAACCGGTAATCCGCCAGCGACATATGTGCTCCATTGCCCGTGTTCAAGAAAGGCAGAAACAGCGAAGAGCGGAGCGAATGAAAAGAGGCCGATCCAAGCCTGCATTTGTAAGGCCGAAACGGGTTTCATCCGTTTCATTAAAATGCCGCCAACGGAACCAATGAAGGCAGCGCCTGCTATGTATAAGAGTCCGAATGATATGGTGAAACCTTCCGGATCGACAACAATCAATAAGACCCCTGCAAAAGCGAGCATGATTCCTAGGCCGCGGCGCCAGCCAATAGTTTCCCCTAGAAAGGCCATGCTCATGAGCGTGGAAAATGGGACACCCAATTGACCTACGATTGATGCTGCGGAAGCTTCAGCATTCGCAAGTCCGACAAAGAGGAGTGCGAAATGCCCAGCCCCGATGAAGAAGGATATGAGAAACAGGGTTTTGATATCTTCAGGAATAGGCCGCAAGAACGGGATGAGCAGAACTGCTACACCCAAAAACCTGACGGCGGCAAAAAAGATTGGCGGCACAGCGGCATCGAATACGACCCACCGTGTAATCACAATGTTAAGGCCCCAGACGAAGCAAACAGCAAACAGTAACGAAAAGTCTTTCAATCCCATGCCGCTTACTACCCTAGCTTCCTTGTTAGTACAGGCTCATTTCGCAATTACTTTTTATCTCGGGTAGAAACGGGCAATGAGCTTGGGAGTGTTTATATGTAAAGTTCATGTTGGCGCCCGAAATACTCTGATAAAGTCAATACAAACGACAGGAGTGTAACTTTTTGGGCGGTAACACCGGCTTGAGGTTAATCAATTAAGCTTCGTTGAAAAGCGTCACTATCCAAATTCACACATAGGAGGATCGCGTGAAAAACTATAGCTTAAACTTAATGATGGCAGTCGGTTCTACACTGATGTTGTGGAGTTGTAGCGCTCCGGAAGAGACAGCGAGTCACATAGCAACCAAGCAAGAAAGTGTCATACAGAACGCAGAAACAGTTTTGGTGCAGCCAGACGGGTCTTATCCCACCGTCCCGCTGGCAAAAGAGACTATCGTGTTGAAGGTTTTGCAAACGACGGTCGACTCGCTTTCGGACTTTCCGACAATAGACGAGGGTCTGGATCATAACCTAAAACATATGGAGGCGATGGCTGAGAAAGCTTGCACCACGGGTAAAAAGCCTGATTTCCTTCTTTTTCACGAATTCCCTCTGACTGGATATTCGGCTGGATCGCGTTCTGATAAGCTCAAATTTACAGTAGAAATTCCGGGGCCTGAAACTGAACGTTTAGGTAAAATTGCCAAAGCTTGCGACACTTATCTCATTTTCGGTACGTACGCGACGGACAAGGATTGGCCAGGTCATATTCTTTCTATAAATGCTGTCATTGGACGTGATGGGGCGCTTAAGAGGGCGTTCTGGAAATCGCGGAATATTAAACGAATTTACAAAGACCGCGAGATCATGACGACGACGATTGAGGCTGTTCGGGATAAATATCGGGCAAAATATGGCCCTGAAGAAGAGTTTCCGGTTCTCCAAACTGAGTATGGTAATGTAGCGGTGTCTACGGTGCAGATGGACCCATTTGTGTTTGCAGCGTTTGCTATGCGAGGCACAGAAATCATGGTGCGGACCGCTACGTTGTTTGCTGAGGATGACGTCGTTGCTATGGCGCGGATCAATAAATTTTACTCACCGATGACTAATATTGCGTTTGATTATCCAGGCTATAGCGCGGGTGAAAGTATTATTGCCGGTCCTAATGGGGAGATTTTAGCTAAGTCACTCTCCAAAACGGAAGATGATATTATCGAAGCTGAAATTCCAATTGCTGAATTTCGTAAGAACCGAAAAATTCCTAATTTTGCTTATGAAATGACGAAGCCTGTTCTTGACCAATATGTGCAAGAGTTTCCGATAAACCATCTGGATATTCCGGCAGACGAGCTTCCGCAGACGGGGGAAGAAATGAAAGAGCTGATGGAAGGCGTTAGCCGCTTCAAACCTAGCGCTGAATAAGGCTAGGTATATTTTTTCATATTAGTGCGTACTTCGTCATGATCCCAAATCACGCCGCCCATCCAGTGCCCGCAAGCTGGGGTGAAGTGGTGGACGGTGACGGAGGCGTACATTTCTGCTTTGATATAGGGGTCGCCGCGCATGATGTCCCAAGCTTCATCCTTTGTGTCGGCGGCGACGAGGAAGATGCTGCCGATAATTTCGCCGTCTGGCGTGTCTTTCAGAGGGCCAGCCGCGCGGTATTTATCATTATGTTTCGCTATATGGTCAAGGTGACCCAATAGGAACTGCTTGCGTGGCTCTTTTGTTTCAGGGCCGTCCATACAGGTAAAAACAAAAGTGTGTTCAGTCAGTTTTGGTACGCGTTTAGCTTGGGACATATTTACTCCTTTGTCTTGACGGTAAATCCCACGTCAAATCTTTGCCTGACTTAAATCAATCCTGACTTTGGGATTGGTACTAACTATAGAAAAAAATCATTCATGTCGTTGTAGGGAGGATGAAAATGCTGGGAAGTTATATTAAACGTACCACGATGTTGATCGAGGTATGGACCCCGCCCTCGTTAGGCAAGCCTATTTGTGGAAGATAAGTTGAATTTTGCGTTGGGAGCGCAGCCTGCGATTTACGACACTTCTACCATTTTTATTCTTCCAATCACATATCGCCGGTACCGAAAAGAATTTGGGGCTCGCGAAAATTTAGAGGCAAGCCTATGATATTGTTCCTTCCGCCAGCGCCACATACGGGCTCATTCTTTGACACAATTCGAGAAAGCCTTTCCGACATTGAAACGCAGGCCAGCACATATCCAGGATATGGCGACGTGCCCGCGACAACCTCAACCATACAAGCCTATGCTTTGTCACTATTGCCGCAAGATAACACGGTGGTTGTCGGCTTTCATACTGGTTGCTTGGTCGCCTTGGAAATGGCGTTGCAATATCCGAACATTGGGCCGCTAATCTTGGTTGATATTCCTTTTTTCGACATTGACACAGCGGCGAAGCACGCAGCGGCACTTGATGCCGAAAATCCACAGCATGATGCCTTCAGGGCGGCGTTCGCCTATGATACGAGTGGAGCGCTGGAAAAGACAGATCATGCTGTAACCTGTGTTGCCACTGAATCTTCATTGTTTGAACCAACAAAATTAGCGGCGAGCATGATTAAGAACAGCTCATTAATAGAGCGCCGCGATATCACTAAACCGGCTTTTGGTAATCCTGCGATGGCGCAGCTTATTCGCGAATTGACCTCATGATTCAAATCAACCAACGACTAAAGAAAGGTTTTAACGTCTCCTTATGACAGATACACGTACCTATATGATTGTTTTCGCTACCATTAGCGACCGGGATGCTTTTATTCAGGGATATGCTACAGCAACAGCGCCGCTCGTAACTAAATTTGGCGGGCGATATGTGTTGCGCGCTCCAGGCGGAGCGCTCATTGAAGGGCCAAAAGGGCGCGAGCCTTGGGGCGACGGAGCGTCAGTCGTTATTTCAGAATGGCCCGACCGAGAGACCTTAAATGCCTTTTGGAATAGTCCCGAATATGCCGACGCAAAAAAGCTCCGCGAAGGCGTCTCTGACGTGCAAGTCATGGTAGTAGATGCACCGAAATTTACGAAGGATTAGAAATATGCATAAGGTTACTTTTGCCGCAGTTTCGGGCCTCGTTCTATGTTTCGCGCCGGTCTCGCATGCTCAAACGCCTGATCAAAACGGCGCGGACGCTCAAATATTAAAACGTGACTTTTCGCGGATGATGGATTGGTTTCCAGGGCGTTATGACAATCAAGAGCAAGTTTATTTCGAAAATAATTTAGACGTGGATGAAGGTCTACGTCACGGGCGTATTCATCATCTTTTTGTGCCTGCGGATTTGCCAAATTTTCCTGGCGAGACATTTTACATTCAACAATATCAAAATGATGATCCAAAGGATGTTTATCGTCAGAGAATTTATAGTTTTGAACCTGACTTTGAAGAAAATGCAACGCGGTTGACAATCTATATTCCAAAAGATGCCAAAGCTATTTTGGATGCTCATGAAGATATGTCGAAACTGGATGGTCTTAAACCGTCTGATTTTACGGTCTATCCAGGCTGCGAAGTCTATTGGAAATATCAAAACGATTTCTATCACGGGTATATGAAAGAGGGAACTTGCAAAACGGTGAGTAAACGCTCCGGAAAAACGCTCGTGTTCACAGATGATTTGCAGCTTTCAAAATCTGGGATTTGGATTCGAGACGAAGCCGTGGATACAGAGGGTAATTATATCTATGGTAACAAAGCAGGTGTCCATCATAAAAATAACCGCGCGCGCATGTTCAATTGCTGGGTTAGCCCGCAAAAAGAAAATGGCGAGTACGGTTTTTACAACAACATCAAACTGCATGATCAGGGTGGGCGTGTGTGGCTTGAAGGTGAAGGCCATGAGCGCGTTGGTTTGAAAATGCGGAATGTAGTTTGGCCTATGGGCAGAAATCGGGCCTCTCTTGTTCTCTATGCTTACCGGGGTGATGAAGAGGATAAAGCCGTGTCTTATACATGGACGGCACCAGATGGAGACCGTCTTGCAATGAATTTACGGTGGTTGCAGGCAAGCTGTACATTGGGAGATGAAGAAATTTTTCCAGGAATTAACAAGAAAACAGGAAGTGGAAACTAAACGATGGGACATGTTATGCATAAAATAATATTAGGGCTGAGTGCCAGTCTACTAGCAATCGGGGCTTCGGCGGCGGAAAATGCCACGCCTGTATCTCAAAATTCAATATCTGCGGATGTTGAACGTCTTGACCTGAATACGCCTGAAGGCGCAATGCTCGCTATGCGTAAAGTGCAATGTTCGCTGATAGACGGCGAGCCTGTGACTTACTCTTGGCATGGGCGGGCATATTCGCGCCGCATGGGCGAACGTGACAAAAACCTCTTTAACGTAGAAGGGATGAATGTCAGGACGTGTTCGACGGTTACTGATCCGGTAAAGGGGAAGGGCTACAAGCTCGTCACCCGTGAAATCCTCCTCTACAAAGATGCTAAGACAGGTGAAGTCCTCAAAACTTGGACAAATCCATGGTCAGGTGAAGACGTTGAGGTTATGCACGTTGCTAATGATCCTGTGAATAATTCAGGGTATGAAAATCGCCGAGATGGAACACCTGGAAAATTCGGCGGTGATATATTAGGGGACCGTTTTCAATTGAGTTTCACGGTTCCGCTATTTTATAAAAACCCATTGGCGAGTGAGTACGAAAAAGAAATCGGTGGTACTTATCACGCAACTGAAATGTTTAACTTTTTCGGATACGTTGATGATTTGACGGATACGAGTAAAAATACTGCTGATGTTGCTGTCGGTTGGGCTCGGATGTCAGATTGGCTACCATGGATGAACATGCAGGGGCGTGAAGGCATGATCTACATGCATACCGCAGGCCGTAAGCTCAAAAGTTGGGATGATTTGTCAGAAACAATGAAATCTGAAATTAATACGCATTATCCTGAGTATGTGGCCCCGCCGCCTCTAGATGATGCGCGTAAAAATATGACCAGCTGGGAATATTTCAAGCAGGTCCGAGAAGGAAAAATAGACCTCCCGAAAAGATAAGGTAAATAAAAAGCCCCTCAATGAGGGGCTTTTTTTGTTGTTCGCTTACTTAGGTTCGTAACTGGCCCAGTCATCGCTGACCTTTCGTTCGTCGACCAATGTGCGCGAAATAAGTTCGTCATTTTTGAACCAATGCCATGTGCGGGCGCGTTTCGTGCCGCAATCGGAGAGCTGGATCATTTCATAGAGATATAAATCAGGCTCGCCTGTTCGTACCCAGTTCAATACGCTTGTGCGGTTGAAATAGTCTAATTTCATATCCGCAGCCCAGCCTTGAATGAAATCATTGTCCCAATGTAGACGGCCGTCCTTAATGTCAGCGGGGAAATCACGAACATCTGTGCGGCCGTCGTCCCAAGTATAATAATTCGTTTGATGATAAAGGTGGTTACCGTTTTCAGGGAACCGGCAAAGTAGTCGGGACTTGTGTTCGTCAGTTTTATTGCCTTCGGCGTCATAGTAACGGTAAACGCCGTCCCATACGCCTTCATGGCGAGCGAGGACAGGGTGCAGTTCTTTCAATTCATTGACGGTTTTTGGATCGTTCATGATGGTCTCCTTGATCTAGGCCAACTTTAAAGCCGTCCGGAAATTCATGCGTTGAGAATTCTCAATATTGATCAAATGTGCTGCCGCGGTTATCAGTAAAATCGTCGCGTCCGCCTAAATCTCTTATCCGCTCTATATTTAGAATTTCGCACGAGTGGGAGTCTGTAAAGCCTAATACGCCTGATTTCTTTAGTGAAGAAAAAGCACGACTAACAGTTTCAATAGTCAATCCAAGAAAGTCAGCAATATCAAGCCGAGTCATCGGGAGGTCTATGTGTTCGCTTTTTTCTCGAGGACCATTCATTGAAAACCGAGCTTGATTGGCTCGTAAATATAAGAGGAATGAAGCAACCCGCTCGACAGCGGAACGCTGACCAATTGTGTAAACATGATCATGGGCACTCTCAAGAATCCGCGTGAGCACAACCCTGAATTCAGACGCAAACCCAGGCGTTGAGGATAAGGCACGCTCCAAAGCGGCCCGAGGGTATTTTATGGCTGTGACAGGTGTTAAGGCAGTTGCTAGGTTGGGATAATTCGGCGTCGAAGCCGCACCTAAAAATTGACGTGCCCCTAAGAACGATAGTATTTGGCGGCGTCCGTCTCGGCCGTTTCTGGCTAAAGCCACAGTGCCATCCAAGAGATCAAAGAAATAATCGGTTGTTTCACCTTCTGTGATCAAATGCTTCCCTATGTCAAAAGTTCTTTCGTGGCCTTGAGAAAACAAGAAATCTATCTCTGGGCTAGAATGCCCAGCTGCCATCTCTGCTAAATGTCCTTTTGGTAATTCCATAGTAGCTTAATACGCAAATTTTAAAAATCCATCAAGCTGAAAGCGGCATTTTCTGCGGATTCCATTGCGCCTTCCATGCCTGTTTGCAGATAACTCAAATGTTCTCCGGCAAACGATAAGCGACCTGCTGGTTTACTCATGTTTTCGGCCATAAGCGGGATTTGTTTTGGTGCCCAGTGCATATAGGCCCCGCCGGCCAGAGCGTTGGATTTTGTCCAGTTTTGGAGTGAAAGTATGGCAACGTCTCCTTCGCTTGCGGGGCGTATCTTCTTGAATTCTGATATAAACTTAGCCTTGGGGTCATGGCTCGCAGCCCACGTGCTGGCTTGGTCTCCATTGATCCAAGCTCTAAAAAGACCTGTAGGCTTATTGTTCTCATCGTATTGAGTGAAAATGCGCTCTATTGGACTATCAGTCCACATGTCTGTTGGAAGCCCGTCTTTTTCCCAAAATGGCGAGTTGGCTCGAAAGTGAACTTGATAAATTTGAGTGTAAGGCAGGTTTTTAATTGCGTAATATTGCTGGCTAGCAAATGGAGCAGATATCTTAACTGATCTCAGTGCGGCAAAAGGCAGTGTGCAGATGCAATGGGGAGCGCGGTAAGTTTTTCCGTCCTTTGTAGTTATGGTAACAACATCTGTGCTGGCCTCGATCGCTGCAATCATTTGACCTGTTTTAACGTTTCGAGGCAGGCTATTGGCCATAGCTTCCGGCAAACGTTGCGCGCCGTTTTTAATTGAGAGAGAGGGCCCCATGCTGCGAGCTTGTGTGAAGGTTTGTACCGTGCGGTACAAGTTCATCATAGAGTAAGAGTCGAGGTTGTTTCCGTTTAAGGCTATTTCCATGACACGGCGAGCTTCATCATCGAACCCCTTTGATTTTAAGAATGCGTTCGCGCTGATGTCATGTGCCTTGAATGACTTGTCCCGCCAATCCATAGGGGATGTTAGCGGGTTTTCTCTCGCTGCAAGAGCGAACAAAGGGGCCGCGGGAGTCGCGCCGTTAAATGGCGGCGCAAAGGGATGACCATCCAGGTTTTTCCAGTCATCAGGCCCTAAGAGCTTGTCCTTATAGTAGTAACTTGAGGGTTGCGGGCGGCGAGTGTCAGGCCGAAGAGGCACGCCAAGGTTTCTGGCCGTGTCGATAATCCTTGCGTAATTGGCTCCAACTTGCTCGCCTCCGCCCTCTGTGAACCCGCTCTTTCCGTGGTCTAGAGTATGAAGCCTGCCGCCAATGCGATAAGATCCTTCCAGCACGAGAACATCTTTTCCTTCGGAGACTAAAAGGCGCGCGGCGTGAAGGCCTGATAGCCCGGCGCCAATAATGATGACTTCAGCATCAAGTTCTTTACGAGGGGATCGGCAGGCCGAAAGCGCGGCCAAGCCGCCCAAAACAAGCCGCCTGTCAATATCTATTGTCATAAATCAATTCCTCCCTCGCCATTTTTAAAGCATAGCTGTATCGTCAGTAATGAACCATGACAGGGGACAAAAATGAATGAGATATCGCAAACGGGTAGCAATGAGTGGGAATACGGCTGGAAGATCGTTCTGTCTTCGCTAGTTGGAATAGCGCTCTGCTTAAGCCCGTTGCCGTATTGGGCTTTGATTATTATTGGTTCTGAACTGGCTAAGGAATTTGGCTGGAGCCGCGAGATAATTTCCGGCGGATTTCTCTACATGACAGCAGGGGTTCTTGTTGGCGCCCCTATTGCAGGACAGCTTGTTGATAAGTTCGGGGCTAGAAAAGTTTTACTCCCGTCCATTATAGCGCTCAGTATTGGCACATGCGCATTTTCAATGATGTCAACCAATCCCGCCGTGTTTTATACAATCTTTTTCTTTACGGCTTTCCTTGGCTCTGGGACACTTCCGATCACATGGTCGAAAGCCATCGTCAATAATTTCAATACTCATCGTGGTTTGGCCTTGGGGGTTGCCTTGACGGGCACGGGGCTTTTTGGTTTTCTGGCGCCTACATACATTCAAACTTTTGTAAATAACGTAGGTTGGCGCGGAGCATATATAGCTGTCGGCATATTGCCTATGCTCTTATCCTTGCCGCTCGCATTTATACTCTTCCGTGACCATAAAGAAGAAGCCGCCTTGAAAGCAGCAGGCGCGCAAACAGGTTTGCTTAAAACCTGTATTAAAGGGGTTCTAATCGGCCTAGTATTGTTTGCGACGATGACGTGGATTCTTATGACACAAGGCGCGGTATGGGTCATTGCACTTATGATGGTATTTCTTGCTGCATATGTTTTGTTCGCATATTTTGGCGCACGAGACGAGGCTCAAGCATCATCTGATTTACCCGGATTGACCCTGCGAGAGACACTTCAGGGCTATCGGTTCTGGGTTATATTTTTCTCTTTTCTAATTCTAGGCGCTGTCGTTTCTGGCATAATTGCGAATTCGAAGTTCATCCTTCTTGATAAGGGCTATTCTGATGTTACGGCGACGGGCTTTTTTACCGGCGCTGGATTGATAGGGTTATCTACCCTTGCTGGACGCCTAATTGGCGGATGGTTGGTTGATCACTTTTGGGCGCCAATGATCGCTTTCATCTTTATGAGTGTTCCGGCTATTGGTTGTTATATTTTGATGCAAGACTATGGTCTTGGCATGAATGCCCTCGCACTAATTCTAGTTGGCCTTGCGGCAGGCGTAGAGTTTGATCTTATGGCGTATTTATCGTCGCGCTACTTTGGAATGAAGTCTTATGGGCGAACTTATGGCATTATTTACGCGGCATTTGGACTGGGCGCTGGCACATCCCCCATTATCTTCAATATATTACGAGGCGATGATGCGGACTACGCGCGAGTGCTGTCATTTGCCGCTGCTGGGTTTGTTATTGGGGCCGCGATGTTGCTCACGCTAGGAAAGTATCGCGACTTTGGCGATAAGGCTTAGCTGGAATATGCGAGCAGTCCTTTTATTAAGTGCGGTATTGATTGCAGCTTGCAACGGGCAAAGCCCCGACCCTCTTGAAACGCTATATCCGGTTCAGTCTGAACTCTCAGCGGCTGACATCATGGCTCAGGCGCACGAAGCAGCTGGCGGTGAAGCATGGTCAAGGCCAATATCTTTAGCCATGGATGGTTATGCTGTTTTTTACAAAAATGGCTCGGCTGCAAAGCATGAAACGCACCGAATGTGGCGAGTTTACGAGGCCGGCAAGACAGACGCTCATAAAGTCGATGGAAAAGTAAGGATTGAAAGCCTTAGGGACGGCATAGCTGTTATAGATCTGAGCTTTGACGGCTCAACAACATACACGCCTCAGGGAGCGCAACCTCAATCGGAGTCTGATAATCAGTGGTCATCAAGCTTCGGTTTCGGCGTTATTCGTCATGCGCTGGATGACGGGTATTCGTTAAAGCGCTTGCCCGACGATTTGGTCGATGGACGCCCAGTATTTATGGTCAACGTCATGGACCCATCCGGCGGGGAAACGCGTTTTGGGATTGCGCAGGATGACCGTGCTATCTTGAAGGTTGGTTTTGATACGCCTCGGGGTTGGCATGAACGTATTTATTCCAACTTCTATTCAAACATCGCAGAAAGCTGGAGCCAACCTGGGCGCGTACGGCTTTATTATAACGGTGTAAAGGCCAATGAAGTCATTTGGACCTCATACGAGATCAATAAACCGCTGAAAGCGTGTTTGTTTGTGCTCCCCGAAGCGCTCAACTGCCGATAAGGCTCACACTTCATTCCAAGAGTGTTTCATTTTTGTCACGCTGTGATTTCAAAACTCTTAAAAACCAATGCGAATGATTTAAGTCAATTCGTTTTCTCAGGGCATTGCAAGGATAAGTCATAATAAACTTACTTTAGAAAAGGGAAAGTAATGTCAAATATGCGTTCAACTTCAAAATCCAGATTACTTATTACAGTAGCTGCACTTAGCGGCTTAATGGGAACTAGCGCATACGCGCAAATAGACCCGAACGATGAGATTATTGTAACGGCTCGTAAAAAAGCTGAGAGTTTGCAAGAAGTACCACTCTCTGTATCGGCGTTCTCTGAAGCGGTCTTAGAAGATGCTAATATTTTTGACGTTATGGAACTGTCAGACTTCACTCCGGGCTTCCAACAGCAGCAAGCCTTTGGCCGTGACGGTGATCGACCTATTATTCGCGGAACGTCCAACATCCTAATTTCAGAAGGTAAAGTTGGTATTTTTGTAGATGGCGTGCCGTTTATTGGTGATTCTTCATCGTTGGATTTTAGCTCACTTCGAAATATCGAAGTTATCCGCGGGCCGCAAAGTGCGGTCTATGGTCGGGGTACGTTGTCTGGTGCGATTAACTACGTCAACCGCGATATTTCAGAAGAGTTTGGTGGACGTGTGAGTGCAACTGTCGCTGAGCATGGTCAGTACGAGCTTTATGGAAGCGTCGAGGGCGAAATTGCTGACGGCTTACGCGGATCTGTTGCCGGTAAATACTATAAATTCGGCGGGGATTACACAAACGCTCTGACAGGAGAAAACTTGAATGAGCAAGAATCTATCTCATTGAACACAGCATTAGAATATGACTTTTCTGAAAACTTGTCTGTAGGGGTAAGGTATATTTATTCCGAAGATGATGACGGGCATTATGCTATATCTTTACAGGACTCTAGCGAGAATAATTGCTATGCTGGTGGGTCTCGTGGGTATTTCTGCGGCACAGTACAGGCGCCTGATACATACAACATCGGCACACCCGATATTTTGAATCCTGGCCTTCAGCGCGAATCTCACCGAGTGATCGCAAATGTCGATTATAGCTTTGACAGCGGTTATGATTTGTCCGGCCTCTTTGGCTTCACAGACATTGACGAACGATCTGGTGCTGACCAAGCTTTTAATGGCTCCGCTCCTTTGTTTATTGGCTCTGCATTTGTCTGTAACAACTTTATTCCTGACTGTGTTTATGGTGCATCAGCATTTGTCGATTCAGCAGGGGCATCGCGCCAGGCATTTTCTGGTGAACTAAGGCTTTCGTCGCCACAGGAGAGTGATTTCCGCTGGCAGGTCGGCGGTTTCATCTTTGATAATGAAACTAAGGGAACGGATTATGCTCTAGCGCAAACGGAATTTGGATATGATGCCATTGGCGGTGTTAGCAGCACTCGAAATTATGCTGCTTTTGGTGGCGTTGAGTATGATTTTTCTGATGTCCTAACGGCCGGTGTGGAAATGCGCTTCGCAAGCGATAAAATTTCAACGGCGCCTGGTGCATCTTACGTTCTCGGTGATTACTTTTCAAATGCCGCTGATCCGACCCGAATTATTGCTGGTAGCGGGAGTGATCGTTCGGAAACATTTGAGTCATTTCTTCCGCGCTTTACCCTCGATTATAAGCTAAATGACGACACGTTAGTTTATGCGGTAGCGTCGAAAGGGAATGCTCCAGGGGGATTCAATGATCTGGATGCGCCAAGTACGTCGTATGATGAAGAAATTTTGTGGAATTACGAAGCGGGCTTCAAAACTCAAATTAATAATTTGCGTTTGAACATGACGGGTTATTATATCGACTATAGCAACCAGGTCCTTACGAGTACTTATACAAGCGGTCCGGGGTCAAGCACTCCAGGAGCGGTGAACTCTTTCAGCGATAATGTTGGTGATACGGCCATCTGGGGTTTAGAGCTCGATACGCAAATTGACTTGACTGATAACTTTTCATTGATTGCCACATATGGCTGGACTGATGCAGAGTTTAAGAATGGACTGAATGCCGATCAAGCTTTCTTGCTTGGTGGTGCCGGTTGTAGCGGTGTCGATTATGCGAATAACGATGTCACCCTTCCTGTTGGGACGGTTATTGGTGATGGAACGGCACTTAGTGCTGCGACTGCTTGTGCGACTTTCGCTGACCTGTCTGGGAATAAAGCCCCACTCGTTTCACCGCATCAACTCACATTAAGTGCGGATTATCGCGCTGATTTGGGGATGAACGATATGGAATGGTTCGCCCGCGCCGACTACCTTTACCGGTCTTCTTTCTTTGCTCAGGTGCATAACTTGGCAGAATCAGGTGATTCTAATAAGGTCAATCTTAACCTTGGTGTAGAGAATGATACATTCCGTATTCAATTATGGGCAAAGAACGTATTTAATGATGATACTGTTCAAGGCATGTTGCGTTATGTTGATTTCGCCGCACCTACTCTAAATGGCGAACGTCAACGGGCCTTTGCAATTACCCCGTCATCTCGTCGCCAATTTGGCGTAACCGCTTCTGCCAATTTCTAAATTGGCTGTTTAAATCAAAAAGCCCGGCCTTGGCCGGGCTTTTCCATTACAAGGGTTCAGGATGACTTCTATATCAAAACTAAGTGTATTTATGCTATCCGCCGCGCTTTTAACCGCGTGTCAACCTAACTCTCAGGATAAAACCGCTTCAGAGCTTACAGTGCAAGCGCCTGATGCAACTAGCCAGCAGTTTCCTACAGACCTGCGCCGCACTACACTCATTGTCGACGATATTGATGAGAGTCTGAAGCTCTATCGTGATGCTTTAGGCTTCAAAGTCAATTACGACACAGAAGTCACCATGAGTGGTAAATCCTTACCTGCTGGAGAGCCTGGGGCTAAAGCTCGGCTTGTTCTGCTAAGCACAAACGATAGCTGGGTCGGCTGGATCGGAATGTTGCAGTGGCTTGACCCTGCATTACCGCGTCCGAGTGTGCCCCGCCGCAGCATGGGTATAGGTGATGCCGTTCTTGTCTTTAATACAGAGAATGTTGACGAACATTGCGAGGCTGTCAAAGCTCTCGAGGGCATTCACATGACGGGCGAAATTGGCAATACGACTTATCCTGGCCGCTCCGGTGCAGCGCCAATCGTAGTCAGAACATGTTATCTTTTCGACCGCGATGGATATTTCATGGAACTCAATAAAATTCTTGACCGGAAGAGTTACCAATAGGAACTGCAATGCGTTTAATATGCTTATTATCTATCGCTACGCTAGCCGTTACGGCATGCTCAGCGAATGTTGCTACGCTTAGTGACACGGAACGTTTTGCTAAGCTTTATGAAACAAGCTTTGAAACTCCAGCTGATAGCACCGAGGCATATATCCTTGATCGCCGCGTACGTATAAACTCAGAGGCTTTGCCTGGTGTGTGGTTTTACAGTCAGTTGAATACGGGTGAGACTAAGAAACTTTATCGCCAAAGGGTGTATAATATTGTTGAGGATACGGAACGCGGTGGTTTGACCCAAAAAACATACGTACTAAATGACGCTTCCGCTTTTGAAGATGTTTGGGACAGTCCGGAAAAATTAGCCGAGCTTACGCGCAATGATTTTAAACCATTATTCGACGTAGGTTGTGAGCCGTTTTGGATTGAGAGAGAGGATAAGGCGTGGTCTGGCTATGTTGATCCTAAGGACTGTATTATAGATTCAAAACGCCGGAATACTCAGATACGGATTGAGTCTGAATCATTTTTATCGTCTGAAAAATACCAAACCACTGAACGTGGCTATGATTTTGATATGAACTTCCTTTGGGGGTCAAAGCCCGGTGAGGTGAATACGCTTTATCCTGTGCGTTAGTGCACTTGCTTCAAACCGCGATGATGCATTTGCCTATATTTTTTCCTGTCATGAGTCTTTCCATTAAGGCTGGCCCCTTGGAAAGACCATCTACTCGGTCCTCGGCTATCTTAACGTCGCCGGACTTTACCCACGGCGCAACCTCGGCGCGAAATTCGTCCCAGCGGTCATAATAATCATAAACAACAAGACCCATTAAAGCCGCGCGTTTGCCGACAATGGGGCCGATCAATGTCACGGCGGGCTGCGGATCATGGTAATGTGCCGCTAGGCCGCATAACACAACGCGTCCATATAAATTTAAGTTTTGCATAGCAAAGGCGAGTTGGTCTGAACCCACATTCTCGTGATGCACTGAGATGCCGTTTGGAGCGGCACGTTTGTAATCGTCCTGCCACGTTTCTGACCTGTGATCGACGCATGAATCAAAGCCGTAAAGGTCCTCGACGAGTTTGCATTTGTCTTTGCCGCCGGCGACACCGATGACGGTTTTTGCGCCTCTCATGCGGGAAAATTGTCCGACGGCTCCGCCAACGGGCCCAGCCGCCGCATTGACCGCCACGACATCGCCAGCATGAACGCGGGCGAGTTGCGTTACGCTAGCCCATGCGGTTAATCCAGGCATCCCTAATATACCTGCGTAAGCAGAGAGGGGGGCGGCGGTTGGGTCTATAAGTGTATAGTCATTATCGTGCAGGACGCAAAACTCAGCCCACCCACCGGCTCCAGAGGCATGTATGTGGTCACCCTTTTTGGCTTTAACGGAATTGCTTTCCATTACTTCGCCGACAATTCCGCCTGGGATCATGTCTATTTGAGGCCTAGGCGGCGGTGCGCCCATGTGGCCTTTGTTCAGTTGGTGTCCGACATAAGGATCAACAGAGATATATTTGACCTTAACCAATATACCCGCGTCGGGGCAGCGGGGCTTATCAATGTCTATTTCGATGAAGTCCTTTGCTGTCGGCGCGGCATCAATTTTGTGTTTGAGTACAATCTGTTTCATTTAAGCCTCAATCAGTTCAATCAGTGTGCCGTCAGGGCCGCGCAGGGTTCCTGCACGTTTGCCTTTGTAAATAACACCGTCACGTCGCTCTGGATGTGTTATCCATAGGCCTTTGTTCACGGCCATTACTTCATCAAATTCCGGGTGAATGAAAGTCCCTATCGCGGCGCAAGGCGGCAACATTCCCGTATGCGCAGCGCGCGGTGTTGCGCCTTTAGGGTAGTGATCTATTTCCAAAAACACGTCGCGTTCGTGCTGCAAGGTCGCGATTGCGTGTTTCGAAGTCTCAGGCAAATCAAAAGCTGCGTTGATCATGGTATAAATAATTTCCATTGATGCCCCTTTGGTGAGCAGGAGGTGTTTTTCCAGCCACTCGCCTGCCTTCTCCATGTCGGAACAGGCCATCACCAGAATAAATAACTTGTCTATGAGGCTTCCTGCACGGGGGAGGTCGTAGTCTGGTAGATTATCCCTTATTTCAGTCAGGTAGGCTATCTCTTGGTCCAAGCCTTTGATTTGCATTGGGAATATGGCAGGCATGCCATCAAGTTCTTTAGGGGGGCCGATAATTTCAAAAGGCGATTGCTTCATCCGAGCATTAACGGCCAATGTGTCTTGATTGCATATTTCGATGGCAGCCCAACCATAGGTGCGAAGAGGCTTATAATCAGCCCTTTCTGGTTGCTCAATAAGGCGTAGATATGTGTTAGCTTTGGAGGCGGGCTGTAAAATGCAATATGGCTGACCCGCTGACTTTGGCGCCCCCCAACTGACGGCAAGGCCTTCGTCTACTTTACCTCGCTCAACAGTTTTGTAATCTAACCATTTGCAATAGGCTGTTTGTGAACGTTTGAGGTTTTCAACGGTAAGCGTTGCCGCGCGGATCAGTTCCATTAGTCTAGGCCAAGCGCGCCGGAATTGACAAGACCGTCAGGATCAAGTCCCGCTTTTATCATGTTCAAAACTGACTTGGTCTCGGGAGACATGTTTTTTGTATACGGATAGGTGCGTCCAATTTGAAAATGCGCAGCGCCGTATTTTGAGAATATATCAAGTATATTCTGTCGTCCTTTTTCAACAACGGCCGTTGACGCGTTATTTTTATCATAACGTTTTACCTGTTTCATGACATTTGGATCGATAGTATTTTCATGTATCGAATAAATTTCTTCGGGCCAGTAGAATACAGGCTCGATCAAAAAACCGTTCGTAGATAAGGTCGTAAACAAATAACCCGTGTAAACACCTTCTGCTTTGAATTCGGATGCCATAGAGGCAAACATTTCGTCTATGTCTGCTGCGCATTTAACGGCATCTCCCATCGGTACAATGCCGTGGATCGGGGCCCAACGCTCTCCTTGGGGGCCTAGAATGTTATTCAGAGGCGTAAAGGGATTAGCGCGAATGATCTTCGGAATTGAGTTCTCAATCTCTTTTCCGTTGTGGCGCGCCGCAATCTCTTTCAGGGTTTTTGTTTTGGCTTTGACTTCTGCTTCGGAATGGCCTTCCGCCGTTGCATGTAAGGAGTAGGCGACTTTGTCCATATAGCCGCGCCCAGCGAGTGCGACTTTCGCGCCTTCTTTCAGGCCTTTCATTAGGCCGCCTTGACCTTTGATAACGTTCTTCAAGGCCTTAATGTCATTCGCCAGACTGTCCCGCTTCATGCGGACTTTGGTCAAATTGGGGTCAAACCCAAAGAGCTCACAGGCCAAACCCATACGCCCCATCTTAGCCATAGCGCTTACCCATTCGTCACGGGTGTCAAATTCAAAGGATGCCCAGTCCTCAGCTGTTGGGGCCGTGATGAGGCGCAGCGAGGCTTCTGCTTTATAGGCGAGCGCTCCTGCATCAGAAAGGAAGAGGCCGGTCAGATCTGGACCGTATTGACGCCAGAATGGCTTACCTTGCGGGCTCGCCGCAGTGCCAGTTTTTACGATGCTTCCATCTGCGAGAACAACGGTTAGCGAGGTTACACTGTCTGAGGACGGGCCTTGGGTTCCGCTACCGAAAAATGCATTGTTTTGAGATAGGCCGCCGCCGATCGTGGAACTTATACCTGACAAAGGCCCCCAAAAGGGTGTGCGCAGTCCAAGAGGTTTCAACGCTTCGTATAGTGTCTTCCAAGTACAGCCCGCTTGAACGGTAACGTACATATCGTCTTTATTGATTTCGAGGACTTTATCCATACGGGTGAAATCGATAATACCTGTTTTGTCGGATGTTGGTGTAAACCCTTTAGTGTAAGACATGCCGCCGCCGCGCGGATTCAGTCGAATCTTTGCACGCGTAGCTATTTTAATCGCATCGGCAAGTTGGTCTGTGTTTTCAGGACTAATCACAAAGTCAGCCGTTTGTCCTTTGGCCCAAATATCTTGGCTAAAGAGTTCGCGTTTTTCTAGATCGCTGGAGACATTATCGATGCCAAGCACTTGCTCTAGCAACTTCATATCTGTGGTCGAGATTTGCTTATTCATGAGTCCACCTTAGTGTTTTTTATATGCATAACTCTTGGTGCATGCTGCACCTTGAGGCGAGTCAATCTACTGCTTTGATCTAAGGCAGTCGCTTTTCTATTTGTTGCCTTTATTACGGTGAATATGAAACAAACACTTTTTGACAAAATTTGGAACCAGCATACCGTAAAAAGGCTGGAGGGCGGTGAAGACTTAATCGCCATTGATCGCGTGTTTTTGCACGAGAGGACAGGAAGCGTCGCGCTTATGTCCTTACTAGAGAGCGGGCGAAAACCGTTAAGACCAGAGCATGTTTTTGCAACAATGGATCACATTGTGTCGAATAAACCCGGCCGGGGCATGGATGATGCACGGACACCAGACGGCGATGTGTTTATAACGGCAACTCGGAATGCGGCTAAACAGGCGGGCGTAAATTTAATTGACGTATTAGATGCCGAGCAAGGAATCGTCCACGTCATTTCGCCGGAGCTCGGCATTGTGCAGCCTGGATTGACGCTCGTATGTCCCGATAGTCATACCTGTAGCCAAGGCGCGCTCGGGGCGTTGGCTTGGGGCATTGGCTCGACTGATGCTGAACATGCCATTGCGACGGGCTGCTTAAGAGTTAAAAAACCTCCTCAAATGCGGATCAGGGTAGAAGGACGATTAGGGCGGGGCGTTACTGCCAAGGATTTAGCACTTCATATAATTCGCACATATGGAGCCGACGGCGCGAAACGTTGCGCCGTTGAATATGCAGGGGATACTATCGACGCCTTCTCGATTGAACAGCGCCTTACCCTCTGTAATATGGCGGTGGAGTTTGCTGCTTTTACAGCTGTTATTGCTCCTGACGATAAAACCACCAGCTATTTGGACGGACGCGTTTACTCACCTGAGAGCAGCGATTCTGCACGCGCCTATTGGAAAAGCCTCAAGACTGAAGACGGCGCTAGCTTTGACTATGAACATCACATCAATGCGGAAGATGTTCCGCCGACAGTGACATGGGGTACATCGCCAGCAGAGGCAGCGGCAATTACAGGGGCTGTCCCTGATAAAGCCAATGCAAGGTCTTTGGATTACATGGGCTTGAAGGCAGGGATTAGCCTGTCTGAGCTTACGATAGGCGGCGCTTTCATTGGGTCGTGCACCAATGCCCGCATTTCTGATTTACGTGCTGCTGCTGCTATATTGAAAGGGCACAAAGTCGCTACAGGTGTACGCGCTATTTGCGTGCCCGGATCAAGAGCGGTTCAACGCGAAGCCGAGGCCGAAGGACTTGACCGTGTCTTCAGGGATGCTGGGTTCGAATGGGGCGAGGCTGGGTGCGCATTTTGCTTTTATGCGGGAGGCGACACATTTGCGCCGGGCACGCGTGTTATTAGCTCTACAAACCGAAATTTTGAAGGCCGCCAAGGGCCAGGTGTTCGTACACATCTTGCTAGTCCTGCAGTGGTTGCCGCGTCCGCGATTGCAGGAAAAATAGCTGCGCCAAAGGGAAAAGCTTAATGACACCGTTTACGATACACGCTGGAATTGCTGCGCCTATGCTGCGTAACAATATTGATACAGACCAGATTATTCCTTCGCGTGAAATGAAAACGGTCTCGAAAACGGGATTGAAAGGCGGACTATTTGCGGGGCAACGCTATGGCGATGGCCGCATGCCGAGCCCTGACTTTGTTCTCAATAAGGACGAGTTTAAGAACGCAACGATTTTATTGTCAGGTCAGAATTTCGGATGCGGTTCGTCCCGTGAACATGCAGTTTGGGCACTGAAAGAGTATGGCTTTCGCGCTATCATCGCGGAAAGTTTTGGAGAAATATTCTACAATAATTGTGTACGAAATGGGATTTTATGTGTGCAGCTTACAGCCCAGAAAATTTCAGGTCTTCCACAAAATGTTATCATCGATCTAGAACGGCAAACCATCAATGGCATTGCATTTACTATTCCTGATGGCGACAAGGCGATGCTGATTGGCGGATTAGATCCGATCGCGCTAACACTGCAAAATCAAACAGATATTGAAGCGCATGTGGCCAAAGATAAGCGGCAAAGGCCGTGGGTATATTAAATCACGCCGCTATTTTTTAAGGATGCAATATCCAGACCGAGGTCAGTTAAAATTTCTTCTGTATGCTCACCTGCTTTCGGCGGGTCTAATTCGAGCCCAGGCCTGACTCCATCAAGGCTTATAGGCAGTGCAGGTAATTTACAGCGCCCCCCATCTTCCATTTCCATGTCGAGAAGCCCGCCGCGGGCGTTTAAGTGGGCGTCATCAAATAAATCTTCCGGCTTGCCAATAGGTGCAAAAGGAAGGCCAAGGTTCTCAATTTTTTCCATGAGCTCTGTTTTGGTCATGGATTTGAATGCATCAACGATTTGAGGTAAAAACTTATCTTTGTGAATTACACGGTCCCGATTTTCGACTAGCTCTGGGTCATCTAACAAATGCTCCAATCCAAATGCATTGCAAAGAATTTTCCACTGACCGTCGGAAACAACACCGACGAATACCTGTTCGCCGTCTTTGGTGTCAAACAATTGATAGATCGCCCAAGACGACACGCGGGCAGGCATTGGCGCGGCGGCTTCGCCTGTGACAGCTTTTTGCGCCATATGCTGCCCAACGAGGAATGCGGTCGTTTCGTAGAGGGCAGCGGTAATGCGTTTGCCTTTGCCAGTCGCATGGCGTTCATGCAGCGCTGCTAGGACACCCATCGCTCCAAACATGCCGCCCGTAATATCAACCACTGATGTTCCTGCCCGTAAGGGTTGTCCAGGAGGACCCGTCATATAAGCGAGACCACCCATCATTTGCGTGACTTCGTCTAAAGCCGTGCGGTGCTCATACGGACCATCAAGAAAGCCTTTTTCTGAACAATAAATAAGCTTTGGATTTAATGCGGATAAGTCATTCCAGCCAAAGCCAAGTTTATCAAGCGCGCCGGGACGGAAGTTTTCAATGAAAACGTCAGCGCTTTCAATGAGCTTTAAAACCGCTGCCTTACCGTCTTCAGATTTTAAGTTAATGGCGAGAGATTTCTTATTACGGTTATACATGGGGAAATAACCCGCACCAGCACCGCGCAGGCGACGTGTTTTATCGCCGCCAATAGGCTCAACTTTAATGACCTCCGCGCCCAAGTCAGCGAGCATCAAGCCCGCACAGGGCCCCATAACCATGTGGGAAAATTCGATGACTTTAATGCCAGCCAAGGGAAGAGGTGTGGAATGGGTCATTGTTGCGCTCTAAATTGTTTATCTATTTCGCCAGCCGTGAAGACTTCCGCGCCGTCAATGTCTTTGATATGGGCCAAGAGTGCTCGTAAGGCCCAGATGCGAAAGGGTTGTCCAATAATGTAGGGCGTTAGAGTGAGGCCGAGCATTTGGCCGCCATACCGGTCATGTTCTTCAAGCAAGAGATCAATTGCGTTTTTCATTTGCTTAAGCCACGCATCCTCTGTTTGCTTGCGAGTGTGCAGTAGCGTGAAATCGGACAATTCGTAACTATTGGGGATTAGAGAAACACCTGTGCTCGTCGCGACCGGAACAGAGTCCATCTCCCAATCGAGGCAATATCCTAATTTTGCATCAGCTATTGAACTCAATGTTCGGGATGACTGATTTCGTGCCGGAGACATCCAACCCTTAGGCTTGCTTTCAAAGCAAGCGAGCGTGTCTTCTATCAACTTAAGCTCATCTGCCGCCTGTAAACCCTCATGATGAATGTGATCTGTTGACAGGCCATGCGCGGTAATCTCATGCCCAGCAGTGTCAACGGCTTCAACTAATGGAGGGTAACGTTTGGCGATTTCTCCATTAACCGCAAATGTGGCTTTATAGCCTGAATTTTGGAGCTCCTGTAATATCCGATATGCGCCAACACGGTTTCCGTAATCTCGAACGGTGAAGTGCCGGAGGTCAGGGTAGGGCGTGACCATTGCTCCGGGGTGTTTAAAGGGGTTGCCGCTTGGGTTTAGCGGAAAGAACTCTAGCGGGACAATAAAGCAAATTGCGACTTTCGCGCCGCGGTTCCACTTAATTTTCGCGTGGTCTTTCGCCGTTCGCCAATCATAAAAATCATGGTCTTGCCCATAACCGCGTTTAGGGTATTCGAGGTAGGCTTTATCCATTGTTAAACCCTGTCCCGCCAGTCGCCACGCCGCGTGCTTTTATATCCGCGATGGATTGGTCCCAGTAATTATCTCTGTAATGCTTTGCGATTTCTTTGCCTGTGGCGAACCAAACGTCGTCTTTGTGCGCGCAGATATGTTTCAAGGCTTCTTCGAAAACTTTAATACGGTTAGGCTGACTAACCAGATAAGCATGGAGAGGAATACACATGACAGTGCCGCTGCGTTCGCCTTCTAGTAGGAGCTGATCAAAGTGGCGCTTGAGAATATCCGTATAGCGATCTGGATCCCAGCCGTTAACGGAATAGGTAATGACATCATTGACCTCGAGCGAGTAGGGCATTGAGACGAGTTTTCCGGTTTTTGTTTTCAAGGGTTGGGGTTGGTCATCCTGAAATAAATCGCAGCTATACCAAAAATCATTTTCGGCGATTAAATCTAAAGTGCTTTCTGTGTGGGTAAGCGCCGGAGCGAGATAACCTCGAATGCGTTGCCCGCTAGCTTTTTCTACCGTGCGTGTAGAATCGTTTAAAACGGCCTGTTCTTGCTCAGGTGAAAGACCGTAGGAATAGCGTGTATTATAAATGCCGTGGCTGAAAAACTCCCAGTCCTGTTTGATGCAGTCTTCGATAATTTCGGGATGATGATCGCAAAGCGCTACGTTCAAGCTAACCGAGCCGCGTAAATTGTACTTCCCGAGGAGTTCCATAAGGCGTAAATGCCCAACACGGTTGCCAAAATCACGCTGGCTATATTGCTGCACATTGGGGATCGCGTTCGGCCATGGTGAGCGCTGCGGGTTCGCTGGCGGCATGAATTCGTAAAATTCGATATTTGGCGCGATCCAGAATGCAAGTTTCTTCCCGCCAGGCCATACAATTTTCGGGCGGCCTGCATAGGGCCAATAGTCATAGAGGTTGGGATCAGCCTTCATATTTCTCTAGCCAATCATAGACTTCCGACACGTCAACGACGTCTGCATATTTAATCAAGAGGTCAGTTAAGTTTGCGAAGTGATAGCTCTCATGTTTATCCGCTGTCGTCTCGATTGGGACAATGGTTCTGTAGCCATACGAAAGACTATCGACTGCAGTGGCGCGGACACAGCCAGATGTAGATCCGCCTGTGACGACGACTGTGTCGATTTTGTGGAAATTTAAGAAGCTGTTGAGCGGCGTTTCAAAAAAGGCGCTAGGCATGCGTTTGGTATAAACAGCATCTATGCTTCGATCAATGTCGAGTCGGTCATCGAATTCTGCTCGATCACTGCCGAACTTAATATTTTGCAGGCTATCAGGTGTATCTGTGCGCGTGCCCCAAATTCCACAGTCGGCGGCGTTGTCCATGTAGGCCACATGTGTCCAGATCACGGGCAGGCCTTTGCTCCGTATAATTTTGGAGAGGTCATTGATATGCGTCATCTGCTCTGGATCGGTCACATATCCTGTCTTAAAAAGGTCCGGCCGCGTATAGGATTTTTGCGGGTCGACATTGACGATAGCGATCCGCTCTCCAAAGCCAAATCGCTTGCGCGCTGGGTTGGAGCGTACTTCTTCAAAGATTTCTCGGGCTGTCTTACCGGATAAGACCATTGTGCTTTTTGTGCTCATATCTATGTCTATCTGTAAGCGCATGATGCGCGGGTTGATACACCTCAATTTCTATTTGATATTTTGAGAGAATATAAGCGTTATGAAAGACAAAATTCTTATTTCCGAAGTTGGCCCGCGTGATGGTTTGCAAAACTGCAAAGGCGTTATGCCTACAGATGTAAAAATGCGTTGGATAAAAGGGCTCTATGATTCCGGTGTTCGCGAAATTGAAGCTGGCAGTTTTGTTCCTCCAAAGCTTTTTCCACAGCTTGCGGATACTGCAGAGATTGTTGCTTTCGCGAAGACATTACCGGACTTGAGGGTTTTGGCGCTCGTGCCTAATCTACGCGGCGCGCAGGGGGCGATTGCGGCCGGTGTAACGTCTATTGGCTTTCCATTGTCTTGTTCTGAGACGCATTCTATAAAAAACTTACGCCAAACCCACGATCAGGCGATTGAAAATGTTGCAGCGATTGCCGCGCTCATCAAAGAGCAACCCGAAGGTCAGCGTCCTGAATTTGAGGGGGCCTTATCGACGGCTTTTGGTTGCTCAATTGTTGGCGAAGTCCCGGAAAGCAAAGTTGTTGAACTTGCTGAGCGTTTAATCGATGCAGGCGTAGACGAGCTTGGACTGTCTGATACCGTTGGTTACGCCAATCCAAAAACCGTTAAAAGCTTGATCCGAAAAGTGCGCGCGGTGGCTGGCGATGGTAAAGTAAAATCCGTTCACCTTCACAATACATATGGCCTCGGCATAGCCAACGCATTCGCCGCATATGAAGAAGGTATTGAAGTCTTTGATAGTTCCCAAGGTGGCCTCGGTGGTTGTCCCGCGTCCCCTGGTGCAAGCGGTAACATAGTGACCGAAGATTTAGTCTATATGTTTGAGGCTATGGGCGTCGATACGGGAATCGATCTTGAGGCCTTGATAGCGTGCCGAAAATATCTCGAAGAGGGGCTTCCTGGAGAACTTATTTACGGGTTCACGCCCAATGCAGGCTTGCCGAAGAATTTTTAATCGAGGCCAGATTTTACCGCGTTTACCGCAGCCTTAGGGTTGGTATCCAGAAAGCCAAAACCCAAATGAGGAAGGTCCACGATTTTTCCGTTTTGAAGAAAAGGGGCTACTCGGGGCGTGAATTCATAGAGCAAGTCATTTGGGTTTAAGACCGTGATACGATGTGGTAGAGTAGCAATCCGTTCCGGAAAAACTTTGGTATATCTAAATGCGGCTTCGTGGCCCCATTCATAGGCTTCGCCTGCGCGTGTATTTTCAGCTACCGAGAATGCGAGCTGCTCTAATGTGACGCCTGGCCCGCGACAACGAACAGCTTGGGTCCACATGTGAGAAAACCGGGTGCCGACCTCGTCAAGAGGGATCGGCTGGAATTGCGCGATAAAGGCCTCTCGTTCTTCGTCGGATAAGACCAACGCAGAGATCATAATGATATGGCCTATGGCTTCTGGGGCTTGAAAGGCCATTTCTGTGGCCACTTTGGCGCCAGTGTGATTGCCGACAACGTCAACTTTTTCTAGGTCTAAATTTTTAAGCGCGCATAATACCGAGCGCGCATAGTCTTCCAGACTGGCCTGTTTACTCGGGACATCGGATTCGCCGTGACCAGGGCTGTCGATCGCAATCACCAAACGGTCATTGCTCGCGATTTTCATAAACTCAATGAATTCACGGGACGACTTGGGGCTTTGGTGAAGGCAGACAAGCGTTCGCTTATCAGACACCGTTCCCGCAGTACGGTAGTGCATTTGGCCGTAATCAGAATCGACAAATGCGCGGCGAATTTTCGGCATGGTCTTTAATCCTGTTGGGCCAGTTCGTGACCGACATCTTCAGAACTAAGTTCATCTGGATCTTCAAGGGCTTCAATTTCTTGTTGATATATGCGCAAGATACGGGCGAGATATTCTTGAGTCCATGCGCCGCGTGCCTCTGCAATCGGTTTAGACGGCGTATAGTTTTCGATATCCGATTGGCTTAATGTGCCTTTATCTTCAAGAATTCGTTCAACCGTATCAAGGCGTTCTCGCATAACTGCGAGTTCCTGAGCCATTGCCATGGTGATGGCCAGCACGCGCTCCACATCTGGATCTTTCAAAAAATACGGGCGCTTACCCTTTGGTTTCGCGCCCGCAAGTTGGAGGGGATCTATTGTGCTCATTCTGCAGTTTCCATCTCATTGGGTGTTTTTTGGGCGCCAATAATATGCCAAGCGGCCTTACGGCCATAATCTTCGACATCGTCATTGCCATGTTCAGGAAAAAGAGCCGTATCGACGACAGCGGCAACGCCGCCGCGAACTAATTCGTCGCGAGAAAAGCCAGCATCGACCATCCACTGGTCGAGATCGAGTTCATGAAGCTTTGTCCAAAAGGGTTCGTTATTATAGAAAGCATCCCAATCACGTATGGCTTGCTCATAAAGCGGCATTTCAGGGTCATACTGTGGCTGTTCTACGTGCATGACGAGTCCTCCGGGCGCGAGTAACCTGTGAGTTTCCTTCATAATGATCGGCATGGATTTCACTGAAGTTTCATGAAGGAACATGGTGGACTGTATCCAATCGAAATAGCCATCGGGATACATAGAAAGGTCTTCGGCATTGGCTTGGACGAAGGTGATATTCTCTACGCCCATAGACTTCGCGCGGGCGAGACCGTAGCGCAGAACGGGCGCGCCTGTATCGACGCAAATAACTTCAGCATCAGGATAAGCTTTGGCTATCGGCACGACGTTTTGGCCAAGCCCGCCGCCAATATCTAGAATACGTTTTGGTGAAAAGTCGGGGCGGTTCTTTTTCATCCATTCGACCACTGCTTCGCCGCCTCCATCAGAAAAGCGACCTAGTCCGCCTCCCGTGGTCACGAATATCCCCGCATCATAGTTGGCTGCGCCTGTGACGTCGCCTGGTACAAGCTCATCGTGATAGCTGCCGGGCATGCAGTGGTGGTCAATTGCTGAAAGATAACGCGGAAGCTGCAAATTGGCATCAAGAACAAGGCGCGGGTCTCCCTCGGTCATTTCTTTGGCCTTGGCGTTTAGTGTTTCGGCTTGGCGTAGTGTGACCCACCGGCCTGCTTGCTGGCGCAGTTCCATGGTGCTGCGGCGTAGCGCGCTCCAGTTTTGAAACAGAGGGTCTTGAAGTAATTGCTTGCGCACTTGATTTCGGTGGTTCGGCTTTGGATTATTGGGCTCAATGCGGGTTTCATAGGCTGTTTTAACGCCCGGCAGCACTTTAGACGCAAGGTGGCGATTCAAATGTGCTAGGAAGTTAAACCGCGCTTTCTCGTCATGTGTAGTTTCTGGTGACATGCCGTGAAGGCCCACATTGCGGTAATCAGGTGGGCCATCATAGGTGTTTGAATCGGTCATAATGAAATCTCAGTTTTTTTCTTGTTTATACAAAGCCTCTCGAAAAGAGTTGACGGATGTCAAAGCGAAGCGCTCATTGAAACGGGCAAGAGAGATACAAATGAATGGAGGACATTATGGCTGCTAAAATACTTGCGCTTTTTAACTTGAAACCTGGAACGTCCGTTACAGATTATGAAAACTGGGCAAAGACCGTTGATATACCGACCGTCAATGCTTTGGGATCGATTAAAAAATTCGAAGTTTTCAAGGCAACCGGTTTGCTGTTTTCTGAAGATAAGCCGCCTTACCAGTATTTTGAAACAATCGATATTCTTGATATGGATAAGTTCGGCGCGGAGGCGGGCAGTGATGCCATGCAAAAGATCGCGGCTGAGTTTCAAGCCATGGTGGATGATTTAGTCTTTATTCAAACAGAGCAACTGTAATGGGCCGCTTATCCGGCAAAACAGCTGTCATTACGGGCTCTGGTCGTCGTGGTGGTTTAGGCGAAGCCATCGCCAAACGCCTGGCGCAAGACGGCGCGAACATTGTGATCTCCGACATCGGTCAAAGCCGGGACGCATCGACAGGCGCAGAGCATATCGGCGGGTCTGACGAAATGAAATCTATTGCCGAGGAGCTGCGCGGCATGGGCGTCGAAAGCACGACCTGTGTTTGTGATGTGCGCTCGTTAGAAGACGTTCGTAAACTTGCGGCTCATGCCAAGGACAGTCACGGATCGCTTGATATATGGGTAAATAATGCGGGCATAGGTTACATTATGAAGCCATTGCTAGATGTGACAGAAGAGGATTGGAACGCTGTTATCGATGTGAATTTGTCTGGCTCATTTTTTGGCGTGAAATCTGCCGCCGAAGTTATGATCGCGCAGGGCAAGGGCGGGAGAATTATTAACATTGCCTCGCAAGCGGCTAAATCAGGCTTCCCGCACGCGCAAGCTTATACATCATCAAAGCACGGCCTTGTGGGCCTAGTTCGCTCTGCAGCCTCCGAGCTGGGGCCGCACAAAATTACTATCAACAATATCTGCCCTAACCATGTCACCACGGGCCTAGGTGCATGGCAAAACGAGTATTTTGCAGAAGTAACTGGCGCGGCAAGCGTTGAAGACTACAAAAAAGCTATGACGGCACGGATCCCTATGGGCCGCTCTGGCCTTCCCGAAGATACGGCTAACGCTGTCGCTTTCCTCTGCTCTGACGAAGCCCAATATATTACTGCCGAGAGCATGAATGTCTCCGGCGGCGAGGAGCCGCATTAGATGAGTGCTCACGAACCTGCCCCAAAAAAATTCTCTTGGCCCAATGGGGCGAAACTTGCGCTTTCTATCGTCGTCAATGTCGAAGAAGGTGCTGAACGTGGTATCCTTCAAGGCGACAAAGCGAATGAACCTGTAGACGAGCTCGTGAGCGGTCTAAAGGCTCCCATCCGCGTGCATGGCAATGAAAGCAATTATCAGTACGGCATTAATCGAGGCGCGCCGCGTGTTCTGCGGGAGTTGGATGCGGCGGGCGTGAAAGCCAGCTGGACAGTATGCGCGCAGGCTCTTGAAAAAGCGCCGTGGCTTGCCGATGCGATTACCGCGCGTGGTGACGAGCCGGTATCTCACGGATACCGTTGGTTGTTCACAGCCTTTATGGATGAGGCTAAAGAGGCTGCCTTTGTGCAAAAGGGAACCGATAGTATTTTGTCGACAACGGGCCGAAGGCCTGTGGGATATCTATCGCGCTATCTGCATACCGACCATCTGCGCAAGACCTTGGCAAAGCAAGGCTATCTCTATCATATGGATGATTATTCGGATGACTTCCCGCGTTGGGAGACCTTTGACGATGGTACACCGCCGATTATTGTTCTGCCCTACGCGGTGGATAGTAATGATATGAAATTCTGGCTGTCGCCAAGCTTCACCGCGCAGATGTGGCTTGATTATGCCAAGCGCACATTTGATGAATTGCTTGCGGAGGCAAATGAGGAAGGGGCGCGTATGATGAGCCTAGGTTTGCATTTGCGGATTATCGGACGTCCGGGCCGCATTTGGGCGTTCCGTGAATTTTTAAATTACGTCAAAGAGCGCGAAGATGTTTGGGTGACCAGCCGTGAAGACATCGCCAACCATTTTGCCAGTCATGTAAAGCCGGAATAAAAATATGTATTTTAGATCTCAACTATTTGTCCCAGGAAATCGGCCGGATCGGTTTGAGAAAGCTTGCCAGGCTGGCGCAGATCTTGTGTGCATTGACCTAGAGGATGCGGTCGCGCCAGACGAAAAATCTGACGCGCGCGTGGTAGTTTTAAAATGGTTGGCAGAGACAAAGCATAAAAATGTTAGCCTGCGTATAAACGGCCTTGATACGCCCTACGCTGCCGATGACATTAAAGCGCTCGCAGCCAGCGGGTTAGCTCTCCCTTTTATCATGATTCCGAAGGTCGTCTCCAGAAGAGACATAGAAGCCCTTGATAAAGCGCTACCAAAAGCCTTGGGGCCATTTTTCCCCATCATCGAAAGCGGTCTGGGATTGGTAAATGCGAGTAAAACTTTATCGCACAAAAGAGTTGCCCTCGCCATGTACGGGGCTGTTGACTATGCAGGTGATGTGGATTGCGATCTCGAGTGGGAAACGCATCTTTACGCAAGGTCACTCTTGGTGGCAGCGGCGGCGGCCTATGACGTACAGCTTTTTGATGTGCCGCATATTCATGTTAGAGATTTGGATGATTGCGAAGCGACAACTCGGCAGGCTAAAGCGATTGGTATTCATTCCCGCTCGGCAATCCACCCTGCTCAAATTGAGAGAATTCACACTGCCTTAGAGCCTTCAGAGGACGAAATCGCACAGGCAGAACGCGTGATTGCGGCGTATCAAACAACGGGCGGCAACGTGGCGTTATTAGATGGTAAGTTAATTGAGACGCCGCTGGTGAAAAAAGCAGAGCGTATTCTCGCAGCAAGAAAGAATTAGATATGGCGGGTACAGTCAAAGAAGTCGGGCCCAATCGGTTCCGAGAGACGTTCGGTCGTTATTATGATGATTTCGAAGTTGGCCATATTTATGAACACCGTCCGGGAAAAACTGTCACTGAGTATGACAACCACATGTTTACTTTGATGACGATGAACACGCACCCAATGCATTTTGACGCTGAGTTTGCCAAAGCAAGTGAGTTTAAAAAGAACCTAGTTGTTAGCCCTTATACGTTAGCGCTTTTGATCGGTATGTCCGTGACGGACACAAGCCAAAAAGCTATCGCTAACTTGGGTATGGACGGCGTTAAATTTACGGCCCCTGTTTTCGCTGGTGATACGATTTACGGCGAAAGCGAAGTGCTTGGTAAACGTGAAAGTAAATCTCGTCCGGGGCAGGGCATTGTTAAAATTGTGACGCGAGGTTTTAATCAGGACGGTACCATGGTTTGCATCTTTGAACGCAACATGCTCATCCCGTCCAAAGGCAATGCCGTCGAAGATAAAGTTGAGAATTACTAATGAGCGATACAGCTTGGACAGCCGAAGATGAGAGCATGATGTTCGACACCATCGATAGATGGTGCCGCGAAGATGTGCGAGATAAGGTTATGGAGATGGAGCATGCGGATGAGTACCCGCATGACTTTGTCGAGCAAATGAAAGAATTTGGCTTATTCGGCGCGACCATCGGGCAGGACTATGGCGGCCTTGGATTATCAGCGTCCTTTTACGCTAAAATTGTTACCCGTATTTCAGAAGAATGGATGAGTCTTACTGGTATTTTTAATTCTCACGTCATGATGGCAACAGTCGTCGAAAAGTTCGGTACTGATTTTCAGAAAGAATACTGGCTACCAAAATTCACATCTGGCGAAATTCGCGGAGCCCTTGGCCTAACGGAACCAAATGCTGGCACAGATTTGCAAGCCATTAAAACGGTCGCTAAGAAAGACGGGGATCATTATGTGATCAACGGTTCGAAAACTTGGATTTCAAATAGCATTATGGGCGGCGCAGTAGCCTTGATGGTGAAAACAGACCCTGATGCTGATCCGCGTTACCGAGGCATGTCTATGTTCATCACGCCGAAGGTCGACCCCGATACTGGAGAAGCGTACTCTGGTTATACGACCGGTAAAAAGATGCAAAAACTGGCTTATAAGGGCATAGATTCTGCGGAAATATTCTTCGATGATTACCGTCTTGATGCCAAGCGTCACCTGATCGGCGGCGAAGCCGGTAAAGGCTTTTTCCAAGCTGTCGGCGGCTTGGAGCTCGGCCGGATTAACGTGGCTGCCCGTTCAGTAGGTATCGCTAATCGTGCTCTGGAAGAAGCGACGCGATATGCTCAGGAACGTAAGACATTCGGAAAACCGATCTGCGAGCATCAGGCTATTCAACTCAAACTCGGCGAAATGGCGACTCGCGCGAAGGCAGCAGAGCTTCTCGTTGAGAATGCAGCCAAGGCTTACGATTCCGGGGAACGCTGCGACATGGAAGCTGGCATGGCGAAATATTTTGCCTCTGAAGCCGCTGTCGAAAATTCCTTGGAAGCTATGCGGATTCATGGCGGCTACTCTTACTCCAAAGAATATCCGGTCGAACGCCTTTTCCGCGAAGCGCCGCTTATGTGCATCGGTGAAGGCACTAACGAAATGCAGCGCATCATCATTGCGAAGCAACAAATCGCTAGAAATAAGATTTAAGCACATGAAGCAGAACCTCCCCCTAAAAGGCATTCGCATTATCGCAGTGGAGCAGTATGGGGCAGGACCCTACGGAACCCAGCTTTTAGCTGATCTCGGCGCTGAAGTTATTAAGATCGAGAATCCGCTCACGGGCGGGGATGTATCGCGTTTTGTTTCCCCGCACCTTATTGGCGATAAAGACAGTCAGTTTTTTCAGACGTTTAATCGAAACAAGAAGTCACTTTCACTCGACCTGAAATCAAAAGAAGGCCGCGAAGCCTTTGAGGCCTTGATCAAAACGGCGGATGCAGTTTCCAACAATTTGCGGGGTGATCTCCCGAAGAAGCTCAAAATTGATTACGACGCGTTAAAGGCAATCAACCCCAAGATAGTTTGCGCGCATTTATCAGCTTATGGCCGCGGTAATAGCCGTGAAGCATGGCCAGGCTATGATTATCTAATGCAAGCCGAGGCAGGGTTTTGCTCTGTCACGGGTGAGCCTGACGGACCGCCGGTCCGCTTTGGTTTATCCATGGTCGATTTCATGACCGGCTCCATGTTTGCGACGGGGTTAGTGTCGGCTGTTTTTGGCGCGCACCGCAGCGGCGAAGGTTGTGATATCGATGTGTCATTATTCGACACGGCACTTCACCAGCTTTCATACCCTGCAACGTGGTATTTAAATTCAGGTGATGTGACAACACGGCAACCACGCGGAGCGCACCCCGCGATTGTCCCAAGTCAGCTTATGGAAGCGGGCGATGGCTGGCTTATGTTCTGCTGCCAGACACAGAAATTCTGGGAACGGCTCTGTGAGCGCCTCGGTAAACCTGAGTGGGTTGCAGACTCACGCTTTGTAAAGGTTGAAGACCGCCGCGCCAACCGCGCTATTGTACAAGATGAGGTTGAAGGCGTTCTTAAAACTAACACTGTCGCACATTGGATGGAAAAGTTTGGCGGGTATGTGCCAGCAGCTCCTGTTTATGATATCGAACAAGCGCTAGAGAATGATTATGTTCATGAGGTAGAGATGGTGTATGAGGATAAACATGACCAAATGCCAGGGCAAAAAATTCGGTTGCTCTCGTCCCCCTATAGATTAAACGGACAACGTCTGAAGGGCGGTATTTCGCCTGAGCTTGGCGCGGATACACAGGCGCTTATTAAATGAAGCTAGAGGGCGTCAAAGTTCTCGATCTTTCGGCGTTCCTTCCGGGCCCGCACATGACCATGATGATGGCCGATCACGGCGCAGATGTTGTGATGGTCGAACCCGATAACGGTCTTGGAGAGCCGACGCGTGCCATGGGAGAGAAATACCCAGACGGGACTTCGGTTTGGTTTGCGAACATTGCGCGCGGCAAAAAAAGTTACAAAGTAAATTTGAAAGACACTGAGCAACACGCGCAGTTTATGAAACTCGCGGCTCAGGCTGACGTCTTTGTTGAAGCCTTCCGTCCTGGTGTTGTGGCGCGGCTTGGTGTGGACTACGCGGCAATCAAAGCTATTAAGCCCGGCATTATTTATTGTTCCATTTCCGCATTTGGACAGGAAGGTCAATACAAAGACAAACCCGCCCATGACCTCATTGTTCAAGCGATGGCAGGAACCGCTGACCTAACGCGCGGAATGGACGACGCTCCCGCATTGACGCCTATGCCATCGGCTGACATGACGGCCTCTCTTCATGCCTTATCGGGTGTCTTGATGGCGCTGTACCGACGGCAGCAAACAGGCGAGGGGGATTATCTTGATATCTCCATGTATGATAGCCTTCTCTCATGGGTGCCGAATGTGACGGGCCCAGTATTCGCCGAAGACCGTGCACCGGAACGGTCGAAGATGCGTAATTTTGGCGGCAATGCGTTTGTAAATATTTATGAGACCAAAGACGGTGGGCATATAGTGCTCGGCGGAAGTGAGCCTAAATTTGTATCGAATTTGCTTTCGGCGTTGGAGCGCCCAGATTTGATACCTACAATGAAGAAGGCCGTCGGAGAACAAGGCGCAGTCATAGATTTTTTGAAAACCACGTTTGCATCTAAGACACAAATACAGTGGGAAGTATTCTTGAGAGATGTTGATTGCTGTTGGTCAACTATTCGTAATCTCCATGAATCACTGACGGAGCACGGCGCGCCAGTAGTCACGGATTCGAAGGGTAAGAAGCATATTCAAAACCCTATGCGGTTTCGAAATGAGCCAGCACAGTTGTCATTTGATTTGCCGGAATTTGGGCAAGATACCGCAGACTTGAAAGGTGGATTTTGATGGCCGCGCTAAACTTAGCCGTAGAGATGTGCTCATGACTGTCACTGAAAGGCTTGTTCCCATTTTGGCGCGAACTATTACCGATCAGGATCGACAGAGAGCCGCCTTACTTTTACTTGATTGGACAGGATGTGCGGCAGCTGGGCAGGCGGAGCCAGCTGGACAGAAAATTACGAATGCATTTCCTAATGAGATTGGAGATTGCAGCCGCATAGGGGCGCCGAAATCCTCGCCGTTAATGGCGGCGTTGCATAATGGTTGCCTCGGCAATGTACTTGAAATGGATGATGTTGATCGCCAAGCTGTACTTCATGCTGCGCCGACAATCATTCCTGCAGCCCTAGCGATCGCCGAGTATACGGGCGCTAGTGCCAATGATTTTCTCGACTCTATTGTCATAGGGTACGAGGCCACCATTCGTATTGGCCGTGCCGTAGGAGCTGGACATTATGCATTTTGGCACAATACGGCGACGTGTGGGCCTTTTGGCGCAGCGGCGGCGGCCTGTCATTTGCTCAAGGGAAGTGACTTAGTCTCTGCTCTTGGTCTCGCAGGAACACAAGCGGCGGGCCTTTGGCAAACCCGCCACGAACCGGACTCGATGGCCAAACAACTTCACGCAGGTCATGCTGCCCATGCAGGCGTGCTTGCGGCCATTTTATCGGCGCAAGGTTTTCAAGGGCCGCGATCTATCTTAGAGGGAGAGCAGGGATTTTTCAAAGCCATGTGCCCTGGTGCAAACCCTGAAAGTGTTTTAGCAGACCCTGACGTAAATTGGCTCATGCACGAAACAAGCCTTAAGCCTTATCCTGCCTGCCGCCATACACATCCGGCAATTGATGCGGCTTTGAAAGTAGAGCTTAGCGATGGGCCAATCGTTGTTGAAACATATTCCGACGCGCTTAAATTTTGTGACCGTCCGAAACCGCTAGCCGGACTAGAGGCCAAGTTCTCCCTTCAGCATGTCGTGGCCCACACATTATTATACGGCGCGCCCGAACTTAATGACTTTTCAAATGAGGCTCTGTCAAAAACGAAAGCACTCCGAGGCCGTATTTCAGTCAAATCCACTAATAAATTTAATTCGGTCTACCCCTCACATTATGGGGCAGAAATCTTTGTTGACGGCAAACATTACGCAGTGAGAGATGCATTTGGGGACCCCGAAAAGCCTATGAGTGAGACGTCGGTAATAAGCAAAGCGGTTCTGTTGATGCGGCATTCGGGACTAACGAAACCTCGATCACAACAATTGTCCAAAGCGGCGTTGTCTTTAAACGGCGATGGCAGCATTCAAAAATATGTAAGTTTGCTTCCATGAGTGACATATCACGCACATTTGCCCGCTACGCTTTAGAGCAAGAAACGTTCTCTCAGGGCGCCTATAATGCAGCAAAGATCTTTATTCTCGACAGCATAGGTGTTGGGGTCGCAGGTTCAAAAGCTCCATTCAACGAAGCCGTGTTCAAAACTGCGCTGAGTTGGGGCAAGGGCGATGATGCTCATCTTTGGGGACGTGGAATGAGAGCATCGGCGGCTACGGCTGCATTTCTCAACGGATTCCAAATTCACTCTATGGAGTATGATTGTGTCCATGAGCCTGCGGTTGTTCATCCCATGGCAACTATATTCGCGGCTGTCTCAGCCGAGGCAGACCGTTTAGGCGGCGTTACAGGGCGTCAGCTTATGGAGGCCGTGATTGTTGCCGTAGATGTAGCGGTGGAATTGGGCGTAGCCGTGACTTCGCCGTTAAAATTTTTTCGCCCTGCCACGGCCGGTTTATTCGGAGCTACGCTAGGCATTGCTAGGTTGAGAAGATTTGATGAGGCAACAACTTTGTCGGCTATGGGCTGCGCTTTGGCACAATGTGCAGGCGTTATGCAGGCCCATGTGGAGGGGAAGCCGACTTTGCCAGTGCAAATTGCGGGTGCAGCACGAGCGGCTATTGTGGCCTGTGATTTAGCAGAAGCTGGGTTGTTTGGCCCTGAAAGCTCCCTAGAGGGTCCGTTTGGTTACTTTAACATGTTTGAAGATGACGCCGACCCTAAGGCCGCAGCAGAGCGCCTCGGAAAGATCCACCGCATTACAGAAGTTAGCTGGAAACCATTTCCGACAGGCCGTGCTGCGCAAGGCGGAATAGTCTTGGTGCAGGAATTGTTAAAACAGGGCGTGACTCTAGATAACCTTGAGAGCCTAACACTGTCTGCTCCCCCCATCATTCAACGTCTCGTTGACCGCCCTATCATTGATAATATGACCGCAAATTATGCACGGCTTTGTTTCCCGTATTTAGCTCCAATTGTCTTGATGCGCGGAACTGTGGGGCTAAAGGATTTCACGGCTGCAGACCTTCAGAGTGACGCCATTCGGGTCGCATCGAGAAAAATTAAGATTGAAAAGAATCATATAGAATCTCCAGCGGAGTTTGTTCCTCAAAGTATGACGGCACGCCTGAAAAATGGAGAGAAGAAAGCCGCGGCTATCGGCACACTATTTGGGTCGCCAGCCGATCCGCTTACGGCAGAACAACATCTTGATAAATTTCGAGATTGCCTTGCGTTCGGATTGAGTGAGGTCAATGCGAAAGACACCGCAAACAGGCTCATTAGTCTCGTAGATAATCTGGAGAAGTCAGATAATTGCGCGGAACTCTTCGCGTGTGCGTCAGGCTTGTAAGTGGACTGATAAATTATGCATGCAACCTATTTTGACTTCGTAGACCCCAAGCAACTGCGGGCTGACCACCCTATCGGGGATGAGTTTCTTTCTTTTGCTAAGAACATAAGTCGCGACGCGCTTTTCGCGCATCAAGATCGCTTGTTCCGTAAAATGCTGTTGCGTGCTTGGAAAACGCCATTTTATCAAAAGCTTTGGGGCGCACAGGGGTTAGAGCCAGGTGATATTGATGGTCTAAAGGATATTGGTAAACTCCCGACGTATGACAAGTCAGATATCATGGCGTCTATTGAACGGTGTCCGCCATTTGGTGATTTCTCAGGATTGGACAGTTATTCTCCCAACGATCAACCTCCGATTAAATTTCACACAACATCCGGCACAACAGGGAAGCCGCAAGTGCTGATCTTTGGGCCTAAATCACGTGAAGTGCAAAATCTACTTTTAGCGCGTCTTTATACGATACAAGGTATTGGCCGAGGAGACGTAATTCATTCCGTTTACGGTCATGGCCCAATCAATGGCGGGCATTATATCCGCGAAGCTGTCACCCATTGGACGCAAGCGACCTTTGTCTCCGCTGGGACAGGGGTTGAAACCCGCTCGGTAAAGCAAGTGCAAATGATGGCTGATTTCGGCGCAACGGCTATTGTTGGCTTTGCAGATTACATCAAAAAACTTGCCAAGGTTGCGAGAGAGGCAGGGCTTGAGCCCGGCGTAGATATTCCTGTTCGGACAATTTCTGGTCACATGGGACGAGAAGACAAAGGCGCCGTCTCTGAAATGTGGGGCGGCGCGAAATGTTATGACTGGTACGGTGTCGGTGATACGGGCGCAATCGCCGGGGAAGGACCGGACCAAGACGGTTTATACGTTATGGAGGACGCCCAATATCTTGAGATATGCGATATTGATACAGGTAAGCCTGTGAAGGACGGTCAAAGCGGAGATATGGTTTGTACATGTTTGTACAAAGACGATGTCTTCCCGATCATACGGTTTAACACCCATGACGTATCTGCTGTTCGCCCAGGGAAGTCATCGCTCGGATTAAATTATACGCGTATCGAAGGTTTCCTCGGACGCTCTGACAATATGGTTAAACTACGTGGCATCAACATTTTCCCGCAAGCCATTGGACCTATAATGGCTGAACTCGACAGCTTTGGCGGGGAGTTTTATTGTCAGGTTGATCGCGACGAGGCAGGTCGTGACGAGATGACAGTGATCGCCGAATGCAAAGACGCCGACTCTGCGAAGCTAATGCCAAAATATGAAGCTTTGCTCAAACAAAAACTAGGTCTCGGTATGACGGTAAAGCTTGTTCCTATCGGAGCAACCGGCGATACAACCCAAGTGGATGTGCGCCAGAAACCTATACGCCTTGTTGACACGCGCTTCTAGATGCAGAGTACAATTAACGCCGTTCTAAAGACTATTCCTTACGACGGTAACGGGGTCACTGTCGGCGTCAAAGCCAATATTTCCGTTGCGGGACAGATCTGTCATGGCGGTATCAAAGCCTATTCTAAGGCTCTTGCCAGCCATGACGCCCTTGTTGCGCTTCGGCTTCGCAATGCGGGTTACGGCCTTACGGCCATTTTGAATATGGAAGAGGGCGCTCTGGGCGCGCAAACAGATAATCCCTGGTTCGGTAAAACATTCAATCCTCTTAAAACTGGCTACACACCGGGCGGATCTTCCGGCGGGTCTGCAGCGGCTGTTGCGGCAGGGCAGGTAGACGTTGCTCTTGGTACAGACACGATGGGTAGCGTTCGTATTCCGTCTAGTTATTGCGGGTTGTGGGGCTTTAAACCTAGCCACAGCACCGAGATGCTTGAAGGCGTTATGCCGCTTTCTCCGACGCTCGATACTGTTGGCGCGCATGGTAAGACATTGGACGATGTTGTTTCGGTCACTGAAGTTATTTCAGGGCAATCTTTCGCGGGCGGTACTGTGGGGGAAATTACGGTTCTTGATTGGGGTAATAAAGTTGAATGCCAACCAGAGGTTCAAGCTAAATTTTCCCAGTTTATAAAAACGCTAGGCAAGCGGAGCACAACAGACCTAGCGCCTTATGCATTTACTAAGTCTCGCAAAGCAGGATTGATTATTTCGGAAGTAGAAGGCTACGAATTTCATAAAGGTAAAATCGAGCTAAACCCTGAGGGTTTTTCGGACTTTTTTCGTGGCATGTTGGAATATGGACGTGATCTCCCAAAAGAAAAGATTGACGCCGCGTATGTGCATTTGCGTGAACTCCGTAGGGCTAAATTTCCCGACTTTATCCTGATGCCGACGGCCCCACAAACAGCGTTCAAGTTCGGTGAGCCGGTACCCGCCAATCAAGCAGATTTTACGGCCTTTGCCAATTTGGCTAATCGTCCTGCCATTCAATTCCCTATTGGTGTAGACTCGAAAGGCCTACCGATAGGGGCGCAACTTGTCGGGCCGCGAGGGCGGGAAACAGAACTTGTTGCGACGGTTAAGTCACTCCCTTGTTCCTAAAATTCTGGCGTCCGTTTTTCCAAGAATGCGTTGTAGCCTTCCTTGAAGTCATCGCTTGTAAACCCGCTTAGAAATGTCTGTATTGTAGCTTCCGTTTCGCCATATTGGCCGGCTTCATAGGCCGAGAACATTTGTTTTGTCATAAGGTTTGACTGCCCTGATGTAGCGCAAATTGATGAAGCGTAGTCTTTGACAACTTGATCAAGTTCACATTTGTCAACGAGGCGGTTGATAAGGCCAATGGATATAGCCTCTTCGGCTTGTACTAATCGAGCGGAAAATAAAATGTCTTTTGCGTAGCTGAGGCCTACAGCCTGAATGAGGCGTTTAATGTCCGAGAATGGATAAACTAATCCAAGTTTTCCAGGCGTAATTGCAAATTTTGACGTTTCGTCAGCCATTCGAATGTCGCAGGCCAATGCGATGCCGCAACCTCCTCCGACGCAAGCGCCGCGAATTTTGGCGATCGTGGGTTTTGGGAAATTAGCAAGCGCGTTCATCGCTCCTGATATACGGGCCGAAATACTTGCTGACGTTGCAGCCGTTGCGTAAAGCGATTCGAACTCGCTGATATCCGCGCCTGCTGCGAAATGATCGCCAGCGCCTGTGACGATAAGGACTTTCATATTTTCATCAGTCGCGGCGACCTCAATGGCGTTTTCAAGGTCGGCCCACATTTGCGCCGACAATGCATTGCGTTTTGCCTCTTGATTAAGTGTAATGCGGCCAATTTGCTTGGTGATCATTTGAAATTTGATGCCAGACATTATTCTTTAAAGTCCTCGATTGTGAGCGGAGAAACTGTGTTGGCGATGTAGGCTTTTTGGCGGAAGAACCGCATGAAGCCATTGGCGCCCATTCGCGAGGGGCCAAGCCCTGAATGTTTGAAACTTTGTTTTCCAGCCTCAAAATATTGCCCAGTCAAAGCAGCATCCATAAGGCTGATCGCTCCGGCGTTGATATGGTCACCAATGATTTTGGCATCTTCAATAGATTGTGCAAAAACGCCGCCAGAAAGCCCGTATTCTGTATCATTCGCAAGCTCTATAACCTGTTCGATGCTGTCATAGGCCATGACTGGTATGACGGGCCCAAAGGTTTCCGACATCATTACGTCCATGTCGTGGGTAGCGCCTGCGATCACGGTCGGCTCTAGCCAATGCCCGCCGCCGTGACGTAAAATTGTGCCGCCCGTTAGTACGCGTGCACCTTTGGCTTTGGCATCGTCAATTTGAGCCGCGACGATTGCTGCCTGTTTGTCGAAAATGAAGGGCCCTATGTGGCCTTTAGAGATATCTGGATAATTGAGCTCGACGGCTTTGGCTTTATCCGCCAGCATCTCGACGAATGCTGAATAGATCGCTCGAGGCACATATACGCGCTCTATGGATTGGCAGGCTTGGCCTGTTGAGAGAACACTGGAGCGCAAGGCTAACGTTGCCGCTGCGTCTATGTCTGCGTCTTCTGTTATGATCAGTGGATCTTTTCCTCCCAGTTCGAGATTGGCAGGGATGAGGTTTTCTGCGGCTTTGACAGCGACTTTTTTCCCCGTAGCAACTGATCCGGTGAAACAGATACAGTCAACATGGCCGATCAAATTCGCACCGATTTTTCCGTCGCCCTGTATGAAGGTCAAGATGTCTTTCATGCCCGCTTTCTCTATCACAGGACCGAGACTATCGGCGAAACGAGGAGTGACTTCGCTAGGTTTAATGATAACGCAAGCGCCAGCCAATAGGGCAGGGATCGCATCAATAAATGACAACGTCATTGGGAAGTTCCAGGGGCTGATCACTCCGACAAGCGCATAGGGCACATATTCATTTTTATGTTTGAAATTGGGTTTAGCACGGCCTTGTTGCCATTCGGGAGTCTGTACTAATGTCGGCGCTAGGGCCGCCCAAGCACGAATATTTCCGATGACACCCAAGACCTCCATTTCGGCTAAGCGTTTACGGCCTGTATCAATGGAGGCCGCATTTTGTATTTTTTTAGCATCAGCTTCGAGTGCGTCGGCGAAACCCAACAACGCTTTGCACCGGGCTTCAAGGCCTTGTGCTTGCCAACTTGCTTGAGCAAAACGGGCTGTTGTCGCCAGTTCTGCAATCTCAGTTTCGCTGGCAGGTGTGATAAAGTAATCTACTTCGCCTGTGCGTGGGTTTTTAACCCCCATTGTTTCATTCATAACCGCACCTTTCATATGATCTTGCTCTAATGGGAAAGCCGCGTCATAAATATGACTTAGGTCAATTCACTACATCTAGAAGAGCCTATGGGGAAGCATGTCTAAAAATTCTACTGTTAAGATACCGAAAATCTATAAAGCGCTTGCTCTGCAAACTGAATGTAAGGCGGTTAACCGCTGTGCATCCCGTGAAGAATCACGGCTCATTATGATGGGATCGATAGCGCGAATAAAAAGCCAGATCATGTCGGCTAAGGCATTTCATGGATCGGATCTGAAACTGGTTTGCCTTCCCGAGTATTTTTTAACGGGCTTTCCAGCTGGCGAAAGCGCGAGTGAATGGAAGGGAAAAGCAGCCATTGATATTGATGGGCCAGAATATGACGCGCTAGGTAAAGTTGCTTCTCTTACTGGAATGTATTTAGCTGGAAATGCATACGAAACGGACCCTCATTTCCCTGACCTCTACTTTCAGGCGAGCTTCATCATCGCCCCCTCGGGAGATGTAGTTTTACGTTATCGTCGGCTAATATCTATGTACGCGCCGTCGCCCTATGATGTCTGGGACGAATATCTCAAGTATTACTCCGAAGACGATTTGTTCCCAGTCATTGATACGCCATTAGGCCGTTTAGCAGCCTTGGCTAGCGAAGAAATCCGCTACCCAGAGATTAGCCGTATTCTTGCCGCTCGCGGCGCAGAAGTTATACTTCACCCAACGTCAGAGGCTTCGAGTACATTGATGACGTATAAAAATGTCGCCAAACTTGCCCGTGCGCAAGAGAACCAGTGCTACATTGTATCGGCGAACAGTTCAGGGATCACGGGAACAGGGCTTCCAGCTTATAGTACCGATGCGCGCAGCCAAATTGTGGATGATCGAGGTATTATCCTCTGCGAAACCCCGGGCGGAGAGAGCATTACGGCTTGTGCCGATATCGATATTGCCTCGTTGCGGTATCGCCGTAATAGAAATGGCATGGATAATATGCTGGCTCGTCAGCCCATGGAATTATATGCGCGTGAATACTCTAAATTGGATATGCACCGAAGCGGTAGTCTTGGCGATGGTAAGTCTGCGCCATCGAAGGATTTTTATAAGAAACGCCAAGACGATGTAATTTCAAAACTTGGCGGTGCGGGCATAATTTGAGATGTGACCGATGGACCTTTTTTGAGGTTAATACCCTTGGGGCTTAGCCTTTAGTCAAAAGTGCTAAAAGCTGCATGGCCGATATGGTCAACCTCGAACCATGGATTAAAAAATTGGCCCGTAAAGAGAATGCTAAATCCCTTCAATAGACAGGTGTTACGGACAAAGAAGCGGTCCTGGAGTTTCCTGAATTCGGCGCGGCCGATGCCGCCGATGCCGTGACTGTGATGAAAAATTGTAATTTTTTTCGAATAAACGATCAAGGGTTGCTTGATGATATTTACATCGTGAATAGCGCGCCATTAGACAAAGGCTTCCGTGCGGGGAATACAGGGTAATAGCCGTTATGCAACTTTGCCATTTTCAAATTCAACATGCGGGCGTTCCAGAGCTCATCTTGCGTTTGCCTGAGAATGACACTGCCGCCCCGTTTCCAAGTGAAAACTCCCTGCTATTTTTGCTGGGAATTTCTAGATTTTTTGTGTGGTTACACGGCCCGTTTCATCGTGTTTGTCTGGTCACCTAGCCAATTCTGTACCATTTCACGCAGCTGGTCTTCGGAGACAGGTTTAGATAAATAGTCATCAAACCCTGCCTCAATGAACTCTTCCTTTTCGCCCTTTAAAGCATGGGCGGTTATAGCAACGATAGGCGTCTGTTCTGCGCCTCGTTCAGACGCTCTTATGTGCCCAAGAGCCGTTACGCCATCCATGACGGGCATTGAAATATCCATAAGGATAAGGTCATATTTCCGCTCCATATGTAATTGGCATGCCAATTTACCATTTTCGACCGTATCCAGATCATATCCCAATGGCTTCAGCATCCGTTTAATCACAATTTGGTTGGTGGCATCATCTTCCGCAACCAGTATGCGTTTCGCCCCTGCCGCAGGTTTTTCAACATTATGCAAATGATGAACAGGAGCCTCTTCAGAAACTGTTTGGCGCTCCAGAACAGTCTGGATGGATTGGCGTAATACTGACATGCGAACAGGCTTTTGATGATAGAGGCAATTCTTGAAGGCTGAAAACTTTTGTTTCAGTGAATCGCAATCCACAGAAGATAGAATCAATATCTCCATATCATTGAGTTTCGGAGTTTTCCGTATGGCCCGCACAAGATTATAACCATCGATTTTCGGCATTTGGAAGTCGGTAATCATGATGTCATATTGACTATTCTGAGCATTTTTTTCTTTTATTTTCCGGACGGCTTCCTGCGCAGAAGCCGCCTTATCTGGCACAATATCAAAAGCTTTGACAAGCCGCTCAAGAACAATCAGGTTTTCCAAACAGTCATCAACAATGAGCATCCGTACTTCGGGATATGACCCTATTAGGGTCTTGTTGGGGCCCTCGGATGCGTTGCTTTTCTTTTTTTCAGTTGCCGATGAATTAAGCCGAACGGTGATGGTTGTGCCCACGTCTTGTTCGGATTCCGCCGATATGCTTCCGCCCATTCCGGCTATGAGCCCTTTTGTAATAGAGAGGCCCAGGCCTGTGCCGCCAAATATCCGCGTTGTTGAATTATCGGCTTGGGAAAACTCATCAAAAATGCGCTCCAAAGCCGAAGCCGATATACCTATGCCTGTATCTTTGACAGAGATATGAACATCCAAAAGGCCGTTATTTTCGGTGATACGGATACTTAATATCACAAACCCGTTGCTTGTGAATTTAATCGCATTGCCAACCAAATTCATCAAAACCTGCCGAACGCGGCCCACGTCGCCGACAAAAAGATGTTCCCCATCATTAGAATAATCCAGAATAAGTTCCAGACCCTTGTCGGTCGCCGAACTGGCCAATAAGGCAATGACATCTTCCGCGGCGTCTTCCAGATCAAAAGGCAGGGCTTCCATTTGAAGTTTTCCCGCTTCGATTTTAGAGAAGTCGAGGATATCGTTGATAATGGTGAGCAAGGCTTCGCCGGACCGTAGAATGATATCGACGCACTCGGTCTGATCCGTGGTTAAATTCATACCCTTTAAGACTTGCGACATGCCGATGACGCCATTCATTGGCGTTCTAATCTCGTGGCTCATATTGGCCAGAAAGGAGGATTTAGCTTGAGACGCCACAACGGCTTCTTCTTGAGCCTTTTTCAGTTCATTAATTTCAATGCGAATACCGATATAGGTGTCATCTTCGGGGTAATATTTGTGGATGTTGCGCCACCATCCCGCTTCGTCATCATATTCGTCAAAAGTGCTGTCTGTCTGATAAATTTTCAGGCGCTCTTTGACCCACGCCTCTCTGTCGGTTTTATGCAGCTCGTCAGTGAGTTTATTGTCGACAACACTATTATCCGACTTGATACCCGCATTCACTTCATAGGTATTATCAACATAATCGTAAAGCTTATAGCCAGGCTTCAAATTCCGGGCAACTTGATGGCCAACATATCTATGGAAAGATTTGTTTGCAGACAGTAAAACTCCGCCTTTGAAGGCTATCACGGCGATCGGCAACGTTTCCAGTAATTGCTCTAGGGTATTATCGCCGTCAGATACCGAACTGTTCTGTAGAGGTAGGGGAGCCATTAAAATCCTCAAAATAGACTGTCAAAAAAATGCTATAATAGATAAAAACTCTTAGAATTTAATTAACCAAGACTTCAGTTTGGCCGAGCAGGAAGACGGAAAAACGGAATGACGGCTCCCTGCGGGCCCAAGCCTGCGATAGCGCCCTTACAGTCCAAGCGGGATTGCCCGCTCCAAGCTTTGTAAGGCTAGAAGACGGTAAGGTTGATTGGGGTTATGGGGTAGGTGAGGGCTTTATATCTAGCTCGGGACTAGGCATGCGGGCCGGGTTTCTGGCCATATGCGGTGGCCAATTACCGTCATCTCGCTTTGCCATTTTTCGGGTTCGAGCATGTGAGCGTCCCAGAGCGCAGCGGGCGTTTGCGTGAGTATAATAATCTCTTCGGGCTCAAACGGATCTAATAGGTCACTAGGGCTGACTTCAATGGGCCACGGGTTAGTGAAACTTCGATGTGCGCGGCGCGCATTTAAAAAGTGGTCAGCGCGCTCGGCGCACCTGCCTTCATAGGGACTTGGCTCTCGGGCGCTGCGTTCATGTTTGCCCTGCGGAATCGCTGCCCACTTAAACAGGCCGTCTCGGTCAAGGCGCGGGCCTTTATTGTCTCGCGCCTGAGCGGATGGGGAAATGGGTTTGCGAGGCGCTGCCGCCTCTATCATGGGCCAATCAGCAGGGTCATCGTCGAGCCAGCTATAATCGTCTTCGGGCGGCGGCGTATGGGCGCGCAGCAAACGCGCCTCCCACCGAGCCAAGGCGGGCAGTCCGCCCAAATCTTCGAACACCCGCGCCCGCCACTCCGAAGAACTGCGAAGCGCCTTTTTGATCACGGCGGCCATAGCCGCTTTCTCTTTCTTATGAAGACGGCGCAGGCTCACTTGCACATTACGCGCAATCCCCTTCGCGCCGCGCTGCCCTATATGGGCGCGTAGCCAGGTCATCAAACACGGTATCATGGCCCGCAGTACGAGCACCCCAGCAAGGGAGGGCGCCTTTAACGGCGGCAATATCTCTGTATCTGGGCGCGCAAGGCTCTGCTCTGGGGTGTGATCAAGATAAGTCATGATAAAAACATACCCCTGATAAGGGGCGCGAGGATTATATGGCGTGTTTTTATTGTAAGTCGTTGTTTTTAATGGGGGGAGGCATCCTAGGGATGTAGGATTAATCCCGAGAGTGGCTAAAAACTACATGCAGTAACTAGCCGTTACACCGTACCCGAGTTCGCGAGATCCCGCGTCAAGCGCGGGATGACAATTTGGGGAGCGTTGACCAAAATAAACCTCGCCGTCTCGCATGCTTTGAAGGCGGTTGTTTGCAAATATTCGATCCGGCGGATCGAATATAGCCGGAAAAGGCCACGGCAGTGGCGTAGTGCAGATGCGGGAGCCCGCCGAAATAATGCACCAAAACACGCGATATCCCGCGTCAGGCGCGGGATGACAATTTGAGGAACGTTGACCAAAACAATACCTGTCATCCCGCAAGGAGCGTAGCGCAGATGCGGGACCCCGAAGTCATGGCGCGCGATTTAACAACAATAGGCATCGCTATGAAAGAAGCCTAGATCCCGTTTCCCAACGGGATGAGCGAGGGGAGGGTTAAGGCTTGCCCTCAAAAGGCTCTGGCGCTTCGTGGAGTGTATGTCCTTCGTCGCCGGAGGCAAAATGCGCGTCAAGTTTGTTCAAGCTTTCAAGTCCGCGCTTGCGGTTCCCTTTTGCGGCCAAAAGGCGGAAACGGTTTTCAGTGTCAAAATCGGTGATTGCGCGGGTGGAAAACTCTTCGAAGAGTTTGTTGAGGCTGATCCCGCGCTTGGCTGCCAATGTGCGCAAGCGCTCATGTTGGTCTTCGGGTAATCTGATAGCTAAAGTTCCCATGACGATCTTCTTCTTTCTAAAAACTCTTCGGCAGTTTGGATTTCAAATCCGGAAAGCTCAAGTCTCCATTGTTTATGCTCAGCTTATAATGGCAAGGGTGTTGTTAAAAGCAACTATAACGGTTGTAAAGGTAAGTGTGTATGGTATGTTCTATGCTTAGCTAGTGTATGGCCTTTAGCAATGAACAATATTAAAGTTTTAATTTCTGCTCCGTCTGATCAGGAAAAAGAAATAAAAGAAGTGTTTCAAGCGATTGAAAATTTCAATGATATAATGCTGAAGCGTGATATATGCTTTACTCCAGTACATTGGCAAAAAAATATTGCGACGGGTATCTCTGATCGGCCTCAAAATGTAATTAATGATCAAATATCCGATTGTAATATGATCATAGCAATTGTTGGTACCCGAATGGGTACGCCAACAGAGAAGGCGGACTCGGGAACTGCGGAAGAAGTTTTTGATTTTTGTGGTAGGTCAGGTTTTTCAAATACTAGTTATAACACACATGTATTTTTCAATACCTTTTATGGCGGTAATGTTCTCGGATTAGATCTCGAGCAATTAGATAAAGTGAAGAAATTTCAATCAGATATTGGAGATCTTGGAGTTCTTTATGCCCCATTTTCAAACCTTTCAACGTTAAATAAGCTTGTTACTAAAGCGTTGGATAGTTTTTTCTTTCAGTCGGAGCAGACCCAATCAGCTTCTTTAGAGGAAGATGAAATTGAAGAATTGGGCCTCGATGATTTTGTAGAAAATACAATTGTAGATTTTCAAAGTGTCTCTAGCTTAGTCATTGAAATCGGAGAAGATATGACCGCCTTCTCAATAGAGGCTGCTGAAGCAACACAGGTCGGAGAGCAAAGTGTTATTTTAACCAAAGGGATTGAGGCTATTAATAAGCTGGCTGGTAAAATCACTCATAAGGTGAAAGGCTCTCAGCATTCCTTAGATAGTGCTTACTCAAATTTAAATAGCGCACTCAAAATAGCTGTAGAAGACTTCATGAATGAAGAAAATATAAATGATCTTGAAGAATTGGTTGAATCTTTAAAGGTACTAATTACTTCAGGGCGTGAGGGACAAGTTGGAATTCAATCTCTTGAAGATACTATAAGGGGGCTTCCCAGGCGCAATAAGAAATTGATAAAATCTAGGAACAGAATTTTAATTCCTATTTCCGGGCTTAAGAACTCTCTTTCCGATTTCAATAATAATGTGGAGTTAGTGATTGGAGAGGTGGAGCGAGAAATAGAAAGCTTTCATTCACAATAAATGCAGCGCCTTCTGCCTACCCTACGCGGCGTAGCCGCTTCGGCGACGGTTTGTAATTGATCCACTGGATCAATTACGGTCAACCGTCGTCCATCTTAAGCGCGGCAATAAACGCTTCTTGCGGAATCTCTACTCGCCCGAACTGGCGCATGCGTTTCTTACCTTTTTTCTGCTTATCGAGCAGTTTGCGTTTCCTTGACGCGTCGCCGCCGTAACACTTCGCCGTCACGTCTTTGCGCATGGCGGCGATGGTTTCTCGGGCGACGACTTTGCCGCCAATCGCAGCCTGCACGGGGATCTTAAATAGGTGGCGCGGGATGAGGTCTTTGAGGCGTTCGCACATTTGCCGGCCTCTGCCTTCGGCGCGGTCACGGTGGACGAGCATTGAAAGCGCATCGACGGGGTCGCCGTTGACGAGGATGCTCATTTTCACAAGGTTGCCCGCGCGCACGCCGATGGCTTGGTAATCGAAGCTGGCATAGCCTTTGGAGACAGATTTTAGGCGGTCATAGAAGTCAAACACGACTTCATTGAGCGGCAATTCATATTCGACCATAGCGCGGGAGCCCACATAGGTGAGCGCCGTTTGCACGCCGCGGCGGTCTTGGCAGAGCTTTAAGATGCCGCCGAGATAGTCGTCGGGCGTCATGATCGTGGCTTTGATCCACGGCTCATGGATTTCTTCAATCGCCATGACGTCGGGCATGTCTGCCGGATTGTGAAGCTGTAGATCCGTGCCGTCGCGCATTTTGAGCGTATAAACCACAGACGGAGCCGTCGTGATGAGGTCGAGGTCAAATTCGCGCTCTAGGCGTTCTTGGATGATCTCGAGGTGCAAGAGGCCAAGGAAGCCGCAGCGGAAGCCAAAGCCAAGCGCGGCGGATGTTTCCATTTCGTAGCTAAAGCTCGCATCATTAAGGCGTAGACGTCCCATGGCCGAGCGCAAGTCTTCAAAGTCCGCAGCGTCTACCGGGAATATGCCGCAAAAGACCACGGGCTGCGCGGGTTTAAAGCCTTGCAGGGCTTCTGCCGTTGGGTGCTTGTCATCAGTAATGGTATCGCCGACAGCCGCGTCGGCGACTTCTTTGATCGAGCCTGTGAAAAAGCCAACTTCGCCGGGGCCAATGGATTTCACGTCTTCGGGCTTGGGCCGGAAGACGCCGACTTTATCAACCACATAGGACGCGCCCGTATTCATCGTGCGAATGCGCTGCCCCTTAGTAATCGTGCCTTCGATAACGCGGAAGAGGACGATCACGCCCATATAAGTATCGTACCAAGCGTCCACGAGCATGGCTTTGAGCGGCGCTTTGGGGTCGGCTTCTGGCGGCGGAGGGAGGCGCGTAACAATCGCTTCGAGCACGTCTTCGATGCCGATGCCGGACTTGGCCGAACATTCGATCGCGTCTGACGCGTCAATGCCGATGACGTCTTCGATTTGCGCTTTCACGCGGTCAGGTTCAGCCGCAGGCAGGTCGATTTTATTCAAGACAGGCACGATCTCGTGGTCATGCTCAATGGCTTGGTACACATTGGCGAGGGTTTGCGCTTCCACGCCTTGGGAGGCATCGACAACCAATATGGAGCCTTCGCAGGCCGACAGTGAGCGCGAGACTTCGTAAGCAAAGTCAACATGGCCCGGCGTATCCATCAAATTGAGGATATATGTCTCGCCGTCTTTGGCTTTGTAATCGAGGCGCACGGTCTGCGCTTTGATGGTAATGCCGCGCTCTTTTTCGATGTCCATATTGTCGAGGACTTGCTCCGACATTTCGCGGTCAGTCAGTCCGCCGCAAAAGGCAATCAGGCGGTCAGCAAGCGTGGATTTACCATGGTCAATATGCGCGACGATGGAAAAATTGCGTATGTTCTTTTGATCATGAGTCATAGGCGCGGTTTTAGGGCTTTTAATGACAAGCGCAAGAGCTTTGAAGGGCGGCGTAGCTACAGATAAGAGAGTTCTTGAAACCATTCCAAGCCGTGGACATTTTTTAGATCGTCATCGGACTCTAAGTACGGCTTGTCTGGCAACGTGCCGTGATCCTTGCAGTTTAAAAGTTCCTCTCGGCAGGCCTTGAAATCGCCAGTGCAGGCAAAATAACAGGCCAAATTATAGGTGTCCGTTGGATTGAGGGACTTAGCGATTAGGAGTTTTTCTTTCGACGTATCAAGTAGATGTGGCTCACCGAAAAGCGTGGCAATGTTCAGCAAGGTCAGGCCCCAATTGCTGAGTAGTTCAAAACTATTAGATCTGATTTTCACGGCTGTCGAAAATTTATCGAGGGCGCTCTCATAAAGAGCGCGATCTTTTTTAAGTTGGGCCAGATCCGATAAGGCATTTCCCCAATTATTATAAGCGTCTGTTGCGTTTGAATCTATACTTATAGCCTGGCTGAATTTGTCGAAGCTGGCAGAAAATATTTCCGGATCAGCTTCGCGTTTTGCGAGCTCATGTAGGGCTAAACCCCATCTCACATAGGGCTCCGTGGCATTTGGATTTTGCTTAATTCTATCGGTGAAGACCTGAATATCACTCGGGTTAAGATTAGGCATTTTTCTTCCGGCGTGAGAGTGGGCTGCGGTGTTTATCATACCCAAAAACGAAACAATCGGCCTCATCAGCCGAATGTTTTATTGTCAGTCTCGTGCAATTGACAGAGTGCTCTGCGTCTGCTGCGTTCAAAGCGGTTGCAGACGCTAGCCATCACGTCTTGAGAGAAACGCCAGTCTTTCGAACAAGTGAACATCTTGCTCGTTCTTAAGGAGCGCGCCATGGAGTGGCGGGATGATTTTTTTGGGGTCAGCCTCTTTGATGATCTCGGGGTCAATGTCTTCGACCAGTAAGAGCTTGAGCCAATCGAGCAGTTCCGAAGTAGACGGCTTTTTCTTGAGGCCCGGCATATCGCGAACTTCGAAAAAGCGTTTCATGGCCGCAGACAGGAGGCGCTGTTTGATGTTCGGGAAGTGGACGTGGACGATTTGTTCCATAGTCTCGGCGTCCGGGAATTGGATGTAGTGGAAGAAACAGCGGCGCAAGAACGCATCCGGCAGGTCTTTTTCGTTATTCGAAGTGATAATAATGATCGGACGCTGTTTGGCCGTGATGGTTTCGCCCGTTTCGTAAACATGGAATGACATTTGATCGAGTTCATGCAGTAGGTCATTTGGGAACTCGATGTCCGCTTTGTCAATTTCGTCAATCAGCAGGATCGGGCGCACATCGGATTCGAAGGCTTCCCACAATTTACCCTTTTTGATGTAGTTACCAATGTCGTGAACTTTATCGTCGCCAAGTTGGCTGTCACGCAGGCGGGCTACGGCGTCATATTCGTACAGGCCTTGCTGCGCTTTGGTGGTGGATTTGATGTTCCAGTTAATAAGCGGCGCGCCGAGATTTTCGGCGATTTCTTTGGCGAGCACGGTTTTACCAGTTCCAGGTTCGCCTTTTATAAGGAGCGGGCGTTCCAGAGTTATCGCGGCGTTTACCGCCATTTTTAGATCCTGTGTCGCCACATAGTTCTTTGTACCTTCAAACTTCATTATGTTCTCCTTATTGGCCATTTCGTAAGGGGAAAAGGCTTCACTCGCAAGGGCGGTCTTTTGATTTTTAAGAGTCTTTAGCATGATATGAAAAAGGGTGTTGTGCGGGGCAATGTCACGGGCTATGACGCGGCATTATTTGGGGAAATAATCGCGCCAATGATTCTTGAAGGGGATGTCATGACTAAAGCGGCCACTAAAAAACCTGTTACTCTGCCCGAAGGCTATAAGCCGACGGATGAAGAGAAATTCATGACACCTAAGATGCAGGAATATTTCCGGCAAAAACTCATCGCTTGGAAGGCTGATGTCGTCGGCCAGACGCGTGATACTGTTGCTTATCTTCAAGGCGAAAATGTTTCGCATCCCGATCCGGCTGATACTGCGGCGGCGAATGCTGACCGTCAGCTTGAACTTCGTACCCGTGACCGTCTTCGTAAGCTTGTGAATAAAATCGATAAGGCTTTGCGCCGTATCGAAAATGACACCTATGGCTATTGCGAAGAAACTGGCGACCCTATCGGTGTTGGCCGCTTGGACGCCCGTCCTATCGCCACCTTGTCACTTGAAGCCCAAGAAATGCACGAGCGCGACGAGCGTACTAAGGCTGGTTAATCCGGCCTCTTGTTTTTGTTATAGTATTACCCACCTGTAGCGTGAGCCCGATTTTGGGATAACTTACTGACAGGAGGTCTTATGACACATACAGAAACAATCGAGAGGCCTTTGGCCGCTGGCATGCGTTTGCGTAGAGCGGACGCGCGTCATTCAACCGATCACGGCTGGCTTAAATCAAACTTTAGCTTTAGTTTCGCTGATTATTTTGATCCGGAGCACATGCAGTTTGAAAATCTGCGCGTGATTAATGACGATATTATTGCGCCCGGTGGGGGCTTTCCGCTTCACCGGCACGAAAACTTTGAAATATTTTCCTATATCCTTGAAGGCGCGCTCGCGCACAAAGATACGATGGGGAATAGCTCGACAGTCACAGGCGGCGGCGTGCAATATATGAGCGCCGGTTCCGGTGTGTGGCATTCAGAATATAATCCGTCTACGAACACGGCCACACGGCTTTTGCAAATTTGGCTGCTGCCTAATGTAGAGGGGGAGGCCCCGACCTATGACACGCAAGCAATTTTGCCTGAAGAAAAAGATGGGCGGCTTAAATTGTTCCTGTCTAAGGACGGCCGTAACGGGTCGATGCGGATCAAGGCAGACGCTGATATTTACGCGGCCATGCTGAGCGGTGATCAGGCCGTTACGTTTGATATGCCCAAAGGGCACAAGGCGTGGGTACAGGTCGCGACAGGCGCAGTGACTGTGAACGGCATGGCTTTGTCTGAAGGCGACGGGATGGCTGTCACTGAAAGTGGCCGTCTGGAATTTTCGCAAGGCCAAGGCGCAGAATTTCTGCTCTTCGATTTAGGCGCTTAATGTAAACAATGAGGCCGAGCCTTCGCGTGAAGGTTCGGTCTTTTATGTCGGTGTAATGGACTTTGCTACGACCTCTCGGCCTTCGAGCCGAAGCGCGATTTCGCCGCGAAGCATTTTAAGCGCGTCATCACCAAACACGTCGCGTCGCCATCCGGTTAAAGCTTGAACCTCGGCTTTTTCGCCAAAGGCTGCGATCTGTTCGATGTCCTTGACGTTAGCCACCAAACGCGGGGCAATGTCTTCATACTCAGTGCGAAGCCGTAAAAGCGTCTTGAGCATTTCAATCGTCGGGCCGAGGTTGGGCGGCATATGCTGTATTTTTGGAGCGGCAGGGGCGTAGGTATCGGAATTTTTAAGCGCGTCGTTTATGGATTCGAGTAAGCTTTTCGCGCTTCGAGACTTTTCAAAACCATTGGGCACGCCGCGAAGCCGGGCCAAAGCCGCTATGTCTTTCGGGCGTTGCTGGGCTAGATCATAGAGGGCGTCATCTTTGAGAACCCGGCGGCGGGGAATGTCGCGTTCCTTGGCTGTGCGTTCCCGCCAAGCAGCTACGGCTTTTAGCACCGAAAGATAATCACGTTTAGACGAGCGAACCTTGAGGCGTTGCCACGCTGTTTCGGGGTCAATGTCGTAAAGCTCGGCATTCATAAGTCCGGCCATTTCTTCTTCGACCCAGCTTATACGCCCTTTATCGGTAAGTTCTTTAACAACGCCGGGGTAGAGGTCGCGCAAGTGGGTGACATCGCCAATGGCATAGCTTAGCTGTTTTTCTGAAAGCGGACGGCGTGACCAATCGGTAAAGCGCGCCCCCTTATCGAGGTTGATGCCAAGGCGGCCCTTTACAAGCGCCATGTAGCCGACAGAGTCGCCAAAGCCGAGCGCCATGGCCGCGATCTGACTGTCAAAAAGCGGGGCCGGGACTTTGCCGTCGATTTGGTAGAAAATTTCCATGTCCTGACGCGCCGCATGCATAACTTTTTGCACGTCGGGATTGTGCATGAGTTCCATAAAGGGTGCGAGATCTAGCCCGTCGGCAAGCGGATCAATAATGACCTCATCTTCGTCCGTCGCAGCCTGTATCAGGCAAAGAATGGAGTAATAGGTGCTCTCCCGCATGAACTCTGTGTCGACACAGAGGAAAGGACGGGACGCTGCTTTTTGGCAAAACGCTTCGAGGTCTGCCTGTTCGGTAATAACATTCATGGCGAGGGCATAAGGCCGCGCGCGTAAATTGTCACGGAAATTAAAAGCAATTCTCTATTCTGTATCATTTGCTTTTTGTTTTCTGTCACCGACTTGGACCTGTGGGTGGGGCATTATAGCTGAATTTTAATTTTCATACTCGCTTAAAGATTTGCTGCGTATGGAACATTATGGTGACTTTTCCGATAAAAATACGCTTGGGGATTTCTCTTCTCATTGCGGTAATATTTGCGGCAAAGGCCTCTGCGCAATTGTTGCCGTATAAGTTAGACCCGTTTGAGGTCGAGACTGAGCCTCATCTATTGGATAGCTGTACCGTCATCGTGAACGTGCCTGGGGTCTTGAAGACTTCTGCCGATCATAAAACCTTGTCGAGTGACATTTTTGGGGGTGTCTCTGCAACAGTTGCCGTGACGAACTTGTCTCTGTCTGCACAAATTCAAGCGCTTCCTCCGACAAACTTTACGACTGCGCCGTCTGGCTCTGATACTGACACAACGTTCTCAACGAACTACTCGCTGCTTGGGACGACGATAGCCTTTAATACAGATGGCCCTACGTTGACGAACTTAAATATAGGGGCAAGTGTCATGACGGTTGATGCTGCCGCCACGAAGTCTTCCGGCACCTTTGGCGCTGGGAATTATGTTATGGTATCAACGATACGCTGCGTTACGCCCTAAGCTCTAAGCGGTGTTTAGGCCTTAAACGGATCGCGCATAAGGATCACATCTTCGCGCTCTGGCGAAGTCGAGACCATAGCCACGGGACAACCGATCAATTCTTCGACGTGGCGAACATATTTCACAGCTTCGGCAGGGAGCTGTGCCCATGAGCGCGCGCCGCGTGTTGAACCACTCCAGCCAGGCATGCTTTCATAAATCGGCTCTACGGATGCTTGATTGGTAATGCCTGCAGGGAGGCGGCGCACGATTTTTCCGTTCAGCTTGTAGCCTGTACAAATCTTGATCTCAGATAGGCCGTCAAGCACGTCGAGTTTCGTAAGCGCGATGCCTGTGATCCCGCCAGTGATGATGGCTTGGCGTACCATAACAGCATCAAACCAACCGCAGCGCCGTTGGCGGCCTGTGACCGTGCCGAATTCGTGGCCGCGTTCGCCGAGGCGGTGGCCGATGTCGTCATTAAGTTCCGTCGGGAAGGGGCCTTCGCCGACGCGGGTTGTGTAAGCTTTGGTGATGCCAAGTACATAGTTTAGCGCGCGCGGGCCCATGCCAGATCCGGCGGCGGCTTGTCCTGCGATTGTGTTGGAACTCGTGACGAACGGATATGTACCGTGGTCAATATCGAGCATTGCGCCTTGCGCGCCTTCAAAGAGAATCTTTTTATCCGCCCGTGAGGCGTCGTCGAGGGTTTGCCAGACAGGGGCCATAAAGGGGAGAACTTTGGGCGCGACGTCGAGAAGCAATGCGTGCAATTCTTCCGCGTCGGTTTCCGGCTGGCCAAGCCCTTTACGCAGGGCATTATGGTGGTGCAGAAGGTTTTTGATACGGGCCATAAGGTGATCAGGATCAGCGAGGTCGCACATACGAATAGAACGGCGAGCAACCTTGTCTTCATACGCGGGTCCGATACCGCGTTTCGTCGTACCGATTCGAACACCGTCAGCGCGGTTCTCGCGAATATCATCAAGTTCAGAATGAATGGGTAGAATAAGAGCGGTGGATTCGGAAATTTGTAGGTTTTCAGGACTGATTTTTACGCCTTGAGCTTTGATGCGTTCCATCTCGTCGAGGAACGCCCACGGGTTGAGGACAACGCCGTTACCGATGACAGACAATTTTCCGCCGCGAACAATGCCGGATGGGAGAAGGCTTAGCTTATAAACTTCGCCGTCGACGACAAGGGTATGCCCGGCGTTATGTCCGCCTTGGAAGCGGACAACGACGTCCGCGCGGTTTGACAGCCAGTCAACAATTTTACCCTTACCTTCGTCGCCCCATTGGGAGCCAACAACAACGACATTTGCCATGATAACCTCTTGCGGTAAGGGCCTGCGCGGCCTGTACAGATTCTGCTCTGCCTAGCCTATTTAAAAGGCCATGTGAATGCCGCGCGCGCGGAAAAATGCGTGCGCTGCGTTTATTCTGTGCAGTCTTTGAAAGTGCTTAGCTCGCTATTCGTCTCGCTGCCCCATTGGCGGAGCCCTTCGGCGATTTCGCAGCGCTGTTTTGCGGTGATACGGGTGTCGTTTTTTAAGTCTTGCACGAGCTTACTTATGCTGTCCGAGCCGTTCTCGCTGCGAATGCCCGCGTCGTTCGTACTATCAAAATACATAAGCGTTGCATTGGTGCCGTAAGGCGCCCATTCGGGCCGGCCTGCGCTTGCCGGATTTCCTGATCTTGCAAACGCGGCCCAGTAAGCCCCCATTGAGCGGCTTAGCGTCTCGCGCGTGGCCAAGGTTTTTTCTTGGAACATCAAGCTGTCCACATCGCCAAACATCTTGTAGCGGTTAAAGACGAACGGAATTTCAACGGCGTGGGCGGCGCCGAGAATTTTGGACAGGTCAGTCCAAAGGAACTTGCCGCCTTCGTCCCAATCAAAGCGGTATGCATAAGTGTCTTTGTGACCTGCGTTCGCCATCATGGCTAGTGGTAGGTCGACGGAGCGAATACGCCAGACTCGGCTAGAATATTCCGCTGCTGCATCATAAAAAACCTGATCACGGGCTTGAATGAATTTGCCAAGCGTTGTCTTGGTTAGGCGTTTGTCGAAGAGATAAAACAATTTCATTTCGTCGCGGTTTGTCCCGCTGATTGTCGGGACGGTGTTAAATGTATCCGTAGATAAAAATGCACCGCGCATTGGGGTGGCGGGTAGAACGACGCCGTCTTCGATGATGCGGGGAAGCTCCATAAACCCGCCAGTATCGAGCTCAAAAGCGTTAAAGACTTCAGCGAGGGACGCCGTATGGAATTTATCCGAGCCGCCGAGGCGTTCAGCCACCTTCAGGGATGGGTTGGGTAGATCGCCGCTTAGGCCGCGTGCCTCGTCGATAGAGACACTGTCAAAACTGCCGGATTGAATGATGGCGCGGTGAAAGAGGTCTTCTGCGAGGGGCGAGGCGAGAAGGGAGGCCACATTATGCCCGCCTGCGCTCTCGCCGAAAATCGTGACATTGTCTGGATTGCCGCCAAAGCTAGCGGCGTTTTCCTTCGCCCATTTCAAGGCCGCGATGAGATCAAGCGTGCCAAAGTTAGCGGATTTATCTTCGGATGTTTGGGCGCTATCAACTAAATCCGGATGGGAAAACCACCCTAGCGGGCCGAGCCGGTATTGCACGGACATGACAATGACGTTTTCGTTCTTGGCCAAGTTTTCGCCGACATAGAGCTGCGACGCGCCGGAGACATTACTGCCGCCGTGAATCCACAGCATGACGGGGAGTGATTTTCCTTTAGCATCAGCCGGAGCGTAAATATCGACCGCGAGGCAGTCTTCTGATCCTTCGAGCTTGCCATCTGTGAAGCTTGCGATTGGGGTGAAAGCTGTCGCGATTTGAGGGCAAACAGGCGCAAACTCTGTGGCGCCGCGTTGTCCATCCCATGAGGGGGCCGGACGCGGAGCGCGCCAGCGGTTTTCGCCGGATGTATCCGCTGCGAAAGGGACGCCGCGCCATGTGTGTGTTCCGTTAGGGGCGACAAAACCAACAAGTGAGCCTTGAGTGGTAGTGACGGCTGTGGCTGGGTCAGGCTGCGGGGCGATGTCGTCTTTGCCGCCTTTACTGCCGCATGCGGCTAAAGTGATAAGGGCTATTCCGGCTATAAGCTGTTTCATGGGATCTCTGAGAGTGACTAACGCCTTAAGACATAACCAATCAGAGGGGATGGGCAAGCTTTGATCTTACTTAAGCCATTAGGCCTGAGTTCGGACGCCCTTTATGACCAAGTATAATCCTGCGGCGATGAGGGCGACTAAGTTTGAGACCATAAACGCGGCGGTAATGCCGCCATGTCCCAGAACAGGGAAAAAGTCTCTGGCAATAATGGCGGTCACAACGAAGACCGACGCGAACACTCCCCATCCGGCGATCACCTTTGGGATGAGGCCTGACTTTAGAAAGAGATAAAAGAAACCCGCATTAGCCGCCGTGGTGACGATTAAGCTGAGGTGGAATGAGGTGTAGTCGGAGGTGACTTGCAAGCCCGTCAATAAGAGGCGCTGGCTTTCATTCGCCATAACGGCATAAGCCGCATTGCTTGCGATCTCTGCGCCGTTCATCGCGAACATAGCTCCAAGCAAAGCGAGAACCGCTGCGGCGAGATTAAGAAACAGGCATGAGCCTGCGAGGAGGGGGCCGGATCTGCGCAGAAGTAAGTAAAAACCGACACTGACGATGGCTTCAAGAACCAGTGTTAGAATGGCAATGTAGGCTTTCGCCCGTAGCCGAAGCTCGGCGTCTTGCATATTTTCGGCGGTCGCCAATACGTCTGCTGATAGATTGATATCAATCCCTTTGACAAGAAATATCGCGCTTAGAATGCCAATGACAATGCTTGCGAGGAGGGCGGCGCCTGAATAGCGCGCCGTTGCGTTTGGCGAGACGGTGTCTGTGTTCGTCATCTTAAGCCCTCAGTTTATTTGTTGTTGATAATCATGTATTTATTATTGATTAACAATAATTACTAGAGGTGGCAATACACTTTTTATGTTCTGGTTACGAATTGTTAACTGTATTTGCCATTTTGCCGCCATATTCTTGTGTGTTAAAGGTGATAATATCACACAAGGCGATTTAGTGGCAGTTCGAACGCTTACATTTCAATCCATTTGGGACATTGCGCGGCATGATCCGCGGCATTACCAAATTGGTGTGCTGTCAAGTTTGATCCTTTTGGGACTGTTCCACTTCTCATTTCAGCTCCCTTGGTGGCATGTGGCCGCTTGTGCCGGGTCCACCTTAGGCACGCAGTTTTTCGCCGATAAACTCACGGGCCGAAAGTTTGACCCGCGCAGCCCGCTCATTTCTGCGCTCTCTTTGACCATCCTTTTACGCACGGGCTCGATCTGGCTTTCGATTGGGGCAGGGGTTCTGGCTGTCGGATCGAAATATGTTTTGCGCTGGAACGGTAAGCATATTTTCAATCCCGCTAATTTTGGCCTTGTGTTCATGGCGCTACTTTTTACGGGCGCGTGGATTTCTCCGGGGCAGTGGGGCGCTGCGCCTATCTTTGCGATTTTACTGGCGGGACTGGGCGGGGCTGTGACAGGCAAAGCCAAGCGGTGGGATGTGAGCGTCGCGTTTTTAGGTTTCTATGCTTGTCTCGTGCTTGGCCGCGCTCTCTGGCTCGGTGATCCGCTCTCTATTCCTTTGCACCAAATGCAAAGCGGGGCGCTGTTGATTTTCGCCTTCTTTATGATCTCTGACCCCAAGACGACGCCGGACGCGCGCGCGGGCCGCATCGTCTATGCCGCGCTTGTGGCAAGCGTAGGGTTCACAATCCAGTTTGGGTTTTATAACGCCGCAGGCATTATTCTGGCGCTGATCCTGACAGCGCCGACCGTTCCGCTCTTTGATAGGGTTTTCAAAGACGAAAAATATCAGTGGCCTCGATATCTATCACCCCGCACGAAACGAAGCGGAAAAGCGGGACCTCGCGGGGCACTTACCGTCAATAACTTCGAGATCCCGGATCAAGTCTGGGATGACAAAACGGCTATTACGAAAGGAAACCCCCATGAAACCTATTAAATACCTGCTGAGTAGTACGCTGGCTCTGTCCGCTCTGGCTTTCGCGCCGAGTGCCTCCGCCTTTTGCGGATTTTACGTAGGAAAGGCCGATACGGGCTTGTTTAATGAAAGCTCTAAAGTGGTCATGGTGCGTGACGGTGATCGCAACGTGGTGACCATGGCAAGTGATTATACCGGCGATTTGAAAGAGTTCGCTTTGGTCATTCCTGTGCCAACGATTATCAAAAAAGAGCAAGTGCATATTTCCAATCCGGCGCTGCTCGATCATCTCGACGCTTATACCGCGCCGCGCCTCGTCGAATATTATGACGATAATCCGTGTCAGAGGATCGAGTATGAGCGCATGATGAGCTCATCAATGCCCCCGGCGCCGAGCCTATCCAGAAATAAAAATGAAGATAAATCGTTAGGCGTTACCATCGAAGAAAGCTTCTCTGCCGGGGAATATGATATTCTAATCCTGTCGGCTCTTGAGAGTGACGGGCTGCAAAAATGGCTCACGCAAAATGGCTACAAAATGCCCAAAGGCGCAGATAAAACTCTCGGCTCTTATATCAAACAAGACATGAAGTTTTTTGTCGCCAAGGTTAATTTGGAACGCAAAGCCAAATCCGGCGGCGAAATGCTTCGCCCGATTGCGGTGGCTTACGAGTCTCCGAAATTCATGTTGCCTATTCGCTTAGGCACTGTGAACGCTAAGGGCACACAGGATATGTTTGTTTACGCCCTGACCCGCGACGGTAAAGTTGAAACCACCAATTATCGTACTCACAAAATACCGTCCGATAAGGAAGTGCCGATCTTTGTTAAAGACACATTCGGTGATTTTTATAAGGACATGTATAAGACGACTGCAGAACGCGAAGGCGGTCACGGCGTGTTTATGGAATATGCTTGGGATATGAATTGGTGTGACCCATGTGCATCTGATCCGCTCTCTGATGACGAGCTCAAAGAGCTCGGCGTGTTTTGGCTGCAAGATAATAATGTTGGATCGCCGAAGCCAATGCCAACGCGGCGCAGCATCCGCCCCCGCGCCAAAGACGTTTATGTGACGCGCCTGCATGTGCGCTACGACGCGAAGAGCTTTCCAGAAGATCTAAAATTCAAAACCACTGGGGATAAGCAAAACTTCCAAGGCCGTTATATTTTGCGCCATGCCTATGAAGGCGAAATGAACTGCCCCGAGGCTAAGGATTATGTCACTGAGGTGAACTTGCGTAAGGAAACCGAGATCAAAACGCTCGCCAACCTTACGGGGTGGAACACGGGCGATATTCGCCGCAAGATCAAAACCTCAGGCAAGGGGGATTTCCTTACGCCTATTGGGCCGAAACCAAAGACTGATTGGTGGAGTAATCTCTGGCCAGACAAAGAGTAATTACCCCGCGCTGGCTGCGGGTTTTTCCGAGGCCAGCATGCGCTGATAGGCGCGTCCGATTACGATCAGGACGAGGCCTAGCACAACGAATGACATGGCACGCAGAACGCCTTCGAGCGAGGCCATGTCAATCAAGAACGCCTTAAGCACAGTCAACGTTATGATGACGCCGGAGGCAAGGCGCAGATCTTTGCGTCGGGTCTTTAGTCCGGTTACGAGAAGTGCAATACCGATGACGAGCCACACCGCGCTCATGGCGTACAGCTCGAAACCTTCGGGCGGGTTGTCGAAAATGGATAGTTCTACGCAGCTAAACGCTTTCCGGATCATGCTTGTCACATAGAGCATAAAGGCCGTTAGCGATAAGGCGGCGACGCCCTGAACATAAGGCTGTGGGCGTTTGCCTTTGGACAAGACAGCAATGCCGCCGAGCAGAAGCGCCGGAAGGAAATAGGCTAGGCTAAGGCTGTTGAGGATAAACCCGCCGCGAATTTCCGTGAATTGATCAAACAGCGGATTTTTATCCAAACAGACGCCGATGACAAAAACGGCTAATGTCAGAAGCGACACACCTACGGCTAATGCGGGGATCAGGCGGTCGTGCAAATCCGGTTTAGCGGTCAAGGCTTGAGAGCTAATCAGTGATCCGCCAAGGGTGAATGATAGTCCGACGAGAACCTGCAAGGCTAGTTCTTCGAGCGAAATTTGCGGAGAGAGGAGGTAGCCGCCGTTCATGGTATGCCGAATTTGGAACACAGCGAAAAGCGCCGTAAAGGCTAGGGCCAAAGCTTTCAGTCCCTCGGACCAGAGATCATGTTTCTGCCGTGACATCAGCCATGCAGAAGCCGCGCAGATCACAGCAGGCAAGGCCAGGTAAATCCAAAGTTCGTTAAATATGAAGGCCGTTCCCACCGCGCCTTCCATTGGAATTTGAGAGAATAAAACATGACCCGCAACGAGCAGCGCAAACCCTGCGGCAATTCTACGGGTCATAGAAAGTGGAAGCTTTAGGGTGGCAAGTGCGAATATCGCTGTGCCCGCCATGAAGGCGAGGCTGACGGCCATGTTGTCCAGTTCGGTCATGACGGCGAACACATAGGCTATCCCTGCGCCAAGGATGTACACGGAGGCTGCATTTGTTCCGCCTTCTGTACGCTTATAAGCCATATAGGCTTGGGCGGCATTGACGAAGGTAAGGATCACCAAGCTGGCGGCTGTGAGGTATTCAATCTCAAAATCTTCAATGCTCAGCATCAGGAGCAGTATAAGCGGGCCGTAACTGCCGAAAAAGCTCCAAAACTGCTCTCTTTGCGAAACGGTTTTTTGGGAGCCAGTGCGTGTTTGGGGCAATGTTTGGCGAGTGAAGCAAAGCCAAATGAACACCGCGCTGAATATAGCGGTGGCGGCGTAGACCTCCGCGGCGGATCGAACTGTCAACGCGCGTATGAATATGAAAGCTGCGGCTAGAATACTGCCCGTTATAATGTGTGCGTACTGGCGCGGGAACTTCCACCCTGTCGCCATTAATATGAGCGCTATGCCAAGTCCGGCGTAATAATGGGGATTGACGAAATCATTGAGGACGGCCGCCTTTAAGACGGCAAAGGCGGCTAGTCCGCCCCAGACCATAGCAATGAGGGGGCCGTATGGCGTTTTCATGTTGAGATCAATAGCTCCGTCCTCTGTCTTAGATTTTGCCGCAATTATCGTGCTGATGGTAAACATGACGCCCGTAAAGGCGAGCCAAGCGGCGAACGTGCCGTGGGCTTTGGTCGCGTCTAGGCTTAGGAAAATCCATCCTAAAGCGCCGAACAGCGTGAAGATGGTCAGCGGCCCCCAATTCCGCAGACGCGCGAGCGAAAGGGACGCGGCGCTTACAATCGCAAGGTACAGGTACAGAATATAGGCGTTGGGCTCTTCGGTTTGAATCAGGAGCGGCGTCGCCAAAGATGCGGCGAGACCAAGAGCGGCAAGGCTCGGCCCGTGGAGTAATCCAAATGCAAGCCCGCCTAGAGAAATCAGGCCCATCAACGCGAAGGCGGCCATTGGCCCGATGAAACCATATAGGGCGTAGGCGGCGTAGACCGTCCCGAGGAGAGAGAAGATGCCGACGGCGGTGAGTATGCCCGGAATATAGGCGGCGTTGGCAGCGGATTTTGCATCAAGCTTGCCCATGATTTTGGGGTCAGCCCGCCTTAAGAACTCTCCGGCGGCGAGGAGGCCTGCGCCGAATAAAGCGGCCATAATAATCCGCATAGCAGGGGTGAAGAACCCTGCTTCTATGGTGTAGCGCAGAAGGAAAACAGCGCCGAGTAGGAGCGCCAAGCCGCCAACCCAAACTGTCCACTGCGCGCCAATCGCTTCTTCGAAACTGCGGCGCGGCTTTGCAGAAGCCTTGGGGGTTTTTGCGTGTGTGGGGGTTTTTTCGGGCGGTGCTGCGGACGGCTTTGCGGGCGTTTTTTGCACGGGGCTTAACGGGCTAAGGGGCGCAAATGCTGCGTCCTGTTTTTCTGGGCCTTTGGCCGTGGCGGCTACTGGCTTCGGGGTCGGCGGGGACGGCATCACGGGTGCCGGTTTTACGGAAGGCTGCGGCGTCTCGCTCTGGCCAAAAGCGGCAGGGGCTTTGAGGGATAGCTTTAACGCCCGTATCTCTGATTGCAGCTTTCCGACTTGGGAATAGGCGATGATACCCATGACCGAGCCGATGAGGATCACGAAAAATCCACCGAAGACAATGATTATAAACAGCGATTCCATGGGCGTCCTTTATTTGCCCAAATCATAAGCGCTTCTTCGCGCCGATTGCAACGCCGGATTGTTCAGCGATCAATCACTCACGCGGGAGGCTATAAACTCTAAGAACATCCGGTTGTTGTGCCGCATGTTTCGCATTTCAGGCATGTGCCATTGCGAACAAGCGTAAAGTGGCCGCACTCGGTGCAGCTATCGCCAGTGTAGCCTTGGAAACGCGCGGTTTGAGATGAGGATACACTGGCGTTGGTCGTAGTGCTCGCGGTCGTTTCTCTTGTCACGGTTTGCGGAATATCGAGCGTATCGAGTATGTCTTCTTCGATAGTCTCATAGTCCTCGTCATCGTCATCATTTGTGTCGATGTCCGTGCTGGTTTCTGAATTGTTTTGCTCGTCTAGGGCGCGCCGAGCAAACGGGACGATGTTGTCCTCAACAGCGGTCGCGCGCAGAAAGCCCTTGGAGTATCCAGGTAGGAGGAATTGTCCGCTGGCATCTTCGCCTTGCGGACGCGGGTTGCGCTCCGCTTCGCCTTCGCCGAGATTATCAGGGGCCGCGTCCTCAGAACTAACGTGGGCCAGATCATCCCATCCGAGATATGAGATGCCGAGTTCCCGGAAAATGTAATCAAGGATCGAGTTTGCGAACTTAATCCTGTCATTACCTTGAACAGGGCCGGACGGTTCAAAGCGCGTAAAGACATAGGCTTCGACGAATTCTTCAAGCGGGACGCCGTATTGAAGGCCAATAGAAATGGCGATGGCAAAATTATTCATTAGCGATCTGAAGGCCGCGCCTTCTTTATGCATATCAATGAAAATCTCGCCGAGGCGTCCGCTCTCAAATTCGCCCGTGTGCAAATAGACTTTGTGTCCGCCAATGCTGGCCTTTTGGATGTAGCCCGTGCGGCGATCTGGAAGGCGTTCACGCTCCACTGGTTTTTCGACGATGCGTTCGACAATTTTTTCGACAATGCGTTCAGCGGTCGCGGCTGCTTTTTTTGCAGTCGGAGCTTCGGCAGCGTCTTCGAGCGTGTCCAAATCCGTATCAGAGAAAATAGCTGAGTTGAGCGGCTGCGATAGTTTTGAACCGTCTCGGTAAAGCGCAATGGCTTTAAGGCCAAGTTCCCAAGCGAGCGTGTAAATATCGCCGCATTCGGAAATCTTAGCTTGGCTCGGCATGTTGACGGTCTTGGAGATCGCGCCGGAGATAAAGGGCTGAGCCGCCGCCATCATATGCACATGAGATTTGGCGGAGAGGGCGCGCGTGCCGATACGTCCGCAAGGTGTTGCGCAGTCAAATACGTGGAGGTGATCACCTCGCAAATGCGGCGCGCCTTCGAGGGTCATCGCGCCGCTACAATAGACATTTGCGGTCTGTATATCGGCTTCGGTAAAGCCCATGAGCGGCAGGAGATCATAGCTGTGTTTGGCGAGCTGTTCACTTGTGAAGCCAAGGCTTTCCTTACAGAAGTCTGCGCCAAGCACGTCGACGCTAAAGGCGTAACGTACGTCGAAACTGTCTTTCAATACCGCTTCGGCTTGCATGATTTCAAGATCGCTTAACCCTGCGGCTTTGAGGGCCGTATGGTTGATTGCGGGGGAGCCTTTAAGCGTTCCGTGGCCGAGGGCATGCTGCGTAATATCGGCGATTTCTGCTTTCTTATAGCCTAAGACTTTCAGTGCGCCGGGGACGCCTTGATTGATAATCTTGAAATGTCCGCCGCCGGCAAGCGACTTGAATTTTACAAGCGCGAAATCCGGTTCAATACCCGTAGTGTCGCAATCCATGATCAGGCCGATTGTACCTGTAGGAGCGATTACGCTGACCTGCGCGTTGCGGAAGCCATGTTTTGCGCCGAGCTTTTGCGCTTTTTTCCAAAGACTGACAGCGCGCTGCGCTACGCCGTCGAAAGGGCAATCTGAACGGTTTAGCGGAACAGGCGGGAAGGCAAGGCCTTCGTATGATACGCGGCCTTCTGCGGCGCGGCGGTGGTTTTGTATCACCCGCATCATTGGTTCTGCGTTTTCGCTGTGCCGAGGAAAGGCGCCCATCATAGACGCCATTTCGGCAGAGACAGCATAGGCGGTTCCCGAAAGCAAAGCCGTTATAGCCCCTGCGGCCGAGCGGCCTTCGACGCTGTCATAACCAATGCCGCAGCTCATCAACAGCCCGCCAAGGTTGGCGTAGCCCAGACCTAAGGTTCGGAACTCATATGAGCGGCGTGCTATGTCTTTGGACGGGAACTGCGCCATCATAACAGAAATTTCCAAGACGATTGTCCATAGTCGGCAGGCATGCTCGAACGATTTCACATCAAATTGGCTGTCGCCGTCTTTAAATTTAATCAGGTTGAGCGAGGCAAGGTTACAAGCCGTATCGTCGAGGAACATATATTCAGAGCACGGGTTTGACGCTGTGATCGCGCCCGATACGGAGCAGGTATTCCATGCATTAATGGTGTCGTGGAACTGAATACCCGGATCAGCGCTGGCCCACGCCGCGCGGTTGATCTTGTCCCATAAATCACGGGCCTTGATGTTTTTCGCAACGGCGCCGTCCGTGCGGCGGATGAGATCCCAGCTTTCGTCATTTTGTACGGCTCTGATAAAGTCATCGGTGACGCGAACCGTGTTGTTTGCGTTTTGGCCTGAAACGGTGCGGTAGGCTTCGCTATCCCAATTTGCGGACAGTTCTTCAATTTCGATCGTATCGATGCCTTGCCTTGCGAGCTGCAATGCGCGGGCGATTGCGCCGTCCGGCACGCCGCTACGGCGCGCGGCGACCATTTCGCGGCGCAGGGCTGTGTTTTTGGCGGGATCAAAGCAATCTTCCGCTGGGCCGCTACAATTCAGGCACGCCTTCATGACGGCGTCGAGGGCGCGTTTGACAACTTTCGTACCCGCCACGAGCGCGGCGACTTTCATTTCTTCTGCGGACTTCCAGTCAATAAACCGTTCGACATCTGGGTGATCAATATCGACGATAACCATTTTTGCTGCGCGCCGCGTTGTGCCGCCAGATTTGATAGCGCCTGCTGATACGTCGCCGACTTTCAAAAAGCTCATTAGGCCAGAGCTTTCGCCGCCGCCGGAAAGAGGCTCGCCCGCCCCGCGTACATTGGAAAAGTTTGACCCTGTACCGGAGCCATATTTAAACAACCGCGCTTCGCGTTTCCAAAGGTCCATAATGCCGTCATTGCCGACTAGGCTATCCGTGACTGACTGTATGAAACAGGCGTGGGGCTGTGGCCGTTCATAGGCGTTGGCAGATTTTTTCACTTTTCCGGTGAGATGATCGACGTAATAATGGCCCTGTGCGTTACCCGTCAGGCCGTAAGCCCAATGCAGTCCTGTGTTAAACCATTGCGGGGAGTTGGGCGCGGCCATTTGCGCGGCGAGCATGAACCGCATTTCGTCATAAAAAGCTTGGGCATCTGTTTCGGCGTTAAAATATCCGCCCTTCCAACCCCAATATGTCCAGCAGCCAGCCATGCGGTCAAAGACTTCGCGGGCGTCCTTTTCGCCGCGTGTTCGCTCTGCTTCGGGCAGTTTTGCAAGAGCTTTATCGTCGGCTTCGCGGCGCTGGAGCCAGAGAGGAACATCAGGCTCATCCACAAGCTTTGTTGCTATGGGTACGCCCGCTTTGCGGAAATATTTACGCGCGAGGATATCGCAGGCGACCTGCGACCAAGCTGTTGGGACTTGGAAGTCCTCAATGCGAGACATGATCTTCCCGTCCGCTCGGCGAAGTTCGCTCGTGACGGTCTTGAATTTCAGGCTTGCGTAAGGGCTTTGGCCTGCTTTTGTATAATGACGTTTGATCAGCATCGATTCTCTCACTTTAGCCCGCTAAGATATGAGAGTCGCAGACAGGCGGCAAGGGCCTGTCGCAGAAAGTGATGACTTGTAGTGAGCGTGTAAGCTTAAGCGAGGTGCAGCCAAGTCAAGATGTTGTCCCACTGGCGATAGATGAGCCAGCCTAAAAGGTAGGCCGTGGACATGATCAGGCCTTGAACCGTTACAAGGTACGCGCCGTCTGCGAGCATGTTTTTCCCGCCCGTATAATTTTTGTGACGAACTTCGGCCCGCCGCGCTGACATATGGATGAAAGTCGACGCCAAAGCGCACCCTAAGACAATCACGGGATGCCACTGAGCGATGCCCGTGTAAAACGCGATTAAGAGAATAAGGTAGCCAAGGTATTTCATGGACGGGGCCTTAAAACGGCCTTGGAAGTTTAGCAAGGAAATTCAGAGTTGGCTTAGCGGCGGGCCCGTTTCACGACTGGTTGTACGAAACTCGAAGCGCCGATTTAAAGCCAACATACAAGGAGCTACGCGGCCACTGTAGGAAATCAAGGGCCTCTTTTTGAGCGGCGTGGGATGGGTAGAGGCTCCGCCGGAGCCTTCACCCTAGAAGGTAAGCTTGTGTGCGAGCCAAAATCAGAGCTCCAATAAGGGTGAACCGTGCTTGGCGCGGACTACTTCACATTTGATAGTGCAACTAATGTTTGTAGAGTTTCCGTCATCACCGCTGTTCCGGAAGCGTCCATCGGGGCCTTGGTGTAGCAGGCATCAATCGATATAGCGTGATCCATAAAGACGCGCGGTTGCGGGTAGCGTTTATCCAATCCGGCAACGACGTTTTTTTTGTAGGCGTCAATTTGAACTTGTGTAGCTTTAACTTTAGCTTTGTCGCCGCCGTAAAGCGCCATGAGGCCCGGCGTTACATGCTCGTTCTGTAGAAAATCATTATATGATTTCAAACCCTTTCGAACCGTTTTGACTTGGGCTTTGTCATATTTTTTAACGGAAGCCAGTTTAGCATCGACAAAGTCAAGATGGGCCTGACAGGTTTGCACGTCATTGATAGACGGTTTCGCATAAGCCGTGCCGCTCGCTACTAAAGCGCCAGCGCAGGCAAGCGAGATAAGGGATTGTTTGAAAAATGACATTCGTGTCTCCTAATTAAGTCTTAGGTCTCATAACAGCCCCGATAACCCGAACAATGTCCCATGTGGTATATTGGGGGCGGTACGTTCGGCACTTGGCTTTTTCTCGAACGGGATAAATTTACTGTCCGCGTCCTCGGCCCTTGGCAAGCGCCTTGACAATCCCGCGCCAAGTGCGGACTTCTTGTTCAGTCATTTTTGCGCGCGTTAGCGGGGCTCGGATGTTGCGGCTCATGAGGGGCTTTTTATCCGGCGGGAAGAAAAATCCAGCGGTCGACAGTTCAGCCTCTAAATGTTCAAACAGGCGCACGAGGTCTTCTCGCGAAGCGGGCAGGGACGCGTCAGCGTCAAAGGCTGGCGGCGGCGCGGCGCTCTCTGCTGACTTCCAGATATACCCGAATACGCCAACAGCCTGCGCGAGGTTCAGTGATTGAAAGGCCGGATTGATCGGGTAGGTCAAGATGTGGTCACACAGAACGACGTCTTCATTTTTCAGACCGGCTTTTTCTGGTCCGAACATAATCCCGCATTTGAACCCGCTGGCTTGATTGGCATGGAGCATTGCGCCGACATCACCTGTGCCTATGACCGGAATTTCAAGTTCGCGCCGGCGAGCTGTGGCGGCGAGGAGGAAATTAAGGTCGGCTACGGCGTCTGCCGTCGTCGCATAGACCTTCGCATTTTCTAGCACCTCTACGGCCCCAGCGGCTGTCGCTTCGGACGCTGGATTGGGCCAGCCATCGCGCGGAGCGACGAGGCGGAGTTCCGTCAGTCCGAAATTAAGCATGGCCCGAGCGGCGGCGCCTATGTTCTCTCCGAGCTGTGATCCCACAAGAATAACGACGGGCGCATTGGCTGCCGTTTCTGCCGCTCGGCCTAACTGATCTTTTGTGCTTCCGCCCATTATACTCTTCCATAATTGCGCGCCGAGTGTTAAAGCGGCGCAAATTCACGATTCAACACGTTACAGAGGTTCACATGGCGAAAATCAAGGTAAATAATCCAGTAGTAGACATGAACGGGGATGAAATGACCCGAATTATCTGGGACAAGATCAAAGAAACGCTCATCTTGCCTTATCTTGATATTGACCTACTCGATTATGATCTGTCGATTCAAAGCCGCGACGCGACCAATGACCAGATTACGGTCGATGCCGCTAACGCGATTAAAAAGCACAATGTCGGCATTAAATGCGCGACAATCACGCCGGATGAACAGCGCGTTGAAGAGTTTGACCTTAAGGAGATGTGGCGCTCACCTAACGGCACAATCCGTAATATCCTTGGCGGTGTTGTTTTCCGCGAGCCGATCATTTGTAACAACGTCCCGCGCCTTGTGCCGGGCTGGACACAGCCTATCGTGATTGGCCGCCATGCGTTTGGTGACCAGTATAAAGCCACAGACTTTGTTGTTCCGGGTCCGGGTAAAGCCACAATGAAATTCGTTGGGGAAGATGGCGTAACGATCGAAAAAGAAATTTTCGATTTCCCCGGCGGCGGCGTTTTGATGGGCATGTATAACCTTGACGATTCTATTCGTGATTTTGCTCATGCTTGTTTTGCTTACGGCATACAGCGCAAGTGGCCTGTTTACCTCTCCACGAAAAACACCATCCTCAAAGCTTATGACGGACGTTTCAAAGACATCTTCCAAGAAGTCTTCGATGCTGAATATAAAGAAAAATTTGAAGAGTTTGGCGGCGAATATCAACACCGTTTGATCGATGATATGGTCGCAGCGGCCATGAAATGGTCTGGCGGTTATATTTGGGCCTGTAAGAACTATGACGGCGACGTACAGTCTGACACGGTTGCGCAGGGCTTCGGCTCTCTAGGCCTGATGACATCTTTCTTGCTGACGCCGGACGGAAAAACAATGGAAGCCGAAGCGGCTCACGGTACTGTGACGCGTCACTACCGTAACCACCAAAAAGGCGAAGCCACATCAACGAACTCTACAGCGTCTATCTATGCTTGGACACGGGGACTTGCTCACCGCGGCCGTATTGACGACAATGAAGCGCTCGTGAAATTCGCGACAGGTCTCGAAGAGACTACACGCGAAACGATCGAAGGCGGCCAAATGACCAAAGACTTGGCGCTTCTCGTGGGCGATACGCAAGGCTGGCTCACAACCGAAGGCTACCTTGAAGCCATCGCCGAGAACTTCGAACGGAAAATGACTTAATCCGGACCTATTAAAATATGGAACATGGAAAAGCTCAGCTTATTCCATATGAGGCCGCAGATGCGGCCTTAACCATTTTAGGGATGCCAAGCCCCGCGCTTGATGACGTGCGCGAGGCGCTTAACCGTTTTCAAAGCGCCATGACGGCCTGTGAGAATGAGGCTGTAAAGGCGGCGGGCCTTAAACGTCTATCTGCGGGAATAAATGCTGATAGTGAGTATGCGTCGGCGTTTGGTTCTGTTGCTGGACGCTATATCGAACTCGGCTTTGACACTGCGTCTATCTCTGCGGCATTTGAAGCATGTTTAGCCGCGCATGGGCCATCGGTTATCGCGCTTTCAAAAGCTATTTGGGCTGACCTTGAGGCCGCGGAGGAAGGCTCTGATGCGGAGAGCGCCAACGTCGATATGGACGCCGTCATTGAGGCGCATCTCAAGAGGTCTCCGAAGGCCGCGAAGTCTTGGTATAAACTTGAACAGCTTTATATACCTCTCGTAGCGCTTCTATCCAAGAGCCCGAATGTTAGAGCGCGCAGTCACCAGCTTTATGATTTTTCGCTCGCGTCAAACTTTCATAGCGGCGCATATTGGCTAAACCGAATGCTGCCGACTTACGACTCTGTTCCAATCATCGTGATCGAACCCGAAACTGGGCTTGGCATTAAGGCGCAAATGTCAGGCGTGACGAGCCATGTGCAAATGCACATTCTTTTGATGGATATTTTTCCTAACCCTACAGGTCTGCAGCGAGGGAACTATAGCTCCGCTGATGTTATGGCTGCGCGCGGGCAGGGAGACGGCAATTTTTCTGAAAGTGTCACGACCCATTGGAATTTAGTAAACTGGAGGGGCGTACCTGAATATTCAGGACGCCGGAAGGGCTACGCGGCGGCGGAAACACGTCATTGGATTTGGCATGAAGGCAAGCCTTCTGATATTCCGATGTTTGGTGATGCGTTAGTGGTTATTCTTGACCCTCCCGCCATGTCGCGTAGTTTTTCATGGAGCCGCGATTTCATGCATCTGGATGCGGACATCACGGAAATAACAGAGCTAAGGCGTTACCAAGTTGATGCCCTCTTAGCAAAGATGCATACGGCGGCTAACCCTATCTAACGTAGCTCGCGCCGTTTACATCAAATGTAGACCCAACTGCGGATGGGCAAGCGTCGGACAGCAGGAATGCCGTAAGGCTCGCGATTTCTGTGGGTTGTGCCACGCGGCCCAAAGGAATGTCGGCGACGGCCTTCTTACGGTTTTCGATATCTTGAGGCGCCATGCGGGTTTCTACCCACCCCGGCGCGATGGCATAAATATAGATACTTTCACCGGATAATCCCCGCGCCCATGTTTTGGTCATGGCGAGAACTGCGCCTTTCGAGGCTGCATAGGCGGCGTGGTCTACCCCGTCGCCCCTATGTCCGGCGCGGCTAGCGATATTGACGATCCGTCCGCCGCCTGAGGCCCTGTAATGGGCAATAGCGGCGCGGCAAATATCTGCGGGGGCTTGGACGTTTACGGCCAGCGTTTTCCCCCAGCCATGATCCCAGTTGTCGCCGTCTAAAGTGGAAGGGAGGTAAATCCCCGCATTGTTGACGACGGCATCAATCGGCCCTTGCTTTAAGGCTTGTTCAAAGAGCCGCGCGCCTGCACCAGACTGGCTTAAATCTTCAAACACAAACCGATTATCCGTATTGGCGCTAGGACCGCTAGCATGAGGAATGACACGCGCGCCTTGCGCTGTGCAGTACCTATCAATAGCCGCGCCGATACCGCGTGATGCGCCCGTAACAAGAACAGTTTTACCGGAAAGTGTGGTCATGGTGGCCTCTAAGCATACGGGATGAAATCAGTGCTCCGAGATTAAAGCCCAGAATCAAAAACTCAATACGAGAATCTAGAGTTGTTTTATAATTACGGTGTCAGTTTACTTTCCCCCATGACATCCCCGTCCATTTCCCCTATCACGCTTTTTATGACTGATCATCGCCGCAAACGCCTTTTATACCGCTCTAATTATCGCGGATTTAAAGAAGCTGATATTCTGCTTGGCGGGTTTGCTAAGGCGCACATGGCGGAATTGTCTGACCTAGACGTTGAGCAATTCGAAGCGCTTTTGACCGAAAGAGATCATGATATTTATGATTGGTATACGGGCGTACAAAAATTACCCGATGAGCATAACACGCCTTTATTTGCGAAGCTAAAAGCGTATAAGCCCGTACTTTAATTTTTGTTCTGATCACGGGTTATCATGCAAATACAGCTTGATCGATATTGCGGGCGCGAGCGCGCCTTAACCGCAGCGGGGCTCCCCGACGGGGCGGACGCGCTTATCGTTACGAAAGCTGTTAAAAAACGCGGAGGGCGCGCTTTGTTTGTGGCCCGCGATGATAGCCGCGCTGCGAGCTTCGCCGCTGCGTGCCGCTTCTTTGCACCAGGCCTCCCTGTGCTTATGCTCCCTGCGTGGGACTGTTTGCCGTATGACCGCGTGTCGCCAAGCCGAACTTTGGCGGCCAGACGCGCCGGCGCTCTACATACGCTGCTCTCGATGCCAGCAGATCTGCCGCTTATCATTGTGACGACCATAAGCTCGGTCATGCAATATGTGCCTTCGCGCGAAATTATCCGCGCGGCAGGATTTGAAGCCAAGGCGGGTCGAGAGCTTAAACGTGAACGGCTCGAAAAATACCTTTCTGACAATGGCTATAGCCGCGCGTCTACAGTCATCGAGGCCGGAGATTACGCCATACGCGGCGGGCTTGTGGATGTATTTCCGCCGGAACTGGATGATCCAATCAGATTGGACTTCTTCGGTGATGAGCTCGAATCTATCCGTGTTTTCGACGTGGAAACCCAGCGTACAACACGGAAGCTGGAAAGCATCCAGTTCGCGCCCGTATCAGAAGTTTTGATGAATGAGGACACGATCTCTGAGTTCCGCCGTAACTACATCGCGGCGTTCGGCGGGGGGATTAGCAAAGATCCTATTTATGCCTCCGTGATTGAAGGCATCCGTCCGCAAGGGGTGGAGCATTATATGCCGCTCTTCTACGGCGCGCTCGAAACCGTGTTTGATTATGCGGGGCCGGACTGTCTCGTGGCGCTAGACGGGCTTTTAAATGAAGCCAAAAACGAGCGAAGCGACTTAATCAAAGATTTCTACGACTCCCGTGCTGAGCATGCCAGCTCCCGCGATAGCGGTTCTGGCGATCCGTCCAAATCGGCGGGCGTGTTCCGCCCGCTGCCTATGGATAGGCTTTATATACCGGACAATGAATGGGGACAAAGATTGGCCGTCTCCACGGTGAGACAGCACGCCCCGCTTGTACCCGATGTGGAAAATCTCGTAGACTTTGGCGCTCGCCCAGCGCGAAGTTTTTCCAATGAACGTCGCAGCGAAGGGGTGAATGTTTTCGCTGCTGTGATCGACCATATTAAAGACCTTAAAGCCTCCAAAAAACGGGTTTTAATAGCCGCGTGGACAGAGGGTTCTGCGGAGCGGCTTGGCCATGTTCTTGAAGATCATGATTTGGTCGCCAGCCTAGAGCGGCGCGGGCCAGACGCCATAACGGTTAAACCCGGTACGGCGCGGCGGGTTATTCTGCCCATTGAACACGGGTTTACACTGGGCGACCTCGCTATTCTCTCAGAGCAAGACATGCTCGGCGACCGCTTGGTCAATCGAGGCCGAAAGCGTAAAGCACAGAACTTCATTACCGAGGCTGCAGCGCTGCAACCCGGTGATTTAATTATCCATATCGACCACGGGCTTGGGCGTTATGTAGGCCTCAAGACATTGGATGTGGGGAATGCGCCTCATGACTGTTTGGAGCTGGAATATTTCGGCGGCGCGCGGCTTTATCTGCCCGTTGAAAACATTGAACTGCTTTCCCGTTACGGTGCGGGCGGGGACAATGCGGTCCTCGATAAGCTTGGCGGCGCGGCGTGGCAGTCCCGTAAGGCTAAAGCCAAAAAACGTCTGCGCGATATGGCGGGCGAGCTTATCAAAATCGCAGCGAAGCGCGCCCTGAGAACTGCCGATCCTGTCCCTGCGCCGGATGGCATGTATGATGAATTTTGCGCGCGTTTCCCTTATGTGGAAACTGACGATCAGCTCTCGGCCATCGAGGACGTGTTTGGTGATCTACAAAGCGGCCGCCCGATGGACCGCCTTATTTGCGGCGATGTCGGCTTTGGTAAAACCGAGGTGGCTCTGCGCGCTGCGTTCTTGATGGCCATGAGCGGCAAGCAAGTGGCTATCGTGGCGCCGACGACCATTCTCTGCCGTCAGCATTTTAAAACCTTCTCCGAAAGGTTTAAAGGCTGGCCCGTCAAAGTACGGCAGCTCTCACGGCTTGTCTCTCCCAAGGATGCGAAGCTTACGCGAGAGGAAATCACAAAAGGCACGTGCGAGATTGTCATTGGCACACACGCGCTTCTCGCCAAAACGATCAAGTTCGCCGATCTAGGCCTCTTAGTAATTGACGAGGAACAGCGCTTCGGCGTGCAACATAAAGAGCGCCTCAAAGCCCTGCGCGCCGATGTTCACGTGCTCACGCTTACGGCGACGCCTATTCCCCGTACGTTGCAAATGGCGCTGTCGGGTATTCGGGATTTATCGTTGATTGCGACGCCGCCCGTCGACCGCCTCGCGGTGAGGACTTACGTTTCTCCGTTTGACCAAATCACGCTACGCAAAGCGATCCTACGCGAACGGTATAGAGGCGGGCAGACATTCTTTGTCGCGCCGCGAATTGCTGACCTGCGCCGTCTCGAAGATTTCATGCGTGAACATGTGCCAGAGGTGAAATACGTCATCGCTCACGGGCAAATGGCGGGCAGCGCGCTCGAAGACATAATGACCGCGTTTTATGACGGCGAATATGATGTGCTCCTCTCAACTTCCATCATTGAAAGCGGCATCGATATTCCGTCCGCGAATACCATGATTGTCTACCGCGCGGATCGTTTCGGTTTGGCGCAGCTCTACCAAATGCGCGGACGGGTAGGGCGCTCTAAAATTCGTGCGTATGCGTATCTGACCATGCCGGGTGAACAGGTCGTGACTAAGAGCGCGCTGCAGCGGCTCAAGGTCTTGCAAACTCTTGATACGCTCGGCGCGGGTTTCTCTCTGGCTAGTCATGACCTGGATATGCGCGGCGGCGGTAATCCGCTTGGCGAGGAACAGTCCGGCAATATTAAAGATGTCGGCGTAGAGCTTTATCAGCACATGCTCGAAGAGGCCGTAGCGGAGCTCAAAGATGATGATAGCGTCGCTGATCAAAGCTGGTCGCCGAACGTGAATGTGGGCGTGGCGATCTTGATCCCTGAAACCTATGTGGAAGATTTGAACTTGCGTCTTGCAACCTATCGCAGGATTGCAGACATTGAAGATGACGAGTCTGGCGATGCGCTCGCGGCTGAACTCATCGACCGTTTCGGGCCATTGCCGACAGAGGTCAAATCACTCTTGCAAGTCATGCAAATCAAGCGTCTGTGCCGTAAGGCGTCCGTGGAGAAAATCGATGCTGGCCCTAAAGGCATTGTCATGACCATGCGCCACCAAGACATCAAAGACCCATCAGTGATTATGAACGCCATCACCACCAATAGTGGCTGGCGTCTCCGTCCTGATCAAACGATCTTAGTCATGGGTAACTATCAAGATCCAGAGCCTAGGATTAAGGGAACTGTGAAAGCACTTCGGGCTTTGATCGCTTAATACTTTTAGTTTTGTTTCACATTTCTTTTGGGGTTTGTTAGGCAAGTTAAATGCCCGATACTATCCTTATCACCCGCCAAGGAGCGGCAAACATAATCACCATTAACCGCCCTGATGCCCGCAATGCCGTCGATCCTGAAACAGCGGCGGCGCTTAAGGCGGCATTTCTGGCAGGCGAAGCGGATGACAATGTCGCCGTGCACATCCTCACTGGCGCGGATGGTAATTTTTGTGCTGGGGCGGATTTGAAAGCAGTCGCAGCGGGCGGGAACTTTGAACGCGAAGCGCCTATGGGGCCAAGCTGGCTGACCTTGACGAAACCGTCCATTGCCGCCGTTGAAGGCCATGCCGTGGCGGGCGGGCTCGAGCTTGCCATTATGTGCGACCTTAGAGTTGCGGCGCAAAGCAGTGTATTCGGAGTGTTTTGCCGCCGCTGGGGCGTCCCTCTAATTGACGGCGGGACGGTGCGCTTGCCGCGCCTGATCGGGCAATCCCGCGCGATTGATATGATTTTAACTGGAAGGCCTGTTGGAGCGGGCGAAGCGCTATCCTTCGGCCTTGTCAACCGTGTTGTCTCGGACGGTCAGGCTTTAAATGCGGCGCGTGAGCTGGCCCAGAAGCTTGCTAGCTTTCCGCAGGACTGTCTGCGAAATGACCGTGCTAGCGCTTTAGAGCAGTGGAACATGCCGTTGCCCGAGGCCTTGAAAAATGAAATTCGTTTAGGTGAAAAATCCCTCAAAGCTGGGGCCGCGATAGGCGCAACGCGTTTCGCTAGCGGCAAAGGACGGGGTGGTAATTTTTCCGATATTTGAATACGGAGATGTTTATTCCGCAGCCGCTGACATGCTTGTGATATTTTGTTCGACTGTCTCAAAAACGCGTTTGGGATTTTGAAAGAGCAGAAGCTGCGCAGCGCCCTCGACAACCTCCAATGTAAAATTGCCTCGGTTGCGAATAGCCGCTTCGACTGCGGCGGGCGGGAAAGACGGATCTTGTTCTCCCTGAAGAATAGTAACAGGGCAGGTCACTTGTTGCATTAAGTGATCCCACTTTTGCCCCATGAGGTTTACTTCTTGAACGAGCGACATATGTCCGTGTTTCGTTATATGAGCATGCGCCACGCGGTTCAGTTTTTTTATCTCATCCAATTTAGTGAAAGCGAGGTCTAGTGGTGCGTTCTTGTAATGCTCTTGCATAAACTCTTGATCATAGCCTGCATCTATTTTCGCTACGGCGGCCCGCATAGCGAAAGGTAGAAGGCTGGGGGCATGCCGAGCAATTTGCAGTCCGCTGCGTTGCCGCATATCGATCATTTTCATGTGCGCCCCAGATAAGGGCACGGCGCCGGCGACCGTCGTTATGTGAGACACTCTGTTTGCGCAGTGGGCCGCCGCGACATAGGCCCAGATTGCCCCGGAAACACAAGCGAGAAATGTGCAATTTGATATGTTGAGTTCATCCATCAAGGCGAGAATGTCCTCAGCAAATAAAGTCAATCCTTTTGCAAAAGGCTTTACGGGCGTTGAGTCGCTAAAGTGTGGGCGCCACGGCATGATGAGTTTTATGTTACGGAGTTTGATTTCGTTTAACACCGATTTTGTGAGAGACGTGCCGCCCCCTAACGGATGAAAATAAATAACGGGCCTACCATCGGCGGGGCCAACGATATCATAGCTTATCTGCCGTCCGTCTGGGCGCGGGAATAGAAAGGTTTCCCGTTCATCGTTTGCTTCCAGTGTTAAGAGGTTTTTTTTCTGGCTTTGCTGCGTGCTGAACTGTGCGAAACCTGAATAGAAGCAGGCCAGTTCGACTTGCGAGTGCAAATTCAATTTTGACAAAAGTCCCTTGAGTTGCGTGCGAACAGTAGCAAGGGACCTCTGTCTGGTTTTGGCAATATCTGCAAGACTTTGCCCAGATATGATAGCATGGGTGATAGCAAATTCTGTGGGTGTGAGGTTAAGAGCGTCTTGAAACTCCTGCGCAATCTCAGGCGTAACCTTGATGTGCAGCGTAGATAAGCGCCCCACAGTATTGCCTTGATCATCAAGAGAACCAGAGAGAGCGATCTGCATAATATCTTCATTGTCGCCTGCTTGGCTCAGGACAGTATATAAACCGATAAATTGCCCGTGAGGTGAGGTCTCTAATTTTTTGAGGCCCTCCATAAAGCGGGAAAACTCGCCCACGTCAAAATACGCATCCTTTATGCGTTGTCCGCTTTCCCAATTAAGGCTCTTCTGCGCAGATTGGTTTGTATATTGAAACGTGCCATCCTTGGATATCGTTGCGTTAGGCCGATAGTCAAAGTCCATAAGTTCTTTTGACGTCACCGTTTGCGAGTTTTTAGGACTATGGCGATCCAGCAAACTCATGGCGCGCTCGAAATGATCAGCAAGGTCATGGCCTTGATCGGTTGCCGTCGGTTCCATGTTGTCTTTGTCAAGGTGATGCTCAAACCGAGCATCAAGAAGCCCCATCATTTGTTCGAGCTTTTGCGGTTCTACGGCCATGGCGTAGGCAAGGCTAATCAGGTCATTGTCGGTATGACAGTCGCCGTCGTTTTTCATGTGGTCTCCCGTCCACCCTCGCACTAATTTCAGAAAAAAAGCCCCCATACCCCATATGGTGTATTCTGCTTTAGCGCGGCTCAGTTTATCTATAATTTATTCAAAGGATGCAAGGCCTAACAGCCCGCGCGTCCTTCCTCTGAAGTGGTTTTCCCGTCGCTTAGCGCAGAGGTACTCAAGGATGGCCGCGCTGATTGAGCCCAGCGCGTTCATCCGAGAGTTGAATGTAATGTCAGCCGGGTGCTGAATATCTCGGGGCGCAGAGGCGAGCCGCCTAGGCAACTCAGTTGCAAAGGTGCGTTCTGCGGCAAACGTCGCAGAACGCCGCCGCTTCTGAATGTATGGCTTCCCGCATATTGTTAAGAAACACCGTCCTTTGGATGGGCTGTTGGTTGCTTGAGATAGACAGCGCAGCTTTGGTCTTACAATGAGTGTTTTCTTTGAATGCCGAGCCGCTGAAATTCAGCCTGCTCAAGCATTAGCGACAGTGACAGGTGTTGAAACATCCCCATTTCAGTGCCTGTCACTGCCGTGATCGTCCGTGTTGCAGGAGACCTTGTGTATAATTTATGCGATTTTGACGTGCCCGTTTCCGAATAAAATTGGACGGGCTTTCCGCATTTGATGCGGCTAATGTTGAAACTTCAACTAGCTTTTAGGTTGTTACTTAGGCCGCTTAGGCGCTAGACTTTTTTGGTAAGAATTCATTTACTAAAGCGAGGAGCGCGCTGTGCCTAAGACACCATCATTCAAATCTACTCTGATCAACCGAGCGGCAGTATTGTCGCTAAGTGCGGCTTTGTCCGTTGGAGTGCTTAGCGCGCCAGCGGCCTATGCGGCGGACGCGGAGACAAGTGCTGAACTCGCTCAAATGCGCCAGATCATCATGGATATGCAGCGCGAGATTACGGCTCTGAAAGCGGGTAATATTACTGTTACTATGACCGATGTTATCGCCGCCCCGATCACTGCGGAGGGTAAGACTGAAGCAACGCCTGAGCCCATATCTATATCTCCGAAAAATGGCGGCGTGGTCTATGAGGCCCCCAATGCGGGCGCGGCGTGTATGAACGGGACAGGAAATCAATCGGTGCAATGCGGCGTCGGATCCGTAGCCTCGGGTTTGCGGTCTACGGCTGTTGGATATGACGCAACAGCGCTTGGCGAAGATGCCTCTGCGTTTGGGGCTTTTGCGGAAGCGACCGCAATTGACTCTACGGCGATTGGGACCACGGCTGATGCGACTGGCTTGCGCGCGACGGCGGTTGGGGTAGGCGCGAGGGCGTTGCATCAGGATGCTACGGCATTAGGTGCGAATGCGGTTGCCGACAGTAATCTATCCACGGCTGTCGGGCGAGGCGCGAACGCTAGTGGTGGTGGAGCAACAGCTATTGGGGCAGGCGCGGAAGCGGCGATATACTCGACAGCTTTGGGGTGGTCAGCGGAAGCATCAGGGCCGAGTGCAATTAGTATTGGCCAGGGTTCCTTTGCATTAGGTAGCCGCGGAATTGGTATAGGTGTCAGTAGCCGCTCTACCGCAGAAGGCGCTATTGCAATTGGTAGCGGAAATAGTTGGGACACGGCTGCCAATGCTACGGGGTTAAGAGCAATTGCGATTGGTGGGGGACTTAATCTTCATGGCCCTGACACGATTGACGGCGCTGATGCGACACAGCAAGATTCTATCGCAATCGGTACGACGTCAACTGCATCCGCGCTTAATTCTGCTGCAATTGGAACAGGTGCGACGGCAAGTGCTTCAAATTCAGTGGCCTTGGGGTCACTTGCCCTCGCTGACCGCGTCAATACAGTTTCCGTTGGTGTAAGCGGGAGTGAGCGCCAAATCACAAATGTCGCGGCTGGGTCACAAGGCACGGATGCTGTGAATGTAAATCAACTTAATGCCGCTGTGATAAGCGGCGGCGGCGGCGCGTGCTTCGAAGGCGCGGGCGCGGATTCAGTTGTTTGCGGTGTGAATGCATCGGCGGTTGGAGAAAGGGCGCTGGCGCTTGGTTTTAATGCCTCTGCCGCCAATGTACAATCTATTGCTATCGGAGACGGAGCATCTGCATCTGGCAGTTCTGCACTCACTGTCGGGCATAGCTCTGTGGCCATGGGGTCTGCTACAACGGCTATGGGTTCTTTATCTACGGCATCGGCTGCTAGCGCGACCGCTCTGGGTTTTCGTGCCTCAGCCACCGAGGTGGACTCTATTGCTATAGGCGGCCGCGCTCAAGCCAGCGGTGAAGGTTCTATTGCGTTGGGAACAGGTCGTGACATTAACGGCGCGCATTCCGCCCAAGCATTAGAAACCTCCGCGGTGGCCATTGGTAGCGCGGTTTATGATGGGAGCGGCACATTAATAGTGCGTGGTGCCCGTGCAGAAAGGAGTCGCAGTATAGCTTTGGGGACAGGGTCTCGAACTATAGGGACCGACACGACCTCCTTAGGATACAATGCACTCTCTCACCTTAACAATGCTACGTCTGTTGGTGCAGAGGCCCGTGCAATTGGTACAGGGAGTACAGCAATTGGCTATGATGCATTAGCTGCGTTGGCAAACGGAACAGCGTTAGGCTCTGAAGCACATGCCGATGGTGTAGATTCGACTTCCGTTGGCGCTAATGCAGGCGCTAGTACTCAAGCGGTTGCGATAGGAGCAGGCGCTGATGCCGGAAGTGCGTCCGGCAGTATCGCTATTGGTTACAGCACGTCCGCGAGCGCGTTAAGTAGTATGGCGGTGGGGCTTGAAGCCGTGTCCAGTGCCAGTAACGCCGTAGCTTTAGGCGTTTACGCTCAAGCCACACATGCAGATGCAGTGGCGCTTGGTAGCCGATCACAGACAAATCGCAATAATTCCATATCCGTTGGGCGGGTTGGTAATGAACGCCAGATCACCAATGTCGCCGCGGGTACACAAGGTACGGACGCGGTGAATTTAAGCCAACTTAACGCGGCTGTGTTTAGCGGCGGCGGCGGCGCTTGCCAAGCAGGAGGCGGAACGGATTCTCTTATCTGCGGCACGGGGGCTACAGCGAGCGGGACGGGCGGCTTGGCGTTTGGGGCGAATTCTACATCGTCCGGCGTTAAGTCTGTAGCCATCGGCGATAGTGCCAATGCGGCGGGCGGGTCAACGCTTGCGGTGGGTCATACATCCTCTGCGACAGGGGCGGCGGCTATGTCTGTCGGTGTTCTTGCAAGCGCTTCTGGTGATAATACAACAGCCATCGGTGTGCGGGCCTCCGCGACCAATGTAGACTCTATTGCGATTGGCGGGCGAACGCTGTCCAGCGGCGACGGCTCTGTAGCGATTGGCACGGGCCGTCTCATAGGTGGCGGACACTCTGCCCGGGCCACGGGACGCTCTGCGGTCGCGATTGGCGGGGCGGTGTATAATAGCGGCGGTGGGATACAGTTCAGAGGCGCAAACGCCAGCGGACAGGACAGTGTGGCCATTGGTACACGTTCAGAAGCCACAGCAACAGATGCGACGGCTCTGGGCCACGGCGCTGTGGCGAATGCTGCGAATACAACAGCCTTAGGCGCTGATGCCCGCGCTGACGGCGCGAATAGTACCGCCGTGGGCGATAGTGCAAGAGCGTCTGCGACAAACTCCACCGCCTTTGGCTTGTCTACACAAGCTACGGGCATAAACTCTACGGCGCTTGGCGCAACCGCGAATGCGAGCGGGGCGGACAGCACCGCTTTTGGCCGGGCCTCTGTTGCTGACTCTATCGCGTCTACGGCCCTTGGTAATGCGTCCAAAGCAAGAGGCACACGCGCAACCGCTGTCGGCTGGAACTCCGATGCCTCTCATGAAGGCTCTTCAGCCTTTGGCGCGCAGTCGGCGACAACACTGGCGAACCAAATGATGTTTGGGACAGGCACCGTGACTTACGTTATGCCGGGGCTTACGAGTGCTTTGTCGACGTCTCGCCAGGGCGCGGTTCACGGTGTTGTGACGGTCGATGCGAATGG
>JBPOEZ010000002.1:0-524021 GCA_051252005.1 Alphaproteobacteria bacterium | reverse complement strand
TGGTAGGTCCCTAACCCAAAAGCTACAACTCACACCGTCTATACCGAAAACGATCAACGAACGCTCGCCTGTCCCATCCGGTATAGAAACGAGTTTAATATACGCCCGTTTTGGAAAGTGAGGATTATATTCGTGAGAATGCTGCTGTGGCGGGGAATTTAGGCGGTAATGTGCAGGATTAATACGACCTGTCATCCCGCACGAAATGCAGTGAAGATGCGGGACCTAGACGTTAGGTCGCGCGATATAACTACCAGGCCCCGGATCAAGTCCGGGGTGACAGGCCCTATTAATCCTACGCCCTACGGCCTTTATTCGCTTCGCGCGGCGGCCCAGCTTTAAACGCTAATGTCCCATGGCCTTATCAACCGCCTTTAGGCCCTCAGCTGCGGCGTCGCCGCCCCTGATCTCGGCTTCTTTTTGGGCCCAGAGGCGCTTTTGGTATTTGGTGGAAATCACGTCTGTGATGATAAGCACCCCGACCACTAGATAGAAGGTCGGTTTGGACATAGCATCAATCGCGAAGCCGAAGAGCTTGAGGTGCGCGAGGTGAGCGCCTTCGGAGACGAGCAAGACGCCCACGAGAAGCAAGATAAATAGACCCATGATTTGATACATGCGGTTCTTTTTGATGAAATCCGTCACCGCGTCGGCGAGCAAAATCATCGCAATACCCGACAGGATAATCGCGATAGCCATAAGCGGCACTTGGTAGGTTGGCGGCCCGCCGTCCACGCCCGGTACGGACGCAATCGCCATAGCGGACAAGATCGAGTCAAACGAGAACACGAGGTTCATCATGACGATCAGCGCAATCGCTTTGCCCATAGAGCGGCGGCCACTGCCTTCGCTATGTTCGATATGTTCGACCGCGAGCATGTGATTAATTTCTTTAATCGCCGTATAAATAATAAATGCGCCGCCGAAGAGTGTGACGAGGGCTTGCAGGGTGAACTCGCCCTCAAGGAAATTTGTGAGGTGAATACCAAACAGAGGCTCGGCCATAGCGCCAAACATCATGACAATAATAATGAGAAGCACGATCCGCAGCGCCACGGCAATCGCGATGCCCCACGTGCGAACTTTTCTGGCCTGAACCGGATCGCCGACTTTGTTACTTTCAATCGCGATATATAAAAGATTATCAAACCCGAGTACGGCTTGCAGCAATACAAGCATTACAAGCGTGAACAGGCTTTCGAGCGTGAATAGATCGGCCATGGTAGTCTCCCAAATTTATAGGAGGCTGATTAAGCTAATTCGCGGGCGTTGAAAAGAGGTTTACTCAAAAGGCTTAAGACGCAGATTTTTCTGCGCGGACTTTGTTAAGGAAGCGCTCAACCGCATATATGTGCGCCTGCGTCGGCGGCCCGCCCAAACAGTCATAGGCATGTTGCCCGCTTGGAAGCGCGGCAAAGAGAACGTCGTTCTTAGAAACCTCCCGCAGAGCACTGACAAAAATCTCCGCCCCTTTAAAGGCGGCCAGCGCGTCATGCCGTCCATGCAGGACAAACATAGGCGGCGCGTCTTTATGGATATTGCCCATGGGCGTGACGTTGTCCCAAAAATCACGGTGGGTCGAAAGCGGGCCCGTCATAGAGTTTTTGGTCATGAAGGCTTCCAGCTCTGGCTGCCCAAAAGCCAGCGCGCCCGTGCGGTCGAGAAAATCATACACGCCGTAAACCGGAACGGCGGCATCGACGCTGCAATCCACATCTTCAAACCCAGCTTTAAAGGCGTTATTGTTTGGCATCAAAGCGGTCAGCGCGGTTAAATGCCCGCCCGCAGATCCGCCCTTGGTTGCGACAAAATTCGGGTCTCCGCCATAGTCTGCGATGTTGGTTTTTACCCAGCCAATGGCGCGCAGAACGTCCGAGACCACAACGTCCATGCGGTGTTTCGGACCGAGGCGGTAATTAATATCAACGGCAATCCATCCGCGCGAAACAAGGTGCTGCATGAGAGGTTGCGCCTGTTGCCGCTTCCGGCCCACAACCCACGCGCCGCCGTGAATATGGATTAGGACAGGACAAGACGTCTCGGGCAAAATTTCCGGTACATAAATGTCGAGCGTATTTTTCACGCCTGCATCACCGTAAGCCACATCTTTAATCCGGCGCACGCCTTTGCGGCCGTTCATAAGCGGGAAAAGCGCGCCCGTCCAAAATGACGCTTTCGAGGGCTGCGGCCCTTCGGGAATAATTCCCGCCAAAACCTGTCGCCCGCGATAACTCTGCCATAAGATCACACCACACAGACACGCCGACACTGCGCTCATCCCCGTTAGCCAAGGCGAGGAGGGCAGTACGGTTAGCGACGTGGCAAAAACCCCTAAAACCGTTATTAAAAGCGGCAGCGTAAAAAGATGCCCGATCAAGCTAATGGCGTAATAGAGAAATGACAGGTTTGGCACATGCTTTGGCGCCTGCGTATAAACCGCCCCGCAAAACGCAATTAAAAGCCAAAAGGCAGACAAACAATAAAGCAGGGTGATCATGATCGTGTTCCTATTCGCGCTTTAATTAAACGCCTCGTAATTCGCCTTGGTGTTTCAAGAACCAGTCATAGGCGTCTTTTAAGCCTTCTTCCAAACCAATAGACGGGGTCCACCCCATAGATTTAAGCGCGTGATCGTCCATGATCTTACGGGGTGTTCCATCTGGCCGTGATGTGTCTTTGTTGAGTTCTCCCTCAAATCCAGCAACCTTCATCACGAGACGGGCTAGGTCTTCAATCGGTAAATCCGTTCCTGCACTGATATTGACGTGTTGTTCCTGCGAGATGTTTTTCATGGCAAAAACCAAACCATCGGCGCAATCATCTGCGTGCATAAATTCACGGCGCGGAGTTCCGCTTCCCCAAATCTCCATAGACTCCGCGCCGTTTATTTTAGCCTCATGAGCTTTCCGTAGAAGTGCGGGAATAACGTGAGAGTTTTCCAAATTATAATTATCTCCTGGGCCGTATAAATTGGTCGGCATAGCCGCAATGAAATCGCAGCCATATTGGCGGCGATAAGCTCTGCACATCATCAGGCCAGATATTTTCGCTATTGCGTACCACTGATTAGTCGGCTCAAGCGCCCCTTCCAAAAGCGAGTCTTCTTTGATGGGCTGTTCCGCATATTTAGGATAGATACAAGACGAGCCAAGGAACAGCAGCTTTTCGGTCTTATTGACATAGGCCGCATGAATAATGTTCGATGCCATCATCGTGTTCTCAAACAGAAACTGCGCCGGATAGGTATCGTTTGCGGCAATCCCGCCAACCTTGGCCGCGGCTAAAAATATTGCGTCAGGCTTAGTCTCTGCCATCCATGTATTGACGGCGGTTTGGTCGAGTAGGTTTAGCGCCTCGCGCGTCACCGTAATAATCTCTTTTGGGTTTTCGCGTGCAAGCCTGCGAACAATCGCCGAGCCCACCATGCCGCGATGACCCGCAACCCAAACCCTCTTGCCCTCTAGGCTATAGCTAGTCATGGCGCTGTTTGCGGTCTTTTTCGCGGGACATTAAATCAAGATCGCTTTGCACCATCTCGTCGACAAGCTCTTTGAACGATACGGTATGTTCCCAGCCAAGTTTATTTTTTGCTTTGCTTGGATCGGCGAGCAAAAGCTCGACCTCTGTGGGGCGGAAATAACGCGAATCAATCCGTACCAAAACTTTGCCCGATGCTGCGTTAGTACCAATTTCGTCAATGCCTTCGCCGCTCCAAGCAATAGTAACGCCTGTTTTAGCAAAAGCGAGTTCGACAAATTCACGCACGGAATGGGTTTCGCCCGTACCGAGAACATAATCATCCGGCGTGTCTTGCTGCATCATGCGCCACATGCCTTCGACATAATCTCGGGCGTGTCCCCAGTCCCGCTTAGCATCGAGATTGCCGAGAAAAATTTCGTCTTGCAAACCGTGGTGGATCGCCGCCACAGCCCGCGTGATTTTGCGGGTGACAAAAGTCTCCCCGCGCATCGGACTTTCATGGTTAAATAATATACCGTTGGAGGCATGCATGCCGTAAGCTTCGCGGTAATTAACCGTAATCCAGTAAGCGTAAATTTTCGCCGCAGCATAAGGACTACGCGGGTAGAAGGGCGTGTCTTCATTTTGCGGGGTTTCGCGTACTTTTCCGTAAAGCTCCGACGTAGAGGCTTGGTAAAATTTGCACGTTTTTTCCATCCCTAAAATACGGATGGCTTCGAGAAAACGTAGCACGCCAATCGCATCAGAATTCGCCGTATATTCCGGCGTTTCAAAGCTTACCTGCACGTGGGACTGCGCGGCGAGATTATAAATCTCATCCGGTTTGGTTTCCTGCACAATACGCAAAATATTAGTCGAATCGGTTAGGTCACCATAATGTAAAAAGAGCTGAGCGTCGGGCACATGCGGATCAACATAAAGATCATCAATACGCTGCGTGTTAAAACTAGAAGAGCGGCGCTTAATGCCGTGAACAACATAGCCTTTGCCGAGCAAAAGCTTCGCCAAATATGCGCCGTCTTGTCCGGTAATGCCTGAAATAAGGGCCGTTTTTGTCATGTCTGTCTCTGCGGGTTATTTGGCGTGCACCGTAGCCCTAAGACCGCCGCAGATAAAGCCTTAAGCGGAGGATTTCGCCAAAGAGAGACGGTGAAACACATAACCGCCAAGACCGCCCGCAAACATTTGCAGAGCAAGGCCAGCTCCGTCGCGCGCGCCGCCCACAATCGGGACACCGAAAAACACCTGTTTCATCAAAAATAACATCACGCCCATGGCGACTGCGCCCGCCGTGATATAGACAAAGAAGCGCCCTGTTTTCGCAAAACGAAATACAAAGCCGCCCGCAATGAAGGCGATAAGAAATGCGATGACAATAAATACGCCGTAAAGAACGCCAAAATGCAGCAAATCATAAAGGGCCATAGACACACGGTCACCAAAGCTCGCCGCCCCGCCAGACGCGTTTAACGCATTAATCACGCGCTGCGTTGAGATAATTGAGGCCGTAATCGTGCACGCCAAAACGGCGGCAATCCACGCTAACAAATATCGCAAGGTGGTCTTCATATATCTCTATTTTGGCTGCTTTTGAAGGGCGTCATAATTCTCGACATAATAATCAAGATGCTGAGCCATCATATCCGAATATTGTTTGGTAAAAAGTTCGAGCGTTTCGTCTTTAACTGTTTTCAGGTGCTCGACATTTTCTGATCCGAATGCGACCATCCAAGCATTAAACCGCGCAGTACCAAACATCATGGCGCCCGTAATCGGCCCCATCATTTCGCCATCGGCAATATGACTGTTGGCCAAACTTACATGAGCATCAACCCGTTTAAAGAATACCTTTTGTTCGTCTGTTACATCGTCTGCCATAATGTCCTACGTGAGTTTTTTACCATAAAGTTCAAGCCGGTGATCTACGAGTTCATAGCCAAGCTTTTTAGCAATGCGTTCCTGCAAAGCTTCGATCTCGTCATCGACAAATTCAATGACTTCACCAGTAACCACATCAATTAAATGGTCATGATGTTCTTCGTCAGCAGTTTCGTAGCGCGCCCGTCCGTCGCGGAAATCATGCGTCTCAATAATACCAGCATCAGAAAACAACCGAACAGTCCGGTAAACCGTCGCCAATGAAATATTCGAATCAATATCGGCCGCGCGCTTGTAAAGCTCTTCCGCGTCAGGGTGATCATCAGCCTCAGACAAAACTTTAGCGATCACGCGCCTTTGTTCTGTCATACGAAGTCCGCGCTCTGCGCATTTTCGTTCTATCCAACTACCCATTCTTGCCTCGCTTATGACGCTATGATCTCTGAGCGTCCTCAAAACGTCTCTAGCCGCTTGCCATTCACGCGTCCAGCTTTTTACGAAAAGTCAAAGCCGCGACCCGTCCATTTGCGCGGCGATAATAGGCAGGACGGCGTCCAAACGCCTCGTAGCCGCAAGACCTATACAGTGCGATGGCGGGATCATTATCTTCAGCGACCTCTAGAAAAAGAATATTGATGTCTTGCAATGCAGCGGCTTGTTCACCTGCTATCAATAATTTTTTCCCAAGCCCTTGCCCCCGCGCCGCGGGCTCTGTGGTAATGGTTAAAAGCTCGGCTTGATCTTCGGCAGGACGGATAATCAGAAACCCGGACAGTGGATTACCAATCCCGACCGTAATATCGTCTTGCACATGTAAAATCATATCGCCTTCGGGCCAGCCTTTATCAAATCCGGCGGCATGAAGCGCCGCCATGGCTGGCGCGTCCTGCTGCGTCAGGCGGCGGCAAGTCATTATAGCGGCGGAAGCTTTGGCGTAATCCCGCCGGGCAATTTTGCATCCGGCCCGCGAGAATATAGAGGAACCGAAGGATAGTCTTTGGGCGCGAGGTCTTTGGCAAGAAATGCTAAAGATGGGCCAGAGACATGCTGAACAGAAGACTCGGTCTCAATAAGATGAGCTCCGTCTCCGGAAAGCTTGTCATAACCAAACGCAGCAATCGCGGCCTTAGCCGTCTCTAAGTCTTCAGTCACCGGAGGCTGTATTTCGCGGCCTTTATCATAAGCGGCCCAGCACACTTGCCCGCGCCGAACATCCATGACTGAAACGACCTTTTTTTCTTTTTGCGGATCGATCTGAGTGGCTATGACTTCGAGAGCCGAAATCCCAATCACGGGGATATTATGCGGCAAGGCAAAGCCTTTAGCGAAAGCGAGCGCCACACGCAGACCTGTAAAGCTGCCTGGGCCTGTGCAGACGGCTATGCGGTCAATTTGAGGCGGCGTAATATCTGCCTCTCGTAATATCTCTTGCACCATGGGCGCAAGCCGTTCCGCGTGTCCGCGTCCGATATTTTCGGATTTTTGAGCAAGGCAGTTCTGCGTATCGGCTCCCTCGGCATGAATAAGCGCGGCGGTGCAATGTCTGCCTGTCGTATCAAGGCCGAGAATGATCAATTACGCGGCCTGCTCAACGCTCGTCACTTCGGGGACGTAATGCTTGAGTAGGTTTTCAATGCCAGATTTAAGCGTCATGGTTGATGACGGACATCCGGCACAAGCGCCGCGCATTTCGAGGAACACTGTGCCGTCTTCGTCAAAATGTTTAAACACAATATCGCCGCCGTCTTGCGCCACGGCAGGGCGCACTCGAAGTTCGATCAGCTCTTTTATCTGCTCAACAATCTCAAGGGTTTCGCCCTCATAAACGCGGTCTTCCTCCGCTTCGTTAGCGATTTGGTCTGTGAGCGGCGTACCGCCTGCAACAAAGAAATCCATTATCGCGCCCAGCACGGCAGGCTTCAAATGCTTCCAAAGCGCGTCCTCGGATTTTGTCACAGAGACAAAGTCCGCGCCAAAGAACACACCTTTCACATCCGGAATCATGAACAGCATTTCAGCGAGCGGCGCGCCGGATACATTATCCCCGCGCTTAAAATCAAGCGCCGGACGTCCTGACCCTGCCACATCTCGGCCAGGTAAAAATTTCAGCGTTGCCGGGTTCGGCGTGTCTTCGGTCTGTATGAACATCACAGCTCTCCTTAGTTGTTCTCTAAATGGGCGCTTTTGACCAGACTCGCAAGGGGCAACAGCTTCTGTATTTTCAGGTTAAGGCTTGCACGCAGATCTGCTATCGTCGCGCCATGACACAGATGACCCAAGACCAAATCGATGCCGCGCTTGAAGCGGGTATCATCAGCGCAGCGCAGGCTAAAACCATGCGGCTCAAAGCGTCCTACGCCCCTGAAGCGCCCGCAGCCAACGCCGCCGTTATTGGCAATGAAGACCATATGCGGTTCATTCGTAGCTTCTCGGATGTATTCATTGCCATCGGCATAGGCCTATTTGCCCTTGGCCTCTCGGTTATGGCGGCAGTCTTTGGCGGCGGAATGTCCTTTATAATAGCGGCCATAATCATGGCGTTCATGGCCGAGTATTTTGGCAAAAAGAAACGTCAGCATCTCCCGACCCTCATCACGGCGTTGGCCTTTCTGGTGTTTACACAGCGCGGCGTCGGCGTTGTTTTAGGCAATATGGGGCTCGGCGGTTCTGTGACGGTCGCGAGTTTAACTCTCGCCGCTATGCTCGTTTTCTATTGGCGCGTGAGACTACCGTTTTGTGTGGCCTTGATCGCCATAGCTACGCTCTCGCTGTTTTTTAATATCACGACTTCTATGGCTCCAAATTTGATGAAAGACGCGACGGGCTGGGTTTTATTTACGGGCGGCATTGTGACCTTCATAGCCGCTATGCGCTACGATATGGAAGATAAGCACCGCACAACGCGGTTCGCGGACAATGCTTTTTGGCTCCATTTTACCGCCGCGCCGCTTATCATTCACGGACTCGCCATTGAACTTGTGCGCGTAAATACCGTTACGCTTTTCAACCTTGTACCCATGCCGACCTTGGATAAAGGTGACGCGGGTATATTAATGTTTATGGTTTTCATCGTCGCCCTTATTGGACTCGCGATAAATAGGAGGGCGCTGCTTGTCTCGTCTCTAGGCTATGCGGGATTTGCGGTGGCCTTTCTCATGTCCGATACAGGATTGGGATTTGGTAAAATTTCGGCGCTCACATTTCTGTTGATCGGCGCAGCCGTTATTTTCTTAGGGGCGGGATGGCATCACGCGCGGGCGGCGCTTTTAAAAGTTTTGCCAGACCTGCCAATTTTCCCGCCGCCCTTTGATCCTGACTATAAGCCTTGAACATTTGCCGCCTCTTCTTATCTAGTCGCAGTAGAGAAGGATGACCTATGACTGATTTTTCACCCCGCGAGATTGTTTCAGAACTTGACCGCCACATCGTCGCGCAAAGCGATGCTAAGCGCGCCGTGGCCATTGCCCTTCGTAACCGCTGGCGCCGTCGCCGCGTTTCCGAAGATCTTCGCCACGAAGTGACGCCAAAAAATATTCTTATGATTGGCCCCACAGGCGTTGGTAAAACTGAAATCTCCCGCCGCCTCGCCAAGCTTGCTCAGGCGCCTTTCATCAAAATCGAAGCAACTAAATTTACCGAGGTTGGTTATGTTGGCCGCGACGTAGAGCAAATTATCCGCGACCTCATCGAGACGTCTATCTCTATGATCAGGGACATGAAGCGCGAACAAGTCAAAGCGCAAGCCGAGATGGCCGCAGAGAAGCGTATTCTTGATGCGCTGACGGGCGAAACGTCTGGCGAAGCCACACGGCGCAAATTCCGCGAAAGGTTGCAGGCCGGAGAACTTGACGACGAAACCGTTGATCTTGAATTATCCGATACAGCCTCGCCGTTCCAAGGCATCGACATTCCGGGACAACCGGGCGGTGGCATGGGCATGCTTGATCTAGGCTCTTTGTTTGGCAAGGGCATGGGCAAAACCAAGAAAGTTACCATGCGAATTGGCGACGCGCACGGCCCGCTTCTCTCCGAAGAAGCCGACAAACTTATCGATGACGACTCGATCACCCGCGAAGCCGTTGAGCGCGCGGAAAATGATGGGATTGTCTTTCTGGACGAGATCGACAAAATCACAGCACGTTCTAATGCGCGCGGCGCAGATGTCTCCCGCGAAGGCGTACAGCGCGATCTGCTCCCGCTTATCGAGGGCACAACCGTGTCGACAAAATACGGCCCCGTCAAAACCGACCATATTCTATTTATCGCGTCTGGCGCGTTCCATGTGGCCAAGCCGTCAGACATGCTGCCCGAGCTTCAAGGCCGCCTCCCGATCCGAGTCGAACTGCGCGCACTGACGGAAAAAGACTTCGTCCGCATCTTAACCGAACCGGAAGCGAGCCTTATCAAACAATATAAAGCCCTCATGGCCACCGAAGACGTCACACTCGATTTCACCGAAGACGGCATAGCCGAGATCGCCAAAATTTCCGCTGACGTAAACGCTTCCGTAGAAAATATCGGCGCGCGGCGTCTGCACACGGTCATGGAGCGCCTGCTCGACGACATAAGCTTCACCGCGACTGACAAAGGCGGCGAAAGCCTGACCATCGACGCGGCCTACGTGAAAGACCACGTCGGCAAACTAGCCGCAGATCAGGATTTGAGTAAGTTTATTTTGTAGGGGGCTATGCCTCTCCGCCTTATAGGTGGACGGGCAAGGCTTGCTCAAATAGCCTGCCCCGCTCCGAATTTCCTTCCCCCTTGGCATTATCCGACTTCTGTCGTAGATACAGTCTAAATTTATAGGGGATGATTATGAAATCGATTATTTTAGCCAGCGCGCTTGCCATAGGTCTTGCACTGTCTGCTTGCCAATCGGAAACACCTGATACAGACGCGCCCATTATGAAAACTAGCAACGTTGACATCACCCGCATCAAACAGCTCGCTTCGCCGGCGCCTATGGCCGAGCAAAAACCGAGCGAGCGCGAGTATCACGGCAAGACGCTATCTGATCCCTATTTTTGGCTGAAAGACCCAGATTACCCTGAAACAGACGACGAAGATGTGCTTGAGTACCTCAAGGCGGAGAACGCCTATTATCAAGAGTTTTTAAAACCGCATCAGCCCCTTGCGGATAAAATCTTCGAAGAGTTTAAAGGGCGCACAGATGAAACTGAAGAGTCCGTACCCTATGTCACAAACGGATATGAATATCGCTGGTACTTTAAGGAGGGCGCAGAATACCGCACTCGCGCCCGCAAGAATTTGGAAACGGGCAAAGAGACTGTCTTCATGGACGAAACTGCTTTGGCTAAAGGGTATAAGTATTTTGTCATCGGGGATTGGAAAATCAGTTCCGACAACCGCTACCTCGCCTACGCCTTCGATACGGCGGGTGATGAGCGCTATCAGGTCAAAGTCAAAGATCTGACCACAGGCGAGTATCTTACAGATGTGCTGAGCGACGTAGGCGGCGATATTGATTTCAGCGCCGACGGCAGCACGCTCATTTACGCCCTACTTGAACAGGGCCGCTGGCATTCAAAAAACATTAAAGCCCATAAGCTGGGCACAGCGCAAAGCGCGGACCGCACCATCTACACTGAAAAAGATGACGGCTTTTTTATTGGTTTTGAAAAAACGAGCTCTGAAGAGTTCTTTATCATCGCTACGGGCCAAGGCGAAGTTCAGGAAAGTTACGCTCTATCCGCTGACCTGTCCGGCGAACTCGTTCCGCTTATCTCTCGCGAGGCTGGCTTTACCCAAACCATCGATCACGCTCATGGCTATTTTTATATTCTAGCCAATGACACCCATAAAAACTCCCGCCTTGTCCGCGCCGCCGACAACGCGCCGTCTGTTGATAACTGGGAAACTCTGATTAAAGGTTCGGATAGTAATTATCTTTTAGACCTACAGACATTTGACGGGTTTATGGCAATGAAATCCCGCGACGGCGGCCTTGAAAAAATCGAACTGCTGAATTACCCGGCCAAAGGGTCAACCGATATATCTGGCGACGCCATCGCGTTTCCGGAAAATATCTTCACGGCTTCCATTGGCGTAAACCCAGAATTTACGCAAGACACGCTTCGCGTAGATTACGAATCCATGATTACGCCCGACACGGTTTTTGATTACGACCATAGCCAGAAAACACTCACGACCCGCAAGGTTAAAAAGGTGCCGTCAGGTTATGATAAATCACAATACGAAACCGAACGCCTAATGATCGAAGCCCGCGACGGCACGCCCATTCCGGTCTCGATTGTCTATAAAAAAGGCTTCAAGAAAGACGGCAGCCAACCCATGTGGCTTTATGGTTACGGGGCCTACTCCGCCACTATTTCGCCGAGTTTTTCAACCTTACGCCTCTCGGCTCTTGACCGCGGTTTCTCCTTCGCCATCGCTCATGTGCGCGGCGGCTCTATGATGGGTTATAATTGGTACCTCGACGGGAAGCTCAAGAAACGCGAAAACACTTTCAATGATTTCGTCGATGTCGCCGAAGGCCTTGTTGCGCATGGTTATGTCAGCAAAGGCAATATCTCCGCCTCAGGCCGTAGTGCTGGCGGCGAGCTTATGGGCGCTGTCACCATACAATCGCCGGATATGTGGCGTTCGATTAATCTCGGCGTGCCTTTCGTCGATGTGCTGAACACCATGCTCGACGCGACCTTGCCGTTAACCCCGCCCGAGTGGGAAGAATGGGGCAACCCGATCAAGTCGGCTGAGGATTACGAAACCATCCTCGCCTATTCCCCTTATGACAATATCGTAGCCCGCGATTACCCGCCCATGTTTGTCTCCGGGGGCCTTAACGATCCGCGCGTGACCTATTGGGAGCCTGCCAAATGGACCGCTAAAATGCGCGCCACAAAAACAGACGATAATCTTCTTGTAATGCGTATGAATATGGGCGCAGGCCATTTCTCAAACTCAGGCCGATATGGCCGCCTTCTCGACTACGCCGAAGAATACGCCTTCATGTTCGCCGCGCACGGTATTGAAGAGTAGAGTTTTTAGACTGAAATAATGGCCGTCTCGTTTCTGCGAGGCGGTTTTTTGTGACCGCCGTTAGCCCGCTGCGTTGACGGCTTGAAAACGCGCTTTCAGTTCATCCTTATGGGCCGCTAAAATAGCCGGACAGGGCTGACCTTTAACCACAAATTCCGCCTCTGAATTATCGAGTTTTTCCGCAATAGCTTTTCCGTCTTCGGGGTAGAGAAACGGGCTGTCAGCTTGTGCGGCGATATGCTCGACGCAAGTCACGTAGTGCGCGCTTCGGGCATCCAAATAACGCACGCCTGAGAGGACGCCGACGAAGAACAGAAAAAGAGCCAAAGACAGTCGCAGATGTTTCATGCGTCGGGCTTTGCAATTTTACGGCCAAGATTAAGGCGTCGGGGTCTTTATCCCGATTTTATAAACACGTACCACGCCCCTGCGCCGCCATGTTTGATGTGGGACTGGGCATAGCTAGCGATATGCGGGCGAATGTCGGGGCGGTTAATCCAGTTCGGAAAAGCGCCGCGCAAAACGCCGTCCATGCGCGCGCCTTTACCCGTGATCACAAGCACGCATTTCGCGCCGCGTTTTGAGGCACGCTCAATAGTATCGCGTAATAATGGGAGCGCTTCGGCCTGTGTTTTATCATGAAGGTCGACGCGCATTTCAATTTCGACACGTCCGCGACGGGTTTTCTTATCGCCGTTTAGCTCCAGCGCCCGATCTGGCGTCAAAGCTGTTTCCGGCATGACGGGCGGAATTCGCATCATATTGGCAAAATCGCTGCGCTCTGGCCAAGCGGGACGCGATGTTTTATTGCCGAGCGGCGTAACGGTGCGTGCGACGCGCTTCCATAGCCCGTCATCAACGGGGGGGCGGTAAGGCTTTCGCGGCGGCATCGTTACGAAACCGCCATTACGAAACAGCAAGCCCCCGCAATAGAGCGCGAGGCAGCAGGATCGCCCACTGGCCTTTATGTTTCATCACGCCAGCTCTGTCGCCCGCCTCAAAACCAGAACCAAAATAGAGATCGCCGCGGCGCATGCCCTTAATCGCCCCGCCTGTGTCTTGGGCGATCATAAGAAGGCCCGTTTCCTTGCCGTTATAATCACCGCCAAATTGCGGTGTTTTTACGGTAATCCAAAACGGCATACCATAAGGATGAAAAGCAGGGTCAACGGCCATAGAACCCATAGCGGTAAGCGGCACCCCCATTGCACCATTTGGGCCTTCGCCAGCGACTATGTTTTGCGCCTCAAAATAAACATAACGCTCGTTTTCATTAATCAACATGCGCGTGGCCTCTGGGCCGTTGTCTGCCATCCATTTTTCAATGGCCTGTTTTGAAGCCTGATCTTTGGTCATATATCCAGCTTTGACGAGGACGCCGCCAATGGACGTATAGGGTTGACCATTATGAGCGGCAAAAGCGGCCCGCGTTCGGCGACCATCTTCAAAGGCGAGGACGCCGGAACCTTGGATCTGCATAAAGAACACATCAATAGGCCGCCCGTAAGCAATAACGCTTGAATGCGAAGTGCGAATTTTTGCGCGTGGTAAGGCGCGGTGGCTTTGCTTGGCTGGTACGGTAAGAATAGGCTCTGAAAAGACAGTATCAGCTTTCCGGCGCACTGTAATTTCAGGTTGATAATAGGCGGTTAAAAGCCCGTCTGTTCCAGAAGCCTCGCCGCCAGAAAGGTACAAAGGGTAAAAATGTGCTTGGAAAAAATTGCGCGCGCTTTGCGGCCCCTGCCCTACATATTGCACAAGATCGCAAGGCTCGCGCCAGTCTGAAACTCGTCCCATTTCCGGGTGGGAAGCGCTTATCAAAGTGCTAGCCTTTTTCTTGGCCCATAGGCCGCACGAACGCTCAAATGCGGTTAAGGCTGGCTGCATATCGGCGGTCTGCCAATGCGGCAGTTTTGCAAAAACGGATGCGTTATTTTGATCAGGCCGCGTTATAGGGCCTGTTGGATTGGGTTGTGTTGGATTAGGTTCCGATGGTTGCGCTACAGGCGGTCTGTACGGATCGGTTGGGTCGGTCGGGATTGATGGGTCGCTTACATCCGGCGTTCCAGCACCAGGGTAATCTATTGGCGCAGGGGTTTTCGGGGCTGTTACGCAGGCACTTAATAAAAGCGCCGCTGCCGCCGCTATCCATATCCGGCGCACAGCTCTAAGCCTTTTTTTCGGATGTTTTGGTATCGGGCGTGGGATCCGCTGCAAGCTCGTCGCCTTCGGACGGAGCAACATCACAGAGTAGCCAATTCGGGTCCTTTGATTTAAAGGCCCGTTCGAACGTCCAAACCTCAGTCACGGACGATAGCACATCTGGGTCGCCTTCAACCGTTTGGCCGTCAGCGTCCACAAGAGCGGACGATAGCTCTGCGTCATACTCGACGAAAATGCGCGCGACATTGCCAGCCTTTTCGCCGCGTAGAATTTGAGCCGTTTTAAGCCGCGCTAAATCTGTGACTTGTGTCAAATTTTTCTCTTCGCGGTCGGTAATGGCTGCGGCGTAAACGGCGTAAACGTCCGGCGTTAAAAGCTCTTCAAGCTGTTCGCGGTTACCTTCCGCAAAAGCCTCAAGAATCATACCATAAGCGCCTTTGGCCCCGTCCAAAAATCCTGATGCTGAAAAACTGGCATCAGCCGCAATAATATCCTTCAATCCAGGAATGCCTTGATCGGACTCCACGGTCTCCGCAAACCCCATATCTGGTGCTGCGTCGTTCATGAGGTCTTTGGGATCGAAGGCCGATTCGGGTCCTTGTCCAACAGATTTTCCCAGTACGGAATACAACATTACACACACAATTGTGGCGATGGCGGCATATAGAATGACTTCATTCATGATTTACGTCTTTCACTTCAACGGTCTTAGCGCGGGCAATATCTTGCACATTGCGCTGTTATACGAAATTGTTCGGTTGCTCCAAATTAATGCCTATGTTAGCTGACCGAGCGCGAGGCGCAATCTATTCTTGACCAAAACCCTGTTAACAGGAGAACCCCATGGCGAAATCGCCTAAAAATGACACACCGGAGCCAGCCGCTCCAACGCCAGAAGCCGAAGAGGCCGCTACCGGCCCTATGCTTCAAGTTCTGGCGCAATACACAAAAGACGCGAGTTTTGAAAACCCTAATGCACCGGAAAGCTTACGGGGCAACCTTCCTGCGCCGGCAATCAATATTAACATAGAAATCGGTCGTCAGATGATGTCTGACGACACGGTTGAAGTTGTGTTGATGCTGAAATGCGAAGCGCGCCGCGAAGACCAAGTCGCCTTCATTGCTGAAGTCGAATATGCAGGTCTGTTCGCTTTCCAAGGCATTGGCGTTGAAGAAGTTCAGCCTATGATCATGATTGAATGTCCGCGGCTTCTCTTCCCGTTTGCGCGCCAAATCATGGCCGAAATGACACAAAATGGCGGTTATCCGCCCATCATGTTGGAGCCGCCGGATTTTGCTGCGATGTTCCGCGAAGAAATGATGCGCCGCGCTGCCCAAGCGGGCGTGAATTAGAGCTAGCCGCTCTTTATAACCCTGCGCGATATATCTCGCAGGGTTTATGCCGCCTGACTGATTTCAGGCAAAAGACCCTAAAAACTAGCGCTGATAGAGCGCCTTGAGTTTACTCTCGCCAAACAACATTATAGTAAAAACTCGGATCATATAAGGTGATCGTGATGAAATTTATACTGTTCCCAACGGCCTTCATGATTCTATCTATTTTCACAGGTTGCGGACCAACCTCACCACCGGTTGGCGATGACCGAGACGGCCACGGATGCATCGGCTCCGCTGGTTATGTCTGGTCTGAAGCGAAACAAAAATGTCTGCGCCTTTGGGAAGAGGGCCTTAAGCTTGTCGATGTTCAAAATCCGAGCACAACCTCAGCCGCCTACCTTGTTGTTGATGATAGCGGAGGTGTGTTGGAGTTATTTCCGCTCAAAGGCGAAAGCCGTATCCTTGGCACAAACGGATATTATGCGGTCAAATCTGAAACAGGGTTAGTTCGAGCCATTCATAACGGCGAAGGCATGTTGGTTTATTCTGTTCTTCCTGCCCAGCCAGATTCGGGTTTTGAGCAATAATTTTTCGACAGGACTTCGAATGTTGTATAGAAAACCCGCATTTACCGATAATTATGAGTATGATATATTTCTCTAATGATTATAAGCATTTAACCATGCTGTTACTCACCGCTTTACTTAAGGATACGCTTTCAATGAAAAAATACTTATTTTTATCAGCAGCAATCCTATTAGCGGCGTGTGATCCGGCCGTTCCGGAAAGCACTCAACCTATCGAAAAACCAGTTGTAGAGCCCGTTGCCGCACCAGCACCTCAATCTAATTTTATTAGCGGTGCTTGGAGCGAAGAACAAACTGCGCCGATCCTTGCCAAAACTATGCGGCTGCGCTTTCCTTATGATGACAGCCTTCTCAGCGATGGCGAAAAAGCGGCGGTTAAAGACTTACTTGCCGCAGGGGAACGGTTGCACACTCTATACTTAGAGCAAACTCACTCGCAAGCCCGCGCCGCAGAAGCCGTTCTTCATGACCTCTCCGGTCGTCAGGATTTGAAAGATCTTTTCCGCAGTATGAAAGGCCCGGTCACAACAACGCTGAGCAATGACCGCGAGCCGTTCTTGAATGTAAACCCTGTTGATGCAGCGAGAAATATTTACCCATCCGCCACAAGCCGCGAAGTGTTTGACGCGTATATTGCAGCCCATCCGGAGAAAAAAGCAAACTTGCTCAACCTGCGCTCCGTCGTCAAAACCGCAACGCCTCATACGCGTAAGGCCGCGCTTGATACTCTCAATGATTATCCGGCCCTCGATACTTTGCATCCCGGGCTGCGCGGGCGCATTGAAACGGCCACAGGCTATTTCGCTCTGCCTTATTCTGTGGCCTACGCCGAAGATATTTTGTTTGTCTATGACCGTTTAAACGCTGCCGCTGATAATGTTCAGACTTCAGACGAAGCTTTTGCTCGCTTTCTCCGGCTCCGCGCACGTGATCTCCTCGCCGATGATTATGATGGCGGCGATGCGGCTTGGGTCACGAGCCAGTTTACCGGAAACCTCAACGCCCAAATCGGCAGTTACGAAACCTATGACGACGCGCTTTACGGCGTAAAAAGCTTTTTCAGCCTATCATTACTGCAACGCGATAAGCCCAAAAGCGACGAACTCGCCGCGAGCATTGGTGATCTTCAGTCCATTGAAAACGCGCTGCCATATACGGCCAACAAAACCGTTCGCAATAACATTCCCGTTGGCGTTTATAACGTCATTGCAGACTTCGGACAGTCGCGCGGTACGAATACGGCAACGATTTTGCCTAATGAAGGGCACTTATCGCGTCAATATGGCCGCACAATTTTAATTCGCTCTACGGTTCTTAGAAATCCCGATATTTTTGCAGAAACCAAAAGCGGCTTTGACGCGGCGACAGACCCTGCCAACCACGATGACCTTGATCTGAATGGCAATTTTTACCGCACGCTTTGGCATGAAATCGGACATTATATGGGTCCCGACCAGACAGCCACAGGCGGCGATATTGACGCCGCATTGCAAGATAGTGCTGATCTGTTTGAAGAAATGAAAGCTGACCTTGTCTCACTTTTTTCCGCCCAGAAACTCTTTGACTCTGGAACCTATACCGAAGAGGGTCTCCGCTCGATTTACGCAAGCGGTATTTTGCGTGTTTTACAAAAGAACAAGCCCCGCCGTGAACAAGCTTACGGCACAATGCAACTCATCCAGTGGAATTGGTATTTGGATAAAGGTCTTCTGACGTTTAAAGATGGCACACTCGCCATTGATTATGCGCTTTATCCCGAAGCTGTGTCATCTCTCTTATCCGAAGTGCTTGAAATCCAGCACACAGGTGACCGCGCCGCCGCTAATGCTTTCGTAGATCAATGGACGGGTTGGGACGAAGCTCTTCACGGCGTCATTGGCCAAAAAATGAAAGACGCCGAAACCTCGCGGTTTAGGTTGGTGACCTATGAAGCGCTTGGAGAGTAGGGTCCTAAATCCTAATTTGCAGCCAAGTTTACTTCGATGACATTACAAACGATAGACCCTACGTAATAAGTCTTGACAGACGAGCCATAAGCCACAAATAAAGTTTATACTGATAGTATAAAGGGTTGCGGTACAAAACTTTACACTTGTCTGTACAATTAGAAATGTTACACTCCCACGACTCAGCTGAGGCTATTGTGGGTATGTCTTCATTTTGAGCGAATACTGTTCATACACTGCGCCCCGTATGTTCAGTTAGCCCGGTACCTTTATTGGTATCGGGCTTCTTTATGCGCAGGCCAAAGATATCAAAACGACTTATTGAAGGTGCTGGCTCTCGCGCATCAAATCATCTTGTGCACAAAATTATAGCATAAGGCTCGTTTTTGCGCCTATTTTTAAGGCGGCCTCGATCCCTATTCGCCTCCAAGCCCAATAATATAGCGTGTTTGCCCATTTTTGCGGCATGAACCCCGCAAAGATAAATAAGGGACTGTCATGCTAAGATTTCTAAAAACATCCGTCTTAGGCCTAGCCGCGTTTGGCCTAGCCGGATCTGCCTTGGCTCAGGAAGCCGCCGCGCCAGAAGCTGTCATAAGCGCTGGCGATACGGCTTGGGTCTTGACCGCCACCGCACTCGTGCTCTTCATGTCCCTTCCTGGTCTTGCACTATTTTACGGCGGCCTCGTCCGAGCAAAGAACTTCCTTTCGGTTCTCATGAAAGTCTACGCCGTCGCTGCGCTCGCCTCTATTGTCTGGGTCGTCGCAGGTTACTCCATTGCGTTTGGTTCCTCTGATGCTGGCTTCTGGGGCGGTCTTGATAATCTCTTCCTTAAAAACCTCACCCGCGGTTCAGTCTCTGGTACGATACCAGAAAGCGTATTTCTCGCGTTTCAAATGACCTTCGCCGTGATTACCCCCGGCTTGATCGTCGGCGCCTTTGTTGAGCGCGTAAAATTCCTGCCTGTCATGCTCTTTACTGCCGCTTGGCTCTTATTCGTTTACGCCCCTGTCACCCATTGGGTGTGGGGCGGCGGCTGGCTCGCTGAACGCGGCGTTATGGATTTCGCGGGCGGTCTAGTCGTCCACGCAACAGCCGGTATTTCTGCGCTCGTCTATGTCGCCATGCTCGGTAAACGCAGAGGCTTCCCGCACGAGATCGCCCCGCCGCACCGCCCCGCCGTTGTCATGATCGGCGCGTCCATGCTTTGGGTCGGTTGGTTCGGTTTTAATGGCGGCTCACAGCTCGCCGCAGACGGCGGCGCAGGCATGGCGCTTCTCGTGACCCACATCGCCGCCGCTGTCGGCACGATGAGCTGGGTTGTTCTTGAAGCCATCAATAATAAAAAACCCACGCTTGTGGGCGCTGCCACCGGCACCATCGCAGGCCTTGCCACCGTAACCCCTGCCGCAGGCGTTCTCGGCCCAGGCGGCGCGCTGCTTATCGGCCTCGCAGGCGGTGTTGTCTGTTACTTTGCCGTGAACCTCATCCGCGTGAAACTCAAGATCGATGATAGTCTTGATGTCTTTGCGGTTCACGGTGTTGGCGGTATTCTCGGTATCCTGCTCCTGCCGTTCCTATCAGCCACAGTTCTTGGCGGTACGGGCGAAGGTAATTTCGTAGCCCAGCTCACTGGCACAGCCGCCGTGATTGCTTGGTCAGCCATCGCCAGCGCCATCATCCTGTTTATCCTTAAAGTGACCCTAGGACTACGCGTGGACGAACAAGCCGAAATCGAAGGCCTAGACTACGCCCTTCACGGCGAAAGCGCCTATAATTAAATAAGAGCGGCGGCAGTTCTCTGCCGCCGTGTTTTCATGCTTATAGCGATGATCCGCAAAATTCGTCATTAGCAAGGCAACAAACTACTTTGTCTTATGTTTACAATGAGCTTTCTGCCTGACATCTATGGGCAGACAAACTTGACCCATAACCCAAGGTTCACCATGACAGACAAATCCTTTGATATTATCGTATACGGGGCCACGAGTTTTGTTGGGCAGATCATGACCCGTTATATGCGGGAGCAGTTCAGCGGTGGCTCTGTGAGCTGGGCGATTGCCGGCCGCTCTGAAAGTAAGTTGCAAGCGCTCGCGTCTGATGCCGAACTTGAGGGCATAGACATTCTTTTGGCTGATGCCCATAACGAGGACGCGCTTCGCGCTCTGTGTGCTCGCGCTAAAGTTATTATCTCTACCGTTGGGCCTTACGCGCTTTACGGCGATACGCTTGTTAAAGTCTGCGCAGAGAGCGGAACGCATTACTGCGACCTAACCGGTGAGCCGCAATGGATCCGCAAAATGCAAGAGCGCCACGAAGACACGGCGAAAAAATCAGGCGCGCGGATCGTCCACTCTTGCGGGTTTGATTCTATTCCGTCTGATCTTGGCGTTCATTTCTTGCAAAACAATGCAGAGGCCACCCACGGCCAAACTTGCCACCACGTGAAAATGCGCGTTGCAAAAATGAAAGGCGGAGCGTCCGGCGGAACAGTTGCGAGCATCATTAATATGGTCAAAGAGGCCTCCGGCGATGCGGAACTGCGAAAACAATTAAAAGATCCCTATAGCCTCTGCCCGCAAGGTCATGGTTTCACGGCGCGGCAGCGCACGGTGAAAGCACGCCTTGATAAAGACTATGGAAGCTGGATTGGGCCGTTCATTATGGAGGCCATTAATGCCCGCATAGTACACCGCTCTAACGCTCTATCGGGCAATCGCTACGGCGATGATTTTCTATACGAAGAAGCGATGGTGACCGGAAAAGGCGGGAGCGGGAAGCGTAAAGCGCGGGCGCTAAGCTGGGGCATTAACGCCTTTATGGTTGGCCTTATCATTCCGCCTATGCGCTGGTTCATGGAAAACTTTGTCTTGCCAAAACCCGGCGAAGGCCCGTCCGAAAAAGACCAGCGTGAAGGACGCTATGATCTCGTCTTTATGGGCGAGACCCCTAGCGGAGAAACCGTCACGGCGCGCGTCACGGGCGACCGCGATCCTGGATATGGCTCTACTGCTAAAATGCTCGCCCAAGCGGCGGCTTGTCTTGCTAATGACATTCCGAAATCTGCGAAAGGCGGTTTCTGGACTCCGGCGTCTCTTATGGGGGATAAGCTCATTAAGCGCCTAAAGGCCCATGCGGGGCTGACGTTCACCATAGAATAGTCAGTAATATGGCCTTCGATTAATTACATTCATGCGTTGACTATATAGGAATTTTTGCCTATATCCCTATAATGTTTACGCATCACGATATTTGGGCGGCGCTAGACCGTGTAGCCGACGTTTTTTCAACCTCGCCGTCGGGCCTCGCCAAGCAAGCAGGGCTTGATCCGACGACCTTTAACAAGTCCAAACGGACATCCCCTAGCGGAAAAGATCGTTGGCCGTCGACTGAAAGCCTGTCCAAAGTGTTAGCCGTCATCGGCATGAACTTCGAAGACTTTGCCGCTCTCGCTAGTGACAATCATGGCCGCGGCCCTGCAATCCCCGTCATCGGTCTTGCCGAAGCTGGGGATGACGGATTTTTTGATGATGCTGGATTCCCTGTTGGCGGCGGATGGGATGAAGTCCGTGTTCCGGGGACAAAGAACGAAAATGTTTATGCCCTTGAAATTTCTGGCGATTCCATGTTGCCTGTGTTCCGGGACGGAGACCGCGTTTTGGTCTCTCCACATGAAACCGTCAGGCGCGGCGACCGCGTCGTTGTCAAAACCATTCACGGCGAAGTGATGGCCAAAGAATTAAGGCGAATGACCACAACCCGTATTGAACTTTTGTCGGTCAATCCGGACTATGATGACCGGACATTAAACCGGAAAGACATTCAGTGGATAGCCCGAATAGTTTGGGCGTCTCAATAGGCTCAATCTTTTTTGGCCCCGTCGAGCATGTCCTCTACGGCTAGTCTCAAAGCCTCTTTATCATGTGTGAGACCCGCGATTTTAAGAATTCTATTTTTAATATCAGCCTCAACCGCATTTCGGCTTGGTATCGCCGCAATAAACGCCATAATTTCAGAGGCTCTCGGAAGGTATTTTTCAGCGTCTAGCCCCAAAAGCGTCACCGCATAATTACTGGCGATAACGATGTCTAGCGGCGACTCTGAAAGCGCAATTTCATAAGCTTTAATTCCGGCGTCTTCCGTTGCTCCAAACATTTTGAGGCCCGTTTTCGCTCCCGCTTTTCGCACAACTCCCAAGTGCCAAGCCCCCAAAAGAGCTTCGCCGCGCGGGTCATCCGGATAATTTGCGCGTACGGTTTCTATGGCTTCTAGCGTTTTCTTCGGAAGGTTTTTCCGCCACGCCCTGAAGGGACTACTCGTCCGCGTTTCGAATCCATAGGCCAGAGCGAGTTGAACTTGAGCCTCTTGCGAATTCGGTAGAGCCTCTACAGCGTCTTCGGCCCATTTTCGCGCTTGTTTGGCGCTCTTATTTGGACGCTCAGCATAACCTAGCATAACCTTTGTAGACAGAGACTCTGCGGCTAATACCAATCCTTCCGGAGTGCTTTCCGCCAAGGCTATCTCTATCGCGGCATCAAATTTCCCGTCTTCAAGAAGACCTCGCGCTTCGTCCAAAGTTCCGGCAAAAGCAATCTGGCTACAGAACAAAACCCATATGGCGAAAGCCCAACGCATTAACCCTCTAGTGCTTTGTCGATCAGGTCTGCTGTTTCTGTGGGGCCGTAAATCGCCACGAAAGATCCAAAACGCGGGCCCTGTGATTGGCCGAGGCAGACCTCGTAGATCGCCTTGAACCAATTCCGTAAGTTCTCAAACTCATGATCTTTGCCAACCGTGAATATCAAAGTCTGCAACGCTTCGCCGTTAGTCTGTTCCGCTTCCGGCACAGACCGTAAGCGCTTAGACAAATCCGCCAGCGCCTCGCGTTCCTGCTCTGTCGGAGCGCGGTAAATTTTCGTTGGTTTCACGAACTCTTCAAAATATTGCACGGCGTATCCCGCCAGAGTATCCAGCGCAGGATAATCTTCGGCGGTCGCGCCTGGCACATAGCGTTCAATAAAGCCCCAGAGAATATCCTTGTCCGAAGCATTTGCGGCAGAAACCAAATTTAAGAGCAGCGCAAAGCTAATCGGGCTCGTATCCTGCGGCGGGTTGCCGTGATGAATATACCAAACCGGATTAGAAATTTGCTTATCGAGCTCCTGTCTATGGAACGCATCAAGATGGGCGAAATACTCATCCACGGCTTTGGGGATAACATCAAAATAGAGCCGCTTCGCCGTGCGCGGTTTCGTATACATATAAAGCGCAAGGCTTTCCGGCGTTGCGTATGACAGCCAGTCTTCGACTGCAATTCCGTTGCCTTTAGACTTGGAAATTTTCTCGCCTTTATCATCGAGGAACAGCTCATAGACATATTGCACAGGCGGCTCGGCACCGAGGATTTTACAAATCCGAGAATAGACAATCGAATTCGCCTGATGGTCTTTGCCAAACATTTCAAAATCAACGCCAAGCGCGGCCCAGCGCATGCCAAAATCGGGCTTCCACTGCAGCTTACAGTTCCCGCCCGTCACAGGCATCGTGACCTCAGTCCCGTCCTCATCATCAAAAGTGATCGTTCCGGCTTCGGCGTCGATGGATTTCATCGGCACATAGAGCACACGGCCAGATGTAGGCGAGATCGGCAAAAACGGGCTATACGTTGCCCGCCGCTCTTCGCCCAATGTCGGCAACATAACGCCCATAATTTTATCAAAATTGGCGAGCGCCCTCAAAAGCATATCATCATAGACGCCGGCCTTATAAAGCTCAGTCGCGGATTTAAAGTTATAGGAAAACCCAAACCCATCGAGAAAGTCCCGCAGCATGGCATTATTATGCCCCGCGAAACTATCATGTGTGCCAAATGGATCTGGCACATCGGTCAACGGTTTGCCGAGATGCTCAGCCAAAAGCTCTTGGTTCGGGACATTACTCGGCACTTTACGCATACCGTCCAGATCATCAGAGACGCAGAGCATCGTCATCGGAATTTTATCATCCGTCAAAGCGCGGAACGCATCCATCACCATGATCGTGCGGACAACTTCGCCAAATGTGCCAATATGCGGCAAGCCGGACGGGCCATAACCTGTTTCAAACACCACAGGACGGTCGCCGCGATCAATGCCGCGTTTCTTCTCTATGTCCAAACGGCGCAGTATCAATCGCGCTTGTTCGAACGGCCAGGCTTTCGCCTTCATATAAATTGCATGTGTATCAGTCATAGCTTGCTCTTATCGTAACCGCCGCGCGGGTCAACCATAGACGCGGCCTTGCGGTAAAGATCATGCTGAATTTCCGATCTCGGATAACTATCCTGCTAATAATTTTTCTGTAATGTGATTTAGCACCAAGCGCCCATTATGCGTGGCGAGCAATTGATCGTAGTTCTGAATTAAATAGCCACCTTGTATAAAGGGCTGCAAACGTGTGGGGGGTAATTCATAGCCAGATATTCGTTTAAACCGCTTGAGCGACACGCCTTCCGCGACACGCAAGCCCATCAGGATATATTCATCGGCCCAGTGTTCGGGCGTGAGGGTTTCTGTGTCTTCAATGCCATTTCCGGTTTCCTGCACGCGCGTTCGGTAATCATCAGGTCGCATTGCGGCGATGGTCGCAAACCGCGTTCCGTTTTTGGTCAAGCGCCCATGCGCGCCCGGTCCTGCGCCGACATAATCTCTGCCCTGCCAATAGGTGAGGTTATGGCGTGACCGCGCGCCGCTTTTAGCAAAATTTGAGACTTCATAATGCTCAAACCCGGCGGATTTCAGAGCCTCGCATGTCATGCTGTAAAAATCTGCGCTTTGGTCTTCGGATACGGCGCGGGCTTGGCCGCGTTGCTCTGCTTTATCAAAAGCGGTGCCGGATTCGATTGTGAGTTGATAGGCCGAGATATGAGAAACGCCGCTCGTAATGGCGATGTCTAAATCGTCCTGCCATTGGCGCTCTGTTTGTTCACTCCATCCAAAAATGAGATCGAGGGAAACTGAGGGGAAGGTTTGAACAGCTTGGGTTATGGCGTCTCGCGCGTCTTGCGCGGAATGATCGCGACCTAAAAATTTCAGCGCGGCGTCATGAAAAGTCTGAACGCCGAGCGAGAGACGATTGACACCGACATGCTTAAGCGCGCCCCAATGCTCAAGCCCTGCATCATTTGGATTGGCTTCCATGGCGATTTCAATATCATCTGCCACGCTCCAAAGGGATTTAACGTGTTCGATGATAGCTTTAACGTCGTCGGCTTTCATGAGCGAAGGCGTGCCGCCGCCAAAATGCAACGACGTTATAGTCCGTGGTCCGCTCCAGTTTCGCCAATGCTCAAGGTCTTTGAGGATAGAGCCTAGTAGCCCTTCGTCGCGCTTCGCCTTATAAACATTGAAATCACAGTAGGGGCAAATGCGGGTACAATACGGCCAGTGAACATAAATGGCTAGCGGATCGGGGTCAGATATCATCAGGCATCAGGAAATTGCGCCGCAAGAAACTTTCTAAAGGCGTCGGCGCGGTGGCTTTTGGCGTGTTTCTCTTTGGGATCTATTTCGGCAAAGGTCTTTGTGTCACCTAGGGCTTGGAATGTTGGATCGTAGCCAAAGCCTTTGTCTCCGCGCGGGGGCCAAACCATCTCGCCCTCGACTGTGCCTTCATATACATGGTTTTTTCCGTCTGGATACGCGAGGCAAAGCGCGCAGATAAAGCGAGCGAATTTCGGCCCGCCGGCAGTTTCCATTTCGGTGTGAACGCGCCACATGGCCATTTCGAAATCGCGTCCGCCGCCTTCGACACGCGGGATTTGCGCCCAGCGGGCTGCGTAAATACCAGGATCTCCGCCGAGCGCGTCAACGGCCAAGCCGCTGTCATCTGACAAAGCGGGAAGGCCGCTTGCTATGGCAGCTGCAACAGCTTTCAGGCGGGCATTGCCGGCAAATGTTGTCTCTGTTTCATCTGGCTCAGGTAGTCCAAGGTCGCCTGCGCTTAAAGTTTCAACGCCAAGCGGGGCGAGAAGATCACGGATTTCCCGCACTTTTCCCAAATTATGGGAGGCAACAACGAGTTTGGTAATACGGGTCATAGTGGCTCCATTTGGGGGGAAGCCATACCTTCAAGAGAAGCGTTGGTAAAGGCAGGACTGCGGACAAGGCGGCATTGAGGCTTGCATCCTTTCTGATTATTGTTTATCGATATTCACAAACGTGATAATGAAAAGAGTCCATTTTGACGACACCTGTCCCGCCTATTGCCCGTATTATAAACGGTATACTGATAGTAATCATTGCAATTTTGGTTGTTGGTATCGCGCTAATGCTTGGCTGTGCTCTGCTAATGCAATTTCCCAATGGTTTGCACGACGGCTTAATGACAAGATTAGAAACTACGGGCGGCCAGATGCCGTCTGCTTCGGACGTGACCTTAAATTCTTTGATAGCTGCGATCATGGCTGGCGCTTATCTTTATGTAGCTCTTGTGGTCAAAGCGATTGTGAAGACAACCCTGCAAGGTGACCCATTTGTTGAGGCGAATATTTCGCGCCTTCGCAAAACTTGGATCGTGATTGCTTTGGCAGAAATCTTCCGCATGACCGTAATGGGCATGCTCCCTGGCGCGCCGGATCACACCAACGCAGCTTTGGACACGTTCTCAATGGATACACGTTTATCGGCTTGGTTCCTTGTTTTCGTTATTGCGGCTATGGCTGAAGTATTCCGAATCGGTCTTGAGTTGCGCCGAGATCAGGAGCTGACGGTCTAATGGCTATAAGGGTAAATCTAGACCGCGTCCTGTTGGATCGCCGCATGTCATTAACCGAGCTTGCCGAGCGTGTGGGCATTACATTGGCGAATCTGTCCATTCTGAAAACGGGTAAAGCGAGAGCCATGCGGTTTTCGACGCTAGACGCTTTGTGCCGCGAACTAAATTGTCAGCCTGCGGATATTTTGGAATACGAACCTGAGGCCGAAGCGCAAAGCCCTGCTAAAGCAGCAGAATAACCCCTCAAATTAAATTGGTTCAATACAATCCGGCATCGCCATATTGATTTTGAAACGAGGTTTTAGCGCGTTCACATGACGTCGTGATAGGCCGATTTTTTTAAGGGCTACAGCTGTGCCAGTTTTAGCAAAGGCAAGAGCAGGTTTTTGTTGATGTGACCCAAGCTTTGTTCCGAGTAATTTATTCATGTAACCGTCAAAAAGGTGTGCTCCAACACGCATCCGCGATTGCATCGTCATGCTTTCAAGCGAGAGCGATACGTTTAAGCCATCAAGATTATCAACGCGGTGCGGCGATAAATGCGGCCAGCAAATCACTTCGCCCGGCTCTAAATCTATTGTGATGACGTGTTGCTCAAATGCAGGGTCGTACGGAATGCGTTCCACGCCTGATGCCATTGCGATGTCTTGGACATTTTTTGGTTGAATAAACGGCTCGCGGTTCGGGTAAACGAAGAGGCGTTTTTTACCGCGCAAATGCCACAATGTCACATCCGTAAGATCGATATGATAGCCTACCGTCGCGGTAGGAGATGAGATGAGAAGTCCGCCAATCCGGCTAGAGGCGTTGATGCCCATATGACTGTTGAAGGATTTGTGCATTTGGTTGACAAGGCGTCCGTGCGGAGACTGAACCCGCTCAAGGCTACGCAAATTAAGCCATAATGCGCCGCGTTTAACAGCATCTAAAAGGTCGTGACTTGATGCCTGACCCCGCGCGCAGACCTGAAACGAGCCCCGCGTGCAAATATCCAAATCTTCTGGTGGATGATTATCAAGTGCGCGGATGAGGTTTCCATCAGAAAACAGACCCGTCTCTTGTATGTTGTGATCCATTTTTTGAATGGAGTGTCCGTATTGGGTTTTATTCCCGCCAGTAATTTCAATATTCATAATCTGCGCCATAAGTTGATTATCTTATGACAAGCAAAAACTATGCCAGACAATTAATTTAAAAAGCAGGGTCAAGCGGAATTAATAGGCTGTGCCGTCCTTGCGTAAATTTTGCCTATGCGCGGTTCCATTAGCGGGAAGGTCTAGGTCAATATCGGGATATACGGCGCTGTCTTGAAATGGGTTGCGGCTTCCAACCACAAGGAACTGCACATCCGATTGAGTTTTATTGACCAAGTGATGTCCGTTCTTATCCCCAGCAGGGTGGGCGCAGGCGTCTCCAGGGGCCAGAGAGGTCTCGCCGAAATCATCGATAAGAGTTGGGTGCCCAGATAAGATATAAACCAATTCATCTTCATGGCTGTGGTGGTGACGTTGAGACGCCCAAGCGAGCGGCGGTAAGGTGACAAGGTGCGCGCCAAATTGGGTCAGGTGCCCAGCGTCGCTTAATTGGATAATATGACGATTTTTACAGGGCTCTCTAAAAGGGGCAGGATAATTTGAGCCCTTGCGGATTGGTGCTGTGCTTAAATTGATTTTTGGCATCATCATCTCCTTGCATAATGCGGTCGTCCCAGCTTAAAGCATGTCATGCATAAAAAAACCATATCCGGCGCCGTGTCGCTCGCCCAAGATCTCATTCGCCGTCCGTCGGTCACGCCTATCGATGCGGGCGCGATGGATGTCTTGCAAGCGCGGCTCAGCGCGATGGGGTTTACCTGCAAACGCTATCCTTTCGGAGAGGGCGAAGACAGGGTTGATAATCTTTACGCTCGGCGCGGAAAAACCGCTCCGAATTTTTGCTTTGCTGGACATACGGATGTTGTGCCCGCAGGGAACACTGAAAAGTGGACGAATGCTCCGTTTGCAGGTGAGGTCAAAGATGGGCTTTTGTGGGGCCGCGGCGCGGCGGATATGAAGGGCGCGATTGCGGCCTTCACCCACGCGCTCGAAAATCTTTTCGAAGACGGATGGGAGCACAAAGGCTCCATTAGCTTTCTGATTACCGGAGACGAAGAGGGGCCAGCGATTAACGGGACGGAAAAACTTCTGAAAGCGATTACGGCGGAAGGTGAAATTATAGATCACTGCCTCGTTGGCGAGCCCACTAACCCTGACGCTTTAGGGGATATGATAAAGAACGGCCGGCGCGGATCATTAAACGCCAAAGTCACCGTAACGGGACAGCAGGGCCATGTGGCCTATCCTCACCGCGCGTCAAACCCTGTGCCTGTCATGATGCAGGTCTTGACGAAGTTACTCGCGCGCAAGCTGGATGACGGGAACGATTTTTTCCAACCCTCCAATCTTGAAGTCACATCTATAGATGTCGACAATTCGGCACATAATGTGATTCCAGAAATTGCCCGCGCGAAATTCAATATTCGGTTTAATACAGATCATAATGGAGACGGCTTGGAGGACTGGATTAACCGCGAAACGGCCTTGGTCGCAGAGAGCTTTGACGGCTCCATTGATATGGATTTACGCTGTACGGGCGAAGCCTTCTTAACGCAGCCATGCTCGTTTACAAAAGTTCTGCAGGACTCAGTCGAAAAAGTCACGGGCCGTAGACCTGAATTGTCCACATCTGGCGGTACATCTGACGCCCGCTATATTACGCATTATGCGCCTGTAGCAGAATTTGGTCTTGTCGGGGCGACAATGCACCAGGTTGATGAACGGGTTGATGTTGCTGATATTGATACGCTGACTGAAATTTATAAAACCGTCCTTCAGCAGTATTTCTCGTGAAGGCGGTTTAATGAACCTCGCAAAACTTTTAACGGGCTGTTTTAAGGCTCTTGGACGTTCGCAGGATTGGGAACGGTATTTCAATTTTTCCAAGTCGGGCTTTCAGCAGTCTTTCTTGGCGCTGTTCCTTAGCATACCCTTTTACTATGTTTGCGCGGCGGCCGTGCAGCAACATCAAGCTCTAATAGCCGGAGCTGAGCACCCTAACGCTCTGCCAACCGCGTCTTTCATTATTATCCTCGTTTTCTATACGCTGACCTTTGTTGTCAGTGCTTACATATTTAGTCTTGTTTTTGATAAGATGGCGAGCTTTCGTCCGTGGGTTATCGTCCGCCATTGGTCGATCTTTTTCGCGACGTTTTTTGCTGCGCTTTTGATGGGCGCGAATATGGCGGGTGTTCTGCCATTCTTCGTGGCGGTCTATGCTGTGATGGGGATTTACTTGCTGACGCTTGCGATTGATATTCGCCTTGCGGCGCGCATCGCGGGTTTTAAATGGGGCGAGGCGGTGCTAACGGGCTGTCTTATCACCGCGATGGGGCTCGCTATATTGCTGATCGGGGTGGCGCAATATGTCTAAAGAAGGCCTGTGTATTATTTCGCATTCGCCTAGTGGACATTTGCATGTTTCTCGCTTATATAACCCGCAAATACATCGTCTTTAGCACAGGATGCTAAGTGACGGCCTCCTTCGGAGGCCGTTTTTTTGTACCTAAAAGACGTCAAATACAAGGGTCTAAATGAAAACGAAAACAGATATGGATGCGCGTATTCTCTTGGTGGCCGATCCGGTCGCTGATGATTTGGGATATACGATCGTACGCATCCGCGTCATGAGCAGTAAGCGTTCAACCGTACAAATTATGGCTGAGCGTAAATCGGACGGCTTAATGGGCGTTGATGATTGCGCGATTCTTTCACGGGCTTTGTCTTCGGCTCTTGAGGTCGATGACCCACTACGGGACGCTTACATTTTGGAAGTCTCGTCTCCTGGACTTGACCGGCCTTTGACAAGCCTTGCTGATTTTGAAAATTTTGACGGCCACCTCGCGCGGCTTGAGCTGGACCGTATGATGGAAGGCCGGAAGCGCTTTCGCGGTGTCTTGGCCGGAATTGATGGCAATCTTGTTGATATTGATCTCGACGGCGAAGACGAAACGGCGCAAATTCCGTTTGATTGGATCAGCGAAGCGAAGCTTCTCATAACGGATACTCTCATCGAGGCGGGGCAAAAGGCTCTTGCTGCGACGAAAAACACACCCGACTCAGATAATAATACTGACTCCCAAACAACGGATATGGAGACCTAATATGTCAACAGCTGGAATTAGTGCGAACAGATTGGAGCTCTTGCAAATTGCAAGCGCTGTTGCGCAAGAAAAATCTATCGATAAATCTGTCGTTTTGGAAGCCATTGAAGAGGCGATCCAAAAGGCGGCTCGTTTGCGTTATGGTAGCGAGCTCGACATTCGTGCCAAACTGAACCCTGTGACGGGCGAAATGGACCTCAAACGCGTTATTACCGTCGCTGAGGAAGTCGAAAATGATGCTACCGAGATTGATTTAGCAACCGCTAAAATGGATCATCCGGAAGCTGAAATCGGCTACGAAATTGTAACGGTTCTGCCTCCGATTGAATTTGGCCGTGTACAAAGCCAAATGGCTAAACAGGTTATCATGCAAAAAGTTCGCGATGCTGAACGCGAGCGTCAGTATGATGAATATAAAGACCGTATCGGCGAAATCATTAATGGTATCGTCAAGCGTGTTGAATACGGTCACATCATTGTCGATCTTGGCCGCGCTGAAGGTGTTATCCGCCGCGAACAGGCTTTGCCACGTGAAAACGTAAAAACGGGCGACCGTATTCGTGCTTATATTCATGACGTTCGCCAAGAGCCTCGCGGTTCACAAATTTTCCTCTCGCGCGCTCATAATCAGTTCATGGCGCAACTCTTCTCTCAAGAAGTGCCAGAAGTTTATGAAGGCATCATCCAAATCGTCGCGGTTGCCCGTGACCCAGGAAGCCGCGCGAAAATCGCGGTGTATTCTAATGACGGCTCTATTGATCCGGTCGGCGCTTGTGTCGGTATGCGCGGCTCCCGCGTTCAGGCCGTTGTAAACGAGCTTCAAGGTGAGCGGATTGATATTATCCCGTGGACTGAAGATGCGGCGACATTCATCGTCAACGCACTGCAGCCTGCAGAAGTCTCCAAAGTTGTTATGGACGAAGGCGATAACCGTATCGAGGTTGTTGTACCTGAAGAGCAGCTGTCTCTTGCCATTGGCCGCCGTGGTCAAAATGTGCGCCTTGCGTCTCAGCTTTCTGGTTGGGCGATTGACATTCTGACGGAAGAGCAAGAATCTGAGCGTCGCCAGAAAGAATTCGCCGTGCGCTCTGCCTTGTTTATGGAAGCCCTTGATGTGGACGAAATGATCGCGCAGCTTCTTGTCTCTGAAGGCTTCGAAAGCCTTGAAGAAGTTGGCTATGTTGCGGCTGAAGAGCTTAGTGCAATCGAAGGTTTTGACGAAGAAACAGCAGAAGAGCTTCAAACTCGCGCTAAAGAGTTTTTACAGCGCCAAGCTGAAGAGCAGGACGCGGCGCGGAAAGCGGCTGGCGTGGCTGATGATGTTCTAGAAATTCCGGGTGTGACTCTCGCAATGGCCGTTGCTTTCGGCGAGAACGATATCAAGTCTGTTGAAGATGTTGCCGGTCTCGTGCCTGACGATATTCGCGGTTACACGGAAATGAAAGACGGCGAAAAAGTTCACGAAGACGGTATCCTTGAAGCTATGAAACTCTCGCAAGACGAAGCGACAGATATGATTATGCAAGCGCGTGTTAAAGCTGGCTGGATTGATCCGGCTGATCTTGAACCGGACGCAGAGCTTGAGCTTGACGAAGAGGGCAACCCTATCGCCGCGGCTGAGGGTGAGGCTTAAGACTTGAACGAAGCGCCGGACATTCCTATATCCGAGTTAGTGGATAAGCGCGGTCATAAAGGACCGGAGCGGCGCTGTGCTGCGACGGGTGAAACTTATGATAAGTCGCTTCTCATCCGGTTTGTTCGCGGACCGGACGGAAGTGTTGTGCCGGATGTGGCTGAAAAGCTTCCCGGGCGCGGCGTTTGGGTTTCAGCGGATTATATGTCCGTTGAGAAGGCTATAAAAATTAAAGCCTTTGCCAGAGGGTTTAAAGCTAAAGTAAGTGTGCCGGATAATTTAGGCGATATTATCGAGGCTCAACTCTCGCAGCGTGTTTTGAGCATGATCGGCATGGCCCTTAAATCCGGTGCGATTGTTATGGGCTATGATCAGGTTAAAGGCGCGGCACGCGGCGATCATTTGGCATGGCGGATTGAGGCCTCTGATGGTTCGGATGACGGCCGGAGTAAAATCCGTGTCCTGACACGCGCGGTTAGCCGGCAACTTGAAATGCCTGTTCCTGGCGTGATTGGATGCTTTACGGCCTCCCAGCTTGGAGAGGCTTTAGGCCGAGAAAGTATTGTCCATGCCGCGATTAAGCCGGGCAAGCTGGCTGCGGGTCTATCGCGGGCAGTAAAGCGATTATCCGGTTTTCGAGCCTTAGTGCCGGAGAGTTGGCCGGATGCTAGCCATGAGGCTGTGAAATAAGTCCTGATTTGTCGGGATTTGAGTTGAATATGCGGCAAAGGCCGTTAGGTTACGCGCGATTGGCGCGCCATAGAGACTGCGTTAAAAAATCGGCGTTATGACCCGATTGTTAGTGAGAACAGATGAGTAATACAAACGATACAAATAAACCTGGTGGCCGCAAGCCCTTGACGCTTAAAAAGTCAGGGTCCGGTACGGTACGGCAAAATTTCTCGGGCGGACGGTCCAAGGCCGTTGTGGTAGAAAAGAAGAAGCGCCGGATTATTGGCGGACCTTCAACGGCGCCTGGCACTACGCCTAAACCAGCGGCAAAGACAGTTGCGCCGGTTGACGAAGCTGCAGTAGCGGCGCGTAAGCTAGGTCTATCAAAGGCTGAGTATTTAAAGCGGCAGCAAGCCGTAACTAAGGCTGTTGCCATTCAGGACGAGCGCGAAGAAATTCGCCTCGCTGAGGAAGCTGAGCGTAAACGCCGCATGGAAGAAGAAAAGGCTGCACTCGAAGCCAAGAAAAAGGCTGAAGAGGAAGCGGAGCTGCGCCGTATTCAAGAGGAAGAAGAAGAACGTAAACGCGAAGAAGCTGAAGCTCTACGCCGCGCGCCGACTCCCGCTCAAAAAATTATCGGTGATGACAAGACAGAAGATGACAAGCGTACGGCTTTGGAAAAAGCGGGTGGCCGGATTAAGAAGCAACGCAATATACCGACGAAGCCTGCACGGACGTCTAAAAATGAACCTCGCCGCCGTAAGGGTAAGCTAACGATTGTTAGCGCGCTCGCCGGTGATGATGATCGTCAGCGCTCACTCGCTTCTATGCGCCGTGCTCGCGAGCGTGAAAAAGAACGTCAGCAAGGCGGCGGAAGCTTTAAAGTTGCCCGTGAAGTCACTATTCCTGAAGTGATCACTGTTGCAGGCCTTGCTAATCGTATGGCGGAACGCGGCGGCGATGTTATCAAATATTTGATGAAGCAGGGAACAATGGCGAAAATGACCGATGAGCTTGATGCGGATACAGCGCAGCTTATTGCAGAAGATTTTGGTCATATTGTTAAGCGCGTTGCTGAATCTGATGTTGAAGATGATTTTATCATCGAAGACACGGTGGAGGATGAAAGCAAGCAAACGCCACGCGCGCCCGTCATTGCGATTATGGGCCATGTTGACCATGGTAAAACGTCATTGCTTGACGCGCTTAGATCTACTGATGTAGCGGGCGGAGAAGCTGGCGGCATCACGCAGCATATTGGCGCCTATAAGCTTAAGCTTAAAAATGGCCAAGCAATCACCGTACTCGATACACCTGGTCACGCGGCATTCTCTGAAATGCGAACACGCGGTGCTAAAGCCGTGGATATTGTTGTTCTGGTTGTGGCGGCTGATGACGGCGTCATGCCTCAGACCATCGAATCCATTTCTCATGCCCATGCGGCTGATACACCGATTATTGTCGCCGTTAATAAGATGGATGCGTATGAGGCGGACGCCTTGAAGGTTGAGACAGCGCTCTTGCAGCATAACATCGTGACAGAATCTATGTCTGGCGAAGTCCAGTCCGTGCATGTGTCAGCTTTGAAGAAAACAGGTCTCGATGATCTCGTTGAAGCTATTTCTATGCAAGCGGAACTGATGGACCTTAAAGCCGACGCGAAGCGTTCTGCTGATGGCCTTGTGATTGAATCCAAAATTGAGAAGGGCCGCGGCCCTGTTGCGACGCTTCTTGTGAAGCGTGGCACGATCAAGCGCGGCGATATTGTCGTTGCGGGTCAATATTGGGGCAAAGTGAAAGCCATGATGGATGAACGTAACGCACAGCTTAAATCTGCTGGGCCGTCTGTGCCTGTTGCTGTTATGGGTTTTGATGGCGCGCCGTCTCCGGGTGAGCCGTTCGCGATTGTGGACAACGAATCTCGCGCGCGCGAGATTACGGAATACCGCGCCCGCAAAGCTAAATCTGATTTGACTGCTGGCCCAAGCGCCATGGCGTCTATGGAACAGATGATGGCAAAGCTTAAAGACAAGACGGTCGATGAAATGCCCGTTGTTGTAAAAGGCGATGTTCAAGGTTCTGTTGAAGCGATTAAATCTTCTGTTGAAGGTGCCGGTAATGATGAAGTCCGTGCCCGGGTTATATACGGCGCTGTTGGTGCGATTAACGAATCTGATGTATTGCTTGCTAAATCCTCTGATGCACCGATATTAGCCTTCAACGTACGCCCCAACCGCCAAGCCAAAGATTTGGCCGAGCGCGAAGGCGTCGAGATCCGTTATTACTCGATTATCTACGCACTTCTAGACGATGTTAAAGGCGTGCTGTCAGGCATGCTTAAGCCGGAACGCCGCGAAACCTTTATTGGTTACGCCGAAATTCTAGAAATATTCGACATTTCCAAAGTTGGTAAAATTGCTGGTTGTAAGGTTACCGAAGGACGTGTTGAACGTGGCTCGGGTGTCCGTCTTCTACGTGATAATGTGGTCATCCACGAAGGCATGCTCTCCACCCTTAAGCGCTTCAAAGACGAAGTTGTGAAAGTTCAAGCGGGCATGGAATGTGGTATGGCGTTTGAGAAATATGAAGATATGCGCAAAGGCGATCAGATTGAGTGTTTCACAGTCGAAATGATTGACCGGACTCTATAAACTTGAAGCGTAAGGCGCAGGGCTAGCAAACAAGCAGTGCTAAGCGCTATGGCGCTTCTCAGAAATATGTTTACTTAGGCTTTTGCTAGTAAGAGCCTTGGTTTTTCGGCTAACAGTATCGATCGCGCGGTAGAAGTCTTCCGCGCGAACGGGTTTCGTTAAAAAGATATCGACGCCAGCAACCATGCATTTTGTATTGGTTTCGGATGCAGGGTCAGCTGTAAGCGCAATTATCGGTATATCTCTGTGAGGCTGCCCGCTTTGGCGGATACGACGGACTGCTGTCACCCCGTCCATACCAGGCATTCGAATATCCATGATCACAAAATCAAAGGAGCTTACTGAAAGAGCGGTTAAAGCTTCTTGTCCGTTATATGCGCATGTAACGTGGCTACCTGTGGGTTCGAGCAATGATTTCACGACATCTTGGCAAGCTTGATCATCCTCAACAACAAGGAACCGTTTATCTTGAACGGAGACAATATCTGAGAGGTTTTTCGGAGTTTTATGCGTATCGGAAGTGATTGGAGATGATCGCATTCCTTTTTGAACAAGAACAGCGCTTTTGGCTTGGTGTTCACCATAAAGAGAGAGGGAAAATTCTGACCCTCTACCGTCTCGGCTGACAACGACCAAGTCTCCGCCCATAAGGCGCGCGAGACTACGGGTAATAGCAAGACCCAATCCAGCGCCTCCATATTGCCGCGTCATGGAGCTATCGGCTTGGACGAATGGCTGAAAGAGGCGCCCCATGGCTTCAGCAGAAATGCCAACACCTGTATCTGCAACAATAATCTTTAATTCCGGTCCTCGCGAAGAGCCTATTGCGGGCTGAACGGCAGTGACATGTACATGAACACGCCCTGCCATGGTGAACTTAGCGGCATTAGATAAGAGGTGAGAAAGACATTGTCCTGCTCGTGTTCTATCGAGAACGAAAAATTGCGGTACATCAGGATCTATATGAACTGTAAATAGTACGTCTGCGCTCTCAATTGATGGCCGCCACTCGCGACATTTCTGACTGATGAGGTCATGAATATCCGTTTCGACGGGATCCAGTTCAATGTCATTGTTCTCTAAGAGCGTCATATCGAAGATGTTTTCGACTAGACTAAGCAATTCATTGCCGGATTGTAAAATGATATTGTTTTTGTTTCGCAAAGCTTCGGTCGGTGCTGTACGAGAGAGAATGTCCGCCATGCCTAATATGCCATTCAGGGGCGTGCGAAGTTCATGGCTCATAATAGCAAGAAATTCGGATTTGGCCTTTTCACCTGCACGGGCCTTTTGAGCGGCAAGAGCCATTTTTTGAGCGGCCTTAGCGCGATAACGCGCAAACGCAATAGCGCCAAAGGTAAGAGCCGTTAGAATAACTGCCACAGCCATAAGCAACCAAATGACCCGTTTTTGGCGATCAAGTACTAACTGTTTGAGTTGACTTTCGCGCTTTAGAGCAGATTCCCGTTCGTCCTGACGGTCTTTGGTGTTTTGCAAAGACGCGAGCATCTTTGATGTTTCGCCGTTATTTTTTGTGAGAATGCTTTGAACGCTGCTGTCTTGACGCTGATTAAAAAGTTCTTGGGCCTTAATGGTATCACCTGCAGAGAGGGCAAATAAAGCTTGAATGTGTAGTATCTTCTTTTCAGCGCTTCCCGTTATACGGCGTTCCTCTGGGACATTAGTGTAAAATGCATTGAGAGCAGAACGCGCTTTAGAAACACGCCCGAGGCCTGCTAGAGCTACAATTCTGTTTAGTTCCGCCGCTTCCTGAACAGACCGGCGGTCGAGTTTCTTTAGGGCAATAGTTGCGTATTCGTAGGCCTTATCAAATTCACCTAACTCAATATAAATGCCAGATGCTCGGAACTCAGCAATCCCTGGAAAGGCACTGCCAGATTGGTTTTCGATCCTAAGTAAGATTTCCACCAAAGATTTCGTTGTTGTGTGATCACGCCACGTGCTAAATGCATAGATGAGATTGTAAAGAATGCTTATTCCATCAATCGGCTCGCCAATTTCCTGCTTGAGCGCTATTTCCTGTTTAACGGTTTCGATACTGAGTTCAGGGTTGCCAAGTAAGTTATGGAGATATGCAATGTTTGTTGTCGTCAGCATTCTTGCTTCTAGAGTGTAATCCGTGTCTTTTTCAGGAATTAGAGCAAGGGCGTCTTGTGCAAACTGTAGCGCTACAGCTTTGTTCGAAGTGTATGAATAAACAAGGCTAGTGATGTAGTGGGCACGATGCCTAACGACCCACTCTTCATCATTATAGAAATTGGACATTGTTTCTTCAATATCCCTCTGACTTGTTGGGCCAAGCTCTGCATTGTAACTTTTAAGGAGCGCTTCAAAAAGGTGGCCTAAAGCTTTATCTTGAGTGGTCCCATTTTTTTCCGCATATCGCCTATAATCTGTGATTTGCTCTTTTAGATCGGTATTTCCATCATTAAACACTGTGTTAGTGATTTTTGTCCGCATGAGCCTTAGGCGCTTTTCAGCAGGTAAGGTTGCTGAGGCCATTTGGTCATTGATCCAATTTTCATTTAAAAATAATTGCTTACTCTCGATCTCTAAAGCTAGTTGGATAGCATCTTGCCCAACAGTCTGGGGAAGCCCCTGTGCTACCGCGGAAAAGAGCATAGCAAAATATACGAGTGTTAAATAGGATAACCTCGTAATTTGGCGGGCAAGCGTATGTAAATACTCAGTCATACGCCCCAATTGTGGACTAATATTATTAATAATCTATGTTAAAAATTAACCAAAAAAAACCCGCCAAAGGCGGGCCCCACATTCATAGAAAGATCTAGTTTTTGATCAAAACTAATCTTCGACGATAACCGGTCTGCCGCCTACAACAACATCCAGTTCTTCAGAAGTAAGTTCACGCATGTGGCGCTCCTTGGAATATGGTAACTGAATTGCTACCATTAATAGTTAACAAAACGATAATTTCTTCTGGGTCAAGCATTTTTTAATGAATCGTTAATAAAAAGCGATTCTTGTTTGATTTTTCAATGAAGATTATTGTTTGTTCAATAAAAATCCAAGTATTAACAATAGAAATGCAGATTTAGATAGTTAACACAAAATCAGACTTTTCAAGAAAGGCTGGCCGGTGTGCAACGATAATCCGCGTGATATTCATCGCAAGTATGGTCTCTACAATCTGCCTTTCTGTCTCTATGTCTAGATTTGCAGTGCCTTCATCCAGGAACAGAACTTGCGGATCATGGTAGAGCGCACGCGCCAGCAATACGCGTTGCTTCTGCCCCCCCGATAGAATTGACCCCATATCGCCAACCATAGACATATAGGTCATAGGGATTTTCATAATCTCGTTGTGAATTTTAGCAGCCTCTGCTGCACGAATGACTTTCCCCATATCCATTTCAGGATCAAAAAAGCTGATATTATCGGCAATGCTGCCTGAGAGAAGTTTATCGTCCTGCATGACAACGCCGATATGTTGCCGCCAGTTTCGGATACCAATGTCAGTAAGTGGGTCACCGTCTATGCTGATATGACCTGATGTCGGCTCATATAACCCTAGCATAAGCTTCATAAGAGTCGTTTTCCCGCCGCCAGATTTTCCAGTAAGGGTCGTCATGGAGCGGGCCGGAATATTAAGGGATAAGTCTTTGATAACCCAGGGATCAGTATCGCTATACTGGAAGGATACATTTCGCAGCTCTACATGGCCATCAATGTTCCGAGCCGCGTTTTCTGTGTCATCAAGTTTTTCTGTGTCCTCAAATATAATATCAGAGAGCCGGTCAAGGTGTAGGCTGAGGAGCCTAAACTCTATGCCTTTTTGTAGTAGCTGCGTAACGCTGTCTGTGAAATATTGCCGGTAGGCCAAGAAGGCGAGGAGCATGCCAACCGTAAACTGGCTGCCGTCTTCCATCATTAAGTAAGCGGCGGCGAACACAACAAGAATTATTTGCAAACCAACAAGTCCGGTCTCGACAAATTTCTGTGCGATCGTGAATTTTCCATAATTTACGTTGGCATTTATGACATCGGTATATAGGTTTCGCCACGCGGCTTCCCTTTGGGCTTCGCGGCCAAAAAGTTTAACCGTGGTGCTTGCGCGTATGCTTTCAATAACATGGGTGTTTTCTATAGCTTTGGCGTAAATCGCTTCTTCTTGTGTACGCCTTTGATGCGGGTAGATAATAAGGGTGAGGCAAATCAACAGGATAGCGGATATGAGGACAATGACGCCAAGAATTGGCGCATAGAGGAACATGATGACGAGCATAAGCGTCGCCATGATGCCATCAATTAACACGGCAACAACCGATTGAGTCAGCGCTTCTTGAATGGGCGTCGCTGAGCTCATGCGAGATATAATGTCGCCGACATGACGTTTTTCGAAATAGGCGGTTGGGAGCCGGATGAGATGGCGGAAGACATTTCCCACCATTTGCGCGCTCATTTGATTGCCGTAAATCAGGATCGCCCAGCTCCGCGTGGCTTCGGCTACAGCGCGGATAATGGCGAGCCCGCCAAACCCGATGGCGAGCGCCCAAAGCAAAGAAGTATCTGAGCGAGGGAGAACGCCGTCCACCACCCATTGCAAATAGAAGGGGGCAGTAAGCACGATAATTTGCAGAATTATCGAAAGTGTCAGTGTTTGGAAAATTGCCCGCTTTAAGCCGACAAGACGGTGCCATAGCAGGGAAAGGTGAGGCTTTAGGCGAGCTTCCATGGGCGAAAATTCAGCGGTAGGACTCATTTCGAGCGCGACGCCTGTGAAATGCTGCGAGACTTTGGAAAGCGGCATGATGCGTAAGCCAACGCCAGGGTCAATGATATGCGCCTGGCCGTTTTTTAACGCCTTGAGCACGACAAAGTGATTCATATCCCAATGCAGAATAGCGGGGAGCTGTAGTTGAGGCAAATGCTCCATATCAAGCCGCAGGGGCCGTGTCGCGAGCTGCAACGTTCCAGCGATCATCATAATAGATTTAATTGATGCACCGTTGAGGGAAATGAGAAATTTTTTGCGCAAAATATTGAGATCTATATCATGTCCCCAATACCGTGCGATCATGGCCGTGCAGGCCAGTCCGCATTCTGAAACTTCGGTTTGTAAAATAACAGGAAGTTTTCGGCTTAAGAACATCAAGACGCTTTTGCAAAGAGCCAAGAGAGCACAGACATCGGCCCTGTGTCAGTTTGCACTTGCCCAAACCATAAAAGCCCGCCAAGGCAGATCATAACTGCGGCCAATATAAATGTAACTAACCACTCGCCGGGCGGCGCAGAGAGAATAACCTCTCCGTAAAGACTTCGGGAGCGGTGCTCCAAGGCTTCTTTGCGGTAAAGGTCTTCAGTCATAAGCAGGGTCCAAGGTTAATAAATCTTAATCCCTCACGGGGGCATTGAGCAAGGTGGGATTTGAGGGCAAGGCTACATTTGGAGGTGTGTCTGTTTCTGCGGGCAAAGATGTTTGAATATCATCGAGTAAAATATTTAGAGCGTTATCCGGATTTTCTCTTACTGGCGGTGCTGAAATGGGCAGTGCAGAAGATGGTCTTTTTTTCACAACATCCTCCATCATGTCATGCCAAATTTGGGCGGGGATTGATCCGCCAGTGATGCGCTTCATCGGAGAGTTATCATCATTGCCAACCCAGACGCCCGTGACAAGATCGGGTACGTAGCCCACAAACCACGCATCGCGATAATCATTTGTTGTGCCTGTTTTTCCGGCTACATCACGACCGGCGAGCCGCGCACGGCGGCCTGTGCCGCTATTTACGGCGTGCGTCATCAACCTGTTAATGTGCCCCAGTGATCGGGAGTTTAAGACTCTCTCGCGCTCAATAGGTGGACGATTATAAAGCGGTTCGTCTTTATCAGTCGTAATAGAAATAATGCCGTAGACAGAGGCCGTATCTCCCCAATTCGCAAAAGGCAGGTAAGCCTGCGTTAACGCAAGTGGGGTGACGCCTTGCGCGCCGAGCGGTAGGCTACGTAGCGGTTTTAAGCCTTCAAGACCGTGAGGGCCTGCGGTTTCAATAACGCGCTCTCTGCCAACTTCCTCAGACAGTACAACCGCGACGGTATTGATGGAAAGAGCGAAAGCCGTTTCGAGGGAGATGTTTCCGCGGAACTCCTTAGAGAAATTCCGAGGTTGCCAATCCCCTACCTTGATCGGCTCATCGATGCGCATGTCCCACGGCGTGAGGCCTGCATTGAAGGCGGCAAGATAAACAAAAGGTTTGAAAGCCGAGCCGGGTTGACGGTTGGCCTGAACAGCGCGGTTAAACTGACTGTCTGCATATGAGGCCCCGCCGACCATAGCTTGTACCCCGCCCGTGCCGTCGAGCGTTATGATGGCGGCCTGTGTTGCATTACGTTTTGGATCCAGATTTTTCTCGATCGAAGCTTCGGCGAGGCGCTGGGCATCAATATCAAGAGTCGTTTGTATGACGATGTCGGTCTGCGGCGTACCAATAAGTGTTTCAATCTCGCCCCAAACCCAATCTGTGAAATATTCGGCACCGCCTTGAGTCTCAGGAGGGTAGATATGTATTGGCGATAAAAGCGTAGATCGCTGCTCGTCTTTTGTTATGTAGCCATAGCGCTCCATAGCGGAAAGAACCAAGGCGGTTCGTTCTCCGGCGCGCTGTGGATGAGAAATGGGGTTATAGCGGCTGGGCCCTTTGAGAAGTCCTGCGATAATAGCGGCTTCGCCTAGTTCCAAGTCCTGCGCGCTCTTTTTAAAATATTGCTGGCTTCCCGCCTCAAGCCCCCAAGCGTGTCCGCCAAAATAAACACGGTTGAGATATTTCTCGAAAATTTCATCTTTCGAAAAAGCATATTCTAGCCAAATCGCGAGCATACTTTCCTGTAGCTTTCGCTTGAGCGTTTTGTCGGATGTCAGGAAGACATTTTTTGCAAGCTGCTGAGTTAGTGTCGAGCCGCCTTGGACGGTTCGCCCGGCTTTGAGATTAACTTGTAATGCCCTTGCAAGGCCAAGAGGGTCCACGCCTACATGGGTATAAAAACGCCTGTCTTCAGTGGCGAGTACCGCATTGCGTAAATGTGGCGAGAGGGTCTTCATAGAGACGGGAGTAAGCTCTTTTGCGCCGCGCGTTAGAATTTCGCGCTTATGGCGGTCAACAATGCTGACGCTGACGGGGCGGCTTTGCCCCCAAAAACTATCAACAGGAGGAAGATCGCGGGCGGCGTACGCTAAAAGGCAAAGCCCGGTGATACCGACAAAATAAAGCGGAAAAAAAACATAGGTCCCGATACGGTATACCCACCGCGCCGTAAAACGGCCCATGTTCCAAGCGCGTGAAAACATCTGGCTTGCAGCCGAATGACGGGCCGTACCAGAGCCTTCTGCATATGAATTATCAGTATCAGACATAGATCTCAGTCTATGTCTGAATATGGTTAAGCGGCGGTGAATCCGTGACGCGTATCTTTAGAGTTTGATAACCTAGTTTTATTGCGGAAGAGGCGAGGCAGGTCCAGCAAGACCTTCAGCGCGTGCTCCTGCGCCGCGTTTATTATCCGTGTCATCACTGGCAGGGCAGAAGCTCAGTATTGTGCCCTTTCCGCTACGGCTTGTATCTCCAGGCTGTATGAAATCAATTGTGCCGTCTGGACGTTTGATTAAGAGGAGATCAAGGTCTTCGCCGCGATCATCATATAGATTTTCGAGCGTGTACTCTTCGGAAATGTTGGTTGAGCGGAAACGCCATCCGCCCCACCAATCACGGGTAAGCACATCAAATGTGCGTCCGCGAGATGAGAGCGTTCTGCCGCGAGAGGTAAAGGCGATGCCGTCTGCATCGCTTTCGTCTTTGTCTTGTCCAGCGACTTGAAATACGCGGTGGCGGCCAAGCTCAGGGGCAAACTCTACGCAAACAAGCGCGTTATAGGCATCATTTGGCGTCGCCGCGATGAGGTGATTAAAGGCTGAATGGTCGAGTCTATAGTCTGCATTCTCAGACAATATTTCTCCAAAGAAAGTGGCATGACCTTCGAGCCGAGCGCCGCGAAGACGGCGCCAGTTCGTATCCGCGACAAGGACGCTGATCCCCATATCTTTTAAGGCTTTAGCCAGCCCGAGTGACCAAGGGTTCGCGCCGACAATCAAGACACCCGTTCCGCCGCCAGAGGCGAGCCCGAGAGCCTTGGAAAGCGGCCCAATAGCAAATCCGGCGAACAGAACCGTTGCAAAGACAAGAGAAAAAGCGAGGGGAACAAATAGGTCCCCATCTGCTGCGCCCTGAAAGACACCGTCTGCGCGGCCAATGGCAAGAAGCTCTGCGGCAAACAGGCCGGCGACGGCCACGGCAACAACACCGCGCGGGGCAATCAAACTGACGAGTAAGCTCTCTCGCCATGTTACGCCAGACCAAAGGGTTGAAAGCATAACGGCGATAGGACGAACAAATAGCATCATGACAATGACGAATGCCGGAATGCGCCAGTCAGTCACCATAGCTTTGAGAACGTCTGGTGTTAAGGTTGCGGTCAATACAACGAAGACGCCTGAGACAAGTATAATCGCGATGTTTTCTTTGAAACGGCGCATTTCAACCATGGAGGCAAACTTTGTATTGGCCATGGTCATACCTAGAGCGGTAACGGCTAGAAGTCCTGTTTCGTCGGCAAGATAATTGGCTAAAACGTAGATGGCGAGTACCCAAGCCAGAACGACAGGCGCTTTTAAATATTCAGGAATATGCCCTTTTCTAAAGGCCCATGCGAGTCCGTACCCTGAGACAATCCCAACAACAGTGCCTAAGACGGCGGCGAAAATAAGCTTACCGAAGACGAGGCCCATATGAGCTTCTTGGAGGCTGAAGCGGATAAACTCATAGCCGCCAACAGCAAATAGCGCGCCTAGCGGATCATTGACGATGCCTTCCCATTTCAAGATGTTGGCAGGGCGGGACTTAAGGTGCGCTTGCCGAAGGAGCGGCATGATTACTGTCGGGCCTGTCACAACAAACAATCCACCGACCATTGCGGCAATATCCCAAGGTAATCCGACAATGTGGTAAGCGGCCAATGTTCCAAGCCCCCAAGCAATCGGGGCAGCGAAGAATACCATACGGCCTACGGCTTGGGCGGAATCGCCAAGGTCTTTGAAGCGTAAGTTGAGGCCGCCCTCGAAAAGTATAATGGCCACGGCAATCCCGATCATGGGACGATAGACATCACCAAAATCATTGACGGGATCGAGCCAGAACATTTCAAGGGTGTCATGGAGTTGAGCGGGAATACCCATCGTCAAAAGCCACCCTAGCAGCGGGCCAAAAATCAATCCGGCAATAGACATTAAAACAATTGCGGGCCTCTGCAGTTTCCATGCAAGCCACTGGGCGCCAATTCCAAGCGTACCGATCAAAGCGATTTTGAAGGGAAGCATGTTGGCAATATGATGAACGGCTTCAGACATAATAATTCCTTACGAAAGCAGGTCGTTGCGGGTTAAGCTTCGACGCGCTGAATATCAAAGCCAATGTCTGTTGAGCCATAATTACCATGGTCATACTGTTCGACGCGGTCTTGAAACCAGTGGACTAAGTGTTGGTGTAAGCCTTCAAAAATAATCGGCAAAGCTTCGTCTTTAACGGGGAGGTCAAGCGTGTATGAGCTGTGATCCTCGACTTGGACAAACATTCGGGGTCCTTCTTTGCGGCAGGTAATAATCAGCCGCATATAATCGCTTTCTGTTGAGACTTTTATAGCGAGACCAAAGCTAATAGGCTCTAGCGGTAAAAATCCTTTACCTGAGACAGAGAAGGCAGCGGATCGGTAATTTTGCGCTTGGAACGCGCCTTGAGGCGGAACGAGAAAAACACATTCTTTCTCATTATCTAACCACGCGCAGAGCCCGTCGCGAATTTTCTCGGCGACAGAGCGTATTTGCGCGTAATTATCAAAACTGCGTTCACCGTAGATTTCTGCGGCTTGGGCAATTTCTGTCAACTTAGTCTTCGGCACAAGGAACCCTCATAGTGTGGGCGCTGTACTAACGGCTTGGCGGCTTATCTCCAAGTGTAAAAATTCTATTCTGATAGGATTGTTCAGTGCAATATTGGGTAAAACTATTGGAAGATGCGCTATTGGCGGGTATAGCGCCGCATGGATGATATTTTAAAAATTGGTATTTTAGGCGCTGATGGACGCATGGGCGGGGCCATTATCAGGGCTTTGGACGCCCGTGATGAGGCCGAACTCTCAGTCGCCGTGACGTCCCCTCGGTCTTCGCATATTGGGCAAGATGCTGCGGAAGCGGCGGGCTTGAAGGCTTGCGGGGTGAAACTAACATCAGATATTCACGCCGCGCTTGATGTTTGCGACGTACTGATTGACTTTTCTGCGCCTCAAGCGGCGATTGACGCCGTTTTGGCCATGCATGGCAAGCGGTGCCATACTTTTGTTACGGGTACGACAGGGTATTCCGAAACAGAAGAGACCGCGCTGACAAGGGCCGCTGATAACATTACGCTTTTGAAATCGGGAAATTTTTCGCTTGGCGTTACGATGCTTGAAGCGTTGATCGAGCTGGCCACGAAAACCCTGCGCGGGGGCTGGGATGTTGAAATTCTTGAAATGCATCACCGCCATAAGGTCGACGCCCCTTCCGGTACAGCGCTTATGCTCGGAGAGGCGGCGGCGCGCGGACGTGGTGTGGCATTAAAAGACCAGCAATGCCTCTCCCGGGAAGGCCGAGAAGAGCCGCGTCCGGAAGGGCAAATTGGCTTTGCCGCTTTGAGAGGCGGCGGGGTTATTGGTCAACACGAGGTTCGGATTGCCAGCGATCTCGAAATGATCACTCTAGGGCATGAAGCCTTTGACCGTCGGGTATTTGCCGAAGGCGCTGTAACGGCCGCGCTTTGGGCGGCGATCCAGCCTAAAGGACTTTATAATATGAAAGATGTCTTGGGCCTCTCCTCATAAGCGGGGTTTTGGCGTCAAGTTTTTAAGGACAGGGAATATGCGTAAATTAGGCTTGGTAATGACGGTCTCAGCGCTGGCGCTTTTTGGTTGCGGTAAAGACGTTAATGCGCCGAACAAAGCGTCCTCAAAGTCTTATCTGACCGCTGCGCCAGGGCCGGGGAAACTCACCCCTGAAATCCTGCACTCCAATCCATCCCTTGATGGACCAACGCTAAAAAGTCCGGCCATTTCGCCAGATGGCTCTATGATCACAGTGCTTCAGGGCCGCGATGATGATGCGGCGCAGCAGGACCTATGGGCCTATGATTTGGCCAATGGCGAAGGACGCTTGTTGGTCAGTTCAACGGATTTTTTAGGCGCGCCCGAAGATTTGTCCGATGAGGAAAAAAATCGCCGCGAACGCGCGCGTGAATATGGCAAAGGTATTGTGTCGTATGCATGGGCTGGAAACGATCAGCTTATTTTCCCGTTAGGCGGCGATGTCTTTGTCTATGATCTGGCCGCAAAAAAAGCGCAGCAAGTCACAGCGACAAAAGGATTTGAAACGGACGCCAAAGTCAGCGCGTCTGGTGGGTATGTGGCCTATGTACGTGAGAACAATCTGTTCACGACGCAGCTTAGCACAGGCCTTGCACGGCAGCTCACCGACGGGGCGACAGACCTTATTCGAAATGCTACGGCGAGTTTTGTTGTGCAGGAAGAACTCGCGCGTTCCACAGGCTATTGGTGGGCGCCAGATGAAGCGCGTCTTGCCTATACGCAAATTGATGAAAGCGCCATTGCCGTAGAAAACCGTATTGAATTTAGCGCAAACGATGTTCGGAATGTGTCTCAGCGTTACCCCTTTGCCGGAACTGCGAATGCTACGGTTCGTCTCGGCGTTGTGGCCCGCGAAGGCGGCGAAACTGTGTGGGCAGATTTAGGTAATGACTCCGATGTGTACCTCACGCGCGTGGCTTGGAGCGAGGATTCGAAGACACTCTATGCGGGGCTTTTATCTCGCAATCATAAATCCCATAAAATTTATGCTATCAATGCCGATACGGGCGAGTCGCGTGTTATTTTTGAGGATATGAGTGCGACATGGCTTAATATTCGGAGTGCCTTCAAAAGCCTTAAGTCTGGCGGTCTCTTATTTTCTAGTGAACAAAGTGACTTACGTCAAATTTTCACGCTTAAAGATGACGGCGTACTGACGGCTGTGACGCCAAATGATATGCGCGTTAACACAATTAACTGTGTGAATGAAAATACTGGAAAAGTCTATTTCACAGGGTGGAAAGATAGCGCGCTTCAATCGCATATTTTTAGTATCGATATGAACGGCGAGAATTTGGAAAAATTATCAAAAGGCGAAGGGCTACACAGCGCCCGTTTTGCCGGAAATTGTTCGCGGTATGTTGGTACGTTTTCAAGCGTTTCCCATCCGCCGCAAACCCGCGCCTTTGACAATGAAGGCGCGCCGCTTGCGTGGCTTAATGAAAATGCGCTTGATGAGGCTCACCCCTACGCGCCCTATAAAGCCGCGCAGATTATGCCGGAATTTGGCCAAGTCGCTGCGGATGACGGAACGCCTATGGATTATATGCTGTTCAAGCCGCAGGGCCTAAAGGCCGGAGAAAAACGCCCGACTGTGACTATTGTTTACGGCGGCCCTGGTGTGCAGCGCGTAATGAAAGGGTGGGACAGAAAAGCCTTTGCCCGCATGCTCGCCCATCACGGCTTTGTTGTTTTTATGATGGATAATCGCGGCGCGGCCAATCGCGGCAAAGCGTTTGAAGATCATCTCTACCGCTCTATGGGCCAAACCGAAGTGGCAGACCAGACCGCAGGGGCAAAATGGCTCGCGGCGCAGGATTTTGTTGATAAAGACCGTATGGGCATCTTTGGCTGGTCCTATGGCGGCTACATGACATTGCACATGCTGGCTCAAACAGACCTCTACCGTTCCGGCGCATCGGGCGCTCCGGTAACAGATTGGGCCCTTTACGATACGGCCTATACGGAACGCTATCTTGGAAACCCAAACCCTTCTGATGCAAATTACACCAAAGGCGCTTATGAAGAGGCATCGGTTTTTGCCCATATTGACGGGTTAACAGAGCCATTTTTGCTCATTCACGGTATGGCGGATGATAATGTTGTGTTCCGCCATTCTATAAAGCTGATGGACGCAATGCAAAAACGCGGCGCGCACAATATGCGGGTTATGACCTATCCAGGTGAAAAACACGGCTTTCGAAAGACAGAAAACAAAATTCACCGTGACCGACTGGTGCTTGAGTATTTCTTAGACACGCTCGGTGAGTAAATTTTAGAGCGCTTATGTCTGATCAATTCGCTGCGTTTCGTCATACATCGTACCAACGGTATTTCGCGTCGCGGTTCTTAACAGCCTTTGCCGTGCAAATTGTTTCTGTCGCGGTAGCGTGGCAGATTTATGACCAGACACAAAACGCAGCGCTTCTGGGCTGGATTGGGCTTGTGCAATTCCTGCCAGCGCTTTTGCTAGTTGTTGTGACCGGAATGGCCGCGGATCGTTTGGGCCGCAGAATGGTTATGGGGGCTTCAATTTTATTGATGAGCGCGTGCGCTGTGACGATCCTGTTTTTGGCCGCAACAGGGCAGTTTCATCCACTTTGGGTGCTAGGGATTTTAACAGTATTCGGCATAGCGCGGGCATTTTTATCGCCTGCATCCGCGTCCCTTGTTGTCAATATTATCCCGCGCGAGGATTTTGCCAACGGTATTGGCTGGATTACGTCATCTTGGCAGCTTGCATCGATTTTGGGTCCAGCGGCGGGCGGGCTTTTATACGGCCTTTCGGCTGTAACGGCCTACGTCATCGCATTTGTGATTTTCAGCCTGTCAGCAATCCTGATTTTCTCAATCCCGAAACCGGTTCAAATCATTGAAAAAGAGGCGACGTCGCTCAAGACCCTGCTTGGCGGGTTCTCTTATGTGTGGAAGCAAAAAATTGTGCTAGGGGCGATAACGCTGGATTTATTTGCGGTGCTTTTGGGCGGAGCGGTTGCGCTCTTGCCAATATATGCGCGGGACATCTTGGAGTTAGGCCCGACAGGGCTTGGCCTGCTTCGCGCGGCCCCCGGTATTGGCGCGGTTATGATGATCTTAATTATCACGCGCTTTCCGATAAAAGATCATGCGGGTATTATCTTGTTTATTGCTGTCGCGCTTTTCGGCGCGTCTACATTTGTTTTCGGCTATTCTACTGTAGCTTGGTTATCAATCGCAGCATTAATCGCCGTCGGCGCATTTGATATGATTAGTGTCTATATTCGCGAAATATTATTACAGCTTTGGACACCGGATGCGGTGCGCGGACGGGTGAACGCCGTAAATTCTATTTTTCTGGGCGCGTCGAACGAGCTTGGCGAAGCGCGGGCGGGCTTCATGGCCGCTAAGTGGGGTGCTGTATTTACCGTAGCAGCAGGCGGCATCGCCGCCATTGGCGTTGCCAGCGTTTGCGCGGCTCTATTCCCTAGTCTCAGGAAAGCTCGTTATCTGGATAAGGGGCCATAAATATAACGAAAATGTAATATTGATACTGCGTTTACTGTCTTTGATAATAAGCCGTGTGGTGTTACGCAGATACACTTAAAACTGGGCGCAGTATTAATTTTTGGATGATTGTTATGTCAGAGCCCATGAAATCCGCTGAAGCTATTATTGCTGAAGCTGAAACAGCCCTTGCATCAGGCGATAACCGCGAAGCGATTGCGCTTTTTAGGAAAGCGATTGGTCTCGATAAAACCGTGGCAAAATGGCATGCTATGCTAGGTAAAAGCCTTATGCGCTCTGAAATTTGGGCGACAGCACGCGATAGTTTTAATAACGCGATACGCATTGATCCAGAAGTGTCATATTATCACCACTCGTTAGGGCTTATTTATAGTGAGCTTGGCGACTTTGATATGGCAGAAAAAAGCTTGTCTAAGGCATTGCAAATGAGTCCCGAGCTCGATGCGTCTCAAGCAGCTTTGGGGCGTTTGTACGAAAAAAAAGAGGATTATGAGGCGGCTTTAGTCTCTTATGACCTTGCTATAAAACTCGCTTCGAAGGTTCCACATTATTATGCAGAACGCGCAGAGGTTCTTTTAAGTTTAGGCCGGAATGCTGAAGCCGCGGCATCCTATCAGTCAGGTCTAAAACTGGCTCCGGATAGGGCAAGCTGGTGGTTTAAACTTAGTCAGGCATTTTTATCCGCGAAGCGTTCTGATGAGGCCGTTTCCGCTGCGGAGAAGGCTCTGAAGCTAGACCCCGAAAGCACTGCCATGCAAGACGCGCTTGATATTGCTAGAGGACGGCATCCAAATTTCGCAAAAACACTCTTTGCTCGCGATGGTAAAAAAGAATGCCAACGCCTCTATATCGCGGGATGCGGACGCTCAGGGACATGGTTGTTAGAAAATTCCATGTCTGGTTTTGATGATTGCGCGCGGGATCCTAGAGAACGTCACTTTGGACACTTTTCCCAGATTGAATCTGAGAATTCCCTGCATATTCTAAAGCGTAATGCGCGGAGTTTTGAAGATGTACAGTGGTTGCCGCTTTCTATTGGGCTTCTTTACATTGTCCGCCATCCTTTTGACGTTCTGACGAGCCGCCATATTGACATTGAATATTATATTACGCCCGACCGTTGGCTTAACGAGATACGGGCGTTGCAAGCTGTTATGGACCGCCCTAATATGATGGTGTTACGTTATGAAGATCTAGTGGCGAAACCTAATGACGTGCAGGATAAAATTGAAAAAAGGTGGGAGTTAAAAGCCACACGTTCATTTGCTGAGTTCATGGAAAATGCGAACCCGACTGAGCATGTTAAGAAAGCAATGTCAGGCATTCGCGCTATGGATAGCAGCCGTATTAAGCGCTACTTAAAAGATCCTGAGCATGTCGCCTATTGTAAAAAAATAGCGCCCAGCTTGGAAGCTGAGCTGCGCTGGGTACAGAATCAATTTGGTTATGAATATCCCAAAGAGATTATTGATTTAAGCCGTAAGCCTTAAGAGCCGGGAGTAACCATCGCGAAGGCGTTGATTTTATTGCCATCCGGGTCACGGAAATAACCACAATAAAAGCCTGAATCGCCGCGCGGGCCAGCAGGACCTTCATCCTGCGCGCCCATTTCAATCGCTTTGTTATATAACGTATGAACAACGTCTTTATTGGGGCAAGCGAGGGAAATCATGGTTCCGTTACCGGCCGTAGCTTTTTCGCCGTTATGCGGACTACAGACAGCAAACATAGGTTGGTCCATGGATTTTCCGTAGCCTACAAATGTATCATTGGCCCATAAAACGCCGACGCCAATTTCGCCAAACAGAGCATCATAAAAAGCCTTAGATTTTTCAAGATCGTTTGATCCCAGTGTTGTGTAAGAAATCATGATTGTCTCCTGTGAATTGGCTTAATAAACTACCGTGGTAATGACATTACGCAAAGCTAAGAGCGCGTATGGCGCCTAGTCAGTTTTAGTTTGGTTCACACGGATCATTGCCGTTTCGCGTAGGGCCTCATTGATGCGCCCCCGTAGAAGCGCAGTTTCAACGCTGTTGGGGTCGGCATTTAAAGACGCTTCGATATCAGTTTTCGCGTCTTGTATCTTTCCCTGCTCAAATCGGGCGTCTGCGCGGTATCTTAGAGCTCCGGCGTGGCCAGGTTCAAAAGCTAGAGCCGATGTTAAATCTGTCTCCGCGTGATCATAACGGCCTTGAAGTGCATAGGCGCGGGCGCGGGCGATACGAAGCGCCACATTATCCTTGCGCAGAGCCAACCCTGCCGTCGCGGAAGCGTAGGCGTCTTCTGGTTTATTTGCCATGAGCCAAAAATCCGCGGCTTCAGCATAATAATTGGATTGCATGATTTTGTTGCCCGCATCGGGCGTTTTGGCGAGAATATCGAGCCGTCTCGCGGCTTCTTCCTTATGACCAAGAGCAAATAGGGCCATAGCTTCGCAATGACGCGCGCGCCGCCCGCCGCCGTCGCCGCGCCAAATCATGGCGTCCTCGAAAGCAAGGTCTGCGTCGATAGCAATGTTTTCAAGGCAGGTCTTGTGCTTGGCATCAAACTGAGCGGTGAGGTCTTCTGCGAAAGAGGCTTCTGCAAGAAAAGCAGTTCCAATTACCGCGAAACCATATAGGACTGATCGTATATTCATAAGCGGGCTTTTATCGAGGGAACATCTACGCGGCAATGGGCAGAACTGTTAAAAGACAGACAGGAAGACCAGCGAAAAAGACCGCGCTCCTCCTCGGGTTCGGCTATTGCGCCCGCGCGCTTGTCCCCCGTCTTTTGTCTCATGGGTATGAGATTTTAACGACGCAGAGAAAGCCAGATGAGACGTCGATCGCCGGTGTCACTGTTTTGCCTTTTACAGGCGTTATGAGCGACGATTTAAAGGCCGCGCTTGCGCGTATCGATATTCTTTTATCGTCAATTCCGCCGCAAGAGAGCGGCGACCCTTTTTTGCAATCTCTGTCTGAAAACCTCATGGAGTATGCACCGCGGCTAAGCTGGGCGGGCTATTTGTCGGCGACCAGTGTTTACGGAGATCGGAGCGGTCAGTGGGCCTATGAGGATGAGCTTCTATATCCCATGACTTTGCGGGGAAAGCGGCGCGTGGAAGCGGAGCTTTCTTGGCTAGAAACCGGCGCGCCTTTGCATGTATTTCGCTTGGCGGGAATTTACGGGCCGGAGATTTTCGGAATGTCCCGTAACCCCTTTTCGCGGATTAAAAAAGGAACGGCGCGAGCGGTGATAAAACCCGAACATGTGGTCAACCGTATCCATGTGGAAGATGTAGCAAGCGCCGTCATGGCCTCTATTGCCCACCCTAACCCTACGCAGATTTATAATTTAGCCGATGACGAACCAGCTCCGCCGCAAGATGTTCTCAGCTACGCCGCCGAAATTTTAGGCCGCGAGCAACCCCCGCACTATCAGATCGAAGAGGCCAGATTGTCAGATATGGCCCGTAGTTTCTACGGCGAATGTAAACGTGTTGCCAATGTCCGCGCGAAAGGTGAGCTTGGCTGGGAGCCGAAGTTCCCAAATTACCGCGTAGGTCTTGCGGCCATATTGGAGGCAGAATCAGAAACTGAAGGGAAGCAATGAAGCGGGCTTTGTGCGTTCTTATACTGCTTGTGCCTCTTGCGGCTTGCGTGTCTCAATTGTCTAAAGTCATGCAGGCTTGCGAGAAAACCGTGCGAGATTACGCGCTGTACCGCGATGAGGGACCTGTTGATTCTTATACTGCGCTGTTCACCGAAGACGGAACATTCCAGTTAGGGGAAGCGGTCACCACAGGAAGAGACGCTCTAAAGGCTCGGCACATAGCGGCGAATAAGGCTGCTGCTTGGCGGCATAATATGACGGATATTCGTATCAGCCCTAACGCGGACGAGATCACAGGCAGGAGCCGTTTCATTATTATGACAGGAGCGCGCACAGGAGATACCGGATCTTTACCTACGGCCTCACGCCAAATTGTTGGCGATTATGAGGATGTGTTTGTCATCGAAGACGGGGCGTGTAAGATTAAGTCTCGCACCGTAAACATTCTGTTCGTTAATCAATAGGCCGCTAGAAAGATAAAATGGAACCGACGTTTGGCATTTTATCAATTGTACCGCCGCTGGTCGCGATTGGCCTTGCGCTTTGGACGCGGCAAGTCTTCCTCGCGCTCGCTGTCGGAATTTGGATGGGCTATATTATCTTGGCGGGCTGGCACCCACTGGAAGGCACGATTGGCGCGGTAGAAGCCCAAATCGGTGTTTTGACAAATACTGATAATGCGCGGTTTGTTGTATTTACGCTTATCATGGGCGCTTTAATTGCTCTTATTCAGAGGTCAGGGGGCGTTGAGGGGTTTATTGGCCGTATCCTTGTTGGTCTTGAAAAAATCGGTAACAACCAAGCGGGGAAGGGCAATCGTAAGGTCGTTGAAACTCTTTCGGCGTTGACTGGAATTGTGCTTTTCATTGAAACGAACATTTCTATCCTAACCGTCGGCACGCTCTATCGCCCTATTTTTGATCGCCTGAAAATTCCGCGAGAGAAGCTTGGCTATATTGCCGATTCAACTTGCGCGCCCATGTGCGTGCTTGTCCCGTTCAACGCTTGGGGCGCGTTCATTATGGGGCTACTTTTGGCGCAGGGTGTGAGCGAGCCGTTTACGGTTCTGGCCGGATCAATCCTCTATAATTTTTATCCGATCCTGACGATCGTGTTGATTTTTGTTGTGATTTGGACGGGATGGGATTGGGGCGACATGAAGACAGCGGAGACCCGCGCGCGCGAAACGGGGAAGGTCCTACGCGACGGAGCCGTACCGATGATGGACGATTCTATTTCGATGATGGAGGTTAAGGACGGCCTACCTTTGCGGGCGGTGAATATGATTGTTCCTGTGTTATCCATGGTTGTTTTGATGTTTGTATTTCTCATCTATACGGGATGGGCAGAGGCGAACGGCGAGGGACTGACAAAAGCGTGGGACGCCATGAAAACAGGGTCGGGATCGGCGGCAGTGCTTTACGCGGTTAGCGGCGCTATCATCATCGCCATGCTTATGTATAAGTCGCAAAAGCTTTTCGGCATTCGCGAAATGATCGAGCTGTGCCTGACGGGCATGTCAGGTATGGTTGGCATTACGCTGCTGACGGTTCTTTCGTTTGCGCTGAATGATATGTGCCGTGACCTCGGTACGGGGCAATATATGGCAGATCTTGCAAGCGGCTTTATTACCCCTGCGATTGTGCCAGCGCTTATTTTCATTCTAGCGTCTTTTATCGCGTTCAGCACGGGTACAAGCTGGGGCGCATTTGCGATCATGATTGCCGTGGCAGTTCCTCTTTCAGAGAGCATGGGTGTGAATATGAGCCTTGCCGTTGCGGCCGCGATTGGCGGCGGTATATTTGGCGATCATTGTTCCCCGACGTCAGACACGACAATCATTACATCTATGGCAACGGCTAACGATCATATTGACCATGTCAGAACGCAAATCCCCTATGCTATAATTGCAGGTCTGCTGAGCATTGTTCTCTATTTAATTTTAGGGTTCGCGGCTATTTAGTTCTATGAATGATACGGTGTTTAAGGCTCAAATTCTTTCGCGCATCCATGATGTGGACGAAGCGGCTTGGGACGCTCTTGGCCAGCCCGAAGGATTAACTGGACACCCCTTTTTGTCATGGCGGTTTTTAAACGCTCTAGAAGAAAGCGGAAGCGCTATCGTCGAAACGGGCTGGGCGCCTCGGCATATTTGGTTGATGGATGAAAACGATGTTCCGGTGGGCGCGGCCCCGCTTTACGTCAAAAGCCATTCACGCGGCGAATATGTTTTTGACCATGGCTGGGCGGACGCGCTGCACCGCGCGGGCGGGCATTATTATCCAAAGCTGCAATGCAGCGTTCCGTTCACGCCTGTTACAGGGCCGCGCCTTTTTGCGAAAACGCGAGAGGCTAAAGTGGGTTTGGCATCGGCCATGATACAAGCCGCGCAGGAATGGGATATGTCGGGCGTGCATCTGACGTTCCTGCAAGAGGATGACCGGAACGTTTTGGGAAAGCTCGGTTTTCTGGCGCGGGAGGATCGTCAGTTTCATTTCTTCAATCGCGGCTATGAGACCTTTGAGGGTTTCCTCGCAGCTTTGTCGTCAAAGAAACGCAAAAATATCCGCCGCGAAAGACGCGAGGCGCAAGACGGCATAAATATTAAGCGGCTCACGGGGGATGATATAAAGCCGGAGCATTGGGACCTGTTTTACAAGTGTTATTTGGATACAGGCGAGAGAAAGTGGGGAACGCCCTATTTGAACCGAGAGTTCTTTGCCCGTATTCACGAAAGCATGGCGGCGGATATTCTATTAGTGATCGCAGAAGAGGGCGGAACGCCGTTTGCGGCAGCGCTGAACTTTATTGGCGGCGAAGCGCTTTATGGCCGAAATTGGGGCGCGCTGATGCATAAGCCGTTCCTGCATTTTGAACTGTGCTACTATCAAGCCATAGAGGCCGCGATTGAGCTTGGCCTCGCGCGGGTAGAAGCGGGCGCGCAAGGGGAGCATAAACTGGCGCGAGGCTACGAACCTGTGGCCACGCATTCCGCGCATATGCTGACTCATTCCGGACTGCATGCTGCGATTGAAGACTACTTGACAGAAGAACGCCGCGCGGTTGATCATGAAATCCAAATATTGGCGCAGCATACGCCGTTCAAAAAGGAGATCATATGAGTCTTTCTGTTTTCAGACGATACAACAACATCGGCGACGGGCTTGTTGAGTTTTCGGCGCTAAAGGCAGGCGGTTTTGATCCGGTCTTTCAAAACCAACATTATGCTTATGCTTTTTCGTTGGAGATGCTAGCGTTAGGGGGACTAATAATTCTGTTACCTGATAGCGAGGCTGATGAGGCGAACGAATATTTAACATCGATAAAATCTGAACCCCTTGATGATTATGACCCTTTGCCAGAGAAAAAATACGGACAATGGGTCAAAGCTAGTTTTGTTGGCGGTCTATCGGGGTTGCTGCCAATGCTCTTTCTTCCAATATTATTTTTACCGTCCTTTTGGTTGTTAATAGTCGGTGTCATTTTAGTCTTAATAGACAATGCGCTGTCGAGAATATGCGGAATATCTTTGCTTATTATTGCGCCGATATTATTACATGCACGGTATATCGCGCTTCCGCGCATGAGGATGAAGCATGTCTCTTAATGGTGAATACGACTCGAGTAATATTTTCGCGAAAATAATTCGCGGCGAGATACCGTGCGCGAAGGTCTATGAGGATGAGCATATTTTGGCATTTATGGATGCCTTCCCGCAGTCATCTGGGCATTGCCTTGTTATCCCCAAAGCGCCTTCGCGGAACCTTTTGGACGCAACGGGAAAAACTCTTGGCCGTCTTATTGGCCGGACGCAAAAGATCGCGGCGGCTGTGAATGAAGCCATGTCTCCGGACGGCATTATCATTACGCAGTTTAACGGCGCGCCAGCAGGGCAGACTGTATTTCATCTTCATTTCCACATCATCCCGCGTTATACGAACGGCGCGTTAGGCGCTCATGCAAGCGGCGAGATGGCCGATATGGATGAGCTACAACAACAAGCTGCGAAAATAATCGCCGCCTTAGAACAATAGGATAAACATTATGCGCTTTCTTTTAACCTCAATCGCAGCGGCGGCCCTTATCGCAGGTTGCACGCCCAAAACGGCTCCAACAGACACATCTACTGCTGCTGCAACAGAAGGCGGATATGATATTGCCGCGCAATATGCCAAATTTGCGCCAGTCGAGATGACATCGGATACATCCTTTTTGTCGCCGTCGGAAAAGGCCGTTGTGAACAAGCTTATTCAGGCCAGCGCCTATATGAGCGAGATTTACCTCCGTCAGCTTAATCCCAATAATCCAGCTATTCGAAAAGAAATCGCCGCCTCAGACCGCGCCGACAAAGACATTGTTCTCAAAATGTTTGATGAGCATTTCGGTGTGTGTGACACGCTCGAAGAAGCTCACGTGTTTTACGGCGAAACCGCTTGTCCTGCGGGTGCTGGTTTTTATCCAGCGGATATGACGAAAGACGAATTTGAAGCGTGGATCACAGCGAACCCGAGCGACGAAGCCGCTTTCCGTTCAGGCTACACGGTCATTCGTCGAGACGGTGATAAGCTCATCGCAGTGCCTTACCATACAGCCTACGCTGAGTGGATTGAGCCGGCCGCAAAGCTTATGCGCGAAGCGGCTGACCTCTCCGAAGAGCCAAGCCTTAAGCGGTTCTTACGCTTGCGGGCTGACGCGTTCTTAAGCGACGATTATTTCGAATCTGAAATGGCGTGGATGGATCTTGAAGGCAATATCGAAGTCGCTATCGGCCCTTACGAAACCTATGATGACGGGCTTTACGGTTATAAAACCGCTTATGAGAGTTTTGTTACGATTAAGAACCCAGAAGAATCAGCAGCCCTTGATAAATACAAACATTATTTGCGCGATATGGAAGCGAACCTCCCTGTTGAGGACAGCTATAAAAACTTCAAGCGCGGCTTTGAAAGTCCAATCGCTGTGACGTATCAAATCCAAGGCGGCGGCGATAATGTACCGGGCGTACAGACGATTGCGTTTAATCTGCCAAATGATGAGCGCGTCCGCGAAGCAAAGGGCGCAAAGAAGGTTATCCTTAATAATGTTTTGGGTGCGAAATATGATCGCATTCTCTCTCCGATTGGAGAGCGGGTCTTAGTTCCTGAACAAGCCAAGAAGACAGCGAAAAAATGGATGTCCCACAATACGCTTTTCCATGAGTTATCACACTCGTTGGGGCCGGGATCTATCATTGTCGACGGCAAAGAAACAACAGTTACGGCGCAGCTTAAAGAGCTGTATTCTGGCCTTGAAGAAGGCAAAGCGGACGTCATGGGCGCCTATAATATTTTGTATATGATGGAGCGCGGTGAATTACCTGTTTCTGAAAAGGAAGCGTTTCTGGCGACATATTTTTCCGGCAAGTTTCGGTCTATGCGGTTCGGCGTGCAAGCGGCCCATGCGAAAGGCGCGGCGTTTCAGTATAATTATTACCGCGAAGTGGGCGCGGCGACATGGCTTCCTGAAGAAAAACGTTTCAAGCTCGATTTCGACAAGTTAGAACAAGCGATTTCTGATCTCACAGCGATGGTGGTCAAGGTTCAAGGTGACGGCAATTATGACAATGCTGCAGCATTTTTGGAAAAATACCTTCCATTGGATGATGCCGCAAAAACAGTGCTTGGCGATCTTGACCACATTCCGATTGATATTCGTCCAATTTATCCTGAAAAGATCTAACTAATCCTACACTAAATATCTAAAGCGCCCCGTTTTTGCGGGGCGCTTTTGTTTTTAATCCTCACGCTTTCTTCCGCTCTTATTCTTTCACAAATGAAAGGATAAATTATGACTTCAACACAAACCCCTCACTTGGACCTTCCCTATATAATGCCGGGACAGGCGCAAAAACATGTTACCTACAATGAGGCCGTACGCCGCCTCGACGCTGTTACGCATATGTCTGTCGCTGCGATGGATGTGTCAGTGCCTATTTCTGATCCCGTACAAGGCGCGCGCTACGGCCTTTCGGACATGCCTTCGGGAGACTGGAGCGCCTATCCAGCCCATATCGCGGTTTGGCAGGACGGCGCTTGGCTCTACTTGCTTCCGCAAGACGGCTGGACCGTATGGACTCTGGAGACGCAAGATTTTCAAATATTCTCAGACGCAGCGTGGCATAATCTTCTTCCGCCCGAACCGACGGAATTTGATAATCTGGATCATGTTGGAATTAACGCGTCGGCAGACAGCGGAAACCGGCTAAGCGTTGCCTCTGATGCGTCACTATTTAGTCACAGCGGGACTGGCCATCAGGTCAAAGTGAACAAGAACGCGCTCGCGAATATGGCGAGCGTTCTTTTTCAAACGGGCTTTTCAGGTCGGGCCGAAATAGGCCTCATTGGTGATGATGCACTTAGCATGAAAACAAGTGCAGACGGGGCCACTTGGGATGAACAACTGACCATAGAGGCCGAAGTGGCAGGGATTAAGACTCCGGCGCTGCGTAGCGGAACCGTCACGGTAGGTGTTGATAGTATTGCTGAGATTTCCGTCCCTGCGCCGGGAGGCGTTATACTCGTCACGCTTACGAGCGCATCGGGCTACCCGCAGAGCTATCATACGGGACTGTTCGTCTATGATACCGGCCCGTCTTTAACCTTGCTTACACTGGCGAAACTGGCCGGAATAGATAATCTTGGACAAACGGCTTTAACCGGAACGATGGGAGGGGCGAACCAAACGTCAATTTCGGTTCAAACGGGATTAATTCAAATCGAAAACCGTTACGGTCAGGCGCGTGATTACACCTATTCTTTTCTAGCGTAAGTTCGCCAAACTAGAATTAATCAAGCCAGAATTAATAAAGGCTTTGAACGGCGGGTGTCCAGCCAACTGTTATCGTTTCGCCGTTTACAATAACGGGACGTTTAATCAGCGTTGGATGCGCCGTCATGAGGGCGATGGCTTTGGGCGCGTCCATGTCATTTTTGTCAGCATCCGTAAGGCCGCGCCACGTTGTTGACCGCGTGTTGAGCAGTGTTTCCCAGCCTGCTTTTTTCGCAAGGCTCGCAATCTCGCTGCGGGAGAGGTCGCTGGCTCTGACATCAATAAGAGCGAGGTCATGACCCGTGGCTTTCAAGGCTTTAATGGCCTTTCGGCATGTATCGCAGGTTTTGAGGTGATAGACGGTGAGTGTCATGGCTGTGTCCTTTAAGCGATTTTGACGGCGGTGCCGTACGCCAGAAGTTCCGTGCCGCCAATTTTACTGGGCTGCGACCCTATAGAGGAAAATTCAATCCGGACATTATGGACAGCGGTCGCGCCCATAGCGTCGGCTTCGCGTTTCATTCTGACTATGGCTTCGCGGCGCGCGCGGGTCATAAGCGTTTGATAGGCTCTAAGCTCTCCGCCAAATATCATTCGCAGAGCGGCCATGATGCGTTTAAAATAATCTACGGCAATAACTACGTTCCCGCTCACCAAAACTCCGCCAGGCTCAATCGCATGTGGAATATGTTTTAAGTTGGTGACCAATATGTGGGAGAGTTCAGTCTCGGCAGCCGCGAGGCGTCTGAAATGATTGCGCTCATTAAGGCTGCCAGCGATCAGTCCAATAAGCAGCAGGCCTATAAATGTTAAAAGCGTAGCCATTACTGTACAATCACAGCGGTTCCGTAAACATAGAGTTCTGAAGCGCCCGCCGAGACAGACGATGTAGAGAAGCGAACATTAATGACAGCATTACCTCCGAGCTCGTGCGCGGCCTCAATCATTCTGTTTGTGGCCTCTTCGCGGGCGTCGGTCAAAAGCTCCGTATAGCCGCGAAGTTCGCCTCCAACTATATTTTTGAGCCCCGCCATAATATCTCGGCCTACGTGTTTGGCTCTAACAGTGTTGCCCTGAACAAGTCCGAGGTGCTGGGTGATCGTCCGTCCGGGGACAGATTCTATGTTGGTTACAATAATATCGTTCATAACGGCTCCTTATAAACTTGATAATGCGCCGCGCGTGTCAGGCATGCAAGCTCGACTTTTAATTTGCGCACAAAGCCGAAATCGATCTTGCACCTACTCCTGCTTTTCGGCACAAGCACGGCATGACATTACGCGTAGCATTTCAAATGGACCCTATGGAAACCGTCAACATTGACGGTGATACTACTTTTGCTTTGGCGGAAGTTGCAGCCGCGAGGGGCATGACTTTGTTCGAATATGCGCCGGAGCATCTGGTGTATAATGAAGGCCGGATTGAGGCTTATGCACGGCCTATGACCGTTCGGCGTGAGTATGGTAATCATGTGACGTTTGAGCCGCGCCGTAAAATTGACTTGTCCAAAGATGTTGATGTGGTTTGGATGCGCCAAGACCCGCCATTTGATATGGCTTACATTACAGCGGCGCATTTGCTCGAACGGCTAAAAGGCGAAACGTTAGTGGTCAATGACCCAGAATGGGTGCGCTCTTGTCCGGAAAAAATTCTCCCGCTGGATTATCCTGACCTTATGCCTGAGACGCTAATTACGCGGAGCAAGACCGCGATTGATGATTTTCGCGCTCGGCATAAGAATATAATTTTAAAGCCTCTATTTGGTAATGGCGGCGCGGGTGTGTTTTTCGTCAAAGAAGACGATAGCAATTATTCGTCTTTGCTAGAGATGTTTTTTGAAGGCTCACGAGAACCGATTATTGCGCAGGCTTTTCTTAAAGACGTCGTAAATGGTGATAAGCGCATTATCATTATTGACGGCACGCCCGTAGGCGCGATTAACCGCGTACCGCAAAAAGGGGAAACCCGCTCGAACATGCATGTGGGCGGTACGGCTGTGCCAACAGAACTTACCGAGACGGATTTGAAAATTTGCAATGCTATAGGTCCGATGCTGAAAGAGCGCGGACAGATATTAGTCGGCATTGACGTGATTGGCGATAAGATGACCGAGATCAACATTACCTCGCCCACCGGCGTTCAGGAACTAAAGCGGTTTTCCGGTCTGGACGCTGCAGCGCTTTGTTGGGACGCTATTGAAAAGCGGTTGAAATAAAACAATCAGATTGATTTTTTTAAGGCGCTAATTTTATCCATGGCGTCCTGCATTTGGGCGATGTTGCGGGTTTCATTATCGATACCCATGTCTAACACCATGAGTTTCCCCTGTTGATTAAGCGGAAGGTTATTTCCCTGATAATAACGCTCTTTAATGCGGATAAATTTAGTGAGCTTTTCCTGATGCTGTTCTATGCGAATGGTGAGTTGATCTTTCAGAGAGCACAGATCGACATTTTCTAACGCGTAGAACTTCACTAATAGATCATCTTTAATGGACGGCATACGGCTGGGCTTTGTGGACCAAGCTTTAAGAGCCGTACGGCCATCCGTGGTAATGGTGTGGACGATCCTGTTAGGTTTGCCATTTTGCGACAGTTCCTGACTATCGACGTAGCCTTTCTCCCGTAGCTTGCCGAGCTCTCGGTATATTTGCTGATGAGACGCTCTCCAGAAAAACCCGATTGATGCATCGAAGTTTTTGGCAAGATCATACCCGCTCATGGGGCGATCCGTTAAACAGACTAAAATTGCTTCGGCTAGGGCCATAAAGAGATCTCTTGAGTTTATGCAACAAATTGCACATAAAGCATTTTTCTCAAATGATAAAGGTTGATCATGTCACTTAAGGGTAAAACGATTTTCATGTCTGGTGGGTCTCGCGGTATCGGACTCGCGATTGCGCTCCGCGCGGCAAAAGACGGTGCCAATGTCGCGATCGCAGCAAAAACGGCGGAGCCGCACCCGAATTTACCAGGCACGGTCTTTACCGCAGCGGCCGAGATTGAAGCGGCGGGCGGTAAGGCTTTACCAATTGTCTGTGATATTCGTGATGACGATGCGGTCAAAAATGCTGTTGAGCAAACAGCTAAAAAATTCGGTGGCATAGATATTTGCGTTAATAATGCCAGCGCAATTTCTATGACGGGCACCGAAGCGACGTCAATGAAGCGCTATGATTTGATGAACCAAATCAATGCGCGCGGCACGTTCCTGCTCTCAAAAACCTGTCTGCCTTATCTCAAGAAATCAGACAATCCTCATATTCTGACATTGTCTCCGCCGCTGGATATGTCGCCGAAATGGTTCAAAAACCACACGGCTTACTCTATGGCGAAGTATGGCATGAGCATGTGCACACTTGGCATGAGTGAGGAGTTTAAATCTCTCGGCATTGCCGTGAATTCCCTATGGCCACTTACTGCGATAGATACGGCTGCTGTGAGAAATGTTTTAGGCGGCGACGGGCTGGCAAAAATCAGCCGGCTTCCAGACATCATGTCCGATGCGGCGTATCTCGTTTTAACAAAACCCGCTAAAGAGTTTACGGGGCAGTTTGTGATTGATGAGATGATTTTGCGCGATAGCGGCGTAACAGACTTTTCGCATTACGCCCCCGGTTATGACGGACCTCTGGCAGGTGATTTCTTTGTTCCTGACCATATTTTCGAGGGGTCCCCAACGAAGCTAATCACTACTATGGGCGACGCGTAATGGCGACCCTAAACGCCCTCGACCCAACGCCAGAGCAAATCAAAGCTTTCATTGGCCATCCAAAATCAGGGGAGCCAGTGTTTATGGTCAACTTGCTTAAGTTCAAAGACAAGGCGACCTACAAGGACGGCGAAGATGTGTCAGGCCGAGAAGCCTATGGACGTTATTCCAAAGCGTTTGGCGAGATGGTTCGAGCGCAAGGCGTTGAAACTATTTACGGCGGGAATGCGAACGTATTTATGATCGGCCAAGGCGAGGGCGAATGGGACGCTGTAGCGATTGTGAAGTATCCGAACGCTGCGCAAATGTTTGAATGCGTATCGTCGGATGAATACCGAAAAATTCATAAACACAGACGGGCTGGCCTTGAAGGACAGTTATTAATTTCATGCGACGGCGGAGGCGTATTCTAATGACCAACCAAACACTTCTCGTAAACCGAACTGACTTTGGCGATGTGACGCTTTTTAAATCTGAAGACGGCGCCCTTAAAGACGGTCATATTCGCGTCGACATCGGTCCCTTCGCGCTGACGGCCAATAACGTCACTTACATGGTTACCGGCGATATGATCGGCTATTGGAAATACTTTGCGCCTGAGGCTTATGGTATTGACGAGGCCGGTACAGGCCGAATGCCTGTATGGGGCTACGGTATTGTTAAAGAAACACTTTGCGATTCTTTAGAAGTTGGCGACAGAATTTACGGGTTTTTCCCAGTAGCGAAGTCTATGGATATGAAGCCCGTCAAATTGAATCCTATGGGTTTTCAAGACGGGACGGATCACCGTGTTGATTTGCATTCGATTTACAACAGCTACACAATCACGAAAAATGATCCGAGCTTTGCGCCTGCGCTTGATGATATACAGCCCATCCTCCGCCCGCTCTTCACGACAAGTTTTTTAATTGATGATCTCTTTGGGGAAGAAAACTTCTTTGGCGCGGATCAAATTATTCTAATCTCGGCCTCGTCAAAAACGGCGATGGGAACGGCTTATTGCTTAAAAGAGCGCGGCGGCGTCAAAGTCACGGGGCTCACCTCATCTGGCAATAAAGACTTTGTCGAAAAGACGGGCTTTTATGATGATGTCACAACTTATGACGCTATAGACGGCCTTGATGGAAGCGTGAAAACGGCGATAATAGACATGGCGGGAAACGGCAAGGTTACAGGCGCGCTCTATGAGAAGTTTGGCGATAATATCGTCTATAATTGCATGGTCGGCAAATCCCATTGGCAAGGCGGCTCTCCGCCCAAGCCAAGCAAAGGCGCGCCGCCCTCTATGTTCTTCGCCCCAGACCGCGCCAAGCAGCGCTTTGCTGATTGGGGGCCTGCGGGGTTCGCAAGTAACTTGGCCGCGCGGTGGCTTCCCTTCTGTCACGGAGCTAAAGACTGGCTCGAAATATACCACGGCGAAGGCCTTGAGGCTTTCTTGCCTGTTTATAAGGACTTACTTGAAGGCCGCGCTAATCCCGCTCGCGGTTATCTCCTCTCACTGTAAAAGGACGCGTTATGTCATACGAATGTTTTGAAGTTTCAATCGCGGAAAATGTCGCGCACATTGTTATGTCGCGTCCAGAAAAACGCAACGCTATGAACGCTGCGTTTTGGGATGAGCTTCCAGAGATCATCCGCGATATTGATGATAATTCCAAAGCCCGGGCTATCGTTATTTCTTCCACAGGGCCGGTCTTTTCCGCAGGGATTGATTTAACAATGTTGTCGAATGTTGACGGCGACGGGGATAAAAACACCCCGACCTACGGCGCGAAGTTTCTGACAACTGTCAAACGCCTACAAGCGAGCTTTAATGTTATCGAAGAATGCCGCATTCCGGTGATCGCCGCGATCCAAGGCGGATGCGTCGGCGGCGGTGTGGACCTAACAACCGCGTGCGATATTCGCCTCGGCACGAAAGACAGCTACATTACAATTTACGAAATTAATGTCGGCATGACCGCCGATGTTGGCACCTTCCCGCGTATCCTTAACTTAATGCCCGAAGGCATTGTCCGAGAGCTCGCCTATACGGGCCGAAAGATGGGCGCGGAAGAACTCATTCAACATGGTTTTTATAACCGCACTTATGACACGCAAGAGGCCTTAGTTTCTGGCGCGCTCGACCTCGCCGAAGAAATCGCGTCCAAGCCGCCCCTCGCTGTTTATGGCTGTAAAAAAATGATCACCTACGGACGGGACCATAGTACAGCGGACGCGCTCGATTATATCGGCGTCTGGAACATGTCGATGCTCATCCCGTCGGAAATGATGGAAGCCATGATGTCAGGTAAACAAAAACGCGCAGGCAACTTTGCGGACTTGCCGAAACGCTAAACGCTAACCTCAATCGTCCAGCACTTGCGTCCTTGTTGAGACAGGAGGATATCCACATCCAAGAACCGTCTTATGATGTCGATATTGGTGCGGGTGTGTTGTGTGATGTCGGTCACCGTGAATACGCCGCCTTTGCCGAGGGCCATCGGAAGCAAGAGCTGATCTGCGAGGTGAGGGCCAACGGCTGCGCCGCTTTGCAAGTAATCTTTGGCCTGCGCCGCCACATCTTTGGCAACAGCTTCCGAGCGAACCCCGTGCCGGCCAAGGTTCGTGAAGACTTCTGTTAGGTTTTCAAATTCAAGAAATAAACTCACAGCATTGCCAGGCCCCGCTCCGTCGGCGTCGATGATTTCGCCTTTTTCTGGCGCAAGGTTAAGCGCATGCAAAAGCGTTTCAACCTCGCGTTCGGCAATATTGCGCTTGAGGTTAGAGACAATGGCGACAATGCTTTCATTGACCTTCTTTCCACGCGTAATTAATTCCAACGGGTTTGTGGCTTCAAAGGGTTTAACGGTAAGCATGATCTCGCCGCCGCCTGCTGGATGAAACCCATATTTGACAAGCTCAGCTGAGGCCCGTCCGCCCATAGAGCGGAAAAGCGGCAAGAACGTCTGATCGAAAAAGTCAAATGTCGGCGCCCACATATTATGAGTACCCCCTGTGATGGTCACAGTGGACGGGCTGCTAGCGCGCGCTAAAATCGGCAAAATTGTTTGCGCCACAAGGATGGTCGACCCAGCGGAACCGATAGAAAAACTATAGTCCCCGCCTTTAATTTCGCCGGGATAGAACGCGATCTCTGAGGATTTAAGCTCAGCCCCTTCCATACGCGCGCCGCAAATCTCTGCAGCCGCTTTAAACGCGGTTAAGTGCTGCCGGAATAGGCCAGGTTTCTTACGCCGGCCGCGCACATTTTCAATGCGTACAGGCTTACCCGTGATGGCAGAGAGGGACAGCGACGTCCGCAGAACCTGCCCGCCGCCTTCGCCTTCTGAGCCGTCGACAATTATTTCACGTTGGGTCATTGGTTTAGGGAGCTTTCTGAGGAAAAAGCAAAGTCGTGCCAAATTGGTATTTTTCGATTCGGAGTCCAATCTTCAGAAGCTTCGCTCTGCCTCACAAATTCGTTGAGCAAGTATTCAGCTAAATTTGTTCCATAGCAAATAACATCAGTTTGGTAGATTGAAAATACTGGATTTCCTGGCAAACAGGGTTCTGCCACTAAGAACCTGTGTCCATAGATCGGGAGTAGCTTTGGCCAAGTTTTGAAATCAGAACGCATAATTTCTTTTGCGGTGTCAAGTGATTGCGGGCGTTCACCCCATTTTGGGAGCCAAAGATCACTATGCTCGATATCGAATTCAATACCTGAAATGACCCATTCAATTGTGTCTCTGTACTTTTGAATATCAAAACTAGCCCACGGAAATAATACTTCATCGGGGTCTTTCAGGTTGCCTAATAGAAAGCAAAAATCTGGAGGTAAATTAAACCCGAGCTTCTTTTGCATTCTTTCAATGTCGTTATAAGCTAATCCGTTTGAGCCATAGCTAGGAGCTTGTTTGTTGCCGACAAATTGTTCTTTATTCAATTGCTTGAATAATTGTGCATTTATTTCTTTTGGCATTTTACCACTCTTTATTCATATTTCCACGTGCTCGAAAAGTCTCCCAGACTTTTCGTTGGCTTCGCCAAGCGAACGCTAGTTACAGGGCATTTTCAAAATGCCCTGTAACTAGCCCTTAACACACACAACTTGCCGTAAAGTATGCTCGATCTCAACGAGATCTTTTTGGGCTTCCATCACTTGGTCGATGGGCTTGTAGGCGGCTGGGGTTTCGTCAATGACTGATGCGTCCTTGCGGCACTCCACGTTTTTGACGGCTTCCAAATGCTCTTCCATCGACACGCGTTTTTTGGCTTCGGTACGGGACATCACCCGCCCCGCCCCATGGGAGCAGGAACAGAAACTGTCCTCATTGCCAAGCCCGCGAACAATATAAGACCGCGTCCCCATAGAGCCGGGGATGATGCCCATATCGCCTTTGCGGGCGCGCACAGCGCCTTTTCGCGTCACGAAAATATTCTCACCGAAATGGTTCTCGCGAGAGACATAATTATGGTGACAGTTCACGGCTTCGACTTGCGCTTCAAACGGCACAGGCAAAACCTCCCGCATAGCTTTGATGACGTTTTGCATCATCACTTGCCGATTGGAAAAAGCAAAATCCTGCGCCCATTCAACCGCCTCGACATAATCGTCAAAATGGTCTGTCCTTTCCGGGAAATACGCCAGATCTTTGTCCGGGATATTAATAAACCATTTCTCCATGTCTTTTTTGGCGAGCTCGATAAAGTAACGCCCGATGCGGTTGCCCACACCTCTCGATCCCGTATGGAGCATAAACCAAACACGGTCTTCGCCGTCGAGGCAAATCTCGATAAAATGGTTACCCGTACCAAGCGTTCCCAAATGATTGAGGTTATTGGACTGCGCGATGACTTTGTGCTTATCCGTAATCATATCGAAACGGCCTTTAAGCGACGCCCACGCGACTTCTGATGTTGCAGGCGGATTATGCCAAGAGCCTGTATCACGGCGACGACCCGAAGAGCGCCCATGCGGCACAGCTTTTTCAATCGCCGCGCGGACATGGCCGAGGCTATCGGGCAAATCATTTGCGGTGAGTGACGTTCGGCAGGCCATCATCCCGCAGCCAATATCCACACCAACAGCGGCGGGGATAATCGCATTTTTCGTGGGAATGACAGAGCCAACCGTCGCGCCAATACCAATATGGACATCGGGCATTACGGCCACGTGCTTAAAGATAAATGGCATTTTAGCCGCTTGCAAAAGTTGACGCCGCGCTCCGTCTTCGACAGGCACTCCGCGCGTCCACATTTTAACGGGTACGCTGCCCTCATTGATCATCACATCATATCCGTGTTCAGTTTGATGTTCCATTTTCGTTTCCTATTCTTTCCTATTCCTGTCATCCCGGACACGTTGATTGCTTGCAAACAACTTGATCAGGGATCTCGCGCTAACCTCTCTTGAGGTGCTTTATTGCGCGAGGTCCCTGATATTTTCTGACGAAAATTCAGGGATGACAGGGTAAAAGCCTTTCCTTTCTATCTCTGGCTCACGTGACAGGAGTCGAACCTGTAACTATCGCATTAACAGTGCGGCTCCTCTACCAATAGGGACCCACGTGAATGTTTGGCACACCGAAAAGGACTTGAACCTTTAACCTCCTGCTTCGTAGGCAGGTGCTCTATACAATTGAGCTATCAGTGTATCACTGCCCTGCACAACAACCGCGCTCCCCCGTACGAAAAGAGGAGCGCGGCACATGCAGGTCAATGTCCCGGATGGACATTACGGCCCTCACCTATTTGAAAGCCTTCAATTCGTCGTTTCCAACGCTTAGGAATATGTAGAGAAGTGGCGCTGTGAAAAAATAGAAAATTCTATAATCAATCTATCTAACTGTTTTTGTTTAATATTTTGTAGTTATCTCTTACAATTTTCGTAAAACCACAGATTAAAGTGAGTAATTTATATAAAAATATATACTATTTTATATAAATATATTGCCCTCAAGGATAAATTCAGCAAAAGCTTTCCTATGAAAAAGAATGTCGCCATAGGGTTCCTTGGAATCAATCTTGATAATGGTAAGGGGCCTGACCGCTGGACACGGTGGCGGCCGTCTGTGGATTTGTGCCGTCAGGACGATTTCCAAATTCACCGTTTTGAGCTTTTATGCGATTCGAAACACTTCGCCATCGCTGAGCAAGTCAAAGAAGACATAGCGCTGATTTCGCCGGACACCCTCGTCAACATTCAAGAGATGGATATTCACAATCCGTGGGATTTGGAAGAAGTCTATGAAGCGCTTTTTGACTTTGCCGATCTGTACCGCTTTGATCCGGATAATGAAGATTATCTGCTTCACATCACAACCGGAACCCATGTGGCGCAAATTTGTTTGTTCCTGCTTAACGAGTCGCGCTTCATTCCGGGAAAGATCTTGCAGCTTTCGCCGCCGCGTCGCCGCGAGAAAGGCGGAGCCGGTAAAGTGTCTGTCATTGACTTGGACTTGTCCAAATATGATCTCATCGCTGACCGCTTCGAAAAGCAGCGCGAGGCGGACACGGCGTTTCTGAAGTCGGGCATCCCGACACGCAACGCCGCCTTCAATGCTATGATTGACGAGATTGAACAGGTCGCCATTCGCACGACAAACCCTGTGCTTATTTCCGGCCCAACGGGGGCGGGGAAGTCCCGTTTGGCGCGCCGGATTTATGATCTCAAAAAGCGCCGCCACCAAATTGAGGGAGAATTTGTCGGGATTAACTGCGCGACCCTTCGTGGCGACACGGCGATGTCAACTTTGTTTGGACATAAGCGCGGAGCCTATGCCGGGGCGATTAAAGATAGAGCCGGACTTTTGCGCAAGGCGCATAAAGGCGTTGTATTTTTGGACGAGATCGAAGCATTGGGGCTGGATGAACAAGCCATGATTCTCCGCGCGCTCGAAGACCAAAGCTTCTATCCGGTCGGCGGTGATGTAGAGGTCAAAAGTGACTTTCAGCTCATCGCTGGGACAACGGCTGATTTAACGCAGTTGGTGTCAAAGGGCGATTTCAGGGAAGACCTTCTCGCGCGGATTAATATGTGGAATTATATGTTACCGGGCCTTAAAGATCGCCGCGAAGATATTGAGCCTAACCTAGATTTTATGCTGACTAAATATAGCGCGCAGCACAGCCGGAAACTGTCTTTTAATAAGGAGGCGAAACGGGCCTACCTGAAATATGCTTTGTCGCCCGAAGCCAGATGGACGGCAAATTTCCGTGATATGGCGGCGTCGATAACGCGGCTTGCCACATTTGCGGATGGGGCGCGGATTGGATTGCCTGCTGTGGAGACAGAAATAGGAAGGTTGGCGCAGGGCTGGCGGCTTGCAGCGGACGATGAAAGCGAAGTCGTTTTGCAGTCCGTTCTCTCGCAAGAGGCCGTGGCTGCGATTGATCTCTTTGATCGCCCCGGCCTTGCGAATGTTATTGAGGTGTGCCGCCAATCTGAGAATATGTCTGATGCAGGGAGAAAACTATATGCGGTATCGCGTCTCAGCCGCGCCTCTAAGAACGATTCAGATCGTCTTAAAAAGTATCTTGCAAAGTACGGCCTCGATTGGGCGGTGCTGCAAATGCCCTGACCTCCCCCTTCTGATCGCGTCTTTCGTTCCTATATATACAGCCCATAAGATTAAAAGGCATGGCATTGGCAAGAACTACACAAAGAAGCGGCAGATTATCCAAATCTAATTTCTGGAAGCTCGCCTTCATTGTTTGGCTTGTCTCCTTGATGTCAGGGATTCGTGTTCCGGTGACTTTTATTGGCACGTGGGTGCATGAACTTGGGCATGGCCTAGGGGCATTAGCCACAGGCGGAACGTTTGAACGCATGATGGTGTCGCCGGATTTCTCCGGCGTGGCCTATACATCTGTGGCCGGACCAGCTGAGCATGTGGTCGTCGTGCTATCAGGCTTGCTCGCCCCTGCAATAGCAGGCGGATTGATGCTTATTGTTGTGCGGGGCCTTGGCCTAAGCCGCTTGGCTTTATGGATTTTAACCGGCGGTCTTCTTTTGTCTGGGCTGTTATGGGCGGGTGATATGTTCACACGCGTCACGGTGTTAGGCACAGGCGCTATTATGGGCCTAATAGCGCTCAAAACGAAACCAAGCTTTCAAATGGTAGCCGCGCAGATCATAGCCATTACGTTTTGTCTCAACGCGATTAGTCATATCGATTATTTCTTTATGCGCGGCGCGGTTTCGGGGGAGCGCCCGATTATTAGCGATACGACTGTCCTCGCGGAAGTTATCGGTCTGCCGCATTTCGTGTGGGGCATATTGCTCACGCTCATGTCTTTAGGTATTTTATATTTGGCCATGCGCGTCTCTGAGGCCATAGCGCCGCCAGAGCCAATAATTGAGGTGTTCCCAGAATATTACGATGCGTATGACGATTATCCGCAGTAAGTAATGCCTATTCGGGCGTCGTGATGTCGACTGTAATGGATTTGACATCCACCGTAAGGCTTTTGCCTTCGACGTCGGGCCATATGCCAATATAGTCATTTCCGGGGTCTCCCTTGGGCAGACCAGGTGTGAAGGTAAAGCTATAATCTTCAAACTCATCGGTGAGGCTAAAGGTTTTCCACCCGCTATCTCCAGCGCCGGCCGTAAAATAGCCAACATCAAATGAAGCCAGCGGTGTTGCGCGGCCTGTACGGGCGCGGACTGTTATATTCAGCTTTTGACCCGCGAACCGTTTTTCATCTGCGGGGCCAAGGGTGGCAAAAACGCCAGCGGAAGGCGGAGCATTGGCCCGCGAGACATGCGCCGACATAACGGCGTAAGCGCTTGGGTTGCTGGGGTCTCCGGCAATCGAAAAAGAAACACCTTCTGCGGCGTAAAGGGTGTTGAGCGAAGGTCCTTTGATGACAAAATTATTACCGCTTGGGCCGTTCCCATACTCTGCAAAGGACAAGGCATAGAGGATCAAGGCGGCGATAGCCGCTGTGATAATAGGATAAAATTGCCAGTCTTTCATGCGGGTTCTTTACGCGAGAGCTTTCGGAAGCGCTAGATTAAAAACAAGACAGCACGGTCATCAGCGCGCTGCGAGAGCGCAGTTTCTAGTGTGTCGATTAACTCGCGGGTAAAACGGTCAGACGCAGCAGAATCCCAAGCGGTTTTCACGGCGTCAATCATATCATCTCTTTGCTTGCCCGCCGCCTTCCGGATGCGTCCGTCAGTCATGACTTGCCGCGCGATGACGGGAACATTCGCGCCCTTAAACTTCCCTTCAAGGGCTTTGCGGCCAAATAGAAATCCGCCGCCTGCTACGACGCCGCCGACAACAAGCCCAACGGGGTTGGCGAGAAGCGGCGCGAGAAGGTTGGCTTTTGCCAGAAGCACGCCAATAATAACGGCTGATATGGTTGTTCCAGCGAGGGCCGTATCAGACTCAAGGCTCGCGACTTGCGGGGCAGCAACAGACATACCGTCGAGATATTGGCTCACATGCTGGCTATCATCCAAAGATAACACCATGGCGGGCAAGCCATGTTCACGGCAAAGCGGGTCTGTATCTTGCTCAATATCGCGTTGAAGCTGAGCGAACCAATTATCAATAACGGGCCGCAAAGCGGCTTGGGCTTCTTTGCCGCCGAGCCAATCCTTGACGCTTATTTCAAGGGCCGCTTCGATATCATCAAGGCTTTTGATTTTTCCAGTTCGCCAATCACGGAAGGCGGGAATCACGCAGTTCTCGGTAAGGGCATCGACCAAGACGGGCGAAAGGCGCGACCCTAAATCAAGACTGGCCCTCTTAGCTTTGGAGTGCACGGGGCCGTTTTCGGCCATTAATTCGGCGACCGCTTGTTTGAAGCCCGTATGTAAATATTCGAACCTGCCAAGCCAAGCGAGGCCTCTGGCGATGGCAAATTCAGGTTCTGCCCCGCGCACAATAGATGCGTTTGGAAAAGCTTTTTCACAGGCTGGCCCGACGAGGGGAAGTCTTGATGCGCCGCCAGTTAAAAGAACGGTCTCTGGTTCCCGTCCGCCAAGCATGTCTATGGTTTCGCGCAGCGCGTAACCAAAGGCATCTGGCCATGTAAATCCATTGAGCGCTTCTAGCCGTGTACCCAGGATAATTTTGGCATCATCTTGATCGATACGAATATCGAAATAGACACCGCCGTCGATGGGCAGGCGCTTAATCATTTCGACGGGCACATCGTCGCCGTTAAAATATTGTTCTTTTGCGAGGCGGCACCAATATTCCATGATTGGGCGGTAATGAGGGTAACGGGCGATGAGCGCGTCTATTTTCGTTTTATCTTTTTGGCGCGCCAGATTGATGTCAAATATTTCAGTGTCCAGCAGGCCTGAACCCAAAATATTATGGCCGACATCTTCGGCTTCAAGGTCGCGGCAATAGGTAAAGTCCGTGGTGGACGAGCCTATATCAACAATGAGAACACTTGAGCGCGCGGCCTCTAAAGATAAATATCCTTGCTCCAAAGCTGTCATTAAAGCGGCTCGGCTTTCCGGCACGATCCTTACGGTTTTAAGACCTGCCTCCTCGAAGACGCCTTTATAGGCTTCTCGCGTTTCTGGTTCCCAGCCGGACGGGCAACCCACGATAAATTGGCTATGTTTTGGGCCTTGTATTTTTTTGTCCTTAGACAGTGCGGCCATGAGCGTTTTCGTGAAAAGCTGGGTAGGTTTTTTTATAGCTTCGTCTGAGAGGTCGCGGCCTTTAAATTTCACCCACACGTTTGGCTTATCTCCCATCGCGGCGAGATTAACGGCTTCTGCGCCAATTTTTATCCCGTCCGAAGTTTTAGCAACGGCGGTAACAAAACTTTTCTCCCCGCGAAATTCTAGAATTTCTGGCTCGCGCATAGAGCGGCCGTAAGCTCTGCCTAAGGCCGTTTCGCCGTGACCAAGATCATAGCCAATAAATTCACTGTCGGATTTAGCCATTATCTGCGCCCCATATGGTTCCGCGCCTGATAATCTCGTCTCCGGCCATTAACGCTGGGGCTGCGAGTTTTGGTTTGTCCTGCCCAATGCCCGGGAGCACATCGAACATATCGGCAGTTTTGCGGGAATAGGGGATTTTTTGTACACCTTCAGCAGCAAGGATGGATTCGAGTTCTTGGCCAATAAGTTTGAGCGCGAAATCTCCATCATTAGCTTCTTGCGCTTCGAGCAGACCTTGCACCAGACCCATAAGCCGTGTGTCTTGCCGCCAATGGGTTTCGGTTTCTGGTTCAGACAGGCGGAGCAAAATATGATCGGCTGTGCGAAGCGCTTCGGCGAGGCTATCGACGAAACCCGCCGCGTCGGCTTTGACCCGTGCCTCGGCTCTTACTAGGCGTCCGGACTGATCTTCGATTGCGGCTGGTTTCTTGAGGAATGGGAGTTTTCGGCGCAGGGCTGTCCAATTCCCAGGATCAATAAGCCGCAAAGCTGCTAACACGCCGACAGACATAAGGGCGAGACTGGCTTGCTGGACATAGGCTGTGAGCGCGAGAACGCTTGCGCCCGCATAAAAAAGTGACTGTCCGGCCCAGAGCGGTTTTTTCGGCTTCGGGATTTCGTGCCAGATAATATCAGCGCCTGTGCCTTGATCCAAAACGCCTGCGCCCGCTTTGACCATTTCTATCAGCCAAAGTCCGGCTTTGTGAACTTGCGGGTTGGCCGCGTCTTGCGCGAAGTCGATACCTGTCCGGTCAAGGGCGCGGCGGGCTTCCGATACGATTTGCGCAGCGGTAAGGTCTTGATGAGCTAGGCCTTCGCGTAGCGCCTTGCGTTCAGGTTCAAAGGCGCGTGCAAGAGACGGCGTAATGGCGGGGAGCGATGTCATAGACCTGATGTTGGCATGTGCGCGCAAACTGTCAAGGGGCGGGTTCATTTGCGGGTAAGCAGAGCCTGTCGCAAAACTTCATTAACCCTGCCGTGAAAGACTGTTCTTTGTGAACACGGTTTTAAATATATCCGCAAGCGAAGCGCTGGAGCTTTTCTTAAGTCACCTATCGGGTGAGCGTAGGCTCGCGGCGAAAACCGTGGAGAGTTACCAACGCGATATTTCGGCGTTTCTTCAGTTTCAAACGGATCATCAAGGCGCATCTTTGACGCTGTCCCACTTGCAGTCCATGTCGGCGCTGGATTTTCGGGCTTATTTGGCCTACCGCAGGCGCGGAGATGCGCCTTTATCTGCGGCGTCGCTCGGGCGGCAATTATCGGCCTTTCGCACATTCTATGCCTATTTACGCCGAAGGTGGGATATCGAATGTAGCGCTTTGGCGCTCATAAAAGGGCCAAAGGTTAAACGGCCGCTTCCCAAAGCTTTAAGCCTATCAGGCGCGAGGGAACTGATGGACGGGGCCAATCAATTAGATGAACGCCCTTGGGTCAATGCCCGCAACATAGCCGTCATGATGCTCTTATACGGGGCAGGTCTTCGTATTTCAGAGGCTTTGTCTCTTACGGGGGGTGATGTGCCTTTGAAAGACGCATTAGTGATTACGGGTAAGGGCGATAAAGCCCGCGTCGTGCCGATCCTCCCCGTCATCAAAGAGGCAGTGGATGATTATGCTCGCCTATATGGACGTCCTTTAACCTCAGATAAGCCGCTGTTTCGCGGTATCAGAGGCGGGCCGCTTCCTGCGCGGCAAGTGCAATATGATATGCAGACTTTACGCGGGGCTCTTGGTTTGCCGGATACGGCAACGCCCCATGCGCTTCGCCATAGTTTCGCGACGCACCTTTTAGCGGGCGGCGGCGACCTACGCACTATACAGCAATTATTAGGGCATGAAAGCTTGTCGACAACACAGCGCTATACGGATGTGGATGTTGCGGCTTTAAGGCGTGTTCATACGGCGGCTCACCCCAGAGCGCGTAAAGCTAAGAGTAGGCAGGGATAAAAGCTTAAGCGTATTTATCGCCCAGATAGACGCGGCGTACATCTTTATTGGCGCGAATTTCGTCGGGCGTGCCTTCAAACAAAGCTTCGCCTTGGAACAGGATGGATGCGCGGTCAACAATGTCGAGGGTTTCGCGAACACGGTGATCTGTGATCAAAATGCCAATTCCGCGCTTCTTAAGATAAAGCACAAGCTCGGAAATGTCGGCGATGGCGATAGGGTCAATCCCTGTAAACGGTTCATCAAGCAGAATGAAACTCGGGCGGGACGCGAGCGCGCGGGCGATTTCTACGCGGCGTCTTTCGCCGCCTGAGAGCGCAAGCGCCGGACTTTTTCTAATGTGGCCGATATTAAGCTCGTCGAGCAAAGCGTCGACATTATCTTTCCATTTGGAACGGTCTTTTTCAGTCAGCTGCACAACTGCGCGAATATTTTCTTCCACGGTCAGCCCGCGAAAAATAGACTGTTCTTGCGGCAGGTAACCTACGCCGAGACGCGCGCGTTGGTACATAGGCAGGTTTGTAATATCTTCCCCGTCCAAAGTAATCATGCCGCGATCGGCTTCGATCAAGCCCATGATCATATAGAAGCTTGTGGTTTTACCGGCACCGTTCGGGCCCATGAGCGCGACGACTTCGCCGCGCTGTACGGTCAAAGTGATGTCTTTGACAACAACCCGTCCGCGGTACGCTTTGCCAATATTGTTAGCGGCAAGGCCTGTAGCGGGCACAATGCGGTTAGGCTGCGGTGCGTTTTGTGCGTAAGACGGCGCGTCTGAAATGGGGGTATCGGTCATGCGTAAAGGGGGCTTTATTATTATAGGTTACTGAGTGTTCGTGCTGCCATTGGTACTTTTGATCAAAATATTGACCCGGCCTTTGGAGCCGCATTTTCGACCTTGGCATGTTCCGATAACGCGGGCTTCTTCGGTGCCTAAGTTGTAAACAAGCTTGCTGCCTGTGACGACGTTTTCGCCCTGCAGTAAAATGACGTCGCCAGTCACTGTGAAGGTGTTGTCTTTTTCGACAAACACGCCGTCATTGCCGCGAACTTCTTGTTCAGGGGTGAGGTAGTAGAAATTTCCAGTCGCCTCGATCTTGCTAATATCACCCGCAGATCCGACCGCGCCGGTCTGGGAGGCGGAATAAATTTTCATTTGATCGGCGAGAATTCTGGTTTGTCCCTGACGAACATCGACCTGGCCTTTAAGAACGGTAACGCCGGAGCTATTGAGAATATCATCAGCTGTCGCATCAATCGGAGCGCTGTTGTTACGAGCAAATTGAGCCTGTGCAAGGCTTGGCAAGAGGAGCGCTATGAGCGGCGCGGCGATAAGGGATTTCATATAAGCATTCATAAAGCCGTTCCTCAAAATATTATTTTATACGAATTGACGGGCGATCTTGGCACTGTTTGCCCAGACAGTCACCTGCAAATCGAATCGTTTCCGTTTTCACATTATAAATAAGGCGATCCGTAGACGCCGTATTACCTGATTTTTGCACGACTTTAACATTGCCCGTTACCGTAATAATACCCGCGCTACGTTCATAAACGCCGCGATTTCCAGTGACTGTGCTTTCTAGGGTTATGTATTTGAAGTTACCTTCAGCCTCAATTCGAGTGACTGCGCCTAGGGCGACGCTTTCCTCCGCATTTGGCACCGCTTCGGCCCGGTAGATGTTCATCGTATCAGAAAAAATTTGGGCGTTACCTTGGCGGACATCGACAGCCCCTTCAAGGATCGTTGTCCGCCCTTTGTAAGTGGCTTTTTCAGCATCGATAAGAATATCAGCGTCGCCGCCAAAGTTAAGTTGAGCGTGGGCCGCAGGGGCAAGCATGAGCATGAAGAGCGAAATTAAGGCGATGAAGGATTTCATGGCTCGATCTCTTCTTCGGGGATTGACTCTGTTTTATCTTTGTCCTGTTCAAGGACGGCGTCCATGCCATTTTTAAAAACAAAAACTTTATAGTTTTCCAAAATTTCAAAGGCATTGCCGTTTACGATACCAAAAGACCCAACACATTTGATGGGTTCGTCGCCTTCAACAATTTTTGTTTGAGCGTAGATACGGGCATGTGTTGAGACGCAATGATTACCGTCATCCGTTTGAAGGTCGACTTTGGTTTTGAGGTTTAGGACTTTGTTGATGTCGTCATATGTCCCAGCCTCGGCAACAATGGTCGACTCTCCTGCATTTTCTTCCCTGTAGAAATGCAAGATAGGCTTCACAAGCTCAACGACTTCATCATTGGCCGTTGTCCGAATGGCTTCGGCCGCCGTCAGGAAGTAGGGCAAGCCGTCATTTGTTCGTCCACTATAACGCGGATTTGTCATACGGACGGATTCGTTTGGATTGTCCTGAATTGGCGGGGCTGTGTTCTGGCTAACAAACTGCCAAACCAAAAGGGCGATCAACAGGGCCGACAGTACCATGAGGAACCCTCGAAAAATCCGAATGCGCCGAGAGTGGCGGCGGGCAGCTTCAAGCGTAAGGGTGCGCTTTGGCTCCCAAAGGCCGAGCGCTTCGCTAGCATCATGTGTTCCAGGCGTTGTCATTTCAAATATCTATAAAACATGCGTTACGCCGTGGCGATAGGCAAAATCATCATATGACATGAAATTAAGTTTGGTTGCGTTTGAGGTTGTGGGAGAAAATATCGATCCCGTCCCAGCCTAAAAGATCGAGCTGCGCCCGTGCGGGTAAGAAGTCGAAACAAGCTTTGGCGACGTCAAAACGGTTTTCGCGGAATAGCCGCGCAGACAAAATTGTCTTAAGTTGATGGAGGTAAAGAACATCAGACGCTGCGTAATCAAGCTGGGCTTGCGAAAGAACATCAGAGGCCCAATCAGAACTTTGTTGTTGCTTGGAGAGATCAACATTTATGAGCTCGCGGCAAATATCTTTGAGGCCATGACGATCTGTATAGGTGCGCACAAGGCCAGAGGCGATCTTAGTGCAAAATAGTGGATTAATGTCGACACCCAAGTCACGTTTCATAATTGCCACGTCAAAGCGAGCAAAATGGAATATTTTTTCTACCTCAGGATTTTCCATGAGCGCCTTCAGATTGGGGCAATCATAAGTCTGGCGGTTTACTTGTACAATATGCGCGTCGCCGTCGCCCGCAGAGAGTTGCACAAGGCATAATTTATCACGGACAAGGGATAGGCCTTGGGTTTCAGTATCCACCGCTACGCTTTTGCCAAAATCCAGTCCTGCGGGTAGGTCGTTTTTATGTAAATGTACGGTCATGACGAGAGTCCTCTTGTGTGCGAGTTCTCTAGCGAATGGACTTTGCAATAACAATGCCCGATTTTCGGCGACGCACTATGCAAGCGTGTGATATTGCCTCTGTATGGATATGACAGACGCACAGCTATATGATGTTTTCGCCCGCCGCGACACGGCCTATGAGGCGATGTTTTTCATGGGCGTGAAAAGCACAGGGATATTTTGCAGACCGGGTTGTCCCGCGCGTTTACCGAAGCGAGAAAATTGTACTTTTCATCAAACTACAGAAGAGGCCTTAAGCGCGGGGTATAGAGCCTGTAAACGCTGTCACCCGATGAAGCTTCCGGGCGAAGCCTCGAGCCTGGTTAAGGCGCTTATTAATCTGGTTGAAGACGACCCAGAACGCAAATGGTCGGAAGCAGACCTGCGTAAGCAAGGGATTGATCCGTCTACGGCGCGCCGCCAATTCAAAGCGCGGTTTGGGATGACCTTCACGGGTTACGCAAGACGCCGCCGCATGGCGCGGGCGACAACGGCCATACATAACGGAGAGAAAGTCATCGAAGCACAATTATCAGCTGGGTACGATTCGCCAAGCGGCTTCCGTACGGCCTTTTCTAAAACCTTTGGCTGCGCGCCGAAAGGCTGCACCGCCGAGCCGCTCATGATCGAGTGGATTGACACAAAGCTTGGCCCGATGATGGCGATTTGCGACAATGAACGTCTCTATTTGCTAGAGTTTACCATCCGAAAGAACATTCAACGTCAGTTTGAACGTATTGCCAAAGTTCACCGCCGCGCGATTATTCCGGGACGCACACCGATTACAGATCAGATCGAACAGGAACTTGGCGCTTATTTCGGCGGGGCGCTCCATTCATTCAAGACGCCTTTGGCGCTCACGGGTACGGACTTCCAAAAGTCTGTGTGGCAAGCACTTTGCGATATTCCGTTTGGAACGACGCAATCTTATTCCGACCTGGCCGAGTCAGTGGGCAACGAAAAAGCAGTACGCGCCGTAGCGAGTTCCAATGCTAACAATGGATTAGCGCTCATTGTGCCGTGCCACCGCGTCATTTCGAAAGGCGGCGGGCTCGGCGGTTACGCGGGCGGGCTAGACAAGAAAACGTGGTTGATTGCCCATGAAAAACGCCATGCTTAGTGGCTACTTTTTCGGCGGCGGCGGCGGCGGCGGCGGCGGTGGCGGCGGTGGCGGCGGATTGCCTCGGTTGTTGGATTCGTTTATACTTTTTCCAGATTGTGTAGGTCGTGCCATGCTATATTCGTTTCTACCAACTAAACTTCATTGAATATGACTATTACGTCAATTTTTTAAAAGGTCAATTTCGGCAAAGTATATGAATATTTCACCTGAAAGAATTGCGGTTGTAGAATTAGATGTATTAGACGAAATTATTCGTAAGAATGAGGCTTTCGTTAAAATTCAAATAGATAATATTCGTGCGATTGATAGTAGAGCTACTGTACTCATGACTGGGACTGGATTGACTATTTCAATTATGGTAGGCTTAATTTCGGCTTTATTTAGGAGTTCAGTCAGTAGTGCAACAAGCTGCCTAATGAAAATTTCTTTTATGCCAATTGGGTTTGTTTGTATATTTTGTTTGCTGAAGTGCCTTTGTATAATTCAATCCGCACCAATGAATCCAATCGGAAATGATGGACGAGAATTATTGATAGATGTTTCAAATCGTTATAGTCGACATGAGGAACGAGTAGACTATATTTTTGCGTTATCAAATTCTAGAGAGAAGAACGAAAAGCTTATCGACCGACATGGGGTTCATTTGAAACACGCATCTGTAGCGTTTTTCTTGATTTTCATGGGGATAATTTCTTTCTTGTGTGTTAATATTTTTTTGAACTAACCCGCGTCAAATCGGACGTATATTTTCTCATCGCCTGCCGCTATAAGCGGCGCGATGTTAAATACGCTATCTACATTCTTTCGTATGCTCCGCACGGGCTGGGTTCTGATCCGGCATGACGCGCTTGTTCCTGCCGAGTATGCGGGAAGCGTGCCTTGGTTTGTTCGTTTTGCTGGTGGCCTATCTCGTTTATTTGCCATCAAGGGGCGGGCGAGTAATCCCGGAGAGCGGTTTGCTAACGCCCTCGAAAAGCTAGGGCCGGCCTACATTAAGTTTGGCCAAATCCTTTCGACGCGCGGGGACATGTTAGATCCAGACTTTATTAAGGGGCTCTCTCGTCTCAAAGATAAAGTCCCGCCGTTTCCAATGAAAATTGCCGAGGAAATGCTAGCGAAGGAATGGGGCGGGCCTTGGGCCGACAAGCTGGCTTCGCTTTCGGAACCGATTGCCGCCGCGTCTGTCGCTCAGGTGCATAAGGGCGTGTTGAAATCCGGCGAAACGGTCGCGGTGAAAATACTGCGCCCAAATATCCGTAAAGCTATGAGCCAAGACATGGAAGTTCTGGCAATGGTTGCGGGGTTTGCCGAAATTTTTGTGCCGGAAACAAAACGCCTCGGCCCTAAGACCTTTATAGAGACAGCGGGTAGAGCCGTCATGCTTGAGCTTGATTTGCGTCTTGAAGCTGCTGCTGCCTCCGAGCTTACAGATCCAGGAACAGAAACAGGGTTTTACTCCGTTCCAGAGATACATTGGGATCTTGGCGGGAAAGACGTATTAGTGACGGAATGGGTCGATGGTATCGCCGTATCAGACGATAAGATTCTGACAGACCCAGCCTATGATACAAAAGAAATTGCCCGAAAGATCATGCAGTCATTTCTGGCTTGTTCCTTTGATTACGGCGTGTTCCATGCGGATATGCATGAAGGCAACATGATCATCACGGATGAAGGCAATTTGGTTCTCATCGATTTTGGTATTTTGGGACGCCTGTCGCCAAGAGAACAAAGGTTCCACGCCGAGATACTTTACGGGTTTTTAAAGCGTGATTATTTACGCATAGCCGAGGTGCATTTCGAAGCCGGATATGTTCCGGCTCACCACGGCATCGAAGATTTTGCCTCTGCGCTGCGGGCGGTGGGCGAACCGATTTTTGGCAAGACAGCGTCTAATGTGTCCATGAGCAAGGTGCTTTTGCAGCTCTTCGAGATCACTGAAATATTTGATATGGAAATGCAGCCTCAGCTTATCATGCTACAAAAAACCATGATGCAGGCCGAAGGCGTTTGCCGCCGCCTTGATCCAGATTTTGACATGTGGGGCACGGCGGCTCCCGTGGTGGAAGGCTCTATGCGGAGGGAGCTTGGCCCCGAAGGCCGCATTGGCGATTTCCTGGATAATCTTGACCGTGCTCGCCGTACGCTTGAAAAGCTCCCCGATGCCACAGATAATATTGCCGCGCTTGCCAAAGCGTGGGTTGACGGCGACGTTGATTTATCGCGGCGCCCTGATGACCGCGCGTCCGCGACACAGCTCTCACTGACGAAAGGGTTTGCGTGGGCAGGCCTCGGCGCGGTAGTAAGCTTGGGCGGCGTTTGGGCCGCGTCACAATTCCTATAGCCAACTTCTTTTATCAGGCACTATGACAAAACGCGTTTTACTTATTATTGGCGGCGGCATTGCCGCGTATAAGTCATTGTTTCTTATCCGAACCCTCGCCAAACGGGGTATAAAAACGCGTGTTATTCTTACGCGCGGCGGCTCGGAGTTTGTCACAGCTTTGTCGGCTGGCGGCCTATCTGGCGAGAAGGTTTTCACGGATTTATTTGACCTGACGGACGAGGCCGAGATGGGCCATATTGAATTGTCTCGTTCCGCTGACCTTGTTGTCGTCGCTCCGGCGACAGCTGATATTATGGCGAAGGCGGCACACGGTATTGCAAATGACCTCGCGACGACGGCGCTGCTGGCGACAGATAAGAAAACGATGTTCGTTCCGGCGATGAATGTGCGCATGTGGGACGCGCCTGCTACGCAGCGAAATATCGCAACCCTTCGTCAAGACGGCGCAATTATTGTCGGCCCAGATGAGGGCGAAATGGCATGCGGCGAGTTTGGCGATGGCCGGATGGCTGAACCCGACATTATCGCTGACGCCATTGAGGCTGCCCTCGCGGGGGACACGGCTCTGGATGGAGCGCAATCGCCGCTGCCATTATCAGGTAAACACGCCCTCATCACAGCAGGGCCAACGCGCGAACCTATCGACCCTGTTCGCTATTTATCTAACCACTCTTCCGGCAAGCAAGGTTACGCGATTGCTGCGGCGCTGGCTGATCTCGGCGCTGACGTGACGCTCGTCTCCGGTCCAGTATCACTTCGCGCGCCTCTCGGCGTAAACCTTGTTAAAGTCGAAACGGCGCGTGAAATGCTGGACGCGTGCCAGACAGCTCTACCCTCTGATGTTTTCGTCTCTGTTGCCGCCGTTGCGGATTGGCGGCCTGACGTCACATCTGGTCGTAAGATCAAAAAAGATAAATCTGGCATTCCGCCATTAAACCTTGTTGAGAATCCCGATATTTTAGCCACGCTGTCAAAGGGTGATCGACGTCCGCGCCTGGTTGTTGGCTTTGCGGCAGAAACAGATAATATTATCGCGCACGCCCAAGCTAAGCTTGCCAAAAAAGGCTGCGACTGGATTGTCGCCAATGATGTTTCCGGCGACGTTATGGGCGGGGATTATAATAGCATGATTTTAGTGACTGCTACAGGCGAGGACGTCTGGCCACAAGAAATCAAGCGTAAAGCGGCCGAACGGCTGGCCCTTAGAATTGCGAAGGCTCTGGCATGATGAAACGCTCTTTAATTATTTTGGCCATGACGTCGCTTTCCCCCAGCTTTGCGCAAGCTGATAATATCGCATCTTGCGAAGCTATATTAATGGAAGATATCTTGGAAGAAGGTGAGAAAACTGGGGCAAAATTAGCCTCTTTCCGTCCTGCAGCAGAGTTTCTAAGCAGCGTGTATGACGATGAAGACGGCTCGGTAACGGTTCTCGATGGATATAAAATACGCGGTGTAATGTGTCAGCGCCGCACGGTGATTCCAACGCTACGTGATTTCCCGATATTGGCTACGGGCGTGCCACTGTCATTGTCGCAAAATTTCGATAGCGAGAAGAGCAGTCTTATGACGCTTTACTTCATGGACGGTGAATTTCGACACACCTATAAGGGTGAACCCTTATCGCCCTCGGAATTATCTAAGCTCAATGATGTGATGGAAATTTATAATTTACAACCTCATGACTTGGGCAAAAATGCTGCAGATAGTGATGAAGACAAAGAAGAGGCTGAAACCGAATGACACATGCTCCTGTAATTGAATTTAAATGCCTTGAGCATTTTGGCGACTTGGAACTACCCGCTTATGAAACAGATTTGGCGGCGGGCGCGGATTTGCGTGCGGCGCTAAATACTTCTGATCCCATGGTTTTAGAGCCAGGATCTCGCGCGCTTGTGCCTACGGGTTTTTGTATGGCGCTGCCCGCAGGGTATGAAGCGCAAATTCGTCCGCGTTCCGGCCTCGCGTTTAAACATGGTCTAACATGTTTGAACACGCCTGGTACAATCGATGCTGATTATCGCGGCGAGGTGAAAGTGCTTTTAATTAATCACGGGGAAAAAGCCTTCACGATCATGCGCGGCGAGCGCATTGCGCAAATGATTATTGCTCCGATCGTGCAAGCGGCTTTTAAAGTCGTTGACGACTTGTCCGAAACCACGCGCGGCGCAGGCGGCTTCGGGAGCACGGGAACGGCTTAACCGCCTAGTCCATCGTTAGGACGACTTTGCCCATAACGCGGCGTTCTGTGAGCGCCGTGAAAGCATCCGCAAAGTTCTCAAGCTTATGCGCGCCAGAGATACGCGGTTTAATCTCGCCTTTCTCGTACATCGCCATTAATTCACCCATATTCGCGACATGACCTTTCGGATTGCGCGGGATCCACGCGCCCCAATGAATACCCCGAACATCAAGTTCTTTTAGAAGCATCCAGTTAAACGCAACTTTCGGAATATCACCCGCCGCAAACCCGACGACGAGGTAACGCCCGCCCCAAGCCATAGAGCGAAGGGCGGGTTCGGCAAATTTATCGCCAACCGGATCATAGACAACATCAGCGCCTTTGCCGCCCGTGAATTCTCGTACGCGGGCTTTCAGGTCTTCTTCCGTATAGAGAATGCCGTGATCCGCGCCGTATTCCGCGCATATATCAAGCTTCTCTTGTGTCGAAGCGGCTGCGATAACTGTCGCGCCCATACGTTTGCCAAGCTCGACGGCCGTCAAGCCCACGCCGCCTGCCGCGCCAAGAACCAAGAGAGTCTCTCCGGGTAAGAGGTCCGAGCGATCTTTCAGCGCGTGATGAGACGTCGCGTAAACCATGACAAATCCGGCGGCTTCTTCGAAGGACATTTTATCCGAAATCGGCACGCAAATTTGCGCGGGGACAACCGCCTCTTCGGCAAAGCAGCCCACGCCCGGCAGAGCCGCAACGCGTTGTCCAAGCTTTAAATGCTTCACGCCTTCGCCGAGTTCTATGACTTCGCCCGCACATTCCGCGCCTGCGATAAAGGGAAAAGGCGGTTTGACCTGATACTGCCCTTGCACCATCAAAATGTCAGGGAAGTTCACACCGGCGGCTTTGATCTTCAGGCGCACATGGCCTGCTTTAATTTTCGGCGCATCGACGTCGATGACCTTATGATCGGCGTATGGCGCGAAGGCTTTACAGACGAGGGCTTTCATGAGGATCTCCAGTATTGAGTTATAGTTTTAGTTAAATGTTATGCGGTGGCTGAGGGGCATATATCGAGCACTCTGAAAGGCCATTACGCTTTGTGCCTTAAGCCTTTGATAGGAGGTGTTTCAGGGCCGCCAGCAAAACATTGGGCGATTTTCATCCATGTCGTAGCTGCCTCGCCGACAGTCTTTAGGGAGGTGTCGGCAACATTGCGGCACTGAGTAACGACTTGGGAAAACTCTGCGGCGGAGCCTTCGACTTTATTATCGTCTTGCGGTTCGTTCCATTCCCAAAGCTCGCCAGACGGGGCGGTAAGCCGCACATAGGGTTTGGGCTTAATCGGCTCTTGGCCTTTGACTTTGAACGACCAGCTATAGGTCGTCACGCCAATGTGGGCGACGTTCTTGAGGCGGTCGCTGTTTTCACGCTCCAGCCCAAGGACATCAAATATAGCTTGGGCATGAGCCCAATGCTCCATCTGCCGCGCGATGATGCAGGACTTAACGGACATATCGGGGCCGGCCCAGTTCACGCGGGCCTCTGGATCTGCTTTTGTAAACCGCTCTGCCATAGCGGGGTAATAATCCTTCCATGCCGAGAGCCTGTCAACGGCGCTCATGCCGCTGAAATATTCGTCCTGTAATTGCGTATGGCTTTTTCCCGCCATCAAGCCGCCCATAGCCATTTTGATAAAGTCCTGAAATTCATCAGGCGCATTTAAGGTTTGATCGGCGGCAATGTTCCAAAGATGCAAATGGCCAATAATGTCGTTTATCGTCCAGCCTTTGAAAAGAGTTGGCGTGTTGAGGGTCTTTTCAGCTGCGCCGCTTAGGATAGCGGCAATGCTATCGCATTCATCTTTAAAATCGCGCGCTTCTTGCATGCTAGGTCTCCGTCTCTTCAATTTCTATCATGAGCGTGTCCGCCGCAATTTGGGTTCCTGCGGTTACAAAGACGTCTTTTACTGTTCCGTCTATTTCGGCCAGTATTTCATGCTGCATTTTCATGGCTTCCAAAATCGCGAGGCGTTGTCCCTTGGTGACGGTCTCGCCTTTTGTAACAAAGACCTCAAGCAAAGCACCGTGCATGGGCGCAATGATAGAGCCGCCGCCAACATCAGCCGCCGCGCTCGCGAGTATGCCGACTTGATTGATGAGATTGTAATCCTGTCCTTCAATAGAGATGAGGATGTGGCTTTCGTTCAGGGCATGGAAGTGCGCGCAGAGGCGAATGCCGTCTACGTCCAATAATGCCTCATGTGCGCCGCGAGAGAGTGTTGAAACAGACAGGCTTTCTTCGCCTGTTACTACGACATAAGACTGCCCTGACTGAGGTGTTACATGTAGCGAAAGCTGCTTTTCACCGTTCAAGTAAATATACGGCGCCGCGATAGAACTCGCCGATGACCAGTTCAAGAGAACGCAGTCTACGGAGATAGATTTAGCGAGGGCCGCCTTGCGGGCAAGCTCGTACTGAATAACAGCTACGGCGGCAGCATCCCGAACCGAAAGAACTTTTCTTTGTAAGTCTTCGCGAGTGAAATTTTCAGAGATAAAGGCGGTGGTCGCGCCGCCTTCGGCAAAGTCAGGGCGCCCCAGCGCGTCTATCAAAAAGCTTTTATTTGTCTTCACTCCCATCAAGGCGGTGTCTTTAAGGGCTTGAATTAATTTCAAGCGGGCCTCGGCGCGGTTTGCGCCGTGGGCGATCACCTTAGCAATCATCGGGTCATAAAACGGCGAAACTTCGCCGCCTGTTTCAATGCCGCTATCGATGCGAATGCCGTCTTCTGAGGCGGGAGCCCAGAGGTGGACCGGGCCTGTAGCAGGCAGGAAATCTGATGCTGGGTCTTCGGCGTAAAGACGGGCTTCAATGGCGTGACCTGTTAAGCGGACCTCGTCTTGCGTGAGGCCGAGCGGCTCTCCACTTGCAATACGGATTTGCAGGGCGACCAGGTCAAGCCCTGTAATTAATTCCGTCACAGGATGTTCGACTTGCAAGCGTGTGTTCATTTCAAGGAAGAAAAAATCGCCATAGGCGTCGAGCATAAACTCAACTGTACCTGCACCGACATAGCCAATATCTTTGGCGGCTTTGACAGCGGCCGCTCCCATTGCAGCGCGCAGCTCTTCTGTCATGACAGGACAGGGCGCTTCTTCGAGTACTTTTTGGTGACGGCGCTGTACGGAGCAGTCCCGCTCTCCAAGATGAATTGTATTGCCAAAACTATCGGCAAAAATTTGAATTTCAACATGGCGGGGCTTTTGTACGGCGCGTTCAAGAATGAGTGCGTCTGAGCCAAAAGCATTCGCGGCTTCTGAGCGGGCATCTTTAATGGCGTTAGGTAGGTCTTTGGCCTTATCGACAAACCGCATGCCGCGTCCGCCGCCTCCGGCTGCTGCTTTTACCATAATTGGAAAGCCGATGGATTCGCTTTCTTTCAGTAAAGTCGCATCATCTTGTTGTTCGCCTTGATAGCCTGGAACGCAAGGCACGCCGGCCTTAATCATGCGGCGTTTGGATTTTGCCTTATCGCCCATAAGGTCGATAGCGCCGGGTTTGGGGCCTATGAAAATGAATCCCGCTACTTTACAGGCTTTTGCGAAGGCGGCATTTTCTGACAGAAAACCGTAACCGGGGTGGATAGCATCCGCGCATACCGCTTTGGCGGCTTCAAGAATTTTTTCGGTCACGAGATAACTCTCGGACACGGGCGCGGGGCCTATCAAATAAGCTTGATCGGCTAATTTGACGTGAGGGGCGTCGGCATCGGCTTCTGAATACACAGCGGCCGTTTTGATGCCCATGGACTTTGCTGTGCGAATGATGCGGCAAGCAATTTCGCCGCGATTGGCAATGAGGATGGATTTAATTGACGTCATAATTAAACCGCCCAATTCGGTTTGCGTTTCTCGACAAAACTAGAAATACCTTCGCGGCCTTCGTCTGACATCATGCAGTCAGCAAACCTTTCGGCGGCAAAATCTTTTTGGGCTTCGCGGCCTAGATGTGGTGTGGCGATGAGGATTTCTTTGGTCACGCCTACAGCCTCCGGCGCGCATTTTATTACGCCTTTTATTAGAGTTTCTTCAACTGCCTCAAACTCAGCAGCGTCCTCAACAACAAAGTCAGACAAATTAAACTCCGGCGTTTGCGCGCCCGTAAACCGCGCCCCCGTCAGCATAATTCGGCGCGCAACAGGCAGCCCTACGCGGCCCACCACGATCGGAGCGATTTGAGCGGGCGGAATACCGATCATGGTTTCGGTCAGCGCAAACTTTGCGTCGGCGTTAACGACTATAATGTCCGCGCAGCACATCAGACCAAGGCCGCCAGCAATTGCTGCGCCTTCAACATAGGCAATGACGACTTGAGGCATAGAGAGGATCAGGTCGAACATGTCGCCAGCGCCTCGGTTCATTTTCGTAAAGGTTGCTTTGGCTTCTGTGCCTGATTGTCCAGCACTGAAGCTTTTGAGATCACCGCCGGAACAGAACATGCCGCCTTTACCGCGGATGGTTATGCCGCGAACTGTGCGGTCATCTTTGACTGCGTTTAGAGACGCAATTAAATCTGCGGTTAAACCTTCCGAGAGCGCGTTGCGGTTCTCTGGTGAGTTAAACCAAATCGTCAACCAACCATTTTCTAGTGTGTTTTGAATTTTCGTTGCTTCGGGTAATGCAGTCATTATAGCCTCGCTATGCCAAAACTGTTTTCTTTTACGGTGCGGTTGCGGCCTTCCCAAACGGTGGCAAGCTGAAACCCGAGAACCTTGCGCGTATCTCTTGGATCAATCATGCCGTCATCGCAGAGGTGGCCTGATGTATAAAAGGCGCTGGATTGGCTGTCGAAAATATGGGTTAACATGGCTTTTCGCTGTGCTGCGACGGCTTCGTCAACTTCCATGCCCGCGCGTTTGGCTTGCGCTCCGGCGACAATCTCCATAACCGTTGCGGCTTGTTCGCCGCCCATGACTCCCGAGGACGCATTGGGCCACGTCATCAGAAAATCCGGATCGTAACCCCGTCCGCACATGCCGTAATTGCCAGCCCCAAAACTAGCACCAATCATCATCGTCAGACGCGGAACAGACGTGTTGGTGACGGCTTGGATCATTTTTGAGCCGTGCTTAATCATGCCTGCCTGCTCATAGTCTTTGCCGACCATGTAGCCTGTTGTGTTTTGCAAAAATATAAGCGGAGTATCGGCTTGGTCCATGAGCTGAATAAATTGCGCGGCTTTGGTGGCCCCGTTCGGATCGATCGGGCCATTGTTTGAAATAATGCCGCAGCGATGGCCGTAAATTTCGGCTTGTACACAAACCGTCGAAGCGCCGTAGAGAGGTTTGAAGTCTGAGAAGTCAGATCCGTCAACCACGCGGGCGATGACTTCGCGCACGTCATAAGGCATGCGGTAATTTGCTGGGACAATGCCGCAAATTTCGTCGGAGTCGAGAACTGGCTCAAGATAGGGTTTTGTCTTTGGCGATGGGCAGCGGTCATTCCAGTCCAGCCGCCCGACGATTTCACGCAAAATAGTAACGGCCTCGCCGTCATTTTCCGCAAGGTATTCTGCAAGGCCGGAAATGCTGGCATGCATTTCGGCTCCCCCAAGTTCGTCTTCTGTGGCGACCTCGCCTGTAGCCGCGAGCAACAAAGGCGGGCCAGCGAGAAAGGCTTTCCCGCCGCCTTTGACCGCGACAACATAATCAGACAGACCTGGCATATACGCGCCCCCTGCCGTGGAGGAGCCGTGGAGAATAGAGAGGACGGGAATTCCAGCTTTAGACAGCCGCGCGAGATTGGCAAAGAGCGTCCCGCCTTTGAAAAACCCTTCGACCGTATAGTTCATGAGGTCACCGCCTGCGCTTTCAACGAGGTGCACAAAGGGGAGCTTTTGGGCCAGCGCAATCTCTTGCCCGCGCTGGAGACGATAGCCGCCTGCGGTTGTGAGGGATCCCGCCTTGATGCCGCTATCATCGGTGACGATGACGCAGCGCGCGCCGTTAATAAAACCAATGCCCGTCATGATGGAACTGCCGGGGATAGACCTTTCTTCCTTTTTCGTATCCAGCATATAGCCCGCTATATTGCTAATCTCTAGATAAGGCATGCCAGGGTCAAGCAATCGCGCGAGCCGTTCGCGGGGAAGAAGCTGCCCGCGTTTATCAAATCTTGGTTTTTTTGAAGCTGAGATTGCAGGCGCTCGGGCATTAAGCTCGTCGAGCTTTCCAATGAGCGCAAGCATGTCTTCGCGGTTTTTCTTGAAACCATCAGAGTTGGGATTCACTTTGGATTTAAACACAGCCATTATAGGCTCTCCGCGATGTCTTTGGAAACAGGAATAGATTGCGCTAGCAGGATCTGAGCGTAGCCTTTGCCTTGGGCGTCATTGCGCAAGGAGGCAGGGCCGCCGCCGCCGAGTACATTGTCGATGAGGATGTTCATGGCGTTTGAACCGGGGAGAAAAAACCTTTCCACGGCTTTGGGGTCGTGGGTAAAATGACTGTAAACTTCGCTGATTTTTTCTTCTGTAAGAGCCGCCCATATATAGGGGAGATATTCGGCTTTGCGGGCAATGATCCCGATATTGGCTTTGTTGCCCTTATCGCCTGACCGTCCCCATGCGAGCTTCACTAAAGGCACATCGACAGAAGCATCATCGGGGGCAAGGGGAGTCTTGTGTTTGGCGGGGCTTGTGGCTTTATCAGGCAACTGGTCCATGTGAGAGTGAACTGTGCCGTCCACATCAATAGTGGCTTTAATACTGTCTTTTGGTGTTAGATATGAGAAGAGCCGGACGACAGGTGACGGTTTGGGGCGGCCTGCGCCTGTAAACCCTGAAAGACCAGGCGGCGTGGCTAGGCCGATACCTGCAAGTGTTTTTAAAAATATGCCGCAAGCCATAGCTTCGGGATGTTTGACGGCGAATTTCATGACCACCTCATCGGAACCGCGAAGGTTTCCGACTTGTGATCCTGCCCCTAAAAGTTCGTAGTTAAATTCGGTGTATTCACTTAAGTTATACATTCGGAGCGCTTGAGAGGCTCGCGCAATGGCTGCGTTAGCAAGCTTTGCGGCCTTCTTATCTGCGTCTATTCCATAAAGCGTGACATAGGTTCCTGCGCGAAACCCGTCCATATAGGTGAGGCAGGTTTTATAGCCTTGCGGCGCGGCGCGGCCCTTTGCAGCAGAGACTTTGACGAGGTTTTCGCCTTCTTGCGTGATTGTGACATTTGAAAAATCACAGGTGACGTCGGGCAGGATATAGGCTTGGGGGTCGCCGATTTCGTAGAGCATTTGTTCGGACACAGTGCCGACATTGACGATACCGCCTGTGCCATCGAGTTTGGTCGTAATAAAGCTTCCGTCTGAATTAATCTCTGCGACGGGGTAACCAATATTGACAATATCGCCTGCCTCTTCCCAATCTGTGAAATTGCCCCCTGTCGCTTGCGGCCCGCATTCGAGGATGTGCCCCGCGAGTGATCCGCTGGCGAGCAAGTCCCAATCGGTTTCAGTCCAGCCAAATTCATGGATGCACGCCCCGAGCGTTACGGCGCTATCAACGCAGCGGCCTGTGATGACAATATCGGCTCCGGCGTCCAAAGCTTTGGCAATGGGGAAGGCGCCGAGATAGGCATTGATGCTGGCGATTTTGTCTGCGGGCGGGAAGTCTGCTCCTGAGAACATGTCCTTCGCGGTGATACTGTCTTTGCTGGCTAGGAGGTCATCGCCCGTAATAACGGCAACCTTCAAATCTAGACCTTTGCTTTTAATGAGGGCGCGAACGGCTGCGCCGCAAGCCTCTGGGTTTGTACCGCCAGCATTTGCGATGATTTTTGCGCCGCTTTTTGCGATTTGCGGCAAGAACGGCTTCATTACCATGTCAACAAAATCGGTGGCATAGCCCGCTTCTGGGTTTTTCATCTTCATTCGTGCCATGATCGACATGGTGATTTCGGCCAGGTAATCATAGACGAGATAGTCAAGTCCGCCACCTTTGAGAAGCTGCGGTGTGGCCATAGTCGACTCGCCCCAATAACCGCTAGCTCCGCCAATTTTTATTGTTTTTTTGCTCACAGAGAACCCTTGACATTTATCGATATTGAATAATACTCAGAAAATATGAATAGACTTCAATTTTATAATGTCAAGAGACAGTGCGGTGAGGAGCAGGATGCCTAAGTCATCTATAATCTCTAAACAGGAAACGCGATCAGTGACGCGGCAAGAACGGGTTCAGCGCAAAGAAGACCTCATCATAGCGGCTGCGCGCACTATGTTTATGGATAGCGGCTTTAACGGAACTACGATGGCCCAGATCGCGCGCGCTTCTGGCGTGGCGGACGGGACGCTTTATACATATTTCCATAATAAAGAGGCTTTAGCGCGCGCTGTTGTGACTGACTTCTATGGACGTTTGACCCGGACGGCCCAAGACGGCGTGGATACGCAGGTTAGCATTGAGGCGCGATTATTGTTTCTCGCGCGCCATCATTTGACAAATGTAATCAAGGAGCGAGGCGTTCTGGCTTTAATGCCGCTTATTGATATGAATTTAGAAGCCTACGAAGGCAGTGAGCTTTTTGGCCTTAACAAAAATTATGTGGCTATATTTGACCGTGTTATACGCGACGGGCAGGCGCAGGGCGCTGTTTCTTCCGTTTTTACGCTCTGGGTATTGCGAGATATTTTCTTTGGCAGTTTGGATTACGGCTCGAGGACCATGCTCATCAAAGGACGTATGGCAAAACTTGATGAGTTTGCCGAACAAGTCACGAGGGTGATTCTTTCGCCTAACAGCGAGACAGCGCCAAGCAAAATGCAAAAAGTGACTCAGCGCTTAGAGCGGGCAGCCGATAGAATGGAAGCACTTGTCGAGGGTTACAGTCAGTAAAATGACCATCTTTTAACAATATGCACCTGAACGTCTCGTCGGTTTTGGCTAGACTCGCGCCCGCCAAGCTTATATGCAACAAATTGAATATAAACTTTAACCTCGTACAAATTTACTGGAGTAAGTCATGACTAGAGAAGCCGTTATTGTATCAACAGCCCGTACACCGATTGGCCGCGCTTATCGCGGAGCTTTCAACAACACATATTCTCCAACTTTGGCCGGACATGCTATTAAGAATGCCGTGCAGCGCGCGGGCCTAGAGGGCGGCGAAGTTGAGGATGTGATTATGGGTTCTGCGCTGCAGCAGGGCACCCAAGCTCAAAACGTGGCGCGTTTGGCGGTTCTACGCGCCGGACTTCCTGATTCTGTGTCGGCTATGACAATTGATCGTCAGTGTTCATCCGGCATGATGGCAATTGGCATGGCAGCGAAACAAATTCTTGTCGACGGCATGGACATCGCTATCGGCGGCGGCCTTGATAGCATTTCAATGGTGCAAACACCGCAAATGCGAGTGGAGGCTGATCCTGAGCTTTATGCGATGAACCCAGATGCGTATATTCAGATGATTGATACGGCCGAAATCGTTGCTAAGCGCTATAATGTATCTCGCGAAGCTCAAGACGAATATGCACTACAGTCACAACAGCGCACACATGCCGCCCAGCAAGCTGGTAAATTTGATGACGAAATTGTGCCGATGAAATCGGTTATGGGTGTTAAGAACAAAGAAACTGGCGAAATTTCAACACAAGACGTCACTCTTGAAAAAGATGAAGGCAATCGTCCAGGTACAACGCTTGAAGGTCTATCTGGTTTAGGGGCAGTTCGCGGTGAAGGTCACTGCATCACGGCTGGTAATGCATCACAACTATCAGACGGCGCGTCAGCTTCTGTTCTTATGTCAGGAAAAGAAGCCTCTAAGCGTGGTCTGGAGCCGCTAGGCATTTACCGCGGTATGGCGGTTGCAGGTCTTGCGCCTGATGAAATGGGCATTGGTCCTGTCTACGCTATTCCTAAGCTTCTTGAAAAAACGGGCCTTAAGATGGACGATATCGGCCTTTGGGAGCTTAACGAAGCCTTTGCCGTTCAGGTTATTTATTGCCGCGATAAGCTCGGCATTCCGAATGATCTTCTTAACGTCAATGGCGGCGCGATTTCTATTGGCCACCCTTACGGTATGTCAGGCGCGCGTATGGTTGCTCATGCCCTAATCGAAGGCAAGCGACGCGGCGCAAAATATGTTGTCAGCACAATGTGTGTCGGCGGCGGCATGGGCGCAGCAGGACTTTTTGAGGTCGTATAACGGTATAAGTCCAATCGTAGATTGGACTTATAAAAGTCGATTAATAATCGATTATGGTTATGCACTGTGAGCGCAGAGAATAGGCAAGAACGTTAATTTAGGAATATTGAAATGAGTGCAGTAGAATTTAAAGACCGTGTTGCGATTGTGACCGGCGCGGGCGGCGGTCTAGGCCGTAGTCATGCCATGGAACTCGCAAGGCGCGGCGTGAAAGTTGTCGTCAACGATCTCGGCGGAAGTGTTTCCGGCGAGGGCGGGTCTGCGACTATGGCCGAGAAAGTTGTTGCCGAAATTATAGCTGAAGGCGGCGAAGCCATTGCTAACGGCGCGAACGTAACAAACGAAGACGAAGTTAACGCGATGGTGGCTGAAACGATCGCGAAATGGGGCAAGATTGATATTCTCGTCAATAATGCTGGTATCTTGCGGGATAAGTCTTTTTCCAAAATGACGATGGCAGACTGGGATTTGGTCGTTGCGGTTCACCTTAAGGGCTCGGCTGTTTGCACGAAGGCCGTTTGGAACCATATGAAAGAAAATGCTTACGGACGCATCGTCCTCACGACAAGTTCCTCAGGCATGTACGGCAATTTCGGCCAAACGAATTACGGCGCGGCGAAAGCCGGACTATCTGGGTTTATGCGGACATTATGTTTGGAAGGCGCGAAATACGATATTCGCGTGAACACACTGTCTCCAACGGCGCGGAGCCGTATGACGGAAAATTTGATGCCGGAAGAGATGCTCGAAAAACTCACCGTAGAATCTGTATCAGCGGGTCTTGTCTATTTGGCCTGTGATGACGCGCCGAACCGCATGATTATGTGCGCAGGTGCGGGCGGATATTCTGAAACGAAAGTCGTAGAAACACAAGGTATCAACCTCTCCGAAGGTGAGCAAACTGCGGAAAATGTAGCGGAGTTTATTGACCAAATTCGCTCAATGGACGGAGCCGAAGAATACACAAATGGTGGACAGCAGGGCGCAAAGTTCCTGACGCGCATCCAAAATGGAGAGTTCGTAAAATGAGCGACATAGATACATTCCGCGCGGAAACCCGTGCTTGGCTTGAAGAGAACTGTCCGAAAGATATGCGTGAGCCGATCACGGGCGACAAAGACTTGTGTTGGGGTGGCCGTAATTGGGAGTTCCAGAGTCCTGGCCAAAAGCAGTGGCTTGAAACGTGTGTCGCCAAAGGCTATACTGTTCCGACATGGCCAAAGGCTTATGGCGGGGCGGGCCTAACCCGAAAAGAAGAGAATGTCTTGAAGCAGGAAATGGCTCGCATTGGCGCGCGGTCTCCGCTCTCCTCGTTTGGTATTTGGATGCTTGGACCTGCTCTATTGAAGTTTGGCACAGAAGAGCAAAAGCTTGAGTTTTTACCGCCTGTAGCGCGCGGCGAAATCCGTTGGTGTCAGGGATACTCTGAGCCAAGCGCGGGTTCAGACCTCGCCTCGCTCGCGACAAAGTGCGAAGATAAAGGCGATCATTTTATCGTCAACGGCCAGAAGGTTTGGACGTCTTACGCCGACCAAGCCGACTGGATCTTCTGCCTCGTTCGCACAGACAACACGGGCAAAAAACACCACGGTATTTCTTTTGTTCTCTTTGATATGGAAACGCCGGGCGTTGAAGCTAAGCCGATTAAACTGATTTCTGGCCGTTCACCGTTCTGCGAGACTTTCTTTGAAGACGTCCGTGTGGAGAAAAAGAATCTTGTCGGCACACGCGACAAGGGTTGGGATGTTGCGAAATATCTCCTGACTCACGAGCGCGAAATGATTGGCGGCCAATCGCAAGGGGTTTCGCGGCCTCTTTTCGAAATGGCGGCAGCGTCATTGGGGCTTGAAGACGGTAAACTCGCCGATCCGATGCTTCGGGCCAAAGTGGCCGAGGCCGAGATTGACGAATGGGCGTTTAACCTAACCGTCGGCCGTAAGCTTGCAGAAGCCAAAGCGGGCGCCTCTCTTGGCGCCGATAGCTCTATGCTAAAATATTACGGCACTGAGCTGAATAAACGCAAGTTTGAGCTCATGATGGATGCCTCCGGTCATGACGGCCTTGAGTGGGAATCAGAGCGTTCAAATGAGGGCAAAACAGCGCGTTCATGGCTTCGCACGAAAGGCAACTCCATCGAGGGCGGCACGACTGAAGTGCAGCTCAATATTATTTCTAAACATATTCTACAATTACCTGGAGCCTAGATCATGGGTCTTGTTTTAAACGAAGATGAAGTGATGCTCCGCGATACTGCGGAAGGTTTCTTCAAGGAAAAAGCACCGGTCAAAGCGTTGCGCGAATTACGCGGAACACCAGATAGCCGAGACGAAACGGGTTTTGACCGCGCGCTCTGGTCTGAAATGGCCGATATGGGGTTTGCTGGAATCGTGATCGACGAAGACCACGGCGGCGTAGATATGGGCTTTATGGCGGCAGGCATTGTCGCCGAACAAATGGGCCGTAATCTCTCAGCTTCACCGTTCCTCTCAACCGCTATTCTTGCGGCGACGGCTATTCGCGAAGGCGGTAGCGCAGAACAAAAATCAACATGGCTTCCAAAAATTGCAGGCGGAGAGACTATCTTTGCGCTCGCGCTTGACGAAGGCGTGAAACATAATCCGGCTGCGACATCCACCACGGCTGAAAAATCCGGTAACGGCTTCAAGCTGAACGGCAGCAAGGCGATGGTTCTCGACGGACATGTTGCCGATAATCTAATTGTTGTTGCACGCACAAGCGGCGAAGCGGGCGACGAGTCGGGTCTGTCTTTGTTTATTGTTGATCCAAAAACCAAAGGGATTTCAACGGAACGCACAATCATGGTCGACCAGCATAATGCGGCACGTATTGATTTTGACGATGTGGAAATTTCCGGCGATGCTATGATTGGCTCCATTGATGACGGCGTAGAGACTTTGCATAAAGTGATAAGCGCTGGCCGCGCGGCTGTGGCTGCTGAGCTGCTTGGCGCAGGTGATCAAGCCTTCCAAGATACGGTCAATTATATCAAAGAGCGTAAGCAATTTGGTAGAATTATCGGTGAATATCAGGCGCTTCAGCACCGCGCGTCGCATCTCTACACTGAGCTCGAAATTGCGCGTTCGGCTGTCTATGCGGCTCTAACCGCCCTTGATAATAAAGACCCCAAGTCGGCGCTTTATTGTTCTATGGCGAAGGCCAAACTCGGCTCTGTAGCCAAACTTGCCTCGCAAGAGGGTGTCCAAATGCACGGCGGCGTTGGGATGACTGATGAATATGATATCGGTCTTTTCATGAAGCGCATCCGCGTTCTGCAAGAGCTTTTCGGCGACGCCCATTACCACATGAACGGCTTTGCTAAAGCCCATTCATTCTAAGGAGAACCTCATGGTCAAGATCGTTAAACCCGCTGAACTCGATGCCCTCATCGGCACGGAAATCGGCGTAAGTGATTGGATCACGGTCGAGCAAGAGCGGATCAATCAATTCGCCGATGTTACCGAAGATCACCAATATATCCATATTGATCCGGTGAAAGCCAAAGACAGCCCGTTTGGGACAACCATCGCGCATGGCTTTCTGACACTCTCTCTCTTGTCCAAGTTCTCTGAAGGTGCAGCGATTGCCATCGAAGGCGTACATACGGGCATTAATTACGGCTTTGACAAAATGCGGTTCCTCGCACCTGTGCCTGCGGGTTCAAAGGTGCGCGCACGGTTCGTTCTTGGTAAAGCTATCGAGAAAAAGCCGGGCCAGTTCCTTTTAACCTACAACATCACCGTCGAGATTGAAGGCAATGAAACCCCTGCGCTCATCGCTGAGTGGCTCGGTATGCAGGTGGTCGGTTAGGGCCTTTAGCGCTTACTCATACTTGTCATCCCGCAAAGCCGCAGGCTTATGCGGGACCCCGAGAGTTTGGGTGCATTATAACGGCTAGGTCCCGCATCTACGGCTACGCATTCGTGCGGGATGACAAGTTTATGGCAGCACAAAAAGCGCCGTTACGGCGTTTTTTCAATACGGGGTTTCTCGTTAATCTAAAGACAGAGTTTCCTCCGCCCGCTCTTGCTCTCGGTTTTGCGGTTTGCCCCTCATAGTGGGACGTCCCGCGCGGCCCGCCCATCGGACGGAAAGAATAATACCGTGTGTGTTTTTCCGAAAGGCGCGCAGACTGCTTTGGCAGTCCACACAAGCCGCGCGGCGGTGTGTCAGAGACAGGGCGCTTGGTTTCCCTTAATCTTGCCAGTCTTTCCTCAAAACTTTACGCTTTGTCTATCTACTCGGCGGGTCGTAAATCCCGTGTCTTCGTAGGGGCAAGCTACGCTTTGTCTAAAGTGGTCCGCTACTCAGGTCGGCGTTGCTGGACTATGGTCGGTCCCTAACCTGAAAGCTACAACTCACACCGTCTATCTCGGAAACGATCAACGAACGCTCGCCTGTCCCATCCGAAATAGAAACGAGTTTAATGTATGTCCATTTTGGCAAGTGAGGATTATATTCGTGAAAGTGCTGCTGTGGCGGGGAATTTGGGCGGTTGGGCGCAGGATTAATAGTACGCATTATCCTTCGAGTCCCTCTTCCTCATCCTGAGGAGCCGCCTTGCGGCGTCTCGAAGGACGAGGAACTGGGGGAAAGAGTGTTGAATTAATGTGGAAGACCCCTCCCAACAACCATCATCCCAGCCATGTGTTTGCTCGCAAACACTAGAGCGGGGATCCATCACCCGACCTAACATGAAGCGCAACTTCGGGTTAAAGTTGGCCAAACATTCCGCAAACACTCTATCCAGTTCCAGCGGAAACTTCCGGAGATGGGTCCCCGCTCAAGGCGGGGATGATGGTTGTGGGGGCCGTGCAAAGCAGCTGGGGCTCGTCACAGTAATCCATGTGCTATTATTTCCGCAGATACGAGATGAAAAAGTATAGCGTGACAGAAATATGTCGACAGGCCGCGAAGCTAGGGCTTGCATCGAAACCAAGACAATGAAAGACACGAGGAATGACACTTAAACAATTTTTAAATCTGCCCGAGACGCACTCACTCTCGCCAAATGACGTACAGACTTTAAACAAAGACTTGGCTGGCGCTTTGGTTAAATGCATTCCGCAGGAACATCGTCATCGAGTGTTAGACTATCTGGTGAACGCCCTAAACCATGGAGCCGTTTCTTCTGACATTGTGTCAGCACTTGACGAGCTTCGTTTATCTATTGAACATGACATCAATCAATAATCGATTTATTTAGTTTTGAGCATGGAGGAAAATCTTTTGCAAAGCGAACCGTTGAATGCGGTGGAACATTTTAAATTAGTCGTATTTTTGCTACTTTTTATACCCACGGTACCATATTTTATAGGAATTATTCCTGCGCTGTTTTTAGTGTTTGGCTACTTCATGATGAAGAAGAACCATGATTTCTCTAGTGTTGAAGCATCGGTCAAAGCCATTGCTATTTACTGTAATTTAATTATCGTTATTGGTGTTTTGGTGACAATTGTGGGCGCGGTTTGCTATGCACTTTTGCACAATGGTGTCTCATACTTCTTAGGCATGTCTACATACGATTTAGAAGATCTTTCGTATCTTGCACTAGGAGGTCCTATTATTGCGGTGATGGCTTGCGCTCTTATTATTCTTGTAAAACTATTATACTTAAAACCATTGCGAAACCACAGTGAGTGGGTAACTGTTAATGGGACGTTTTCCAGTACTCCGAAAGTTCCGCTGCCCGAAAATTCAAAAACTGGCGTGGATATTCTTCAAAGTGAAAAGTTAAAACCGTATTCAGTTGCTGACGAACTTCTCAAATGGGCAAAATTAAAAGAGGACGGCCTTATATCAGAGGAAGAATTTTCCGAAGCAAGGTCAAAACTTTTAAATCGATCATAAATGATTTAACTCGTCATAAAATATAACAGCCCTCATCTTGAGAAGCTCGCGGAGCAAGTGTGTCGAAGAAAGAGGGCGCTAGGTGCCGCCATTGCGGGAAAACACATGACGGGATTAATAGAGCGGAGGTAGGCTTAACCCTTCCTCCCCGGAGCGGTGCCGAGCATCTTGCAAATCACGCCGAGCATCACTTCATCAGCGCCGCCGCCAATTGACGTGAGGCGGCTGTCCCTAAATCGTCTGGAGACGGGGGTTTCATCCATGTAGCCCATGCCGCCCCAATATTGTAGACAGGCATCGGTGACTTCGCGCGCGAGGCGGCCGCCTTTGACTTTGACCATAGAGACGAGTTTGGTGATGCTTTCGCCTTCGGCATATTGGCGCACGCATTTCTCGACTGCGGCGCGGTAAAGTTCGACTTCGATTTGAAGTTCTGCGAGGCGGTAATGGACGACTTGATTGTCCAAAACAGATTTTCCGAAGACTTGGCGTTGCCGCGTATATTCAATGGTTTCATCGATACAATGTTGTAGTCCGGGTACGGAAATCACGGCGGCCCAGAGGCGCTCTTCTTCGAATTGCTGCATTTGGTAAACAAAGCCTGAGCCTTCTTTGCCAATGAGGTTACGCGCAGGGACGCGGACGTCTTCGAAAAATATCTGACCTGTGTCGGAGCTATGATTGCCGATCTTTTCGAGCTTTTTGGCTTTGATAACGCCGGGGCTGTTCATCGGGATAATGATCAGGCTTTTATTGACGTGCTTGGGCGCGTCGCTTGTATTGCAAAGCGCGACCATGAAGTCAGCTTGCAGGGAATTAGTGATCCACATTTTGCCGCCATTAATGACGTAATCATCGCCGTCGCGGCGCGCTTTGGTTTTGATCGCCGCGACGTCGGAGCCTGCGGAAGGTTCGGATACGCCGATACAGGCCACCATATCGCCAGCGATTGCCGGCGCGAGATAATCACGGCGCAGCTCGTCGCTGCCGTAACGCGCAAGGGCGGGCGTCGCCATATCCGTTTGCACGCCAATCGCCATGGGAATGCCCGCGCAATTAATATCGGCAAGGGCTTCGGCGGCGGCAACATTATAGGTATAATCGAGACCCATGCCGCCAAACTCTTCTGGCTTATGAATACCGAGCAGGCCTGCATTGCCAAGTTTTTTGAAAACTTCGTGGGCTGGGAATATACGTTCCTTTTCCCATTCATCGACATAAGGATTAATATCCTTCTCAATGATTTTCCGCATAGTGCGCTGAATTTCTCGGTGTGTGTCTGTGTAAATATCCATGTGCAATTAATGGCATATAAATCGAGGCACGCCAAAGGAAATATAGAAGAGGCTCGCGGCAGAGGATCATGACTTGTCAAACCTAATCTAGGGCCTACGGTGGCTTCATTATCCGCCTGACATTTGTAATTTCGGAGACACTTAATGCAAAACCCGTTTGATACACCCGAGCGCAAAGCGTTCCGCGAAACGATTGAAACCTTCGTTGCCAAAGAGATCTCGCCCTACGCCCATGAGTGGGACGAGGCGGGGGAGATACCCGCTGAATTGCATCCCAAAGTGGCCGCGCTCGGCGTTTTTGGCTTTGGCATAGACGAGCAATATGGCGGGCTAGGGTTTGACGACCCGTTTATGCGGATGGATTACGCTATCGCGATGAGCAAATGCGGAGCAGGCGGCGTTCCGGCTGCGCTGGGCGGACGGAGCATTTCCCTCGACCCTATTCAAAAGCTCGCTTGCGCCGAGATTAAAGACCGATGCCTCAAAGACATCGTCGAGGGCCGCAAGCAATCCAGCCTTGGGATCACAGAACCTGGCGGCGGCTCTGATGTGGCAAGTTTGAAAACCACAGCAAAGCGAGACGGCAATCATTTCGTCATTAATGGCTCTAAGACTTTCATCACGGGCGGTATGGAAGCAGATTATTTCGTCATTGCCGCGCGCACGGGCGGCCCAGGTCTTGCGGGAATATCGCTGTTCTTTGTTGATGCTGAAGCGCCGGGATTTTCTCGGACTCCTCTCAAGAAGAAAATGGGGTGGTGGGCGTCTAATCAGGCGGCGCTTTATTTTGATGATTGCCGCGTTCCCGCTGAAAATTTAATGGGTGAACAAGACCGCGGTTTTATCTCGATCATGAATAACTTTAATTATGAGCGGCTTGGTCTTTCGGCGGCGGCGCTTGGTATGATGAAAGTGTGTTTGGAGGATTCCATTGCATGGGCGCAGGAGCGAGTGACGTTCGGGAAGCCCCTGATTAAACATCAGGTCATTCGGCATAAAATCGCGGATATGTCTGCGAAAATTGACGCGCTTGAAAGTTATATTTGGATGATTTGCCACCAAATCGATAATGGCAATATGCCGATTGCTGAGATTTGTAAGTCTAAGTTCTTTGCGACCAAGGCTCTGGAGTTTTGCGCGTCCGAGGCCATGCAGATTTTAGGCGGCGCGGGTTATCTGCGGGGCAACCGCGTTGAAAATGTTTACCGCGAAGTCAAAGTCATCGCCATTGGCGGCGGCTCCGAAGAAATCATGCGGGATTTGGCCGTGCGCCAAATGGGACTTTAAACTTCGACCAGACTCACGGGCGTTTCGCCAATCATTAATTGCGCAGCGCCGTCTTCTGGCAGGCGGTCAAACCGTATCATAGCCATACCAAAAGGCGCGTTGGTGTGGAGTACGTCTCCCACGACGCGCCCGTCCAATGTGATTTGGTTCCCTGAAAGCTCGCCCTTAAATTCAAAAGCGTTCATGCGTTTGCGGACGGTGGTTTTACGGTGCATCCGGCTGACGACTTCTTGGCCGACATAGCAGCCCTTTTTAAAATCGATCCCTGAAAGGCGGTCCATATTCGCATTGGCGGCAAAGGTCTCAGCCGTATCAAAGTCGCGCTCACTATCGGGGATGTTATCCGCAAGGCGGGCGAGGTCCCATTGGTCTTCGCTGGCGTTTCCAAGCGTTGCGTCATGTGATTTCAGCCGCGTAAATTTGGCGCAACGCGGGTCAGTAAGTCCCGCCTCGGCGGTTTTGTTCCAAACCGCATAGATGGAGACTGCCTCGCTCACATCTTCAATCGTGATAGGCGCTCGTAGGCGGTACATCTTAAGGCGTTTAAAAAGTGCCTCGCCAAATTTTGTTGAGGTCTCAACGAACAGCCCGTCATCGTCCCAGACAAAAAAATCGGCAATGATCTTCCCTTGCGGCGTTAAGAGCGCAGCAAATGTCAGAGGGCCGGATATGCTATTCGTTATGAGACCTTCAAGCCAAGGCTTGGCGCCTTCGCCGGAGATTTTCAAAACGGTTCTGTTTAGGCGGGCGGTTGGCACGGGCATCTCCTTGGTGGGTTACTGATATGGAGAGCCTGCCGGAAAAGAGCAAGGCGGGTTACGGCAATAAAAAACCCGCACAGGATCACTGCGCGGGTTCAATATACGGTGTACGGCGACTATTCGCCTACGGCGTCTTTTCCGCGAAAGAATGAAAGCACGATACCGACAAGGATGTACCCAAGGAGAATGTGCCCAATATCAATATGCAAGGCACTGGCCGAACGGCCTTCATAGAGCACGCCATATGTCATAAGCGGCAACGCGATAAGCAAGGCAACGATTCCGCATATCTTGGCGCAGGTCATAGGCACAGAGGCGCCAGATTGGTTTAAGACATAGGTCAAACCTAAGACCTGTAAGAGCGTGATGCCAATGCCGCCCACCCACATCATGATGCCGAGCTTTTCGGCGTGTGCTGCGGACGCAGCTTCGGTGATGCCGTTGGCGGCCATCCACGCCTCGGCGAAAATAAAGCCGTACCAAGCAAACCCTAACATATAAAAGACGATTGTTGCTGCGAGTATTCCAAGCAGACTTGTTCCAAAGATTTTTGGCATAATTAAGTTCCCCTATTAAATCGGCCATTATTGGCTCTGAATCATTATATCTTATATTTAACCTTATGCAAACAATCAGCATCCTGCAAAAAAGGTTGCTTGATTGCCTAGCGGCGTTAGAACAGCACTCTTATTCATGGCCCTCATACGGATCGCTCTAAATGTCCCGAATTCTTATTACGTCTGCTCTGCCTTATATTAACGGCGTCAAACACCTTGGCAATTTGGCCGGTTCTATGTTGCCCGCCGATGTCTATGCCCGTGCCATGCGGCTTCAGGGGCATGAGGTGCTTTATATTTGCGCCACAGATGAACACGGCACGCCCGCAGAACTGGCGGCGCAGGAAGCCGGTATGGACGTCGAGGATTATTGCGAAGCGATGCATGCGGCGCAAAAGGCTTCCGGCGAGTATTTCAAACTCTCGTACGATTATTTTGGCCGCTCCTCTGCGCCCTCCAATCATGCTTTGACGCAGCATTTCTCGCATGTGCTCGAAGACAATGACCTGATCGAAGAGCGCACATCAAAGCAGATTTACTCAAATGCAGACGGACGCTACCTCCCTGACCGCTATGTCGAAGGGACATGCCCGAATTGTGATTTTGAAAAGGCGCGCGGCGACCAATGCGATAATTGCGGCAAGCTCCTTGACCCTATCGATTTAATTAATCCCTATTCCTCTGTATCTGGTTCAAAAGATGTTGAGGTGCGCGAAACCAATCATCTTTATTTAAAGCAATCCGGCATGTCTGATCGTTTGCGAGAATGGGTTGATACGGCTACGGGCTGGCCCAATCTGGCAACGTCGATTGCTTATAAGTGGCTTGACGAAGGCCTGCGCGACCGCGCGATTACGCGTGACTTAAAATGGGGCGTTCCTGTTACGGGGCCGGACGGAAAGCCTCGCAAAGGCTTTGAGAATAAGGTTTTCTACGTTTGGTTTGATGCGCCTATTGAATATATTGCCGCAACGCAGGACTGGGCCAGCGAGACGGGCGGCGACTGGGAAAGCTGGTGGCGTACGGATAAGGGCGCGGACGATGTTCAATATGTTCAGTTCATGGGCAAAGACAATGTCGCCTTTCATACCTTGTCTTTCCCGACCACGATTTTAGGCTCAGGCGAGCCGTGGAAACTGGTCGATCAATTAAAGGCCTTTAACTGGGTGACGTGGTATGGCGGCAAGTTTTCGACGAGCCAGAAACGCGGCGTGTTTATGGACCAGGCGAGCGATATCGCCCCGTCGGATTATTGGCGCTGGCACCTCATGGCGAACGCGCCAGAAAGCACAGATGCCGCGTTTACATGGGAAGAGTTTCAAGCGGGAATTAATTCTGATCTTGCGAATGTTTTGGGGAACTTTGTAAACCGGATTACAAAATATGCCGTCGGTAAATTCGAAGGCAAAGTGCCTAGCGGCGGCGTTTCGGGCGAAGCCGAGGCTTGGATCGTTAGCGAACTTCAAGCGCGCATTCCTGCGCTTATGAGCCATTATGAAAACCGCGAATTTCGTAAGGCGATGGCGGAGACGCGCGCCATATGGGCAGCGGGGAATGAATACCTGACCAAGGCCGCCCCGTGGACGCATTATAAAACGGATGTAGACCAAGCGGCGATTGGCGTGAGGACAGGCTTAAATCTCGTGGCGCTATTCGGTATTATCGCGCAGCCCATTATCCCGGATGCAGCCGAAAAAATTCTAGGCGCGCTAAACATTCCGGCAGAAAACCGGACATGGAATTTTGGTGATTTTTCCAAGGTAGCCGATTTAATTGATGCCTTGCCGCATGGCTTGGACATCTCTGCACCTGATGTTTTATTCCCTAAGATTGAAGACGAGAGTGTTGCGTCGTGGAGCGAGACGTTTGGCGGCGGCGAAGCGTCATGAAGTTTTGGACCGCCGTAAAAACATGTTTTCAAAAGTATTTTGATTTCAAAGGCCGCGCGCAGCGCACTGAATATTGGTGGTTTTATCTCTTTCTAACGCTTGTTGGCATCGGTTTGTTTTTCGTTGACGCGCTTCTTTATCCGATATTCTTCCCCGGAAATGTTACAGGGATAACCTACGCGCAGGGTGTTGTCGCGGGTATGGCGAGCGATACAACGATCCTGTCTAACGTCTTTAGTCTTGCGACTCTCATACCGACATTTGCCGCAGGCGCGCGCCGTCTGCATGACATTGATAAGTCAGGATGGTGGCAAATCTTGCCGTTGGCCCCTCTCGTATTGATGGCTATAGGTTTTATTATGCTCTCATTGGCGGGTGAAATGACTTTAGTCGGCACTATTGTGGCTATTATTGGCGGTATTGGCACGCTTGTGACCGTCGTGTTGCTTCTTGTTTGGCTCGCGACGGATAGCGATAAGGCGGATAATCGTTTCGGACACAGCCCAAAATATGGCGGCCAAGCGTCGGCCTTTGATTGATTTTCAGCCTTGCGGCTTGAAAAAGGTATGTGCCGTTAGTTGCCATGTCTTCAATATATGGCTAAGCTTTGCCTCCATTGAGGGAGAAAAATCATGGGTTTTGTTGACGCGGTAAAGTCTTTTTATGGACGCTATGTAGATTTTGGCGGGCGGTCTGCGCGCTCCGAATATTGGTGGGTACAGCTTTTTTACGTTATTGCTGCGATTTTGCTCTCCATACCTCTAATTTTAGCGCTTGGCGCAACGGGCGGTGAGCCCACAGGTTCGGAAATGATTTGGGCCGCGCCCCTTGTGTTATTTGTGCTAGCGGGAATTCTGCCTATGATCGCTGTGACAGTAAGGCGGTTCCACGATCAAGACAAATCTGGTTGGTTCTATCTTCTTGGCTTCATTCCCTATGTTGGCGGCATTGTGATTATTGTATTCATGTGTCTAAAGGGGACCGACGGGCCAAACCGTTTCGGATATGATCCTTTGGGCGGGCACGCGAAAACATTTGATTAAAGTTTAATCTGCCCATGAAACTGTTGGAGCTTTTGTCCTTCTTTTTCATGGGGTATATTGACTTTAAGGGTCGCTGTACGCGGCTGCGCTATTGGGCGATTACGCCTGTCTATGGTTTTAGCTTTGTTGGCATAACATTTTTATCGATCGCCTTTGAAGGCTGGCCTCGGATTGTGATTTTCTGGGGTTTTATTCTCTTGACCCTTGTTCCGTTTATCTCAGTTTTCGTGAAACGATTGCATGATTTCAATATGACGGGATATGCGGCGGCGGTTTTAATCCCCGTGTTTTTATTATCGAGTCTTTGGGGTGTGCTGATGGCCGTTATCGTGGTCGGCGTTATCCCGCCTTCGCGCGGCATAAATAAATTTGGGGACGGGGCCAATGGCGACGCGCTGTCTGTCTTTGATTAGGAGAATATGATGAAGCTCTATGACTATCTACCGTCGGGAAATTCTTACAAGGTGAGACTGCTCATGTCCTATCTTGGGCTGAGTTATACCCATGTCCCGATAGATATTGTGGCCGGAGAGAGCCAAGCGGCTGATTACAAGTCTAAAAATCCGGTTGGACAAATCCCATTGCTGGAACTCGCAGATGGACGGCGTATCGCCGAAAGCAATGCTATCTTGTTTTTCCTCGCAGAAGGTACGCCCTATTGGCCTAGAAACGCGTTTGACCAAGCCAAGGTTTTGCAGTGGATGTTTTTCGAACAATATAAGCACGAGCCGAGCATAGCCGTGGCCCGCTATATTCATCACTATGCAATGGATACGCGCGAGTCTGAGCTAGAGACTTTAATGCCGAAAGGCCGCGCCGCACTTGCGGTTATGGAAGAGCATTTAGCGCAGTCCTTGTGGTTTGTGGGCGCAGGGCCGACAATCGCTGATATTGCGCTTTATGCCTATACGCATGTAGCGGGCGAAGGCGGGTATGATTTGTCCGACTATCCAAACATTATGGCGTGGCTAGACCGAATGTCCGACCACCCTAAACATATCCGCATTACGGATGTTCCGCAGGTCTAAAGAGCGCTCTTATTAAATATCGAAGGTTTGCGTAATCGGCACATGGTCGGACGGTTTGGTTTTAACGCGCCAATCCGTCAAAATTTTATGACCATCTGCGCCCATCGATTCTACAGCGGGGCGGAGCTTCGGGCTAACCCATATGTGATCCAAACGGCGACCACGGTTTGACGCAAAAACGTCTTTAGCGCGGTAAGACCACCAAGAGTAGAGCTTGTCCTCTTCGCCGGCGAAGAGGCGGGAGCAATCTGTAAAGTCATGCGTTTTCTGGAGCGCGTTGAGAATGTCCACTTCAAGCGGCGTGTGGCTGACAACCTTTAAAAGTTGCTTGTGTGACCAGACATCATTTTCATGCGGCGCGATATTAAAATCACCAACGAGGACTTGCCCGTCATCAGATTTGTTGAAGCGTTCAGCAAAGTAGAGATGCATGGCGGCTAGAAAGTCCAGTTTGTGCTGAAATTTCGGGTTTGTCTCTGGCTTGGGCTCATCGCCGCCTGCCGGTATATAGAAATTATGCAGCTCGAACGGCTCAGAGATCATGACCCGGGTGCTGACGTGACGGGCATGCTCAAGCGGGCAAAAATTTGTTCCAAGACGTTCAAGGGGAAGTTTCGAAATCGTCGCCGCGCCGTGATAGGCTTTCTGTCCAGAGACTTCGATATGCGGATAGCCTGCATCAATGAAGGCTTGATAGGGGAACTGCTCCGGCAGGCATTTGATTTCTTGCAGGCACAAGATATCCGGCTGATCTTCGGCCAGATAATCGAGCACAAGCTGACACCGCAAGCGAACTGAATTGATATTCCATGTAGAGATTTTTATAGACATGAGGTGTGATGAAACGAAGACGTCTTATTCGCAAGTAATATTTTTAAATTGCGCGTTTCCGCGTGGCCCCATAGGTATGGTTAACGGAGTATTACGGATCTAAGTATGAGCGAGACGTCTAAACCTTACACTCTCTATTTTTGGCCAACGCCAAATGGGAAGAAAATTACGATCTATCTGGAGGAGGCTAGATTGCCTTACACGATCGTGCCTATCAATATTACAAAGCGCGAGCAGTTTGATCCGTCATTCTTGAAAATATCCCCCAACAACAAAATGCCAGTGCTCGAAGATAGTGAAGGCCCTGCTGGAGAGACGGTAGCGATATTTGAAAGCGGCGCGATACTGCAATATCTTGGCCGTAAAACAGGGGCCTTTTATCCTATTACCGAGCGAGGACGCGCGGAAGTGGATCAGTGGCTCTTTTTTCAAATGGCAAGCATCGGACCTATGAGCGGGCAGTGCTATCATTTTAGAGGCCTATCCGGCGACAAGGTCAACGCTTACGGGACGAGGCGGTTTACAGGCGAAGTGAGCCGCCTTTACGGCGTCATGAACCGCCATCTAGAAAATCGGGATTATTTCGCAGGGACATATTCTATTGCAGATATGGCGATATATCCGTGGATACTGCCAAAGCCTCTTGGGCAAAACATGGAAGATTACCCGTACTTGCAAGCTTGGCGGGAGAGAATGGCCGAAAAACCAGGCGTGGATAAAGGCATGAAAGCTGGATCAGACTTACGTAAGTAGGCTCAATTTTAGATCTTTTCGGCCGTTAAACTGTTTTTATTGAAGTATTTGGACAGTTTTTTTTATTTAGTTATCAGTCATTCCATTGATTCTGCAATTTTCAATACTCTAGTATAGAATTTTTTATACATTGAGTAACCGAAAATTAAGGCAGTTTAAATCCATAGTAACTCACATTTATTTGACTTAATACTAGTAAATGGATTTTCACACTTATTTTTATTAACTTTATATTTAGCCTTACCTTGCCAATATTTATTTAGTGGCTTGACAAGGTTTTCTTTCAGACCGCTTTTTCGGGATAACCCGAGTGAAATGGTGAAACTTTATAAGGGGGAGGCTATGGCCTTTACAGATGTAGATTTAAAGGATGCAACAGACGCTATTGCGGCGGGTGCTAAGAGTGAAGACTTGTTCCGGCTCGGTTTAATTTATTCGACTGACATTGAAGACCGTGGTCCGAATTTTGTCGAAGCACACAAATGGTTTAATCTTGCCGCTATGATGGGTTCGCAGCCTGCAAAAGCTTACCGAGAAGAAGTTCGGATGGAAATGAGTTCGTCGGATATCGCGCATGCGCTTCGGTCTGCACGTCAGTGGCTTAACACAAACACTGCGCTTGTTCGTCCGGAAACTCAATTCGGCTAAGCCTAAGACAATTCCCTATGCCTGATATGGGCTGGGACTTAAGGCGTGATAATAGGCGTTAAGCCGTTATTGTTACCGAGTTGATATGACAAGCTCAAATCAACGGGCAAAGCCGCTCTAAACGTTTGAACCCATGTGCCAATTTCTGCCAAATGCGTTTTGGGTACGAATACGATGTCGCCGCGGCGGAGCTGCAACACATCGTTATACTGCATGATATTTTTCATGCCGTTTGAAATATTGACAGTTCGCATCATCATGCCGCCATTTGGCGCACGCCGTAAAACGGCGACCTTAGATGACCGCGCTGTTCCGCTTAAACCGCCAGCCATCAAAATAGCTTCCATTGCGCCGATAGGGCCCGGCAGTGTGTATGTGCCTTGCGTGCCAACTTCGCCGCCAACAAAGACTTGTGCTGGAGCGTAAGCCCGAGGCGTTACGGCTATTCGGGGATCGCGTAATTGCTGCGCAAGTTGTGCCGATATGGCTTGCTGCAATTCAGTAAATGAACGTCCTGCTGCCATGATGGGTTGCGTCATCGGCATCACAATTCTGCCATCAGGTCCGACAGTTAAGGTGCGGGACAATTCCGGTGCGCTGGAGACAACAATATCGACCTGATCGCCGGGATAGAGCTTGTACTGCGGCTCATATTCTACCCATTGTTGGAACTGAGGCATCATGGGCATAGAGCGTTGATTTCTCTTGGAATTCATCCGCTTTTGTCTTTTGTTCGAGTTGTAATAGCCCCGCGGAGCCGCCGAAGGCCCCATGTGATTCATATTATACGATTTTAAGTGATTCGTTTTGTAGGGGTTATTCCTCGAATATGGGCCTGTACAGGCCGCCAAGGAGAGTGCGGAAACCCCCATAATACAGGCGAAAAGTCGACTTTTGCGCAAAAATGTCATTGAAAGAGGCCTTGGACTGTAAATTTCTGAGTTTTTTTAAGTGTTAACAAGAATGGGTAACGAAAAGTTAAAATTTAGGGCGTCCAACAGCATTAACGAAGTTTATTTTTAAGGATAGTCCATGACCCAATCCGGTCAGTATTACGGTGAGAGCGAACGTCGCGGAAGCGGCGCGCGGCCTCAATTTAATGACATGACCGTTGGCGACTACGCGAATGGAATGCCAAGCATCCGAATCGGCGAGATGTTCCGGTCTTTGATGCGGCAAATGATATGGCTGATTCCGCTTTTCCTAATGGGCGCCATTGTGGCCTTTATCGCGACGAAAGATGTGAAGCGTTCCTACAAAGGGGAAGGCCGTATTTTGGTTCAACTCGGCACTGAATATACTTATGACCCTGTGAACGGACAGTCACAACAAAGCCTTATGCTGACCCCAGATATCATCACGCTAAACGAAGCTGGCATCATGGAAAGCCAAGAGGTTTTGCAGGCTGTCAAAACAGAGATTGAAAAAGCCAACCTTCAGCAGCATTTTGCCCCTGAGATTTACGCGGAAATTGCGGCGGCCAGCAATGACCCCATTGCCTCGGCGAAAGCGCAATTAAAGCTCCATAAAATGTTGGAGGAATCTTTTAGCGTGACGCCGCAGCCAAAGTCTTCAATCGTAAACTTGGCTTTCGAACATGAGAACGGGCCTATTGCTGTCGAAGTCACGAAGTTCTTCATGAACGCTTACATGAAACAGCGGCAAACGATTTTTGTGGATGGTTCGGCGGATGTCATTTCTGATCGCCGTAAAGCAACTGAAGAGCAGCTCCGCGAAAATGAAGATGCGATACAGGCCTTTCTGACCCGCAACCGTATTTCTGATTTTGCGGCAGAGCGGAGCGGGGCGACTGCGCGGCTTGAAAATTTACGGGCGGAAATTAATACGCTACAAGCGCAAATCTCCGAAAGCGAAGCAGCGCTTTCTAGTGTCGAAAATCAACTGCGGCAAACGCCTGGGCAGATTAATATCTACCAAGATGATACGGCAGGCCAGCGAGTAGCGCAGGCCGAGTTAGAGCTGAAAAGTCTTCTTGCGCGGTACCTGCCTAATAGTGATCCTGTACGCGCTAAGCGGGCCGAGATCGCGCAATATAAAGCGCTGCAATCGACTCGTCCCGGCGAGGCCATAGGCGGCGCGCGCAGAGGCGCGAACCCTGTATACCAAGAGCTCATGACACGCAGAAATCTATTGCAGTCCACGGCGGATTCGTACCGCGAAAAAGAGTTCACCCTGCAACGTCAACTTACGGCGGCTGATAAAAAAGTGAAACTCTTCCAAAAATTAAGCCCTGCTTATCAGACCATGCTGCGTGAGCAGTCCACCCTTGATCAACGCCACACAAGTTACACGGCAAAGGAGCAGGAAGCTCTTATAAACCAGAAACAGTCGGATGCGAGCAGTGAAAACGTTCGTGTTATTTCTTGGCCAGACCTACCGCGTAAGGGGCGCAATATGCGGGCGATTTTAACGCTGCTTATCATGATGGGTTGGGGGTTCACACTTGTAATGATCGCGCTTCTTAAAGTCTTTTTGGATCCGAAACTCTATTCCTCTCGCAATCAATTCGGTCGGCGGGGTAATGATGGAGGCCATAGTAATGGTTCGGCATCTTCAGGCAGAGAACGCCGTGGTAGCCGCCCAGCTTTTGCTCCGACGTCTTATATCCCCGAACCGGTGGCGCCAGCTCCGACACAGCAAGCCCCTGCACAAGGTGGTTATGCTCCCAAGCCTTATGAGCCTGTACCGTATGATCCTGGAAGAGGGTCATTCTCATCTGCGGAGCCTTCTGTACCGGTCCTCGGAAATGTACCGTCGGCAGAGCACTATTAAAGTCGCGGGAAAGGTCTGCAAGTAAGACTGAGCCTTATGATTGAGAACAGCCAACCATTTCAAAGCATTCTAACTGCGCTTTCAGGGCTTCCTAAAGTCGACGGGGGCGCGCCAATTTACGCGCTAACGTCGCCTTTTACACAAAGCGGTACTAGTCATGTTTGCCGTTCTCTCGCTCTGTTGGCCGCGCAGCACTACGCTGCAAACGGCGGCCGCGTCGCTCTGATAGATTTCGACATTAATCAGCAAACACAAGCTAAAAGCTTCGATACGCCGCGTTCAATCGGAACATATGGCGCGCTCCAAGGCCCTTATGATGCAACGTTTGGCAAAATGCCTTTTTGGCAGGTTAGCCCCGATATGGTCGCGGATTCTGGTGAACGAACGTCGGCTGGGTCTTACTGCGGCCTGTATTTTGTTGGCGAGACGGGGCTCGCCGTCTCGAAGTTTGAGTGGGACGTGGTGAAGTCCGGACAAGCTGTGCATGTGATGTCATCGCCAGAGTATTGGCAGGCCATTAGGCAACAATTTTCCGCCGTTTTTGTAGACTGCCCAGCCATGGACCGGACGGACATCACTCTGAATATTATTCCGTATGCCGATAACACAATGATCATTGCGCCCGATCACCGAGCCAATGATCCGGAGATTGCCAAACTTTCCCAATTAATTACCAAAGAGGGCGGGCAAAGCGCCGGGGTTGTTTTAAACGCAGGTAAAGCCGTCCAACCTTTTGCCGGTTATGTCCCATGAGAGAGGCCCTGCCTTATCAAACGAATGAGATGACGAACCGCGATAACAGGGCGGCTTGGTTATCGCGCTGGGTTGAGCAAGGTATATTTCTTCTACTCATTTTTCAATTCTCAACAGCGCTTGTGGCGCTTCTGTTGACTGACTTGAGCGACCCAAATTTTGAATCGCCGCTTTTACGCTTACTTTGGTATCCTGGCTACGCGCTGATTATATTATTGGCTATAAAGTATTTACCGTTGATAGCGCGTCTTGCGGTCTTCAATCCCTTGTTGATCTTATGCGTGTTGTGGTGCGGCGTGAGTGTCATTTGGTCTTATGACCCAGGGGTCACATTTAGGCGAACTATCGCACTATTAATTACAACGCTCTTCGGCCTTGTGATTGCGGCGCGTTATGATTGGAACGCTATGGTGCAGCGCTTTGCGGCGGTATTCGGGGTTCTGGCTGTAATCAGTCTCATTTTAGGCCTGTTCTTCCCACAATATGGCGTGATGAGCGAGATCCATGTCGGGGCGTGGCGCGGGGCGTGGGTAGAGAAAAACTATATGGGCGGCGCAATGACAAAAGGCGTCGTGATTATGATGTGCGCTTTTGCTATGAGGCCTGACCGAGGCTGGCTGTGGATACCGCTTGGCGGGCTTTGTTTTTTGCTTGTCCTGCTCTCTACATCAAAAACGGCGCTGCTGATAACTTTGAGTATGATGGGCGGTTTTATGGCCTTACGAGTTTTCCGGCGTTTTCCGGTTCTACGTATTCCGCTTATTTACACTATTCTTTTGGGTGTTGGCATCTTCGCGGCGTTGATGATGACGATACCGGATGAAATGTTTGCGCTGATCGGTAAAGACCGAACATTCACGGGCCGTACAGATATTTGGAATGGACTATTTGCAAGTATTAATGAAAGCCCGTGGCTTGGCTATGGGTACGGCGTATATTGGCTCGATCCTATGGGGCCGTCATATTATGTGCGGCTTGTTTTGGAGTGGGGTATCCCGTCGGCCCATAATGGCTGGCTGGAAACATGCCTCTCGGCGGGTATTATCGCTGTGGTGCTCTTCGCAGTTTTTTACGTCGTTACGCTTTTTTTTGCTATTGATAGAATAAAACGGGGCGGAACAGAGACTTACTGGGCGATTCTATCCACCGTGATGTTTCTGATGTTTTCAATGTCGGAAAGTACGATTTTGCAGCAAAATGACTTAAGTTGGGTGATGTTTGTTGCCACAAGCACAAAACTCTTTGCGTTTGAGCGGCCCTATTGGCGTGACCGCGTCAGACTGCCTTATTTTCTACAAGGCTAGCCCCGTAAATACGGGGACTAAAGCTGCCCCACCAGAAGACCTTGCCTGCGCCTTGCGCCAGCTTGCCGTAATATGTGACGAAGGACGGCCGTTTAAAGAGCTTGAGAAGGACGTATAACGGCGCGGAGAGAATGGTTTGCACTGTACCGACAAGCATCCATTTAACAACGCCCAAAGTTCCCTTTGTACCTAGATCGGCAGCGGCTTGTGTGGGGCCCTGTCCGAAAGCAAAATTACGCTTCCAGAAATAATCTAAGGTTAGACGGCTGCGCGGAACATGCTCATAAGTTAGCGCCTTTGAGGCCCACGCCATGTGCGCGCCGCGCGCGATCAAAAGAGAGAAGAGCCAATCATCTTCGCCGCCGCTTTCATTCATATTTGGATTAAAGGGCGGGGAGGGCAGCTCGGATCGCTGCAAATCCATAAGGCAGCCCCCCATGCCAAATGCGACGCCGCCCGTAAGGCCGTCGCCGCCGTCAAAATGGCGGGAAAAACAAGGCTGCATCATGGCATCCAAAGGCTCTTCATCAGGCGGCAGCACGGCTTCAATAGGGCCGAAACAAACGCTGGCTTCGTGGGCCGTGGTTGTCTGTAACAGCGCGCTGAGCCAAGTCTCTGTGGCTTCCATGTCGTCATCCAGAAAGGCGAGGTATCTGCCGCGTGCGGCCTTCATAGCGCCGTTACGAGCATTTGAGACGCCGGGTTCTGGAACGTGGATGTAACGGGTCTCGTGCGGGGCTGTTTTTATGTAGTCTTCGACAGCGGCTTTCGCGCTCGCGTTCGGATCATTATCTACGACGATCACTTCCAAGGCTCTACCGCCTGCGTCCTGCGCGGCTAAGCTTTTCAAAGCTATGATGACGGCGTCAGGCCGCCGGAATGTGGGGACAATGATGGAGACGCCCTCTTGCCAATGTGTTGCATCTTTCATGACGTCCCCCGCAACGCATCGATCGCTTGGTCAACGGGAAGCACTTCAGCCTCAACCTCAGTGAGTAAGTCTATAATCTCTTTAATGTCGCTCGGCTTACAGCCCCACTGCGTCGGGCTATCCGAAATATCATGGGTAAAAAATGTGATCCAGCCCGGCGTCTTCGCGAGGTCTTTTATATAGCGCTTTGCGCTCTCCATAGCTTTGCCGGAAAAAAGCGGAATGGATTTAATTTGGTTGAGATCAGCGCTGCCGATATGGGCTCCAGGATAGATGCCTCTTAAACCCTCAAATTGAGATTCCAGCTTTTTCTTAATTCTGGGCAGAGCAACGCCGTAGGGATAGGCAAAAGTGCGGCTCGGCGGCAAACCCATGTCTTTTAAGATGTCTTGGTTGCGCTGGATATCATCCATATAGGCCTGCATGCCAATGGACTGTGCATCCAAATGTGAAAATGTATGACCGCCAATTTCATGGCCGTCTGTTTGTAATCTGATGACATCGGCTACGGTTAATTGTTTGCCGTGATGGTTCGTTTCGCCCATGAGGCTTGCGGCCACATAAATTGTGCTTTTCCAGCCTTTATCCGCAAGCGGTTTTACACCGCTCTGCACGGCAGAGAGCGGGCAATCATCAAAGGTGAAGCTGACCAAGGGCCGATCACGTTTAAATTTTAAAACGCGGCGCGCAAAAAACGGCGTTGCGCGGCGGGCGGCTCTCGCGGGCAGGCTATTATTTAAGGTATAGACGGCGTTCATACGGCCTCCGCATACCAACTGGCGCGCCAAAGTTTTAAGGCGATTAATCGAACTTTGGTGGGTGCCAGTTTAAATTTCACGAGCGCTTTAAGAAGCGGACGCATAAGCTTCTGGGCCGGAATTTTCCGCAATTTCAACACGGCATTATGTAGCTTCAATGTTTTGGCCAAATCAGGATGCTTGGACGTGAAACGCATATAATTGTGCCCGCTATTTTTAAACCGATTGAGCAATGTGTCGGTTGTTTCTAGCCCAAGATGCAAGGCAGGAATATCGGCGTGCAAGAGTGTAAAGCGAGCGGCAACGCGGGCGGCCCATTCACTATCTTCCCATCCCCATCCTGTGAATTCTGGATCGAAAGGCTCGGCGTCTAGGACGGTTTTCCTGACGCAGAGGTTCGACGAGCAAACATATTGCGGCCCGTGTTTTTGCCGCATTTCAAGCGTGAGACAATCAGAGGTTTGCGAGAATGCTCTATGCAGTTCCCGCTCGGGATCAGATGTTTTATGCGGGACTTCGAATCCGCCAAAAATAATGTCGGCTGTATTGGCCTCGACCCTATCCAAATAGAGGCTAACGAATTGGTTCGAGACAGGCCGCATATCGGCATCGAGGAACAGAACCCAATCAGCTCGGGCCTCAGTTTTTAGGGTGTTGCGGGCAAAGGCTCGGCCTTTATTTTCATGGGCAATCAATAAACGCACGCAGCTGGAAGAAGCCTTAACATCCGCGCTGACACGCTGATTTAACGCCTCGTCACCCGTTCCGTCATCATAGATCAATATTTCCACAGAGGGTAAGTGAGCCGTCTCAAGACACAAGCTTTCCAGAAGCTCAGTAGGGTCATCTCGAAAATAGGGAATGAGGATCGAGAGCCTAGGGGCGTCGTTAACGGCCGCCGCGCTTTCCACGCGTGTGATATCAACAGAACTGGACATCATGCCCCGCCTTCAGACGCGCAGCTGCTCAGGTCAGGCTCTCTGCGATTACGAAATTTTGCCGTGATGTCTTTAATCACCGTTCGGCAGTCCGCCGCATTGATTGCGAGACAAACGGCGGCATAAATCGTAATGCCAATAGCGGCCTTAAGCAGAACTTGAATAACGTCTGGCATGTTCGGCCCCATGGGAACCAAATTAACAATGGCCCCCATGATAATACACGCGAATGAGATTTCGAAAAATGCGCGAACGGGTAAAGGAAGCGGATAATATCTCCGCCCAACCACTAAGGCTATGACGAGGCCTAACAGATATGAGGCTACCGTTGCGTAGACCGCGCCCATAAGGCCCAGATTAAGACCCGTTTCCGGTATGAACCATAAGTTCAGGCCGATATTAAGAATAACTGGCGGCACCATAGCCCAGACGAACATTTGCGTGTGTCCGCTCATCATAAAGGCGCGCTGTGCGTAATAGGAAATCATACCGTTCAGAACGCCGGCAAAGGCAATTAAAGGCATAATTAAAACCGCTTGGTCCCGAACGGATTCGCCCAGCATAAAACCCGCAGGTTTTGCAACAAGCGCAATCCCTGTGGCTGCGGGCATGGAAAGCCACAAGAGCATAGCGCCGTAGTTCTTTAAGATAATTCTCGAGGATTCAACGCCTTCATGTTCCAAGGCTGAAATGGCAATCGGCGTGACGGCCATGGCAATCCAGATGAACATGACATCAAGGCTGCGATTGGCGAGATTATAGCCGGCATTATATTGCCCCGCCGCAGACTCGCCCATGAACGCGTTGATAATGAACATATCTCCGGATGAGAGCGCGTAGGTCAATAAAAGCGAAATGCATATGGGCATGCCGTAATTGAAATATGTTTTCGCTTTTTCCGGTTTGACGCGCCCGCCCGACATGCGCTTCAACATAAACGGGAAGTCGATCATGAGAACGAGAACGGTTGCAATAATGATCCCGATAAACGGCGCAACCTCTCTAAGCGGTGTGACCATGATGAGCAAAATCCCAATGGAAAAACTCACCAACATCTTCGTTGTGTATAGAGCGCTATAACGCTGAATGCGTTGGTCGGCTTTGTGAGCCTCCATACCCAAATTCACGATAAGGGTCAGGCAAGTTGACGTTAAAGCAAACCCAATCACGGTCTTCATATTGTCAGCGATGGGCAAGACCCATAAGGCCAGCATCATCAGCACCCACCCCGTTAGCGAAAACACCGCTGCATAGCGGTAAATCGTCTTTAGGTGTGAGGGCATGTCGTCTTCACGGTCGGCGCGGGCCTGAAAGCGAACCATGGCCGCTTCTAGCCACGTGAATAGGCCCATATGAAAAAACTGTAGCGTAATCATAGCGAGGGCGTAACGGCCAAACTCAGCGCTATCGAGTAGCCGTGTCAGAATCACGATAGTCCCGAAGCTGACAATAATATTTGCCAGATTTACGGGAATATAGGCGAGCATAGACCGGCCCATCATGACAGGCCTCGACCGCTTGGATATGGCAACAAAGCGGTCATTACCGGATGTTTTCGCTATCACCGAGAAGGCATGGTAAAGTCTTGACCATGATCATCAGATCAAACAACACAGAGGCGCGTTCAATATATTCAACATCAAGCTGTACGCGCCTTGCAACGCCTGCGGCGTCATGGAGCGGGCCGCGTGAGCCGTTAATTTGCGCCCAGCCTGTCATACCCGGTTTTACTTTGTGGCGGTGGGCATAGTCTTCAACGAGCTTATAAGATTCGATATTGCCGGTTTTCATGCCAATGGCATGCGGACGCGGCCCAACCAGGGACATATCGCCTTTCAGAACATTGACGAGCTGTGGTAGCTCATCAAGACTTGTCTTGCGAATGAAACGCCCAATTTTGGTCACGCGGCTATCACCGGCTGTAACCTGAGAGGCGGCCTGTTTATCCTCATGCTCGACGCGAAGGGACCTGAATTTATAGACCTCAAATTCGCGGTTGTTAAAGCCGTGGCGGACCTGTTTGAAAAGAGCTGGCCCCGGACTATCGAGCTTAATAAGCAAAGCAATGAGAGCTAAGACCGGCGCGCCTAAGACCAAAGCCGTTCCGCTAATAAGAATATCCATGACCCGTTTCATGGCGGTATGACGCGCGCTTTTCGGTTTGCCCGTAAGGTCTTGCATGCTGATATTGGCGATCTGCGTCAGCCGTTTATTGACATGACCCATTGTTTCAAAGTCATCGACCAAGAAGGCAATTCTATTGGGCAGGAGGCGCACTTGCTCAATAAGCACTTGCTTTCTGTGCGCGGCCATACTCGGTAAGGTCACAACGATGCGGTCAATATAAGGGAGCTCTTTCCACGCGAGCAGGTCTTGAACCTTGCCCACAACAGGAACGCCGTGAATATAGGCCGGCGCGCGCGAAACGCGGTCATCAAAAATGGCGAGGATATTCAAATCCCCAGACCGAATGTTGGCTTCGATAAGCCGCCGCGCGGATTCTGTAGCGCCAAGCATAACAATCTTCGGGGCCAACGCTTGCACGCTATGGAGGCGCCGAATGTGCAAATAATAAAGCGAGTGAAGTAAAAACAGGCCTGCTGCGGCCAAGAGGCCCGCCCAAGCGAGCGCATTCGGCGAAAAGGTTGCGGGCTTTAAAATCAACGCGCTGCTGAGCCATACGCCAAGAGAGGCAAATGACGCGAAGAAAACCTTCTTCTGGTGCGCGACATAATCTTCTTGCGGGTGGAAACGATGGACGCCGCTTGAGAGTAGGGTTGTAATAAAAATGGCGGTTCCGAACAGCCCGACCGCTACGGGGGCTAATACCGACCGGCCATTGGTCCCAATATAGCCGCTCCAGACTGAGATCATGATAATGGCGGCGATCCAGACACTGTCTGAAACGCGCAAAGAAAATTTTAAGGCTGGGCCGTTTATGGCGTTTCGTCCTACCACGATTTCATCAAGGCTTTGTCTGATGATGGGGGCTGGAACCTTGTGATCCTGCGCGCTTTGGGCTTGATTTGTCTCTGAATGGGCACCAGCGTTTGAGCTATCTGCAATATTGGCCTCTATGCGAGATTTGAAGTTCTCAAAGCTCTCCGCAGGCCGAGGTTTACGGCGAGGGTCTTCGTTTGGCGTAGAGCTTGGAGCTCCCGCGCCAGCGGAAAATTGTGTGTTTTTTTTAAGCGTAGCCATTTCTGATCCCAATCATTCAAAATCTGTTTTACGAGAATTGAACAAACATCTCGTAAACGCCGATAAATAAAATCATGCGTAGGCCGTGCCAGTTTGAGGCAGTCCGTCCTAAAGTGACACGCTTCGCTATGTTTATGGTTACTGAAGAATGAAATCAGGGCCTTTTAAGGAATTTGTGGTTTTGAGTTCTAAATGCGCTGCCTGTAAAAACAGTAGGGCTGTTTCAAAGCAGGACAAATTGCGAGAGTAATTTTGCGAGAGGGCGCGCAGCCATCCCAAATTGAAACAAGGCATAAATGTACGATTGTCTCTTGCGGGACCGCGCTGTTTTCGCTAAGTCCCCGCTCGGAGACGTGGCCGAGTGGTCGAAGGCGCTCCCCTGCTAAGGGAGTATGGGCCAAAAGCTCATCGAGGGTTCGAATCCCTTCGTCTCCGCCACTACCCTATTTCACTCAATTTTATTGAATGCCTTTAGGCCCCATAACATGGGGTTTAACGGGGGTATTTGGCCTTTTCAATTCTCTCTCGCTTTCGTTCGATTATACTGATATATACTCATTGTGTGGTATTTATTGTGGTATGATTGAATGGCGGCTCTTACAGGTAATTTGACGAAGGCGAGTGTCAGCAAGCTTGGCCCTGGGCGGCATGGTGATGGGAATGGTCTATATTTGGTTGTGGACCCCCTGCCATCGCAGCGGCGGCGCTGGATTGTGCGTGTTACCGTCAAAGGCCAGAAGAACCGTAAGGGCGCTCCGCTTCGTACCGACTTTGGTCTGGGCGGCGCGGATTTGGTGCCATTGGGGGAAGCGCGTGAAAAGGCGCTGGAATATAGGCGGCTGGCCAAGCAGGGACTTAATCCACGTTTTCACGGCAAGCAAGAGGTTCCGTTATTTGAGGAACTTGCCAAGCAGGTTCATATTGACCGCTTGCCGACTTGGAAAAACCAAAAGCATGGCCAGCAATGGATAAACACGCTCAGAGAATATGCCTTTCCTTTTATCGGACGCATGCCTGTAAATGTTATTGGTCAGCCTGAGGTCTTAATGTGCCTCAGTCCGATTTGGACCGAGAAGCACGAAACCGCGCGGCGGTTATCCCAGCGCATTAAGACGGTTTTAGATGTGGCAAAATCAAAAGGGTTCAGGGAGGGTGAAAACCCTGTTGTGACCATTCGGGATGGCAAGGTTCTTCCAAAGGTCAAAAAGAAACCCAAACATCATGCGTCAATGTCGTGGAAGGATGCGCCGGAATTTTATCAAGCCTTAGTGGGGCGCTCAGCGATGGCGGCTCAGGCATTGCGTTTCACGATGTTAACGGGATCCCGAACGTCAGAAGTTTTGGGCATGCGGTGGGATGAAATCGACTGGGAAGCCAAAATCTGGACCTGCCCAGCGGTTCGCATGAAAAACGGCGAAATCCACCGCGTTCCGCTTAGCGATGCCATGCTTGGAATTATAGAGCCATTGAAGGCGCTGGATTCTGAATTTGTGTTTGAAGGTCAAAAGCGACATCAGCCGTTATCCAACATGAGTATGCTTATGCTCCTGCGGCGGATGGGCATGAAAAAAGTAACGGTCCACGGCTTCAGGGCTACATTTCGCATTTGGGCGGCGGAGGTTGCCAAGGCCCCGCGTGAAATTGCCGAGATGAGTATATCGCACATTGTCGGGTCCGAAGTTGAGCGGGCTTACTCGAGAACAGATTTATTAGAAAGGCGCCGTGAACTAATTGAGCGCTGGTCAGTTTTTTTAACTCAATCCGAGGCGAATGTTGTGAGGGCTTTTGGATGATTGCACCGGAAGGATATGTTCCGATAAGTCTTTTATGGGATAAAGCGGATTACAGTTTGGATGTCATCGGTAAGGCTAGGAACGCAGATAATTTCTGTGAATATGATACGGTACCAGATTGTCTTTCGAACCTGTTATGCCGGTTTGCAGAGCATGAAATTTTTGTAACTTCAAAGACGGGAGATGTGTTTAGAATTCAGAGTTGGCCGCTTCTAGCTCGGTATAGCAATCGAGTAAGATGGTTTGTTCCTGCATGGGAGCCGAAGGTGAGGGTTGAGCAAGGTTTAAGGTTTAAGTTTAATGTGTCCGAAGACTTAACTTTAGATGAAAGAGAGCGAATGTCTATTGTGAATAGTGGTAGTGCAAGCGAGGAGCAAATCCGAAATTCTAAACCTATTATGAATGAAAGATCTGGCTTCTTTAAGCCGTTTCTGTTTCTAGAGTTTTCAAGTTTTAGAATAAACTTTGATTTATTTGATTGTCTGAAGAATGGTGAAGAAGTTTTTCATGACGAGGTTGAGTGTTTTGCGAACGAGTTTCGGCATTTGAGTGGTTATTATTTGTGCATCAAAGAGAAGTCACTAAAACTTTGGGATGATTTCCTTCAGCTCTACTGTGATAAACTTGAGGAGCAAGGTCACCATGTTTTTGATGTGGGACGGAAACATTCGGAGTTGGATTTTGACACATCCGACATTCGGGGGCCAGGTGCTCCATCTAAGCTAGGCTTATTCATTAGCGCTACCGAAAGAATTTATCCCAATGGTGTGCCCGCTGAAATTAGCAATTATGGACTCTCGCGAAACCTCAAAGATATAGGATTCGATATTAGTGAGCGGTCAATTTCAAGGTATAGAAAGAAAAAGGTTGATAATTTTGTCCGGCAAAAATGAATTTTTCACGGCAAAACTACGGCAGAAAAGATAAACTCAATCATCAATTTTGCGGGTATTTACACTAATCCAATCATGAACAATGAAGGGTCATTCCACCCAACCACATAGGAGCAAGGAATGACCAAAATGTTCGAAGACGAACGAAACTACACTCTGGATGACCCAGAGTTATCCGTCATTGGCGACCGCGAGAAACTTGGTCAATGGCGACATCGCGGCTACGGGCCGCCCTATTTCAAACTAGGGCGTAAAATCATCTATAGTGGAAAAGACCTGAACGCCTGGGCGCTTCAAAACCGCGTAGACACTTTACAGGGGCCGGGGAGTTGAGCGTCCCTCGAGACAACGCGGCAAGTGGATCAAGCACTAATATTCAAGACGAGTCCCGTTCCACTGAAAACCCATACCTACACCCCAGCGCTAAAGCCGCCGATAGAGGTGAAAAAGTAGGGATAAGCCCCCTTGTTTTATCGGTGGGGACTTTGCGGGGGCTAGGACACCCAGAAAGCCCTTTAAAGGCTATCAGGGCGCATTGTGTGGGGTGTAGCGGCAATTCCTATGCGGAGGCCAACAAATGCACAGCGACCGGATGCCCGCTTTGGCCTTACCGGATGGGGCGCAATCCTTTTCATGCCCGCGCTAAAAAAGCGAAACCTGCAACGGCGGCAACCGTGCAGGCTTCAAATTCAATTCCACACTCTTCAAAAAATGAGGTCAAGAATGACTATGAGACATAAACGCAATATCAAAAAATCGCAAGAATCTAATGCGCTAGACGTTTCAGATTTACCCCTTTTTAAATTTGCTGAGGCGCTGGAAAACCACCCAGCGCGAAAGCAACGGCCAGCCCTAGCCGTAAATCACCTTCGCCGAAGCCGGGGGCTTTCCTATGCCCATGCCAAGCTCATTGCAGAGCGCCACTATGGCATTGCCGATGGCTAAATACAGCACAAAGCGAGAGCGCGACAAGGCGGAACCGTTTGTTATGATTAAGCGCTGGGAGTTTCGATCCCCAGCGGGAAGGGCGTTAAGCGGTGATGAATGGCTCGTTTATATCGATTTGAGATTCAGGTATAATGGGCGCAACAATGGCGAAATCGTCTATTCATCACGGGCGGCGGGTGAGGCCATTGGCAAAAGTCATGTGACGGGCGCAAGGGCATTGCGGAGACTAACCGCGCTCGGCTTTATCAAGGTTCGGTTGGATTATCATTTTGGGCAAAAGCGCAAATGCCGTGAATATGAACTCACGGCGGTAAGCCTTAACCCGGCAAAGCGCAAAGATGAATTGCCGGGCGGAACAAAGGAGTTCATGAGGCTTTCGAAAGCTGATATTGAAGCTCTAAACGCCGCTAATAGAAAGAGCGGCAAGAAAAAAACATAGTGTCATGGGTGAACGCAACAGTTTCACCCATGAAAGTCTCTCAGCGATATTGCAAGTTAAGGCGCGAAAATAAGGGCTATAGTAACGCTCTTGAACCTATAGCCGGATTGCATAGTTTCACCCATGGAACACATTTAAGTACCATACCCTATGGCAATTTTTAGGAGTATAAAAAAGCACCTTTTTAAGCCCTTTTGCCTTTGCGGGGTTCTAAGCGCGAAGGCTCACACAATAGCATTCGCATAGCATAGTTGGAGACTGGCCATTAAACACTTTATCATCATTCTTTCGGCGGCGTTGGCCTTCACAAGCCCGGCTTGCGCGGAGGTTGTCGAAAGCCCCGATAAGCCGCGCGTTGTTGATCCTGACACTTTGGACTTTCCCAGCCTTGCCGAGAATTTGCGGATTAAAGACGTGGACGGGCCGGAAAAAGGCTGGCGGGCTAAATGCAAAAAAGAAAAGGAACTTGAAATCCTGGGCACCAATTACGCGCGGCAACTTTTCAAAGACGCTGGCACGGTGGCAATCGTTTTGAGTAATCCGCCTGAGACTGATAGGTATGGGCGCTATATTGGCCGCGTACAAATTGACGGGATGGACTATGGCGACCTAATGATTGCAGCGGGGTATATGAAGGCTTGGAATTATGGTAAAGAGCCTAAGCCGTTGTGGTGCGACTGATTTGCCGATTTTTAGGAAGTCTAACGCACGCGCGGGGATCGGGTGCGGGGATTTAGGTTGGTTAATATCCGAGATGTTCACAAAAATGATTCAAATACAACAACTTAGATGTAAGTCGTTGATTTTACACAAATTTCTTGATTATCTTGATTTATGTTGTATTATGAAACAGGAAGTCGCCGTATTTGTGTCAAAGGGAATCCCAATGACACCAATAGATACGCCTAACGATTTTGGTAGTTAGGCTAACGATCAATTGGAACAGCGGTGCGGGGCTTCCTCTTAATCAAACCTATACCCATATTTTTTGAAAACTTGTTGCTGGTCTCCATCTAACCTAGCTGCTCTTTGGGCGGGCATTAGTTTTACGCCGAATCCGGCTGGTGTCCCGTTCTTATTATCAAATTTTATCGCCATTCTTGGTTTTAAACGAAGCGCGTAAGTTGGATTGCACGCCAAACCCCTCTCGTGCTTGTCCGCTGCCATATAAAATGAACTTGCCACTATATCCGGCAATATTAATCCAGCCCTATGATTATGAGGGTGAACCTCTACAAGATCACTGTCGAAAGTTGACCAGTTAATAGTGTCATAATTTGCCGTTTGCGTACCTCTTTTGTCATTGTCTTGCAGTTGCTCAAAATATGCATTTAGCTCATCATAACGAATCCCGCCACGCTGGCTAAACTCGAATTTTATTTTCCTTATTTCCCCATAGTTTTTTTTGGAGTGCCACGCCACGAAGTTGGTAACCTTTTCCATTAAAACTCTGGTGACCCAAAAATAGAACCAATTGCTGTTATGTGGGTTTGCAGCGAGATCGACATTTCTTTTTGCAGCAGCGGGATTTTTGTGACCCCTCATATTTTTCTTGTTACTGCAAACCACAAAATTTCTAACGTGCAAGGCAGACAATCTTTCGCAAGCAAGAAGTTTATTTTGATCGTTAGCGTTCCTAAAATGAAAGTGCTTTTGTTGCCTGCCGCCGCATTGGGATAGAAACTCTCGCCCCCAACTAGGAACTTCTGACTCAAAATCTACTCTAATAACGGAAGCGGCCAAGACAAGCCACTCACTTGCACCATTTTTATCAATTGGCTTAACCGTCTTAACGCCAGGATCGCCTGCTTCATCAACGTATGCTATATATCCGTATCGTTCATTTCTTTCCATGCGGGCGAGTATGGCTAAACCAAACGCAAAAGTGGAGTCTGAAATCGGCAAATTCAGAAAGATAATCAAAGAGCAGGAATGTGATTAAATCGGAGCCTTGTTTCACTCCGATTAAAGAGGTTTGATAAAAAAGCGGAAAAGTTTTAGATGCGGGACAGTCAAATGTCTTGATAGCGTTTGCAATGTTCGTCGAACTTCTCATATAAAAAGGTTATGGCAAGTGATTAATTTAGGGGTGTACTTGTCGATGGTTATTCAGGGTTTCTCACAGCCAAATGTGCCAGATAACTCCGTTTTTCGCAATGCGTTCATAGGGCGACTTCATGTGCAATCTATATAATCACGCGGCAAGCCCCGGAAATATCCAGCACTTTTTCGAGGGCGCAAAGCTGAAGTTATCCGACCGGGCAAGGGGCAAGAATATTGAGCCGGGCTATGTCGGCGCGGATCAAGACGGAGTTGTTCTTGTAAACGCACACGCCAAATCGACCTTGAACTTTGAGACTATGCGGTGGGGCTTTCCAGCTATCCGCGAGGGCGCAAAGCCAATTACAAACATAAGAAATCTAAAAAGCAATTGGTGGCGGGGCGCTAATGGTGAGTATCTTATGGAGCAAGAATATCGATGCCTTGTCCCGTTTGATAAATTTGCGGAGTGGGACGGAAAAGAGAAAAAGAATGCATGGTTTGCAATCGATGCGCCGCAATCATTTTTTGCGGGTATTTGGCGGCCTTGGAACGGGGAGCGCCTAGTACATGTGGAGGGAGAGAAACGGCGCGAACGGCGCGTGTTAGATTGGAACCTTTATGCGTTCTTGACCACAACGCCCAATGAGGTTGTTGCCCCAATTCACCCAAAGGCAATGCCCGTAATACTGACAACGCCCGATGAATGCGAAGCTTGGATGGCAGGCGGGGAGGAAAGCCTATCATTACAACGCCCGCTTGATGCCGCAATAACAAAGCTGACTTAAGCTTTAAAGCGGCCTATATACGCCATTGTAGACAAGGAGCGTTGTTGAACCTTTGCAGTCATAGGCGGGGCAGTCAAAGCGCTTCCCGCGTATATCGCTTTGCTTCCCATACGCCAGCGCGAGTAGCTCCAAGTCCACCTTAAACGCGCCTGAGCAGGTATTGCAGAGCCGCTTCGTATTATCACCTCTTGCAATGATCGCCGCGATGGAGCTGTAGCGCTGTTTCCATATGGGCGCTTTGTCTCTTTTTGGCTTATCGCTTTGCATTATCAGGTGAGAACATATAAGGAACAAATGTGCAATGTGGACAAGTCATTATGAGGCGTGGGAGGGCTAATATCGTGTGGAGCGAATATGCTCTTTGGGGATTGGTTTGTTCGGAACGGAACGCGCGCGCGCGGAAAGGGTGCGGTGGCAATCCAAAGAAAGCCGCAAGGATTTTTAGACGCGACCCTGCCCACCTTTTCTTACAACTACGCGCGCAGAGGATGGGGTGCGGATTATGAACCTGTTAAAACCTGACATTCACGGCGGGGCTTCTGAGACCACTACGCGCGGGCGCATGCGCGGTATGGAGTACGGATCACATACCCTAAGGTTACCCCAAGGGTGCGGAGAACATATGATAAGGAAAGGGTAAGGTTATGCCGAGGCGTAAAAGCTACATAGAACAGGCGGCGGTATTCGGCGCGGTGGCAAAGCCCAAAGGGTTCGACAGCTTACCGCGTCTCGAAAAGCATTACATACGCCAAGCGGTAAAGGGCGCTTATGATACCGCACGGGGCAAAGGTGATCCACACGGCGCGGCGTTAATGCTGGCAGAAGAAACCGCGCAAAGCACTACCCGCTACTATATCCAGACTTGCGCCCGATATGAACAAAGCCGCAAATGCGGAGCAAAGACCCGGAAAGGAACGCCTTGCAGGTGTAAGCCTATGCCCAAAAAAGCCCGTTGTAAGTTTCACGGCGGCGCGTCTACTGGCCCCAGAACGCTTGCAGGGCGCATAGCGGCGCTATCATGCCTGAAGCAATACAAAGCCCGCCCTGACCTATTGGCGGCGCGTATAGAGCAGATTATGGGCGACGCCCGCAGCTGATAAAACAGCTAGGTAACAGGGGGGGGGGCGGGTAAATCTCTACGGCGACGACTAAGGACACCAGCGTCGGGAGCGCGAAAATAACTTGAATACAGTTTTCCTGCATGCATCCGCGGCATGGGGTTCGATAGGTAGGGGGGGCTTCCATCTCTACAGCTTTCAAGACAGGGGCGCGGCGTGGGGAGTAAGCGCACGTTTCCGCAGTTGAGACTTTGACCCTCTCACTGATAATACAGTGAAAGAACAGTGAAGCCCTACGCCTGATAATACAGCCGCATAACAGCCATAGGGGGGCATATCACAACTTCCCAGTTTTTGAATCGGACACCCTAGGCCCCTCTTGCATACGCATTATGTTCCGATCAAAAAGGGGTAGGGGTAAACCTTATAAAACCTAAAAAGCGCAGGGCGGCTAAAATGAATGCATTGGTTATCATTGGCGGCGTTCTTATCCTTTTGAGCGCCCCGCAAATGTTGCCTTGGTTTAGACGCAGGGCGGCAAGTCGCGGGCTATCCGGCGGCGTAGCTTTCCCCCGCTTTTTGACTTTGGCGGGCGTGCTTGCCGTATTGATAGGAATCGCCCTCAATGCAAAGTTATAGGGGAAACTGAATTTTGCGAGGCCCTAAAGTCTGATAAGGTCTCCTTATCCGACGTTAGAAACGAGATGCGATCTACTATGAGATCGTTGACCAGCAGGTCGTTATTCAGTTTATTCTTGGACGGCAGGATGTAAGGCGCAGGGTAACGGGGGAAGCGCTCATATTCCGAAAGAGCTTCAGGGTGAATTAGAAAGTAAGCTGACCGCGTGGGTGAGGAAGTCACAAGGAACGCCGGACGAAGTGACGATTAACATTCCGCCGATAACAAAAACCTATAAATCAGGTGCCAACTACATTTTGAAAGGTGTTAATCCTGAATTTATCCAGCATTTTCACCTACAGAAACAGTTTTTGAAACACGGATCGCAAGGCGGCGTTTTTGGTAAAAGGGCAGGGTATACTGCTTGCGGGTTTTACGTTTGATGTCTTTGACGATGCGTTCGCCAGATGTTTGTCTAGTCTTTCTCATTCTTCACTCCATGAGGATGAAGATGAGCCAAAAGTCTCTCTTAGCCCAGACCTAAATCTGTGCCATGAGCGCTGACGTTAGACAGAGCTAGAGGACGCACACGCAAACCACGTTAGTCGATTTACATAAGGAAAAGATTGACAGTATTGTTTAATGCAACCAAAAAGAAGCTTTTGAAAACTGGGGCGGAATATGGGGAAATATTACAAAGCACTGTTAATAATTTTTAGCGGGATGCTTTTAGCTAGCTGTGAAGCGGGCCTTAAAAAGATTACTCCTGTGCCAACTGTGATTGAGCTTTCTTCAAAAGCGGGTTTTTGGGGTGGTCGGACAGTAACAGTTACGATTCAAAATACTGGCTCAGAAGGCGCTGTATATGGTTATGTAAATCAAAATGGCCAAATTTTTTGTCCTAAAAAAACATATATGAATAAAAATGAGCGTCGTACCATGTCTTTTCGTTGTGACGCTATCACAGGAGAATATTCATTCTTTGTTGCGGCAGAGCTTTATTTGCCAGATGAAGTAAAGAACTTGTCGTGGGAATCTTTTTAATTTTAATCGTGTGTAGCAAAAACGACCGTCTTAGACATACCCACGTTTTTACAAGGCCCTTTGATAGTATTCTTCTACAATATTGTGAAATTGGAGGGATTTAGGTTCTGATGATTTGGCATGCTCTAATCTCGATACTCTGTTTCTCTTCCAAAATTGGAGCATGAGCGTGTGCATTCTTTCTGGAAGTAGATTTCTAAGTTCTTCTTCGTTCATAAGCTCATTGGAAAACATAGTTGACCAATGTGAGAGTATTAAGTTGACATACATTGACTGTTTCCCACTAAGATTCGCGTCACTTCCTGACCATACTTTTTCAAGCTCCTCGTCTTCTATGGACAATCGAAGCAGTTCGAAATGAAGTAACCGTACTTGCAAGGCTGAAGCTTGCTTCACTTCAGTATTTTGAATTTCAATTGCATGACCTTGAAGGTTGATAGTCAGCAAAAGTCCGAAGGCCGCGAAACCAGAAAATATAGCAGAGAACAATCCGAGGGCTGTTGAGAGGTCTTTTGCACCTCTTAAATCTGTTACAACCGAGAAATCAGAGTTGAATGCCAGCAGGCATAGATGAGCAAAAAACAAGGCAACCAAGATTGCAAAAGTTACTGTAAACCAAAGGAATGTTTTGTTTTTCAAAGTCGTTTCTCTTTTATCAAAAATGATCGTTATCATCTCTTATTCCATTGAGAGATAAAAAGCGACACTTTCAGAAGGACTTCACTACTTACCATCTGGCTTGTAGCAGAAACGACCGATTACGCTACACAGAAAGCACAAGGCCCGGAGCGCGGTTAACGCCGCCCCCTGCCCTCTCTTACATGTGCAATATGTTCCGGTAAAAAAGGGGGGTAGTGGTTCACAAGCCATTGTACTTAGGGGGGGCGAAAAATTTGCTAGAGGTGGTATTAAATGTGGTATGAATAATATGATACGGTAATTAATCTCATAAAAACAATGCTTTAAGTCTAACGTTAGTCGGACTTCGTCTCCGCCACTACCTTCTGGCGCAAACCTACCGACTATTATCACTCAAAATTTGTCCCCTACTAACGGGGGTTTAGCGGGATATGAGCGGTAAAAGGTGCCAAAGAGACGTCTCTAATGACGCTATTTAAGCCCATTTACCCAAAAAATCTCTAAAGGCGATTTTGGCAGTGGGCTTTTATGCATCCGGGATGCACTGATGATGCTGTGAAGATGGTATGTTTTGTAGGTTTTAGGTAAAACCGAGCGCGGTGCGCTGCTGATTCCAATCAATGGCAGTCTGAGTATCCAGTAGATCTTGGATGCATAGGTTTTGAGGCTGCGTGCCAGACAGTATGGCAAGCTGTATATCCGGCGCGAGGAAAGCCATCTTGAGGTTCCGCCAGATCTGTCGTTTGTTCATTTGCATGGCTGCCGCGATCTCAGTGAGAGAATGGCCAGAGTTTCCAAGATATTGCTCTTTTATTTCATGAGCTAATTTGAGCGCGTTGATCATGGAGGGGTTTGGACAAGGGTCTATTACCAGCTTGTTTCCAACGATCACCTTTTTACCGTTGTTGCAGACTTTTAGTTTGAGAGAAACACTTATGGCAGATGCTTGCACCGTTGGCTCGATAGCAAGTTCAAGAATTGCCGCCAACTCCTGCAGATCAAGTATTAATTCATATCCTGCAATGTCAGCGAGTAGCTCAATCTTTTGAACTAGTTTCATGATGATGGTCTTGTCGTCGTTTTGAAGACTTGGCTTCGTGAGTCTCTCCGCTAGGAGTATTGCCTTGCCGCATATAGCAACCTGCGCATCTCGGTCTGCGTTGCTCATGCCAAGACCGTCCATGAGTCTGATGGGGTCTGTCAGGAATGCAGCGAACTCCCGGCATACAGAAGCTTCTATCTCTGCTGCTGGTAGCCTTATAGGCCGTGTCTGATGGTTGAGCCCATTCCCGCGCCTACGTTCCACATAGTAGCGATAACGCCGTCCATGTGTCTGTGCATGCGTTGGCGTCAGAGTGACGCCTGTTTCCGTGATGATCTTGCCTGCTAGTAAGCTGGGGTCTTTCGACCCTGTCTTATGCTTGTCACGCTTACGATTAGACGCGAGGATAGATTGAACTTTCTCAAACAAGGCCTTGTCAATGATGGGGTCATGCTCCCCTTCAAAGGTCTCGGCTTTGTGCATGGTCAGACCAAGATAGGTCTGGTTCTTAAGAATAGCATATAGCGCCCCGCGCTCAAATGGCTTGCCTCCTGTTGCCTTTCGAGTTTTAGTTGTTCGAAGTTTAGAGACGTAACCGTCCTGCGTAAGCTCAGCTCGTAATAGCCGAACATTCTTGAGTTTACAGTATCGGCTATAAATGTGCCTGACGGCCTCGGCCTCGTCTTTGTTGATGACAAGCTTCTTATCGATGGCATCGTACCCAAGGGGAGGAAGGCCGCCCGTCCAAAGACCGCGTTTCCTTGAGAGGGCGATCTTGTCCCTGATACGTTCACCCGTCACTTCCCGTTCAAACTGGGCGAACGATAGAAGCACATTGAGTGTAAGCCGTCCCATTGAGTTTGTGGTGTTGAAGGCTTGGGTCACAGACACGAATGAGACGTCATGCGCGTCAAAGACCTCAACCAGCTTTGAGAAGTCCGTCAGAGACCGTGTTAGCCTATCAACCTTATAGACTACAATCACATTGACTTTGCCAGCTTCGATGTCAGCGATCAGAGATTTAAGCCCCGGACGTTCCATATGACCGCCGGATATACCGCCGTCGTCATATTCTGTTTTTAAGCATGTCCAGCCTTCTCCAGCTTGGGATAGAATATACGCTTCACAGGATTCTCGCTGAGCATGCAGGGAGTTGAACGAAAGCTCCAAGCCTTCCTCTGAAGACTTACGGGTGTAGATGGCGCACCGGATGGTCTTCATTATTTTGAGACTCCAAAAAACAACGGGCCGGAGCGATGTGAACCTGTGATGGTCTTGGCTATGAGAGATAGCGAGGTATAAAGCCGTCCGTCAAAAGCGTATCCCTTATCCAGCACATCAACGACATATGTGCGCCTTTGCCAGTCCCGGGAAAGACGAGTTCCGGGTGACAGAACTGTCTTGGGCTTGATGACTGCAACTGCCGCATCATCTGGATTCCCTGTAGAGCGTAGAAGCTTGTTGACCGCTTTATTCAACGTGCGGACCTCAGATCGGGACGTTTTGACCTGCATCTCCCAACCGATTATCAACTGCATCATATGTTGTGATGTGCTGGGAGGTGGGGGGGACCCGAAGGTCTCCATCCAGTTCTGTATTAGCTCGCCGCGTCCTGAGGTGCGAAGCGTTTTAATTGGTCCCTTCATGCTCAGTCCTCATCCAGTCTGATGAGGTATAGGCTGTCTTTGGCTTCGCGGACTAACCGCTCAATGACATAGCCACGCTTTTTGAGGCCCGTCATGGTTGCCCGCGTTGTATGGGGTTGCCATCCCAAAGCCTCGCTGGCCTTAGTAAGCGTAACGCCGCTCTTGCGTGATAGCATTGCCACAAGCTTGGCTTGTTTGGTTCCAGCCCGAGGGGCGTTGACCTCTGATGTTTGTGTTTGAGTTTCCATGGTGGTCTCCGTAATTTGCGACCACAGGATGTGACCGCTACTACCGAGACAAGGCCCTCACTTTGGGCCGCACCACACTACCGCTTCCTTTGGAAGGGAAGTCCAGCGGTTTGTGGGGAAGTCAAAACGGAAAAAGATCCCCAAACCGGACATTAGAAGTTTCGTCTTAGTCGTTCCCTGAAAACATCCCTTGAAACATTCCTTCTAACGCGACCATTTTTTTCACTTTAGAAGTTTCAACGCTTTCCGGAAACATTTCAATCGCATCACCCCAAGCATCTATAGCCTGCTCGGTTTTACCATCGTTCCATAAAGCGCCGCCTAAATTGAACCATGCCTTCTCATAAGTAGGTTCCAATTCTATTGCCTTTTGAAAATTAGCCGCAGCAGAAGAGAAAAGCTTGAGACCCATCTGTGCCGCTCCCAATTGATGCCAAACCATACCATCTTCAGGTGTCAAATCCGTTAGCTCTTCCAGTACTTCCAGTGCCTCTGTGAACTTTCCTGTGAAGAGATAAGCGGTTCCAAGGCAATACCCATAAGAAGTGCGATCGATTGTGTCAGCTGGCCGATAACAATTGGCGGCGTCTTCCCAGCGACCTTCATCTTGAGCCCAGTGACCCAGGCGATCCCAAATCAAAGCAAGAGAAGGAGTATCCTCCGTTCTAAATACATTTACTTTCTCATAGAGAGCATTCCAGCTAATCCCCCTTAAGGTATCAATATTTCTCAAAACGGCTGCTGCTAATAGATGTTCTATCTGACCATATGTGTTATCCGGAAAACGCACACAATATTCTTTCCAAAACCTATATGTTTCCAAAAAGTTATCTGACTTCGATCTGCCGAAAATACCTACAATGTTTGATAACTTGGCCCAGACTAGATCTGATGTAGAAGGCTCTCCGGTTAATCCAATTATTTTTTCAAAGGCATCCTCATCGCGGTCCAGTTGAAATAAACACTGGATACGGAAGACTTCAATCATGGGAATGTTCCCGGATGACCCGCGAGCAAATCGCAACCCCGCTAAAGTTTCTAGTGCGTCTGAAAAATCTTCATTGTTATAATGGTAGGTAGCGAGAGCATGACGGGCTTCGCCTAGGTCTGGGTCGAGCTCCAATGCACTATTATAATGATGTAAGGCAGACTCAGTATTGAACCATTGTTCTTCCATTGAACCGAAGTTTTTGTGAGCCATAGCAGCCGTTGTTAGGTCCCCAGCTTCTGTAGCTAGACGGATCGCTAACGAAAAGCTAGCGGATGCTGCATCATAGTCTTTTAAGACATAGTATGCATTTCCAAGTGAATATTGAGCGCCGTGCGGCTGCAGAAGGTTTTGGTCAATTCCGTATAACAGTAAGGCAATAACTAGGCGAATGCGACTCTCGAGAATCGGAGCACCATTTATACCTAAATTTATCTCTGCCAAGCCTATCGGTAAAGCGTCGAGCGTGTCCGACCCTAGAACAGCAAGGAAAGCGTCACCCACTTGACTTATGTCCCCATCACGACCTTGTTCAAGAAGCGACTCTAACATGATCAATGCTGCTTCTCGACTTGCAGGAACATGTACTCCGTAAGCGTTGGGGTTAGCTGGCGAATTGACACGCATGTCACGTCCACGGCGAGCGGCACTAATGACAAGCTCCACGAGCCTATCTTGAGCATTTTGATCAAATTCCATAGAGAAGCGGACTGCGACCGAGTCGGAAGTTGAACTCATGCCATGCTCGATGCGATTATCGTGAACAGACTTTACCGTAGTATAAAGCAATCTATCAGATGGCTCATGATAGCAAATGTACAAGGAGTACGGTTGCATCAACATGTAATTGAGATGTGTTCTACCTACTGAAATACTAACGGAATTATCCGGATTAGCCTCTTGTGCCGTTCCTTTGACTTGTACAGTGACCCGCGCGTTTGAAGGAAATACTCGTCCGTCGGGCTCTCCATCGTCACGATTGGCTTCGAGCGTTAAGTCAACACCATAATCACTTACATCAGCCCCTTGAACGGTGAACTGGCCACTGAAGGCTACTGCACGCTCTAATGTAGCAAGTGCTTTATCGCCCATCCGATGTGAAAGTGGACGGCTTGGAAATCTATCTAAGTTGTCCATATTTGAGCATCAATCCAAGATCCACGGACGGTAATACTTTTTCACTTCTGCAACTTGCTCATCAGCGTTGAGTTTTTTATTCGATAACAGAAGGCGGCGGACACACATTTCAACTACCTCCCAACCGACATTATCCTCTCTAAGCTTCTGAAGAAGATCAAAAGCCCTTATTTCGTCAGATGGGTGACCCGCGAACTTGCGGTCTTCCAATCCAAAACAACCCCTCAGTTCATTAATGATTTCATTTTCTGTCATATTAGCTACTTTCGCTTTAACTTATCTTATATTAGCATTATTCATTTCAGGCTTTAATGTTATTTCTAATCGTCACAAAAGAGAGCTTATGTTGTCTTGTAAGGACAGTGCTGTTTCCACTCTTTTTTCGACTAAATGAGCAGCGATTGATAAAACAGCATCTCTAGATTCAATTCGCGTTTTGATATCAGCCAGATCTTTGACCATAATAGTATTCAACAGCTCAAGCATAGCTTTTCCTGAACGGTCTTCTCGCCAATAAGGCTTTTTCTCCTTATTGTTTAAATGTTCGGCAATCCATATAACACCATCTAATCTTAGTTTGGCTCCTACTTCATGTGCCAGAAAATAGGAAAAGTTGGTTAGATTGTCTTCACCTACAGAGAAATGCTTTTGTACCCACTGCGAATAAAGCGCTTTAAATTCGAACAAACGTTCTTGGACGTTTGGTAAAGAGGACAGAAATGCTTCATTACCGAACCCAAAAGCACATCGAATTATTCCCTCCCTACGATACCAAATTCCTTCGCATGACCAATCAGCTTCCAAAACGTATTCCATAATTTTACGCCATTTTTCGAAATACAATCTTGGTGGCTTTGACTGAGAAGATAGATGAAACCATTTGTTAGCAAAATACTCAACTATGTGATGAGCGTTTGGCCCAAGTGCGAAAACTTCCTTTAATATTGATACCGAATCTTCTAAATTCCCATGTACTGCTAAATCAGCCTGCTTTCCGATAAGCGTATACCCAAACGGGTATGGCAGACGCAGTTCGCCACCTTCTTCTGCATGATCAATTAAGTAGGATATTTCGTAATCCCATAACTGACTAATTAAGTTCCTGTAGTCACCATCATCTTGATCTGGAAAACCCGAACCTTCGCTGACAAGCCATTGAAGAAAACCATCAAAAAAATCTGTATCTAAACTCGGAGAAGGTCTTTTTTTAGGGTCGTAACGTACATAAGTGGTATGTCTTCGCTCTACAGATTTTCTCCACATTATTCGTTTCACACGATCCAGGCGTCTCCACAAAGTCGAAATATTGATATTCGAAATATCTCTTTCAATTGTTCGTATCTGCATCGATCTAAACGACTTTAACCATTTATCCCAGCGAACCGTATCCGTCTTCTCGTCAACGAAATCTGGCCGCAACATAGTTAGCGCAGACCATAATGTTCCAAGTTCAATTATACGCCAAAACGAGCCCCCAAGCTCGTCTCTATTCTTGAACGAAAGCCAACCTATTACATTCGCAGCACTTTTATTTCCGCTACTCAGCAAAGTAAGTAGACAGTACTCCCAATCATGGTTTGCATTATTTTTATCTAACCAGAATGCAGTCACGCCATATGCTGCATATTTAAATTCGCCATCTCCATGGTTTATTCTTGCAGATCGCACTTGCTTAGCGGTGGTCGCAACTGAAGAAACTACTTTTTCCAATATGTCGCTTACGTTCTCACGAGCATCGTGATTGTCGCGTAGCCACTCCATCGCACAGATGGCCAATGTTGAAGCGATAGCAACTCGGTTCACAGAGTTTTTATTATCCTCGTCTTCTGAGTCCGTGGATTGACTCAGTAGAAGCTCATACAGATTCTGTGCTTGCTCATTGCTAAGTGAATTGCCGCTTTCTAGCCATTCGTCGCATTGGTAAGGGATGTATAAACCCGAAATTTGTTTCTTTTTGGAATCATGAAACAGCTGAATATCCAATAACAACTTATTCGGATATGTAATACTGTAGCTTGGTTCATCTGTTTCGGGATCAATAGCTTTCTTGTAATTACTTCGGTCTAAGAGTGCGCAAAGTTGCCGGTATTCAATATTCTGTTTTGTATCTTGTGGAGGCTCCCACGTTTTCATTGCTTTTTTTATAAAGTTTGAGAATTCAGTATTTCTCCAAATGAGGTCACATATAGTTATAGTAAGGTCTTTTTTTCGATGAGGTGCCAGAGTCCAATCTCTAGCTAAATTAAAGCTTGCTTCGCCAGTGCGGCTCCAGCTCATCATATCAAAACTATTGTTTATGTTATCGACCCTGCCTTTATCCCACCAGTAAATGTGTTCGATCATTAGTATCGGTCTTAAGCTAGTAATGAATAGACCGGGCGCATATTTTCCTAAATTCACCAGAACGCCAATAACTGACACCGAGCGGCAGTTAATTAGCAGTTCACTTATGACTGGATCTAAATTTATCCCCGCATCAGACTGCTCACACAACCATTTCTCCAGTGCATCTAATGCAGAATAGAACAGCCCTGAGGAAAGCGAGCTCTGCTGACCGCCCAGAAATAAATTGTAGTTTCCTAAATACGTATTTGATTTTTTTGAATTAATATTAATTGCGATATAGGGAGCCTTCTTAGCCCCCCTTTTGAGTACGTCTTCTTCCCACCTATCTACGCAGAAATTAATAAGCTTGATGTAACAGCTCAATGCAACTTTACTATTGATTTTCAAGAACTGATAAAAACTACTTTTCCAATATATAGTAGGGTAGCTATCACTAGACCCATATGACAGCCCAAAGCTCTCCCGCATGGAATGAGAAGAATATTCTTCTACGGGGTTATCTTCGATCATTAAAGCTAATAAAACCTCACTCGCCACATCGGGTGCAGTCGTCATTAGTGAGGTAAGACCACCACTATCAAGGCAACATTTTCGAAAGCGGTTATCAACCCTCCTCTGTGGCCCCAACTCCCAAGGCGGTAGATCATGTGAACTGGAAATAAAGCGTGGACTGCTTTTGCTCATTTGTTTGAGTTTTTCCTGTGAAGCTCGAAACTTAGGGTCTGTTTTTAACTTTTCAGCCTTTTTCTGCCGCGCAACAAGTCTGTTATGCGATATTCTTCCAACTACTACTTTAGAAACCTCTTTACGTCCGGCCATTTCCAGAACCCATTCACAAGCTTCAGCTTTGGCATCGCTAGCACTTAACAAGGCTGCTTGATAAATGAGCCCTTCATTATCATCCATATGTATGACGGATGAACCAGTACTAATTTGCAATTCTCTGGCGTTCATTAGTGCGAGTTCCGCCATCTCTTTCCTTAAAACCATTGGCGTGCCATCAGAAAAAGTGACAGGGGTTGAAGACAGCCAAACCTTACAAAATTTTGATACGGTCGGTGATATAAAACTTGCAACCACGTCCTTATGGTTATGCAAGAAATTCCCAAACGGTGGCCATAAATAATATGTTGGCGAGCGATGCGCGTTGTCAAAGTAGATTGCTAGCTCTGACTTCTGTCTCAATAATTTAGCTAACTCGTTAGGCAGCGTGGCAACGTGAACAAAACGTTTCAACAATCGATTAAGCCACTTTCCATTACCGCCTAGAAAGAAATCTGCCCGATCCTCTAAAAGTAACCCTGCCTGAGGGTCAAAACAGAGAGCCTCTAATAGCAGGTCTGCTGTAACAAAATTTCGCCGTTCTTCTAACTCAATCAATGTCTTGTCCCACAAACATACTTCGTCTTGCGACTGTCGCAGGAGAAATTGGCCCAGCAACCTAAAGGCCTTATTCCAACGAGGATTAATCGATAATCGTGAAAGGGCCTCTAGATCGCCAGAAAGCTCTTTTAATTTTTGATACCTTGCCCAATCAGCAGCTAAGTCATGTTCAAATTCAAGTCTTCGAAATGAGTTCTCTTTTACGGGGTATTGGCTTGGAGCTTCCTCAATAATTATTACATCAGTATTTTCTAAATCACTTAAAGCAAAACTACGCTCAAAATTGGCTTCTCTTTCCGCCAGCTTGATCAATATGTTTTGCAATGATATTTTACTAGATGTCCAATAGCTCCATATTTTATCTGAAACAGCCGCCATTGAATTCATAGACTGATCTTCAATTTTAAACACTGTTGAAGCTTCTATTGTCCAAGCTAAGGTTTTAAAATTTCTCAAGATCGATAAATACTCCTGTCTCTGAGCTAACCACCCCAGGTTTGGAACGCTGTTAATAGAAGATCTCACCTCAAAATCTTTTAGGTTTGAAATTGAATTTATACCTATTTTTCTTTGCTTTATTATTTTTGATAATTTTTGTTCTAAACCTTGCATCTGACTCGTAAGAATAAACTTCCAAGCTGACTCAGAGGTAACATCGGTTTTCGTGATTAAAACATCAAGTAAACCGATTAAGAGCTGTTCAGAGTATGAATCTAACTTTTCAGCCGCATCTATAACTAATATATTTTTGCAGATATTTGTATGCTCCAATAACTCGGCTAAATCACAACTTATTTGAACGTTTTGCTCTTTGTTATTTGGCGCAGGAGCAAATGAACTGAGTTGTTCAGCTCCAAGCCAGACTGTATTCCAGTCGTGAAAGTGCTTCACCAATGATGACTTCACTAAAGAGGACTTCCCACACCCCGACTCACCTATGACTACAGAAATATCAAAATCGGAAACGCTGGCAACTAAGGCATCAGTTTCTTCTTCGCGCTCTAAGCTATACCCATTTGGTAAACAAGTTTGAATGGAAGAAGCATAAGCTTCAGATAACTCTTTTAAATGTCTCCAAGAGGCATTGAAATCCGGGTGAATTTTTAACTGGAACTTTGATCTAGTTGACGCAATTATATTCTCTAAGTTTAACGAGCCTTTTCTTATTCTTATTTCTTTAGAAATTTCCAAGAAGTGGGCCCAAATACTCTTAGCGCTATCAATTGTGCCATCACTTAATAATTCACGGCATTGAGCTATGGCTGCATTCTCATCCATTGATGGGTTTAATTGAAAATCAGTTGGGATGACTAACAAGTGTTGAATCAGTCCAATAACTTCAAAGTCAGTTATTTTTCCTTCAGAAACGATAGCATTCTTAATATTTTCAAATACTTTCGAATGTCTTCTGGATTGACGAATTCGAGCAACAGCTAATGTATTGTCATCACCAGAAGACCAGTCTTTAATATCTGACCAGATAGCAGAAAATACTGCATGTCGTCCTCGTGTAACTAGTGCGATTTTATCCTCAGAATTAAATGGACCGGCACCTGAGTTTTGTAATTGATCCCAAGCATCCATAACAAAATCTGCTGGCAAACCATTGCCAGATACCTGAACATTACTTTTGCATGATACCGCAAGCTGCCGTTTTGAGTTTAAAGATTGTGCAACTATACAAATGTCGTCAATTTTCCATCCAAGCGCACTCGTCTGAGATTGAAACTGTACACCCGGCAAGTCTATTCCTGGCAATGGTGCGCCGGACATCATCTTAACTATGAACCATGCGCCGACTTTGTCTTCAAAATCGTATCCCGCACCACCTGTCGAACGAGTAGTGGCAACAGACTTGTTAGTCTTTGTGGAATCAATTTCAATTTTAGGTGCCAAATCATACCCTTCTTAAAAATTACCAAAACTTACGTTATACTATTTCGATGCGATTAACCACTCACTGGGCAGTTTTAAGTAAGGAAGTTTTAGCTACCTGTGCTCCTAAGCTGGCAATAAATCGGCACTAACTGCAAGCTTTGGACTTAATCTAAATGGCATTCACCTCATACCTTTTCCAAAACGTTCCTTATCTCAATGGCTTTACGGTCATTTTCGTTTGCCCATTTAATTCCTTTGCCGACAAATTCAACACCAGCCATTAATGGAGGTAACGCTATCTTGCCCACGGACTTGGCTTGTTTGCGTCCACGTTCAGTAGAGCTAAACCATGCTAAACCGAGAACACCAACAATTGCTGCGGCCGCCAATAACTCTTTGGGCGCCTTCTTCACTAAATTGGATGTTGCTTTACATAGTTCCGAAACTGATCCAGCACTGACATTTACCCCTATATAACCCAGGCACTTCACTTGCACCACGCCGTTTTCAATCCTAGCCAATTCGATAAACTTCAAAACTTCCTTTCGATCAATCTTTCGCATAAGTAGGCGCTCAATATCTGTGTCCTCAGAAATCACACCCAGCGCGCCCATATCTTCTGCCAATTCCACATAAGGGACATCTTTATTGTCGCCATATGCAATCTCTTTTGGTGGTCTATAACCTAGATGGAATTGAATTTGGGGGCGTATAAACTCGTCAAAAATCGCTCTCAACACTCGCGAAGAAATACAATGATGTTTAGCAAGTTTGGGTAAGACCGAAGATTCCAATTCTTCTAAAAGCCAAGTTGGGGCATGAAATTCACACAACCCTGAACGAGATAGCTCTGTCAGTGTCGAAGGCTTCTCGCCGACGGACAAATGATAGCTGACTTCATTCCATATAAAATTAGCATCAATAACCAGTTTATAGGCTGTACGCATCAAGTGTCCCTTATGAGTCACCTCATCAAATTTAGAAAGCACACGACGATTTGCAGCCAGATTACTTGCGTCACCTTTGGTAAATATATCCCATGTAAGTATTGGGAGTTCTGTCTTAGCTTCTTCTAATAAACTCAAGTTGATACTTTCTTGTAATCGCGTGGCACCGAATCATTGCTATGTATGTATAGAATGCAGATAAATTTCACACAATCTCAAGATGAATATATCAAGCATAAGTCGACGTATCCTGACGTCCGCTATTGCCCCCACTGCACGCATCCTGTGCCTCTACGCATGAATGAGTATCGGCCCAGCGGGCGGCATGAATCCCGGCCCTTCGCTGGCCCATTTCAGAAACTGAGATGTGCTATCCACCTGATCATCATGCTTGGCAAACGGAAAACCCATAAGCTCATGGATGTAGTCAGCCCGCCACGGCGCGTCTTGGGGGATATGCATCTGCCCGGCTTCGATCTTGGCGGACTGAGCCTCCATGCGCACGATCTTGTCCTCCTTGACCTTGATCCCGATAGGCCTGGGAAAGCCAGGTGTTGTGTCTTCGGATAGGTCTTGAACCAGGCTGAGACCAAGCCCCGTCTTTTCGATGAGAACGGTTCGGGCGCCGTATTTCAAGGCATGGCTGACGACCTGGCGTTTAAGATCCGGGAAGTTCAGCTTGGCGCGCAGCACGTCCATGAGGTAATAGTCGTTTTGAAGTTTAAGCCACGTTGTGCAGACAGAGTAATCGCTGGTGTCCGAGGTGGACATAGCTACATCCCAGCTCTGCACGATGCGGGCAACGGGCTTCGCCTTCAGGCGCACCAGCTCAAGCGGCTTGTAATCAATAAGCCAGTCCCGCTTGATCATGTTACCATCAATGGGGACCGGGTTTTGCTGGAATTGGGCCGAGAAACGCTGGGATCCTTGATCACGTTTAAGCCTGGCCAGTTCTGCGTGGCCCAGTCGGGCTTCATGTAACAGATCGCCCTCTTTGCGTATGTGATAACGCCCATTGCCAATAGGAATGCGCTCAGCTTCCATGGCGATGGCCGGCAGGTTAAGATGAGCCCAAGGCGTTGAGGGAATAGACCCATCTGGGTCACCTTCGCTCCCACGCTCATTCCCACTCAAATCCTCTACGCCAGTAGATCGTTTCCCCGGCGAAAGGATATAACCAGCCAGGTCTTCTTCATGCAGGCGCTGCATGACAATGATCATGGCGCTGGTCTTCTGGTTGTTGAGACGTGTTTGCAGCGTGCCCGTAAACCAATCAATGACGGCTTTGCGAGACACCTCAGAATAGGCTTCATCCGCTTTCAACGGGTCATCAATAATGATGATATCCCCGCCGATCCCTGTGAGCGTGCCGCCAATAGAGGTGGCGCGGCGGCGACCCCCTCTATCCGTCTGCGCGTCTGTTTGTGTAAGCTTTGTAAAGCGTGTGCCCGGAAACAGCTCTTGATACCAGCGGCTCTCGACGACGCGCCTGTACTTCTCTGACAGATCTGTCGCCAGATCCTGACTATAGCTGATACAGATAAAGGACTTGGACGGGTAATGTCCCATTATCCAGGCGGGCCAGGCCACAGATGTTGTGATAGACTTTAGGGTTCTTGGTGGCTGCGTAATAAGCAGGCGTTTATCCTGCCCCTTAATCACGCGTGACAAGACTTGAGTCTTGGCGTCGATATGCCAATTATGTTCATAAGTCTCTCCGGAATGGAGCGTATCAAAGACTTTGCGGTTAAAGGCGCCAAAGTCAGTCCGCAGAATAGCCTGAAATAAGCGGTGATTAGTTATCAGGGTCATCATCGCCTCCGTTAGCTGAGCCTTGCGATACCCGGCTCTCTAGGAACTGCGCGATGATATCGACGTCTTTATTGGGCAGTGACTTCTGTGCGTCCGACACATCTTCATCGTCATTATACATGGCGGCTAGGCGCTGAAACTCCATCAACAGCCGGTCGTTGCCGGAAAACGCCTTTTGCACCAGCATTTCAATGGAGGCACGCTGGCGTGACATAGTCTTGGTCGTGCCGTCGATCGTAATGCGCACAGGCGTCTTGAGCGCTTCCTTCACATCGGTCGAATAATTGCGAGACCCCCTTTGCCGTCCTTTAGGGTTGCCGCTCTGACCCTTTTTGAACCGGGTACCTTTGGGAGGTCTGCCGTATCCGACCTTGTAAGGCTTATCGGGATCCTCGGGATTATCAGAGCCTTTTGGATTATGAATGTCAGGCATCATCGCCTCCCTCGGTTTGAGACAGGCGCTCACGGGCTGTGGCCTCAAAGCTGAGGCCTGTGTCGCTATGGATAGCCTGCTCACCTGTGAGGGCTTCCCAGCGGCGGATAATGGTATCCACGTAGAGAGGATCAAGCTCCATGCCGTAGCCGCGCCGCCCGGACTGTTCGGCGGCAATCAGGGTTGTCCCAGAGCCTAGAAAGGGATCAAGAACAATGTCGCCTCGGTTGGAGCTATCCAGAATGGCATCTTTGATCATGGCCACGGGCTTGACTGTTGGATGCATAGACAGGGCTTCGTCCCGGTCTTTGCCAAAACTGTTCACACCCGGATATTCCCAGACATTGGTGCGGTTACGGCCGAAGCGGCCGAGCTCCACATTGTTGATATGAGGCGCGGTGCCGTTCTTGAACATGAACACCAGCTCGTGGCGGGAGCGGTAATGCGACCCCATACCGCCATTACTCTTCACCCACACGAGCAAGTTCTTGAGTTCTGTGTAGACAGCGGTGCCGGCCTCCATGAGCTCATGCATATGGCGCCAGTCCATAAAACAATAATGCAGTGAACCATCTAGGCTGAAGGCTTTCATGTGGCCGAGTGAGGTCGTCTGGAACGATACGAACTGAGAGAAGTCCATCTCTCCGGACGCCATATCAAACTCACGATGCCGCACCTTACCCTTACCGGTGACATGGCCTTGAATGCGGACATTGTAGGGCGAGTCTGTGACAATGAGTCGGGCCCGCTTTTCAGCCATCAGGGCAACATAGGAGGCCTCGTCCAGGGCGTTGCCGCAATAAAGACGGTGCTCACCCAGCAGCCAGAGATCACCAAGTTTAGAGATAGGCTCCGCATCTTCCATGTCTGGTAGATCATCGGCTGGATCCGGCTCTTCGTCGGTGTCAGCCTCGTCAAGACTTTCAATGAGCAGGTCGGTCTCGCCCATGGAGAAGCCGGTCGAGATGGCAAGCTCCGGCGCATCTATGGTGATCTGCTTAAGCTCAATAGCGAGCAGGCTCTTGTCCCACTCAGCCAGCTCAGCCAGCCGGTTATCGGCGATCCGGTAGGCTTTGACCTGCTTTGGTGTGAGATGATCTGCTAAAATTGTGGGAACTTCCGTTTGTGCCAGAAGCTTGGCAGCTTCCAATCTACCGTGCCCGGCAATGATCGTGTTGTTCTTGTCAACGACGATCGGATTAATATTGCCATAGGCCTGCATCGAGGCGGCGATCAGTTTGATCTGCCGTTTGCTGTGGATTTTAGCATTGCCTTCATAGGGTTTGAGGGCGCCGGGTCGGGTCCAGACAATGCGCAGTCTGGGCCGGGTTTGGGTATCTGGTTTTAACACCATATCAGTCTCCAATTTGTGTCAGAAACTGAATGCCGTCGACCGAGATAAAGCCAAGCGCCATCAACCCCTGACGAGGTTAAAATGAAGCATTTCTTCTCCTTTTCTCGGTGAATAAGCGCGGTGCTTTTAAAAACGGGATTTTACCGTCGCCGCAGTTGATCTGCTGTGCAGACCAACATCAAATCCAATTTCGCGGTAATTATATGTTTTAAGAAAAGCAAGCGATTTTCTTTGGTTTTAAGTGCTTTTTAGAGTTATCCCCGCCCTTAAAATCATTTGGACCTACTTATCCCCGGAGCAAGATTTTGAAGGGCACCATTTGAGTGTTTGCGATGAGGCGCTTAGTTCAGATTAAGCCCGTGCGCGCGTGACCCCAGCTTCAGCTTGTATAGCTGCTCCTTCGCGATGACCTCTCGTTGGGTCAGTGTCGTGGGAAGTGTCCGCAGAATAGTGAAGGAGAAATTCTCTTTTCGGCTTGGATTGACGGATAGTAGGCTTTTGAGCTTTGCGTTTCCGCCGTGGCCTGTCTTGGCATATATTTTCCAGCGGCCCAATATGCCATCTTTACCGTAGGCTGAGCCGACATAAAGCTGTCCGGTTCTAGTATCTGTAATGAGGTACACACCTGCCACGCCGCTCAGCATCTGATGCCAGACGCGATTAGCCTCCGGGTTTGAGACAATCTGGCTCATCTCATCAAATGAGAGGACAAAGTCGAGATAGCCGGGGAAAGACTTTACCTGTCCTTGCGGGAGGATTTCTGTCACGGGCATATCTCTGAGCCACTGATGCCAGGCCCGTGTTGTTGTCCCCCAGTCGAGAACCATGCGCCCGATCAAATCATCATAACCGGGCACCTGCTCCAGGCTATAATGATAGTCACTGGGCTCCTTGAAAAAGTCTGGATAAGGGAAGTCTTCGACATAAGACAAATCAGGCATGTCCAATCGCCTGTGAACCTTCCATATTCCAGCAAAGACAGCTTTCGTGCTGTTCTTTCCGATAAAAGCGATCAGATAATCACACTCCAGATATTTACCCCCTTGAACAGATTGATAGCTCTCCAGAAACTCCCGTCTAAAGAGCATCTCCACATCATATCGGCTATCTTGATGGCGCATCATTTTGGTTCGCGCGGTCACATCAAATCCGCGTATACGTAATATGTCGTGCAGGTTCATGGGTATCCAAAGTTAGTCATTTTATCTGAATTTAAGATAATCTGAAAACCAGATTAAATCCAGCATCCACAAGGTGCTTTCGGATTATTCTTTGGACAAAACTCTAGGATCTGCTCGCCACAAGGCATTGATCGCGCTTCTGATAAAGAAACGTGAGGCTATTGGCATGACCCAAGCCGAATTAGCTGAGGCGATCCACGAGTATCAGTCTTGGGTTGCGCGGCTTGAAAGCGGGCAAAGGCGCGTAGACGTCATTGAGTTTGAAAAGCTAGCTGAAATACTCAATTTTGATCCGAGGGAGTTCTTTCAGTCTTAATTTCTCATAATGGGGAATAGGCGAATTTTGGGTATTTTACGTACGGAAATTTCAAAAGGTTTAATAAATTGCTGATGCGAGAATATTGAATCTTAGGAATATCTATATTCTATATTCGGGTAATATTTCAGGACGAGGGAAAATGATGTTCAGGGGAATGGTCTGTCCATTGGTCTGAACAATGCGCACATGTTTACGGCCCATCAAACGCGGTCTGTTGACGCCGCAAGAATGGGAAATGATTTGCACTTCATGGATCATATTGTTTTGGTAACTGGCGACTTTTACGGCCTTGCTTTCCGGATTTAAGCCCTTTTGTAGGCGCTTATTGTGCGTCGTGATCCCGGTGGGGCATGTGTTTTTGTTGCACTTTAATGCCTGAATGCAGCCTAATGAGAACATAAACCCTCGCGCCGAATTGATGAAATCTGCGCCCGCAGCTAAAGCCCAGGCGACCTCCGACGGGGTGACCAATTTGCCCGAGGCAATGATACGGATGCGCTCTCGTAAGCCGTATTTGTGTAAGACATCAGATACCATCGGCAATGACTCCTTAATTAATAGCCCAACATTATCCATAAGAGCCATAGGGGCCGCGCCCGTGCCGCCGTCGCCGCTATCGATTGTGATGAAATCAGGCGCGCTATCAATGCCGCGTTTGTGAATCTCGATGAACATAGTTTCCAGCCATTCCGTTCCGCTTATAACGGCTTTAAAGCCGACGGGCTTTCCTGTGAGGTCGCGGATGTGCTCGATCATATCGAGTATTTCGGCTGGGTTTTTGATTTCGGGATGACCGTTCGGGGAAATGGAGTCTTGCCCTTCGGGTATTCCGCGAATTTTTGCGATCTCCGCAGAGACTTTGACCGCCGGCAGAATGCCGCCTTTTCCAGGCTTAGCCCCTTGGCTCATTTTAAGTTCAAACATGCGAACTTGTTCATGTGCCGCGACTTCTTTCAACTTTTCATCGCTAAGGCCGCCGTCATGGTTACGGACGCCGTACTTTGCCGTGCCTATTTGCATGACAATGTCGCAGCCGCCTTCAAGGTGGTATGGCGCTAGGCCGCCTTCGCCGGTGTTCATCCAGCACCCGGCCATCTTCGCGCCACGTGATAAAGCCTGTACGGCTACACTTGAAAGCGCGCCGTAACTCATAGCAGAGATATTAAAAAATGACGGGGCATTATAAGGGTGTTTGCAATATGGGCCAATTTCAAGAGGTTGCATTTCTACTCCATCCTGATCCAAAGTTGGAAAAGGGCAATTTACAAAAATTGCCGTGCCTTCCGGTGAAAGGTTTTTGGTGGAACCGAAAGCAATAGTATTGTCATGATCTTCTGTGGCTCTTCCTATCCATTCGCGTTCCGCACGGTTAAAAGGCATTTCTTCGCGATCCATTGCAAAGAAGTACTGCCGAAAAAATTCACCGAGTTTCGAGAAAAAAGATCTGAAACGGCCCACGACAGGATAGTTTTTACGAACGGCGTCTTTGGTTTGGAGCGTATCAACGACAAACATACATATAACTGCAAAAAGTCCGACCCCCAGCACAAAAACTAATAGCGTCGCTAAAAGGCTTAAAACTTCCATCGTCGTAGTTTCAATAAACATAATATCTCCTCAGCAAAGCACTTTGCTGTTATACCTTTAGTTGCCGTAAACACTGAAATGCAATGTTTTGATAGCCTTCATGGAAGGTTTTCCGCTTCCTTCCGGTGCCCGTAGATATTTTTTTCACAATTCTCGAACGAGATTAGTCAATACGAAGCGAGTCTCATAAGAAGAAAATCTCACATCCTCATCAAGAACCTTCTTCGCTAATATCACCCCTGAAAGTCGGCCGATAAGTGTTGTCTATCCGCCAGAAGCCGAGGCCCAGATGTTCTAACGGGCGCTCGGGATCCGCAGGCTTAGCCCCCGTGCGAATTGTTATTGCGATGTCGGAAAGAACGCCGGGGTGAAGCCTGAAATGGCTATGTTTTGCCTTGCCTTTGGCGCCTTCAACAATAATGAAGTGGACTGATTTGACACCCTTAAAAACAGCTTTAGATTCAGGAGACATTTCCTGCGGCGCCATCGCGCCAAAACGCGGTGCTCCCAATAGCTTTGCTGCAAATCCTAAAGCATTGTCATCTGGGTTTAGATAAACATTGATCTGGTCAAAACCGATACCAAATTGCTCAGCAACAAGACGCTGTTCCATGACGCCCAAGTCAATATCTGGCGCTGCAAGAATAAGATCTGAAATGCGGTACGTATCTCGCATAGATTGACCAGACCCGCGTGTTTCGATTAAAAGCTCACGAAGAGCGGTTGTTACTATTGATGCGCCGTGACTATGGGCGATAATTGTGACGTCATCCACAGCTTCCGTCGCCGCGATAAGCCTCAAAGTCTCCTTTAAATGATAAACTGAAAACGCCCCATCTTGCGTGTCAGCAAAATAGCTTAGAATGTTGTTGCTTCCTGTTGGCCAGCTATAAAGTAGCGGAACGCCGTCCCAGGCCGAAGCCGCCGCCAGTTCCATCAAATCAAAAACGCTATGTTCAAAACTGGTATTAAAACCATGAACATAGAAAACTACCTTTCCTGTATCACGCGAACGGAGCTCATCAGCTAGCTTGCCTCGAAAGGTGCGGCGTGCGTTTTCGTAGGCTTTGAGCGAGGCGCTGTTTCGTGCAAGAACGCCGTTTTCAATGTTGAACGGAAGCGGCGTGCTTGGAAAGCGAACTATTTCTTCTAAGGTATCCAGTGCATATTTGGGCGCCTTAGGATTGTCTACAGACCCCGACATGTAATCAGAATACTCTGCTACACTCATATTCTCTAAGCTTACATGCGCGGTTCCCAAAACCATGGCATTTGAGCGTTTTGTACCGTAGAGTTGTGTGTCGTCTTCTTTTCTTCTATCCGTTACATATAAAAACGAGGTCCTGCTTGCGTTTGATAGGCTTGAAGCCGAAGCGGGCGTCGACGTATCTTGCACCCAAGAATTTGGGGGCCCAGCAGGCACATACATATGCGAACAGGCCCCCAGTAGCGTAAATAAGGCGAGAGACGCGAGACGGATCATGCTGTGATCTTCTGTGATTTCTCAAGCCCCAGTAGCCGGTCAATAGAGAAGGCTCCGGGGCCGCGCGCGACGATAACAAACAGAATTGCCGCCCACCAGACATGACTACCCCACCAACTTCCCGCGTCCGGAAAGACAAGGGTCTCAATGACCAAGGTCATTATTAGCAAGCCTGCGGCTGCAAACCGAGATGTCAGTCCAAAGATCAACAGAAGTGGTAGCAGTATTTCCATAATCCCCGCCATATTTGCAGCACGCTCTACCACCCACTGTGTGACCGGAGAGTAAGTCCCTTCAGCGGCATCTTTGCACAATACCAAAGCGTCAGATCTTGGCTCTTCCGGGCAGAAAAATTCATAAAGAAAAAGGTCATATTTATCGGGGTTAAACTGAAAGGGCCCTGTCCATTTTGTTATCCCTGACATGAGGAAAACGCGGGCTACCGCCAACCGTGCTAATAGTAGAGCGAGGGGCTCCAGCAGTCCGGCTTTCAGAACGAACCAAATATATCCAGATTTTACGGTGTTAAGGATTATCATGGGAATGCGCCTCTTTAAAAGTTAAGTTTGTGATTAGGTCTTCTGAAACAATATCCGCGATGAGAACCGGTAGATCAGCGCTGGGATAAGTATCAATGACAAGAGAACACGCATCTGCCAACGTTTTCCCGCGCCTAAGAATTTCAATAAATGCGTAGTCCTCTGGAGATAAGGACTTGCCAAGAACAACGCTTCGCGGACGCCAAAACATCATAGCCGAAGGAATGGTATTAAGGGTAAGTTGAGCGCCGGGTAGAACGCCCGATTTTATATCCTGCCATAAAGGCCCTAAATCCCAACGCGTTTCAACGACTCGCAGGCTAGGATGAAATTCAAGCTTGGCCGCTAGGAGATGTTCTTGCGGCGTCTCGGCAATACGCTCTATGGGGAGGGGCGCTGAGTCTGCCGCAAGGTGGGCTTCAAGCCAGCCGCGGTCAAGCCGCGCTAAATCCCCGAGCCACTCGAGGTTATGCTCACTTACTTGAGAGTCAATGAATTGCGCGAGTCTCTCCCCAAAGCCGACGAGAGATCTTTGTTTGACAGGGTGTAGATGAATATAGGCTTTAGCCATTTCGCTAAAAAAAGACTCGCCCATGAGTGCGTCTAGACGTGGATAATTAGAACGTAGTGCACCAACAATCGCGAGCATCCCGGAGTTTCTATAGACAAGCGCGCGTTGACCCGGCGCAACTTTGGCTGCCATTAACGGTGCGAGATCGCTTTGTTCGGCCTGAAATCGCGCAAATCCGGACATCAAATTAATATGTTTTTCAAGCGGCGTCATAATGCTCTAACTTACTGGCATCAATAAGAGCCTGGGCTTTTGCAAGTTCATCCAAAAGCGTATCAAATTCAGGAATATTTCCATCTCTTTCGATGAGAGTAGGTTTCGGACCCCACAAATTTAGTGCGAATTTTAGAAGATGGAATACCGTAGATTTCACGGGCGCATCATGACTATCGATGAGGAAACTTGCGCCTAAAATTGGATCCACGGAATGTCCTGCGATGTGAATTTCGCCAACAAGGTTGGGGTCAATACGCTTTATATAGTCGTAGGGATCAATGGCGAGGTTGTGCGAGCTCACCCAAATATTGTTTAAATCAATAAGGAGCCCGCACCCTGACCGTTTAGCCACTTCCATCAAGAAATCAGGCTCATCACATTCGCTTGCAAAGTCCAAGTAATTTGTTGGATTTTCAATGAGGATTCTCCGCTGGACCGCATCCTGAAAGGCGCCTACCCGCGATGCGAGATGAGCAATAGATTCTTCCGTTCTCGGTAAGGGCAACAGGTCGGCATGGTATTGTCCCTGATGGCTTGAAAATGTTGCATGTTCGGAGACTTGCTCAGGTTCAAACCGTTCTATCAGCGACTTTAGAGCCTTCATGTGGTCAGCATCAAGCGGGCCAAGCCCGCCTAAGGATGCGCCGACTCCGTGAAAGCTAAGTGCGCGCTTTTTTCGTATGGCTTCAAGCCACGCTAAGCGGGGGCCGCCGGCAACCATGTAGTTTTCAGGGTGAACCTCGAACCAAAGCTCATTTACATCAGTCTCAAGCGCGGCCCGGTAATGATCGGGCTTCAGGCTGAGTCCTGCACTAATGAGGAGAGCGGTTTGATGTGTCATGACATTGATCCGAAGTTCAGTTCTTAAGCCGGGTTTACCGGTCGATGACGTCGACGGAGGCCGCGCCAGCTGGCGTCACGATGTATTCACACGTGCCGCGCGGCGCATATGTCCAGGCATTGCCTTGAAAGTCTGTCGTAGACGTACCTTCGCAGCTGGTACCTTTACCAGCTTTGCAATCGTTTTCGCCGGCCAGGGCAATTCCGTAACATTTGTCTTTGCGTCCCTTGAGCCGTTCGCCTTGTTTCCATTTAGTGAACGCTTGTTGCACTTCAGATGGAGCAGCCTCAGTAAGCGAGAGCTGTGCATTGGGTTTTGCGTGTGCGGTTGTGGCTGCTGCGGCTATGCCAAGACCTAAAATTAAAGATTTAGATATAAGTGATGTATGAGACATAATGGAATACCTTCTGAGTTGTTTTCACCGAAACGAAAGTGTTTGGTGACAAACAGAAACTATCTGTGAATGCGATCAACTACCAATCACCTATTGGAAACGGAATATCACAAGCTCGAGAACGGGACGTGAGCGGCTGAGCCAAATCTTAGTTTATTGGAAACTTCACGTAAATTAACCCGTCGTCGGCGCAACAAAAACTCCTGAATTTTGGTCAGTTTCCGTAACGACCTTTGGCAAAGGCAATGTTAACGGCCGGTAAAAAGGCGATCTGCGAGTCTATTAACGCGCGGCGACACAACAAAGAGTATTGCCGGGATTATGATCATCGTCATAATAAGAGTTTGTAATGGGATAGGCAAATCCAGATGCGACTTCTGGATTAAAACTAATACTGTTGTCATGAGCGTATAAGCGACGGCCCAAGTTATGGAGGCGGTAAAGAAAGTTCTTTTACTCACTCTGCGCTCGCTTGCGTTTCAATCTCTATTTCGCCGGCTAATGTTCTGTGCACGGGGCAGCGGGATGCGATTTCAACTAAGCGGGATTTTTCTTCTTTTGTCAGGTCGCCGTCCAGCGTGAGTATCTTGTCAATATGGTCGATGTTATGAGTCCCGTCGCCGGACTTTCGTGCCGTATGCCGAAGGCGGACTGTGACATTGTCCAGTGGAATTTTTTTACGATCCGCATACATCCGAACCGTCATCGCGGAACAGGCACAGAGGCTTGATAGGAGAAGTTGGTAGAGAGCCATTCCCGTATCGCTACCTCCTACGTTCACAGGTTCATCCGCAACGATGAAATGTTTGCCGGATGATATCCGGAGCTGAAGTGTGTTGGCCCCCGTTTCGCCGGCTGTAACCCATTCACTTGAGTCCTCAGATTCTTGCGAGGCGAGATATCGAACGGCCCAGGATGCAATCATATTTGCAACGTACTCTGCATCCTCTTTTTTCGGTATGAGATGTTTAGCATTATCAAGCGTGACGAAGCTTTTAGGGTGTTTGGCCAATCCAAATAAAGCGGACGCGTTGTCAACCCCGACAGTCTGATCGCAGGGCGAATGCAGGAAGAGTTTCGCGCAGCGAAGTCTCGGGACAATCTCTTCTAAGGATGATTGTGAAATATCGTCAAAAAACTGTTGGTGGAATGTGAATTTGCGGCCAGCCAGCATGATATCGCCTTTGCCATGTTCATTGGCGTCCCGTTCGGCATCGGTCAGCAAATGCCTGACATGCCCGGGATCAGCGGGTGCCGCGATGGTGGCGACAGCTTTTATGGCGGGAATTTGATCCGCTGCCGCGAGAACCGCCGCGCCGCCGAGGCTATGCCCAATGAGTATGGAAGGCGCGGAGTATTCGGCCTCGAGCCAAGCTGCCGCAGCAAATAAATCAGCTGTATTTGTAGAAAAATTAGATCTGGCAAAGTCACCCATGCTTCCGCCCAGCCCTGCAAAGTCAAACCTCAAAACAGCGATACCGTGGCTGGCGAGATTGGATGCAATTGTCTTCGCCATGGGCATATCTTTGCCGCAGGTAAAACAGTGGGCCATGATCGCCCAAGCTTTAGGTGTGCCGGGAGGGGAGTCGATGATGCCGGAAAGTTCGTGTCCGTGTGCGCCAGGGAAAGTTATAGATTTCACGAAAATCCTTCCGGGTTATCTGAGAGAGCGGTTTGCTTATTCAGACGCCAATCCAAAAAAATTGCTATAATTATCGCCATGCCGACATGGCCTATGAATGAAGATTGTGTGTAAGGACCAAATCCCATCATAAAATCTCGTCCAATGGCGGGAGCAAGGACTCCCTGCGCAATAAACCATAAAGTCAGCCCAGCGATTAATCCGGAAATATATCCCTTAAGGGAAAGTAGCTTGTAGATAGTCAGGGTGAAAAGACTGAAGCCGACGATCCCAACAAATGTATGTAGCGCGTAGGCTATTTCATAGGATAGCCCAATATTCAAAAACTTCTGAGTAAGGGCTGTGACGAGTTTTGCAGGTTGTAGTTCTAGTCCAAACAAAACAGGCGATATGACCCACGCGTAAAACTCAAAGGCAATTTCAGCAATAGCGCCGCCGAGCAAGGCGAGTTTTACTTCATTTGAATCAAGTTTCATTTTAGTTCCTTTCTTTGTTTAAATCAGGGCGACATGCGGAGGGCTGCGCGCCGCCCTGACACCCGCTTAAATCAGGGGCGTGATCTAAGCGGGTTTGTGCCACTCAAATTTCTTGAACGGCAAGTCGATAGGGGTATCTGCAAAGTGGTTAGTGTAATTTGACATTACTTTTTGAGAGTATCCTAGGATGACTCCGAGTATGTTCGCCTTCGTGTAACCAGCATCCAAAAATGCATTCACCGTCTTGTCAACGACGACGCCTCGGTCTCGGACTACGCTTAGAGTGAAATCGCGAAGAGCTTCGAGACGTGCGTTTGGCAGAGGTGTATCGTTTCGAAGTGCATCAGTAATGGCTTTATCCACGCCCATGCTGTGGGCAATACTGGTGTGAGCTGGCACACAGTAATGGCACGCATTTTCGACGCTGACGGTTTGCCACACCACAGTCAGCTCATCTTTATCAAAACCGGCGTTCTGGAAGAGGTCGCCGACGGTTTTATACGCTTCAAGCAGGCTTGGAGATTCGGCCATGACGGCGTGTAGGTTGGGGATCATTCCAAAGGCCTTTTTAGACCCTACAAGCAAAGCTTTGCTGCCCTCCGGCGCGGTTGTTTCGTCGTATAAAGTAAAGTCAGTCATTTCGTTTTCCTTTCATGAGAACGAGTTAGGTAAAGGGCGGCGACAACGCATTTGGGAGAGACCGCGTTGCCGCCTGTGGGAAAGTGAAGTTAGTTAAAGTTGGCTCATGCCGCCATCAATTACGAGCTCTGCGTCGACCATGTAGCGGCTGTCTTTCCGGTGAGTTTATCCATGAGTAAATTCCTTTTTTGAAACATCATGTTCTGCTATTTGAAGGCTATAGGACGCGTCAGAGGGAATTAAAAATTGAACGATATGATAATCTATATTCATTTGCTGAATTTTGTTTTTCAAGACATACGCTTTTACGCGAGAGACCTAATTAAACATGATCGAAAATCCGGTTGTTGCTGTTGTGGCAACCGAATAGCTATCCAAATCGAATTCGCCGCTCGCAGGAGCCCTGGTTGCGACGAGGTCAGAGTTAGACAGATTATTTGTCGTAAGAAGTCTCTGATAACTTTGGCGGATAGATAATTTGATTGGCCCTGCAATAGGATAGTCAAATTCAGTCGGATCGAATCTGGAGTAAAGTTTTGTGTTAATAGGCGTGAACTGTTTTGTTTCATTTTCAGGCCAAGCCGTGACCATGGCTGCCTGAGTGTTATTGGGGCTTAATAGCGTGTCACTGAAATAAGTGTGGGTTTCAGGCGTTGTGTTGAGCGTCCACATGCTGGCACCAACTGGCTCAACGAGCATCATATTTGAAATCTGTGCAGAGGCTGAGGCGGCTGTTGCGATCACGAACAGGCCAAATAATGTTCCCGTTAGGTGTGTGAATTTTGACATGACTAACTCCTAATGATTTCTCTTCGTTTCCGGTGCGATATGCTCCGTCGGCTAATTGTATAACTCACCTGTATTTCATATTGAAATTGAATGATGGAATAGTCTACATTCACCGCATGAATTTACGTTTACTCGATCTGAACCTCCTTGTTGTCTTTGATGCTTTGATGCGAGAGCGGCATGTCACGCGCGCCGCGCAGGCTATAGGCTTATCTCAACCTGCATTCTCAAATGCCCTGACTCGGCTCAGAGACCGCCTGGGTGATGAGCTGTTCATCAGGACGCCTAATGGAATGAAGCCAACCCCATGGGCGCTTGATCTTAGCGGTCCAATAAGTACAGCACTTAGTGAGATTGAAAACGCTCTGGACGGGGCCACCTTTGACCCTGCAACATCAAATCGCTCATTTACAATCGCGACGCCGGATTATGCGACCATTACTTTGTTTCCCAAATTGCTTGAGCGTATAAGAGCAGAAGCACCGGGCGTTACGTTGCAGGCCATTACCCCAAGCGTTCACATCGGTGAATATCTTGATACTCAACAAGCGGATATTGCGTTGCTTAACTGGCCGGAACCCCCGGACCGTTTTATCTCTGAGCCATTGTTTTCTGAGGATTGGGCCTGCGTTATGCGGGCCGATCACTCTATGGTGGGAAAGCGTTCAACCCTTGACCGATATGCCTCGGTCAATCATTTGCTGATAAGCGCGATAGGAGAGCGTCGCAACTGGATTGACGCGGCTCTCGCAGACCGCGGCAGAACTCGTCATGTTGCTTATGCGATGCCGACATACGGACCTGCGCCGCTGATTTTAGGAACGACCGACCTTGTTTTGACATGCCCCGCCAGCGTCGCTAAAATCTATGAAAAACTGACCGGAATGATGGTAACAACTTGCCCTGTGGAGACGCCGCCTAATGTGCGAATTACCCATATGGTTTGGCATTCCCGTCTCGGCAATCATCCGGCTCAAAGCTGGCTCAGAGAATTGCTACAAGAGGTTGCCGCCGGTTATGAGTAATAACGGTGTTTGAATAGCCTCAAATTCCAAGACGTCTATGCATCAAAAATAAAGCCAAGCAGATCATCGCCATCAGTAAGGAGTAGAAACACTGCGGCACGTCAAATGCGCCGAGCGGACATATGTGTTCTCCCAGCAGCTCAGCGGCAACGCCGGAAAGTGCCAGGCCCGTAATCGGTAACCATCCGAGAAAAAATAGGTTTCTAGATTTGGGCGTTCTTCCGAGAAAAGCGCCGATGCCAATCGCCGAATAACCCAGAAAAACGATCAAGCAGGCCGGGATAGGGCCAAGCATAGGGCAGATCTTCCCAAAGCGCAGATGCTCAATCGAAAGTCTCCCGCCTGCAATGACCCCTAACAGAGCCAGTAAAAGTAAGAAATATCGCGTTGCCCTTGCCATAATCAGCGGGCTGCTTTTTCGGCGCGAGTCGTTATTAACGCTAAACCAAAAATAATGAAATGAGCAGCGTTCATGGCAACGGGAAAGACGTAAAGGCCAATTTTTGTTTTAAAAAAATACAGGCCAAACATGATAGCCAATAGGACGATAGGGCTAAAAGTAGCCAACCATTTGGGGAAGTGTGTGCGCCCCGAAAGTATAAGTTTGATCCAAAGTCCTGAGACAATGAACATGGCAATTCTGAGGACATTGACGAAGGGTTCATTGTGTTCTGAAAACAGAGTAAGCAAGCCCGCTAGCTGTTTCCCATCTGCGATTTCATGCACGGTAGAGGCTATAAAAAACCGCTGGCCGATCCAAGCCGTGCCGATTGCAAAGGCGTATGCACCGATCAGAAAGAATAGTTTTGATTGAAGGCGTCCTGCTGGCTCCAATTGTTTAGACAGAAAATAATAGCCGAGAATATAAAGGGGCGCAGACAGGACGGCGATAAAATGCCCGAAGCTTAAGCGCGCAGCGCTAATGTCATTAAAGAAGAGATAGGTCTTCATATCCTCAATGCCGCCGCCCGGTGTGAACTGCATTGAAAATTCACCGATTCCGACTAACAGCGCGCCGAGCAGTCCGGCCCAGCCCGCCACTCGAATCCAATCGATATGTGTCTCCCGGCTAGGCACGTTATGGGCCGTCCACTATGATGGTGCTGGCCATGGCGGGGGCGTCAATACTCTTGATTATTCCATCTTGGAACTCAACCTTGATGGATTTCACTGTGGAGGCTGTGCCAGTCCCAAAAATCAAGTCTCTGCCTTGGTCAGAGCCGAGGCCTTGGGATGTGATGACCTGTTTGACTTGAACATGTCCAAGGTCATCCTCAACTGTGACGCGCGCGTTGATAGACCTAGCCGTGTTGGGCAATCTGACTTTTATCCAATTGTCATGTCCGCCTTTATTGACGTAGGCAAGAGACTCTCCGTCAAGATTGGCCCAGACAAGGTCCGGCCAACCGTCCTGATTGAAGTCAGACACGATAGGGGAAATCCCGAACAATTTGTTTTCTGCGCCGGCCACTTCTTCAACGGGCTGAAACTTGTCCCCGTAGTTTTGCAGTATTTTACCGGGGTAGTGCTGCAAAAGTTGGTTGGCCGGGAACCGCGCGTAATTTTGCGCGGCCAGTAAATCCTCACGTCCATCGAGGTTCATATCGGCAAAGACTGTCCCCCAGCCAAAGCCATAGCGCGCAGCGTTCATTGGTTCTGCTGTATCGGTAAACTGCAAATCGCCGTCATTATGGAACAGCATATAGGACGGGTTAAAGACATCATCGTCTTCCAAATTTCCGCGCAAGAGAGCAGGCGGCAAAGTGTAGCCGACATTGGAGAAGTAGAGGTCAATCAGGCCGTCATTATCGTAGTCACCTGCCGCGACGCCCATAGGGTATGAAAAATCAGATGGATTGGGAATGACGCTAAAGGTCATATCGCCATTGTTTTTGTACATCTCAACTTTGCCCGTATCCTGCGCGATGATGAGATCGCTATCTAGGTCGTTATCCAGATCAGCAAAGAGGCCGATAAACGTATTGTGCTGCCGCCATATCCCGGCCTCTCTTGAAATGTCGCGCCAGTTTCCGCCCCCTTCATTCAGGAATAAATAGCTATAGCCGCCATAGCCATTTGAAAAGTTGGTCTCACCTTCGGTCTTCTCAATTTTGATGTAGCCAGACACATACATGTCTGCGAGACCATCTTGGTTGATGTCCGCTAGTCCGATGGAGAGGGGGGTCGTATTGTCAGCAAGCGCCAGGTCAAGCTTTACGCTTCCAAAGCCTTCGCCTTGATTTTCGTGATACCAGACACCGCTTTCGCGCGCGACCAAGAGGTCGGTGTCGCCATCATTATCCATGTCCAAGGTTGCGGCGCCGTGCGTGGCGTCAGCGTCAGCTTTTTCCAATTTGATATTCAATGGGGTGAAACCGCCATCTCGGAAAGCAAAAATTTGATCAGCTTGCTCATCGCCGCCGCCCAAAAATAATTCATCTTGTCCGTCCCCGTCAATATCAAGGGCCGCACTCGCGAGAAATGGGAGAGAGTGTTTAAGATCAGCTTCATGCGTGAAGGGGAGCTTTGCGGAGGTAAGGCGAAGATCAGTCTTACCTTGCGGCTGTTTCTCAGCTTGCCAGAACCTTAGCGCTCCGAAGGCGCTCAAAAGGGCGAATATAAGACCGCTGACGAGGATTACCGCGCCGCACCAAATTAAGGTAAGTTTGCCTTTATGCATTTTAGGTTTCGCTTGCTCAGCCATTGCGCCCCTCCTAAGATTATAAAATGTATGGATTGTTAGAATGTGAGCGGCAAATCACTTTCACGACATCCCTCTCACACATCTTGCTTGTTTATTTTGCGACCGCTTGCTTTGCGCTCCAAGTGACCCAAAGTGAGACCATAAAGAACATTGACGCCATGATGAAGAGCATCGGACTTTTGTCAGCGCCAGCTTCAGCAGACATTGGCGTTGAAATGCCGAGGACAAAAATATGGGATAGAAGCGCGCCGCCAATGACGAAGATCGAGAGCAATCCACCTTTAAGCCGTTGACCGAAGAGTAATAAGCCTCCGGCGATGAGCTCAAGTGCGCCGGTCACATGTTTGAAGCCCGGATCAATGAAGTTGAGCTCTAATCCATATTTTGATGCCAGGTTGTTTTCGAGCAGCAGAAAGATCGGCACATCGCCCAAAAACTTCATCGCGCCCATAGCGACCATAAATAAACCCAAGATATATCCAGCATATTTTGCAAATTTTACCAATTTAATTCTCCTAAATGTTTCGTAGCAGGAACTATTTGTTCCGCTTGATCATGTTATTAGGGTATCAATTTGATGTTTGTAAATTGAATAATGCAATAGTCAATATTCACATTAAGAATATTAGGATCAGTGTGTTTCTACAGTAGATCTAAATGGGAACTATTCCGACTGAAGGCGACATGAAACAGTATATTGCATTGTCGCTCCCCGTATCGGCGGAGAAAACACGCGAATTACACATTAACGTGTGTGATAGTGTTTTGCCCAAACCCGCTGGCCTCAATAGTTTTGCTTAGCTTTATCTGATTTGGAATTAGAAGGCTGGAGAATGAGGCATATGGTTAAAATGAAGATAGAAAATTCACCTTTGATATTTGCTTTACCAACCGTTGGTAAATTGGATCAGAGTAGCGTAATGTGGTGGGATATCTATTGGCGTGGAAGTGCAGGATCCAAAAAGGGAGTTGCATTGAACATCGAAGATTACAGTCAAATTACGGCGTTTTGGAACGAGGTGCTAAGGGCATTCGATAACGATTGCCGCCTTCTGGATTTGGCGTGCGGCGCAGGTTCGATTATTCGCAGCGCTCACGCTGCGGGATTCACAAACCTTGTCGGTGTAGATATTTCAAAAGACGCGATCGCGTTGTTAAAAAATGAATTTCCGAGTGCCGAAGGCTATGTTATCTCCGCAAATAACACTCAACTCGCCGAAGCAAGTTTTGATGTCATCGTTAGCCAATTTGGATTTGAGTATGCGGGCGCAGCCCAAACCACGCCAGAGATAGCGCGTCTCTTGAAGCCCGGCGGGCAATTTATCGCCTTAGCTCATAAGGCGGGAAGCGTCATTGAAACGGAAGTGAAGGAAAAGCGCGATGAGGCAAAGGATATTATCGAAACGCAATTTATAGATGCAGCAAGATATTTGTTTAGCGCGGATAATGCGCCCGGAGACGAAACAGCCTTTCAAAACGCGTTTGAAAATTTTCGGCCTGCGCAAGATAAGCTACTTGCGCTAGCCCGTGCGCATGAAGGTTTCGCTGCGCATCTTTATACCGGGACGCAGACTTTGGTCCAAAACCGCCAAAATTATTCACTTGAAGGTATCATGGATTGGCTGGACGGCATGGAGGTAGAGATTTTTGCGTTTCATGGCCGAATGGATAGTATGGTTGCTGCGTCTTTATCTGAGGAAGACGTTGCGGCGTTATTTGCCGCTACTGCGGAGGCGGGCTTAACTGGCGAGAAGCCAGATGTTTTTTGCACAGGGTTTGAAGGTACTGAGCTAGCTTGGGTCATCAAAGCGAGTAAGTCCATTTAGAAACCTAGATGCGCCGCTGGTTTTGCAGACGGTATTATCTTGTCTGGACGGCGCCCAACATCCACCCCCAACCTATGATTTTAAATTAGGTAAAATCGGTTTGCCACATCTCGTTTATGGCAGTCGTTTTATCCTTAAACTCACTAGCAGCTTTCATGACGATAAAGGCCGGACTGGATATAAGATCATGGGCCTTCAACAGGCGATATACCGAGCTTTCAGACACAAAGTAGCCTTTGGTATCTGTAAAACGTACCGCCAGCTCACGCGGCGACAGTTCGGGTATATCGAGTGCCATATCCAGAAGTTCGGTTCTTATAGTGTCCGGCATCTTGTTCCAGACACGACCAGGATGAGGCTTACGGTGTACAAGTCCGTCTTCCCTGTATCGCAGATATCGACCATACCAACGGTAGAAAGTTCTGCGTTGCACGCCCAACTTATCAAGTGTCCACTTGGCAGGGCGCGATGAGCGCTCCACCAAGTGGACACTTGATAAGCTCGGCGGGTGCTGTCACATTAAGTCGAGCGTACAAAGGTTCCATGATTCATGACTTTACGCCATGACCGCCTTGGTCACACTTCGCCATTCGTTTTGAGTTTGGTTGCGGAATATTTTAAGTTTGTTTCGGGAGATGAGGTGGCGTTGATGATTGAACAGGTTGTAGACCTGGCCCCAGCTGCTTAAGTGCCTTTGCGATGATGAGATGGATTTAAATCTTTGTGATTTCCTCTCTCTTCGCCGGATCGGCATATGTGAATTTTCAGCGCGGTTGTTCTTACGGCCGCCCACGTCTTGTATGCCTTTGATGCCAAGTTTTTTCAGTGCAGCGCCATATGGTCTGAGCCTGTCTGTAACAATGCGTTCTGGCTTTACGTGGTTATTGTTCAAGAGTTTCCTGAGTAATCTAAGAGCCGCTTTTGTGTTGTGTCTGGATTGGACGATGACGTCCAAAACCGTGCCTTCGTCGACAGCGCGCCACAGATAGACCATCTTACCATTGATCTTGACGAAAATTTCATCCAAATGCCAACGGAGTGAGGGCGGGCCAGATCGGGATTTTATGCGCTTCGCGAAGATCGGCCCGAATGTGTTGACCCATCTGCGGATGCTTTCACAAGAAACATCAACGCCTCGCCAAGCCGTCATTTCTTCAATTTCCGAAGGCTGAGGTTTAATCTGAAGTACAGCCAAACGGGTTGCTTGATGATATCGTTATGAAACCGGCGTCGATGATAAATAGAAATTTTCATTCCATGAAATTAAGGCAAAGATCAGAAAGGAGACGTTAACGTGACAACGCCCGCCGCCGCCTTGCCGCGCGGCCAGCGCCATGCGTAAACGCCGTGTTAGAACTGGATCGCAATCACTGATTTCCATTAACAGTTTGGCCAGCTGCTTCGCTCCGAGAGCCTCAAGCGCTTTTGCGTCAAGCTTTATCCTAGGTGCCATAAGTTTTATGCCTGCTCATATATTCCCTGACGCCAAATAAATTTTCCCTGCTAGCAAAATACCATTCCCTGTTCTTCAAATAAAGTTCCCTGTTAATTTTGCAGGGAAATCTCTAAATTTTGCATTGGTTTCAGGGGCTTACTGGGCAAAAAATCGATATTTGTGGCTAAAAACAAAAGTTTTCCCTGTAAATTCCCTGTTAAGCAGGGAATTAGGGTAGATACCGCTTCGGTTATGACTGCGTCCACCGCCACTTTCCTGTGGCACAACCCGACTTATATCTCTCACTCAAGATTAGTCCCCTCCTAACGGGGGTAGAGGTCTGTGAGAGCGTAACGAGTCGGTTGCAAGAAGGCGTTAATGTGGCAAAGCTGCGGATAGTGTTTTGGAACTAAAGTGTAACCTTACTCGTCGAGAAACCTTGAGAATTTATCGGCCTTAACCTATTTTATCCTTCTTACGAATTCGTAGACTTTTCGTTAATTCCGCCGAGGTGCAATACAGGGGCAGCGTCAATATTTTCGGCGTCTAGCATTGTTGCGATTTGCTCCAAAGCGGCGACGAGCATCGTCTGATGCCAAGCGGGAAGCTCCGCAAAACGACCACGAAAAGTATCTTGAAGTAAGTTTGGCGCCGACTTAATGGCCGTTTCTCCATCGGGTTCAAGTTTTAACCAAACCCGCCGTCTGTCTTCTGCGCACTTCCGGCGTGAGACAAAATTGCGCTCAACCATTTTATCGACCAGGGCCGTAATCGTTGCGTGTTTGAGCTGTGTTAATGAAGCAATTTCGCCAGCAGAAATTTCGCCGCGGTCTTGGAGGTATTGCAAGACCATGAGCTGTGAAGGCGTCAGGCCGACCGTTTGGGCTAGCCGTCTGGAGGCTTGGTCGGTGCGTTGTTGAATTCTACGAATCGCAATAAGGGCGTCATCAGATCTAGTGATCATATGATGTCTCTTTTCATCTTTCCAACAAGGGGCCTAGGGCTTGTTTGAGCGGGTCTAGATATGACTCAAACTTTCTCCATTGTCCAACGCCCTTTTTGCTGATGGGCTTGCGTACCTGCTCCGAACTGGCGGTGCGTACAGCGCGGTCGGTTTGATGGAAATTGAGGCAAGCCTCTTCAAATTCAAGCCCGCAATACTTTAAGATACGGCGAATTTGTCCGTTCGGGTCTTCTAAGACATCTTCGTGCTGCACGCGCAGTATACGGCCCTCGGGCAACACGCGATCCCAATGCGCCATCATCTCAACGTACAAAACGTAGTAATTTCCTATATCGGCAAGGCCGTAGGTGAATTCTTGTCCTTCAGCGAAAAGTTGTTTGAAACCTGACCAGCAACAATCCAGAGGATGACGGCGGGCATCAATGATTTTGGCGTTGGGTAAAATTAAATGTATTAGGCCGATGTGCCAAAAATTATTCGGCATCTTATCTGTAAAATAGGGAGCGCCTTGTCGGTGCGAACGGGTTAGATCAATATATTCTTCGCCAAGCGCACTTAATTCTTCTGCGCTTAAATCATGTAGCACGCGCGGGTAACGCTCTCTGTCAGTGATCTGTGAACGGCCCCGTAGGCGGTGAACAATCGATAGGATGTTCGGTAATTCCAACGTCCCGTCCACAAGGCTATGGGAGGCTAGAATTTGTTCAATCAAAGTTGATCCAGCGCGCGGCAGTCCGAGAATGAAAATAGGGTCACGGGCTTTGCAGCCTGTCTGTTTTTTTTGATTTATAAGCTCGGATGTAACGTGTTTGAGTTGAAAGTCACATTGCTCGCGCATGTGCTCTGTGGTGTAACGCGCTTGTTTTGACTTCAAATGGTTGCCCAAGGCGTAGTTTTCAAAAGACTTTTGGTAGTCCCCCGCGTCTTCAAAGGCTTTCCCGAGAGCAAAGGCGACATGAACGCCAGACATATAGCTTAGACTGGAGTCTGCTTGAATGGATTGCAGCTGCGTAAGCTCCGTGTCTGAAAATTGGTAAGTCTTCAAATTGGCTAAGGCAGACCACGCTTCACCGGTGAGCGGGTTTGAAGCTATGGCGGCGCGGTAAGAAGCTATAGCGTCTTTTGATTGACCGTAAGTTTTGAGCGCGTGTCCCCGTGATGTGAGCGTAGACGGATCAGAAGGGAGGGCGGTAAGGACTTTGTCAAATAGGGTTAGCGCGTTTGGGAAATCACCAGATTGCATGGACTCAATCGCGCACAGGGACTGAAAGACTGGATTGCTTGGAGCCTTCTCAAGGAGCAAGCGTGACTGTTCTAAGGCTTCAGAGAATTTTTGACGCTTGCGAAGGGCTTGAATGAAATCAATTCTGATTTGGATGTTTTCAGGGTCAAGCGCGATAGCTGTTTCGAGTAAAAATATGGCATCATCATGTGCGCCGAGACGTGTTCCTATGTCTGCCAAGAGACGCATGGCCTCAATGTGCTGAGGCTGTTTTAATAAGAAGCTCCGCACGATTTTCTCAGCGCGAAGAATGCGGCCTTCATAAAGGTGGTTCGTTACAGCCAAGAGCTCACGTGGAAGGGTCTGTAAGCGGCTTATTTGCGCTGATGCCATGTCGGCTTCTTCTGCGCGGCCAGTAGATTGCAAAAGCTCTGATTGAGCCCGCCAGCTGGCTATGAGCGAAGGGTTGTACTGGGTCGCAAATTGAAACGCGGTGAGTGCGCGGCGCGGATCGCCAGTTTCGAGCCATAAATGCCCATCTTCTTGAAAACCGCGGCCATAGTCCGGCGCGGCTGTTTTTAAGCGTTCTATGTAATGCCGCGCGGGCTTTCTATCCTTGAGGTAACGCGCGCAAACGGCCGCCATATACAAGCCGTCCTTATGCTCAGGGGACTGGTTTAAAATTGGATGCAGACGCTCTAGGGCCGTCTTGAAGTCGCCATCCTGCATCTCTGCGCGGACAGTGGTCAAAACATCATTCATCTCTGTTTCGGTCAAAATCACGCTCCCTTAAACGCGTAAAGCCTCGACGAATCAAGGCTTTACAGTCGTAATGTATGGATCTCAGTGTTTAGTAATTGTAACCAATGCGTAGTCCGAATGTACGCGGACGCATCGGGTTTACGCGCTCGCGGTCAAAAACAAAGTTATTGCTCAGTTCAACATACTCATTTGTCAGGTTCGTAACAAACAATTCTGCGGACCACTGATCAGCCGTTACCCCCAGCGTAGATCCGAGCGTGATGTAACCATCCGTCTTCGCTTTGTTGATCTCGATAATGTCAGAGAAAGCTTCGTCAGAGAAGACAATTTGCGGCATGATGTGCGCCGTCAGTTGTGATCCTGCAATCTCTTTCGCTAAATCCCATTCGTAGCGGAAGCGTAAATTTCCTTGAAATGATGGGGCAAAGGCCAAATCAGACCCTACTTGAACATCATTTGTCGGTGTGAGAACTTCAGTCACTTCGGTATCAAGTAAAGAGAATGCGCCTGCAATCGTCAGGCCATCGACAGAGTATGGCGCCCAAGTGAAGTCGCCTTCGATGCCCTTAATTTCAGCATTTGCCGCATTGTCAGAGAAGAATAAGTTCGAAATGGACGGATCGAAAATCGTCGTTTGAAGGCGGTCTACTTTTACAAAAAAGGCAGAACCATTGAGGCGGAACGAATTGTCGAAAAGCTCGGTCTTCCAGCCAAGCTCATAATTCTGCACGTCATCTGTATCAAGCGCGTAAGGAACGGTGAAACCGCCAGGTCCAGCCGCGCCGCCGGGCCGATTCAAGAGGCCTGGACGGAAGCCTTCAGAGTATGTTCCGTAGAACATGAGGTCCGACGTCGGGGTCCATGTACCTGTGGCCTTAAAGATAAAGCCATCAGTCTCAGCTTTGTCCGGCGCGCCAACTGTGTTGTTCGGGCCGAATTGCGCTGAAATGTTGGTGCCTGCGCGCTGTGCGTCATCGGTTTGGCCTAGATTGAAGAATGAAGAGTTAGCTGAGCCTTCTAGGTCGACTTCAATATCGTAATAGCGCGCGCCGAGTGTCAGTGCGAATTGATCGGAAATGTCAAAAGTCGTCTCGCCAAACAAGCCCATCTGTTTATCCGTTCGCAAAATGTCATTGCGGAAAATAACGCCTTCTGGGAACGGGCCCGGGTCGCTAAAGTATCCCGGAGATGCACTGCCGATACTGCCGGTCACAGCCGTGTTGGTGAGCGGGTAGTTGGGAGCAAAGCCGGCCTGACCATTAAAGCCGATAGCATTCACGGAACCGGGGTAAGTAAAGTCATTGAGTTCTGTGAGTTCGAGGTCGCTATAGAAGCCGCCGACGGTGGCGCGTAGACGGCGCTCAGAAGGTGTATTAAATCGCAGTTCGTGAGTTTGCACTTTGGTTACTGTATCTGATTTCACATGTAAGTTTGGAGCCTGACATGTTCCAGACGGCGCGCCGCCGGGATAGGTGACGGAACCGTCGCAAATGTAATAAGGAAGGTACTGTCCGACAAAGAGATAGTCAGAATAGTCAACAGTCTGGTCGGTTGTGCGCTCTGTGTAAGCGCCTGTGTAGACGGCTTCTAGCGCGCCAAGACGGCCTTCAAGTGTCCAGCTTGTATTATGGAAGCTGTCTTCGATACTGTCTGATGAGAACCGCTCGATTTCGTAATCATCAAGATCGGGGTCGGCAAAAAAGACCCCTTCACTGTCAAGTTGTTGCTGGGAGTGGGTGATCAGTAAATTCCAATCTGAATTGAAATCATAAAGACCACTCAAACGGAAGCCGGCATAAGTCGTATCGTTGAAGTCCTCTTCGGTAAGGCTTGCATTGTCTGCATCAATAAAGGTTACGCCTGATAGGTCAGCCCCGGCCTGAAACCCTTCGCGAGTAGCCGAAACAGTCGTACCGTTTCCGCGTGCGGTCCCGGCTGCTCTGAAGCGCGCAGATTCAGACGCGTTACGGGTTCCGGCGACGTTATCAATATACCCGCCTTGATTGTCGGAATAAACCACGCCGCGGATTGCAAAATTCTCACTTACAGGCACATTGATCATTGCTTCGACGCTGTTGCTCATTTCGCCGCCTTGGGTGAAGGAGGTCGACGCTTTTACATTGGCATCAAAGCCAGATAAACTGGGTTTATTAGTAATCAAGCGGACCGTACCGGCTTGTGAACTGGCGCCAAACAATGTGCCCTGCGGCCCAGACAGGACTTCAACGCGCTGTAAGTCAGCGGCATAAACGTCGAGGTTTCTTCCGGGCTGTGCAAGCGGTTGCTCGTCCAAGTAAAATGCAACATTTGGCGCAAGACCGGCCACGCCAGCTGTCGTCAGGTTTGGCGTGGTTGAAGCTAAGCCGCGTATATAAATTGTGTTTTGTCCTGGGCCAGAGCCGCCAGCTGTAACGCCGGGCAGCTGAATGAGATAATCTGTGAAGTTTTTCACACCGAGCTGATTGAGTTCCTGCTCACCAATGGCCGCAACGGTGACGGAGGTGTCTTGGAGGCTCGTCGCACGCTTTGTGGCCGTCACGATGATTTCGTCGAGACGATTGGGGGAAGTGTTTTCGGGTTGCTGCGCGGCGGCGGTAAGGCCAAATGTGCCTGAAAGAGCTAAAATAGAAACACCGCTTAGGAGACGATACATGAGTTATCCTTTGAATTTTTAATGCACCGAACATCGCTTGAGGCTGCCAACTGGGCTGCGTGCAAAATTAAAGCGATGCTTTAACATATGTTTCGATAAATGAAATACTTTATTTAAAGATTATGTAATGACCCATCGTGGCTCGCAATTTAATTCTGTCATTTTGTCGATTTTTGATTACAACGCCCAGAAAGGCTGTGTTGTATATTTCAACTTTCGACAGACTTGCGACGACCGATGCCCTGTATTGATTAAGTGGATGCACTATGAAACGCCCGACTAACCCAGAAATGGAATACGATACTGATTATGAAATCGGGCAGGACAATGTTGCTGTGATGGGGCTGGATGTTCATAATCCAGTTTTCTTCACGTCAGCAGGGCTTGTGCTGCTATTCTCAGGTTTGACATTGTTCTTCCCTGAAAGGTCAGCACAGGCTCTGGCGGCGGCGAAGGCTTCGACGTTGCAAAATTTTGACTGGCTCTTTGCGGTCACGCCCGTGATTGTTCTGGGGTTTTGCTTGTTTTTGGCTTTGTCGCCTTTGGGTAGAATTCGCTTAGGCGGGCAAGAGGCTAAACCAGCTTTTGGATATCTGTCTTGGGTGGCAATGTTGTTTGCAGCAGGTGTTGGAATTGGCTTTATGTTTTGGGGCGCAGCGGAGCCGCTTGCTTATCATACAAACTGGGCGGGTACGCCCTTATCTGCCGCGGAAGGCAGCTCCGAGGCCAACCGATTGGCTTTTAGTGCGACACTCTTCCATTGGGGGTTATCACCCTGGGCGATTTATGCTGTTGTTGGTTTATCTCTTGGCTTTTTCACCCATAACAAAGGCCTGCCATCGTCCATTCGGTCTACATTCTATCCTCTGTTGGGCGAGCGCGTTTGGGGGTGGCCCGGGCATATCATTGACTTATTGGCCGTTGTCTCGACCATATTCGGCCTTGCAACAACGATAGGCCTTGGCGCCACACAAGCGGCCAGCGGCCTAGGCTATATGTTTGACTTTGAACCCGTACTCTGGATGCAAATCGCGTTAGTCGCGTGTATGACGGGCTTGGCCATACTTTCTGTTGTTCGGGGGTTGGACGGCGGGATCAAGTTTCTTAGCAATATGAATATGGCGGTAGCCTTGGGGCTACTTTTATTCGTGATCGTAGTGGGGCCAACCACGCTCATTCTGACGGGGATGGGAACAAATTTGTTAGCGTACGTGACGGATACACCGGCCCTAACGAACTGGTTTAGTCGAGGTGACGAGAAGTGGTTCCATGATTGGACGATCTTCTATTGGGCTTGGTGGATTTCATGGTCTCCTTTTGTGGGTATGTTCATCGCGCGTATTTCTCGCGGGAGAACCGTGCGAGAATATTTCACTGTGGTCTTGCTTGCGCCGTTCACGATTTGCATCGTTTGGTTCACAGCCTTTGGGACAACGGCTATATCACAATATGAGCAGGGCGTTGGCGACCTTGCGGGAGGGGTCGAGTCTTCTGCTACTGTCTTATTTCAAATGTTAAATTCAATGCCGTTTGGCAGCATAGCGTCGCTATTTGCCATCGCCCTTCTGATTGTTTTTATCGTAACCTCAGCCGACTCTGGGGCTCTCGTTGTCGATACGATTACATCCGGCGGGAAACATAATGCGCCTGTCGGACAGAGGATTTTTTGGGCTGCGGCTTTAGGGCTTACGGCGTCCGCCTTGCTTTTCGGCGGCGGAAAACAGGCGTTGCAGTCCTTACAAGCCGGAACGATCACTGCTGCGCTTCCGTTCACAGTTATCTTGCTCGTCTGCTGTATTAGCCTCTATATTGGCATGCGAGACGAGCATCGAATGTTAAAGGCCGTAGATAACAAGCATTAGCGGGGGCGCGCCTCTATTTTATAAACGGTAACGAATTACCTTGAACGGGCCAATTCTTAGGAATGCCTCCAGAAAACTTAGTGTTTCATGGGGTGCAGGCGTATAAGGTAAGGTCTTGAGCCAAAATAGGTATTGCGCCAGTAGATTCCGTGTTAAACATGGACAATGGGCAGATACCGTCTTGGCCATTACTGCCTAGCGTAAACCGGCAGATATCTACCATTCAAAAGTCTTCCCCTACTAACGGCAGCTTAGCAGAGTGTGATGCCGTGATAAGAGTTATGGAAAGTGTAGCGTTAAGCCATACGCTCTACAGGGCCGTTCTCACTTTCTACAAATTCAAAATCTATATCATTCATCGTGATACTTTCGCCGCACTCAGAACAGGCCATTTGACTTTTTAGGGCGGTGTTGCACGGTTTATGGGTCAAATACAGCGGCGGGCCGTCTTCTGTGGCATACCATTTGTCGCCCCAATCCAAAAGCGCCAACAATATTGGGTAAATCGCACGACCTTTTGGTGTTAATTTATAAACAGAACCTTGTTTTTTTATGATGCCTGTTTCTGAAAGGCGCTCTAGGCGTTCCGCGAGAATATTCGTCGCAATTCCTGTATCATCACATATGTCCTGATAGCTATTCAGGTTGGTGAAGATTGAGCGAATGATGAGTGCCGACCATCGGTCGCCTATAACATCTACAATCTCTTCAAATAGCTGTGTTGTCGGTTCTTGAGTTGAGTTGGAGCTGCGTCGCCTGCGGTTATAAACCGCTGGCATCATTCCGACCCCCGGCCCTTCTTTCCATGCGATGTCGCGGGGGTTGATTTCAAGTCTACAATCCAAGCATACGCACTGAGGCTGTGTCGCCTGACCGCAGGTTTTGTGAACTAAATTGACTTGAATTTTTCCATCAACGGTTCCCCAATTTTGCTCCCATTGTAACATGGAAAGCGCAACGGGGTATAAATCATAGAATTTTCTGGTTCCACGGTATTCAAATCTTTTCGGACGTTCGGAATAAGGCGTTTTTTTAAAGCAACCTGCGTCCACAAGCTTCTTGAGGCGATCACTGACGACCGTTTTTAAGAGGCCCGTTTGCTTTTGGAAGTGACTGAAACGACGTGTGCCCAGCCAGTAGCTTTCAAGAATGAGAAGAGTCGGTTTATCCCCAATAACATCGAGCGCACGGCAGATCGAACAGGTTCTAATATATTTTGGTGAGGTCATAAGTTGTCAGTATCGCATTTAGCCCCAAATTTGCAACATAAGGATTTGTTGCAATTATCTGATAGCTAGGTATGTTTACGCAAGTTATAGCATAAAAAGGGGATCACATGCAAACAACACCGCGCGAGCGAATTGAGAGCTACACCCAACAGGGGTGGTGGGAGAACAAGACGCTTCAACAGTTGGTTTCGGAAATAGTGTCGGATGAAGGCGATAGACTTGCGCTTGTGGATCCCAGTAACAGATCATCGCTGGTTGACGGTGCCCCAATGCGGTTGACGTATGCGGAAATTTTACGCGCGGTCGATAAGATCGGTAGCTGGCTTTATAGTGCGGGGCTTAGGCAGGGTGATACAATTTTGGTGCAAATGCCCAATACTGTAGAAATCGTTATGATGTATTTTGCGTGTGCTAGTCTTGGCCTCATAATCAGTCCCGTAGCGATGCAATATGGGCAGTTTGAATTGGACCATATCAGCGATGTTATCGCACCAAAGGGCTATGTAGCGTTTCGCGATTTCAACGGCAAGCCCTTTGCCGTTGATCAGTCTCAGGCCATGAAGTCATCCTGCAAAACACTTCTTTTCGGAGATAAAGACTTTAACTTACAGTCATGCGAAGCGGCTTCTCCCGAATATTTATCTTATGCACAAGCGCTTAATCATGATCCCAATGACATCTTAACGATATGCTGGACGTCTGGCACGACAGGGCGGTCAAAGGGCGTGCCTCGCAGTCATAATCAATGGATGGCCGTGGGGGCTGGCATGGAAGATTTCGTCGCTATGCCGAAGCATTCAACCTATCTGAATCCGTTTCCCTTTATTAACATGGCTGCCATCGGCGGCTTCATGTTCTTCTGGCTAAGAAACCGAGGTACTATGGTTTTGCATCATCCATTTGATCCGCACGTATTCTTGACGCAGTTGCAAGATGAAAAAATCGAGTATGCTCTAGCTCCGCCAGCCTTGCTCATTCGTTTGATTGAAACGAAAGACGTTATAAAGGCGAATTACGATTTATCTACCTTGAAAGTCATTGCCTCTGGGAGTGCGCCGTTAAGCGCGCATATGATTGAAGGTTTTAAAACCCATTTTGATATTGATGTCGTTAACGTCTTCGGGTCAAACGAGGGCGTAACGTTATTAAGCAGTGCTATTGAGGTGCCTGATAGCCGGGATCGCGCTATTTATTTTCCGCGCTTCGGTCGGGATGACCTCGAATGGAAAAATCCCCTATCCGCAAAAATCAAGACCAAGTTGCTCGACGTAGACACGGGTGAGGAAATTACGGGGCCGGGCAAGACGGGAGAGCTTTGCATTGACGGCGCCGCCGTGTTTGATGGTTATTACAAATCCCCAGAGGACAATGCCAACGCTTTTACCTCTGATGGCTATTTTAGAACTGGAGATCTGTTTCAAATTACTGGCGACAAAAACGAATTTTACCATTTTGTCGGTCGCTGTAAGGCCCTTATTGTCAGGGGCGGTGTCAATATTTCGCCAGAAGAACTCGACGAACTGCTTCTAGGGCATCCGGCCGTGCGTGAGGGCGCCGTGGCGCCATATCCCGATAAAGTTATGGGCGAAAAGGTCTGCGCGGTCGTTGTCTTGAATGCAGGACAGACTCTTACGTTAGAAGATATTAAAAACTATCTCGCAGAAAAGAAAGTTGCGAAATTTAAATGGCCGGAACGCTTGCATGTGATGAACGCCTTGCCGCGTAATCCCATGAACAAGGTAGTTCGGCATGAGCTGGAAAAATTGATAAGTTAAATATATTGGTTGCAAAAATGCAACAAAGTATAAAAAAACGGATTGAGATCACGAGAGCTTGCATAAGCGTACCAAAATATGCTTGCATAAACATACTAAGTAAAATATGACCAAGAAAAGCGGTAAAATCCGTTAATCTTCAGGGGAGTTTTTTACTTATGTCCAAATCTAAATATTTTGGCGCGTCTATTTTAGCACTTGTGGTTTCTATGCCCGCTATCTCTGCTCAGGCACAGCTCGACGAAATTATTGTGTCGGCGCAAAAGCGTGAGCAGGGACTTCAAGAAGTTCCGATTTCTATTTCAGCGGTATCTGGTGAGCTTCTTGAGGGCCGTAGTATAGACAGCCTTGAAGACATGTCGTCTTCTGTACCAAACTTAACAATTGCTGACGGTCAGATTGATACAACAATCAGTATTCGTGGTGTTCAAACTGGAGCGAATAAGGGGTTTGAACAATCAGTCGGTATGTACTTCGATGGAATTTCGTATGGTCGTAGTCAATTAATTCGAACGCCTTTGGTCGACTTGGAACGAGTTGAGGTTCTGAGAGGTCCGCAACCGACTCTTTTTGGTAAAAATGCAATTGCTGGCGCAGTAAATGTTGTGTCAGCCGCTCCGACCGAAGAGTTCGTAGGTAAGTTCTCAGCGGCCTACGAAATCGAGCATGACGAAAAGCAGCTTCTCGGTGTGATGTCTGGGTCCCTATCCGAAAACCTTACCGCGCGTGGTGTTGTATCGTATCGCGAATCTGACGGTTATATCCTGAACACAACGTTGAACCGTAAGGAGCCCCAAAGAGATGAAGTTTATCTGCGGGGTAAATTGCGCTGGGACGATGGCGGCCCTATTCAGCTCAACTTCAAAGCCGAGTATGCCTCTTTTGATAAGCATGGCTATAATATGGAAAACAATAACGCGCTCGGAACCTACACGGCTAACCCATTCTTCAATGGTACTTTTCCAGGGATCGATCCCGTCGACGTCGTTGAGGATGGCCGACGCCAGAGTTCTGAAGTAAATAGCCTCAATGAAATGTATAATGCGGTTTTTGACGCTAATATAGATATCGGCGATCACATTTTGACTATAGTTTCAGGCTTTGTCGAATATGGCACGACCGAACTTATTGATGTTGACTATACGGCTCTCAATATACTGGACGGTACGAACCAGACTGAAGACTATAGTCAGTTCTCGCAAGAAATTCGATTGGCATCCCCTGGCGGAGAGAAAATTGACTATATCGCTGGTTTATTTTTTCAGACGGGGAGTTTGGAAGTCACAGATCATATTGAACTGGGTAGTGTGTTGGGCCTTGCAGGTCTAACGCCGTTGGTTGGGACCTTTACAGATCGTCAATATGAGCAGGACTCAAACTTGTATTCTGCTTTTGCGCAAGCCGATTTCAATCTCTCTGAGCGTTTAACGATTACTGCTGGTGCGCGTTATTCACATGAAGATAAAAAAGGAAGCCGAGCTTTAACTGTAGAGGCCAACCCTGGCGTCGCCTCAATCACCAACCCCAACCCAGTTTCGGGAACGGCCGACCCACGGGCGCCGTTAGCAAATGAAGCGGAGTTTTTTTGGAGTACAGTACTAAACATTGCCCCGCATCAAATTTCCGATGAATTTGGCGAAGACACATTTGATCCGCTGCTTCGTGTTCAATATGATGCTACTGAAAATATAGGGCTCTACGCATCATATACAGGCGGCTCAAAAGCTGGCGGATTTGATGTGCGAAGTAACTCAGTTCCTGGAAGTCCCTTGGTACCAGGACGCCGGATCGGCACATTCAAATTTGATGGCGAACGCGCAGAAAATTACGAAGTTGGCGCCAAGATGAGCTGGGACCGTGCGCGCTTTAATGTGAGTGCTTTCAGAACAGATTATACCGACCTGCAAACTACAATTTTTGATGGGGTTCTAAGTTTCTTGGTTGAAAATGCGGCAGGTGCCCGCAGTCAAGGTGTTGAGGTCGATGGCCGCTTCTTGGTGAATGACAATATCGAATTTTATGGGTCTGGAGCCTATTTAGACTATAAATTCACCGATTTCCCGCAAGGCCAATGTAATTTCAATGAAAGAAGCGTGCAGGGTATTACAACTGAATTCTGTGACAGATCAGGCGCGTCTGTACGCAATGCTCCAGAGTTTAGCGGTAACTTTGGCGTAGACTTTGAAAGCGATATTTCTGACACTCTTGTGCTGGATGCCAATATCAATGTGGACCTAAGCTCCAAATACTTTGTATCAACAGACAATGATCCCGCGCAGGTTCAAGACAGCTTCGCTAAGCTTGGCGGGCAAATTGGCATAAGCGGCGGAGGTGGTGCATGGCGCCTTTCAGTCATCGGCGATAATTTGACCAATGAACGTATAAAAGTGACGGGCGGAACGTTGGCTCTCGCAGGAACACTGACTGGCGGAACTGGGATGGCTTATGATTCACTGTATATGCGCCCGCGCAATATTACATTCAAAGTGGATTATAACTTTTAGATCGGGCAAGTATGCCGAAGTTAAAGCGTTAGAGACCCGCGGCCCATTGGGTCTGCGGGTTTTTACGTTGAAAGATTTGAGCATGTGTCTGCTTTGGCGCTTTTACCCCCTATAATGCCCTACAAATTGAAAAATTAGTCCATTGGAGATAACTCATGGGACAGCCAATATATACACCCCTTGAAATGTTCTATCGTTGGGAAAAGGAAACTCCCAATACCGTCTTCTTACGTCAACCCAAGAACTTGGTCTGGACAGAATATACATGGCGGGAGGTCGCCGATCGGGTACGCAGGGTTGCTGCTTTTCTCATTGAAAAGAACTTTGAAAAAGGGTCGCGCATTGCAATTTGGTCAAGCAATAGCAAAGACTGGCCTATTGTTGACCTCGCGATTCAAATGAGCGGGCATATTGGCGTTCCGCTTTATCCTGGGCAGGATGTTTCATCAGCTAAGTACATTTTAAGCCACAGTGGTACCAAATTGATTTTCGTCGGGGCCGTAGATCAGGCGGATCATGTAAAAGGTGTTCTTCCGCCGGGCGTTGATGTTGTTGGTATGTTGGGCTGCAACGGCCCAAGTACGACCACATTAGAGGATATTCTAAATAGCTATAAACCGTTTGAAGGTTCACCTGTGCCGGATCTCGATGATTTGCTGACAATTGTCTACACGTCAGGAACAACAGGCAACCCCAAGGGCGTTATGCATACCCATGAGGGCGCCGGATTTGTCGCGCAAGATCTCATAAAGGCATTTAATTTAGGTGGCGAGGCCGGGCGGTTATTCTCGTTTTTACCTATGTCTCATATTGCAGAACGCGTTGCCGTTGAAATGGCTGCAATATACTCCAATTCATCTATTTCTTTCTCAGAAGGCCTCGCCACATTTGCCGATGAACTTCGGTCGGTGCAGCCGACCTTTTTCTTCGCAGTGCCGCGCCTGTGGTTAAAGTTTAAGGAAGGCGTTGACGCAAAAATTCCACCTGCTCACCAAGCAAATTTATCACCTGAACAACGCCAAGGCATTATACATCAGCTCGGATTGGGGGCGGCGAAACTCGTTTTAACGGGCTCTGCTCCGCTCGCGCCTGATGTTCAAGATTGGTATTTAGGAATGGGCATCGCGCTTCGTGATGCCTACGGTGTGACAGAAAACTTTATTCATGGCACGGGCTGGCTCAAAGACGACAAGCCAATATCTGGCTGTGTGGGACAACCGCTAAGTTCTCGCGTCGAGGTCCGAATTGGCGATGGTGATGAAATTCAGTTCAAAAGCAAAGGCGTTATGAAAGGATATTATTTAGAGCCGGAAAAAACTGCCGAGGCTTTCGATGGTGAGTGGTATCGCACCGGAGATGCTGGCCGGTTTGACGATGATGGAAACCTTTGGATTACGGGGCGTATCAGCGAGACCTTTAAAACCTCTAAGGGCAAGTTTATCGTACCAACACGGCTGGAGAACATGTTTGGCAGTAATAATAAGTTAGGTCAGCTCTGTGTTTTTGGTCTGGGGAAAACCCAGCCGATGATGTTAGCGACTTTGTCTGAATCAGCAGAAGCGCGCGACCGCGCAGCATTAATTTTAGAATTGACCGAATGGCTCGGTTCAATCAATGCGGAGTTGCCAGCTTATGAGCGAGTTTCCAATCTCTTTGTTACACCGAACTGGACAATCGAGAATGGATTGTTGACACCGACGTTAAAAATTAAACGGCGGCAGATAGAAGCCGCCTACGGTGAGAAAATCGAGAAATGTGACCTTGGAGCGCCTGTTATCTTTCTTCAGTGACGTTGCTTTTCGGAGGTATTTATCACGGAATAACCTGGCCATATTCTGCTTGAAGTGGGTAAGGGCGCAACCTTCCTCTGCGAGTAATGCGTTTGCTCTCGGGATGAAATTGAGTGACCTCAATGGCCTCGGGGGCAGTGTCTTTTTCAACCCAATTTTCGAGAGCGGTTAGTAAGTCCATATGGTCTGGCGTCGGGGCTGTTAATTCCCAACAATGCCCAATTCCCGGGGCCATGAACAAACGTACAAACGCCTGCGAGCTTTCCAGGCCTCCCATACTTTCAATTACGTTCTCATAATATTCAGGACTTTGCTGAGGCAGGACCAGCGGATCGGCCATGCCATGCCACATAATCATTTTCCCGCCTGCATCACGAAATGCGGATAGGTCAGGGTCCAGAGCATTGTACAGGGGCGCTAAACCTACGAGTTTCGCAGGGTCTGTATCAAAATTGAAATTTGCAGCTGAAAGGGCAGTCGGATCAGATTCTAAACCCAAATTTTGGACATAACCCGTCGCCAGCAAGTTTCCAGGTGCGGCTCCCTTTTCCGTGTCTAAGAACCAGAATGCCCAATAGCGTTCGCTGCCTGGGGGCATGCCATAAAACAACTTATCTCCGTCGCTATTCACAGCGCCTCTGTAAAAGTTTTCAATGGTCGATTTTTCCGCAATCGTAAGACATAAATTCGCGTCCCCTCCGTCTGAGCAGGACTGTATTTTTTCTATGTTCGGCTTACAGTCAAACGGCTGTGAGATAATACCGTCATTCTTTCCGTCTATTCCGTCGCATTGCCCCAAAATTTCTTTTTCCAAAAAAGATAACTTTACTTTGAATGATGCCCCTAAGATCCGCTCTTGACCTTGTTTGGGATTCGATTGAACAATATTGGTACCATATAGCCCGGCATTTTTTGACAAGTTAAGGATAGGGCAACCCGCGATGATTCCGTCAAATAGTGCGGGGTATCTTTGAGCGGCTATTGCCGCGAGTCGCCCGCCATTAGAACAGCCAGAGAAATAATTGAAATCGGGTCTTTGGCCGTAGAGGTTTTGTATAAGGGCTTGTCCGGCTTCAAAGGTCAATGGGATGGTTTTGTAAGCGTAGACCTCCTCCGCCTCGCGGTTGTTGAGGGCCCAATCGCTAACCCCAATATGCGCGGATTGATGGCCGCCATCTGTGGTGATGGTGGCATAGTTGCGCTTTAGCGCGTAATTGATAGCGTTGGATTGGCCAGGTTTGTCAGCGGCAACAATGCCGCAATAGCCGCCACACCCAGTTTGTAAATAGCGCCCGTTCCAATCCGATAATGGAAGCCGGGCTTCAAAACCAATATTGGGGGCTATGGTTCCCTTGATTTGGCAATAGGGAGGGAGTTCACCGGTGTCTGTCAAAGCTTTGCTGCTTGTAATTTGAAGCGTTGGAGAGCCCGCTTTTTGAGCAATTTCCTCGCAAGCCTTTGCTATCTCAATGTCGACTATGCCACCTGCTCCGTCTGGTGAATTGGGCGTGCAGGATACCAATGATAACGTTATCACAGCTGTGGCTACCGCGCCTAGGAGTTTACGAATAAGCATAGAGTTCCCCTTTTATCTCTCCCCCATTCAGAGCAGGCAAGATTATTTAGCAGGTGTTCTAAATTGAACAATCCGAAACCGATTAGCAACGAAGGCCAAATCAGATAGGCAAGCATTACCCGCCGGGTTTAATCCTGTGACATGGTAATCGCTGTAAGCGGCCGCAAAGTTAATTGGCATCGGTACGGTCATATTGCACCAAAGCGACGCGCCTGCTTCTGCGAAGGCCTCTTGGGCGTTTTCTGTGAAATCTTTGTCTGCGCTATAGAGATAAGACGAGATTGCGCCAAACGTCTCTGCCAGAGCCGTGGCATTTGCAAGGGCGGATTCCGCGCTGTCTTCTCTAATCAGAAATGAAACAGGCGCAAAATGCTCTTCTTGATACAGCTCGCGCTCGCTGTGATCAACTTCAAGCACTAAGGGCGTTGCCGTTCTGGCATTTTTAAACTCGGGATGCTCGTAAGCGCGGCTATCAAGCGCTACGGTTGCTCGTTTATCCGTGCGGAGCTTTTCCAAAATATCAAGAGATTGGTCTGCTTGTATTGCCCCGCACATACCGGCGGCGCGGCTGGGCTCCGCGAGGCGCTCGGATATCGTCGTTGTCAATAAGGCTTTGAACTCATCGAAACTTACAGGACCTTTATCAGAGTCGAACCCGTCCTTAGGAATATGAATATTTTGCGGACTGGTACACATTTGTGCTGAAAAACCGCAAAGACCGTTTGCCAGCCCGGACACCATCCCGTCCAAATTATTCGTCGAGTGAACGACGACGCCATTACAGCCCGCGGTTTCCGTATAAACCAATTTGCTACTGCAGTTTTGCTCGATCCACGTTCCGAAACGCTGACTCCCCGTATAATCGATGATTGCCGTGTCTTTGTGCTGTAGCAGATCAATTGTGACCGGGTCGTCGCGGGTGTCTGCAGCCATAATCACGAGGTTGGGATCGTGGCCGTTTGCCGACAATATTTCACGCATTGTTTTCGCGGCTATCGCAACAGGCAAAATCCCGTTGGGATGGGGTTTAACAATAACAGGATTTCCGGTGGCAAGGTTGGCGAAGATGGCGGGGTAAGCGTTCCACATTGGAAATGTCGCGCAGCAGACAACAATCGCCGTTCCGCGCGGTATAAGCCGGTAAGATTTCTCAAGCGTGACCTCACCCGCTTTGCCAAAGGGTTTTGTCCATGTGGCCGATCCCGGGACATCGATCATCGCTTTGTAAGCATAGGTAAGAGCCTCTACGCCGCGGTCAAGCGCATTAGGCCCGCTACCCGAATAGGCCATCAAAAAGGCTTGTCCTGCCGTGTGCATGGTGGCGTAAGCGTTCTCAAAGCACTGTTTTTCAAGCGCGAAGGCCATCTCAAGGCAAAGCCCCACCCGTTCTTCAGGCGAGACTTTTTTCCAGCGTTGCATTGCCGTTTTCGACGCCGCCATAACCATATCCACATCAACTTTCGGGTAGTCAATGCCGAGCGGCTTTTGCGTATAAGGCGAGATTTCATGTCCCGTTCGGCCGATTTCTCCGGGTTGATCAAGTTCGAAGGGGGTGCCGAGCCTCGCCTCGAACGCGGCCTTGCCGGACTGATGCGCGCCTTCGGGATGCAACGCCCCGCTCGGGCTTTCTGTAAAAGGGCTCCAATATTGCCGCGTAGCGCAAGCCTTAAGGGCGCCGTCTAAAACGGATTTATGTTTGGCGAAATGCCTCATTAGACTCTCTCGATGATCATCGCGCTGCCAATGCCGCTGGCAGCGCTGGCGACGACCATGCCTATCTTGCCATCGCAGCGGTCTAACTCGTGCACTAATGTCGTTAGCAGTACGGCGCCGGTAGCGCCCATTGGATGCCCCATAGCTAAATGACCGCCGTTAACATTGACTTTGTCCATGTCCGGTTTGTAGTCGCGGTAGAATTTAAGCGGCGTGGCGGCAAACGCTTCCATAAATTCAATGCGGTCAATATCAGCAAGGGTTAACCCGGTTTCGGCCAAGACTTGATCCATCGCTTTGAACCCGCCCAAAAACTGGATGACGGGGTCTGATGAGGCTTCAACATAACCGCGAACTTTGGCCTTAGGCGCAATGCCTGCCTTTTCCCCAGCCTTCTTGTCGCCCATTAAGACAAGCGCGGCCGCGTCCGTCATAGGCGGGCAATTTGCGAAAGAGTGAACGTGATTGATCTCTGAAAGTTCCGGGTGCTCGGCGAGCATCATTGCGTCAGCTCCATAAGACCCCAATTTCGCAAAACCCGGCTCCATAGAGGCGAGTTTCTCCATCGTCATGTTGCCGCGTATGGCTTCATCTCTTTCGAGCAAAATTGTATCGCCTTGCTTAACGGGCACGACGCCGCTGTCATAATAGCCCGCATCCCAAGCGCTTGCCGCGCGGTGGTGGGACATGAGAGTGACCTCGTCCAGATCGGTCTTTGTAAACCCTTCTAATGTCGCGACGAGTTCCGCGCCCATAACAGGCGGGGCGTACTTGAACCGCTTCATCAAATCTGGATCTGCCATATATGCGGCTTTATCCGCCATAAATCCAACCTGGGAAAGGCTCTCGACGCCGCCGGCCAAGACAAGGTCGCCGGGTTTCGAGCGTGACCAAGCCGCGCTTTGATTGACCGCCGTGAGGCTCGAAACACATAGGTTATTGACTGATGTGGCGGTTGTGCTGTTGGGCAGTCCTGACGCCATGCGGCTGACGAGGGCCACGTTTCCGCCTTGCGAGGCAACCTGACCAACGCAGCCTAATGAAAGGTGAGAGATATTATTGTCAATGCCAGCATGGCGCTGATGCAACTCGGATGACAGACCTGAAACAAGGTCATGCGGGGCCACCGAACAAAGCGCCCCGCCGGGTTTGCCGTCTTTTGGAGCACGGCCTTTGCCGCGAGGGGTACGTACAGCATCATAAATAAACGTGCTACTCATAATCTAAACTCCAACAATAAAGGAAACGTTCGTAGTGCCGGACCCGCCGACATTGTAGGTTGCGACTGTTTTGGCGTCTTCGACCTGCATGTTGCCTGCATGTCCAGTCGTTTGTTTTGCTGCGTCCAGCATCATGCGAACGCCAGTGGCTCCGACGGGATGCCCGAGGCCGATCAGCCCGCCGGACGGATTAATCGGTAAGTCGCCGTCCATGGCTATGCGGCCGGCCTCGATAGCTTTCCAAGCCTCTCCCGGGGCGGTCAGGCCGAAATGTTCAATGGCCATATATTCAGTGATTGAGAAACAGTCGTGGGTTTCAATAGCGTCGAGCGCTTCTGGGCCGGAGATTTGAGCCCGAGCATAAGCATCCGTGATGGCTTTGCGTGTCCAAGGGAAAACATAGCCACTGCCAAATTCATTAGATACGCTTTCTTCTAATTTGGTTTTCATCATCAAGGGGGCGGTCGTGTGCCCCCAGCCCTTGATGTAGGGAAGGTCGTTTAAATCAATATCACGGTCTTTAGCATACTCGGCTGCGCGTGTTTCAGACGCGAGAATGACAACCGCTGCGCCGTCCGTGACTTGGCCGCAATCCTGACGCCGCATCCAGCCTTCAATCACAGGGTTAGCGTCATTATCTTGCGTGAAACTCTTTTCACCAAATTCCCATTTACGGGTCTGCGCATTGGGATTGTTTTTGCCGTTCGCAAAGTTGATCTTGGAGATCTCGGACAGGTGTTTGTAGTCGAGGCCGTAGCGCTCGTCATAAATGTCACAGAGGTCTGAAAACATAGCGGGCCATAAATACTTTGCGCCAAGGGCTTCGCGCCCAACCCAAGCGGCTGCACCTAAGTGGTTCGCAGCTGTTTCGCCGGGAACATTGCGCATGAGTTCAACGCCAACCACGCAAGCCGTTTCATATCGCCCACTTTCTATATCTGCCATAGCGGACAAGATTGCGAGAGACCCAGAGGCGCAGGCCCCTTCGTGGCGCGCGCTTGGCATGCCGGAAAAATCTGGATGAACATGACCGAAATAGCCACCGAGCATGCCTTGACCGGTAAACAGCTCGGCGACGAAGTTGCCGACATGACCGACGTCAATGTCTTTGGGGTCAAGGTGGGCATCCTCTAGTCCGGCTAAAACGGCGGTTGAAAAAAGATCAAAGAGAGATTTATTGGAGCGGCTCCAATTTTGCGAAAAATCAGTCTGCGCTCCGCCAAGAATATAAATTTTATTTCTCATCTGCCTGCCATTTCACTTAACTCTATCTCTTGCCAACTAACGTTACTGTAGTTAGTACGTTTATGAAAGTAAATAATGAAGGTGTAATGATGAATTCAGTAGACATGTCTCCAAACCTTAAATTACCGGTCATTGCCGCCCCGATGTTTCTTGTCTCAGGACCGGAGCTGGTTATTGCTGCTTGTAAAGCGGGAATTGGCGGATCTTTTCCGTCAACAAATGCGCGCACCGTCGAAGAGCTTGATACATGGATGGGAACGGTTTCGGACGCTGTGACGTCGTCGGATGCGCCTTGGGTGATGAATTTGATTACGCATTCCAGCCGCCGTGAACGCCTTGAGGAGGAATTGAAGCTGGTAGCTGAGTACAAACCATCAATGGTCATTACCGCGCTCGGCTCCCCGTTACCGGTAATGGAAACTGTTAAGTCTTATGGCGGTAAAGTTTTTGCGGATGTCATTGATTTGAAACTCGCGCGCAAGTCAGTTGATGCGGGCGTTGATGGATTAGCCTGTATCAGCGCTGGAGCGGGCGGACATACGGGTTTTCTATCGCCTTTTGCTTTCATTTCAGCAATCCGTGAATTCTTCGATGGCTACATCGCTGTCGGCGGCGGGATATCCGACGGCGCGGGCGTTGCCGGCGCGGTCGCCGCTGGTGCCGACTATGTTTATATGGGAACGCGGTTTCTACCCGCAATCGAAAGCATGGCGCAGGACGAGTATAAGGACATGGTTATCGCGGCTGACATTGACGACCTTGTTGTTTCTGACGCTGTGACCGGCACGCCTGCCTCCTGGCTTCGGCCCAGTTTGGTTGCTGCGGGGTTGGACCCTGACAGTCCAGGGAGCGCTGCAGCGCGCGATTATTCCGGCGGCGCGGCTAAGAAGTGGCGCGATGTTTGGGCGGCGGGGCAGGGTGTCGGACGTAGCCGGTCTCGGGAATCTGTAGCGGATATCGTACGGGATTTGGAAAAAGAATATAAAGCGGCCATCCGTCGCTTTGAGAAACTCACTCAAAATAGATAAGGCCTGGAAAGGCGGATGGCTGAGTTTCAATGTCAGTTTCTGGGAGTATCGGAATAAAAACTTGCATAAACGAACTTACTTCGGTAAATCGTGAGTATTAAAGTTAATGGGAGAAAGTCATGACTCAGAGAATAGATTTTTCAACGGCCCCTTATGATACAACAAACGCGCCGTTTGGTGATGAACATGGCGTAATGTTGACGGGCCCGTTTGCGCCCGTTGATAAAGAATCTGTTCTGACAGACTTGACGGTCATTGGTGAAATTCCAAAAGATTTGAGCGGCGTTTACTTACGTAATGGCCCGAACCCTCGGTTTAAACCCAAGGGCGTTTATCACCCGTTTGACGGTGACGGCATGATCCATGCGGCGCATTTCCGTGGCGGGAAGGTCACTTACCGGAATAAATGGGTGCGTACGGAGGGCTGGAAAGCCAATGACGAACAAGGCGAAGAAACCCATTGGGGTGTTATGTCTTCGCTAAAAGGCCGAGATGATATGCCCATGGCCGATGTGGCTAACACGGACATCATAGGCCATGCGGGTAAAGCGGTTGCGACTTGGTATCTCGCCGGTAAACCTCATTTGCTCGATCCCATTACGCTCGAAACAATTGAAGCAGTCGATTATTCAAAAGCGCCGGGTCAAGGCGTGTCTGCTCATCCGAAAGTCGACGAGGTTACTGGCGAAATGATGGTTTTTGATTATTTTGATCATCACCCCTACATGGCTTACGGTGTTGTCGATAAAACTGGAAAACTCGTCCATCACATCCCGATTGAGTTGCCTGGCAACCGCCTTCCACATGATATGGGTATTACGGAAAATTATTCGATTTTGCACGATTTGCCTGTTTATCATGACGAAGCGGCTATGGCAGCAGGGCGTCATAAAATCCGCTTCAACAATTCAATGAAAACACGTTTTGGCGTCATTCCGCGCTTTGGTCAGTCGGATGAAATACAGTGGTTCGAATTCTCGCCCTGCTTTCTTTATCACGTGATAAATTGCTGGGAAGAAGGCGATGAGATCGTCATGGTGGCTTGCCGCTTTATGCCAATTTTAAACGATGATGGATCGGTCAACGAAGAGCGCACGGCAAAAACAATCGCCCATTTGGGAATGAATGCGCGGCTTTGGCGCTACCGCATGAATCTGAAAACGGGCGAGACCGTCGAAGACTGTCTTAATCCAGATCACAATATAGAGTTCCCAAGCTATGATAGTAGCCGTACAGGACGATATAGCCAGTTTGCATACGCCGTCGATCACGACCCAAATACTTTGCACTGGACGGGTATTCGCAAGTTTAACACCGATACAGGTGAGAGCCTGGGGGATTTCACAGATGGTCATGAGAACTGCTGGTATAGTGAGCCGTGGTTCGCGCCCGCCGACAACCCCAAAAGCGAGGATCATGGCTATGTTGTTGTTTTCATGTGGGACGACAAGAAGCAAGAGCAAGAGCTCCAGGTTTTTGACGCCTTGGATATCAGCAAAGGCCCGATTGCCCGTGTGAAACTCCCTGTGCAAGTTCCGATTGGTTTTCATGCCTGTTGGATGAAGCCAAGTCAGATTGATAGTTGGGCGGCTTAGTCACCGTTATCCTTATAAAATAGGCATTTTATGTTCGATGATATTTATATCATTGGCGTCTCTGTGACGCCTTTTGGTAAGCACCCGGAAAAATCGGTAAAGCAGCTTTCGGAAACAGTCTGTGCCCAATCTCTTAGAGATGCGCAACTTTCCCCCGAACAAATTGAAGCGATTTGGTTCTCTAATACGCGACAGCAGATGCTAGAAGGCCAAAATACGATACGTGGTCAGATAGCCTTGCAAGATTGCTGTTTTAACGGCGTGCCGATTATTAACGTTGAAAATGCCTGCGCCAGCGGGTCAAGTGCCGTATGGTCAGCTGTCGCCTATATGGCAGCTACCGGCAGTAACTTTACAATGGCGGTTGGGGCAGACAAGATGTTCTTTCCTGATAAGCCAGATCAAATGTTCGCGGCTTTTCAAGGCGGAACAGAAGTCGCGCGAGTTGAGGAAAATACTAAATTTTTGGCCAGTATCGGTCGTGAGCTCATTCCAGCTGAAGAAGAAGTAGGAGCTTCGCGTCGAAGTTTTTTCATGGACGTTTACGGAGCTTTTGCGCGGCAACACATGCTAAAATTCGGCACGACAAAAGAACATTTCGCCGCCGCTGCGGCCAAAGCGCATTATCACTCGACGATGAACCCGCTGTCACAATATCAAAAAAACATGAGTATTGAACAGGTCATGACCGACAAGCCGATTGTCTACCCATTTACCCGCTCTATGTGCGCACCAATCAGTGACGGCGCAGCGGCGGCGGTTCTCGCGAGAGGCAGCGCCTTGACAGCTGCGCAAAAAGAACGAGCTGTGCGACTGAGGTCCATGGCTGTAACCACAGCGACGAAACGAGAACTCACAGACTATGAAAATCATCTTGGGCGGCGTGCTGCGTTGCAAGCTTATGGAATGGCCGGTATCAGTCCTTCGGAGATTGATGTGGTCGAGCTCCATGATGCAACGGCCTACGCTGAAATTCAACAGATTGAAAACCTTGGCTTGTGCGGGGTCGGCGAAGGCGGTCCTTACACGTTAAGCGGCGCGACGACTCTCGGCGGAGAAGTGGTCGTCAACCCTTGCGGTGGGCTCATGTCGAAAGGTCATCCGGTCGGGGCAACGGGAATTGCGCAAATTCATGAGCTTGTAATGCAGCTTCGCGGCGAGGCGGGCGCGCGGCAGGTAAAGGACGCCAAACTTGCTGTGGCTGAAAACGGCGGCGGTTTCCTTCATGTTGAAGAAGCCGTTACAATCGTTTCGGTGCTCTCCGCGTGAGCGGTATTTTAGACGGTATCCGGGTCCTCGACTTCGGCCGTTATATCGCCGGGCCTTTTTGCGCGACATTGCTAGCCGATCTCGGGGCAGACGTTATCCGCCTTGAAAAAGTATCTGGCGGTGAAGACCGTTATACCGTGCCTGTAACCGAGCACGGCGAAGGTGCTTACTACATGCAAATCGGCCGTAACAAGCGCGGTATGACCTTAAATCCGACGAAGCGCGCCGGACAGGATATCGTGCGCCGTCTCGTGAAAACGGCTGATATGGTGCTTGTGAACCTGCCGCCGCCAGCCCTCAAAAAAATGGGCCTGGATTATGAGAGTCTTTGCGCGGTTAAGCCTGACATTATTTTGGTCATGGGATCGGCGTTTGGGTCGACGGGGCCGTATTCTGCTCGCGGTGGGTTTGACACCGTGGCTCAAGCGATGTCAGGCGCTATGATGCTTAGCGGCGAAACTGGAAAGCCATCAAAGTCGTTTGCACCCTATTGCGACTTTGGAACGGCTTCGCTCAGCGCGTTTGGCGCGTTGGCGGCTTTGATACACAAAATGAAAACGGGGGAGGGACAAATTGTGGAGGCGTCGCTGTTAAACACTGCGCTGACCTACAACAATGCGGCCTTGATCGAAGAAGCTCAGTTGGGTCTTGGCCGAGAAGGGTCAGGCACGCGGGGACAGTATAATGCGCCCACGAACTCTTTCAAAACAAAAAATGGTTGGGTTATGGTCCAGATTGTCGGCGGCGGATTATTTAAGCGCTGGTGCGACATGATCGGCGAGAATCATTGGCTTACTGATCCGCGGTTTGACGGCGATCAGAAACGCGGGGATCACGGTGAGATTATCTGCGAACGCATGGCGCGGTGGTGTGAAGAAAAAACAAACACGCAAGCCCTGCAACAATTAACAGCTGCAGGTATTCCTTGCGGCGAATTGCTTAACCCCGCAGAAGTTTTAGATAATGAACATGTGGTTCAAAGCGGCGCGTTCAAATCCGTGATTTACCCAGGCATCTCGCAAGGCGCACCTATCGCGGATCATCCCGTTCGATATTCAAAAACTCCCATCAAGGATTTTAAACGTGCGCCTACATTGGGTGAGCATACTGATGAAATTATGCATTCACTCGGATATTCAGAGGCGGAAGTCGCCGATTTTAGAGAACAGAGAGTCATCTAAGGGTAAAATTTATAAGTACTAAGTTTTACGATCCGTCGCATGATTGCGGGGCCTGACAATGGCTTCTCGCGAAGTTAAATACAAATTTCTGAATTGAATTTACTCACTCCAACTCTCGAGCGCGCGATATAGCGCTGTTGTATTTTGGCCCTTTTGAAGTTGCACCAAAATTTTGTCCGTCTTCATATAAAGTGAGACAGATTTCAGCCTGAGCTAAGCGAGGGTTTGCTCACCTCTTTGGTTGATATTATGCGACAGCTTTGCGGTATTGCAAGCGTCGATGTTCAATAGTTTTTTTGATCCTTTCTCTGCGGTTTAAAATTGACTGTGCACGGCCGCGTAGACATAGGCGGGCGTGACGTTTTTGAGGCTCTCGTGGTATCGCTCGTGATTGTAGTGCTCAACGAAGCTCTCGATCTGCCGTTATAAATCGCCAGGCAGGAAGTAGTTCTCCAACAGGATGCGGTTCTTGAGGGGTTGATGCCAACGTCCGATTTTGCCCTGGGTGTGAGGGTGATAGGGTGCGCCGCGGACATGGCTCATATCATTATCTTTGTTGTAATCCGCCAGTTCGCCCGAGATGTAGCTTGCGCCGTTATCAGACAGCAGCCGTGGTTTATGAGCTACATGAGCTTGGTCGCAGCCGCACGCCTCGAGCGCCATATCCAGCAGTTCAGCTCGGACGTTGTTCGGTATTTTATTTCAGACCAATCTCGGTATCGGGGCGCGGTCAATTGGGCCATCTTCACCATGCTCATGATATCGATCATACCAGCGGTAGAACGTCGGACGCGGAACGCCCAGCTTATCTAGGATCCACTTGGCGGGGCGCTGTGAGCGCTCCTCCAAACGGATGCTTTCTAGTTTCTCAGAAGCCGGGTATCTCATTCGCCTGACTCCCCATTTCCGATCATGCTTTTTTGAGCAGGCGGTTTTCAAGCGTGAGCTCGGCTACACATTCCTTCAGCTCACGCGTTTCAGAACGCAGCCCTTTGACCTCGCTCGTGTTGGCTTGGCGAACAATGTCCCCGGCCAGCCGCTTCTTGCCGGCCTCCATGAAGTCCTCTCTCGGTATTTGCTTCGCAATTACCTGCCGAGGCAGCGCTTCGACCATTTGTAATACAAGGCCTGGGCTATCCCTTCCTGACGACATAGCTCTGCGATACTTTCCTTGCCGCGCAGACTGTCCAGTACAATGCGGATCTCCTCCTCAGCGCTGTACTGCTTGCGGGTACTGCGTTTGATGCGCTTGACGATGCGTTCGCCGGACGTTGATTTACTCTGTCTCATCTTTCTCTCCATAAGATACAAGATGAACAAAAACCCTCGCTTAGCCCAAACTTAAATCTGTCTCATAAGCGCTGACGTCATACAGGGGTTTAAAGGCCCAAACCTAGAGTGGTTCCTGATTACTTTTAACTCTTAAAATGTTTCGAAATAGTCAGTGCACTGGTAGCGTCAGACCACCTAAAACATAGCCTGTGCCTTTAAGTGTTAAATTTATACGATCATATAGTAAGGTAAATGTAGGTGAGCCTTAGCCCGTCAAAACGCGCAGCTTGTGGAATTTGGCGCGGTCCGAGTAAACATGGACATTGCCGTGCTTTTCTCACCTTTGATGCCACTTTTAATTGCCGTGTCCGTATGTTTGATTAGTCGTGTCTACTAATTATGGTTATTTTGTTGTCAGTTATTTTGTATTTGGGTGATTGACAAAATCTAAAAAGTATTCAACAAGCGTTGAAATTGAACACTTGTTGAAAATAGTGTCACCTAAAGGGAGAAATCATGTACATCAAAGAAACACTGAAAATTACGTCGGCTGCGTTTGTCATTGCTGTGTGCGCCGCTCAACCTGCGCTCGCTCAAATGAGTAATGATGAAGTCATTGTTACGGCTCAGCGCCGCGCTCAAAATATCCAAGATGTGCCGATTTCGGTGACAGCCGTATCTGGTGACATGCTCCAAGAGATTGGCGCGGTTGATATTACGGATGTCCAAAAACTAACACCGAACACCACAATCGAAGCCGCGCGCGGGTCAAACTCTACGTTAATCGCTTTTATCCGCGGTGTCGGTCAGCAAGATCCGCTTTGGGGTTTCGAGCCAGGCGTTGGTATCTATGTTGATGACGTTTATATCGCTCGCCCGCAAGGTTCTGTTCTTGACATTTTTGATGTCGAGCGGATCGAAGTCCTTCGCGGCCCACAAGGGACTTTGTACGGTCGCAACACAATCGGCGGCGCGATCAAGTATGTAACCAAGAGCTTGAACATGGAAGAGCCAGAGTTGAAAGCTCGGGTAAATGTTGGCAGTTACGGGCAATTTGATCAGACAGTGTCTGGATCCGTTCCTGTTTCAGAGACGTTGGCATTGGGCGCAGCGGTTGCGAATTATACGCGCAATGGTTTCGGCGAAAACCTGCACACGGGTGCGGATCACTATAATAAAGACGTTTTCGCGGCGCGTGTAAGCGCGGAGTGGAACCCGACTGAGGCTATCAATATTCGGCTCGCTGGTGATTATACTCAAGATGATTCAAATGCGAAGCATGGTCACCGGCTTATCCCAAGCGGAAACGGTTCTATTCCTGTCACGGAAAGCGAGTACGATACGCGCGGCGGTGCTGGCGACATAAATAGTGTGGAAACCAAAGGCGTCTCCCTTATCGCGTCTTGGGATGTTAACGACAATGTTACCTTGAAATCCATTACGGCTTTCCGCGAAGGCGTTACCGTTACGCCGATCGATTTCGATGCGCTTCCACAGCAAGATTTCGACGTACCAGCGAATTACTCTGATGAGCAGTTCAGCCAAGAATTCCAAGTTTTATATTCTGGCGACAAGCTATCGGGTGTTGCGGGTCTATACTACCTTGATGGTTCGGCTGATGGTAACTTTGATCTAATCTTGAGCGCTTTGGGTCTCACAATTTATCAGGCTGGCGACCAAGAGAAGAAAAACCTCTCAGCCTATGCTGACTTCACATATGATTTCTCTGATGCGCTAAGTGTTTCAGTCGGCGGCCGGTATACTGAAGATAAAACAGTTGCTGACGTGACCCGTGATTTGTGGCTGGGCATCGGTTCAGCAACCTTTGATCCGGCGAATACGACTTCCGTGTTCTTAGCCACGCAAACGGGTTATAAAGGGCTTGAACGCAAAGACACTGATTTTTCTCCTCGCGTTGCCGTAAACTACAAACTTACGGATAATACAAATGTCTACGCCTCTTATTCGCAGGGCATCAAGGCTGGTGGATTTGATCCACGAGCCCGTGCCGATTTGGATCCACTGGGATTGTCTGAAGAAGGTTTTGGTTCAGAAAAAGTGACGAGTTATGAAGCTGGTTTCAAGGGGTCAGTTCTTGATAATCGCCTAAACTATAGCCTCGCTGGATTTATTGCAGATTACAAAGATCAGCAAATTACAACACAGCAGGGCGTCGATTCAGACAATGACGGCGTAAATGACACGTTTATTTCATCTGTATTTAATGCGGGTAAATCCAAATATAAGGGTATCGAATTTGAAGGTAGCCTCCGGCTTACCGACGACTTCACGCTTACGGCGATGGCAGGTTACATCGATGCAGAAATCGAAGAAATTCTTTCTGGCGGCGCCAATATTGCCAACCTCTTTGTTACGCAGAATACGCCTGAAAAAACAGCGCGCTTCGGCTTTAGCTATGATCACGATCTTGGGAATACAGGTGCGCTGACGTTCACAGGCTCCGCGGCTTACCGAGACGGGTACAACCTATTTAACGTCACAAACCCTGGTTTCACAGCCGCTGACAACCCATTGTACCCCAATGGCGGTCCTGCGCTCGACCCAGACGCTTACACAGTCTTTGACCTCGGCGTAAATTGGACGAGCGAAAACGAACGTTGGGACTTTGGACTTTATGGACGGAACCTTACGGACCAGCGCGCAAAAGTGGCAGCTTATAACTTTGTAACGCCAAGCCAGCTTGGCGCAGACGGTGCTTACTCTGTCTTCTACCGTGCTCCGCGCACGTTCACAGCGACTCTAGGATTTAAATACTAGGTCTTTTCTTGCGCGCATATGGCTTTCATTCCAGCAGCAATGAACTGGGTCATATGCGCGTAACCTAACTTTGTATCTGAGGACGAAACCATGCCCCCCGAAAGGGCATCTAGTCGCCCTGTGTCCGCAAAGGTCAATGTCAACGCGCCGGAGAGATAATGATAGCCCCAATAAATTGCTTTTTCATCGGCGTCCGGCATGGCCAGGCGCAGAGCGGAAATAAAGCGTTTGACGAGCGGGTTAAAGAATTGCGTCATAAATTCTCCGCCAAATTCGTGAGAGTTGTTCACGTATGCAATCAAGGCCAGATAATCCTTCCACCCTTTATCTGCGGAATTATGTATTTCTCCCAGTGGGCGAAGGTAGGCATCAATAATGGCTTCGACGGTGGGCGGGGTATCCCCAGCCGACCTCAGACACTCATCAAGCGCAGTGTGTCTCGCCGAGTTCAAAACATCAGCGCGCCTTTCAAGAACGGCGTTAAACAAGTCTCTCTTTGGTCCAAAATGATAATTAGCAAGGGCGACATCGACGCCCGCGCTTTTTGTAATTTGACGCAAAGTGACAGCGTCAAATCCCCGTTGAGCAAAAAGGGTTTCAGCCGCATCCAAAATCAAAATTTTGCGCGATTTTTTAGCTGTCGTTTTAGAGGCAGTACGGGCCAAAATATTCCCCCAGTTCGGCGTGGTTTCGTGCCTGTTATGCGCGGCGTTTCTGCACGCGTCAAATGTAACGAGTTATTTTATGTCTAAAGTTTTTAACCCTACTAATCCACTCCTGCCGGATATTTTCGAACTGCACGGAAAGTGGCGTTCGGATAAAATTGCGGTCATCGCGGATGGGCAATCAATATCATGGAAAGACTTTTGTTCTCGAACATACCAAGTCGGCAATGGCCTTGCGGATATGGGCTTAAACAAAGGGGATTGCGTTATTGTCCTAATGGCCAATGGCCTCCAGATGATGGATGTGCTTTTCGGAACGATGGCGGGAGGTTTCGTGTCTGCGCCCCTCAATGTTACCGTCAGCGATGATGCCATATTAAACATGGTAATAGATAGCCAGGCAAAGGCGATAATTGTCTCGGAAGAATATTGCAGCAGGCTAGAAGCCATGGCGGATAGATTGCCTGACTTGGTGAACCTGAACCGAATTTGTACAGGCGAGAAAAGAGACGGCTGGAAAAGCTTTGATGCATGGCGAAACAGGCAGTGCAAAGAGCGACCAAAGGTGAAGCTTTTGGATAATGATTATCTGAACATTATCTATTCATCGGGCACCACGGGGCAACCAAAAGGCATCGTCCACACCCATCAAGGACGGCGAGATTGGGCGTATGATCTTGCCATTGCCCTACGCTACGATAGCGCGTCTCGTTTTCTTGTCACCATTGGGCTTTACTCAAATATCACCTGGGTTGGTATGTTATGTACAATGCTCGCGGGCGGGACAGTTATCATAAATGGAAAGTTTGACGCACAGGCTTTGTGGAACACGATTGATGAACAAAGCGTCACGCATCTATCCATGGTGCCGATCATGTATGAACGTATGATGGACGCAAAACATTCAAACTATGATGGCCGCTCAATGCGCGGCATGATGAGCGCGGGGTCTCCTCTGCGAGAAACCGTTAAAGCGGCTTTATTCGATCGTTTCGAGTGCGGAATAATTGAGCTGTATGGGCTGACGGAAGGCGTCATCACCACGCTTGACCCTGAAGATGCGAAGGGGCGACTTGCCTCCGTGGGTCTCCCGCTCTTGGGTACAGATTTGAAAATTCTAGACGAGGCAGACAAGGAATGCGAGGCAGGACAATCAGGGGAGATCGTCTCTTGTGGTCGTATTGTGATGCCGGAATATTTTAATCGGCCCGATGCGACAGCAGACGCGCTGTGGGAAGATGAGGACGGTACGCATTGGCTTCGCACTGGCGATATTGGTTATTTAGATGATGAAGGCTATTTGTACATTGTCGACCGCAAGAAAGACATGATCCTCTCCGGTGGACAAAATATATACCCGCAGGATATTGAGGCCGTCATTGTGCAGCATGCAGATGTGAGGGATGTAGCGGTGATCGGCGTGAAGAGTGATAAATGGGGCGAAACGCCTTTGGCCGTTGTATCGCCTAAAAATGGATCTTTGAATGCAGAAGAACTTCGGGCATGGTGTAATAATCAATTAGGTAAGCAGCAGCGTATTGTAGGCGTTGAAATCATTGATGAAATCCCACGTAATCCAAATGGGAAAATTCTAAAGCGCGAATTGCGGGAAACTTATAAAGGCCGAGTTTTTGACTAAAACTTACCAAGACATATATTATGATAGCCCAGACGGCTTGAAGCTCTATGCGCGGGATTATGCACCGGAGTCGGATAAGCCGGTCTTGCTGTGCATGCATGGCCTTACGCGCAATTCAGCAGACTTTCATGATTTGGCTTTGCGTTTTGGTGCGAAGTTTCGCGTCATCACTGTGGATCAACGCGGACGCGGTAAATCCCAACATGACCCTGATAGCTTAAACTACCGTGCGGATATGTATTGCGAAGACATGTTTGCGCTCATCGACAAATTAAAATTATCAAACATTGTCGCCGTTGGGACCTCAATGGGCGGCATTATGACGATGATGATGGCGTCGATGAAACCCGGTATATTCAAAGCCGCTATCATGAACGACATTGGGCCAGAAATTGATGTCGCGGGTTTGGAGCGCATTAAAGGTTATGTCGGCGGAGCAGGGCCATTTAAAACATGGCAGCACGCTGCGGATGCGTTAAAGGCTCAGGGGCCTGATGTTTTCCCTGATTATAAAGATGATGACTGGATGAACTTTGCTAAGCGGACGTGTATTCAAGCAACATCCGGATTGATTGAATTTAATTACGACCCTGCCATCTCTGAGCCCTTTAAGAACGATGACACGGTCGCCGCGCCTGTTGATATGTGGCCTTTATTTATGTCTTTAACTAGCATTCCATTATTGGTTGTCAGAGGGGCGCTTTCAGACCTTCTTTCAAAAGAGACTGCAGACAAAATGATTGCAGCGCACCCCAATGCGATACTAAGCGAAATTTCCAACACTGGACACGCCCCTATGCTCGATGAAGATGAAAGCGTGTTGGCTATTGGGGCATTTTTGGAGGCGTTGTCATGAAGATTTTCCAAGGACTATATTTGACATTGGCCGTTTTGTTTTTGGCGGCGTGTGGTCAGAATGAATCCGCCATACCTTTGGCGGCAACGACTAGCGCCTATTTCCTTTCTCAAGACGCACAGCTTGAGATCGACGGCCTAAAAATAAGATACCGCGACGAAGGCCCGCGCGGGGCTCCGGCCATTATCATGGTTCACGGTTTCGCTTCGTCCTTAGAGACATGGGATTCGTTGGCTGCGGAGTTATCAAACGACCATAGAGTTATTCTTTTAGACCTTCCTGGTCATGGGCTGACCGGCCCTGATCCCGAAAGCCGCTATACTAATGAAGAGACAGTAGAGTTTTTAGGGAAATTTGTAACGGCGCTGGATATTAAAAAGCCTCTCCTGATCGGCAACTCTTTGGGCGGTCTCCTCTCGTGGCGCTTGGCGGCAAAGTCGCCAGAGGCTGTATCGGGACTTGTTCTTATCGCCCCCGGAGGATTTTCAATTAACGGCGTCACCGACACGCCCGTTGAAGTCCCGATGATGGTGAAGTTCTATCTTACGAAAGCGCCGATGGCCGGCGTTAAGCAGGCAACCGGAGCGCTCTATGCGGATCCTGAAAAGCTCAGCGAAGCGCGGATAAATTCGGTTCACGCCATGATGGTTTGGCCAGGAAATGGCGACGCTTTTGTGGCGCGCGCCGCAAGCTTCACGCTTCCTGATCCAACGAAGGATTTACAAGGCCTTGAGGTTCCCACTCTGATCATTTGGGGCGATAAAGACGTCATGGTCCCCGCCGCCCATGCAGAGAAATTTGCCGCCGCCATGCCAAATGCTACACTGAAACTGTATGAAAATGCAGGGCATGTCCCACAAGAAGAAACGCCGGAGCAAGTCGCGTCCGATGTCAGAGAGTTTTTTGCTAGTTTGGAAAATCAATGAATATTAAGTCTACAAACCGTTGGTATATTCTTGTTGTTTTGACGCTCGTCTATGCCCTTAATCATGTCGACCGTCAGGTCATGGTCATTTTATCAGAGCCGATTAAACAGGAGTTTGGCTTGAGCGATACCCAGCTAGGGCTTCTTACAGGGTTCTTGTTTGCGGCCTTTTACGCGACTTTGGGCATACCGTTTGCGGCGTGGGCAGACCGCGGTAATCGCAGAAATATCATCGCTATTGCGCTTACGATTTGGTCAGGAATGACAGCGCTTAGCGGTTTCGCTAATAATTTCTGGCAACTCGCCTTGGCACGTATGGGCGTTGGCATCGGCGAGGCCGGCGGAACGCCGCCTGCGACGGCTATGATTGCAGATGTTTTCCCGCCAAAACGGCGAGCCTTGGCCTTGGGTATTTACACCACTGGTATTAGCTTGGGCATCTTAATAGGCTTTATTCTTGGCGGCGCTATTGCGGCTAAATATGGCTGGAGGATGGCCTTTTTTGTCGCTGGCGTACCGGGATTGATTATGGCCGTGATCCTCGTCTTGACCGTTGCCGAACCAAAACGCGGGCAGTCAGAGAACCGCGTTGTTGATGAGAATGCACCAAGTTTAAGTGAGACATTAGCATTCTTCCTGTCACAAAGGGCAATGGTAAGTCTATTGCTTGGCGGCGTATTCGTTTGCGTGTCGGCTAATGCCTTCTTGACTGGAATACCGCTTTACCTCATCCGTGTTCACGAAGTCCCGATAAATGAACTGGGCGTTGCTCTGGGGCTTCTTATGGGCGGTTTGGGCGGTATCGGCGCCATCGTGATTGGCGGCATTTGCGATAAGCTTTCAGAGAAAGATTTACGCTGGCGGCCTTGGACGATTTTAATAACGGGCCTCATCGCCTTTCCGTTTATTGTCTGGTTCTTATATGCGCCGGATAAGCAAACCGCCTATTGGGTTTACACCGTACCGGGCCTTGTTGGTTTGCTTTACGCGTCGATTTCCTACACCGCTATGCAAGAGCTCGTGCCAGTGCGGATGCGCGCTATGGCCTCCGCCGTTATGCTTTTATGTTTGACATTATTAGGGATCGGCCTTGGCCCTGTCATACTTGGATTGATTTCGGATTTCTACTCAGCAGAACTTGGCGTGTATTCAATCCAGAGAGCTTTGACAATTATCCTCGTTTTCAATGTGCTTAGCATTGGCTTCTACTTGGACGCTGCACGCCATTACCGCAAAGGCGTAGAGGTGGCTTTGACGGCCTAATAGTCCGTTCATAAAAAAGGCCGTACCTTCCGTCTTTATGACATGACGGAAGGTTGGCCACAGCCGAGTGTGGTTTTAAGCTGTGTTAGTTCGTCGGCTATCAGGACGAGGTCCTTCAGCGCGCTTTGTGTCTCTAAATCCAGCGTCCCGCTTGGGGGAACGTAGCTCTCAAGATAGAGGCGAAGCGTTGCCCCGACCGTACCTGTGCCAGAGAGGCGCATGACAAAGCGGCTACCGCAATCAAACTCGACGCGCAGTCCTTGATTATCCGAAACAGAGCCGTCCACAGGGTCTGCGTAGGAAAAGCTATCGGCTTTGCTGATCGTTTCGCCAGAAAAAGTCTGGCCCGGTAAAGTATCAAGTTTCTTATTGAGCGTTTCCATGACCTGCTCGGCTTTGTCTTTATTGACGCCTTCATAATCATGACGGGAATAATAATTCCGGCCAAATTCCTGCCAATGGCTTTGCAAGAGTTCAGGCACGCTTTTCCCTGTAACGGCGATGATGTTCAGCCAAATTAGGATCGCCCATAATCCGTCTTTCTCGCGCACATGATCGGAGCCCGTGCCTGCGCTTTCTTCGCCGCAGATTGTAATGCGTCCTGCGTCGAGGAGATTGCCAAAGAATTTCCATCCGGTTGGCGTTTCAAAGCATTCCATGCCACGTTTTTCTGCAACTCTGTCTGCCGCGCGGCTTGTCGGCATAGAGCGTGCGACACCAGTGATCCCTTTTTTATATCCAAGAGCAAGGTGGGCGTTGGCGGTGATCACGGCGAGGCTATCAGACGGCGCGACGTAAGTGCTTTTCCCAAGCACAATATTGCGGTCGCCGTCGCCGTCCGAACAAGCGCCAAAATCAGGCGCATTATCACCAAACATTTTGCTAAATAATTCCTTGGCGTAAACGGGGTTAGGGTCAGGGTGTCCGCCGCCAAAATCGGGTAGCGGTACGGCGTTGATAAGACTGTCTTCTGGCGCGCCCAACCGCTTGACCAATATTTCTTTGGCATAGGGGCCGGTGATGGCGTGCATAGCATCAAAACAGAGCGAGAAACCGGAGGTCAGCATGCACCGGATTTTAGGAAAATCAAACAGCGTTTCCATTAAATCGGCATAATCGCTTACGCTATCAATGATCTCTACGTCCATCTCTCCGAGCGTGCTTGTGCCAATAGCGCCGAGATCAATGTCATCGTTCTGTGCAAGTTTATAAGACTTTATTTTGCGGCTAAGCGCATAAATTTTCTCTGTGACGGACTCGACGGCTGGCCCGCCGTTTTGGCCATTAAATTTAATTCCGAAATCACCATCTGGCCCGCCGGGGTTGTGACTAGCAGAGAGGATGATGCCGCCAACGGCTTCATATTTTCGAATGATGCAAGACGCGGCTGGCGTGGAGAGCAAACCCGATTGACCCACAATCACTTTGGCAATCCCGTTCGCAGCGGCCATAGACAGAATGGTCTGAATGGCCGTATCATTATAATAACGCCCATCTCCGCCGACGACTAGAAGCCCGCCCTTAAGCTCAGGCACGGCGTCAAAAATCGACTGGACGAAGTTCTCAAGATAATTGTCTTGCTTAAAAACAGTGACTTTTTTTCTAAGCCCTGATGTCCCTGGTTTTTGATCATCAAAGGGAGTGGTAGAAATTATGGTCATTTTATACGTCCTTTCGTGCGGCTTGGATTGCGCCGCAGATCATATCAATATCGCTGCTCTTGGAAATTTCAGTCAGGTTTAATTTTGAGCGCCGCCGCCAATTAGGCTGCTCGTCTGTGGTTCCGGGTACATTGGGCTGCAGGGGCTCTAGCAATAAATCGTCTAGCTGTACGGCGAAGGCTAAGACATCAGAACCCGCCAGATAGGCTTGCAGCCGGGCCATTAATGCGGGTGTCATGGTCTCGGTATTGTCTAACCCGCCGCCGGAAAGTTTTAAAAACTGCGCTTTGTCTTCCTCACGGCGCTGTTTCTCCCAGCGTAGTGCGTCGGGGTTATTGCCAATGCCGAGGCTTTCCCGCCAGCGGAAATCCTCACCGTTCCAGAAGCCGGTTAGCGTAGGGAAATCATGATTAGAAAACCCTGTTATGGATAAATCTCTGATCGTCTCGCGCGGGATTAGCGCGCCGTCACTGTCTCGTTCAATGAGGGCAATATTGCAGCCCATAAGATCGTAGCTTGCCATGCGCTCCCGAAAATCATCAGGCACAGTGCCAAGGTCTTCGCCAAACACGATGCAGTTTTGATTTTGGGATTCTTCCGCGATCATTTGCAGGAGGCCATCAAAAGGGTAACTTACATACGCGCCTTTTTCACCGCTTTGCTCGCCGTCTGTTTGGGGTATCCAGAAGCTTCTGAGGTGACCTAAAATATGATCAATACGCACCGCCCCGCCAAGGGCCATAGCGCGGCGAAGATCGCGCCTATACGGTTCGTGATTATTTTTGGTTAGCGCATGCGGATTGAAGGGCAGAAGATTCCAAACCTGTCCATCAGGATTGGCCATATCGCCCGGCGCGCCGAGGCTGACAGTCTCGGCAAATGCCGCCTTGTTCTGCCAAGCATCTGACCCGCCGGAGACAATCCCCACGGCAAAATCCAGATAGATCCCTACCGACATGCCTGCGGCTTTCGCGCGGTTTTGAGCGCTTTCTAATTGCGTGTGGGCCGTCCATTGCAAGTAAGCGTAGAACTGAATGCGATCTTTATGTTTGGCAGAAAATTTCGCGCAGGCCTTGGATTTTGGGTCAGCAAATTGCGCGGGGAAGTTCTTCCATCCTTCAGAGGTTTTTTTGCTTTCTGGAAGTGTTTCAAAAAGGGCATCAAAAAGCGCGTGATTTTGAAGATCTTCGCCGTTGTCCTTGAGGAACTTCCCAAACGCTTTCTGGCGTTTAGTGGCTTTCGAAAGTTTTGAAAATGCCTTAAAGGCGGATTCAAATGCCTGCATCTTAGCCGCGTAAACGGCGCTGTAATCAACAAGCTCTGGCTCCCGAAGGGCCGCTGTGTCTGCGCGGTAACTGTCCGGTAAATCGTTCATTTTATCGGGCGCAATGCACATCACATTTAAAAACCGCCGCGAGGACGGGGAGTAGGGCGCGAAAAGGGCAGGCGCAGATGGGAACAACGCATGCACCGGATTAATACCGATAAAGTCTGCGCCTTTCGCTGCCATAATTTCTGCCAACACGGCGAGGTCTTCAAAATCGCCGACGCCCCAATTTCTATCAGACTTCAAACCGTAGAGCGCCGCCGTAAGACCCCAGCAACCGCCTTGCTTGCGGAGCTTGTCTGCGCCGTATACTTTCGAATTAACGGGTGGGGTTTTGGAGGCGGCATCAAAGCTTTCGCGCTTATTTAAATCTACGACAAGCGCCGCGAGAAGTTTCCCGCGCGTATCATCAGACGTGACGTGAACGGTCCCGCCTATATCACGGTATGAGTCGACGATACCGGCTTGCCCCGCGAGGCTAGCCAAAGCGCTTTGGCGTCTCTCCGGCGGTAAATATTGGCCATCGTTTTTGAAAACGGACACTGAATGTGCGGGAATAGTGCCTATGTCTGTTGTCTCAACCGAAGTCGATATGAGGCACGTCATGTCGGAAGCGGGTAGGTCGAACTTGCAAGCATCGCCTCGGTTTATGACGACAAGTAACGTGTCTTCGCCGTGCAAAGATAAGGCGAGCCCGAGGCAAGAGAGGTGCGGGTTCTCCCACTCATGATTCTGGAGAACGTGCCCAGACGGTGAAAGCCATTCTGCATTGCGAGCAAATGATTGCTCGGCGGTTTCGCCGTGCAAGAACACTGTCTGGGAAAAGTGCGGATAGGCTTTACGCAGGGCAATAAGGTCTTTTGTGAACTGCTCCAGCTCAAGGTCCCGGTTTTCCCAATCCAGCCATGTAATGTCATTGTCTTGGCAGTAGGCATTGTTATTGCCTTTCTTCGAATGTCCAAATTCATCACCTGCCAAAACCATCGGCGTGCCTTGGGACAATAATAATGTGGCCAACATGTTCTTTTTACGCTGATGGCGCGCGGCAATAATTTCTGGATTATCCGTCTCGCCTTCGGCTCCCATATTGTCTGAGAGATTATGGCCGTGTCCGTCGCGGTTATCTTCGCGGTTCGCGTGATTGTGTTTGTCGTTATAGCTAACGGTGTCGTGCAGCGTGAACCCGTCATGGGCGGAGATAAGATTGATCGAACTTGTTGCGGCGCGGTGATCATGATCGAAAATATTGGCCGAACCAAGCAAAGCTCCGGCGAGGGTTTGGTGCGCGCCTGCGTCGCCGCGCCAGAAACTGCGAACATCGTCGCGGAACCTGTCATTCCATTCTGTCCAGTCGTCCGGAAACTGTCCTAGCACATATCCACTTGGGCCAATGTCCCAAGGCTCTGCGATGAGTTTTGTTTTTGATAGAATCGGATCGACTTGCAGCGCCTTAAAGAACGGCGCGTTAGGGTCAAAGTCGCTGGGGTTGCGCGCCAAAGTCGGCGCAAGATCAAACCGGAAACCATCGACATGCATGACGTCCGCCCAGTAGCGAAGGCTCTCAATCGTCAGCTCCAGCACGCGCGGATGGGCCATGTTAAGCGTGTTGCCGCAGCCCGTATGATTGACATAAAAACGGCGGTCATCTTGGAGCTGGTAATAGCTGGCATTATCTATGCCGCGATACGACAAAGTTGGCCCGAGCTCCCAGCTCTCCGCCGTATGGTTATAGACAACATCGAGAATAACTTCGATGCCCGCTTGGTGAAGCGCTTTGACGGCTTCTTGAAAAGCGGTTTCGCCGTTGGGCCCGAGATAAGGCGTATGAGGCGCAAAGTAATTGACGGGATTGTAACCCCAATAATTTGTCAAACCCATTTCCGTGAGTCTGGGTTCGGAGAAAAAGCTCTGAACGGGCATAAGTTCGATGGCCGTGACGCCGAGATTTTTTAGATGGGTAATAGCGGCAGGGTTCGCTAGCCCCGTGAGCGTTCCGCGTTGAGCCTCAGGAACGGCGTCCATCCGTTTGGTGAAGCCTTTGACGTGGGCTTCATATATAATTGTGTCCGTCCATTCGTTTTTGGGGCGGTTGCCTTTTTCCCATTTATAAGCTGGGTTTCCGGCAACGGATTTGGGCACATAGGGCGCGCTATCGACCGTGCTAAACGACAAGTCTTTGCCTGGGGCGTGAACGTCATAGCCGTAAAGCGCGTCGTGCTGTACGAAATCGCCGAACAGGTTTTTGGCGTAAGGGTCTATCAGAAGCTTATTTGAATTAAATCTATGGCCTTCATGGGGCGCATAGGGGCCGTCCACTCGGTAGCCGTAAAGCTGCCCTGTCTTGAGGTCTTTTACAAAGCCGTGCCAGACGTCGCCTGTTTTTGCGGTCAGGGCAATACGGTCTGTTTCGGTTTTGCCGTCGGAGGAAAAAAGACACAGCGTAACGGACACGGCATGAGCGGAGAAGAGGGCGAAATTAATGCCGCCCTTCTGCACGTCTGGTCCGAGCGGAGCGGGCTTCCCGTCTGTCATAGTTTTCGCACGCGGCATTAGAGGGACATATAGAGGTTTTTATAGTCGGCGGCTGAGGCCCCCCATCCGACATTTTGATTCAAGCAGTTTGCAACAAGCCCGCGCCAGCGTTCGGGGGTTTCGTACAAATCAAAGGACCGCGCGATTGCCGAGAACAGCATATGGGCATTGATCGGCGAAAACTGTACGCCTGTCGCCGCGCCGCTTGAGAGCGCCATTGGGCTTGCGTCAATCACTGTGTCGTTCAAACCGCCAACGCGCCCAACGATTGGCACAGTCCCGTATCGCATGGCGCAAAGCTGTGTCAGGCCGCAAGGCTCAAACCGCGACGGGATGAAATTAGCATCGGCTCCGGCTTGGAGCGTGTGAGCAAAAGGCTCGTCGTACCCGATGGTGACAGAAATTTCTGTTGGATGCTTTTTGGCCGCCGCAAGGAAAGCCGCTTCAATCGCCGAGTCGCCGGAGCCGAGCAGCGCGATTTGTCCGCCTTTGCCGACAATATAGTCGGTCATGTCCGCGAGAAGGTCGAGGCCCTTTTGCGTTGTGAGTCTGGATATAACTGTAAACAGAAGCGCTTTGCTATCAACGCGAAGGCCTAGTTGTTTCTGTAAGGCGAGCTTGTTTTTTGCCTTGTTGCTGTAATCCGCCGCAGAATAATGATGCTTTAAAGCGGGGTCCGTTTCTGGATTCCAAACGTCTAAATCAATACCGTTTAATATGCCGGAAAGGGTTTTACCTTTGGCTCGGAGCAACCCGCCAAAACCCATGCCGCCTTCATCAGATTGAATTTCAAGCGCGTAAGTCGGACTGACCGTCGTGACGTGATCGCTATAGGCAATGCCAGCCTTTAAGAAGCTGACTTGGTCCCAATATTCAAAACCGTCTGGGCCGTAATATTCAAGCGGCAGCTCTAGGCCTTTCATGAGCTGTTTTGGGAAGAGGCCTTGGAAAGCCAGATTGTGAATGGTCAGAACGGTTTTCACCTGCGTGTTGCCTGCGGCTTTAATGTAGGCCGCGCTAAGACCGGCTTGCCAATCATGCGCGTGGAGGATGTCATATTTTTTGCGTCCAATGTGGCCCATGGCTAAATCAGCGGCAGTTTTTGCAAACGCAGCGAATTTTTGGCCGTTACCTTCTCGGTCATTTCCTGAGTCATCGAGGTAGGGATTGCCGTCTATGTTGAAAAAATGGGGGGCATCGAGCGCGATGACATTCAGTCCGGTTTCCGTAGTGCCTTTAACAAGCGTCGCGGGGTGACCGCCGACATCAGCTAGCTTCACAAGCGTTTTTTTGCCCTTTAGGCCCGATAGGACTCTGGGGAAACCTGGCAGGAAGACCGTGACTTCTGTGCTCGTTTTTTCGAGCGCAAGCGGGAGAGCCCCGACCACATCTGCCAATCCGCCTGTTTTAATCAGCGGAAAACATTCGGACGCAGCGAAGAGGACGGAGCATTTTTTTTGTCGCGGCACTTATTTATCCAAATTATCAATCATCGCTTGAGTAATGAGGCAGACGCCGTTTTCTGTTCTGTAAAAACGTTTGGCATCTTCTATGGGGTCATTACCAACGGCTAGCCCTTCTGGAATTTGTACGCCCTTGTCAATGACGACATTGGTGAGTTGGCATTTCTCGCCAATATCCACATCCGGCAGCACAATCGCGCGCTTAAGCGATGCATAAGAGTGCACATAAACATTCGTAAACAGGAGTGATTGATCAACGCGGGAGCCTGAAATGATGCAGCCGCCAGAAACAACGGAGTTAACCGCCGCGCCGCGCCGCCCAACATCATCGTGGATGAATTTCGCGCCAGGGGCTAATTCGGAATAGGTCCAAATCGGCCAATTTTTATCGTATAAATTAAGGGCAGGTTCGAAGGAGGTGAGGTCGAGATTGGCTTCCATAAATGCGTCAATCGTTCCAACATCGCGCCAATAGGATTCTTCTTCGCCTTCTGACCGGACACAAGATTTTGTAAAGCGGTGTGCTTGCGCTTTTCCGTTTTCAACAATGTAAGGAATGAGATTCTTTCCGAAATCACGGTCACTACCTTTTTCCGCCGCGTCACGCCGTAGTTGTTCAAACAGGAAGGCCTTATTGAAGACATAGATACCCATAGAGGCAAGGCACACATTGTCTTGTCCTGGTATCGTTGGCGGATTGTCGGGCTTTTCTAAGAAATCTGTGATCCTGTCGGTCTTATCGACGTGCATTACGCCAAAGCCTTTGGCCTCTTCGACGCTAACTTGCAAACACCCAATGGTGACATCCGCGCCGGAACTTACATGCTCTTCGAGCATTAATTCATAATCCATTTTGTAGATATGATCACCCGCAAGGATGACAATATATTCGACGTTCGAATAGCTCTCTATAATATGGATGTTTTGGTAAACCGCGTCCGCCGTGCCTTCATACCATCTCTCTTCTGACATGGTTTGCGAGGCGGGCATGATGTCAAAGCTTTCATTGCGTTCTGCGCGGTAAAAATTCCAACCGCGCTGCAAGTGCCGGATCAGGCTGTGCTGTTTATACTGAGTTGCGACGCCGATGCGCTTGATGCCGGAATTCATGGCATTGGAGAGAGCGAAATCAATGATGCGGAATTTGCCGCCAAAAAACACGGCAGGCTTGGCACGTTTCTCAGTGAGGTTGTGCAGGCGGCTTCCCCGTCCACCGGCCAAAACAAAAGCCATAGATTTTTCAGCTAATCTGCGGCTGGACGTACGTGCTTCATTTTTCATCATTTCTCTCCCTTTTGGGGTTGAACCCCTATTTTTCTTTTTTTATCTGTATGCCCCATATAATTGACCTTAAATCACACAAAGAGTCATCACAAAAATATTAGCACCCGTAATTTATACGCCTTATATAAAATGACAGCGCTGTCAATTTTATGTCGCACACATTCAATCTTTGTGCAATAAGGGATTTTTTAAAGAGAAATAACATGCCACCAAGTACTCCAAAGATAGAAGATACAAAGTCCCTCATCCATGAAAATTTTGGGGACTCCGTTTTGCGTCACCTGATTTACTCAGTCGGTAAAGACAAGCAGCATGCTGTTGAGCGTGATTGGTGCGTCGCGCTTTCACTCGCAGCAAGAGATCAAATGGTTGAGGGCTGGATCGACACCACGCGCCGAATTTACAAGAACAAGCAAAAGCGCGTTTATTATCTATCTATGGAATTCATGATTGGGCGGATGCTCGAAGATAGTTTGACAAATCTCGGCTTGATGCCCGATGCGAAAGCTTTTTTCAAAGAACAAGGGCTCGACTTTGAAGCCGTACTGCACGCTGAGCATGACGCCGCTTTAGGGAATGGCGGTCTTGGCCGTCTCGCAGCTTGCTTTATGGATTCTATGTCGACAACTGGCGTGGCGGGTATGGGTTACGGTATTCGTTACCAACACGGTATTTTCCGTCAAGACATCGAAGATGGTTGGCAAATGGAAGAGCCGGAAGATTGGCTCGTCGAAGGCAACGCTTGGGAGTTCCGGCGTCCTGAAGTCGTCTATGATATTGATTTTGGCGGGACGGTTGATACGGACGCGGACGGAAAATCTGTCTGGACACCAACCGAGCGTATACATGCTGTGGCGTTTGATATGCCGATCGCGGGCTGGGAAGGGAAGCATGTCAACACGCTTCGCTTATGGTCAGCGCGTCAAGCTGATTTGATGAATTTAAAAAAATTCAACGAGGGCGATTTTATGGCGGCGGCGCGTCAGCAAATTCTCGCCGAATCTATTTCAAAAGTTCTCTATCCGGGTGATCATACGGCCGAAGGGCGTGAACTGCGCCTCAAGCAAGAAGTCTTCTTTACATCGGCCTCGCTGCAAGATCTCCTTCGCCGCTTCTTAATGAATTATGACGACCTCGCAAAGCTTGGTGAACATGTCGCCGTGCAGCTTAACGACACTCACCCAGCGATTGCTGTCCCTGAATTAATTCGTATTTTGATGGATATTCACGGCTTTGATTTCACGAAGGCCTTTAAAGTCGCGCGCGAAACTTTGCACTATACCAACCATACACTCTTGCCCGAAGCGCTTGAAAAATGGCCTGTAGACTTGTTCAGGCATATTCTCCCTCGTCATCTTCAAATCATCAATATGATCGACGGTGCCTTTTACCAAGAAGCCTTGGCCAAAGGGTTAGAGCATCACGTGATCGCGGGTATTCAAGCGATTCATCCTCATCAACAGGACTGGGTGCGGATGGGTAATCTGGCTTTCATCGGATCGCGCAAAGTAAACGGCGTTTCCGCGTTGCATACAGAGTTGATGAAAGAAACGGTCTTCCATGATCTACATACGATGTTCCCAGAAAAAATTGTCAACCAGACGAACGGCGTGACGCCTCGGCGCTGGCTTTTGGAATGTAACACAAGGCTATCTGCACTCATCTCAGATAAAATCGGTGAAGGATGGATCGATGATCTAGAGCAGCTCACCAAGCTTGTTCCATTGGCCGACGATAAAGTCTTTCAGAAAAGTTACATGGACGTGAAATCTGCGAATAAAGCCCGTTTGGCTGAGTTCTTAAAAGAACGCACGGGCGTGACCGTAAACCCTGACGCAATGTTCGATATTCAGATCAAACGTATACATGAGTATAAGCGCCAGCTTATGAATGTTCTTGAGACAATCGCGCTTTATAATGAGATCAAAGACAATCCGTCGGCTAAGATACAGCCACGCGTTAAAATCTTTGCTGGTAAAGCTGCGCCAAGCTATTTCCTTGCCAAGCTTATCATCAAGCTGATCAACGACGTAGCCGCTGTGGTCAATAATGATCCCGACATTGGCGATAAGCTCAAAGTTATCTTCTTGCCGAATTATAATGTAACGGCGGCCGAGGTTCTTATTCCAGGCGCTGATCTTTCCGAGCAAATCTCAACGGCTGGTTTCGAGGCCTCCGGTACAGGCAACATGAAATTCGCCCTAAACGGCGCATTGACTATCGGTACGCTTGACGGCGCGAATGTTGAAATGGCCGAACATGTTGGCGATGAAAACATTTTCATCTTTGGTCTAAAAGCCCACGAAGTGGCTGAGCGGCAACATGCCCGCCGTAGGCCTTCGGAAGTCATCAAAGACTCGCCGCGTTTACAGCGTATCATCGCGCAGCTTGAAGCCGGTGTATTCTCGGACGGAGACACAGGCCGTTTCCACGACATTCTTGATAACATCAAGCATCATGATTATTTTCAAGTCGTCCCAGACTTTGATGCCTATTGGAATATGCAGCGCCATGTTGACGGCGTCTATGCCCAGAAAGATGTGTGGGCGAAAATGGCCATTTTAAACACGGCGAAGATGGGGTGGTTCAGTTCTGATCGCACCATTCGCGGTTACGCTAAAGATATTTGGCAAGCCCCAATGGCTCCGTTAAAGTAGATATCAGCGAAAGACAAGAAAGCGGCGTATGATAGATCACCAGCAAGACATTTTCCGAATTCTTAGAGGCTGTCATGCTGACCCTTTCGCTTTCCTCGGTAGTCATTTGGACGGCGAAACGCTCGTTATTCGCGCTTACGCGCCGCATGCAAGGTCTGTCAGCGTTGTAAAACCACGCGGCAAAAAACCAGTTTCGGCCTGCACGTGTCTGCACGAAGGCGGCATATTTGAAGCGCGCATTAGCGCGGCGAAACTCAAAACGGGTTATCAGCTTATCGCGGATTATGACGGCACGGAGCATCGCTATGAGGATCCTTACCGTTTTGCGCCAGACCTTGGCGAGCTTGACTTGCACCTCTTATCCGAAGGCCGCCATGTTCATGCCTTCAACGCCATGGGCGCGCATGTAAAAGTTCAAGAAGGCACAGAAGGAACACGCTTTGTTGTCTGGGCGCCCAATGCGGCTGGGGTCTGTGTTGCAGGAGATTTTAACCTGTGGAGCTCAACGAAACATCCGATGCGTTCACGCGGCGGAAGTGGCCTATGGGAGCTTTTCATCCCGGGCGCTGGCGACGGCGCGGCCTATAAATATGCGATCCGCGACGAAAGCGGTCATATGCAACCTCTGAAAGCTGATCCGTTCGGTTTTGGCGCAGAACTTCGTCCGAAGTCCGCCTCAGTTGTGCGGGATTTATCCGGCTATAAGTGGCGTGATGGAAAATGGATGAAATCACGCGCGGCCAAACAGAACCGCGAAGCTCCGATGTCAACGTATGAGCTTCACTTAGGCTCGTGGCAGCGCAGAGACGGGAACGGTTATCTGTCCTACGCAGAACTGACGGATAACCTTATTCCCTATGTGACAGAGCTTGGCTTTACCCATATCGAGCTTCTGCCGATCACCGAGCATCCTTTCGATGGATCATGGGGTTATCAGCCTATTGGCCTGTACGCTCCGACATCTCGGCATGGTAGTCCAGCGGAATTTAAAGCCTTTGTCGATGCCTGTCACAAGGCCAATATCGGTGTTATTTTAGACTGGGTACCGGGGCATTTTCCGTCCGATGATCATGGTCTTGCGCAATTTGACGGCACGCATCTTTATGAGCATGCCGATCCGCGAAAAGGCTTTCATCCTGACTGGAATACGCTGATCTTTAATTTCGGGCGCAAGGAAGCCGTCAATTATTTGGTCGCAAATGCACGCTTCTGGCTCGAAGAATATCACCTTGATGGACTGCGCGTCGACGCGGTCGCCTCCATGCTTTATCTGGATTACTCCCGCGAAGACGGCGAGTGGATCGCAAACGCTGACGGCGGTAATCAAAATTGGGACGCAGTAAAGTTCTTGCAGTCTATGAACGCCGACGCTTATGCCGCGATGGACGGTGTGTTCACTGTCGCCGAAGAAAGCACAGCATGGCCAGGTGTCACGTCGCCGACGGATCAAAACGGTCTCGGCTTTGGCTTTAAGTGGAACATGGGCTGGATGAACGACACGCTCGAATATATGTCGGAAGATCCGGTTAATCGCTGTCATCATCATCATAAAATGACGTTCGGCATTGATTACGCTTTTTCTGAAAATTATGTCCTGCCACTATCTCACGACGAAGTTGTCCACGGCAAAGGGTCTTTAATTGACCGCATGCCCGGTGATCGCTGGCAGAAATTTGCTAATTTGCGCGCCTATTATGCCTTTATGTGGGGGCATCCGGGCAAGAAATTATTGTTTATGGGCTGCGAGTTTGGCCAGTCAGAAGAATGGAAAGCCGATGCGTCCCTTGATTGGCATTTAACCCAATATCCAGAGCATAAAAATACGCAATCTTTGATTGGCGATCTTAACCGCCTCTACCGGAGCACGCCTGCGCTGCATGAGCAAGACTGCATAGCGAGCGGCTTTGAATGGGTCGACGGCGGCGCGCAAAGCGATAATATTCTGTCTTTCGTGCGCTGGGATTTTGAGAGAAAAGCGCCGTGTCTTATCGTTTGTAATTTCGCGCCTGTGCCGCGCAATGATTACCTTGTGGGCGTCCCAAAGGCGGGGCACTGGGCTGAAGTCATAAACACCGACTCCGTGCTTTACGGCGGCTCGGGATGCGGAAACAAGGGCGGCTTTTCAACAGAGGCCGAAGGCACGCATGGCCACGGTCAATCACTAAGGCTTACAATTCCGCCTTTATCGACGATGATATTCAAGTATGGAAAAGGCGCGTAAGCTGCGGAATATATTCTACTGACTTCAAGCAAGAATGACGCTAACATAGGCTCAATAATAAAATATTGAGGGTTTATGTCGTCCACGACCATCGTACTGATAACGCTGATTGTTTATAAGATCGTCCTGCTCGGGGTTGGGTTCTGGGCCTCCAAACGGGTGAAAACCGAAGGCGACTTTTTCCTCGCAGGGCAAGGCCTCGGGGCTTGGACAGCGGGTCTTTCTTATGCCGCATCAACATCAAGCGCTTGGGTGCTCCTTGGATTTACGGGACTGGTTTTCTCGCAAGGGGTTGTAGGACTCTGGCTGGTTCCTGGAATATTTGGCGGCTATCTTTTGACGTGGCTCGTTATGGGGCCTCGGCTCAATGCCGAGACTGCGGAGCGCGGTCATATTACCGTCATTGATTTTATAACCAGTGATATTGGCGTGAAATGGAAGGGCACTATCGGCATTGTGTGCGCCCTAATGATTTTATTCTGTTTTGTGTTTTATATCTCTAGCCAGTTTCAAGCCGCCGGTAATGCTCTGACAGAGATATTTAATATGAGCAAAGCCGAAGCTATTTTGCTCGGTGCGGCGATTATTGTTATTTATTGCCTCCTCGGCGGCTTTCTTGCGGCGAGCGTTACAGACGCCCTGCAAGCTGTCGTCATGATGATTGCTTGCGTTCTTGTTCCCTATGCCGCGGTGAGTGCAGCGGGGGGGCTCGGGTCCGTCATTGAAACGCTGCACGCCAATGAAGCGCAGAGCTATTTCAGTTTCACAGGCGGCGCAGCGGGCATGGCCGGAATTGGCCTCGCCATGGGACTTTTCGGGACCGGACTGGGCGCGCTTGGGCAGCCGCAGCTGCTTAACCGAATTATGGCAGTCAAATCGGAAAGTGAACGCCGCAAAGGCGCGGCCATCACAATCGGATGGGGCCTTGTGATTTACTCGGGCCTCGTCTGTTTGGCTTTTGCGGGACGAGCCATGAAAATTGATACAGGCGGAGAAAGCCTGTTCTTCGCGGCGGCTGAGGCTTATCTCCCGCCAGTCCTCGCCGGAATTGTTATTGCCGCTGTTTTGTCTGCCGTTATGTCGACGGTTGATAGCCTTCTGCTCGCGTCAGCGTCTGCCGTATCTCATGATATGGGCATTACATATCCAGACCCGAAAAAGGCTTTGCTTTTTGGGCGAATATCCATGGTCGCAGTGGCCCTCATCGCAGTCTATCTAACCCTCTATCTGCCGCAAGACATTTTCAGCCGAGTGCTGTTTAGCTGGGTCGCACTGGGGGCCGCTTTCGGACCGTCTATATTGACCAAGTGTTTAGGGTGGCGCGTAAAGGGCGGCTACGTTTTGGCAGCTATTCTGACGGGGTTTTTCACCGCTATCATCTTTGCCAATATGGACGGATCGCTGGCTGATGTTATCGAAAAATGGGCGTCATGGGGAATTGGCTTAGTGATGCTCTTTGCTGGGCGGCATAAGTAAGCTCTCGGCCTCTCGGTGCTGGCTACAGCGCCTTAAAAATCAGCATAGTCGACTGACTGATAAGCAGGAAGTAAGTCTGCTGCGAAATTATAACCCGTCTTAGACAATAAAATTGACAGCGCTGTCATGTCTCATTATTATGCAAGAAAAATAAACTCATGGAGGCATTTATGTCCACACGCATTGCAATTAACGGATTCGGACGCATCGGACGCATGGTTCTTCGGGCCTTGGCCGAAAGCGGGCGTAAAGATTTTTCTATCGTTGGGATCAACGATTTAACGGACGCAAAAACGCTCGCGCATTTGCTTAAATATGACAGTGTCCACGGACGCTTCCCCGGCGATGTTTCCGCTTCAGGCGACAGCTTGACTGTGAACGGCGCGGCCATACCAGTCTTTTCACAGCGCAATCCAGAAGATCTGCCTTGGGGCGAACTCGGCGTTGATATTGTCATGGAATGTACGGGTCATTTTCTTACGCAGGAACTATGCGGCAAGCATATAAAAGCCGGCGCAAAACGTGTGCTTATCTCGGCTCCGGCTAAAGATGATTCGAAGGCGATTGTCTTCGGCGTCAATGATGATACGATCGAAGCGTCCGATGTGATTGTTTCGAACGCGTCCTGCACAACCAACGCGCTTGCGCCTTTACTGGCTGTTTTGCATAAAAACTACACCGTCAAAAGCGGCATGATGACGACAATCCATGCCTATACTGGCGACCAGCCAACACACGATTCTCCGCATAAAGACCTGTACCGTGGCCGCGCAGCCGCTGTGTCTATGGTGCCAACGACGACGGGCGCTGCCAAAGCGATTAGTAAAGTCATTCCGGAACTTACAGGCAAGCTAGACGGCGTTGCCATACGTGTTCCTGTACCGAATGTTTCGATTGTCGATTTAACGATTGTAACGGAAAAAGAGGTTGATGCCGACGATGTTAAGCGGAAGTTCAAAGCGGGCAGCGAAGGCGCACTGAAGAACATTTTGGGCTATGTCGATGAAAAATTGGTCTCAGCAGACTTAAATCATGATCCGCATTCATCAAGCTTTGTCGAAGACCAAGTCTATGTGAATAATGGGCACCTGGTCAGAGTTATGGCGTGGTACGACAATGAATGGGGTTTCTCCAACCGCATGCTAGACACAGCCGGTGTCATCGCGAAATTTTTGTAAGGATCTGATTATCACCCGCCGTAAAACAGAAGCCGAATGGCTTGAGACATTATCTGAAAGACTAGAACGCCACGAGAGCCGGATTGATAGCGACCCGCAATCCAATCCAGTCAAGCTGCTTGCTTACGACATATCCAAAGATGTCGAGGAGCGCAGTCTTGCATTTCGGGATATTGAATCGCTCGTAAAATCCATATCGGACGAAAGCGCTATACGGCGGTCACGCAGACTGCATTATAGAGCGGGCGTTCGCTCGGAGGCTGACCTTGACGACATCATTCGCGCTCACGCCGAGGACAAAGGCAAGGACGGTTTTGAGGCCTTTAAAGCTTGGGCTGAAACGCCAGCGCAGGGCATCGTTTTAACCGCTCATCCGACTTTTTCCCTATCATCTGAAGTGCGCGAAACTTTAGGGGCTATTGCGACAGCGGGCTCCGGCGACTGCGGCAAGCAAAAGGAGCACCTTAAAACGCTGCCTTTCTTGCAAAAGAGCGCGCCGACTTTGCAAGAAGAACACAGAGACACACAGGCGGCAATCCACCGCATTCAGCAGGCGCTGGCCAAGGTCAACGCCGTAGTTCTGGATGTGGCGGCTAAACGCTTCCCTGATCAGTGGACCTCACTCACGCCGTGCCTTGCGAAAGTCTATAGCTGGGTAGGATATGATATTGATGGCCGAACAGATATTGGCTGGGCCGACGCTATTCGTTTGCGCCTCTCCGAAAAATACGACCAGCTATGCCGGTATAGAAAAACCATAGAAGAGATTGATGGCCATGATGCCGGCGCGCTCTCTAAGCTGAAGAGCCGACTTGTTAACGCCTGCGAAAGTACTGAGCGCGATTTGACCCTCTTCACGCAAGATATGCATGAGCCGCAAAACTTAATCGCGGCGGCCAACAATTTGACGCGGGACACAGAGAACCGCATGCGCTCAACGTCGGACCTTTATCCGCTGCTAAAGCAAGCGATCGCAGATGCGAAAACACCGGCGGCGAAGCGCGATCTCCTTGTTCTGCGTTCCGCCATTCGAACATTTGGTCTCGGCACCGCGCGTATTCATTTCCGTCTCAATGCTCGCCACGTAATTAACGGCGTGCGCGCCGCTTTTGGTATCAGGAACACGGGCAGCGATACGCGGACGCTATTGCAGCGCGCGTCTGAGATGACCCGAGATGTGAAGCCTCTGCAAGTCAATTTTGCGGCATTGGAGCTTGAGAAAAACACGGCCCATCAACAAATGATGTTGGTCGCGCAAATCCACAAATATATCGATGATGAAACGCCCATTCGGATGCTGATCGCAGAGTGCGAAGACAGTTTTATTCCGCTCGGTATGCTTTATCTTGCGCGCCTTTATGATCTGCAAGATCATTTGGATATATCGCCTCTCTTTGAAACTGCTGAAGCGCTTAACAACGGCGGGCGAATTATCGGGAAGATGCTCGATAACCCCGTATACCGCGAATATGTAGAGAAACGCGGCGTCTTCGCCATCCAAACGGGGTTCTCTGATGCGGGCCGCTTCATGGGGCAAATTCCGGCAACGCTTGCGATTGAGCGGTTACAGTCTCACTTGGCGACAGCGCTTGGTAAACGCGGCTTGACGGATGTTACGGCGGTTGTGTTCAACACGCACGGCGAGTCCATGGGAAGAGGCGGTCACCCCGGTGATCTCAAAGACCGTATCGATTATGTAATGAGCCCGTGGGCGATCAATCAATTCGATGTGAAAGACATTGCACTCTGCCACGAAACCAGTTTTCAGGGCGGCGATGGGTTCTTATGGTTCCAAACAGACCGCTTGGCACATGCGAGCGTAACGTCAATTATTTCGGCGCGTCATGCCGACCGATCAAAAGCGCAAAATGATCCGTTCTATACGGATAGGGATTTTTCTTGGGATATCTTCCGCACGCTGTCTGCCGAGCAAGAGGCGCTGTATAATAATCCTGACTATGTGAATTTGCTCAGCGGCTTTGGACAAAACCTTCTTGTTCCGACAGGATCACGGGCTGCGAAACGGGCGTCCGGCGACGGGCAGGCCGATACGTTTGACCCGCGCCAGCTTCGCGCGATTCCGCATAATGCTATTTTGCAGCAATTTGGCGCGCCTGCCAATGTCTTCCACGGCCTGGGCCGAGCCGGAGCGATTGATCCCGAAAAGTTTGCGAACTTGATGGAAAACTCTAGCCGCGCACAGTCCCTCTTTACGCTTTCCGGGACGGCCTCTAAACGCGCGAATATTTCAATCCTTACGGGGTATGGACGTCTGTTCGACCCAGGATTTTGGATTAGCCGAGCTCTGTCTGGGAACGAGCCTGCCCTATCAGAGAAATGCCTCCAAGTCTCCGAGACGCTAAAAACATCAGCGTGGAGCGCGCAGGTGACTAATCTGGCGAACACGCTGCGGATTGATATGTTTGGCAATGCCGAGACAAAACATAGCGAGCCTTCAGAAGACGACCAAGGTCTCAAAATTCTTCATGCCCTGCGTCTTGCGGTCATCATGAAAATGCTAGTCTTGGCCACAGACCTGCCCGCCTATAACGAAAACGGCGTCTCTCAATTAGACGTTTTGCAGCGCCTGCAACACTTCCAAATCGATTCTATTATTGCCGACCTTGAGGAGACATATCCGTCGCAAAAAGAATCCATGGATTGGGTTGATAGGCTGACTGAAAAATCGGATGTTCAATCTTCCAACATAGGCGGGTTTCCGCACATTACTGAGACAGTGATCAAACCGATGACGCGCGGCGCGGCGCTTGTCCGCCAAATTTCAATTGCTATCACCCATAGCTATGATGCTTTTGGCTAGCCTATAGAGCCAGACTTGCCGCGAGCGGCTAGGAGATATAACAAACGAAAATGTATTGGGGGTAGTGAGTAATTCGCCCTCGCCATATCGGCAGACTAGACATAAAATGAGGCAGTCACATGGCTGAATTTATACCTGTAGATCCGTTCGACATCGTCATTTTTGGCGGTACGGGCGACCTATCGAAGCGAAAGCTTATACCGGCTCTATTCCACAGATATTTGGACGGACAAATTGATGCAACGTGTAAAGTTATCGGCGTGGCGCGGTCGAAACTAACGCGAGAAGAGTTCCAAGCCTTCGCTAAAGAGGCTTGCCAAGCCGCCACCAAAGATTGGGACGAGGCGCAATGGCAGGGGTTCGAAAAGTTATTCGAATATATCGCTATGGACGTGACCGCCGAAGGGGCAGATTGGGCAACGCTAAAATCTTACCTTGGCGGAACGGACCGCGCGTGTATTTTTTATCTCGCCACGACGCCGCTTATTTATGTGGCGATTTGCGAAGCCTTAGGCGCAGAAAATCTCAACACGCCCAATGTAAGACTTGTCCTAGAAAAACCCATTGGTACAAATTTAGACTCGGCCCGCGCGATCAATGCGGGCGTTGGCGCAGTCTTTGATGAGCATGCGATCTACCGGATTGACCATTACCTTGGCAAAGAAACCGTTCAAAACCTTCTCGTCTTGCGCTTTGCTAATGCTTTGTTTGAGCCGGTCTGGACACGTAACGCCATTGATCACGTTCAAATTACGGTCGAAGAAGATATAGGCCTTGAAGGCCGTGCGGATTATTATGACCGCTCCGGCGCCGTTAGAGACATGATCCAAAATCACTTGCTGCAATTATTGTGTTTGGTGGCGATGGAGCCGCCAAACTCGATGGACGCAGATGATGTGCGGACAGAGAAAATGAAAGTGCTGAAAGCGCTTAAGCGGTTCATCCCAGAAACGGTTAAGAAGAACACCGTTCGCGCGCAATATGAAGCGGGTGTTGTTCAAGGCGAAAAGGTCAAGGGCTACCTTGAGACTTTATCCGGTGATAACCCGAAAAGTGAAACAGAAACCTTTGTCGCGATTAAAGCCGAAATTGAAAACGGGCGCTGGGCGGGTGTGCCGTTCTACTTGCGGACCGGAAAGCGTATGAACGGCCGAAGATCAACGATTACTATTCAGTTTAAACCCACGCCTCACCCTCTGTTTGATAGCGCCGACCGAGTGCCAAATAGGCTCGTCATGCGCTTACAGCCTGATGAGGGGATGCGTCTTTACATGCAGGTCAAAGAACCAGGGCCAGGCGGAATGCGCTTGAAATATTTGCCGCTGGACCTGTCTTATGCTGAGAATTTTTCTGTGCGCTATCCCGATGCGTATGAGCGTCTTTTGATGGATGTTGTGCGCGGAAATCTGGCACTCTTTATGAGCCGCGACGAAGTGGAAGCCGCATGGAAGTGGGTTGATAATATTCTTGGCTCTTGGGAGTCTTCAGAACAGCCGCTCGAACATTATGCCGCGGGTACACATGGCCCGTTGCAATCGGCCATGCTACTGGACCGTGATGGTCGTGCTTGGTGGGAAAAATTGAAATGAACCTAGTTTTCAAGTCCCTAAAAAGCCGCGAGGCTTTTTACGAAACAGCCGTAGATCATATTTCTGGCCACCTTAGGGGCGCCTTGGATAATCGAGGCGCGTCGGTGCTCCTCTTATCTGGCGGATCAACGCCTGGGCCAATTTATGAGAACCTGTCAGCCGAGAAACTAGCTTGGGAGAACGTGACCGTCGGGCTCATAGATGAGCGTTGGGTGGATGAAGACGATGCAGGGTCAAACGCCGCTTTAATTAAACGAACGCTTTTACAAAACCAAGCAAAGGTGGCCGCTTTTGTACCGATGAAAACAGATGATGAAATGGGCCCCGCCGCGCAAGACAAAGTTGAGGCGTTATACGCGGACCTCATCACGCCGGATACGCTCGCGGTGCTTGGCATGGGAACAGACGGACATATATGCTCTTGGTTCCCGAATGCGGACGGACTCGATGCGGCTATCAATCCAGAGAATGCGAATAAGATACAGGGCATTAAGGCTAAAAAATCAAAGGCCACGGGTGACTATCTTGAACGCATGACAATAACTCTATCCGCGCTTGAAACCTGCCAGTCGATTCTACTTTTAATTACTGGCGATGAAAAACGGGCCATTATTGAGAGGGCTTTTGAAAGCCACAATACAGACCTTCCTGTCTCTCATTTAATTCGTATGGTAGGGTCTAATGGCGCCAAGGGGCGCCTCACCATTTTACATGCGCCTTAATCATGACACAGATACATCCCAAATTAAAAGAGATCACAGCGCGCATAGAGACGCGCTCAAAGGACACTCGGGAGGCTTATCTTGAAGTCACCAAGGCGCTTCGCCCTGACGGCCCTGCGCGCAAAGGCCTGAGCCCCGGTAATCAAGCCCACGCTTATGCAGGGTGTGTTCTGCATGATAAACAAGCCTTAATGGGCGCGCGGTGGCCTAATATCGGTATCGTGACAGCCTATAATGACATGCTTTCGGCGCACGCGCCTTACGCAGAATATCCCGAAATCATCAAAGCGGCGGCCCGTAGAAACGGCGCAACGGCCCAAGTATCGGGCGGCGTTCCGGCAATGTGCGACGGCGTCACACAAGGCACAGACGGGATGGAGCTCTCGCTTTTCTCCCGCGACGTCATTGCGATGAGCACAGCCATTTCGCTCTCGCACAATACTTATGACGCGGCACTGTTTTTGGGGATATGCGATAAAATCGTACCGGGCCTATTAATTGGCGCACTCCAATTTGGCCATCTTCCGGCAATCTTCATGCCCGCAGGCCCCATGCCGTCTGGGCTGCCCAATAAAGAAAAAGTCCGCATTCGGCAGCTTTTCGCGGAAGGTAAAATTGGCCGCGACGAACTGTTAAAAGCCGAGACCGAAAGCTATCACAGCCCAGGAACCTGCACATTTTACGGCACCGCGAATTCCAATCAAATGCTCATGGAAGTTATGGGCTTGCATCTTCCCGGTTCCGCCTTTGTCAATCCCGGTACGCCGCTGCGTAAAGCGCTAACTGAGGCGACGACTAAGCGCGCAACCGAAATCACTGGGCTCGGTGATCACTACACGCCTATTGCCGATGTGATTACCGAAAAATCTATCGCCAATGCTATCGTCGGTCTTATGGCCACGGGCGGATCGACTAATCATGCCTTGCATATTCCCGCGATTGCCAAAGCGGCGGGCATCATTGTGAACTGGGATGATTTTGATGCAATTTCAAAAATCACGCCGTCTCTGACCCGTATTTATCCTAACGGACAATCCGACGTAAATCATTTCCACGCGGCAGGCGGTATGGGCTTTCTCATCCGTGAATTAATTGATGCGGGTCTTCTACATGATGATGTCAAAACCATTATGGGGCAGGGGCTTCGCGCGCATACGCAAGAGCCGTTCTTAAGCGGCGAGAGCGTTTCATGGCGGGATGCCCCAAAAACCTCCGCTGATGAAAATGTTTTGACAACGGCGTTAAAACCGTTCCGCCCGGACGGCGGTCTGGAGCTATTGGACGGCCCACTAGGCCGAAGCGTTACGAAAACTTCTGCCGTAAAACGCGAACATCATATAGTGACCGCGCCTGCGGCCGTTTTCGAAAGCCAAGACGCCATGCTCGAAGCGTTTAAGGCCGGTGAGCTGAATAAGGATGTTGTGGTTGTTGTCCGCTTCCAAGGTCCCCGCGCTAACGGTATGCCGGAATTGCACAAGCTCACGCCGTCACTCGGTGTGCTACAGGATAAAGGCTTTAAAGTGGCTCTGGTCACAGATGGCCGTATGTCCGGCGCGTCGGGGAAAGTGCCGTCCGCCATTCATATCGCACCGGAAGCTGCAAGCGGCGGCCCTATCGCGCGGGTTCAAGACGGGGATGTCATCACGCTTGACGCCGTGAACGGTACGCTTCTTATTGATGTTGATCCCGAGGCATTTGCTGCGAGGACGCCAGCTCTGTTTAAGCCGAATGCAGAACGCATAGGCTTTGGCCGCGACCTTTTCGGAGCTTTCCGCGAAGGATGCCATTCGGCTGAAACTGGCGCAGGAATTTTCTAGCCATGATATTGGCGGGGGATATTGGCGGCACGAATGCTCGCTTTGCTTGTCTTGAGAGTAAGCCAGACGGCGGATGGGCCGTGCATCATTTTGCCAAAGTAAAGGCCGCTGATTTTCGTAGCTTTGATGAGGCCATCGAGGCCTACTTAAGCGATCTGGATGTCAGGCCTGCGCGCGCCGCCTTTGCTGCTGCGGGTCCCGTCGAGGACGGTTATATTGATTTAACCAATACAGATTGGCATATCTCGGCCAAGCGTGTGGCGCGTCTCCATGCGTTTGAAGCGTGTGGCTTGTATAATGACTTCGCCGGCATGACCCGGTCTATTCCTGAGCTTTCTGTTGATGACTTTACGGTTGTCCGCGAAGGAGCCTCCCAAGAGGACGAACCAATTCTGGTCGCCGGAGCGGGGACAGGGTTTGGCGCGGGATACCTCGTGCCTACAAAAGCGGGGTGGCACGTTATGGCGACTGAGGGCGGGCATATGGCTTATAGTCCGCAGTCACGGCTTGAGACTGAACTTTTGCACCGTTTGTTGCGGGATAGGGAGTATGTGTCTCTGGAGCTCGTAAGCTCTGGCAAGGGGCTGCCTATTATTCATAAGGCGATTTGCGACATACAGGGACAGCTTTATGAAGCTTTAGAGCCGGAGATCATCAGTACGCGGGCGCGTTCAGGGGATACAGTCTGCCGCGATGTTTGCCATGTTCGGGCGGCGGCCACGATGGGCGCTTTGGGGGATTTGGTTCTCTCTGGCGGCGCGCGCGGCGGGGCCGTTTTGGCCGGTGGCGTAAGCGAGCGCATGGTTGATTTTTATAACGAGCCAACCGTCATGCACAGGTTCTTAAACCGCGGGCCTCGATCAGATTATAACCGTGATGTACCTATTCGTCTTCTGACATCGCCCTATGCGCCTTTGATAGGAGCCGCGGCGCTTTTGGACGATGGCTTGGTTTAGTCTATTCGGGCTAATAGAGCGGAATGGTCGACGCGATCGGATCGAGTCTAACCCACAATGCAAGAACGATAGAGAGGCCCAAGCATCCTAAGGCAGCATAGCGGCTTAAGCGGTTTGAAAGGCCCGTATATACTGGCGCTAAAGCCGCTGCGGCAATCGCGGCAGGTAGTATGACTGCCGAAAGCATATCAGGCCCAACGCCGAGCATCAAGAAATGTCCAAGAAAAACCATATAGCCAAAGACTATTGCAGCTGAGAGGCTAATGATGACTTGGCTCAAGACTTTATCTGGCCAGCTATTTTTCGCGAATGAGGCGGCCGCGCAGAAAAGAAGCGCGAGTGTAATGAAATAAGCCGCCGTCGGCGCATAGGCTTGTCCCATTATGCCGAGTAAGAAAAGCGGCAGGACTAAGCCGATCTGCTCATTTTTCTTGAAGTCCTTTGCGCCAAAGATAACCAAAAACATCGCCAAGACTAAAAACAGGGCCGTTAGTTCCAGCTTGGGGATCGCGGCGAGGCGGTCATAATAATCAGCCGAGCTGCCATGACCGGAAAGACTATTCAATCCGTAAAGCATAGCGGCGCCTATTAAGATAAAACCAGCCATTTTCAAACACCCTGTGAGTATTTGCTTTGGTTTCATGTCATGTCTTACTGAAGCGGCATAGAGAAGCGCCGCAGCGGCTAAGAATATCCAGCCCCAAAACGGAGCATAAATGACTGTGAATAAGCCAAATGCATCAAAAAAGGTCGCATCTGGGGCTTTCTTCGGCATGGTGTCTGCCGTCATAAGCGCGCGTGTTAAGTCCAGTCCTTGTGACCCCATATGTTGAAGCGTGCTTTCTGACAGAGCGTCCGCATCGATTTTGGGAGAGTGGTAATATTCTGGCGTGCCGATATTAGCGATATTGAAGGCGGCATAGTCTTTTTCAAGCGCTGGTGTCAGGTCTGTGTCATTGGGCAAAATATTGTAAACGAATACGGAAACGGATGTGGCGCTAGGCTCGCTCACGGCCTTCGCATAAAGGCGGGCCGCCTGTCCGTTCTGGCGTGAGGTTTGGAACATATTGGCCGTTCCGCTGCCGCCCCGCGCTTCAAGATTAATCACTGCGCCGATTTTATCTCTCAGGGGATGCTCTTTAAAAAAGTGTTTCGCGCCGACGAGACCAATTTCTTCGGCGTCAGTAAATAAAACGATGATGTCGCGGTCCCGTCCGTCCATATCTTTGACGGCTCTGATGATTTCGAGAATAGAGGCGACGCCCGCCGTATCATCCGCCGCGCCGGGCGAGCCCCAGACTGTGTCATGGTGCGCCATAAGTAAAACCGCTTTTTGCGAGCGGTCTTTACCCGGTAAGATGCCGATGACATTGAAAAGCGCTTGCTCGGTTTTCGACTCGCCGCTCCAGCCGTTAAGACGTTTCAAGCCCCGTTCGTTTACAAGGCTTTCGCTTTCGCTGACTTCTAGGCCTAACGCTGTGAGACGGTTCACAAGATAGGCTCTGACTTTGGCATTGTCTTCTGATCCCGTGGGGTGAGGGTTTGCGGCAATAATTCGGACATCCTGCATCGCCCGCGCCGATGAGAACTGATCTGAAGGTGCGTTTGCGCTTTTTGGCGACGGGGGCGTTACGGCTAAGAGCGCTAAAACGAGCCCGGCAATGAGCGTGAAAAGAAAAGGACCCCAGTTCCGTAACATAATGCACCCTGTTTATGTGGTTATGAGCGATCAAAGTCGCTTAAACACCATGATATGTCAAACAGGCTCTTAGATGAGGGTTGGATCAACAATTCAAGTGGTAACCACGTGGAGACGAGTCGCGCCGAGAATTGAAGGAGAATTTCAGTGGAACTGAGCGTGTTTTCTCTTCAGGTGAGGCGCAAATTTCTCTGTTGCGTAATTTGAGTGCTCACTTTTTGGGCGTGTTCATGCAGCGCACTCCGTTTAGAGGCTTGAGTGTTTGTCCGTCCGTCATAATTTGAAATTTGTATTATTTTCACGGGCTTAGCTGTTTTCTTTAAAATTTCAGCATTCCAGACATGCTTGATATTTCAAGTAATATCTTAATATCCACAGATACTTAACGCGCTGTTAACAAAAAATTTCCTTTTTTGGCACACAAGGTGTTGACGGCAGAGGGCAAATCAACACTATATGTTGTGTGGATGTGAATAAGGCATCTGTTTTCGAGATAAAAAAACGTGAACGCCAAAAAGGCGCGAAGCGGTTGTGGTTGGGCTAATTTTTAGGGAATGTGCTGCGTGCACAAGAGGGTCAGGGAATAAATATGTCAGAAGAAGTCACCAGCGAAGCTTTGGCCATTGCGGCCGTAGAGGAAGTGTTTGAAGAAGCGCTAACACAGTCAGCGCCAGCTCTCGCACCCGTCCCAGAAACAGGTCGCCCCGGCGCCGTTCGCGAAATCAACGCTGGAACGGTCCGCCAAGACCGCAGCCGCGACGAGCTTCTTACGGATTTTGGTAAAAAGACCCTTGTTGACCGTTATCTTCTTCCTGAAGAATCCTATCAAGACATGTTCGCCCGCGTTTCCGAAGCATACGCTGATGATGCGGCCCACGCACAGCGTCTTTATGATTATATGTCCAAGCTTTGGTTCATGCCGGCAACACCCGTGCTTTCCAATGGCGGCGCAAAGCGCGGCTTGCCGATTTCTTGTTTCCTAAATACCGTCAATGATAGCCTTGATTCTATTGTTAATGTTTGGAACGAAAATGTGTGGCTTGCCTCTAATGGCGGCGGGATCGGAACTTATTGGGGCAATGTCCGCTCTATTGGCGAAAAAATTGGCCGCGCGGGTAAAACCTCTGGCATTATTCCGTTCATCCGCGTGATGGACAGTCTTACATTGGCAATTTCCCAAGGCTCACTACGCCGCGGGTCTGCCGCCGTGTATCTCGATGTTCATCACCCTGAAATCGAAGAGTTTCTTGAAATCCGTAAGCCATCCGGCGATTTTAACCGCAAATCTTTGAACCTTCACCACGGCCTCAATGTCTCTGATGAATTCATGGAAGCTGTGCGCGACGGTAAAGAGTTTGATCTGATTTCTCCAAAGACCAAAGAGGTCATCAAATCGATTGACGCTCGTAAATTATGGCAGAAAATTCTCGAGATGCGTATCCAAACTGGCGAACCTTATTTGGTGTTCTCCGATACGGTCAATAACGCCCTTGCTAAGCACCAGCGTGATCAAGGCCTTCGGGTACAGCAATCAAACCTTTGCTCTGAAATTATGCTTGCGACAGGTAAAGATAAGTTTGGCCGCGAACGTACAGCCGTTTGCTGTCTATCATCTGTGAACGCAGAAAAATGGGATGAGTGGAAAAACGAAGAAGGCTTCATTGAAGACATTATGCGCTTCCTTGATAATGTTCTAGAGGATTTCATTCAGCGTGCACCTAGCGAAATGGACGATGCAAAATACTCAGCCATGCGCGAGCGCTCCGTCGGTCTCGGCCTCATGGGTTTCCACTCTATGTTGCAAGCTAAAAGCATTCCGTTTGAAAGCGCTATGGCGAAATCCTTTAACAACCGGATTTTCCGCCACATCAGACGCGGCGCAGACGCGGCTTCCGTATTGCTCGCAGACGAACGCGGCGCGTGTCCAGATGCAGCGGATATGGGTATTAAAGCAAGATTTTCGCACAAAATGGCAGTCGCGCCGACAGCGTCTATTTCTATTATTTGCGGCGGAACATCAGCGGGCATCGAGCCTATTCCGGCCAACATTTACACCCATAAGACCCTTTCAGGTTCCTTCACGGTCAGAAATAAGCTTCTGGAAGCTGTTCTCGAAGAAAAAGGCCTGAATACAAAAGATATCTGGGACTCAATTTTACTAAATGAAGGCTCAGTCCAGCATTTGGAAGAGCTTGACGAGCACGAGAAAGCCGTTTTCCGCACAGCGTTTGAAATTGACCAGCGCTGGGTGATCGAGCACGCTGCTGATCGTTCGCCTTATATTTGCCAGGCGCAATCCTTGAATATTTTCATCCCTGGCGACGTCGATAAGTGGGACCTTCATATGTTGCATTGGACAGCGTGGGAAAAAGGCGTGAAATCGCTTTATTACTGCCGCTCGAAATCAGTACAACGGGCCGCCTTTGCCGGTATTGCAGATAAGCCCGATGAAGAGCTTTCTGACATGGAAAAAAGTATGCAAGCTGCCGCCCCGACGGATTACGAAGAATGCCTTGCTTGCCAATAGCCAGAAGTTTCTGAAAATGTAAATCTTAACCCCCTAATACTGTTTAGTATCAGGTGGTTATTGCTATTCAGAGGGGTGGGGTGCTTTTTTTCTATCCTCATTTTTTCGACGTTGGCAATCCTTAATGGGTGTGTTTACATTGCAGTGCGATGTGAGAGTCTTTTGGCCCATCCCTTAAACGACCTCCAGTCACCTTATTGTATAATCGCCTCAATGGATTTTTGAACGGCGGTATATTCTGTCGACTCGGCGAACCCTATGGAGAAGGTTTGCGGCGTGGTCAGGAATTTATCTTTGTCTCGGCGGCCAAAGCCGAGCACTGTCATGTCAGGGCGGCTGACATAATCGTCGGGACGTGAATCGTCTTCGTGGTGCAACACATACAGCATGCGCGGTGATTTTTCGTCGCCAAAGGCCATCCATTCCGGGGACGGTAGGTCGCGGATATATGACACGTCAATGAGGTGGCGTTTTGTGTCCGCAGACGAATAACGAAAATCAGATCGGTTCATTTGGCCGCCCGGTACGCCTTCATACTGCACCCAGTATTTATAGCCGTCGCTGACCTGAGTCATCGTAAAATCGCAACGCTCTGGATAGAAATCCCATTGCCCCTTCCACGCAGCGTTGCCTGACGTAAATAAGATGCGCACATGATCGGCTGTTTCTATTTCGACGACAGAGGTTGACGGGTCCGTTCCTGAATTCATGGCGTGGAAATAATTGCCGTCTTGTTTGTGTACCGCGTTGGGGAACCCTCTATATTCGCCTTTATGAGCGCTGCCTTTTGCGTTATGGAAACCAATCCAATCAACGCCGTCTTTGTCGAGCATACTGGAGAGACCGCCGCCGCTTTTTTCAAGGTAGAACGTCGCATTATCTATCGAGATAATGTAGGCAGAACCGCCGCCCGCCGTTTCGTCAACGCCGTGCGTGAGCGTAACGGCGGCCTAATCAGGCGTTGGCGCGCAGCTTGCCAGCAAGCATGAAATGCCGAGAAGCAAAGCCGTGGTTTTAAGTATCGAGAACAATGTGAGTTCCTTTCATTATGCCGAGTTAGCTAAACTGTTTTTGAGCGGCGCTTCTTTTTAATAGACTTCCGATAGCTAGTATCGTTAGCGCGCAGAGAATAAACATACCGCGCCCCCACATCGGGTTCGGGATCAGCGCCATGAACAGCACGCCCGTCCCCATATAAAGCACCATGGAGCCCAATTTTTGTCTTTGCTGCCGATCATAATCGTCCTGATCGCCGCCCGCGATGACAGGGGTGTTGAGGTCCGCGAAGAAACGCTTGGTTTCAGAAAGGTTTTTGTCGGAGGCATCACGATAAAAAAGGCTGGTCGCGCAGAAGAACCCCGCGGTGATAAAGACTTGCGCTCCAATCGTCAGGATCAGGTTCATATCCGTCGCTTCGCGGGCGGTGAATGGCTCCAGCCCGATCCAGTTCGCGAAGACATCAGGGGTTAGGTGGTACTTCATAAACCAAGACACGAACAGACCGAGCAGGACTGTTACCCACGGCGCCCACGCAGGCGTCTTTTTCACGATGATGCCGAAAATTAGGGGGATAAGAATAGGAACTTGAACCATGGCGGACAGGGACATCATCAAATCAAACAGGCTGAGCTCTTTCAGGGATTTAAAATATAGCGCCATGGCGATGACGATGACGCCGCTGATGAAGCTGAGAACGCGGCTCAGATTGAGCAAAGAAGCATCGCTGACGGCTTTATTTCTTTTGAGCAGAAAGGGTTGATAAATACTACGGACGAAAATGCCTGAGTTTTTGTTGAGCGCTGAATCCATAGACGACATGGTCGCGGCGAACAATCCCGCGAGCAGGAGCCCGACGGTTCCGGCAGGCATGGCGTTGCGAGCGAAGACTAAATAAACCGCATCAGACGCTTTGTTGCCGAGCTCAGGGTAGGCCGCTGCGGCGTTTGGATATAAAATCGCCGCGGCCCAAGGCGGAATAAACCAGATGATGCTGCCTAAGCCCATTAAGGCCATAGCGAGGAGCGAGGCCTTGCGGGCATTCGCGGAATCTTTGGCATTTAAAAAGCGAAACGAATCGTGCAAATTCATGAATGTGATGAGCTGCTTGGCCAAAAAGAAGATGAAAGTACCGACCAATAAAAGCCCGTAATTCATGTCCGGCCCCATGATGAAATTGGACGGAAAGTTTGTTACGAGATTGACTGGCCCGCCGACTTTGACAAGAGCGACAACTGCGCAGGCCACTGACACAATGGCAACGACGAGGGTCTGCACAAAGTCCGAGGCGACAACCCCCCAAGCACCAGCAAGCACAGAGACAAAGACCACGGCAAGACCGATAACAATAATGGTCATATTAATATTGGATTCAAATACTGCGCTCGAAAAAATACCTAAAGCGTTGAGCCAGACGCCTGCATTGATGAGCGTGAAAATAATGAGAGCGCAGGAAAAAAATAGTTCATTGCCGTGGCCAAATCGCCGCCGGATACCTTCGGTCGGCGTGTCGACGCGCATTTGCCGGAATCGGTGGGAGAAATAGGCCCAGCCGCAAAAGTACGAGAATGTATTAGCAAAGAAAACCAAACACACAGCGAAGCCGTCGGTGAAGGCTTTGCCTGCCGCGCCTGTAAAGGTCCATGCCGAGAATTGCATCATAAAGGCTGTAGACCCGACCATCCACCACAGCATTTTACCGCCACCGCGAAAATAATCACTGGTTGATTTTGATGCCATATTTTTAAAGGCAAACCCGATGCCTAAAATGAGAACGAAATAGCCTGCGATGACGAGATAATCATAGTTCATGAGAGCGCCCTTTATTGCAGATGAGTGACGTCCGTCCAGTTTCCGTTTGTGCGGATGAGGTCGATAAGCTGTTGGTACTGCGCGCCTTCTTTAAACCCTTGGTACGGGGCCACGGGTTCGCCTTTAATGTCTTTGACAAGTTCGCGAATGAGATAACGCCAGTTCCGTTCCGTATCTCCTTCGACGTCGGGGATGTTGGCGGCGATATCAGCGGGCAGCGGGACTTTGCTCCACGCTTTATCTGCGCCGTAGAGATAGAGTGGACCGGCTCCGTAATGACCTTTAATATAGATCGCGCCTTTGCTGCCGTAAAAAGCTATATAGTCTTCGTTAAAGCGCGGGTGTAGGCCGCCATGTTTGAAGAGTGCTGTCACGGGTTTTTTCGCATAAGGGCTCTCAAGTTTCGCCGTGACATTGTAAGACCACTCCACATTCGACGCACCCCATTCAAGTGAGGGATCGTTCAAATCATCGGGGATATGGTTGCGTCTTGTTTTGAAATTATGCACTCCTTTGACAACTGGGGCCTTACCCAAATCATCGCGGACTTCGCCCATGATGGAGAGAATTTTTTCGCCTATCACTGACGTCACGATGGACAGTTTATGCGTGAAATTATTGTTCAGTCGCCCGCCACCGTCTTCGGCGCGGTGTGACCACCCGAATGGGATTTCTCGTTCCAGATTGAAATGGGACATGCACTCGACTTCGAGGGGTTCGCCAATGATGCCTTCTGCGACTAAGCGTTTGGCATGCAGGACTTCCGGCATATATCTAAAGCTTGCCGCGAAGGCAGTTTTGACACCTTTAGCGTCCGCTAGCTTGCACAGCGCTTTGGCCGTGTCGCCGTCCGCTGTCAGAGGCTTGTCGCAAAACACATGCGCGCCTGCGGCGATGGCCTGTTTGATGGGTTCAAAGTGCGCGCCGCCTGGGGTGGCAATGGAGACGACATCAGGCTTGCAATCAATAAGCGCTTGCTGCCAATCCGTGCCCGCATAGGGAATGCCCATATCTTTTGCGACTTTCTGCGCGACGCTTCCTGTGCGGCCGACAATGCCGACGACTTCAGCGCCCGCATATCGAAAGGCGTCGGTGTGGCCTTGTCCGGCAAATCCCGTGCCGTGGACAAGTACTTTTATTGTCTGGCTCATCTTTGAACCCCCCGCGTAAGTCTCTCTGCGAAAAGAGACATTGTTTTTTGGCATTGGTATGTCTTATTGGTATATTATATTGGTATATAGTGGAGCCAAAAAATGAAAATTACAAGTGCAGAAGTTTTTATCGGAGGGCCGGGCAAGAATTACGTCACGCTAAAAATCATGACCGATGCTGGTATATACGGCATTGGCGACGCAACACTGAATACGCGCGAAACGCTCCCTGCGGCTTATTTAAAAGACTATTTAATTCCGTGCCTCATCGGCATGGACCCTCGTAATAGTGAAGACATCTGGCAGTATTTTTATCGCGGCGCTTACTTTCGGCGAGGGCCTGTTACGATGGCCGCGATTGGCGCGATTGATATGGCGCTGTGGGACATTAAAGGGAAACTCGCTGGCTTGCCTGTGTATCAATTACTCGGCGGCAAGAGCCGCGACGGGGCTATGGTATACGCGCATGCGACGGGATCTGACGTGGACGCGCTGCTCGACACTATCGCCCATTATCAGTCCGAAGGGTATAAAGCCGTGCGCGTTCAGTGCGGCATTCCCGGCATGCCGGAAGGCGGCTATGCAACCGCGAGAGCGGGGGACGACGCCAAGCATTTTATCACAGACTTCGGGCTTTTACCGGACGTGGAAATTTGGAACGCCGACAAATATTTAAAATTCATGCCCATTGTGTTCGAAAAAATACGAGATCGTTTTGGCCCTGATTTAAAAGTCCTGCATGATGTTCATCACCGCTTGCGGCCCCGCGAAGCTGCGGCGTTCGGGAAAGAGATAGAGAAATATGATCTGTTCTGGATGGAAGACCCAACGCCCGCAGACGATCAATCGGCGCTGAAACTTATACGGCATCACACGACCGTGCCGATTGCGATTGGCGAAGTTTTTAATTCCATATGGGATTGCAAAACTATGATCGAGAAAGAGTGGATTGATTTCATTCGGGTGTCTGCGACTTATGCTGGGGGGATTACCCATGTGAGGCGGATCGTGGAGCTGGCCGCGCTGCATAATGTCAGAACTGGATTTCACGGCGCGCCAAGCCATTCGCCCATTTCGATGGCGGCGCAAGCGCATCTCAATGCATGGGCCCCCAACTTTGGCATTCAAGAATATCTGGTTCTGGGAACAGAGGCCTGCGACGTGCTATTCCCGTCAGAACATTACCTAGAGAACGGACTGTTTTATGTTAGCGACGCTCCGGGTCTTGGGGTTGATTTTGACGAAGAAGAAGCGAAACGATATTCTTTCGATCGCCGATACCACCCCATCGTGCGTCTCGAAGATGGGACAATGTGGAATTATTAGCGTTGAATATTCGAGCACCTTCTCGGCCGCCCATCTCTTTAGGGGATGTCATGGCCTTTTGTGGAGTGGCTAGAAATAGGACAGGGCTCGAGACTTCACAATAGAGACCCAAAGAGGCTTTACTGTATATTTACAAATTTAAGCCCTTCTTAACCCTGTTTGGCGTCAAAATTGCAAGGTTCCATCTGTAAGGGTATCTTGTGTGCCATACCGATACTATGGTACGATAGAAGTAGATTTTTTCAAAAGTTGCCATAATTTATACACATTCTTATGGCAATTGGTTCTTGAGGGCGCAATCTCGCGCCGAAAAGTGAGGCGGGTTGGTATGTCCAAGTTTGGGCGCCACATTTTAAGCGGAATGAACGCTGCAAATGGGATTATGCCCCGATTGCTGGCTAGTACATTGTTTTTAAGCCTTTTTGTTCTTTCCAGCGCTGGCATTGCGAGCGCACAATCGCAAGCAGACATTGAGGCAAACAAGCTTATTCTTCCGCCAACGGATGGACTTACAGTCAATGTAACGCCCTCGAATCAAAGTTTGAATTTTGACCAAGCTGATTTTGTCGGCCTTAGCTCATCCCTTAAGGGGGCTATGCTTGATATTCCGACACAAACAGTTGGCTCTCGTCTGTTTAACTTGGATGTGACCGATATAGGCTGCCGTGCAGGCGAAGAAGGGTGTTTCCGCCGGGATGACACGCTTGACCTTGGGTATAAGAAATCAATCACAGCAAATATCGACAGTAAAATTGATATTCAACTCACGCCCAGAGCATCTGTTAGCTTTAATGATGAGAGCTCCAGCGCTGTTGTCGGCGCATTAGTTCGCATTGGTGATGATTTGCGAGAAGGCTCGGACTTAAAGGCGAATACGTGGTATATGTTCGCGGGTGCGGACGCCGAGGCCGTCACCTATTCTCCGAATAGTGTTCGACGGATCACAAGCGGGCAATTCCATCTTCAAGACCGCATCATTGTCGGCGATGCGCAAGCGGGCGTTGGCTACCGGATCGGCGATGCGGACGTATCATTGGGGTATTTCCGCCGTGAAGTGACCTCCTTTGGCCGCGAAGTAAATTCAAATACCATTAGCTTCAAAGAAGACGCGGCCGCGCTTTCCTTCACCTGGCGCCGTTAACCTAAAGTTCTTATGGCTCGGTTGTCAAAGGTTTCACTATTTCATATTTGTAGCGTCCGGCACACGACGAGAATTTAGCCATGCCTGTCGCGCTTTAAAGCTGGTTTGGACCGCCTCTATTTCGCCTTTGGTCATGTCTGGCCGCCAAGCTTCAAAAATTAGAACGACGCGGGTCTGGTCACTTCTATTCCATGCTTCATGGTTATGGCTATCATCGAAAAGAAAGGTCTCTCCCGCGACCCAGGAATGAGTCATCTCACCAACACGAATCGCGCAATCATTAGGAATGATCAGCGGCAGGTGAATAGTCAAACGGCTATTCGCGAGTCCAAAGTGCGGCGGAATATGTGTATTTGGTTTCAAGACAGAGAAGAAAACCTCTATCGGGTTGCTATTGTGATGGACAAGGGGGAGCTGATTTAAAGTCTCGCAGGTTTTAGGGCAGCGGTCGGCTTCTGGTGTTCGTACGCCGTCTTTGAATAGGTGAATGGACGTCCAATCGTCTTGCCCTTTCAGTAGCTCCCATTCTGGCCCCAAAAAACCTTCTGCATTGATATAAGGTGTACCGAGACTCGCATTGTGGGTTAATGCTAAGAACTCCTTCCTTATATCGCCAAACGACTTTTCAAGTATTTGTATCCAAGGCGTCCCTTCACGTGAAAAAACCGAGGTTTGGGCGAGGTCTGGCATAAAAAACATATAAGGCCTCGGGCCAGACGGCGGATAGTCAACCGCGCCAAAGTGCGTTTGAGGCCAAAGACCAGTGACGGCGCGCCCTGGGTCTGGGCAATTTTTCACGACATCAGTATGCAGTCCTGTCATGAAGCGCCGGATTTCCATATCCGCCAGCTGCGAGCAGCTCCGAGTTAAACTGTCTGCGTCTTTTTGGTATTGCGCTATACGAATCGCCGGATCATGATCTGCTGCCAGTGACCAAAGCTGCAGAGCTTCATCTGTTTTACCTGTCTGCCAGAGAGCGGTTCCTAAAAAGAGGCTGTTCCAAATATTGCTTCCCGCCAACTCAAAAGCGTGTGCGAAATCAAGAAGGGCTTTGTCCCACTGATTCTCTCGTGCAAGAGCATATCCCTTATGAAAGGCTTTCAGGGCATTGGCTTGGCGGTTTTGCGGTGTCATGGCATCAGGCTTTACGCTTCAAATTTTTGGTCAGTGTGTTCTATAGCGCGGCTGGCGCGACTTATCCGCAAAAAAAAATGCTTCCGCCGTGAATAGGCCTTGAGTTTGAGGCTTTACTACATATTGTGACTGGACTGATTTGGCTGCCTATATGTTGTGCAGCTGCATGGACGTATGATACCGAGGATCAACATGGGAAATATGGATAATTTTGAACGCGCTACATCGGGACTCCTTGTCCCGTCACACAGCTATAAGCCTTTTCGTTACCCTTGGGCCTATGACTTTTGGAAGAAACAGCAACAGGTCCACTGGATGCCAGAAGAAGTGCCGCTCGGCGAAGACTGTAAAGATTGGGCCACAAACTTGACCGACAATGAGCGCAATCTTTTGACGCAAATTTTCCGCTTTTTTACCCAGTCTGATGTCGAGGTGAATGATAATTACATGGAGCGTTATGCTCGTGTGTTTAAACCGACTGAAATTAAGATGATGCTCTCGGCTTTTTCCAACATGGAAACGATCCATATTGCTGCCTATGCGCTTCTTCTCGAAACTATCGGTATGCCTGATTCTGAATTTTCAGCATTCATGGATTACGAAGCCATGGCTGATAAGCATAACTATATGCAGGAATTTGGCGTTGAAACCGATGCCGATATTGCCCGTACAGTAGCGATGTTTGGCGGCTTCACAGAAGGTCTACAGCTTTTCGCGTCTTTTGCGATGCTCATGAACTTCCCGCGTCTTAATAAGATGAAAGGCATGGGGCAGATTGTAACCTGGTCAATCCGCGACGAAAGCCTTCACTGTGAGGGCATGATTAAACTATATCACACCTTCGCCAAAGAAACGGGGTGCGTTACGCCGTCTGTTGCTGATGACATTATTGATTGCTGTAAAACTGTCGTGAAAATGGAAGATAAGTTTATTGATTTGGCTTTCGAGATGGGCCCTGTTGAAGGCATGACGAGCGAAGATATTAAACGTTATATTCGTTATATTGCCGATTGGCGTCTCGGCCAGCTTGGCCTGCCAAAGGTTTACGGCATTAAGCAGCACCCACTTCCTTGGCTGTCTGAAATTCTGAACGGCGTGGAACATGCTAACTTCTTTGAAGCGCGAGCCACGGAATATTCCAAGGGGGCAACGGAAGGCGATTGGCACGGTGCTGACGGCGTTTGGGACCGTTTCGCGAAAATACAATCAAATAAAATGTCTTAAGTTTTTCACGCGCTAATGGGCTTGTCACAGAGTCGAGTCATCCATACATTGCAGGGATGACTCGACTGTATAATCTCAAATCTGTTCATAATTTTCGTGATTTTGGTAATTATGAAACTAAATCTGGCCGCAATGTTGCGCCGCGAAAGCTTTTCCGTTCTGCTCACTTAAGTGCGGCTTCAGAAGGCGATTTGGAACAAGTGGACGGGCTGAACATCGGTTTGATTGTGGATTTGCGTCATCGTCCAGAGCGTGACAGACAACCTAATAAATGGCCTGATGGGAAGACGCCGGCGGTCTATGAATATCCTGATGCCCCAGGCATGGAAAAAGTTGCTCTCGCACCGCATGAAATGTTTATTCAGCATGATTTACGGCATCCCGATGATGCGCGAAATTATATGAATGCGTCCTATTCTGCTCGCCCTAATGATGCTGGCTTCCGAACAATATTCGCAAATACACTGAAATTTATGGCGCGTGATGGTGCTCCTCTCTTGATACATTGCGCCGCAGGGAAGGACCGTACCGGCACACTGGCTGCGGTGATACTCGCCGCGCTAGGGGTGGACGAAGACATAATAATGGAAGATTTTATGCTGACAATGGAAGCTGTCGATGTTGATAGTTTCTTAGAGCCTGCGGCCGCTATGATGGGTAAAAAGTTTGGCCGAGCTTACGACGCAGAAGCGCTCCGGCCCATGTTCGGCGTTGAGCCTGAATATCTACGTAAGGCTCTACAGACCATTGGCGATATGGATCACTACATTGAAAACACGCTCGGCCTATCGACTGCCGAAAAACAGTCTTTGCAAAAGAAGTATTTAGCAGACTGACCGAGCGAAGCAGGGAGTTTTTAAGGCAAACGTGTTCTAATTCGTGGCAGTACAGGTAACGGTTTGCCCCGATTGAGCCGTGCAGCTGAAATTTGACTTTCCGCCTTCATCAAATGGCACCACAAGAGACTTACGCGGTTTCAAAATGAAAGTTTCGCTGAGAGTAACGTTCTTCATAAACACTAGAGTCGTTGGCTTGTATTTGTAGTTCACACGGGCAACAACAACGCCGGATGTGTCACTTAGCAAATTATTTCCTAAAGCTGCCGGATTATAGGTCGCTGGGCCGCCGGCTGAAATGGCTGGCCCCATGCGGGCGTAGCCAATACGGGTAATGTTTGTTCCGCTTTTTTCGTAACTATTGAGTTCAACCGTAACATCAGAGAGATTGTTTGAATTGACGCCTAGAACGGTTAGCGCTGCCGTCATCACGTCAACCACATCAAGGCGGTCAAGGTCGGTGACTTGCGTCGCAAGGTCGCCGGCAACACTGGTGGCATGGGTCACATCGCGATCTACGGCAATGGCGATAGATATTTCGGACAGGCCAAAATAAAAGGCAATCATAACAGGCGCGATAAGGGCAAACTCGATGGCGGCAACGCCTCGACTGTCTCTGGCGAATAAGCGCGGCAACCGGCAACCGTTTAATAGCATTGACTTGATATTTTTAATCGATGGAAGTGACATGGTCATGGCCTCTAGCACCCGCCCGTTCCAGGGAAAGGCTCATTACGAAATGCGGTCGCTGCCGTAATGAGGCGTCTGTTTCCAGGTTGATTGGAAAGCCGCGTGATGTCTCCTGGAATTGTCAGCGGGTGATAATATTGAGCACGCACGACAACCACGGCTTGCGCCGGAGAATCAACATAGCTGTCGGGCAAGATTGTTGGGTTACCCGGGTTGGCCGGATCTTCGGCGTCTGGAGTCGCAGGAAGTAAGCCAGGCACAAACCGTCCGGTTGGCGATGTTACGACATCAATGCGTAAATTGGCCATGCAATTTCCGAGGCCTGACATACCCGAGCAGACTTTCGCCTTAAAGGCCGCTGCGTCGCCGCAAGCCGCTTGAAATTCTCCGGTTCTGATCTCGCGAGCTGTCTGTTGCATGGCATGGCTCACCGTGGAGCTAATGAAAAAGACAATGGCCAGTTCAATAATTGAAAACATCAAGGCGCTAAACGGAATGACTAGAATAGCAAACTCTAGCGCTGTTGCCCCGTCGCGGTTTTTAGAAAACCGCTTGGTGATATTCGCTAAATATTTTCCATATCGGTACATAAAGAGGTTCCCACCACATAATTCCACGGTGTTTTCTAAGCAAAGGTAATTGAAATTTAGACAAGAAATATACTTAATAGGGAGTCAATAAGGGTTCGTCGTGATTGCATGAAGTCAAAAAAAGTCCTTACGCCGTTGGACAAATGAGGCAGGGCTTCCTACCTAATGTCTACAGTAATCATTGGAGCCTTTATGACACAGCCATTTCGGGGTCGTATTTACGACAATATTCTACAAACCATTGGGCATACGCCTCTCGTGCGACTGCCCAATATCACCGAGGGCGTCGGAGCTGACCTCGTCTATAAGCTTGAATTTTTCAACCCTATCGCCTCGGTCAAAGACCGCATTGGCCTTGCCATGATCGAAGCCTTGGAAGCTGAGGGAAAGCTTAAACCAGGAGGAACGATTGTCGAGCCTACATCTGGCAACACGGGTATTGCGATTGCTTTCGCCGCTGCGGCAAAGGGGTATAAAGCGATCCTTGTTATGCCAGAGCAAATGTCGATAGAGCGACGCAAGATGATGAAAATCCTAGGTGCAGAGCTTGTCTTGACTGAAGCTGCTGGCGGCATTCCAGGCGCTATGGCGAAAGCTGATGAAATCACAGCTAATACTCCGGGCGCAGTGCAGGCTGGGCAATTCGTCAATCCAGCGAATCCTGCCATTCATTATAAAACTACCGGTCCTGAAATTTGGGCCGATACAGATGGCCAAATCGATGGGTTTATTTCTGGTGTGGGCACCGGCGGAACGCTCACGGGGGCGGGCCGTTTTCTCAAAGAGAAAAACCCAGATATTAAAGTTATCGCGATTGAGCCTGAAGGCAGCCCCATTATCTCAGAAGGCAAAAAAGGCCCTCATAAGATACAAGGACTCGGCGCTGGATTTATTCCTGAAATTCTCGATACGGACCTCATCGACGATATTGTGAAAATCGGAAATGATACGGCCTTCGGGACAGCTAAACATGTCGCGGCCGTTGACGGCGTGCCTGTCGGTATTTCTTCCGGCGCAGCGATTGCGGCCAGCCTGATTGTCGGCGCGCGGCCTGAAATGAAGGGCAAACGAATAGTTACGATTATTCCAAGCTTTGCCGAGCGTTATCTTTCAACGCCTTTATTTGATTAAAGCCTAAGCTTGCCTTCCATATAAGTAACAGCGCCGCCCGACAAGGTTAGGCGCTGTTTCTTTATGGACAGCCGTAATATCCCGCTGCGCTTTGAGGCCTGAAATGCGGTGAGTTCTGTCTTGCCAAGACGGCCGCTCCAATAAGGGCCGATCGCGGCATGGGCGGAGCCTGTTACTGGATCTTCGTCAATGCCTTGGGCCGGAACAAAAAATCGCGAAACACAATCAAATGCGCCGCTCCCCGCAGCCGTTATACCGACGCCGTGATCAGATAAAGGACGGATGAGGGACATGTCCGGCGTAATGGTTCGAATGTCGTCTTCATTCTTAAACACCACATATAAATTATCACTGGCCCAAAAGGCGCTTTCTAGCGGAACAGGGAACGCGGCTTTTATCGCTGCGGTGAGTTCGGTTTCGCGGGCGGGAAATGCGGGGGCATCCAAATTATAAAGTCCGTCCGTCATGGATACGATAAGGTCTCCGACTTTTGTATGGAAATGAAAGGGAGGGGTTAATCCATATTCTTCCCGCAGAGCATGGGCGGTAGCAATCGTTGCGTGTCCGCAAAAATCAATCTCAAGGGTCGGCGTAAACCAGCGAAGGTCGAAATGCCCTTCGGATTTTCGCGGAACAACATAGGCGGTTTCCGCTAGATTATTCTCCATAGCAATGTTTTGCATGAGGGCTTCAGATGGAAAGGCACCGAGCTTAATCACGGCGGCGGGATTGCCACCAAATATAGCATCAGCGAAAGCGTCGATTTGGTAGAGTTTCATGAGGGGCTCTTTAACTGTCTCTGTTGTTTGTCTTCTGGTCTATCGGTCTTTTAATATGGCGTGCGCGGCATTGTGCCCGGGCGCGCCGGTGACGCCGCCGCCCGGATGGGTGCCGGAGCCGCACATATAGAGGCCCTTAATTGGGCCGCGATAAGAGCCATGTCCGAGGACGGGGCGCGCGGAAAAAAGCTGCTCAAGGCTCATACGTCCGTGGAAAATATCCCCGCCGACAAGGCCAAAGCGGCGCTCAAGATCTAGCGGTGAATTAATCTGCCGCGCTAGAACTGAGGCCTTAAACCCGGGAGCATATTGGTCGACGCAGTCTATGATATGATCGGCGGCCAGTTCGCATACCTCATCCCACGTTTGCCCATTTGGCAGGTCATAGGAAAATTGCTGACAGAACAGGCTCGCGACATGTTGCCCATCTGGAGCCAAACTATCATCCAAAGTGGACGGAATCAGCATTTCAATAATCGGAGCATCTGACCACCCTTTTTTCCGCGCCGAGAGCCAAGCCTTATCCATATACTCTAGGCTTGGCGCGATAACGATTCCAGATGTTAAATAATCAGCACCATCAGGCGCATGGGTAAAGGCCGGCAATGTATCGAGCGCGACATTCATTCGAAATGTTCCGGAGTGCGAGGCATAGCGTTTAATGCGCTCTTTGAAAGCGGGCTCCAAATCTTCTGCCTTGATTAGATTTTGATAGAGTATTTTGGGATGAACGCTCGAGGCGATAATGTTTGTGCTTAGGGTTTCACCGCCCGCGATAACGCCACTAATTTTGCCTTTTTCCGTCAAGATTGTCTCGACAGGAGTATCAGTTTTAATTGTGACGCCCGCCGCTTCGCAGGCCCGTTTCATCGCTTGCGTGATTGCGCCCATGCCGCCAATGGCATGGCCCCATGCGCCTTTTACGCCTGCGGCTTCGCCGAACACATGATGTAACAGGACATAAGCCGATCCCGGTTCATAGGGCGAGGCGAAGTGTCCAACGACAGCGTCAAATCCGAACAGCGCTTTGACCGTTTCGTTCTCGAAATAATAATCAAGAATTTCGCCCGCGCTTTTGGTGAAAAAGTCGAGCAAGTTTCGCTGATCTTCCAAGCTCAGTTTACCCGCTTTGTATCCCGCTTTCAAAAGCGCCAAAACATCAGACAATCCGCCGCCCGCATTGGGAGGGCAGGTCAATAAAAACTCACGCAAAAGCTCCACGATCACATCTAAGTCGCGCTCATACCGAAGATAGGTTTTCGCGTCAGTGCCGGAAAAGCGCGCAATTTCTCGCTGCGTTAAACTGTCTTGCCCCGCAAGCATATAGCCGTCTTCGAGCGCGAGATAATTATCAACTTTGCGCAGGACCACAGACAAGCCGTGATCATAGAGCTTCATGTCTTCAATGACTTTGGGCTGCAAAAGCGAGACTGTGTAAGAGGCCACGGAATTACGAAAGCCTGGATGAAACTCTTCGGTGACGGCCGCGCCGCCGACATCGGTGTGCCGTTCTAAAACGCAAACTTTCAACCCTTTGCGCGCCAAATAGAAGGCGCAGGTTAGGCCGTTATGTCCAGCTCCGATAATGACGGCGTCGTAGGTCATACTACTTGCAGTACGAATCTTTCGCCGCGGAATTATCAGACATGAACTGTAAGATGTCATTTTTAAGCGTCGAGTCGCCGTCGAAATAACGGGACAGAACTTTCACGGCGTCCGTGTGGGACAGCTTGGGATAGAGCTTTAGCTCAGGTTTTCCGCCCCGTTCTTTGATGGCTTTATCAAGAGCTATGGCGTTTCGCGGATAGACCTGATCATCCTTGCCACCGTTCATGAGGAACATGGGCGGGGACGGCGCGTTCACATTATTCAGGGCGGCGTCTATGCCAGTGAACTTCTCTGGGAAGACGGTGATGTATGGTTCTTTTTTGAGCGGAACAATACCGACGGGGCCCGCGAGGCTAATCACGCCGCTTATGCGCGCGCACATACTCACGTCCTCCGCGGCGAGGAAGCCTTTGTCGAGGCCCATCATCAACACATTATACGCGCCAGCGGAATGACCCATTAATATGAGAGAGCGGCCGGGATAATTTTTGGCTGTCCAAGCGACGGCTTTGGCCGTGTCGGTCAACGGGTCAGGGTAGACCGCGTTTGGATGGAGGCGGTAATTGGGGACGACAACCGTATAGCCTTCGCCTGTAAATCCGTCGCCGATAAATTTATACAAATCTTTCGAGCCATTATTCCAGCCGCCGCCATGCACGAATACCAAAACAGGTGCGCCGATCTTCGGTGTTTCGGGTTTGTAAATATCGAGCTTATAGCGCGGATGTTCGCCAAAACTAATATCGCTTTGCTTGGTAAAATTACCAGACGGCGTGATTGTATTGAGAAGCTTTGCGGGCGAGCAGGCCGTTAAAGTCGCGAGGGCCGCAGCGGACCAGAGTGATTTTAAATAATTCATAGTGAGGTTAAAACAGAAAGCAGGACGCCGCGCCACCACTATTGACGTTGGGGTCTTCACAAAAACATGATAAGGTTTCTGTCGTTAAAAGGGGAGATATATGGCCAGCTCTGCAGATATGCTCGTTAGTATGATAAATAATATGCCGGAGAAAACGGGAAAGTCCTTGCCGGAATGGCTTGTCATTGTGAAGAAAAGTGGCCTTGAAAAACATGGCGAAATCCTCAAACACCTTAAAACAGATCAAGGTATGACTCATGGTTTTGCCAATCTTGTTGCGGCTACAGCCAGAGAGACAGGTGAAGATATTGATCTTGTCGCCGTGCAATATTCTGGCGGGAAAGCGGGGTTGAAACCTCTTTACGAGACTATTCTTACATATATCCAAACCTTGGGCGACGATATCGAAGTGGCTCCGAAAAAGGCGAGTGTGAGCCTTCGCCGCGCTAAGCAATTCGCGCTCATCACGCCTGCCACAAAAAGCCGTATTGATCTCGGGTTTGCCCTGAAAGGCGAAGAGGCAGCAGGGCGCTTAGAAACCTATAATGCCATGTGTAGTCACAGGGTGAGGCTTGAAACGGCGGATGACTTTGACGGCGATGTCAAAGATTGGCTCAAACTTGCCTATAGCCGCGCGGGATAACAAGGCTCGTTTGTGAAATTTACGCAGCACAGATAGCGCCGTCCTGTGAAGGACTGCGTGAAAATTATATTTTGAAAATGGTAGGCGGCTCATCTCACGGAGGGGAGTAGGCGCCTCTTATTGAGGGGGTGGCCATCATGATATCGGCGATCATTAGCCTGTGGTTCCACTCACTATGTTGGGCGTGGAGCCTTTCCCATATTTTTATAAGGGCCTCGCGGGTGAAGCTCGGCGTGTTTGGATTTTGCGATAAGTGTGTATCGGCCTGACCATCAATGTCATTGCTGTTGAGTGCGCATGCGACTTCCGGCGCGCGGAGTTGATCGGGGGTGAGGCCAATCGGTTTCGGCCAAAGAAGGCTCGCGCCTGCATTGCGAGGTAGAGACGGAAGCAGGAGCCGTAGTGACGGGGCTTTGACAGTTTCTCGTGATAATGACGCTAAATGGAACAAGCCGTAACGGTCTTTCATGGGGTTTGAGGCTTTGCGTTTGGCGGTCTTAGAAACCGTCTTCGGGGCCGCTTTGTTCACGGACTCGGAAGGCCCCTCTAGCATTTTCTCGCGTCGGCGTTCCCATCTTTGAAGCGCGGGTTCACCGCCTAAATCTTCGCGGATTTGGGTTTGCCACGCACGGTTGGATTGCATGGAACGGATAAGCCATGTTGTGAAATTAAACGTCTCGGCGCGGTGAAGCTGCACGATCATGCGGCGGATATCCCACAACCGAGCCATAGCCCCGCGCTGAATACCTTCGGGCGAGAACAGCGTGAACAGCCGCGCGATCAGGGCAGGGATAACGGCCCGAAGGGCAGACGTATCCCAAATCTCCGGCCCGCAGGGAAATTGCGGCGGGGCGGTCATATCGGGGCGGCTATATTCTAGCGCTATTTCTGTATCTGTTCTCTGATGTGTCATGCTTACACATTAGGGGTAAACCGAGGGGCGAGGATTATTATGGGCGATATTTTTGTAAGGGATTGAAAAGGCGATGTTTTTGGGATCGGGGGACGAGGGTTAATACGCGCTCCACTTCAAAAATAGCCCGTCATCCCGCGTTATTGTTTGCTTGCAAACAAAGAGACGCGGGACCTAGACGTTATTGGGTGCCCTTACTCTCGAGATCCCGCATAAGCCTACGGCTTTGCGGGATGACATTAGTTAGAAAAATGGGATGATGTTACTGCGTGAAAGGGGATGATAGCCTTGAAATGGGAGACCTATATTAAGCGCCGCCTTACCGCGCCTTGCGCATTCTTCCCCCGCTGCCTTCCTCTTTCTCTTGGCCCGCTCTCTTAAAACTGTTAGGCCGCATCTATGTCAGAATTTGTATTAAAGCTTCGGGATGATCATGATGTGGAGGCCTATGCGCGTGACTTTGCGCGTGACGGGATGATCCGTATTGAGAACTTGTTTCCAGAAGATGTGGCCGAGTCAATTTATCAAGTGCTTTCCAAAGCGACGCCTTGGCGGATGGTGCATTCGGATGAAACAGGGGGCCATAGATATTATCAGCCGCAAGAATGGGCGGCTTTGTCGCCGCAAGCGAGGCAGGGGGTTATTCAAAGCGTTTTGGCTCGGGCGCGGAGCGGGTTTGCCTATCTCTATACATGTTATCCGATGATTGACGCTCTGATCGCGGGGGATAATCCCGAGTGGCCTTTGCACGCCATGACCGAGTTTTTAAATTCAGCCGAGATGCTGAGCTTCACCAAGGCGGTGACTAATGAGCCGAGCGTTATCAAGCATGACGCGCAGGCGACGCTTTACGGGCCCGGCCATTTCTTGAACGCGCATAATGATACGGGCGATAATGCCGAGCGCCGCGCCGCCTATGTGATGGGGTTCACAAAGGATTGGCGGGTCGATTGGGGCGGGCAGCTTTTATTCCTCAATGGGCAAGAGACGACGCGGGGTTTTTCCCCCAGTTTTAATTCTCTGTCGCTGTTCAAAGTGCCACGCGATCATATTGTCACGCAGGTCACGAATTTTGCAGGGGCCAACCGCTACTCCATTACAGGGTGGCTGCGCGATGACCCTAAAGCAGCCGTATAATCTACTCTTTACAGGCTAAGCGCCGTTGATTAGTCAGAGCCAAATTATTTGGAGATGACTATGACATTGACCCTAAAAACTACAGCGCTTTTGGCGGCCTGCGTTTCTGCGCTAGCTTTATCGGCGTGCCAACCTGGCGGCAGTGATGCTGACGTGAAAGAATTACGCCAAGACGTTGACGCGTTGAAGCTTGAAGTGTTTGGCGACCCGTTCGCGACATGCCCAGCCGACAAAGTTCTTGAAGATATTTCTGCCTATGCAAGCACGCTCGAAGGCATGCCTGCCGCGAATGATGACCCTGAAGCTTGGCATTTGGCAAACGGTGCGCGCAAAGACGTCATTACGACGAAATCTGGCCTGCAATATACGGTTGTTCAAAAAGGTCTTGATGAGGCGTCATCGCCGTCAGGGTCGCAGCCTGTGACGCTTAACTATCACGGTTTCTTCCCAGACGGGACAAAATTTGATAGTTCCTATGACCGCAATGATCCGATTGTTCATACGGCTAATGGGTTTATCAAGGGCTGGAACGAAGCCCTTGAAGGGATGAAACCGTGCGAAGCCCGCACGCTTTATATTCCGGGTGATTTGGCTTACGGCTCCAAGGGCCGCCCGTCTATCCCGCCCAATGCAACATTGGTTTTCCATATGCAGCTTTTGAGCTACGATCCGAAAGGATAGACTGGCGGCTAAAGAGCCGCCAGTAAAATGGTCAGCGCCGATTTAAAAGTCGGCGCTGATAGAAAAGCGAACATTACGCCCCGGCAAAGGCACAACGTCTTTTAAGAAAGAGGTGTGCTGACGGGCGTCTACATTCATAAGATTTAAGACCGACAAAGATAGCCGCACATTTTGCGCGCCTGTCGGTGCTTTCCATGTAGCGAAGAGATTGGTCAGCGCGTAGTCCTCTGTGGGGATTTCGCCCGCTGCGAGCTTCTTCTGGCTTGCGGCGTAATCAATCTCAGCTCTGAATTTAAAGCGCTCACTTTCGGCCTCAAGCGCGGGCAAGATGGAGAGCGGCGGAATACGCGGCAAGTTCCCGCTATCGGTTTTGGCCCGCACATACTCGGCCAAGACATCAGCCGAGACTTCGAAGCTTCCGACCCGGCCGAGATCATGTCCTGCATGAATTTCTGCGCCTTGGAAGGTTGCATCCTCACCTGTAAACATAAACACAGGCAAGCCGTCTTCCTCTTCGTCGATATCAGCCTCATAGATGTAATTTTCATAGTCCGTGTAGAAGGCGTTGACGGTGATGAAGTGATTGTCTTGGCGGTGACGGAACGCGGCTTCTATGCCTGTCGCGACTTCTTTATCCAGCGTAATGTCGCCGCGTTCAAACTGACTAGTTGCAAGGTGCGGGCCGTTTGAAAACAGTTCTTCGCTGGTTGGCGCGCGTTCCGTGCGGAACACGGTGCCGCCTAGACGGATGGTGTCGGTCAGGTGAACGTCGCCGCCGCCTGAGAGGCTAAACAGATCAAAGTCACGGGTCTGGCCTGTGGTTTTGTTTTCATGATCTGTGCGCTCATACCGCGCTGCGCCTTCGAGGTGGATATCGCCAAGCTCTTTTTCGTGGAACATGTAAGCGCCGATTTGGTTAGTTTTGGTCGGGGCAACAAAAGCCTCATCGCCAATAGCGGAGAACTTACGGCTGCGTAGCTGAAGCCCGTAAGCCGCTGACCAGCCATTGCTTTCAGCTTGGATCGCTTCAAGGCGGCCCTCGTAACCTTTATTGGTAAAGACCGTGCCGACTTCGCCAGGGGCTTCAAACTCTGTGTGCTTATAATCAGCCACGCCGCCGAAAAACTGCACGCGCTCAATAAATCCGTCCAATTTTAAGCCGCCATTTAGGTCAAGGCGCGTTTGCTCAAGCCCGATGGTGACGCCGGCCTCTTCTTCGTGATCATGATCATCATCATCATCATCGTGATCGTGATCATCATGATCATCGTCATCTTCGTCGTGATGATCGTCTTCTTCTGCGTGTTCGTGCCCGCCTGGGATGCCGTAATCACTTTCATAACGGTGCAGGGCTGCGCCAAAGAAGCCGCGATCGCCAACATAGGACAGTCCGCCTGTGAAGGATTTCGCGTTAGAGAATGAGTTTTCTAAGCTCCCGCGATCCGGCGTTTCTTCTTCGTGCTCATCATGGTCGTCATCATGCTCATCATGATCATCATGGTCATCATCATCGTGATCATCGTGCTCTTCCGCGTGTTCGAGGGCGTGGAAGATGGCGCTTTCAGCTTCGTCTGGGATTTTATAATTATCCGTTTCGCGCCATGTTCCGTCGAGGTGAATGACGAAGTTATTGCCGGCTGGAATATCCGCCGATGCGGCGACTTCGCGGCCAAGGTCAACGCTGGATGCGCCGATGCGGATAGCGGCTTCTATGTCGTCTGGCACGCGCGTAGGGATGCGTCCGTCAATGACGTTGACGATGCCGCCTGATCCGGAAGACCCGTACCGTAAAAGGGAGGCCCCGCGCAGGACTTCGATGCGCTCGGCTTGTGCAGGCTCTGCTGCGACGGCGTGGTCTGGCGAGGCGGAAGAGGCGTCAATAGAGCCAATGCCGTTGGTTAAAACGCGAACACGATCACCGCCTTGTCCGCGAATGATTGGGCGGGAGGCTCCGGCGCCGAAGAATGTCGAAGACACGCCCGGTTCGGATTTAAGGGTTTCGCCGATTGTGCCAGCGAGGCGGTCAGAAAGCTCCTGACCCGTGAGAACAGAGACGCCAGTTATGGCTTCGTCGACAGAGCGCATAAGGGGCGATCCGGTGACAATGATTTCGTCTTCAGCAGGCTGCGGGCTTTCTTGGGCAAGGGCAGATGCGGAGACAGACAATAGGAGAACGGCAGACAAGGACGCTGCACGGGATAGGGACGTAATAAACATGAAAAAACCTCATAGACAGATATAGATATCCGCGCAGACGCAAAAGAGCGGCACGGAGCAAAATAGAGTGACTATGAGGGTGTTGGCGGACTTCGGGGCGGCGGGGCGCGGCCCTGCGGCGTGATATAGGCCGCAGAGATATAAGAGGTTTGATAGACTGGCGCGGTGAAAACAGGGACGTAAACGGCCACAGTTGGCGCGGGGATAATGGCGACATGGCTAACGGCAATCGCGTCCATGGTACAGACCATGCCATTATGCTCATGCGACGCGTCGCCGTACTGCGCGGCATGAGCAATAGACAAGGTTTGCAAGGCCATGATGAGCAAAGCCATCATGCCAAGGCAAAGACGATATGTGCGCCGAAGCGACATTATTTCTAGTGTCCTATTTTCACAGTACGAGTCATATTGGCCTCATAATGTGATAAGATTACCTATGTCAAGTTCAGTGTTGCCGCAGCGCCGCTTTCTGCGAGTTTAGCAAGGCGGCGCTTGCCTTCTTCGACAATGACGCGGATTTCGGCTGAGTTCTCTGTCGCCATGTGGCGCATTTCATTGATGATGTCCTGCGAGCGCTCCTGATAGGCGATCACCGCGTCGAGAAGTTTCTTGACGGCAGCAGCGGACACTGTCGGGCCGTAACCGGCTTTGATAGCGGCTTCTTGGACTTTGTCGCCGATTTCCGCGAGAACTTCGAGACTGTCTTCAATACCTTTTTTCATGGCGTTGAGGGTCTGGGTGCTCTCGTGGAGGCCGTGCATTCCGGTCAGTGTGGCAGAAAGCGCCGTCAGGACAACTTCGTTGGTCGAGAAGAAAGAGATGCTCTGCGCGTAGACACGTTCCTTGGCGTTACGCATTTGCACGAGCCGCGACATGACGACTTCGGAGGTGTTGTAGCCAACGGTCAAATTGTCCGAGAGGTCTTTGGCAATTTGGTAGCGCTTGTCAGAGTTTTGCAAGGCGCGGAGCTGCTCGTCGCGCTTAAGCTCAAGCGTGGCGCGCTCGGCTAAGTCTTCGCCCGCATAGGCGTCAACCGTTTCGACGGCAACGGACACGGCGGTCTTGCTTTTCTCTAGTTCGGTTTCGGCCTTTTTAAGAATGTCCAAAGATAGGACTTCGGAGTTTTTCATGGCGCCGCGAAAATCCATATAGGCTTCGAGGATTAATTGTTCGCGCTCGATCTGGTTTTTGGTTTCGTCGGCGACGTCAAGATAGAGGTCTTTGATTTTTCCGAAACGCGAAGCAATAGAGCCGCGCGTAAATTTCATCCATACATTGGACACGCGTTCCATCGTGTTGATGCGGCCGTCGGCATATTGATCGACAAGCGCTTTTGAATCGTCGCGGATGGAATTAAAGGCGGAGGTGATGCCTTCGTATCGTTCGGCGACTTTCACGCCTGAAATTTGTTCGCGCACAACTTCGTTAAAGTAGGACGCTTGGTCGAGGGTGCGGGCAATTGCGGCGACTTTATCTTCGTCGAGATCAGAGATGCGATCGAGCAAAGTGATGATTGGCACAGGATCGCTTTCGCCCTTTAAAAGGCCGAGCTCGCGCAAACCGCCAAGCGCTTTATCAAGATATTGTAAGGTGCTAAGGCTCTTAGCCATGATGGTCTCCTGGAAATGTTAAGCGTGTATAATCGGTTGCGGCGCTAGGGGCAAATCCCTAGCTGCTATATCCATTTTAAAAGTTTAAAGAAGAGCATCTGAACGCAGCCCACAATGATCACGATGCCTGTGACGTACCAAAAGCCGTTGCCATCTTCGGTCCACGGCATGCCGCCCACATTAATGCCCATCATGCCTGAGACGAGGCCAAGCGGCAGAAAAATCGCGGCGACGACGGAGAGGATCATCATGTTATTGTTCATGGTTTCCGCGCGGTGATCAGTCAGATGATCGCGAATAACGGTGCAGCGTTCACGCAGCGTATCAAGCTCTTCCGTGATGCGCGTGGTCTGGTCGGCAGCGCTGCGAATGTGAAGTTTGTCCAGCTCTGTAATCCATTGGAGGTTCTGGACTGAAAAACTGTTCAGGGCGTCTCGCTGCGGGGCCAGATAGCGCCGAAGGGAAATGACATCGCGGCGCAGTTCCGCCAAAAGGGTGCGGTCTAGATTGCTTATGTCATCGTCGCCGGTTTCTTCTAAATCATCGACTTTCTCAGAAAGGTCGGTGATCGTCGGTGCCATACGGTCCGCGAGGGTCATAGCAAATAAAGCGAGGAAGCCGCTGGCCGTTTCGGGAGAGCTGACGCGTTCGAGTTGTTCGGCAATATCGGTTGTCGCCTTCAGCGGCCGCCGCTCGATAGACACGACACGGTTCTCTGTCACAACAAAGCGGATACCGACCATGTCTGTCACGTCGCTGCCCTCATTGAGATTGACGCCGCGCAGATTAACAAGAAGGCTATCATCATGAATGATGACGCGGGGGCGCGAGTCCTGCGCGAGCATTGTGTCGGTTGCTAGGAGGTCAATATCAGGATCATCAATTAGCCATTGCCGCGCTTCTGCGTGTGAAGCGCTCAAATGTATCCATTCATATCCGGTTTTCTTCGGCCTTTTCGTGTCGACCTTCAGGTCAAGCTTTGTGGCCTTTCCCGTAGGCGAAATGTACCAATGTTGTAAAACTGGGGTCATAGTGTTTATCCCGTTCAAATGTCGGGCCTAATGAAAAGCCTTATCCATTAAGCTTACTTGAATTAATCCGCGAAGGGAATTGCCGACATACAGCTTATCCGCATGGAGAAAATCATTCAGCGTCATGACGGCTTCCATGGCGCGCCCTTCGTTTAAGAGGGCTTCTCTCAGAACACCTGGCAATAAACCGCTCGAAACTGCAGGCGTATAAAGCTGTCCGTTTTTTTCGACAAACAGCGATGTAAATGAACCTTCGCAAACTTCTTCTCGGTCATTGAGGAATATAACCTCATCACATCCGGTCAGGCTGGCGACGCGGCGGCGTTCTCCGTCATAAAATTCGCGGTGGCTGACCTTATAACGGGTTTCTTGAACGGCTTCCGTCAGTGAGTTTTTACTCATCGCGACGGTCCAACGTTTAGTCACAGGTTCAAACTCTGTGAGGTCTAATCGTAGGATTCCTTCAGGGCTTAAAACAAGGCGGAGCTTTTGCGGTGTTTTACTTACGATAGCGTCTATGCAGGTCTCAAATGCCTGTCTTGAAAACGGGTAGCCTAAGGCCTTAGCGCTACGTTCCATGCGGGCACTATGGCGGTCGCCGCGTAGGGCGCCATCCTTGGGCGTCCAGCGCAGGGTTTCAATCAAGTCTGGACCTGCTGCTGCTAGGACTTTGGACTTCAAAAGACATTCCGCATATTCATCCTCGGCGCGGCTATCGAGCACTAATCCGCCGCCGACATTATAGACCGCTTCGCCTTGCCCGAGCGTAAGCGTGCGGATAGCGACGTTGAAACACATGTCGCCGTTTGGATCGAAATAACCCATCGCGCCGCAATAGGCCCCGCGCGGCGCAGGCTCCAATTCATGAATGATTTCCATGGCCCGAATTTTCGGCGCGCCCGTTATTGAGCCACAAGGAAAGAGACTCTGTATTATCTGGCGAAAATCAGTCCCTTCTTGAAGCCGCGCGCGGATTTGCGAAGTCATTTGGTGCAGGGTCGGGTAGGTCTCAAGCGTAAAAAGTTCGGGAACAGTGACGGAGGCTTTTTCTGCAATCCGCGAAACATCATTGCGCAAGAGGTCAACAATCATAAGGTTTTCGGCTTGGGATTTAAGATCATGCCGCATGGCATCGCGAAGCGCTGCGTCTTGAACGGGGTCGGCTTGTCGCCGCGCCGTGCCTTTCATCGGCCGCATACGAATGTCTTTGCCTGTGGTTTGGAAAAACAGCTCCGGCGAAAGCGATAAAATATCGCGGCCGCCCAGACTGATGACGCCGCCATACCGTCCGGGTTGTCTGTGTCTTAAGGCGCGATAGAGCGCTTCGGTCTTGCCGTGATAAACGCCCCGCATGGGGAAGGTGAGGTTGATTTGGTAGACGTCGCCCGCTTCGATATAGGTCATGACGCGGTCGAACTTAGATTTATACTGATCAAAATCCCAATCGGGTTTGAGCGTTAAGCCGCGAAAGTCAGTTTGATCAGGCTCGGTAATCTCTGTGTGAGCGTCGTAATGTTCAAAGACCCCAAACTGCAATAGCGGTGTATCGAGCTGTTTCGGCATGAGTTTTGCGAGCTTGGGCTCCAGCGCATAGCCAAGCTCGTACCCCATATATCCTGCGAGATAAAAGCCGTCCGCATGCGCCGTTTGAAGCGCAGAGAAAGCCTCTTCAAGGTCTTCTATTCTTGCGGCTGTGATGATTTTAATCGGCGCGATATATCGGCGAACCGACGGCGTGATTTGGTCATCAAGCAGAACGTATGGGGCGGTCTTCACGGGAACTAAAACGCAAACCCGTCCATCAGTCCGCCGTAAAATGCGTTCCGGCGGGTCAAAATTTTGGCGGGATCGTCAATGAAGCTTCTCTGAAAGCTGACCTTGGTGCCGGGCGAAATTTGCCCCATCTGCCAAAAGTCGGCGCGAATGACCTGAATGACGCGGGGGTAGCCACCTGTGCAATGCCCGTCGACAAGCGACAAGATTGGGCCGCCTTTTGCAGGGACTTGGAGAGTGCCAGACAGCATTGGCCCGCTCGTCATAGAAATCGGCTTGGCCGTTTGGATCCTGTCGCCCTTAAGCCGTGATCCCATGCGGTCTGTATGGTCAGTGGCGTGAAAAGGGCTAATAAATAAATGCCTTTGCGAAGCCAGAGAGAGGTCGAAGAATTCTGGCCCTGGACGCGCGCGTAAAACAACATGAGTTGAAATCCCAGGTGTGTAGCCTGGCGGGATGATGCGGCGTTCGCCGTGACCGGCTCCGGCTTCGATGATGTCCCCAGCTTTAAGAGGGAAGCCGTCTAGGCCGCCTATGCAAGCAGGCGGGTAGGTAGAAACGCTGCCAAGAAAGGCCTCGCCCTTAAATCCGCCTGCAATCCCAAGATAGGCGCGGCATCCTTTTCGGGCAAAACTTAAGGTCAATATGTCTCCGGCTTTTACCGGAAAGGCCGTGAAGTTTTTGACGTTCTGGCCATTGATCTGCGCCCACATTTCTGCGCCCGCGAGGGCTATGACCGTATCTTTTTTAATTCTAAAATGCTGACCGCCGAGCGTGCATTCGATGGCGGGCGCGTCCCAGTGATTACCGGTCATCCAATTTGCGAGCGCAAAACTGAGCCTATCTGCTGCGCCGCTACTGGGGATTCCGAGATGTCTGTGCCCCGGGCGTCCGGCATCTTGAAGGCTGGCGCGCGTGCCGGATTGTAAGACCTCAATCATGGAAATCCCCTTCTGGCGTTGGCACAAACCTAACACTGTCTCCAGCCTTAAGGAGGAACGGATTTTCTCGGTCTTTGTCAAAAAGCTGCAAGGGCGTTCGTCCGATGATTTGCCATCCTCCGGGGCTTTCAAGGCCGTAAACACCCGTTTGCCATCCCGCAATGCCAACCGATCCGGCTGGGACTGACAGACGGGGGCTATCATGTCTTGGGTGGTGCAAGGCTTTGGGGGCCTGCGATAAAAACGCGAATCCGGGAATAAACCCCATCATGCAGACACGGTAGTCTTGCTGGCTGTGAAGGGCAATGACAGCGTCTTTGCTAAGGCCGCTTTCGGTCATAATATTGCCAATGTCTGGCCCGTGTTTACCGCCGTAACAGACGGGAATATCGACACGTTTGCCTTTTGCCGGTTGATCTTTTGCAGGGTGTTTGAGCTTGTCTTCGATGCGGCGCTGGGCTGTCTTTAAGCTGACCTCAACTGGATTATAACTCACCAATACGGAATCATATCCGCAAATCACTTCGTCCCAATATCCGTTGGTCTTAAGTGATTCTGAAAGCGCGTAGGCGGCTTTCGCTGTTTTTTCATCATAGCCGTTCACGTCATATTTCATGAGTAGAGCGCTATCGCCGTATGGGATTATGTGGGGCGTTTTATGCGGCATGGGCGAAGGCCTTTATCTGTGCGCCCATGTCTTCGATGGCGGCGCGGACTTGGCGGGCAGTTTCTGCGGCAGCAGGGCTGTCTCCGTGAAGGCAGAGGCTTCGGGCGTTGACAGCAAGAGTTTTGCCTGTCGCCGTCGTGACTTTGCCGTCCATGACGAGGCTGCGGGTTTGGTCAAGGCGCGCGGATTGGTCTTTAATGACCGCGCCGTCTTGGGTGCGGCTTTGCAGGTGACCATCATCCGTGTACCGGCGGTCGATGAACCCTTCGCTGATAAATGTAAGCCCGCTCCGCGCGGCGGCTTCGCCCATCTCGGAGTTCGGTCCGCCGAGGAAAGACAGCGAGGGGTCAATATCGGCGATGACTTGCGCGATTAAATTGGCGTGGGCTTGGCTTTTGACGGCGTCATTATACAGCGCGCCGTGGGGCTTTACATAGGCCACCTGCGCGCCGTTCTCCGCCGCAATTTCGCTCAGGCGGACGATTTGTTCTGTCAGGCTTTTTCGCAGCATGGTTTCAAATTGCTTGTTCTCTAAGGACATGGATTTGCGCCCGAAATTATGCGGGTCGGGATAGCCGGGATGCGCGCCAATGACGACGCCTTCGGCTTTCGCGGCTTTGACGGTTGTCTGCATCGTTTCGTCATTTCCGGCATGACCTCCGCAGGCAATGTTGGCCGAGCTTATATATTTCAAAATTTCGCGTTCAGAGGCTTGGCCTTCAGCCGTTGCCGCCTCGCCAATATCCGCGTTTAAATCAATTGTCTTCATGGGGTCATACTAGCGGCTAATTCACAGATTGAAAATTTAAAATCTTCTGCCATACAGCCCTATGATTGAAAGTCCTATATTTTGGGTCACCGCTATCATTGCTGTGATCGTGACGGGTATTTCCAAAGGCGGTTTTGGCGGTCTTGGTATTCTCGCTGTGCCCATTTTATCGCTGACAATTTCGCCGATACAGGCAGCGGGTATTATGCTGCCTATTTTGATTGTCATGGATTGGGTGAGCGTGTGGTCATACCGGAAAACATGGCACAAGCCGCTGCTTTTGCTTATGGTGCCTGCGGCTATGGCGGGGATTATTCTCGGTTGGTCACTAGCGCGTTTTGTCTCTGAAGACATCGTTCTTGCCTTTGTTGGCCTTATCGCGATTTCATTTTCTCTCTACCGCTTATTTAAGTCAAAGGCGGATTCTCCGAAATATGCCAAAAGCAAACGTGTAGGCATATTGGCTGGTATCGTCGCTGGCTTTACGAGCTTTGTCGCTCATGCGGGTGGCCCGCCCTACCAAGCCTATGCTATTCCGCAAAACCTAGAGAAGCAGGTTTATGCTGGAACGGCGGTGATGTTCTTCTTCTTCGTTAATGCGATAAAAATCATTCCCTATGCCGCGCTAGGGCAGTTCGATAGTACTAACCTCATGACGTCTTTAATGCTGATACCTTTGGCGCCAATGGGCGTGTTATTGGGTGTTTGGCTCTTAAAGCGTATGCCGCAAGAGCTGTTTTATAATATTCTGTATGTGATTATTTTTGGCGTCGGCGTGAAGCTTTTATGGGACGTTTTTGCCGGAGGGTAAGCCCTAGCAAACTTGCCCTGCCGCGTAACCACTCGCCCAAGCCCATTGGAAATTGTGACCGCCTAAATGTCCGGTCACATCGACGACTTCGCCGATGAAATAAAGCCCCGGGACTTTTTTTGCCTCCATCGTTTTTGACGATAGCTCCGCCGTATCAACGCCGCCGCGCGCGACTTCGGCCGTGCGAAAACCTTCGCTTCCGGCGGGCTTCACATACCATGCATTAATTTGCAGGGCGATGTTTTGCAGAACCTTATCGGACATATCTGCGAGCCGCTCATGCGGGAACTGCGTGAGAATGAAATCCACAAGCCGTTGCGGTAGATGCTGCGTCAACCATGTCTTGGGATGTTGCTTGGGATGATCCGTCCGCATCTGCTTGAGGCTCGAAAAGACATCAAGGTTTGGAGCCATGTTGATGGTAATTGAATCTCCCGCCGACCAATAGGAACTGATTTGCAAAATCGCTGGCCCAGAAAGACCTCGGTGCGTGAATAAAAGCGCTTCGTCAAAGGCGGTTTTATCGTGGCTAACGCGGGCGTTGACGCTGACGCCCGACAGAGCTTTGATCGGCTCTTTTAACCCGTCCGTGAAGGTTAGCGGCACGAGCGCGGGCTCAGGATCGATGATTGCGAGACCAAACTGCTCGGCGATTTTATAGCCGTAACCGCTCGCGCCCATTTTGGGGATGGACGGCCCCCCGCACGCGATAATGACAGACTGGGCATTGAGCGATTGGCGATCCGTCGTGACAACAAAGCCGTCTTCATAGCGGCGAATATCCAGCACTTCGGCCCCGAGCCACATATCGTTTCCGGCCTTATCGCATTCCGCCATCAGCATATCGATGATTTGCTGCGAGCGTCCGTCGCAAAATAATTGTCCCTTGGTTTTCTCGTGCCATGCAATGCCGTAGCGCCCGACGAGATCAATAAAGTCCTGCGGGGTATATCGAGAGAGCGCAGATTTGCAGAAGTGTTTGTTCTTTGAAATAAAGTTTTTAGGCCCGCAATGAATGTTGGTGAAATTGCACCGCCCGCCGCCGGAGATACGAATTTTCTCGCCCGCCTTTTTTGCGTGGTCGAGCAAAAGCACAGAGCGCCCGCGTGCTCCCGCCGTCGCCGCGCACATCATGCCCGCCGCGCCCGCTCCGATTATAATGACGTCGTAGCTGGTCGTCACAGTCTGCCTTGCGCTTTCATGAGAGCCAGCTTGTAAGCCGCCGCGACCGTCATAGCGTCTGTGATCTTGCCGCTTTCGACTTCGGCAAGGAAATCATCGAGCGAGATTTTCCGCGTTTGCAGCACTTCGTTTTCGTCTGGCTCGGCTTCGCCTTGGGTAAGCCCCGTAGCAAGGTAAACTGTCGCCCATTCATCGGTGATCGCGTTGGAGGTATGCATATGTATGAACGGTTCAAATTTTTCCGCGCGCAGACCTGTTTCTTCCGCGAGTTCCCATTTGGCTGCGTCGAGTGTTTGGCTGCCGGGCGGACAGCCGCCTTCGGGAAGCTCCCAGCTATATTGATCAATCGCGTAACGATATTGCCCGACCAGATAGATATGATCATCCTCGTAAGGGATAACGCCCACGGCGAGGTTTTTGAATTGGACCAGCGTATATTCCACAGGGCTTCCGGTCACATTAAGAAGCTGGTGCTGCGAATGGTTGACGTATTGATTGTCTAAAACCTCCCGTTTGGACACATACGTCCACGGAGAGCCTTCGGGGGTTTCGGGTGAATATTTACTCATTGCGGGCTTTCGAAAAACGCATCATAGCCGCGCTCTTTAGCATTGGCGCGCGGCATATGAAATAAGGGACGTTTCTTTACCGAAAGCCTTTTTGCAGGTCTTTCAGAGCCGCCGCGCCGGGGTTTAATTCCTCATAGGGAATTTCGTTTAGCGGGCGGTCTTCCATTTTATTGAGCGCGTGCATGTCGGGACGGGATTCGTCGATGTAAAGAAGGCCCGTTAGTATCTCGTCGCCTTTTTGCGATTCCAAAACTTTCATAAACGCCGCGCCGCGATCGGTTGGATCATAATCAGGGTCTAGTTTGCGCAAATTAATGACGCCGCCGTCGTGAAGCTCAACGGGCATGACGTCTCCGGCTTCGTAAGCGGTTTTGATCTCTTTGCTCGGCGGAACATAATCCACGTGAACGGCTTTGTGGTAATATTTGTAAGTATGCTCGTAGGACTTCGTTGAGCCTTTATGGTCGTTGAAGCTCACGCAGGGCGAAATCACGTCAATGATCGCAAAGCCTTTATGGGCAATACCCGCTTTAATCAGGCTGACAAGCTGCTCGCGGTCACCAGAGAAACTACGGGCGATAAAGCTTGCGCCAACAGAGAGCGCGAGGGCCACGGGGTCAATCGGGGGCTGATCATTGGGCGCGCCTTTTTTGGCGGTTGAGCCAAGATCGGCAGAGGCAGAGAACTGCCCTTTGGTGAGGCCGTAGACGCCGTTATTTTCGAGCATGTAAAGCATGTCCGGATTACGCCGCATGGCATGGATAAGCTGTCCCGCGCCAATGGAAAGGCTGTCGCCGTCGCCGGACACGCCGAAATAGGTCAGCGAATTATTCACCGCCGCCGCGCCTGTGGCGACTGATGGCATACGGCCGTGCGTGGTATTGTTGCCGTGGGCGTTGGCGAGGAGATAGCTTGTTGTCTTGGACGAGCAGCCAATGCCGGAAACTTTAGCGACGCGGTGCGGTTCAATCGACATTTCGAAAAAGGCGCGTGCGAGAGCCGCCGTTGCGCTGTCATGACCGCAGCCCGCGCAAAGCGTTGACATCGGGCCGTCATAATCCGAGCGAATTAATCCGATATCGTTGGTAACCGCATTTTTGCGCCGGATCTTGGGTTTGGCGAAACTACTCATGCGCTTTTTCTCACGTTCATTTGCTCTAACAGAGCGCCTTCGACAATTTTATAGCTGAGCGGCTCGCCCGCATAATAGGTCACAGAGACGAGTTTTTCGCGGGGAACATTTGTTTCCGTCAGCAAAAGATCGTGCAGCTGTCCGTCGCGGTTTTGCTCAATCACAAAGACTTGATCGTGGGCCATGATGAAGTCTTCGATAGACTGCGCGAACGGGAAGCCGCGAATACGCATATAATCAAAATGCAGGCCTTGATCGGCAAGGCGGTCACAGGCTTCGAGCACCGCGCCGTCGCTAGAGCCGATAGCAATGAGGCCGTAATTGGCGTGGCTTTTGGCTTTTGTTACAATCGGAGCCGGCACTTTTTCGGCGGCGCTTTTCCATTTGAGTTTCAGGCGGTCAACGACTTCCTGATATTCGGCGCTGTCTTCGGTGTATTTGCCGTACTTATTATGGCCAGAGCCGCGTGTGAAAAATGCGCCTTTGGTCGGGTGCGTCCCGGGAAGTGTGCGGTACGGGATATGGTCGCCGTCGACATCGAGATAGCGGTAAAATGTATCCATCTCGTCAAGGTCTTTGGCAGACAAAACTTTGCCGCGATCTGGGACGTAATTATCATCCCATGTCAGCTCGTCGACCATCCAGTCATTCATGCCAATATCAATATCGGAGAGGAAGAAGACGGGCGTTTGGAAACGCTCGGCGAGGTCGAGCGCGTTAACCGCCATTTCGAAACATTCGCCCGGGTGAGCCGGATACAGCACGATATGTTTTGTGTCGCCGTGGGAGGCATAAGCCGTTAATTGAATGTCGCATTGCTGCGTGCGGGTCGGCATGCCTGTGGACGGGCCAACACGCATAATATCGCAAAACACCGTCGGTGTTTCTGTATAGTAAGCGAAGCCGATAAATTCAGTCATCAGGGAAATTCCTGCGCCAGATGTGGGCGTAAAGCAGCGCGCGCCGTTCCATGCCGCGCCGATAATCATACCCGCCGCAGCCAGCTCGTCTTCGGCTTGCAGGATGCAAAATTTGTGCTTGCCTGTCTCTTCGTCAATGCGGAGTTTGTGGCAATATTTGGTGAAGCCATCCATGAGCGATGTTGACGGGGTTATAGGATACCACGCGCCGAAAGTCGCGCCGCCGTAAACATAGCCAAGGCCAGCGGCGGTGTTGCCGTCGATCATGACTTTGCCTTTGGTGAGCTCGCGCGCTTCTACGCGGAAATCCAAGGGGCATTTATAGTTTTCTTTGACATAATCAAAGCCGAGTTTCAGGGCCTGCATATTGGCGGGAATTAATTTTCTCTTTCCGGCGAACATATCTTCGACGAGGCCTTGAAGGACGCTCATATCCAAATCAATCAACGCCGCGACAGCGCCGACATAGGCCATGTTCTTCATCAAGATGCGCGAGCGCGCGATGGCAAACGCATCATTACACATGCGCGATAGCGGCACGCCGATGACGGTAATGTCGGGGCGGTTTAACGTATGCGGACGGGGCCATGTATTGTCATATAAAAGCACGCCGCCGGGGCTTAAGACTGCAAGGTCTTTTTCGTAGGTTTCGGCGTTCATGGCGATCATCAAATGGACCTCGCCGGACCGTCCGCGGTAGCCCGCTTCTGTGACGCGGATTTCATACCATGTCGGCAAGCCTTGAATGTTGGACGGGAAGATGTTTTTCCCGACGACAGGTACGCCCATGCGGAAGATGGCTTTCATCAAAAGCTCGTTGGCACTGGCGGAACCTGTGCCGTTTACATTGCCGACTTTGATGACAAAGTCATTGATACCGGAACTCATTCCGCAGCCTCCAAAATGTCTTGCTCGCCAGCATGGTGGATGGTTACAAGACCCTCTTGCATGTCCCATGCGGCTGTCGGGCAGCGCTCTGCGCAGAGGCCGCAATGCAGGCAAATATCTTCGTCTTTAATCATGACGCGGCCCGTCAACGGAAGATCACCAGAGACAAAAAGCGCTTGGTCGTCATTGACCGCGTGTACCACGTCTCGAAGCTCGGCTTCGTCTGCGGGGGGTGTGATAGAAAGACATTCCACCGGACAGACATCAATACAGGCGTCACATTCCGTACAGAGCGAGGCCTCGAAAACCGTGTGGACATCGCAGTTCAAACAGCGCTGGACTTCGGTTGCGATTTTTTCTGCGGAGAAGCCAAGCTCAACCTCGATATCAAGTTTTTGGAAGCGCTTGGTCATGGCGACATGATCCATCTCGCGGCGCTCTGAGCTGTCATAGGCATTAGCATAACGCCATTCAAACATGCCCATTTTTGTCGGTTCGAAATCCAGTTTATCCGGGCGGCGCTCTGTCAGGCTTTCGCCTTGGCAATGTTTATGGATAGAGATCGCGGCTTGGTGGCCATGTTCTACGGCCCAGATGATGTTCTTCGGGCCAAAGGCGCTATCGCCGCCAAAGAACACGCCCTTTTTGGTGGACTCAAATGTCTTTGTGTTGACGACGGGAACTTCCCATTTGTCAAACTCAATGCCAGCGTCTTTTTCGATCCACGGGAAGGCATTTTCCTGTCCGATGGCGAGGATGACATCATCGCAAGGCAAGGTGACTTCTCCGGTGACGCGGCTGTCTGTGATTTTGCCGCGTTCGTCGATGTCATATTCCATCAGCTCAAACAGCATGCCTGTGAGCTTGCCGCCTTCGTGGACGAAAGCTTTGGGGGAATGGTTGACGAGAATTTTGACGTCTTCTTCTTCGGCGTCTTCAAGTTCCCACGGTGAGGCTTTGAAAAACTCGCGCGGCTTGCGGGCCATGACATTGATGTTTTTCCCGCCGAGGCGAAGGGAGGTGCGGCAGCAATCCATCGCCGTATTGCCGACGCCGATAATAATGACGTTCTCGCCGATCTTCTCCGTATGCTCAAACGCCACGGATTCGAGCCAATCAATACCGATATGGATATTGGCAGAAGTTTCTTCGCGGCCCGGCAGGTTGAGGTCTTTGCCTTTCGGCGCGCCTGTGCCAACGAATACTGCGTCGTAGTTTTCTTCTAGGAGCGCGCCCATAGATTTGACGGGCGTGCCGAGTTTAAGGTCAACGCCCATGTCGAGAATATAGCCTAGCTCTTCCATCAAAACGCTTTCCGGAAGGCGGAAGGCGGGAATGTTAGAGCGCATTAAGCCGCCCGGCTTATCCAGCTTTTCAAAGATTGTGCATTCATAGCCAAGCGGTGCGAGGTCATTGGCGACGGTAAAGGAGGCGGGGCCTGCGCCGATAAGGGCGATGCGTTTCCCGTTTGTGACAGCGGGTTTTTTCGGCAGGAAGTCGCTGATGTCGCCGCGGTGATCGGCGGCCACGCGTTTAAGGCGGCAAATGGCAACGGGCTCTTCGTCTTCGACCCGTCCGCGTCGGCATGCGGGTTCGCAGGGGCGGTCACAGACGCGGCCTAAGATGCCGGGGAAAACATTGGAAGCACGGTTTAAAAGATAGGCTCCGCTATAATCTTCCTGTGCAATCAGGCGAATATAAGCGGGGACAGGCGTATGCGCGGGACAGGCCCACTGACAATCTACAACCTTATGAAAGTAGTCGGGATTGCCCGTATCCGTAGGAGTCATAAGACCTTTTTCCTCATTTTATCGAAAAAAACCTAACGAGACAAATGCAGACGCGCAAGGGCGATTTTCAAAAACTCGCGAAGTTTACAGAGGAATGAATTTAAAGCCGGGCGTCGATGCGCGCCGCGCCTTTTCGCAATTTTCTTTGTCATTGGTTTCTGGACGGGATAGGGACGGTTATGCATATTTTGCTCATAGCCCGTCATTTCCCGCCTGAAATATCAGGGGGCGCGCGCCGTCCGGCTTTGTTGACGGAGTCTTTCCGCAAGGCGGGTCATAAGGTAACGGTGGTAACGCCTTTTGGCGCGGCAGAGGATCCGGATATTATCCGCGTCACGACGCAGCCTATTTTAAACGCTGAGAAAGCCTCGCGCGAACGAGGCTTGCACACGGACGTAGCGCCGCCGCCAAGTTTGAAGGCGCGGCTGAAAAATGCTCTGCGGCCTTGGATATACTGGCCAGACCCGAATGTGCCTTGGGCAAAGAAGGCGCTGGCGACTTTGCAGGATATGGACATCAGGCCGGACATTATCATGACGACAAGTCCGCCCGAATCCACGCACCTTGTCGGGCATGCCTTATCAAAGCAGTGGGGCGTGCCGTGGCTGGCCGAGTTTCGCGATACGTGGATCGCACATTCTCATAGGCAGGAGCTGGCTGCGTCAGGTCTGCGCCGTTTCATTGAGCGCCGGATTGCGGCGGGTTATCTAAAAAACGCGTCGGGGGTGACGGCGGTTTCGAAGGCTGTGATGGAAGACGTTCGAGCGCTTGCGCCAAGAAGCATACCAGAATTGATCGTCGGGCATTTTAGCGGCCCGCCAGAGAAGCCTGCTAATTTGGGCAGTCCCGACGAGGTTCATCTTGTCCATACGGGCGGGTTCTCGCTCTCGGATCGCCGCCGTAAACTCTCGGCGCTCTTATTAGCATTATCGGAATTAAAGACCGCGAATGTTCATCTGCACATTGCAGGTCCTTTAACGCCTGAAGAGATATCTCTTTGCGGCGCTCAGACAAAGTATAGAGTCACCTGTCACGGCTCTGTGGCTTTGCAGGAGGCGAAGGCGATGCAAGCGGGCGCGGATGCTCTGTTGCTTGTCACCCCGCCTGATAGCCACGCTTTGCCAGGGAAGTATGCGGAGTACCGTCTTACAGGTAGGCCAGTTTATTATCTGGGCGGCGGGGATTGGCTCGATTTGGTAGTTGATAAAGCGGGGCTTTACCGCTTGGAAGACGGGCTGGGTGATCTTGCCGAGCGCGGCGTTATAGCTGCGCAATCGAATACAGGTCTGGACGCTGAGAGCGCAAGCGCGGCGCTCTTGGATTTCATGGCGTCTTTACTGGCGTCGCCGCAACCGTAATTCACGCTTGCGAGGCTTGTAGCAAAATTCTAATGAAACCTATGGCTGACCCGCAGACACTCCCCGCCGCGCAGGGCGACGAAAAACTCGACGACATTATGCTCGCGATGGATGTTGTCGATACGCTTCGCCACGAACGGATCATGACCGAGCGAGATTTGGCTGCAACAGATCGCCGCGAAGCCTTGATCGCGCGCCTTCGCGGTATCTATAAGGCGCAAGGGATCGAGGTGCCTGATAGTGTCCTCATGGACGGCGTTCTGGCCTTAGAAGAACAGCGCTTCGCCTACGCGCCGCCCAAAGCGGGTTTCGGCACGTCGCTCGCGCGTCTTTATATAGGCCGCCGAAAATGGCTGCCTCTAATCTATACGCTTGTCTTTATTGTCGGCGCGGTTTTGACTATAAATTATGCGGGGTTTGTGCGTCCGGCGAAAGTTGAGGCTAACCGGATCGAAACGCTTTTAACCAAGACTTATCCGCAGAGCCTGACCGAGGCCCGTGATAAAGCGCTTGGGCTTGCAGCAACGGATACTATCAAAGCCCGCGCGCAGGCTTTGTATGATGACGGCGTTTTGGCCATCGGAGAAAAAGACTTTATAACCGCCAAAACGCGCGTTGATAGTCTGGCCGCGCTCGCCAATGATCTCTCTCAGCAATACACGCTTCGCATCGTGTCTCGTCCGGGGGAAATGAGCGGCGTGTTCCGGCTCAATGATGACGGGGACGCAGAGGTGCGCAATTACTACCTCATCGTCGAGGGGCTAAACGCGGCAGGGACTGCGCTTAAAGTGTCTATCACGAGCGAGGAAGACCAGAAAACCGCGCGCGTGTCTAAGTGGGGCGTGCGCGTTTCCGAAGACGTATTTTACGGCGTGGCTGCGGATAAGCGCGACGACCAAATTATTCAGAAGGCTGTGATTGGCCAGAAGAAACGCGGCTATCTCCTGCCAGACTATTCGATTGAAACCAGCGGCGGAACAATTTTGGAGTGGCAGGATGACTAATTCGCCTTCTGGTCTACAGACACTCCACGATATTGACCGCGCGATTGCGAAGGCACGCGGCGCGGTGAACGAAGTCTCCGTTTTGCCGACACGCGCGTCGGATGCTTTGGCTGCCGTTCGCAGGAAACAAGCGGAAGCCTACGCGCAAATTGCAAAAGACAGGCTCGACCTTATCGAAGAAGGCGGGGGCGGGACGCTCGGTTATGTTGACCGCCAAGCCGAAAAATTGCTTGCGGCCCACGCCGAAGAAGAGACGCGCATTGCCGCGCGTATCGAAGACAGTCTTGCCGCGATTGAAAGCTTAGAGACGGAACGCCGCGCGGCGGAGACGAAAGTTTTATCGGCGGTAACGGCCTATGATAAAGCGGCGGCTTTGGCGGAAGCGAAAATATTAAAAGACGCTGATTACCAAGCCAAGATAGAGACTGTCTCAACGCTTGAAGCGACAGTGGCGCGCGCCGAGCAAAAGCTGACTCTTGCCCGCGAAGACGAAACCGAGAAAGGGCAGCCTTATCGCAAGGATGCATTTTTTGCTTATTTGCAAAAAAGAGACTACGGCACGAAGTCTGCTAAAGGCTGGTTTCTCACCAAGACGCTCGATCACTGGGTGGCAAGGCTTTGCGGCTACCGCCAAGCGGCTGAAAATTATCGCCGCCTGACCGCGATCCCCGTGCGGCTTGCGAGCCATGTGGAAAATTTAGAGGTGCAAACCTTGGACGCGCAGGCGGCGCTGCAAACCTTAGAGCATGAAATGCTGCGCGAAGAGGGCGTCACGGCGGCGCATGAGGCGTCTTTGGCGGCGCAAGACGCGCTCGAAGCTATCGACGTGAAAACGGAACTGGCCGAGAAAAGCCACCATGATTTACGCTCGGAACAAACGCGCATTACAACGGGCGAGAGCGGGCCTTACCGCGACGCTATTTCGGTGCTGTCGGAAACGCTTACGCGGAAGGATCTGCCAAGCTTGCGCCGTATCGCCGCTCAGACACAGACCCGCGATGATGACGCGGCGATAGAGGATTTACGCGAGCTTGAAGATACAGCCGAAGATTTACGCGGGGATCAGCTTGAAGCTAAAACGCTCGTGAAGAAATACCAGAAAACGCTCAGCGAATTAGAAGCCGTGAGGCGACGGTTTAAAAGTAAGCGCTTCGATGCGCCGTCCTCTGTTTTTGATAGCGGCGACCTGCTCGGCGCTTTGCTTGGCCAAGTCGTGACCGGCGTTCTGTCCGGCGATGATTTCTGGCGGCAGCTACAGCGCGCGCAAAAGACCGTTCGCCGTTATTCGGATACTGATTTTGGCGGTGTTGACTGGACGGAAGGGCTTCGGCTCCCGACGTCAACAGGCGGAAGTTGGGGCGGAAGCGGGAGGTCGCAACGCTCTCGGACATCTATTCCGCGAAGGCCTCGTCAATCTTTGCCGCGTTCAAGACCATCTCGAAGCCGTTCCAGTGGCCGCTCAAGTGGTCGTTCTAGCGGCGGCGGTTTTCGGACAGGCGGCGGATTTTAAATCTATGAGCCGCATTTTAATCTGGCATCACTCGCAACGGGCATTATAGTCGCTTTATGGTTGGCATAATGTCTTGGCAGAAAAAACGTGTTTGGGGCGCCGCGCTTCTTCCCGCCGTACCGCTTTTTACCGTTCTGTCTTTTGCACAATCGGATGACAGATTTGATGCGGCGTTTCGCGAAATGAAGCGCAATGAGCGCTTGCAATTTGACCTCCCTGTCCCGCCGCCGATACAGCAAAATGAACCTATGGATCTGCCGAATTGGCTTGAGGCGATCTTTGAGTTTTTAGGCGGCATACTTTCATTTTTGGGTGGGTTCTTGCCGTATATTTTTTACGGACTTTTAGCGCTGGGCGTGGGCGCGGTGCTTTATTTCGTTTTGCGCGATGTTGTAAAGGTTCGCTTCCCTAAGAAAGAAAAAGAAAAGCCGCAAGAAGCCGCTGCGGCCCCGCTTTACAAGCCGTCTGACGACGAAGCCCGTGTCTTGCTCGAAACTGTGGACGCTTTGGCGGCAAGTGGGAATTACGCAGAGGCTGTGCATACGCTGCTTTTCCGCTCCATACAAGATATTGACCTAAACCGCCCCAATACGATCAGGCGGTCTTTGACGAGCCGAGAAATCTCTGGCCTCGATATCTTGACCCGAGAAACCCGCGAGGCCTTTAGCCTCATTGGCCGCGTGGTTGAAAATAGTTTTTTCGGCGGCAGCACGCTTGGACGTGATGATTTTGAGAAATGCCGCGCGGCTTACGAACAATTTGCGGTTCCGAAGGCGTGGGCCTCATGAGCGCGCGGTTAGAAAACAAGCTCGGCGGGCGGACAAAAAAGGCCGGATTAGGGCTCTTCATGCGTCCCGGTCTTATTTTGGCGCTCCTCCTCATTAGCGTGTTCTCTCTAGGGGCGCTGATTACGCTCAGCGGATTTGCGGGAGATTTGAGGAGTAAGGATAATGGCGGGGCGCATGCGCTTTCTAATTCTGCGATTGGGTATGGGGGCCTTGTCCAGCTTTTGCGCGCGGATGATATGGAAATCACGCTTGACCGAAGTGCAGACGGGGTCATTGGCAGGGCCGATAAATTGCGCGTTATCACCCTAAGCCGTCCCTATCAGTTTCCCAAGCGGGAGGATGTCAGCGCCGAACTTTCAACGCTGATTGTCCTGCCAAAATGGTATGTGGTAGAGACAAAAGAGCGAAGCGGCTGGGTGCGGCAACTACCCAAACCGATCGGGCCGACTTACGGCCAAACGATTATCAGTAAGCGGCTAGATGATTTCTCTGAAGGCCTGTCCATGCAGGGCGTGTCTATTGACGACGGCACTTATACTTATGATTTTCGCTCGCGGGAGAAAATTATTCCGCAAATGGATGATGTTAATATTCGCTATTTACAAAGTCTGAAAGGCGACGGACTTATTCCTATTTTGCGAGCTGGTGACGAAATTATTTTGGGCCGCATTAAAGACACATCGAATTATATTCTATCGGATCCTGATATACTTAACACGATGGGAATTTCGCAAAAGCGCCGCGCGCGTTTCGCCCGTGATTTAGTGAAATCTCTGGTCTCTCTTGACGGGGTCGATGATCACGAGATTATTTTTGATTTAAACATTCACGGCTTTGGCCGCACGCAGAACCTTGTGAAAACCTTGCTGACGCCGCCCTTCCTTGCGGCGACATTATGTTTGCTTGCGGCGGGCGCGCTGATTGGCTGGCAGGCCTTTGCCCGCTTTGGCGATCCGGTCCGCGAAGAGCGCGACTATGAACTTGGGAAATATACGCTCGCCGATAATGGCGCGCGGTTTATTGCGATTGCCGGAAAAGAGACAGGCATGGGCGCGGGATATAAACAGCTTATGCGGCGATTAGCGGCCAAAGCGTTCTTCATGGAACGGCAGAGCCAGGAGTCCATCGATGCCTATTTCGAAGAGCGAGAGAAACAACTCGGCATAGAGATGGGCTGGCGCAAACGCGCACACAACGTCGAACATGCAGACACAAAACTATCATTCTTGCGCGCTGCCAAAGCGTTGCATAAGTGGAAACAGGAGATCACACATGACGGTAAATGACGTACAGGCGCTCGCGGAGACAATTCGAGGCGAAATTGGAAAGGCCGTAATTGGCCAAGAAGACACCGTGCACATCATGTTAGTGGCGCTCTTCTCCGGCGGGCATGTTTTGCTCGAAGGGGTTCCTGGAACCGCGAAGACGTTTCTGGCGCAGGTCTTTTCCCATGTCACAAAAATGGATTTTGGCCGTATTCAGTTCACGCCGGATTTGATGCCGGGGGATCTACTGGGTACGAACCTGTTTAACTTTCAAACCAATGAGTTTTCTTTGGTGAAGGGGCCGATCTTTTGCGATCTTTTACTCGCGGACGAAATTAACCGCACCCCGCCAAAAACACAGGCCGCGCTTTTGGAAGCGATGCAGGAGCGTAAAGTCACGATTGATGGCCAAACGTTCGATCTTGGCAACCGCTTCATGGTGATTGCCACGCAAAACCCGATTGAACAGCAAGGGACGTATCCGCTGCCAGAAGCGCAGCTTGATCGGTTCCTGTTTAAGCATGTTTTGGAATATCCAACGCGCGAGCAGGAAATTGAAATCGTCAATCTGCACGGCGCGCGGTCGGGATCGCGGACAGCGAAAGATTTGGGGGTAAAGTCATTAGTCTCGCGCAAGCAAATTGACGCGGCGGTTGCCGCTGTCGAAAGCGTACGGCTTACGGATGAGGTCACGCATTATGTTGTCGATCTTGTGCGCGGCACGCGGAATAATCCGCTGTTTGAAACCGGCGCGTCGCCGCGCTCTGCGGCTATGATCGCTGCCGCGTCTCGGGCGCATGCGGCGCTCGATGGGCGTGATTTTGTTATTCCTGATGACGTGAAAGCGATTGCGCTTCCGGCGCTTCGGCACAGGGCGATCCTATCGCCTGCGGCAGAAATTGAAGGCCGGACGCCGGACGAGCTTATTGGGCAGATTATCGAACAAACTAACGCGCCGCGGTAAGGTCTTCGATGGTTTACCCCACAGTCAGAGCTACCGTCTTGATGGCCATTGGTCTGCCGGTCACGCTTTTATTAGCCGTGGTCTTTCCGGCGCTGTGGACGATTGGCGCGGCGTGGGTTGCGGGCGTTTTAGGGCTCATCTTTTTAGACGGATTATTGGCCGCGCCGCGCGGCGCGCAAAGCCTAGACCAAGAAACGCCTGCGCTTATTTATATCGGCGAGTCCGAAGACGTTTGGTTTAAATATAAGAACAGTTCTGGCCGCGCTTTGTTGCGGGCTGAGTTTCGCCTGACATCCAATGAGCGGTTGTCGCATTCGCCAGAGGTTTTTGAGGCCGATGCGACGGAAGACGGCACGATAGCGGTTTTTGGCGTCACGCCAAAGCGCCGAGGCGAAGGCAAATTGGAACGGCTTTGGGCGCGGTGGCAAGGGCCGCTCGGATTGATCTGGAAACAAAATGTTGAACCGCTAGATATTCGTATTCCGGTGATTTCGAACATTCGTCTTGTGAAAGAAACCGCGCTAGAGATTTTCTCGCGCGACGCGGCGTTCGGTCATAAAATTCAGCAAGAGCGCGGCGAAGGCACAGAGTTTGACGCGCTGATGGAATTTCAAACTGGCATGGATAAACGGGCGATTGACTGGAAACATTCCGCCCGTCACCGAAAGCTTCTGGCCAAGGAGTTTCGGACAGAACGTAATCATAATATTGTCTTCGCGCTCGATAGCGGGCATTTGATGTGCGAGCCCGTTGGCGGCGTGACCAAGCTTGACCGCGCGCTGAATGCGTCTTTGATCATGGCCTATGTCTGTCTTAAAATTGGCGACCGTGTGGGCTATTACGCCTTTGACGAAAAACCGTACTTTTACACGCCGCCCGTTGGCGGGGTCAAAAGCTTCGGCCATCTGCAAAACTTGACCGCGAATATTGATTACTCCTTGGCGGAAACAAACTTCACATTGGGGCTTTCGCAGCTTTCGCAAAATTTGAAACGCAGGTCTTTAATCGTTGTCTTCACGGACTTTGTCGACAGTACAAACGCGGAGCTCATGACCGAAAATATTGCGCGGCTCATTCGGCGGCATATCGTAATTTTTGTCGCCTACCGAGACGAAACGATTGAAAAAATGATCCAAAAAGAACCGGAAGATACGAATGATATATCGCGAGCGGTCATCGCCGAAAGTCTTTTATTGGAGCGTGATTTGGTGATTGCAAAATTGACCCGTATGGGGGTTCACATTGTCGATACGGACGTTGCAAACTTAAATTTGAATGTCTTGAACAAGTTTCTAGATCTCAAACGTAGAGAGCTGATTTAAGATGAAAACATTACAGCTCAAAAGCCAGAGATTTAGAAACGAACGCGAAGCTGGCTGGAAACAGCTCGAAACGCTTTTATTGCAGATTGAACGGCGCGGCATCCGGTCATTGACGAATGAGCAAATAACGCTGCTGCCTAATCTGTACCGTTCGACCTTGTCGTCATTGTCTGCGGCGCGGTCTACGTCTCTGGATCAGAACGTTATTGCCTATCTCGAAAGCCTCAGCGCCAGAGCCTATTATATTTTATACGGCGCGCAGGTCAGCCTCCCGCGCCGCCTTAGTCATTTCTTTCGGCGGGATTGGCCCTCGGCGGCCTCGGCGCTGAAGGGCGAGACGCTGATATCGGCTCTGATCATGCTACTCGGCGCGGTCGTGGCGTATTTTTTGGTTTCGTCAAATCCGGAATGGTATTTCTCCTTTATCCCTGAACAGCTTGCGGGAGGCCGAAGTCCGGCGAGTTCCACTGAGGCGTTGCGGGAAACGCTCTATGATAGCGCGGATACTGATAGTCTCGCGACATTCGCGACGACCCTCTTTAGTCATAACTCCCGCGTGGCCATTTTGGCGTTCGCGCTTGGGTTTGCCTTCTGTATTCCGACGGCCATTTTGATGCTGTATAATGGCTGTACTTTGGGGGCCTTTGTCGCCCTTTTTTCTAGCCGAGACCTGGGCTTTGAAGTCGGCGGCTGGCTTATTATTCACGGCGCGACGGAAATATTTGCCATTGTTTTAGCGGGGGCAGCCGGAATGCATATTGGCCGTGCTATGGCGTTTCCGGGGCGAAAATCTCGTGCGGCCGCCGCGGCTGAGGCTGGGCAACGGGCCGGAACACTTATGGCAGGCGTCGTTGTCATGCTATTTTGCGCGGGGCTTATTGAAGGCGTTGGTCGGCAACTCATCGCCCATGATTATGTGCGTTACGGTATTGGCTTCATAACATTTGCCATGTGGTGTTTGTATTTTTACGCGCCCCGCTCTGCGGCTAAGCCGGAGGCGTAGATGAGTAAACCGGCTACCGCCTACCGCGCCTATAAGCTGAAAAATATGCGCGAGCTGATTACGCCGGAGGGCGTCGATTTGCAGGTCGAGCTTGCTGATCTTGGCGCGCGCGCTGGCGCGTTCCTCATCGATATTATGATTATGTTTGTGTTGTTAATTCTCATGACATGGGCCGTCATTGCCACTGGAATTGACGACGAAGGGGATTTCGGTCTTATCATTTGGATTTTATTCTTTTTCTTCCTGCGTAGCTTTTATTTTATGTTTTTCGAAATGGGGCCGAAAGCCGCCACCCCCGGAAAACGTATTTGTAAAATCAGGGTCGCCGCACGCGGCAAAGCCCGCCTTACGGCCAATGCCGTCTTTGCTAGGAACGCTTTGCGCGAGATCGAGTTCTTCTTGCCGTTGTCTTTTTTGGGGGCGAATATCAGTTCTGTGGATGGATGGATCTCGACATTTGGACTGATCTGGGGCTGTATTTTCCTGTTTTTTCCGATGTTTAATAGAGACAGGCTGCGCGCCGGAGACTTAATTGCGGGAACGTGGGTTGTGACGGCGCCGCGCCCTATGCTGGCCTCTGATCTGGCAGAGGCGAGCGTTGACGCCCCGCAAGGTCAATTCGCGTTCACGTCCGAGCAAATTAATGCTTACGGCGTGCATGAGTTGCATGTTTTGGAAGATGTCATCCGCCGGAACGAAGCGAAGATATTAGCTGACGTGGCCCCGCGCATTCGCAAGAAAATAGGGTGGGAGAAGACGATCGGAGAACAAGACCTGGCCTTTCTCAAGGCCTACTATGCGGCGCTGCGTGGACGCCTCGAAACCAAGCTTATGTTCGGGGTTAGGCGTAGAGATAAACATGACATACGATAAGTTGATAATTATATTGTGTTAATACGGTAACTATACCGCTTAAATTGTTTTAGTTTTTACACCATTTATGATATAGGGCGGCGTACTACAACAAAGCCCGTATTCTACGCGGTATTAAAGGTAACTAAAATGGCTCAAAGAAAATTAAGTGAAGAATCAAAAGTAATCGACCGTCACGTCGGTATGAGACTGCGACTATTGCGGCTCAATCACAAAATGTCTCAAACAGAACTCGGTGATAAGGTCGGTGTGACTTTCCAGCAAATTCAAAAATACGAACGCGGTGCAAACCGTATTGGTGCAAGTCGGCTTTGGAGCCTTTGCGAGATTTTTGAAGCGGAACCGAATTTCTTTTTCGACGGGCTGTCTGAAGATGAAGCCCAAGGTGAACCTAATCCGCTCGCACAAGACACATGGAGCGAAAAGCTTCTCAGCAAGCAAAACCACCGTCTTATGATGTCTTTTGACAGCATTGATAGCGGCGATACACGGGCGGCTTTGTTGCGGCTTTGCGAAGCTCTGGAAACGTCGGAAACTTAATACGCGAACGACACTGCAAATTCGACTTGGAAACAAGTCTATATAATATTATAATGAACCGGGGCTTACTGTTATTTTAGGCTCCGGTTTTTCCTTTGGTGCTTAGATGCTAAAAAATGATAGGTTTAGCGACCGGCTACTCCAGGCAATTAATGCGATTGAAACCCAGACCGATAAATTTGGGGTTTTTGACGTTGTTAAGTCTTTTAGTGAATTTTATGGATTTACGCATGTGACAGTTGGGCAGCTTGTCCATCCGAGCTTGCAGGATATGGACTATGCAGAATTGGGCGTGAGCAATTATCCGGCCGAGTTTCAAAGTGAATATATTAAAGAAAACTTCCTTCTGCATGATCCTGTGATCAACCGTGCTCTTGTGTCTGAAGACGCGTTTGCGTGGGCTGATCTACTCCCTCTTGCAAACCGCCGAGGGCAGAAAGTTTTTGAAATGTCTCGCCAATACGGGCTCGATTCTGGTGTGACGGTGCCTATTCATTTGCACGACAGAACGCCTGGAATCGTCTCTTACGCCGGTCAGGATTGCGATGTGTCCGCTTCTGATATCGAAGCTTTAGAGCTCGTGGCTATTCATGGATATTCCAAACTTTTGGATATTTATGATGCGGGGAAACAGGCCAAGCGGGTGAAGTTAACGCCTCGCGAAGTGGACGTTTTGCATTATGTGGCTTGCGGAAAAACGGACAGCGAGATCGCGCATTTGCTGACACTCGGCCGCTATTCCGTGAAAGACCATCTTACCAATGCAAGAAAGAAACTTGGCGCGGCTAACCGCGCGCATTGCGTCGTGATTGCTATTCGTGATGGGCATATAATTCTTTAAGCGGTATCTCCTGCCATTCAATAAACTTTAAGTACGTGTTTAACCCCCTCTTTTGGGGGGCTTTCTTATTACGCCAAAATATTGCAACCTTTGACTGTAATTATTGGGCGCTTATGGTACACGTTATCACATCTGCAAATCGGGATCTATACGGCGAGGCTTTGGAGGCCATGTTCGTTATGCGGTTCCACGTCGCCGTGAATGAGCTTGGCTGGACAATTCCAAATATGGCCTCGGGGCGTGATAAAGATGCTTATGATCGCGAGGATACGGTTTACTTCATTGAGTATGATGATGACGGCGAGGTCATAGCGACGGCACGTCTTAACCCAACGACCAAACCACACTTGATGACGGATGTATTTTCTACGTTATGCGAATTTGACGGCGTACCGCAGTCAGATGACGTTTTTGAATATTCGAGGTTCCTCGTTAGAAAGCAGGGCGTATCCCGTCGCCGAAACTTAGAAGCACAAGCCCACATTAGTTTGGCCATCGTTGAGTATTGCCTAGCGGCGGGCATCAGCCATGTCAGCTGGGTTAGCTACAAAAAATCTTATCCTTTGGCGCTACGCATGTGGAAGACACGGCCTTTAGGGTTGCCGCAATATTTTAAAGATGATGACGCGCATTATATTGCGGCGATCTCTGAAATGAGCCCTGAAAGTTTGCAGCGTACGCGCGACCTAAGTCGCATACAGAAGCCCGTATGCCAGATTACACTCCCTTTGCAACGAGCCCCACACCTGACGCGCTTACCCGTGTCATCACTCACTTTGTTTGGATGATAATATGGCAAAAAATATAAGGCACATTAGCGAAGAAGATAAAATCTTAGCGCTTTATAAACGAGGCGATAATCAAGCTAGTGCGAACACCTCAAACAATATCGTGCATTTTGCAAACCCCGCCTGTCAAAAAACTCTAAATCTTTTGGATGATATAAAGGCCTTACTGGACGATCCGGTAACGAGGCCATTAACGCAGGATATTATGGAAAGCGCGCTACAACATATTGCGCGCAGTTTCGTCTCTTCAAAGACGTGAGAGTAGATAGCATTTGACGCCGAGGTTCATACAGATACTCTGAGTAAAACTTAGGGAGTCTCTCATGGTAAAAGTGGCCATACTTGCGATTGATCAGGGAACGACAAGCACGCGCACGGCCGCTTTTTCTCCTCAAGGCGATATGATCGCGAGCGCGCAACAAGAGTTTCCACAGATTTATCCGGATGATGGCTGGGTTGAGCATGACCCTGAGGCGATCTGGATGACGTGCCTTGAGACATTGCGAACGGTCTATAAATCCGTCAAAGCCCAAGGATTTGATATTGCGGGCATAGGGATAACCAATCAGCGCGAAACTACGTTGATTTGGGAAAAGGCCAGCGGCAAGCCTGTTTATAATGCCATTGTCTGGCAGGACCGTCGGACGGCCCGTCAATGCGAAACGCTCAAAGAACGATACACAGAAGAGGCCTTAACCGCAAAGACGGGGCTTTTATTTGACCCCTATTTCAGCGCAACGAAAGCCGCGTGGATACTTGATCAAGACGAAAGCCTTCGCGAAAGAGCCGTACGCGGAGAGCTGGCTTTTGGGACTGTGGACAGCTTTTTGATATACCGCCTGACTGGCGGTAAATCCCACGCGACGGACGCTACTAATGCGAGCCGCACAAACCTTTTTAATATCCACAGTCAAGAATGGGATGACGAGCTTTTAGCTTTGTTTGATGTCCCTCAGTCTATTTTGCCTGAGGTAAAGGACTGCGCAGATGCGTTCGGCGTGACGGCTGATGGCATCGTCGGCGAAAGCCTTCCCATATTGGGCGTAGCCGGGGATCAACAGGCGGCAGCGATTGGCCAGTGTTGTTTCTCAAAAGGCATGATTAAAAGCACCTACGGCACGGGGTGTTTTGTTCTGATGAATACGGGCGACGAGGTCGTGATCTCAAAAAATCGTTTGCTATCAACCGTGGCCTACCGTCTGGGCGGGAAAACAACATATGCCTTAGAGGGCTCAATATTTATGGCGGGGGCGTCCGTGCAGTGGCTGCGGGACGAGTTGGGACTTGTAAAGTCAGCGCCCGAAACAGAGGCTCTTGTAAGGGAAAGTCCAAGGCGCGAAGGGGTTTACCTCGTTCCGGCATTCACGGGGCTTGGCGCGCCCTATTGGGACCCCGATGCACGGGGCGCAATATTTGGCCTTACCCGTGCGACCAATTCGATTGATATTGTCAGAGCTACCTTGGATAGTGTTTGTTACCAAACTCATGATCTTTTGGAGGCCATGTCACATGACGGTGCTGCCCCTGAGAAGCTCCGCGTTGACGGCGGTATGGCGGCCAATGATTGGCTCATGCAAACACTTTCGGATATTGTGGACCTCCCGATAGACAGGCCGAAAATAATGGAAACGACAGCGCTCGGCGCGGCCTATCTTGCCGGTCTGCAGGCCGGAGTTTTTGAAAGCCTTGAGGATATTTCAACGCAGTGGTCTAGCGACTCGCAATTTGCGCCAAAGCTGGATTCAGTGACCCGAAAAAAACGGATCGCCGGATGGAGCGCGGCGGTGAAATCTGTGCTGACGCGGTAACGGTTTTAGTCTGACTCTGCGGGGAAAATAATGGTTGGGCCGAGGTTTGCAAGAACCTGTTCAGCGTCAAAGGCGTTATCTGCCGCAGGCCGATTGCCGCGACCGAATTTCACCTCAGCACTCGCGCGGTATTTCGTTATTTCGTTAACGTCATAGTTATTGAAAAAGGGGTCGTTGAACCCCGAACCAAAGCCGCGGCGGGGGAAGCCATTATAAAAACGGCTATAGGGATGATAAGCACTCCAGCCATGATAGGGCCGGTAAAAAGCATAATCAAAATAAGGGTCGTAACGTCCGAACCTTGGGCTAACATCAACGCGGGTTTTGGCTTCGGTTTCGCGCTCAACAAGCGAGAAGTGGTCAAAGCCGCGTTCTTTGGTCAGCTCTGCCGCGCGGAATAAGAGGTAATTTTCGACGGTGTCTTTATCGGTCAGAGAGTTGCCGCCAAAGGTCACGCGGGCACGATCATTCTCGATCATCGTTTGCGAATACCCGTCATAAGCGCCAGGCTTTGAAGCCGCTTGATAGGGCGTAGTCGTCGCGCAGGCGGACAGAAATGCGAGAGCGGTGATGAGCGCAAGTGAACGTAGATGTGTCATGTTAGCCTCCGTGAAAGAGCGTAAAAGGCCTTTCGTGCTTATCTCCAATATAGGCGAAGATGAGCATTTTTCAAATTTTTCACTGTAAATATATTTACGCCTAAGCGCGGGTGCGCCCTACCAACACCGCCCAGACTATGATGAGGAGGGCGTAAGCCGCCGCGAATATGGCTCCGTAAAGCCAGAAACCGCTTAGGGGGTATAAATACCAACTGAGGGGCAGCCAAGGCAGAATGAGGAGTAGGGCGATCCAAGGTTCACTGCGGCGGAGGCTGCCGGATAAAGCCTTATGAGCAATATGTGTAAGTTTGCACGCCGGAAGGAAAAACAGGGCCCCAATGCCAAAGCAGAGTAAGAGAGCCGAGAAAAGGTGGAGGGCATATGTGTCCGTGGAGGCAAATCCTATAAAAAACCACAGGCTTACGGATAGGCTTGTGATGGCTATAATGAGGCTCAGCACGCGAATGCAATGGGTTAAGCCGCGTAAGAATGAGAGCCGAGGCGTTTCATTATTCACGCTCATCAATCAGCTCCGCTCTAGCTCGGCTGACTTCGCGATCTTGATATATTTAATTTGGTTTCGTTGCCGCGAGATAACTTCAAAGCGGTAGCCGTGAAACGCAAAGGTCTGCTTTTCTTCGGGAATGGTTTGGCTTTCATGGATCACGAGGCCCGCAATGGTTACGGCTTCGTCGTCAGGCAGAGCCCAATCCATAGCGCGGTTTAAATCCCGAATAGGAATGTCACCGCGAATGGTAATCGTGCCGTCCGTATGCCGTGTCATACCTTCAAGTTCATTATCATGCTCGTCTTGAATATCGCCGACGATTTCTTCCAGAATATCTTCCAAAGTAATGACGCCCATGAGAGTCCCATACTCATCCACGACAAGTGCGAAATGCTCTCTTTTTTGCTGAAAGGCTCTGAGCTGTTTGGCGACAGGCGTTGTTTCTGGGACGAACCACGCTTCGCGCGCGATTTTCTTGGCGTTAATTGTGGGGATTTCACCGTCTGCGCGGGCGAGAGATCTCAATATGTCTTTTACATGAAGGATCCCAATGACATTGTCCGGCTCGCCTTTCCAGAGGGGCAGACGGGAGTGATTGCTAGAAAGAATGGCTTTAAGCATCTGTTCCGGCGGCAAGTCGGCATCAATCGTTGTCAGGTTCTTACGGTGGACCATGACGTCTTCTACTGTGAGATAGCCGAGCTCCAGTACGCCAATGATCTGGTCGCGGGCGCGTTTAGCAACGCCGCCTTCTTTGTGATGAAGGTCAACCGCGCCGCGAATTTCTTCGGCCGCCGTCCAGGCTGTGGCATCGGAGTTTACTCCGAAGAGTTTCAGGACGCCGTTTACGATGACTTGTATAACCGAAACAATCGGCGCGAAAATCGCCACGATAAGACTGACAGGTTTGGCGACTTTTAAGGCAGCTTGGTCGGGCTGGGTGATGGCGTAGGTTTTGGGTAGTACCTCTGCGAAAATCAAAACAAGTACTGTCATGATAAAGGTAGCGAGGGCGGTAGCTAAAACGCCGTCGCCAACAATATAAAGCACAAGCCCCGCCATGAGGGTTGAGGCGAGAATATTGACGAGGTTATTACCGAGGAGCAATGCGCCGATCAGGCGCTCGCGGCTCGCTAATAGGCGGCCAACAATACTGGCTTTCACGTCCCCGTCTCTTTCGGCGGCATGCATACGGGCGCGCGAAGCTGCCGTAAGCGCTGTTTCCGAACCAGAGAAAAAAGCCGAAATAATAAGTAGCAGTAAAATAATAAGAATCTTAATGATCGATTCCGCGTGCATGAGTTTATCAAGCATGAGCTTTTCCTTGAAGCCCGTCTAAATAGAGAGAGAGCTGCGCGTCTTTTGTGTCTGTACTGACAAATGCGCCGCCGATAGCGCGCAGAAGAATAAGCGTGACGAGATCTCCCGTGTTTTTCTTGTCTTGTTTCATGTGAGTCAGCAATTTCTTCGGATGCATCAAATGGGATACGGTGTCTAGGGTCGGCATATCTAGCGCGGCGAGGTGGGTCTTTATACGGGCTACGTCGGTCTTTGAACAGAGTCCTAAAGCGGCGCTCATTTCGGCGGCCATTTCCATGCCGATACTGACCGCTTCGCCGTGTAGCAAGTCGCCATCATATCCGGCTTCCGCTTCGAGAGCGTGGCCAAATGTGTGGCCAAGGTTTAGCAGAGCGCGTACGCCGCGTTCTTGTTCGTCTTCGGCGACGATGCGTGCTTTGGCTTCGCAGGAGACGGCTACGGCGCGGGCGATGGCGGCAGGTTTTAGCGCTAAAACATCTGCGCCGTTTTCGTCGAGCCAGTCAAAAAACGATACGTCGCCCAGAAGCGCATATTTAAGAATTTCGGCATAGCCGGCTTTAACTTGGCGGGCAGGTAGTGTCTGCAAAACGGACGTATCAGAGAGGACTAATTGCGGCTGATAAAATGCGCCGACGAGGTTTTTGCCTTGCGGGACATTGATAGCGGTTTTCCCGCCGACTGAGCTATCGACCTGCGCGAGCAGTGTTGTCGGTATTTGGATGAAGCGGCATCCGCGCTTGTAAATAGAGGCGGCAAAGCCCGTGAGGTCGCCAACCACGCCGCCGCCAAAAGCGATGAAAAGATCATTGCGGCCAAGGCCTTGCGTAAACGCGGTGTCCAAGACTTTTTGCAAAACGGTGAAACTTTTTTGCGCCTCCCCCGGTGGTAATACCGTCACGCCGTAATCACAGGTTAGCCCTTTAAGGGACTGCCCGTGCAGACCAAAAACAGTTTCGTCCGTAACGATATGCACTTTTGAGCCTTTGATGAACGGCGCGAGGTAATGGTCAATGTGGCTCAGTAAATTATCGCCAATGAGAATGTCATAGGAGCGGGAGCCGAGATCAACCGGAACCGTTAAATCGGGTTTAGGCGTCATGGCTGGGTCTTTGTTCCGTCTCGTGATAATCACTTAGCATGCGAATGACTTTATTGACTGTTCGCATATGGGTCCCTTTGGCGATGGGGACCGTGAGGTTGGCTTCAGCGTAAATAGGATAACGAATATCCATAAGCTCGCGCATTTTGGCTTCTGGGTCTGGGACCTGCAGAAGCGGGCGGGTGTTCTTACGGGAGACGCGCTCCATGATGGTCTTAAAGTCTCCCTTAAGCCAAACGGTGGTGGAGTGGGCGTTTAGTATAAGCCGTGTTTCTTCGGGAATAAACGCTCCGCCGCCTGTCGCGAGGATCAAGGGGGTGCCGTCAAGCAGTCTTTCAATGACGCGGCGCTCGCCTTCTCTGAAAGCTTCTTCGCCGTGATCTCTGAAGTATCCGGCGACCGTACGGCCTGATGCTTTTTCGATCTCATCATCAGAGTCGTAGAAAGGCAGACCGAGCCGCTTCGCAAGGCGGCGGCCTACTGTGGTCTTTCCAACCCCCATAAGCCCAACAAGGGCAATGGGATGTGCGCGCAATGCGCTGCTTACGGGTGGCATAATCTTGCCTTTAACGGTGTTACACGGGCTCATAGCAAAAGAAATGCGGCCATGTGAAAATTTTACTTAATATGTGCGCAAATGCGGCTATGCTCAAGTGCGCGGTTAAAATATTTATAGGACAGTCTCATGCGAAAATTAATCTTAGGTCTTGGCGTTGTTGCCATCATTGTTGGGGCGGGGTTCTTTTGGCTTCTTTCGCAGACTGGCGTTGATAACGCCCCGCAGGATACCACGACGATTGATCTGACAGACCGTATTGAAAATTAAGATGCGAGCGGCTTTTTTCATATCAACAGCGGTCTTGCTTTTCAGCGCGCCAGCTTTTGGGCAAGCGATTGAAGTCGGACAGCTAGGTAGCGCGGCGGCGTTTGATGTCGGCGTGATCGATAGCCAAACGGGCGGCCTTGATAAGAACCTCTGGCAGGCCACAAGCGCGGCGCGGGCTCAATATTTACTAGAAACGGTTGAGGCAAAAGATGCGAGCGGCATCGCCCGTGATCTCATTCGAGCGGCGGTATTAACGGGCGGAACGCCGCCTCGCTTTGAGACCGCAGAGCAGGATGCGGCTTTTAAAAAAGCGCGGCTTAAAGTCATTCTTGATCTTGGCGAGATGACTGCCGCTCAGTCCATTATCAACCGCACGCCTGTGCTATCCGAAGATAACGTCCTTAAGGCCAACATGGCTTTGCTCGCGGGTGATAATCAGAGTGCGTGCGCATCGGCGGATATTATTGTGGAAGACCGAGCCGATCCGGTTTGGGCGCGCCTCAGAGCGTTCTGTCATGTTTTGCGTGGTGAAATTCCTGCGGCTGAGCTGACCACTGATATTTTGAAAACCGCAGAGTATGACGATCCAGCATTTTATAGCCTGATGCAAATTGTCAGCGGCGGGTCGAGTAAACCTGATCTCAAAGCTGTCAAATCAGATGATGCGTTACATATGGCACTAATGACGAAGGCGGCTTTGCCTTGGCCAAAAGGGCAGCCCCCGAAAAGCTATGCGGCGCGCCTGGCTATGAGCGAAATCCTGCCAGCGGAGGAACGCCTTGCGGCCCTGTACGGTGCCGGAAACGCGCTGTCGAACACGCAAATGGAGCAGGTCTTTGACGGTCTTATCGCGGAGGCCCCCAAAGCGCCTGATGACGAAACAGAGCTGGCGGGGCAAGCTTCTACACCGGCGGTGCTGCCGGCACTGGATGCGGCTCTCTCCAAAAAAGATGCGGCCAGTAGCGTAGCGCTTTACCAGATCGCACGGTCGGGCACGCAAGTTGATAGGCCAAAGGCCGTTGCTGCGTTGTTGCTACGAGCGGACACGGCTGGAGCCTTGGACCGTTTTTCCAGCTTTCTTGCGCCGTTAATCCAGACGCTCTCACCTGAAGAACAAGTACTGACAGATTTGAATGTCTTCACACGGGCGGCGATTGCGCGCGGTGACACGTCCGTCTTGAGACAGTTCTACGATTTAGTCGCAGATCAACCAGACGTGCAGCCACGTATTGCCCTTGTTTCTGACGCGCTGGGATATGGTTTTCTCGGCGGCGGATTGGGAACCGATATTGAAACCCGCATTGCGGAAGAAGACACGGATAAGGCGCGGGTGGTTCGCGACATGTTTATCGCCGCCGCAATGGGGGCAGGCCTGTCTATTGACAGTATGGAAAACGTTGAAGAGCTAAAACCCTCAAAAGGACGCGCGCTCCTACCGGGGCAGCGTTTGGCTTTAGAGACATCTGCCCGTTCTGGCGCGCGCGCTGAAACCGCGCTTTGGGCTGCGAGAGCCTTGCAGGGTGAGCGCCTCAATGCTGAAAGCGTTTACACCGTTATCGCCGCCTTAAATCAGGCAGGACTGACAAGTTTCGCGGGACGCTTGGCGGCGGAAGATTTTTGGTCTGGTCTCTAAATGGCCCAGAACTAAAAAGGGGGAGCTAGTGGAAGGACGCCGCGCGGTTGATAGCTTTCTCGATATGATGAGCGCAGAGCGGGGCGCGTCGCCGCATACGCTTTCCGCCTATGAGCGCGACTTGATGGATTTGTCTGCGGCGTTAAAGTCCACAGGGCAAAGCCTTCTAACCGCCGGTACAGGGCACATCGAAGTCGTCTTGGCCCGCTGGGCAAAAAACGGTATTGCGCCGTCGACGGCAGCACGAAAACTGTCTGCAATCAAACAGTTTTATTTATTCCTACAAACTGAAAACCTGAGAGCTGATAATCCGGCCCATCACATGAAAGGCCCTAAACGCGGGCGGCCTTTGCCGAAAATTCTGTCTGAGGCCGACGTCGACGCCCTCTTCGAAGCGGCGGAGCGAGACATGTCGCCCAAGGGTATTCGGATGCAATGCCTTCTCGAAATTCTCTATGCAGGCGGACTGCGCGTTCAGGAGCTTGTCTCCTTGCGCACGGCTCAAACGAAACGGCGGGATAGCTGTATGGTGATCAAAGGCAAAGGCGACCGAGAGCGGTTAGTGCCTTTAACCGAGGCTGCGGTTTCGGCGATAAGCGCGTGGAAGAAAGTCCGAAAGACCACGATGCCAGAGGGGCTGAAAGTGCAGGAACGGGCCGAGGCGTTTCTTTTCCCGTCTCGGTCAAAGGATGGGCATTTATCGAGAGAGCGGTTCGCGCAAATGCTCAAGGACTTAGCAATCTTAGCCGGACTTGAGCCTTCTAAAATATCGCCGCACGTCTTGCGCCATGCCTTTGCGACGCATTTATTAGCGCGCGGCGCGGATTTGCGAAGCGTGCAAAAACTACTGGGGCACGCGGATATTTCAACAACGCAGATTTATACCCATGTGCTTGATGAGCGTATGCGGGCGCTTGTTTACGACATGCACCCACTGGCTAAACCTGAGTGAGTCTGATCGCTTTATTTACTTTCTGGGCCGATCACCACAACATGTAAGCTGGACGGATCGAAAAGGTCTTTTGCGGCCTTGTCGAGGTCTGCAGGGGTGAGGGCCGTGTAGGCCTCTACGCGTGAACGCCGCCAATCCAGAGCGTCCGTATTCGTTTGCGATTGGGCAACAAGTCCGAGCCAGCTGCCATTTTCTTTTTCGCTACGTTCAAAACTTTCCATGACGGGTTTACGGGCGCGCTCCAGTTCATCTTGCGTGATCCCGCCGCTGCGAAGATCGGCGGCGATCTCTTTGACCGCTTTTTCAAACGCCGCGAAAAATTTCGGGTCGGATGTCATGGAGGCTGACATATAACCGTAATCTACATTGACGCGGCTGTAACGTAGGGAGGCGCTTGGCGAGTATGTCAGGCCCATATCTTCGCGTATAATCTCGGTCATCCGGTTTTGGAAGACGCGGCGTATCATTGAATAGCGGCGGGAGCGGTCCAGCGTCCAGCCTGTATGGGTCGGCCACGCCATGTAAATCGCGCCTTGATTGTCTGCGCCCGTATGGGTGAGCGAAACGCGCTCAGCTTTGGGAAACTCAAGTGCGAAGGCTTCGGGAATAGGGTCAAAGACTGCATTGCGCTTAGGCAGGGCGCCGTAAGTTTTTGCGACGGCATTGATGATGGCTTCTTTGTCGAAATCGCCGACGACGCCAATTTCGATTGCGCCGTTTTTAAAGATTGGCGCGAGAACGGATTTCACTTCCGTGAGTGTGGCTGCTTCGTAGTCTTCTTGCGGGAGATAGCCAAAGCGCGGATCGCCATTAGCCCAAATGCGGCCGAGGTCACGCGCGGCAACACCGCCCGGTGTGGAATCGATAGTATGGAAACTGGCTTTCAGCCCTTCGGTGAATTTCTCTTTCCATTCTGGTCGGTAGCCAGGATTGGTCAGAAGGGCCGTCCATGCTTTAAGCTGATCTTCGACATCGTCAGGGTTGGTCGATCCAGAAAAGCTTAGATGTTCACTGCTGACGCTCATATTCACGCCGATGTTTTTTCCGGCAAAAATTTCGGACAGCTCATTGACCTTGTGAGCTTCGTATCCGCCGAGAGAAAAGGCTCCGGCTAAAGTATGCAGAGCGGGTTTGTCTTTTGGAAAGGCGTTCCAGCCTTCGCCGACGTTGACACTTATGCGCACCCATTTATCTTCGAAGTCCGTCTTTTTGAGATTGAGCCACACATTGTTTTCAAACACGATTTGGTCGATATCGTAATCCTCAATATACTCTTGCGAGGCAATTTTCCCCGGCGTGCCAAATGATTGATACGCAAATTTGAGTGTATGACGCTCTGCGGGCTCCGCTACAGGCAGGGCGTGGGCGGTTTTGTAAGTTTCTAAAATCTCCGCTTTTGTGACGCCGTCTACTTTCGGGCCTTCAAGCCAGAAAAGCGGCGCGAAATCTGACCACATGGTTTTGAACGCCTTTTCAAGCTCAGAGACTGAAACCGAGGCTGCGTTGTCTTCGAAGAAGGCAAGGTTCTGGTCTGGCGTTGTTCGGACATAGGACCCCGCAAAGCTTCCGACGATACTCGATGCCAATGAAGAGGAGCGCCGTTTGGCCGCGTAATTGGCCGAATCCGTCAAGCTACGGCGTGAATTGGCGAGCAATTCGTCATATTCAGCTTGTTTAAACCCGTATGTGAGGGCTGTGCGAATTTCTGCGTCAACTAAGCCAATCGCGGACTTCCAATCATCATCTTTTGCGGAAGCGCTAGCGGAGAGCTGATCGCCGTAACGTCTTGAGGAATAGCCAATGCTGGCGCTTCGAACCGCCGCGCCGCTATCAAGGAGCTGCTTTTGAATGCGCTTATTGACAATGGCGTTGGCGTAATTGCGGACAAAATTATCGCGGCGGCGGGCAATACTGTCGCCGGAATAGGTGCTTGGCTTGGCATCAAACATGACGAGGCTGGTGGTAAGCTCGTCGTCATTATAGATTTGCGCGTCCATTTCTCTGTGGCTGACACCGCCGACATCAGGATCAACCGGAGTGTCTATGCCGCGTTCCCAATCGCCAAAGGTCTTTGTGATTTTTTCGCGCATGGTTTCAATATCGAAATCACCCGTCATGACAAGAAGCGCGCGCTCTGGGCGGTAATAGGTATCATAAAAGGCGCGAAGCTGCGGCGCAGAGAGAGTGTCGAGTGTGGCAGGTAAGCCTATGACAGGACGGCGTCGGGAGAGCGTGTCAGGATAGATGAAATCATTATAAGCGCGTCCGGCGTCGCGCCCTGGCGTATTGCCGCGCGCCTCTTCAGCTTTCACAACGCCGCGTTCACGGTCTACGGCGTCTTGCTCTATAAGCAGCTTGTCGGCCGTCTCGCGCATAATAAACAGAGCAAAATCTACGGTTTCGTCGCCGACATCCGGAAGGTTGAGCATATATTGCGTGCGGGAAAATGTTGTCGAGGCGTTTGTGTCTGCGCCGAAAGAGAGGCCAAGGCGCTCTAAGGATTTGACCATTTCGCCTTCAGGGACATTTTCTGAGCCGTTAAATGCCATATGCTCGAGGTAATGGGCAAGACCAAGCGTTTCGTCCGTTTCGTGTTTACTGCCTGCGCTAATACGAAAGCGTACAACGGCTTCGCCTTCGGGGCGGGTGTTTGTTTGCAGGGCGTAGCGCATGCCGTTCTCTAGTTGGCCATAAACAACATCTGGATCGACGGGAATATCACTTAAATCTTGAGGCCATACATCGACCAAGGGGTCGAAAAGGCGCGGGGCGTTCGCTTTTTCTTGTGGGGTACAGCCCGAAAATAATGCGAGAGACGCCGCAATGAATAATGACGGTATAATGCGAGCAAACATAGGGGGTCTCAATTTAGGCGATTGGAAGGAGGTTCTATGCCTTATGTAAAGAGGTGGTGAAAGTGATAATCACGCAATCTTCGGCTTGTTCTGTGTGTCAGCTTTGTTATTGTAGATCCTTATGTTTAAGAAAGACGTCTCATGAGTGCTGCCCGTACCTATTTAAACTTTGAACGCTCGATTGCTGACTTGGATAGCAAAATTGATGAACTCACCATTGCAGGCGCGCCTGACGCTGAGATCAAACAACTCAGCGGCAAAGTTCAGGATCAATTGAAGTCAGTCTACAAAAAGCTCGGCCCGTGGGACAAAACCCATGTGGCCCGTCATCCAGACCGTCCGCATTTTAGCCAATATTGCGAAGGTCTTGTTACAGATTTTACGCCGCTGTCTGGTGACCGTAAATTTGGCGATGATGATGCTTTGCTCGGCGGCCTTGGTAAAATTCGCGGACATAGCGTTGTGATTATGGGCCACGAAAAGGGTAAAGATACAGGCTCGCGCCTCAAACATAATTTTGGTATGGCGCAACCTGAAGGCTACCGCAAAGCTGTCCGGCTTATGGACATGGCGGAGCGGTTTGGACTGCCTGTGGTATCCTTTGTTGATACGGCGGGTGCATTTCCGGGCCGGGGCGCGGAAGAACGCGGCCAAGCCGAAGCGATTGCGCGCTCTATTGACCGCGGTCTTTCCTTGCGGGTTCCGTTTGTGACGGTCATTGCGGGCGAGGGCGGATCAGGCGGCGCGGTTGCGATTGCGACAGCGAACAAGATTATGATGCTCGAGCATTCAATTTACTCTGTGATTTCGCCGGAAGGGTGCGCGTCTATTTTATGGCGGGATTCGGCAAAAGCGCAGGACGCAGCAAAAGCCATGAAAATTACCGCGCAAGATTTGAAGCGCCTTAAAATTATTGACGAAATTATCAAAGAACCCCTCGGAGGGGCACACAGGTCGCCTCACGACATGATTAAAATTGTCGGAGCCGAGATTGTAAAATCTCTTAAGGTCTTGGGTAAAATGGATCCCGACGCTCTGGTTAAACAGCGCCGGGATAAGTTCTTAAATATTGGCCGGTCTCTTTTATAAGACCGGCGTTTATTTTGCGTTTGGATTAAAATCCAGCAGCAATACCTGTACCGAAGAAGAACAGATTGTCTTTTCCACCAGTTGTCAGAAGCTTTTTGTAGTTCAGAGTGTCTTCTGAACTTAGTACATAGTTTGCGCCGACATAGGCAGAAACAGCGTCTGTGAAAGAATAGCCAACAGATGCGGACGCTTGGCCGTACTCATATGAGAAACCGTCGCCGTCGACGATGCCCGCTGTGAGGCCAAGGTCAAGACTGGTTTTGTCTGACATAGGTACAGAGTGGCCGATGCCGCCCTCTAGTGTGAAGGCTTCCAGTGTCAGGTCGTAATAGGCTGTGACTGACGGCGAAAGCGCCGTGTCGAAGCTGAGGCCTGCTGAAACTTCATAAGTGCCCGCTGCGCCGCCATTGGTATCAAAGAGGCTGCCGCCTTGTGGGTAGTGATAGTAAGTTGCGCCCAAATCAAGACCGATTGTGTCTGAAAGACCAAGGGAGTAACCCATATAAAGGTCGACTTCGTCGCCAGCTGCAATAGATGTATCGCCTACGCCAGTCGAAAACCACGCACCCGCAGAGAAGCTACCAACGGCCATTTCAACACCAGGCTGAATAGCGCTGTCAGCGAGGCTAACGCCGCGAAAGACATAGTCAGTGACGTAGTCGACGCTAGTAGAGACGCTAAGCTCGTCTGCGGACGCTGTGATCGGGGATAAAAGTGCAACGACAAGGGCTGTGCTTAAGGCAAGTTTGGTTTTCATGATAAGTCTCCATTTGTGCGAAGGGGTATCGCGCTTTCATAAAGTTGATGAAGCCCATTTACGTTTTCGGTCGCCGTGCAGCCACGACAATCGGCTTATCGCGAGACGAAGTTATGTGAATGTTGAAAAATTGTGCGCGTATGATGAAGGGGGATGCGCACACGTGCGAATCTATTATTTTACGGGCATTTCGCACAAAAATGTTACTCGTGGTAAAAATATCACGAGTAACCTAGATTTGACCATCAAGTTGTAGGATGTGAAGTTTACTTGATCCGACCGTGGCAATGCTTGACTTTTTTCCCGGAGCCGCAGGGGCAAGGGCTATTGCGAGACACGCCTTCTAAAGCTTCTGGTGAAACTTCAGATGTATTAGGTGCCGGCTGGCTCACTGTATCCATAGGCGCGCGGCCTTGAAGAATGGACGGAACGGGCGGCGGCGCAATCTGCTGCAGCTGTTCCTGACGCTGCATTTGCACATTGATCAGGAGGCGGTTCATAGCTTTTGTCACGCCTTCCCGTAGGTTGGTCAGTAGCCGGTCAAACAGCGTGAACGCCTCGGACTTATATTCGTTTAGCGGGTCACGTTGTCCGTAACCGCGTAAGCCGATCACATTCTTGAGGGCATCGAGGTGCTGTAGGTGTTCGCGCCAGTTCGTATCAATCACTTGCAGGAGAACTTGCTTTTCGACTCGCAGCATTTCGTCTTGGTCAATGTCGTCGCCGAGTTGCTTGAACGCGCCGTCAGTTGTATCCTTGAGACGTTGAAGCATTTCCTCGTCAGCGATGCCTTCTTCTTTAGCCCATTCGGCAAAAGGAAGCTCCATTGCGAGGATGTCTTTGGTTTTGTTTGAAAGGCCTTCAATGTCCCACTGTTCAGCATAGGCTTTTTTCGGGACGTATGTTTCGATAAGGTCTTCACAGACTTGATGACGGAAATCTTCGATAACGTCCGAAACGTCGTCATCTGTCATGAATTCCATGCGTTGTTCAAAAATCGTTTTACGCTGATCATTCATGACATCGTCATATTTGAGCAGGTTCTTACGAATATCAAAGTTACGCGTTTCAACCCGAACTTGCGCACGCTCCACAGCTTTTGACATGAAGCGGTTGGTCAGGTTTTCGCCTTCTTCCCAGCCGATTTTCCCCATCATATTTTTCAGGCGGTCGCCGCCAAAAATACGCATGAGATCATCTTCGGTGGAGAGATAAAACTTAGAGCGTCCCGGATCGCCTTGGCGTCCTGTTCGTCCGCGAAGTTGGTTGTCAATCCGGCGCGATTCATGACGCTCAGTGGCAAGAACATAAAGCCCGCCTGCATCAAGCGCTTGCTTTTTCAACACGGAGACTTCTTCTTTGATAGCCTCGATCATTTTTTCGCGTGTGGCGGTGTCTGCATCTTCGGGAACTTCTTGTTCTGTCCGCATTTCGACATTGCCGCCAAGCTGAATATCAGTACCGCGTCCCGCCATGTTTGTGGCGATGGTGACGGCTGCTGGTACGCCGGCTTGAGCCACAATAGAGGCTTCTTGTTCATGGAAGCGGGCGTTTAGAACTTGGTGCGTAATGCCTTTCTCTGTGAGGAAGCGTGAAAGTTCTTCGGACTTCTCAATAGAAACCGTACCGACAAGGATCGGCTGACCTTTTTTCTGGCAGTCATTAATCTCGGACACAATCGCGTTATATTTTTCGCGCTCTGTGCGGTAAATTTCATCGTCATCATCAATGCGTTGAATAGGTTTGTTGGTTGGAATTTCGACAACATTGAGTTTGTAGATGTCGGCAAATTCAGACGCTTCGGTCAAAGCTGTACCGGTCATGCCGGAGAGTTTTTCATAGAGACGGAAATAGTTTTGCAGAGTGACGGACGCCAGCGTCACGTTTTCCGGCATAATTTCAACTTTTTCCTTGGCTTCAATCGCTTGGTGCAGACCTTGCGAGAGGCGCCGGCCATCCATGAGGCGGCCAGTAAATTCATCGACCAAGATAACTTTGCCGTCTTTGACGATATAGTTCTTGTCAATGATTTGTGTCTTATGGGCGACCAAGGCTTGGTTGATATGGTGAACGATAGTGACGTTTTCGACATCATACAAATCTTCGCCTTGTAGAAGTCCGCGCTCGCGTAAAATGTTTTCTATCTGTTCATTGCCGGCTTCGTTAAAGCTTGCAGAACGGGCTTTCTCGTCAACTTCATACCCTTCAGGGTCTAGCAGCGGGATTAGCGCGTCAATGGTTTGGTAAAATTCTGATTTGTCATCTGTCGGGCCAGAGATGACAAGCGGCGTTCTGGCTTCATCGATAAGGATCGAGTCGATTTCATCAATAATAGCATAGACGTGGCTGCGCTGCGCCATTTCTTCGACAGAGTATTTCATATTATCGCGGAGATAATCAAAACCGAACTCATTGTTCGTGCCGTAAGTGATATCGCAATTGTAGGCGGCTTTACGCTCATTTCCGTAAGCTTCAAAATTATTGATACAACCAACGGTCAGCCCCAAAAATCTGTGAACCTCGCCCATCCATTCTGCGTCGCGTGTGGCAAGGTAATCATTGACGGTAACGATATGGACGCCGCGTCCCGATAGGGCGTTAAGGTAAGCAGCGAGGGTGGAAACGAGAGTTTTACCTTCGCCAGTGCGCATTTCGGCGATTTCGCCTCTGTGCAAGATAATGCCGCCAATGAGCTGTACGTCATAATGGCGCTGGCCGAGCGTTCGCTTGGCGGCTTCGCGGACAACAGCAAAGGCTTCTGGCAAAAGATCATCAAGACTTTCGCCGTCCTTGTGGCGGGATTTGAATTCAGCGGTTTTGGCTTTAAGGCCATCATCCGAGAGCTTTTCCATGTCCGGCTCTAGGGCATTGATTTGCGCAACGAGCGGCTGCAATTTTTTTAGCTTCCGGCCGTTCTCTGTACCGAATATTTTCTGGGCGATGCCTAACATCGAAAGCTCCTGAGAGTCCGGCGCGATACGCGTCTCTGAATAATTCTGAATAATACTTTCGGGTGACTTAGTGACGGTAGTGCCGTAAGTCAATGAACAGGCTCCGCAGAAGGCTGTATTTATACAATAAGGAGAGACAATGGCGTCGAGAGAGACCTTGTACAGGACGATCATCATAGGAGTGCTCGGCCTGTGTGTCATAATTCTTGTTGTTGTCGCGCGGTTGCAAGGCCCCGACAGCGAAGGCGAGAGCGCGGCTTTAAGGGGTGGCATTACGCGCCTTGGCGATCCTGTCGTTGCGCAGGTTAATAAAACGCCAATATATCTCAGTGATGTGAGGGTTGTGGCCCGTGCTGCGGGGCGGATTGATGACGGCGAGACTTTAATGCCCAGCACGCCTGTTTTTAAAACTGTTCTGGATGAGTTGATAGATCAACGTCTGTTGTCGCTCGAGGCCTTCACCTTGTCTCTGGATCAAAAGCCTGAGGCGAAAAGACGATTATTACAGGCGCGTGAACGGGTTTTGGGCAATGTTCTAGTGGAAGAACATTTGAAAGTGGCAGTCACGGACGGTACGGCTCGACAAATGTTCGAAGCGCAAGCCGCGCTTCGTGACCGAGGGCCGCAGGTGAGAGCGCGCCATATTCTTCTATCTGACGAGGCCTCTGCCAAGCAAATTTGGGACCGGCTTGAAAAGGGCGAGTCGTTTGAGGCGCTTGCGCTTGCCTATTCAATGGACCGTGCAAGCCGAGAAAGCGCAGGGGATTTGGGGTATTTTACGCGCGATATGCTTGGGTCTATTTTAACTGATATCGCATTTGGGGCTGAGGTCGGTAGCCGCGTCCCGCCGTTTAAAACTGAGACAGGGTGGCATATTTTGGAAGTGATGGACCGGCGCCAAGCTCCTGAACCGAAATTTGAAGATGTCCGCGAGGATATAATAAAACTCATGACCTATGACGAGATAAAAATTCTTCTTGAAGGGTTGCATGCGAAAGCGGATATACAGCGTTATTCCCTTTCGCCGGAAAAGATAAAGACGACACCATGAAAACTTCTCCTTTTGCGCCGGGGCAATTCCCCGTTCTTCCGCCTTTGGCTGGATTTGATATGGCTGTTGCCGAGGCCGGAATTCGATACAAAGGCCGCACGGATCTTTGGATTTTAAGAGGACAGGCGGGCACGCAAGTTGCCGGCGTGTTTACAAAGAACCGCGCGCCGGGTGCGCCAGTTGATTGGTCAAGGCAAGCCTTGCTTGAGCCCGCAGATGAAAAGGCTCCGCGCCTGATCGCCGTAAACTCAGGTACAGCCAATGTATTCACAGGGGCCGTCGGGGTTAAGGCTGTTATCGAGACTGCGCAGGCCTTTGCGAGTAGCTTTGGCGGACGTCCTGAGACTGTATTTCTGTCATCAACGGGCGTGATTGGACAGCCGCTTGACGCGTCCAAAGTGGCCGCGTGTGTGCCTGATATGGCGGGCCGGATGGAAAATGACGGTTGGGAGCAAGCCGCGCGGGCTATAATGACGACGGATACCTACCCAAAAGGGTCTACGGCAAGCGCGTCGATAGGCGGCGTGGTTGTCACAATAAACGGCATTGCCAAAGGTTCTGGCATGATCGCGCCGGACATGGCGACGATGTTGGGTTATATTGCAACAGACGCTGCGATCACTCAATCCGTTCTGCAATCTCTTTTGTCGGAGCTTTGCGAAACGAGCTTTAACGCGATTACCGTTGATAGCGACACATCAACCTCGGATACGGTTTTACTGGCCGCGAGCGGAGCGGCGGGGAACACGTTGATCACAGACGTTAACGACGCGGGGTTGCATGGCTTTCGCTCGGCATTGTCTATGGTTATGTTGGATCTGTCTCATCAAATTGTCAAAGACGGCGAAGGCGCGACTAAATTTGTTGAAGTCACCGTAAAGGGCGCGGAAACATCGCAGAGCGCTAAAAACGTTGCCATGAGCATTGCCAATTCACCGCTCGTGAAAACAGCTATTGCGGGCGAGGATGCGAATTGGGGACGTATTGTTATGGCTGTCGGAAAGTCGGGAGAGCCCGTTGACCGTGACCGTCTGTCTATTTGGATCGGGCCGCACCTTTTGGCAGAGCGCGGGGCCTTGGCGGAAGGCTATAAGGAAGAACACGGGGCGAGCTATATGAAAAAGGATACGCTTACGATAAGTGTTGACTTGGGTCTTGGCGGCGAACAGTTCACCGCTTGGACGTGCGACCTTACCCACGCATACATTGATATTAACGCGGATTACCGTAGCTAGGCATAAATATAACCTGCTCTACGGCAAAGGCTTTGCTTTTTATTAATTATAAAGCCTCAAGCATCTTTAACGATTATTCTCTAAGGTATCCCTATGCTTTTGCTGGTTGCTGCGTGTGCATTAATTGACCCAGATGGTCGTATATTGATGTGCCAAAGGCCGCAAGGCAAGGCACATGCGGGGCTATGGGAGTTCCCGGGTGGAAAAATTGAGGTTGGAGAAACACCGGAAGAAGCAATCGTCCGCGAACTTCGCGAAGAATTAGGGGTGGAGCCGTGTGAGCGGTGTGTGCAGCCCTTCTCTTTTGTTAGTCACGCTTATGATGATTTTCATCTTTTGATGCCACTCTATCTCTGTCGGCAATGGGACGGATTCGTTCGTCCACAAGAGGGGCAAGCTGTGAAGTGGGTGTTCTCTGATAAATTGCTAGATCTAAATCTTGTGCCTGCCGATGTGGCCTTGGCACAGGAACTGCGGGATAGATTACCGCGTGGGAGGCGGTTTGAATGATGGGGCGATTTGAATCTGACAAGAGCTTGGTTTTGTGGCAGGCTTTCGTTCGCGACGAGAGCGGCGCAACGGCGATCGAATACAGCTTAATGGCGGCTTTGGTCGGTATTGCGATAATTTCGGGAATGAAAGTTATGGGTAGCAGCATAAATAACGTACTGACGACGGCGAGTACCGAACTCAGTAACTCAGTGCCTTAAGGCGTTAACCGCCTGCTTTTTTCTCTATAGTGCCAAGCGCGTCCGCGAGTCGCATTTTCGCGCTCCCAGGTTTTAACGGTTTTTGCTGACTCTCATGCGGGGCCCATCCCGTTAGCCACAATATTTCAAATGTGGCGATATATTTTCCGTTTTCTGAAAACAGATCTGCATAAACCTCTTTGGCTTTGTCTAGATATGATTTTGTCAAATATTGCGGTTGCCGCGCAGAGAGACAGTTGGTGTCGCCCATATCCCTTATATCTCCAATAAGTCGTGCGAAGTCCTTATAGGTGACCGTCATGCGGTCCGTGTCAACAACTGGCAAGGCTAGTCCGGCACGCTGTAAAAGAGCGGCCATTTGAGAGTAATCTCCGAACGGATAGATGCGTGCACTGATTCCGCCGAAAATATCATCATCGACAGCATAAAGTGTCTGCCGCAGCTCTGTGAGCGTGTTGCCGCCAAACAGGGCGGTCACTAAAAGCCCGTCCGGTTTGAGGCACCGCTTCAGCGCTATGAGCGCACCGGGCAGGTCATTCGTGCTGTGGAGGTCGAGGGCTGAAATAATAAGATCAAAGCGTTCTTCAGGGTAGGGAGACTCCGCAGGGTAGGGAAGCTCTGCGTCGCTGCCAATTCCGTCAAGCCCTGTCTCGTCTCCTGATGCGTAATTACGCGTGATATGTTTGGGTCTTTTGTCTTCGGGAACGCAGTCTAGAAAATGCGCCGTGAAATCTTCCGGTCCAATAATGAGGGCGTGCTCAAATTGGCGGTTAATATCGCAAAGCCGGTCTGCTGCGTCAGCGGCGCACCGCTCCATTAGAAAAGACGCGCCGCGCCGCGCCGCGCGTGCTCTACGGGCTCTTAGGAGGGCGCGATCAAATATTTCGGGCGGGGCTTTGGATTCGGACATAGGTAGGATATGGTCGGGTTAAGCCTTAAAATAAAGAGCCAATATCGCCCGCACAGTCGTTTCAAACTTAATTTCCGCAGCCGTTGATATCGTATTGCCGCCGCAGTCCCTTTTGACGCGGGAGAAAGGCATCCGTAATGACGGCGAGGCTTGGAGCAAGATTACGTTTTTGGACGAGCCTTGCTGCGAGTGTTGTGGCTTCCCGTTTGAATATGACACGGGCTTTGAGAGCCTTTGCGGGGATTGCTCGGCGCATCTTCCGGCTTATGCCCGCGCAAGAGCCGCCTTTGTTTACGACGAGGCTAGCCGCCATATGGTGCTAAGTTTTAAGCATGGCGGCAGGACAGAAGGGCTCGGTATATTTGCGGCGCACATGAGAAGGGCTGGACGGCAATTTTGGGACGGGGCCGATATGCTCATCCCCGTCCCGCTTCATCCGTCCCGCTTGATTAAACGCCGTTTTAATCAGTCTGGGCTTTTGGCGCGTAAGCTTAGCCGTCTTGTGCCTGCGCGCTTCGAGCCGGATATTTTATTCCGTATTCGCGCCACCGAAAGCCAAGGCGCGCAGTCTGCGAAGGGGCGCGTCCGAAATGTGAGAGGGGCTTTTCAGGTGCCTGATAAACAGAAGCCGGCCTTAGAAGGTAAACATGTTGTGCTGATCGATGATGTGATGACAACGGGCGCGACGTTAAATGCGTGTGCTCGCACTTTGAAAAAAGCCGGAGCCTCCTATATAGACGTGGTAACCTTAGCCCGAACCGTTCGGCAAAAAACTCATTCTCAAGTCTCCGGAGAGCAAAATGCCTAAAGTTGAAATGTATACGAAAGCCATGTGCCCATATTGCATCCGCGCAAAAGCCCTTTTAAAGAAAAAAGGCGTGAATATTATTGATATTCCCGCTTGGATGGATGCGGGCAAACGCCGCGAAATGAATGACCGTTCCGGCGGACGTAATACGTTTCCGCAAATCTTTATCGGCGGCAAACATATTGGCGGTTGTGATGAACTTTATGCACTGGACGCGCGAGGCGGGCTCGACCCGCTTCTAGCCTAGGCCATGCGCGCGGCGTGTATTCAGCTTAGGTCGGGCACTGACATTGATGACAACTTGGAACGGGTAGAAACACTGATCCGGCAAGCGGCAAAGCAAGGCGCAAAGCTTATAGCGACGCCTGAAATGACGCATATTTTGCAGCGCAAATCAGCGGCCCTTTTTGCGGCGATCAAGCCGGAAGACGAGGATATTGGCGTTGCGCTGTTTTCCAAGCTCGCAAAAGAGCTAAACGTGCATTTGCTGATTGGCTCTTTGGCGGTACTTACAGGCGAACGGCGCGCGTCGAACCGAAGTCTGCTTTTTGGGCCGGACGGCCAAGTCGTAGGCCGTTATGATAAAATCCACTTGTTTGATGTGACCGTTTCAGAAACGGAAACATGGAAAGAAAGCCGTGTTTATGATGCTGGGAAAACGGGCGTTGTTGCGCCTGTTGGCGACTTTAAACTTGGCATGACGGTCTGTTACGACTTACGTTTTCCGCATCTCTATAGAGGTTACGCCCAAGCTGGCGCGCATATTATGAGCGTTCCCGCCGCCTTCACTAAGCCTACGGGCAAGGCGCATTGGGAGGTCTTACTTCGGGCCAGAGCCATTGAAACTGGTAGCTACGTCATCGCGCCTGCGCAAGGCGGCGTGCATGAGGACGGCCGCGAAACATGGGGTCATTCTATGGTCGTTGACCCTTGGGGCGAAATCATTGCGGAGCTCGCTCATAATGAACCGGGCGTTTTGATAGCTGATTTTGATTTGGAAGATGTTCTTTCGGCGCGCCAAAGAGTTCCGGCGTGGCACCATAATCCTGAGTTTAGTCTGTGATAAAATATAGCCTCATATGCGGCGGCTCGCATGAGTTTGAGGCTTGGTTTTCGGGATCAGCTGACTTTGACGTTCAAGCAAAAGACGGGCTTCTCATGTGCCCAATGTGCGGAACGTCTAAAGTTGAAAAAGCCATTATGGCGCCGAATATATCGACATCGCGCACGAAAGATGCGCTTGTGAAAAAACAAGCCAAAGCCGCAAAAATGATGTCCGCGGCGGCGGAAACCATTCGCCGAGAAATTGAAACGCAGTGCGATAATGTTGGTGATAAGTTTGCGGAAGAAGCGAGAGCGATACATTACGGAGAAAAGCCAGAACGCGGCATTTACGGGCAGGCGAGCGCGCGGGAAGCTTCGGAATTAATTGATGAAGGTGTCAAGGTTGCGCCGCTACCTGATATTCTTACACCTAAATCCAAGACGGATTTGAATTAAGCGGCAATTCCGATTTTTTGACGTGATGGCAAAACAAGGGCGTTATCATTGCCAAGATCAAGAACCGTGTCGCCGGCTTCAAGAGCACGGACGATAGAGGGCGCATCAAAATGACTATTGAGCATTTGCAGTAGTTTATTTTGCGCGCGCGGGTGTGGAATGGAGGCAAAGGCATGCGCTTGTTTCAAGGTTAAAATATCGCCCAAGAACGCGGCTTGAATATCTGCGCAAAGATCGCCGACTTTCGTGATTTTGCGCGCTGTCTCTGGCGTAATATACAGTGCTTTTGCAATCATTCCAAAGGCCATACCGCCTTCGTGTAAATCCATAACGAGATTGTATTTTTTCTCATTGGTTAGGGTTGGCATGCAGTCTTGGCCATTTTCAATGCGGCGCTGGCGTACTGTATTCACAATAACGTAGGGGATAGACTGTAGCGCTTGGGGGAGATCACCGATGAACTGTAATCTACGCAAGGCCTCTAAGCGATTATGACCGTCAACGACCATGAACCACTCGCCTTGGCGAATAACCGTCACCGGCGTTAATAAGCCGTATTTTATTATGGAGTTTCGCATTGCCTTGACGCGTTTTAAGGGCTCTCCATAAAGTACGCGAGGTGCGGATGTTTTAAAAACAGCCAAGTCGGCTGTGAAGTATTTGTTCTCGGACATTAAAGTTCCTAATGTATCATTTATACGAACGCTAAAAACTCCCCCTTGCAATCCTTGCGACCTCATCAATATACTTGCACATTCAATAATATATTATTAAATCCATACAGGTTTTTGACGTTATATTTTGATGGTGTTTTTCAGGGCTTTAGCGCGTGAATTACATAATTAATTGACAGGTCATCAGAAGTTTTCCACTGATTAGTCAACACATTTAGACTCATGCCTATGGACGGTTCGGGCTCAAGTCCGGCGTCCGAAATCCAGCGGCGTAGCTCTACAGGCTTGATGAACTTTTCATATTGGTGGGTTCCACGCGGGAGCCACCGCAGGGCATATTCCGCGCCGATAATGGCAAAGGCGAACGCTTTGAAAGTGCGGTTAATTGTTGAGCACATCATGAGCCCGCCGCTGCGTACCATCTTGCCGCAATCCTCCATGAATTCTGGCGGGTTAGCGACATGCTCGATAACTTCCATATTGAGGACTGCGTCGAAAGGCGTCTCGCCGCTATCCGTCATGTGTTCGATTGTGCCGTGTCTGTAATCAATGTCGAGGTTCATCTGGGCCGCGTGCGTTTGCGCCGTCTTCAGATTAGCTTCGAGAGCGTCGACGCCCGTCACAGCCGCGCCGAGCCGCGTCATCGGCTCACATAAGAGCCCGCCGCCGCACCCAATATCAAGAATTCGAAGGCCGTTAAGCGGTTTTTCAGCATCAGGGTCGAGGCCAAAGTGGTCACACAAGATGTCTTTGATAAGGCCAACGCGAAACGCATTCATATCATGAAGAGGCTTGAACTTCCCTGACGGGTTCCACCAGTCAGCAGCCATACGGGAAAAGCTTTCCATTTCCTTCGGGTCAACGGAAACGCGGTTTAATGTTTGCGGGGCGTCGGCGGTATGATCCATAATAAGTCGTCCTTACAGGAGAATTCTAGTCTGATATGGCGCACAATCAAACGCGACACTTACGCGCTTTTGTATTTTCCGTCCCTAAGCTTATAACATCCAAAGCCGGGATAGGTTAGATTGAACCGCTTGTAGGCGTGTAAAGTTATCAGAACTCATATTCAGGCCTTCGAGCGCTGCGACTTCGTTGAGTTCGTACAGAACGTTGCGTTTGGTCACATCGGGAATTTGGCTCTCAATAAAAGTAATAGCCACATGACGTTCGCCTTTGGTGACAGGTTCAACTTCGTGAAGTGTATGCGAAGGGTAGACAATTGCCGCGCCTGCCGCGCCTTTGAAACGTAAGCTGCCGCTACCTAAGTTTACATGGAGGGAGCCGCCTTCGTAAGAGCTAGGATCTGAGAGAAAAACCGTGCAGCTCAGGTCTGAACGAATACGTTCTCGCGGTAAGGGGATCATTGCGCTGTCCGCGTGGAGTCCGTAATTCATGCCAGGTTCGTATCGTGTCATCATGGGCGGCGCGATTTTTTCAGGAAATGCGAATTCACGAAATTCTGGATTTGTCATCAGAGCTTCAGCAATGATTTGGGATGACTGTGCGTAGGCCGCTTGGTCGTGGAGTTGCAGGTTGTTTTTGACTGTGGAATGGGGGTTGCTAATTTTGCCATCCACATAGGTAGCCTTGCGTCCGATTTCTCGAAGTTGCGCAACTTTATCAGGGGTAAGAATATCAATCATTTTGAACATGCTTAGCCTATACCCTTGAATGTAAGCGCTGTCTTTATAGAAGGTGTTTTTTCTGCTAGCGCTTGAATCCATTGTGTTGTGTTTGTAATTTCGGGCGCAAAATTTTGCCGAGCTTGACGCAATAAATCTTGGCGTAGATCAGCACTATAATTATGTTCGGGCGCTTTGGAATAGGAGCGCATAATTGGGCCAGAAATTTGAGCGTCAATAAAGCCTGGGTCAGCGCCAAGTTCAAAATGCTCTAAACAGGCCGTGAGTTCTTTTGCTGGCGCGCTAAGAAAGTCATCAAAATTAAGCCATTTTATATGGGCCTTTTCGCTGCGCTCATAGGCTTGGATTAATGTGATCATTTCGCAAATCCAGCCCAGAGCTATTTTTTGTCCGTGAGATAGCGCCCATAAATTAGCAATAGGATGGCCGAGGCTTTGGTGAATTCGGGTGAGCCTTGCCCCAGCCATTTGCATGGCTTCCTGCCGCGACCCTTCGCCCGCCAGTATGGTTTCAAGATAACGCGGAAACGACACATAGAGAAAAAGTGCTTTGGTGTCGGGCGTTATCAGGTCGCGAGCGATTTCGCTAACGAAACTACTGGCCTTTATGATGGTGCGTTGACTGGGACGAAAAGTTCGCGCCAGCCAGCGCTGGGTTTGCGCTAGTCGCGCGCTATACATATCCGGAGCCCACGGTGAATGGGGCTGGTTTTTAATTTGCGAAATATCGGCAAAACTACGCAAAATGTGAGGCTCTCGCAAAGCAAGGACGTCCTTATGTTCTCCTATAAGCCGAGAAATAAGAGTCGAGCCGACATGACCGATATGGAAGATATAGAATGGGGTGGGTTGACCTTGGAGGGGAACGGTCGATAAATTTTTCCATGGTACAGTTTCGCGGGCAAGCTCAGGCGTGATGATCCGTTGGTCCAGAAAGCTCGCTTTCCTGTAGTCCGCCTCGCTTAGACGGGAGAGCAAAACCTGATCAGAAAGCACATCAAGCATATGCGGCAGAAGGGCTGCATCTCTTGAAAATTGGGTCTGTAAATCTTCAGGCACATCATCTCGCAATAGAGTTTAAACGTGTGTTACTGGGGTGGTTGCCGCCTTGCAAGACCGAACGCAACCTGTCCTGTAAGGCTGGTTAAGCCATCGAAGCTAAATTTTCTCTGTTTTGCCTATCAAAATTGTTTCCTAAGGGCAAAATATATCTTACAAGCGCCGCGAAAAGAAATGGATGACCTTATGTCACGTATTGTGATGAAATTCGGCGGAACCTCCGTCGCTGATCTTGACCGGATCCGGCACGTGGCAACACTTGTCGCAAAAGAAGCCGAAGCTGGACACGAAGTGGCGGTGGTCGTTTCGGCTATGTCCGGCGAAACCAACCGGCTCGTGGGTTATGTCGACGCGCTGAGCGCTGATACCGGCGATGGCGGCGGCATTGATGATGAGTACGATTCTATCGTCTCCTCTGGGGAACAAGTCACGTCTGGATTGCTAGCGATTGCTTTGCGGCGGCGGGGCATCAAGGCGAGGTCGTGGCTCGGATGGCAGCTCCCGCTTTTAACGGACGGTGCGCATTCTAAAGCGCGTATCATGGATATTGAAACCGAGTCTATGAATAGCTCGTTGTCATCTGGGAGCGTGGCGGTTGTAGCGGGATTTCAAGGGGTTCACGAAGGCCGCATCTCAACGCTTGGGCGGGGCGGGTCGGATACTTCTGCTGTCGCCATAGCTGTCGCGCTCAAGGCTGACCGCTGCGATATTTATACTGATGTAGACGGGATCTATACAACAGACCCTCGCATTGTTCCGGCTGCGCGGCGCCTTAACCGCATAGCTTTTGAAGAAATGCTGGAACTGGCCTCGCTTGGCGCTAAAGTCTTGCAAACGCGCTCTGTCGAGCTTGCACTCAATAATAATCTACCCATTCGCGTCCTAACCAGCTTTGCTGATGTCGACGCGGAAAACCCAGGTACACTGGTCTGTCATGAGGATGAAACTATGGAAGAACGTGTTGTTAGCGGCGTGGCCTATTCTCGGGATGAGGCGCAAATTACTTTACTGCGTTTGAAGGATACCCCCGGCATGGTCGCAAAGGTTTGTAAGGCAATGTCCGACGCAAATGTTATTGTCGATATGATTGTGCAGGGGATCTCTCGCAGTGACAATGCGGCGAACTTGACCTTTACCGTAGGCAAACGCGATTTGGACGTGGCGCTCGCCGCCTTGGACGCGGCTAAGGCTGATATTGGTTTTCAAAGCGTTAAGTCCGATGGGGATGTGACCAAAGTATCAATTGTTGGTATTGGAATGCGGTCGCATACTGGTGTGGCTCAAACCATGTTCGAGGCGTTAGCTGCGCGTAACATCAATGTTGAAGTTATCGCTACTTCAGAAATTAAGATTTCTGTCCTCATCGACGCAGAGTATACGGAGCTTGCTGTTCGCGCGCTTCATAATGCCTTCCAGTTAGACGCTCGATAACTTTTTTACGATTTTTTTGATCTGGACACGCTGCGCCTTCTGGCGGGGTGAGAATGCCTGTTTTTCAAACATTACCAATAATTATTGTTTATCGATAATTTATATATTGCGACGTCCGTCGTTCTATGTTACCGATAAACAATAAGGTGAAAGATTGAGAAACCCCTTCGAGCGTCCTCTACTTTCTTCTTTACCGGATGTTTAGGTGCCACTGAACATCCGGTTTTAAGCACAGTCCATGAAAGGAGACGAGACATGTTTAACACTACCCTTAATTTAACCCCTAAAGTAGCCAAAGTAACGGCGACGCTGTTTATGGCCTCAACTGCTGCATTTGCAGCGCTTCCAGCACAAGCCGCACAAGCGAAGAATGTGAGCGTAAGCATCCAAGCCGCTGATCTACAGAGTGAGGCTGGAGTCAAGCGGGTGTATTACAGACTTTCGCAGGCCGCTGAGAACGCGTGTCAAGCCGAAGAGGGGCCTGTGTCCCTTAAGCAGCGAGTTGTGGCCGATGCTTGCGTCGATCAAATGATGAGCGGCTTTGTGAAGCAAATAAAAAGCCGGAAAATGACGGCATTTCATGCCGATACATTATCCAAAACCGGGTAACCGGCCAAGTCCCGACATAATTCCGCGCGTGAACAGCCTCCTCAGCCACTATCGCGCGGATTGAAGGGCAAGACACGGACGCTAAACAGGCCCCCAATAAGCTGTTTAGCCCCGTGTCTTTTTGTTTGAGGCGGACAGAATGTCGCAATGCGCCTTGTTATCATAGCGAGTTTATGACATTACCTGACTTTAGAAACGCGGTTTTGCGTTGCTTTTAATCGGGAGAGAACTATGAGCTTAGATGTTGGATTTGTACCTACAGCTTTTATTGATACGATCACAAAAAATTACTTTAACTTCAACGGACGCACGAGCCGTATGGGTTACTGGCATTACCTTTTAGGGTATTTGGTGTTTGCGATTATCGTCGCGCTCGTGGCGTCAAAGCTAGGACAAACAGGCGCAATGATTTCAAATCTTATTTCTTTAGCGCTGTTTTTGCCAGCTGTCGGTATTGGCGCTCGCCGTTTGCATGATATTGGTAAATCCGGTTGGTGGCAGTTGATTATGCTTGTGCCGCTTGTTGGTATTATTGTTTTGATCGTGTTCTTTGCCAAAGCTGGCGATGCTGGGGCTAATCAGTTCGGCGAGGTGCCGCCTGCTAAGGCCGTTTAAAGCCTCAATAAATTCGTAAGAATCTTGGCGGCGTTCTAGGGAGACCTAGGACGCCGCAATGTTTTGTAGGCTCGTCACTTGGTAGTCACCTTTGGCGAGCTCTTTAATGGCTTCAACAGAGGCTTTCGCGGCCGCAGCCGTGGTGAAATACGGGATTTTTTGAGTTAGCGCTGTGCGCCGCAATGAGAAGCTATCCTTAAGAGATTGCTTGCCTGATGTCGTATTGAAAACAAGGGCGATCTCACCGTTTTTCATACGATCAACAATGTGCGGCCGTCCCTCGTGAACCTTGCGGACATACTCGACGGCGATGCCTTGATCACGCAAATATTTGGTGGTTCCGCCCGTAGCGACAATTGTAAAGCCGTGAGCAATTAAGTCTTTGGCCATTTCAGCCATAAGGGGTTTGTGCTCTTCCCTGACGGAGATGAAGACGTTACCTGATGCGGGAAGGGTAACGCCGCCGCCTAGTTGGCTTTTCGCAAACGCCATGCCGAATGTTTCGGCAAGGCCCATGACTTCTCCAGTTGACCGCATTTCGGGGCCAAGCACAGTATCTACGCCTGGGAAACGGGCGAACGGGAAGACGGCTTCTTTGACGGCGATATAATCCGTGTCGTTTACCGACAGGTCAAGGTCTGCCAGCTTAACGCCTGACATCACTTTGGCCGCAATACTCGCCACAGCTAAGCCCGTTGCTTTCGCCACGAAAGGTACCGTCCGAGAGGCTCGGGGATTAACTTCGATCAAATAGACAATGTCGTCCTTGACCGCGAACTGAATATTCATGAGCCCAACGACGCCAAGCTCTAAGGCGAGCACAGCGGCTTGCCGTTTCATCTCTGTGACAATGGCAGGAGACAAAGTATAAGGCGGGAGAGAGCAGGCGCTATCGCCCGAATGGACGCCGGCTTCTTCGATATGTTCCATAACGCCGGCAACAAAGACGTCTTCGCCGTCGCAAATCGCATCGACGTCAACTTCGATAGCATTGCGTAAATATTGATCAATCAAGAGAGGCGACTTGCCGGAGACTTTAACCGCCTCGTTGACGTAGCGGCGCAGGTCAGGCGTGTCTTCGACGATTTCCATGCCGCGTCCGCCAAGGACATTGGACGGGCGAAGGACAACGGGGTAGCCCACGTTTTCGGCCGCTTTTTCCGCTTCGTCGGCAGTGCGAGCGATAGCGTTGTTGGGCTGACGAAGCTCAAGTTTTTCAACCAAAGCCTTGAAGCGTTCACGGTCTTCGGCGCGGTCAAGGGCGTCGCGTTTTGTGCCAAGGAGTGGTATGTTGTTCTCTTCGAGCGCTTCGGCGAGTTTAAGCGGTGTCTGTCCGCCAAACTGCACAATGACTCCGAGGAGTTCACCTGATTGACGCTCGGTTTCGATCAGCTCTAAAACATCTTCTTCTGTCAAAGGTTCGAAATATAGGCGGTCTGATGTGTCGTAATCTGTGGAGACAGTTTCGGGGTTACAGTTCACCATGATGGATTCGATACCGATGTCTGCCATGGCAAAGGCGGCGTGGCAGCAACAATAGTCAAATTCGATGCCTTGGCCAATTCTGTTCGGGCCGCCGCCTAAGATGATAACTTTCTTTTTATTGCTTACGCGAGATTCGCAGTCTGGCGTGCTGCCAAATGATGGGACTTCATATGATGAGTACATATAGGGTGTTTTGGCTGAGAATTCAGCCGCGCACGTATCGACGCGTTTATATACGGGGCGAACGCCGACATCACGGCGTAGAGTGCGCACTTGGTGCTCTGTCGTGCCGGAAAGCTCTGCAAGGCGGGCATCTGAGAATCCTTCAGACTTTATGGCGCGCCAATCGGCCGCCGTCTCCGGCAGGCCGTTTTCTTTGATGTGCGCTTCAATTTTTACCAAGCTTTCGATCTGGCGTAGGAACCAAGGATCAATGCCTGTGTAAGTCTGTACCTTTTCAACGCTGAGGCCATTACGGAAGGCTTGGGCGACGACGAGGAGGCGGTCCGGTGTTTGCAGGGTGAGCCGCGCTTTGGTAGCGCGGTCAAGGTCTTCGCCTTCGCCGCCAATGTCGATGTCGTTCAGCCCAGTTAGGCCTGTTTCGAGTGAGCGCAGCGCCTTTTGGAAGCTCTCATTGAATGTCCGGCCAATCGCCATAGCTTCGCCCACGGACTTCATCGCCGTTGTCAGGAGAGCTTCGGAGCCTGGGAATTTCTCAAACGCAAAGCGCGGAATTTTTGTTACGACATAATCAATGGTCGGTTCAAACGCGGCAGGCGTCGCGCCTGTAATGTCATTGTCGAGTTCATCCAGCGTATAGCCGACGGCAAGCTTGGCTGCAATTTTCGCGATTGGAAAGCCTGTGGCTTTGGAGGCAAGGGCAGACGAGCGCGATACGCGCGGGTTCATCTCAATAACCACCATGCGGCCATCCTTGGGATTGAGGCCAAATTGTACATTCGAGCCGCCCGTTTCGACGCCAATTTCACGCAAGACGGCAATCGAAGCGTCGCGCATGATTTGGTATTCTTTGTCTGTGAGCGTGAGCGCCGGCGCGACAGTGATCGAGTCGCCCGTATGTACGCCCATAGGATCAATGTTTTCAATGGCGCAAATAATGATGCAATTATCCGCTTTGTCGCGGACAACTTCCATTTCGTATTCTTTCCACCCGATAAGGCTCTCATCGACCAAAACTTGATTGGTCGGGGAGGCCATAAGACCGGAGCGAATGATCTCTTGATATTCTTCGATATTATAAGCCACTCCGCCGCCTGTGCCGCCCATTGTAAACGCAGGACGAATAATAGCGGGGAGACCCGTAAGGTCGAGTTTTTGCAGGGCTTCTGCGACGCCCGCTGCGATATCGGCTTCGCCGCTGCTGAGTGTCGGAGCCGTGATGATGGTCGCGCGCGGGTTTTCAAGCCCGATTTTGGTCATGGCCTGTGCAAAGCGTTCGCGGTTCTCGGCCTTGTCGATGACGTCAGCTTTCGCGCCGATCATTTCGACGCCGTATTTTTCAAGCACGCCGGATTGCTCAAGGGCTAGTGCCGTATTGAGCGCCGTCTGTCCGCCCATAGTTGGTAGCAGGGCATCTGGTTTCTCGATGGCGATAATTTTTTCTACGATTTCAGGCGTAATCGGTTCGACATAAGTCGCGTCTGCCATGCCGGGATCAGTCATGATCGTGGCTGGGTTCGAATTCACGAGAATGACGCGGTAGCCTTCCTCGCGAAGGGCCTTACAGGCTTGAACGCCAGAGTAATCAAATTCACAGGCCTGTCCGATAATAATGGGGCCTGCGCCGATAATGAGTATGCTTTCAATATCTGTGCGTTTTGGCATGAAATCGGACCTCTATGACAATTAGAATCTGGCCGTAAAACCAAATTGTCTCCGTGTATAGAACACATGGCTGTGATACAAGTATTTGCGTACCGGAAAAGTATGCTATTGTTTAAAAAGTTAAGGGCTAGAGATAAGGGACCTGGGGGACATGGCATACAGACAGCAATTAGGCGGACGTGGAGGCGGTGGCTTCCGGTGGCAGATCATGGTGCTTTTCGCGATTGGCGCAGCGGTCTACTACTTTGCTAATCAGGAAACCGTGCCGCTGACGGGCCGAAAGCAATTACGGACGATGGCGCCCCAAGCGGAAATGCAGCTCGGGTTGCAGTCCTATCAGCAGATTTTGTCTGACAATCGCGCGAACCTCATTCTTGAGGGCGATAATTATGATGTCATGCAAAAAATTGGGCGAGATATCGCAAAGGCCGCCGCGCCGGAAGATCCTGGTTTCGAGTGGGCGTTTAATCTGATTAATTCACAGCAGGCTAATGCCTTTGCTTTGCCCGGCGGCTACACCGCCGTTTATACGGGCTTATTGCCGATTGCGAAAAACCAAGACGGCCTTGCCGTTGTCATGGGGCATGAAATTGGCCACGCACTCGCCCATCACGGCGCGGAGCGTATGGCGCAGCAAAACATGCAAAAAATTATTGGCGCGGGCGTGTCAGTGAGCGCAGGCGGCATGGACGCAGGTGGACAGCAAGCGGTTATGGGCGTCTTTGGCGGCATCTCTCAATATGGTTATGCTTTGCCGTTTTCCCGAAAGCATGAATCCGAGGCCGATTACATCGGGCTTATTCTCGTTGCTCGCGCTTGTTACGATCCACGCGAAGCGCCGAAGCTTTGGGAGCGCATGGGCTCATCTGCCGGAGCTACGCCTCCAGAATTTCAAAGCACGCACCCCGCGCCTGAAACGCGGGTTCAAAACTTTAAAGCTTGGATGCCAGAGGCTATTGAAGTTTACAATCAAAGCTGTCCAGCGAAAATAAGGTAATTGGAATTATGGTTGATCGCGTTCTAGTTACGGGTATTAGCGGCTTTATCGGCTCGCATGTGGCCTTGCGGCTTTTGGAAAAAGGTTATGTTGTACGCGGGACGGTTCGGAACGCCGTCAAGGGCGAGACTGTTGCGGAGAAAATTAAGGCCGCTGTTGGTCCGGACGCGCAGCTCGAGCTTGTTGAGGCGGATCTTAGAGCAGATGCGGGCTGGGCCGATGCCGTCAAAGACTGCCGCTATATTCAGCATATTGCTTCTCCGTTTCCTAGCGATGAGCCGAGTGACCGCGAGGCCCTTGTACCTGAAGCACGAGCTGGCGCTCAGCGTGTTCTCGAGCAGGGCTTCTCAGCTGGCGTAGAGCGCATAGTCTTAACATCATCTATAGCGGCTATGCTCGGGAGGCCGAACATAGGCCTGCATAACGTTATCTCCGAGAAAGATTGGTCTGACCCAGAATGGCGAGCCTTAACCGCTTATCCTGTTTCTAAAACGCGTGCTGAGTTATCAGCATGGGCTTATGCTAAAGCGCAGAGGCTGGACAAAAAATTAGTTACAGTCAATCCGGGGTTCGTTTTAGGGCCTGATAGTTTTCATAATGGCGGGACATCTGTGAATTTTATTGGAGCTTTGTTAACGGGCAAGGTTCCACGTGTTCCTAAAATTTCTTTCCCGATTATTGATGTGAGGGATTGTGCGTCCATCCATTTGGGGGCGATGACGGCAAAAGACGCCGGAGGGAGAAGGCTTATCGCGGCAGGGTCAACTTTGTGGCTAAAAGAGATCGCAGACATTTTGCGGGCCGAATTTCCGAATGCCGATCAACTGCCTAAAGGAGAGGTTCCTAATTTTATGGTGAGGATTGCCGCTTTGTTTGATGATCAAGCGCGGCGCGCTGCTTCAAGGCTCGGGGCTTTCAATCAAGCAGACGCAGCCTATGTTTCGAATATGACAAATGTTCTACCGCGTCCCGCAAAGGAATCGGTTATTGCAACTGCACGAAGCTTAATCGATCAGGGACTTACGCTTTAATTTTGTTCTAATCCTTGTGCTCCGATACAAAGCGTTGACTAAATATATCGACTCGCCTTCACAAAGCGCCTCTAAGGCGGTAAGAGTTTCCACACATGGCTGCTTAGGGAGGAATTAATGGCCGGTGAAAATGATAAATGGGAAATCTATGCTGATAAACGCGGCGAGTTTCGCTGGCGTAGAACGGCGACTAACGGAAATATAGTAGGATCATCCTGTGAGGGATATGCGCAAAAGTCTGCTTGTACCTCTAATGCCCGCCGCCATGGCATGGATGGTAATCCAGACGATCTTGGCGCAAAAGATAAGTGGGAAGTTTATAAAGATAAACGCAGTGAATTTCGCTGGCGCCGCACGGCGACAAACGGCGAAATCACTGGAGCATCGTCTGAAAGTTACAAGGCGAAAGCCGATGCGGAAGCGAATGCTAAGCGTAACGGCATGTAAGTTAGCTCTTATAGATTAAAAAAACCGCCCTTAATCAGGCGGTTTTTTTATGCGCTAAACAGTTTCTCTTCGGGAAATAACATGCCGATGTTCGGCATCATTAGAGCCGTCCGGCCCGCACTGTAAGTCGTTAATGTCTGAAAAAACTGAGGCAGCTCCCGAGTAGAAAAATCCTCTATCTTTCACGAGCGCTTCAACGAGAAAGTCAAAAACAGCTCGAATACGGATGCTTTTGGTGAGGTCCTCATGGGCTACAATCCATAGGTCTTCATGGTGAGTATGTTCAGGGAGAATTCGCTGCAGAGAGGCTGTTGTTTCTGAAAAGCAGATGGGCAGTATGCCGATGCCGTACCCTGCGACAATGGCATGTCTGTGAGCGGCGATATTATTGGATTTAAAGGTCAGGCGGCCCATGGGTATGTTCGTGCCCTTATCATCCTTGGGCCACAAATAGTCTGTATCAGAAACCTGCACGACCACACTGTCATGATCAACAAGGTCCGCTTTCGTAGAGAGAAGCTCTGGGCGTTTCTCAATATATTGATGCGACGCGAAAAGGCCAAAGCCGACTTCTGCGACTTTGCGGCCAATAAGACTGTTCTGGCTGCCGGGGCCCATCCACCGCAAGGCAATGTCAGCTTCGCGCTGCGCAAGATTAAACGTTCTAAAGTCAATGGAGACATCAAGCAGTAAATCAGGATGAGCCGTCCGAAAGACTTGCATGACGGCGGGAAGCCACTCTGTCCCAAGGCCCTCTGTCGCGGAAATCCGCACAGGTCCAGCTAGAGATTGTTCAAGGGAGGCGGAACTACGACTTATCGCGCTGGCCTCGGTTTCCATGCGCCGAATGTGATCGAGGACCGAATGTCCGAAGGCCGTGGGAATAAGCGTCCCTTGTTCCTTTTTTAGGAGCGCGGTTTTGAAGCGCTCCTCAAGCGCCTTAATGCGGCGGCCAACTGTGGGTTGGCTCATATTGAGCTTCTTCCCGGCAGCAGTAAGGCTGCCAGTTTCGGCGACAGCAAGGAAAATTGGAAAATCAGACCAGTTATTCATGCGAAAACGTATAAACTACATGCAATTATTGTCAATATCATTCGTTTTTGTTTCTTCCTATATGGAGAATGTCTAACAAAAGGAACACATGATGACAAAATTCTCTTTCCGCCGCAGCCTTGCAGGCTTTACGGCTGCCGCTCTCACATTCTCTGCTGCCAATGCCATGGCTGCTGATGTAACGCCGCTAGAAAATGCTTCATTCGTTGTAAAGTCAGCGTCTGACACAAATATTCGCTTGGCAGTAAAAGCTTTTAACAAAGGCGAATTTGACCGAAGCATTAATTTTAATCAAAGAGCGCTCAAGGGTTCTCTGTCCAGCAAGCGGGCGGCCATTGCTCACTCAAACTTATGCGCAGTCTATGCTACAGTTGGCGAAATGGACAAGGCAGCAACAGCTTGCGCTGCTGCGCTTGAACTACGCTCGGATTATGCACCGGCACTAGAAAATAAAGCCGCTCTTACCGTTCAGCTCGCGCAAAATAAATAAAATGCCCCCAACTGTTACTTGGCGTTGATCGTTTAAAAACTCTTGACGCCAAGTTTATCCGCCGGTTCTAGCTTTCGATATTGAAAGTAAGGCCGGCATTTTTTTTGAGCCGTTCTATGAGGGCATCTCCCATAGCGGGCGCTGACGTATAAAGGCCGCCGGGTGTTTGCTGCCGCGAAATATCTTTGGCCAAGCAAATGGCAGATTCTGCAATCATTTTCGATGTTGATCCATAGCCTGGGTCTTTATCGCCCGTCACGCCCGTGATGATGCGCTCACCTTTGGCGGTTTCGCCGACAAACATGACATCATAAAAGCCAGTTTCACGCTCTTCTTTTGACGGGCCTTCGCCGGGTTTTGGCGGGTTCTTTGCCATGCTGTCATCGTTGGCGACATGGTTGGCAGTCTTTTCGCCTTGCTCGCCGGGGCCTGTAAATATCATTTCGTCATAGATGAAATCTTCGCCGTACGCATGGCCAAGTAGGGCATTGGAGCGGTGCACATTTTTGGTGTTAATCGATGCCATAATAAACGGCGCTGACCAGCTACCCAAGTCTTCTTCATAGATAGGTTTATGGCCAGTCGGTTGTGACGGTCCGGAAAAACCGGGGGTGAGGGAAAAAGGGTCTTTTAGCCAATTTAGGACTTCGGGCTCTTTTGCAGCGCGTTTCATAGTTATGCCAAGGCTTGCAGCTGTGCCGCCAGAGAATGTGCCTTTCATTTTACGCACGCGTCCACGGATTTTCTGGCACGGCGCGCCAAACTTTTCCTGTGCGGCTTGCTGTGTGAAGTAAACTCCGAGGTCAAAAGGAATAGAGTCGAACCCGCAGGAGTGGACAATGCGCGCGCCGCTAGCTTTAGCCTTGGAATCAAACTCAGCAATCGTGTCATGCATCCACGGCGGTTCGCCGCAAAGGTCTACGTAGTCTGTGCCGTTTGCCGCACAGGCGGTTAAGAGGCCGGTTCCGTAAAGTTGATATGGTCCAACGGTTGTCAAAACGACCTTTGTGCGCTTCGACAGGGCCTCCAAAGAGTCGATGTCGGATGAGTCGGCCGTGATAAGCGGTGTGTCTTTGGAAATACCCATTTCGTCACGAACCGAGGCAAGTTTTAATTGCGACCGTCCAGCCATAGCCCACTTCACATCAGACCCAGCGTAAGCTGTGTTTAGATACTCCGCCACAAGGCGGCCCGTAAATCCCGTCGCGCCGAAAACAACAATATCAAATTCTCTATCAGACATAATAAAACTCCATTTCTTATGCATAAAGTTGCATATGAAGTGCCTTAGATCAAGGCTTTGTCGTGGGTATTGAAGTTTTTAGTAATAAGATTCTAAGGAAAGGGCCTCCGGCCGAGATGATCTGCGCCGAGGCTTGAAATATACATCCAGCCATCGCCGGGGGCTATCGCGCCCGTTGTAAGGGGGTATGCACCTTCTGGGTCTTGCCAAGTTTGCAAAACATTGCCCTCATTATCCATTTGGAAGACAAGGCCGTAATTCTCAGCTGCAGGTTTTAGGGATTCAGGAAGGCGCCAAATTAACTTACGCATGAAGGGTTTTGCCGCCATATCATCAAGAACGTTCGAGCGTTTGCTGACGAGACCTACAAAATAGCTCCCATCCGGGGCGGAGTTAATATTGTCCGGAAAGCCAGGAAGGTTATCAATAACGACCTCTGTTTCTCCGGATTTATCGCCCGCAATCCAAATCCGTAAAATACGATACTCGCCCGTCTCAATCACTAAAACCGATTGTCCGTCCGGCGCCATGGCGACGCCGTTGGCAAAGCTTATACCGGTTTTGATAATGTGTGTTGTTCCGTTTTCAGGGTTGTAAGATAAGAGACGACCTGTGCGCCCATGTTCCATGATCTCCAAAAGGCTGCCTGCCAAAGTGCTTCCGGAGTGCTTTGCGCCAAACTTGGTTGATGCATCAGAGAAATAAATGACGCCATCAGGCGCGATATCGACATCATCGGCATAAAGAATGGGCGTGTCAGAAACGCTATTTGTGAGGATGGTCATTTCACCGTTCGGCGCTATAGAAACTAAGCCTTTGTGGGCATCGGCCACGATCAAGTTGCCGCTATCGTCAAATTCTAGCCCCAAAGGAACGCCGCCCGTATCAGCGAAGATTTGGGAGGTCAACGTTTCGGCGTCTACGGCTCTGATGAGCCCGTCTTGGGCAGAGATGAAAAGGGTGAGTTGGCCATCAATCATTCGGGCCGCAATATCTTCGGGGCCATGGAGGTTTTCAATTTCAATACGGCTTAAATTAGCGAGCTGCTCATTGGGCGCAAAGTCATCTGTGTAACCGCTCGATATTGGGGCTTCCCAGCTTTCGGGCGCTACGGGAACAGGCCAAAGACATAAGTAAAGCGCTCCAGCTAAGATTAAGCCGCCAATGGCTAATACTACATTTTTCATAACGCCCCCATTAACCTGATTATATCAGGCTGTTTATTAAGTAAGATTATTATTTGCGAGCCACCTTTTGTAGCGCTTAGTCTGTTTGGCCTGCCGGATTTGGCCTTTGATAATGGCCCATATTGCGTTGTTTCTAACGCGAGGAGCCTTGCCTGTTCCCATACGGTAAAGATTTTCTTTGGTCAGAGACATGCCGCCAAGCACGAGGATGGTTTTGTTTTTTGATGTTATGTTAGGCATTTTTATTGTGAGGTTAGCGTCTTTTTTCCAATCCGCCGCAATGTTTGCGCTGAACCCATAGGCGCGGGCAATGCCGATGATGTCCGCCCCGCCGCTCGCAAGAGCGTCTTCGGCGGTTTGTCGTTTCGTTACGCCGCCCGTGACCATAATGGGCATGCGCGCATTGGCCCCGATGTCGCGAGCGAAATCTATGAAATACATTTCTCGGTCTTTAGTGCTATCCGAACGTCCGTCTTCTGATACACCCGCCATAGCCGCGCTTTCATAATTTCCGCCGGACAGTTCGACAAAGTCTACTGCCTCGCCGTTAAGCCATTCCACAACTTGGCGGGCGTCTTCAACATCGAACCCGCCGCGCTGAAAATCAGCAGAATTGAGTTTGACGGCAACGCCGAACGTTTCGCCGACGCGCTGCCTAACGGCGCGGACAATTTCAAGCAGGAAGCGCGCGCGGTTTTCAAGCGGCCCGCCCCATTGATCTTTGCGGCGATTCGACAGGGGAGAGAGAAATTGTGCAACAAGATAGCCATGAGCGCTGTGGATTTGGACGCCGTCAAATCCGGCATCTTTCGCCGCTTCGGCAGTGTCGGCAAAACGCGTGATCATCGCCTCGACCTCTTCTCCGGTGAGGGCGCGAGCCTCTGTAAACATCTTGGCTGCAGGGCCTTCCATTTTTAATTTGGTGTTGGAGGCCGAAACAACGTCTGTCCCCATGGTGGCATAAACTTGGCGTCCTGGGTGGCTGATTTGCATGTAAAATTGCGCGCCGCCAGATTTGCCCGCCTGGGCCCATCTCTCAAAAATTTCGCGATGCTCCGGAATGTCCAAAACCCATTTACCTAAATAAATACCCCCTGGGCCGGTCATGGCATCTGGGGCGACCATAACATTGCCAGTTAGAATTAATCCAGGTTTGCTGGCTGCCCATTGTTTATAGAGATTAATTAAAGCTTCGCCCGGCACTTGGCCATATTCGGCCATGTTTTCTTCCATCGCAGCTTTACAAAGGCGATTGGGAAGGCACTGCCCATTGGGCAATGTGAGAGGGTCAAATAATTTTGTCATGGCTAATCCCTGTTAACCTTTTCATAGGGCGGGAGATAGCACTTGGCAATAGGAAGGCGGCAGTCGCGCAACAGGACGAAACGCGAAACTTAGGTGCGTAGCGTCCCGCCGACTTTTGCGACGCTTTCGATGATTTTTTCAGAAATTCCGTCAATATCCTTATCGGTTAAGGTCGCGTCTTTTGGCGTTAATGTCACCTCTATAGCGAGGGATTTAAATCCTTCTTCAATGCCTTGGCCTTGGTACACGTCGAAAAGCGAGACATTAGAAATCAACTGTCTATCAGCCCCGCCTGCGGCTTTGAGAACGTCTCCTGCTGCCGCGTCTTGCGGTACGATGAAGGCGAAGTCGCGGTGAACTGGCATTAAGTCTGAAAGCGCTAATGCGCCTTTGGCTTTGGATGTATGTTTCTTTTTGCGCACGGGGATATTATCAGGCCAGACTTCAAACGCTGCGACGCGGCCTTCTATACCTATGGCTTTAAGGACGCGCGGGTGAAGCTCTCCAAAATCCGCGAGAATATTTTTCGGCCCCATTTGCAGGCGCCCAGATCGTCCCGGATGCCAATAATCACCCTTCGGCTTTGAGAGCTGTAGATTGTCTACATTGGCGCCCATAGCGGCGAGCGCGGCTATAGCGTCAGCTTTCGCCGTCAAGGCGTCCGGCGCAGTGTTGCCCGTCCAGTTCCGCTCAGTTTCAATCCGGCGCATCCCTGCGACAGTTAAATCCTGTCCGCTGGGTTCTGTGGTTCGGTAGGTCGGCCCAGCTTCAAACAGCGCGGCTCCGGGATAGCCTTTGTCGGCATTGCGCTGCCCTGCGAGCAAAAGGTGGATCAGCGCGGTTGGGCGCATGCAATCCAGATCAGACGAGATCGGATTGTCGAGTTTCATCGCATCTGAGCCGCCGCCGAAAAGCGCCGCATGCTCGGTCAATACGAATGACCATGTTATGGCTTCGGAGAGGCCTTGTTGCGCCAACGCTCTTCGGGCGAGGCGTGTGCGATTTTGCGTTGGTGTTGCCGTTGGCTTGCGCGTTACGGAGGGACGCGGGAGGCTGACAGCATCTAAATTATGATAGCCAATGATGCGCGCAATCTCTTCGACAAGGTCGGCGCTCTCGGTTGCGTCTCTGCGCCATGTCGGAACGGTCACTTTCCATAACGGGCCGCGTTCTACGCTAAAACCTAGGTCAGTGAGAACCTTTTCCATATCATTGTCGCTGACGCTCATGCCGGTGAGGCGGACAACTTGCATGGGATCAAAGTCGATTGCAGGCGGCGCGACAGGAACCGCTCCGGCGACAGTAATGTCCGAAGCTTCGCCGCCGCAAATGTCCAGAACCATCTGCGTGGCCATCTCTACGCCGCCAATGACGAAGCCCGTATCGACGCCGCGTTCGAAACGGTATTTCGCGTCGGAATTCACGCCGAGACGTTTGGCCGTTTTGCGAATGGTGAGCGGATCAAACCATGCCGCTTCAATCAGGATTTCTGTTGTTGCGTCATCGCAGCCTGTGCTCTCGCCGCCGACGATGCCGCCCAGACCGATAATGCCGCTTGCATCTGTGATCGCGCAATCATCAGCTGTTGCCGTGTAGGATTTATCATCCAGCGCTGCAAAGCTTCCGTCCTGTCCCATACGGACAGTGATCGGGCCAGACAGTTTTGCACGGTCATAAAAATGCAATGGCCGCGCGCGGTCATAGGTAATGAAGTTAGTAATATCGACGAGCGCGGAAATAGGACGCAAGCCAATGGCTTTTAATCTGTCTTGAAGCCACTGGGGCGACGGGCCATTTTTGACGCCGCGAACTACGCGTCCGGCGAAAACAGGGCAAGCGTCATTGGCGTCGATTTTAATCTCTTGCGGGCAGGGGAAGGTGCCTTTGACGGGCGTGACCGCTTTTGTGGTGACAGTGCCTAATCCGGCTGCCGCGAGGTCGCGCGCAATAGAATCCACGCCGAGCCAGTCGGGACGGTTCGGCGTGACTTCAAAATCAATCACCGGATCGTTCATATTGAGCGCGTCGGCGATAGGCGTACCCATTTCAAAACCCGCGTCCAGATCCATGATGCCGTCACTGTCTTGACCGAGGCCAAGCTCGCTCGCACTGCACATCATGCCGGAGGATTCGACACCGCGAATTTTGCGAGGTTTCTTATCAAGGCTGAAATCCGCGCCGGGAATATACGCGCCCATCGGGGCATAGGCCACGGTCATATCGGCCCGCGCATTGGGTGCGCCGCAGACAATGGTTTTCGTCCCGTCGCGGGTTTCAACGGTGCAGACTTTGAGTTTATCCGCATCCGGATGTTTTTCCGCTGTCAGGACTTTCGCCACTGAAAACGCAGACAGGTTTTCCGCCGGGTTCTCAACGCCTTCAACTTCGAGACCCGCAAGGGTCATCGCCTCAACCACTTGGTCAATGGTCGCGTCAGTATCTAAATGCTCTTTGAGCCATGAGAGTGTGAATTTCATTATGAAAGCCCCGTCGCTAGGTTAGCTTGCAGCAGCGGACTAAACCCGTAATGCCCGAGCCACCGTGTATCACCCGCGAACATATCGCGCAGGTCAGGCATGCCGTATTTTAGCATGGCCAATCTGTCGACGCCCATGCCGAAGGCGAAGCCTTGATACTCATCAGGGTCGATACCGCAGGAGCGAAGCACGTTCGGATGCACCATGCCGCAGCCGAGGATCTCCATCCATTTTTCGCCTTGACCAATGCGGATTTCGCTTCCTACGCGCTCATAGCGTACATCCATTTCAGCGGACGGTTCTGTGAACGGGAAATGGTGCGGGCGGAACTGCACATCTACGTCGGTTTCGAAAAACGCCGAAATGAAATCCATCAAGCACCCTTTAAGGTGGCCCATATGGGTGGCTTTGTCGATGACAAGGCCTTCGACCTGATGAAACATTGGCGTATGCGTTTGGTCACTATCGCAGCGGTAAGTCCGGCCCGGGGCAATGATGCGGATGGGCGGTTTTTCGTTAATCATGGTGCGAATTTGAACGGGCGATGTGTGGGTGCGGAGTACCTTCTGTTCTCCGTCGGAGTCCGGGCTCATGAAAAACGTATCATGCATATCGCGCGCAGGGTGGCCCGGAGGGAAGTTTAGCGCTGTGAAATTATGGAAGTCATCTTCGATGTCCGGCCCTTCGGCAACGGTGAAGCCCATATCTGAAAAGATCACAGCCATTTCTTCCATGACTTGCTGCACGGGGTGAAGCGTGCCGACGGGCGAACTGACAGGGAGCGACATGTCCATAGTTTCGGACGACAGAGCGGCGTCCAGCGCAGCGTCTTCAAGGACGGTTTTGCGCGCGTCAATAAGCGCGGCAATATCATTTTTAAGCCCGTTCAGCGCAGGGCCCATAACTTTTTTCTCGTCAACGCTCATTTTGCCAAGGCCGCGCATCATCATAGAGACTTCGCCCTTTTTCCCAAGGGCGGCGACGCGCGTATCATCAAGGGCGCGCAGATCATTTGCGCCCGCGATTTCGGCGGTATATTTGCTGAGTACAGCGGCAATATCAGTCATGACATATCCATCAAAAATTTCGCGTCTTTTGACGCTTTGCGCGCCCAAGGTCAACAGGCTTGGCGTAAAGAGAGCGGCCTATGTCGTCCTTGTTTGGTAAAACATGCTGCCTTCATCCATCATATCATTATCAACATCATCGGTTTGTCTATGGACAGACTTGAACAACCTTATAAAGCTTAAGGCTCGAAGAAGCCTCTTCGGGCTCGGAGGGTTTTGTCTTTTGGCGTATTCAATATTTGGATAGGTAACATGAAAATTTGCGTGTTAGGGGCTGGCGTGATTGGGGTTTCGACCGCCTTTGCTCTTGGGTGCTCCGGACATGAGGTTCATGTAATAGACCGCGCGGCAGACGTTGCTTCTGGCACGAGCCGTTCAAACGGCGCGCAGCTTTCTTTTTCCTATGTAGATCCTTTCGCAGGCCCCGCCGCCTTGCGGCAGCTCCCAGCCTATCTTCTCGGGCTTGACCCTGCCGTGCGCCTAGGGGCGTCCTTTAAGCCGTCTTATCTTTCTTGGGGATTAGGGTTTTTGCGAAACTGTACGGCAAAGCGGGCGGCTTTGAACACAGAGGCGTTAGCCAATCTGGCTAAGCAGTCTGAGGCGGCAACGGCTCTATTTATGCAGGCCTGTCCAAAAGAGAGTTTAAAGCCTACGGGACAAGGCAAAATTATTCTCGCCTCAAATGCAGCGCAACTGGCTAATATGCGAACGTCTATGAAGGCTAAAGCCAAGATGGGAATTGCGCTTGAGGTTTTATCTGCGGAAGACTGTAAAGATAAAGAGCCTGCTCTTGAAACATGGCATGGCGCTCTGGCGGGCGGGCTTTACGCGGCGGGGGATATGGCGCTTGATACGCTTGAGTATTGCCGCGCGCTTAAATCCGTTTGCGAAAGCCGCTTTGGCGCGTCGTTTCATATGAATGAAACCGTGATGTCGGTCAGCGCAAATGGAGAAGCGGTTGAAGGCGTGCAAACAGACCAAGGTTTTCATGCGTGCGAGGCCGTCATCTCGTGCCTTGGCGGGCAAACGAATGCTTTGGTAAAAAGTTTGGGCCTGTCTGTGCCGATCTACCCGATGCAGGGGTATAGCGTGACTTTGCCGGCGCAGAGCGGCGCGCCGCGTGTTAGTATTACGGATGCGCAGAATAAAATTGTTTTCGCCAACCTTGGCGACAGGGTCAGAATTGCCGGATTTATGGATGCAAATCAGTCTCCGCATCGGGCGGACAAGCGCGGACGAGAGTTATTGGAAACGGCACGCACACTTTGGCCGTCTATTGCAAAGTATAACGAAGAGCCGCATTATTGGACGGGCTTTCGGCCGATGACGCCTTCTGGAGTTCCGGTCATTGAGGAAACAAAGTTGCGGGGGCTCTATCTCAATACTGGTCATGGCGCGCTTGGCTATACGTTCGCTGCGGGAAGCGGCGTAAGAATAGCAGAATTAATCGGGCGGCCTGAAGGGGCCATCAAAGACAGTCTAGCAAACTAGGTACTGAAAGGAAATGTTATGCGTAAAATTCAGGAAGCCATACTCTTAAGCGCTTTTTTAGGCTTCGCGGGATGCGCCACCGTGCCAGTCATGAAGGCACCGCCCGGGGCGAGTTTGCCATCTGCAGACGGCGTTCCGATTTGTGAGAATGCGGCGGCGAGAATATACGCGAACTATAAAACCGCGCGAGTTAATGATTGCCAAGTCACCGGCGCAGAGAGTTTTAACTTTACGATCCGGCCTGAAAATACACCGATTAACGACAGTGCTTGGTACGGGTTTCGTGTGGACCCGAAGGCCTCTGGAACCCTTCGTGTGACGCTTAATTATGAAAACGGAAAGCACCGTTATCCACCAAAATATAGTTACGACGGAACTTCGTGGTTGGTTCTGCCTGACACGCGTATAAATAAGATCAAAAAAGACGAAACGGTCATGACCTTAGACCTTGCCGCAGCTTCGTTTTTTATATCGGGGCAGGAAATTTTTACTGCCGCCGCTCATGATAATTGGACTCAAGGGGCCGCGCAGAAGCCCTTCGTTACGCAGTCTGTGATTGGCGAGTCTGTTGATGGCCATCCGATTGCAATGCTCGAGGTCGTGGAAGGGGCAAAAAACAAACCCTATGTGGTCTTGGTCGGGCGGCAGCACCCGCCTGAAGTTACCGGCGCGCTTGCGATGATTCCGTTTATGGAAACTATGCTTGGCTCTTCGGAGCTTGCGAAAGAGTTTCGGACAAAGTTCAATGTCTTGATGATACCGATGATGAATCCTGACGGGGTCGGAGCGGGGCATTGGCGGCACAATAAGGGCGGCATAGATCTTAACCGAGATTGGGGACCCTTTACTCAGCCTGAAACGCAGGCAGTGGAGGGCGCGCTTGAGCGGTTTAAATCTGGCGATGATGAGATGGTTTTATTCCTGGATTTCCATTCGACAAAACGCAATCTCTTTTATACGCAAGCCGATGATGAAATCACAAAGCCAGCGCTCTTTGCAAGAGACTGGCTTCAGGCTGCTGGCGACCGTATAGGGAGTGACGTATATCCGTTTACGCGCGACGAAAGCCCTAATTCGGGCAAAGCTACCTCAAAGAATTACATTTGGGAGGTCTATGGTATTCCGTCTATTACTTATGAAGTCGACGATAAAGCTAGTCGTGATGGCATAGACATTTCGGCGAAAATTTTTGCCGAAGAAATGATGATCTTGCTTCTTTCGCCGACGGACAAAGACCCGAAATAACGCGGGTGACTACCTTTGTGCTACGGAAGTAGCCGTTCTAGCATGAGGTTTCTGCATTGCTGAAACGCCATCCTATGGCGCGAAGTATTCGATGATCAGCGGGGAAATGGAGATACTAGATAGTGTGTCCATTTACTCGGTGAAGCTATGCGGCAGTGTGAGGCAAAATGGCGACGGCCAATAATGCCTACAAATAAGTTACTTCAATTTATTTGTTTGAAGGGATTTATTTAGAGAGAGCCGTTTTTTGCTCATGGCTAACGAGTTCGGCAATGTCGACCCAGCCTTCTTCGCTTTTAATTTCCCGTAGGCGATCGCTCAGAGACTGTGTTGTTTTGCGGCGGCTTCCCGCGCTTTCAACGGCTATGTTACTCTTAGTTGTCAAATGACTTCTCCCAGGTTTTTGCGCCCCCGATATGAAACATTATGTAACAAGCCTAGGTGAAGAATTTCCTAAAAGAAAGCGGAAGTTGGCAAATTGTGGCAAAATTGTGACGCGCATAATATTTGTGCAAATTCATGCGTGGAGGTGAGGAAGAGATTCGAACTCTCGGTACGCTATTAACGCACACACGCTTTCCAAGCGTGCGCCTTAAACCACTCGGCCACCTCACCATCAGTCGCCATATATTCGGTGCGGTATAGAGAGGTTTAAGAAAAGCGCACGCTTTATTTTAAAGCTTGCGGACGTTTCGTCCGCGGGCTGTGCGCCTTAAACCACTCGGCCACCTCACCATCAGTCGCCATGTTATTGCCCGTAAGCAACAGCGCGCCCCTTTAGCACCGACATTTGCGCTTCGCAATGGCTTAAACAGCCTAATTATGATAGGATGCTGGACAGGCGCGCCGCTTGAAAATCCTTGGATGTTTGCTGTCCCGCCTATATAAAGTGGTAGGGGGTTATATGATGGACAATAAATATACGCTCGGAGTCGAAGAAGAGTACCTTATTGTTCGGCCTGAGACGCGCGCCGCCGCTGCGAACCCATCTCCGCATTTTTTCAAAGCCTGTAAAGTGGCGCTTGGTGATCGTGTCACACCTGAGTTTTTACGCTGCCAGATCGAAATTGCCACAGGGGTTTGCGAGACGGTTTCGCAAGTTCGCCAAGAAGTGGCCGAGATGCGCGGGGCGTTGACACGTATAGCAGGGGAGCATGATCTTGCGCTGATCGCTGCGTCAACACATCCGTTTACCCCTTGGACACGGCAAAAACCGACGAAAGGTGAGCGCTATGTGCAGCTTGATGCTGACCTTCAAGGCGCGATCCGGCGCATGATGATATGCGGGATGCATGTGCACGTAGGTTTGTTGGATGAGAACTTGCGAATCGATGTTATGAACCAGATGCGTTATTTTCTGCCGCATATGCTCGCACTCTCGACCTCCTCGCCGTTTTGGGAAGGTAAGGCGATGGGGATGAAATCTTACCGCCTCTCTGTCTTTGATGGTATGCCGCGAACAGGTATTCCAGAGGCGCTAAACTCCTATGCGGAATATGAGCGGTTAATCGGCGTTGTGGTGAATGCAGGTGTCATTGAGGATTCGAGTAAAATTTGGTGGGATATACGGCCTAGCGCGAATTACCCGACGGTTGAGATGCGGATTTGTGATGTGTGTACGCGGATAGAAGATGCTATGTGCATCACGGCGATTTACCAATCTCTCGCTCGCAGGATTGTCCGCTTCAAGCAGCAGAACATGAAATGGCGTGTCTACCCGGCCTTTTTGATCGAAGAAAACAGATGGCTTGCGCAGCGCTTTGGCGTCAGCGGGGAATTAATTGATTTAAGCCGCGGCGAGCGTCACAGCTACGCAGATTTACTAGAAGAACTAATCGCCTTAATCTCAGAAGATGCCGAGGCATTGGGATGTTTGGACGAGGTCAACCATGCCCGAACAATCGTTGCACGCGGATCTAGCGCCTGCCGCCAAATCAATACGTACGATGCGGCGATAACTGGGGGTGAGCGTAAGCCCGATGCCATGAAAGCTGTCGTGGATCAGTTGATAACTGAAACGAGGATGGGTCTTTAATTTTCAGATCATCGCGCCTATGTAGCTTCTATGACAAAACCCTTTCATCCTATCGCTGCCAAACAGGAGGTTTCGCTCTTTGTTTTTGGTGACCACGCCTCAAAATACATTCCCGATGACCTCAATAATTTAGGTCTTACGGGGGATGATCTCACGCGGCATATCGCTTGGGATATTGGGACGGAAGTTATTGTTAGGCATCTGTGCGAACATTTCGGCTGCGCGGGTCAGCTAGCCGGAGCGTCTCGTCTTGTTATTGACCTCAACCGCGACACGGAAATGCTCAGCTCTATCCCAGTTGAAAGTGACGGTACGGCTATTCCTGGCAATGCTGGAATTGACGTGGATGAACGTCAACGCCGGATCGATACGTATCATACCCCTTATCATGCGGCGTTAGACTGCGCTTTAGCGGGCTACGATGATCCGCTTGTCATCTCCATGCATAGCTTTACGCCGAAACCGCACTTGGGCGAGGTGCGCGGCGTCGATATTGGCCTTCTGGTCAAGCATGACGAGGAGAGCGCAGAGGCGCTCGCCGGTATGTTCATGCTCATGGGGCAGAACTTTCGGGTGGCAATGAACGAACCTTATTCTGCTCATGCTTTAAATTATACGATTGATACATCAGTGGCCTCACGCGGATTTCGTCATCTGGCTATCGAGATCAATCAGCGTTTGATCGATACGGACGTAAAAGCGCTAGACATGGCGAAAATTCTCGCGGACCGTCTGGAACCGATTGTCTATAAAACTTATCACTCTATTCTTCCGAGGCCGTAATGCTTACTGAAAATCCACAACACTTCGTCAATCACAACAATATGTTTGAAAACTATCCAAAAGGATCCGAGCAAGTCATCCTCGGTATGGGCTGCTTTTGGGGCGCGGAACGAATTTTTTGGCAAACTGAAGGTGTTCATGTTACGAGTGTTGGCTATGCTGGCGGCACAACGGACGATCCTGATTATAAAAAGGTTTGCTCCGGACAAACAGGCCATGCAGAAGTCGTACACATTGTTTATGATCCTAAAGTCATATCTTTTGACGCGCTGCTCAAAGTGTTTTTTGAAAATCATAATCCGACACAGGGAAACCGCCAGGGTAATGATGTTGGCACGCAATACCGAAGCGTTATCTACACCTATTCGGATGCGCAGCTCGCAGCGGCAAAGTCGGCGAAAACTATGTACGAGGCTGCCTACAAGGATAAAGGCCACGCAGGGATCACGACGGATATAAAGCCTGTGACAGTTTATCATGCTGCCGAGGATTACCATCAGCAATATTTGGCGAAAAACCCGCAAGGCTATTGCGGCATTGGCGGTACAGGTGTTGTCTGTCCGCTCCCGCAGTCCATCACCAAGTCTTAACGTATTACAAGGCAAAAAAAATGCGCAGGTTACTGCGCATAAATTCTAGAACTTTATGAGGGCTTTCGCCCTCAGTAAGCTATTTACGAGGAGGCTATCTGCCGCCAGCGCGTGGTGGGCGCTTTTTCATTGGGATAAGGCCTTCCATCTGGGCGCGTTTGCGAGCCAGTTTGCGAGCACGGCGAACGGCTTCTGCCTTTTCGCGGACGCGTTTTTCGGATGGCTTCTCAAAATGCTTACGCGCTTTCATTTCGCGTAGGATGCCTTCGTTTTGCAGCTTCTTCTTAAGCGCACGAAGGGCTTGATCCACATTGTTCTGACGGACGTAAATTTCAACCATGTATTCTGCTCTTTTCCAGTCGTAAAATAATAAAGACCTCACGTAGGTGAGGCCGCATCTCTTGCGCGGCTTCTAGCCCCTCTCAAACAGGGCGTAAAGGGTGAGTCTTTAAAAAATTCGCATTTTTACGCTATTTTACTCGTAATTTAGAGCAAATGTGGCTTTAACATCACAATATGACTTTTCCAGCTCCCAGATATATAACCCATGATGGCTTTAAGCTCGCGCTTTATGAAGAGGGCCCGCAAGACGGGGTGCCTATCTTGCTGATTCACGGCTGGCCGGAAATGGCCTATAGTTGGAAAAATCAGATCGGTGTTTTAGCCAAGGCGGGCTACCGCGCTATCGCGATGGACGTCCGCGGCTTTGGCCGTTCCTCTGCGCCGTACGGCGTGGAGCATTACGAAATTTCGCAGCTTGTCTCAGATGTCGAGGCCGTTCTGGATGATATAGGGGCAGAGACAGCCGTTTTAATAGGCCATGATTGGGGCGGCATTATTGTCTGGCATGCAGCGCGAATGCTTGCAAAACGTATAAGCCATGTGATTAGCCTTTGTACGCCCCATGTGCGCCGTGCGCCCGCCGACCCCATTGATATTTTCCGCGCCCGCCACGGCGATGCGCATTATTTTGTCCACTTTCATGACCACCCTGGAAAAGCGGACGCGCTGTTTGCTAGCGATCCAGACAGCTTTTTTCGTATGATGTTTGAGAACACGGAGCCGGAGCCGATAACCTCCGAGGCTTTCCACACGCCTGCGCGGTTCGAGGCGTTTTTACGGCGAGGCACTAAAGAAACGTCCTCCCTCATCGCCGAGAAAGATCAGCAGGTTTATGTAGAGGCTTACCGCAAAAGCGGTTTCCACGGCGGGCTTAATCTCTACAGGGGAACAAGTGCGAACTGGAAACTCGCTGAAGGACTGTCCGATAAAATAACACAGCCAACCTTGATGATTTCAGCCGAAGACGATGTGTTTCTGCCGCCCGCTTTTGCCGACCCTATGGCGGCCATGGTTCCAAACCTAACACGCTACACCATAGAGGGTTGCGGCCATTGGATGATGTGGGAGCAGCCTGAAGCAGCAAATAAATTAGTGCTAGATTGGCTTGGAAGGCAGTTTCCCGAAATCTAGGTGACAAAACCACTAATTTACGTCATATTAACGCCTATCGTTGCTGGGGAGCAGGTCATGAAATTGTTGAAGCTTATGCTTTTGGGTAGTGCGCTTATTTTAACAGCTTGCGCCACACAAAAAAATAAATCGGATATGAAGGTCGCGACGATTGACGCGCCAACAAAATATAAAAAGCTTGTTTACGGCGCAGAGATGCCACTTGTTTGCACAACGCCTTTTCCTGCGGAAGGCAAGCTAAAAGACCGTCCGAACTTGCAGCTTATGTGGGAAAACTACCTCTATGACCGGCCTGAAGGGATTTGGGGGGAAATTGGCGGACTAGTAGAGGTCAATGGCAATCTACCATTTGACCAAGGGCGCTGGACAAATGCGTGTTCCGTAAGGCTTTCTCATATGCTGAATAAGGCCGACCATAAGATCCCACGCGAATCTAAGAAAACCGTAAGCGGCGGCAATAAGGATCAATATTATTACCGCGTCGCGGATATGGAGGCGTATCTTGTTAAGACACTTGGCGAGCCTGACGTTGCGATTTTGGACGGATCCGGGAACAGTTTTGATCTGCCGCCTAGCCCCGGTATCGTCTTGATGGATTTTCCTGACAGTTCTTTTACCGGCCACACAACGGTCTGGAACGGGGCGGGGACTGTCGACGGCGCGGAAATTGGCGGTTACAGAGTTCTGTTCTGGGACTTGCCTTGTTTTGTGCCTGAAGGCCGAGACGAAATGCTTGCCTCTAAACCGACCGCAAGTCTTGAAACGATCGCGAGCTTATCACCTTAAGTCTAAGAGCGGCTAGTGGCTTGAGCTTTCGCAGGCTTAAACCGATAGTGGCCGTTTATATCTGTGTTGAACAGTAGGTCATCTTCGACGGGGCCTTGTCCGATATTATGAATAATAAGCGGTGTGCCCCATTCTGATTTTTTGTCTGACACAATCCCAATATGGGGCAGCCGCCCGCCGAGACGCCAGCTGACAATATCGCCAGGGAGATAGTCTTCGGCGTTCTTCGTAATCGGAACCGCCGCGCCTTGGCGTTTCAAAAACCGTTCAAGATTTGGTACGCGGCGATGGTCAATATTTTTGTCAGGCCGCTTCAGGCCCCAGCTTTTGGGATATTGGCTGAAATTAGCGCGCATGTCTTCGTGTACGGCTTTTTGAAAATCAAAGCCGTATGCGTTGCGGTATGTGCGAATGATAACGTCGGTGCAGACGCCAGTGTCCGGCGAAACGTCACCGCCGGGATAGTCAAGCCGTACATATTTCGGATCATAACGTACGTCGGCTAATGTGCGCGCACGCGCGGCCTCAACGACCTCAACATCGCCAATATTAGCGAAAGCGGCAGGCGCAAGACAGAAGAATGCTAATATGATGGCAAAATTACGCATAATGCCCATTATTTATCCTAAAAGTTTTAATCAAGACCTAATGTCAGTCCTGCAAGAATCGGGCCGCAGTGCTGGCCTTATCCCATCGCCTTGGCTTGAAGCGCGCAAAGCTCCTCGATGCCTTTTCCGGCAAGGCGCATAAGTTCCGCCATCTCCGCCGCCGTGAACGGCGTTTCTTCCGCGCTGGCCTGAACTTCGATAATGCCGCCTGTGCTGGTGAGGACAAAATTGGCATCGGCTTGCGCAGCGCTATCTTCAACATACTCAAGGTCAAGGCGGCATTCACCGTCGACAATACCGCAGGAAACAGCGGCCATTTTATCTGTGATCGGATTTGAAGCAATCTTACCCTGTTTTACAAGCGCTTCGCAGGCTTGGTTGAGCGCAACCCATGCGCCTGTAATCGAGGCTGTGCGGGTTCCGCCATCGGCCTGCATCACGTCGCAATCGATCACGATTTGGCGTTCGCCGAGCTTTTCAAGATCGATAGCGGCGCGAAGGGCGCGTCCGATAAGGCGCTGAATTTCAACGGTCCGTCCGCCTTGCTTGCCGCGCGCGGCTTCTCGGTTGTTGCGGGTATGTGTAGAGCGCGGGAGCATGCCATATTCTGCGGTAACCCAGCCCTTGCCTTTGCCTTTCATCCAGCGCGGAACATTTTCGTCGATGGAGGCTGTGCAAAGAACGTGCGTGTCGCCAAATTTTGCAAGGCAAGAGCCTTCAGCATATTTAGAGACGCCAGCGATAAGCTCAACGGCTCGTAGGGAATCAGCGGAACGGTTATTAGGGCGCATAATTTTGACTTTCTGTTATTTGGTGCTGACTTATCGCAACCCTGCGTGAGGGGCCAGTCAAAAAGCATGATTTAAGTCTTGAATCCGCCTCCCTGATTGCCCACATACGCCGCATGAGTGTCATTACGCCACAATTTAATCTCTCAGACCTCGACACACGCGCTCGTGACGTGTTTCGGGATATTGTGGACGCCTATCTGGAGAGCGGACAGCCTGTTGGCTCCCGCACCTTGGCGATGACCGGAGAGCGCCGCGTCTCTCCTGCTACGATCCGAAATACAATGGCTGACCTCGCGCGTTACGGCCTTTTAAGCTCGGCGCATGCGAGTGCTGGCCGCATTCCAACACAACAAGGTCTGCGCCTCTTTGTTGATGGCCTTTTGGGAACGGGCGACCTTTCGAAAAAAGAGCGCCGCCAGCTCGAAGCGCAATTTGCCATGCAAGGCGAAGAGCCCGCTTTCATGCTCGAAAAAGCTTCAAGCCTGCTTGCAGGTCTGGCAGGAGGAGCAGGGCTTGTGCTTACGCCGACAAAACCCGCGAAATCTGCCGGAGCCGTCAAACATGTGGAATTCGTCAACCTCGATACTGACCAAGCTTTGGTCGTTATTGTTTATGCTGATGGCCATGTTGAAAATCGGCTTATGCCGAGACCTAAAGGCTTGCCTTTTGCCTCGCTTGAACGCGCAGGGCATTTTCTTTCGGCGCGCCTGAAAGGGCGAAGGCTCGATGAGGCCCGTATTGATATTTTGGCCGAAATTGCCACAGGGCAAGCAGAAATAGATCTCGCTGCGGCCGGATTGATTGAACGCGGTCTGGCCGAGTGGTCAGGCACAGTTGAAGACGCGCAAGAACGGTCATTAATTGTACGCGGACGTGCGCAGCTACTTGAAAACCTTGAAGCGCAAGCTGACCTTGAACGTATCCGGCTTTTGTTCGAAGATATGGAACGTAAAGAAGACTTAATCGCGTTGCTTGACCAGGCCGAAGAAGCGGACGGCGTGAAGATTTTTATCGGCACTGAAAACCCGCTTTTCTCGCTTTCCGGTTCGAGCGTAGTTGTTGCGCCTTACCGCGACAGCGAAAGAAATATTATCGGCGCTGTGGGCGTCATTGGCCCGACGCGGCTAAACTACGCCCGCATCATTCCCATGGTGGATTACACCGCACACCTTGTCGGGCGTATGCTCGGCGGACATTTTAAGATATAGACAGGAGCTGACCATGTCAGGAGACCCTAAAGACCCGCAAACAAACGAAGCAGACGCCACAATGCCGAGCAATGAAGAGCTCGATGCGTTGCAAGCTGAAATTAACAAGGCTTTAGAGGGCGTTGAAGAACGCGCCGAAATGCCTGCCGAAGAAGAAGGCCCAACGCCACAGCAAGCGATTGAAGCTTTGCAAACCGAGCTGGCCAATACCAAAGACCAAGCTTTGCGCGCTATGGCAGAGACTGAAAACGTCAAGCGCCGCGCCGAACGCGAAGTGGCCAACGCGAAGCTTTACGGGATTGAGAGATTTGCTGCTGATATTCTGGCTGTTCACGATAATATGGCCCGTGCACTGCTCACCCTCGACGGGAAGGCCAAAGAAGATATGGGCGAAAACGCCAAAAACCTTTTGGACGGAATCGAATTAACTGAAAAAGATTTGATGGCCGTTCTTGCGCGTCACGGCATTAAAGCCGTCCCGGGCAAAGGCACGAAGTTTAACCCCAACTTTCACCAAGCCGTTGCGCAAATCCCGTCAGACGAGGAAAAAGGCTACGTCGCCGAAGTCATGCAAACTGGCTTCACCATCGGCGAACGCACATTGCGCGCAGCTATGGTCGCCGTGTCTACTGGACCTGCTGGGGGCTAAATTACCTTCACGTGAACATCGGGCGCTTCGGGATTGAAGTGCCCTTTGATCGGGTCGAACTTGACGGCGATCATATCCATGACGGCTTTGTAGGCGCGCTCACGCATCTCTTCTGGGACGGTGACTTCGTTGGTTTCAAATTTTAGGCACTCATAGATGTTCTCAAGCGTGATCCGTTTCATGTGCGGGCAGAGGTTGCACGGACGCACGAAATCCACGTCTGGGTTCATGATCGCTACATTGTCTGACATGGAACACTCGGTGAGCAGGATCACTTTGCCGTAATCATTATTGCTAACGAAATCGCTCATGGCTTTGGTGGAGCCTGTAAAATCGGATTCTTCAACCACGTCAGGCGGGCATTCAGGGTGGGCGAGGACGACGACGCCGGGATTGGCTTCGCGCATATCGCGCACGTCTTGCGCAGAGAACCGTGCGTGAACTTCGCAGCGGCCATGCCAAGCAATGACTTCAACATCTGTCTGGCGCGCCACGTTTTTCGCAAGGAACTCATCCGGCAGCATGATGACTTTATTGACGCCGCGCTCTTTTGTGATGTGCTCAACAATCGCAACAGCATTAGACGACGTGCAGCAAATGTCGCTTTCGGCTTTGACGTCGGCGGATGTGTTGACATAGGTGACAATCGGAATGCCGGGATATTTTTGCTTGATCAGTTTCACATCTTCGCCTGTGATCGAAGAGGCGAGGGAACAGCCCGCGCGCATGGACGGGATGAAGACTTTTTTATCGGGGCAGAGAATTTTTGACGTTTCCGCCATGAAATGCACTCCGCCTTGGACGATGATATCGGCGTCAGTTTTGGTGGCTTCAATGGCAAGGCCAAGGCTATCGCCTCTGTAATCACCGACAAGATTGAAAATATCCGGCGTCATATAGTTATGCGCGAGGATGACGGCGTTCTTTTCTTTTTTGAGCGTGTTGATGGCGTGAACCAAAGGCGCGTAGGCGGGCCATTCAAACTCAGGGATAAAGTCAGAGACCTGTTCATAAAGATGATCAGTCGCGGCTTTAACTTCGTCATTATATTCAAGATCTTTGGACGGGGTTCCGGGTACAGCGCAAACGCCGTTTTCAACTTCGAGCGTTTGCCCGATCCATTTGCCATCTTCCCAATTATTCAGTTCTTTGCCCATAGAGCCCTCCAATATACAGACCTTATATAGGGAGGACTTATGCGGGCTTCAAATGAGATTTACATTATTTGGGCGATTCCGTATGAAATCCGTCTATGAAGCTTTTTGCCGCCATAAGACCTGACCCAGACACCATCCGCGATTTAGTCCGTTTGCAAACGGGCGTAGACGGGGCGGAATGGCATACGCCCGAGAAGCTACATATTACTTTGGGCTATTTTGGCGAGGTGAGCGCTTCGCAATTTGAAAGGTTGAGGGCCGACTTGTCCGCTATAGATATGAGCGCGTTTGAGATCTCGCTTGCTGGGGCGGGGCATTTTGGCGGTGATGAGCCGCGCGCCATATGGGTTGGCGCCGTGCCTTCGGATGCTCTCACGCGGCTTTATATGCATTGCCGCCGCTGCGCGAAGTTTGCTAAAATAGAGATGGAGGCAACGCCCTTCATGCCCCATGTGACGCTTGCTTATTTGAGGCGGAGCCCCTGTACGGACGTGGTTGCGGCATTTGAAGCCCGTCTCGCACATTACGAGGCGGGCCCGTTTAGGGTTGAGAGCTTCAATCTTTACTCAACGCATGAGCCGGTAGGCGGGCCGAATACATACACTCAGGAAGTGGCTTACCCTCTTAAGGGGTTAGTTTAAAACGCAATCACGTCCGGCGCGTCCCATCCTTTGCGTTGACAAGCGGCAAGAACGGTGTTGCGAAGCAGGCAGGCAATGGTCATGGGGCCTACGCCGCCTGGGACGGGCGTGGCTGATCCGGCAACATTTGTGACGGGGCGGTAGTCAACATCGCCAACGAGTTTTGATTTGCCCGGTTTTTTGGGGTTCGGCACGCGGTTGATCCCGACATCAATGACGCAGGCTCCGGGCTTGACCCAGCTGGCTTTGACCATTTCAGGGCGGCCAACCGCGGCGACAAGAACGTCGGCTTCGCGGCACATGGCTTCAATGTCTTTGGTGCGTGAGTGGGCGATTGTGACCGTGCAGTTTTGCTCCAAGAACAGCATAGCGGCAGGTTTGCCGACCAAAATAGAGCGCCCGATAATGACGCAGTGCTTGCCAGATAAATCGCCGAGTTGGTCTTTGGCGAGCATAACGCAGCCCGTTGGCGTACAGGGGCGAAGGCCCGGTTTGCCAAGTGATAGTCTTCCGGCGGAGACTTCGGTTAGGCCGTCTACGTCTTTGTCTGGATTGATTTGCGCAATGACTTTATCGGCGTCTAAATGTTTTGGCAAAGGGAGCTGTACTAAAATCCCGTCCACTGTCTGATCAGCGTTTAGGGTTTGAACGAGAGCTATAAGGTCCGCTTCTTTAATGTTCGCGTCGCAGCGGTGCTCGACTGAGCGCATGCCTGTCTCTGTCGTGAACTTTATCTTATTGCGCACATAAACATGGCTGGCCGGATCGTCGCCGACAAGTACAACGGCTAGGGTCGGTTGGTAATCGTGGGCCGCCTTAAGGCTAGTTACGGCTTCGGCAATTCTCCCGCGAAGATCAGCGGCAAAGGCTTTTCCGTCAATTTTTTGTGCAGTCATGATAGGCCTTTAAAGGTGGAGCTTTAAAACTAGAAAGCCCAGCATTTAAGCTGGGCTATGAAAGTACAGATGCGGAGCGACTAAGGCAATAAAGCTCAGAGGCTGCAAGGAGATTTAATCGCCTTCTCGCCGCGTGATTTGCATGCTGCGCGTCAAGTTTTGCGCAGAAGATTTATAAAGGTCCCATTCTTTGCGCGGCGCGCAGATTTTTTTCGAACGAAGACGGGAGCTTGTTCTGCTTACTTCTTTACAGACGACTTCATTTCTGTTCTGGACTGATTTCGTTGACGTTTCAGTCTCTGGGAGTTCATCAACGTGCCGTCCGACAAATTTTTCTGCGAGTTCAGACGATGAGTTCGCGTAAATCGGACCCGTGGGTTTCGTGTACTCATATGTACCGCCTGACTTCATCACGTCGACGGCTGTAGGCTTTTTGACGTCTGCAGTTGACGTGGAGGTTGGCGCTGTTGCGCAGGCCGTCAACATTAAGAGCGATGCTGCCGCTGTTAGGCCTAGTGTTAAAGTGTGAGTTCTCATGCTTTTCCCTTTTTTCTATTTAACAACGTTATACTCTATGTTGGGAAATAAGCAATATGGGCATTTTTTTTCGATTAGGACGCGCTTTCTAATTCTTATCACTAAATATCGGATCAACGAATACAGACCCGCTTACGGACTAACTCTTGAAAGGATCATCCACATGGCAACTGCAAAAACTAAAGTAAAAGCCACTAAAGCTAAAGCGACTAAAGCAACGAAAAAAGTCGTCGCTAAAACTGAAACAAACACAGTAAAAGCAACATCACTTCTTCGCAAAGGCGTTCTTGCTTATGTTGGCATGTACGGCGCAGCTTATGAGCAGGCTCAAGCCCGTTTCGCACAAGCTCGCGAAGCTACTGACGGCCTTTTCGATACATTCGTTGAAAAAGGCGAAGAAATCGAAGCGCAAGCCAACGAAATGTTCAAAGACACACAGTCTAAAGTCACTAAGACTTACGAAGAAAACGTGAAAAAAGTGAAGTCTATTCTTCCTGCTTCTGCAAACGACCGCGTTGAAGAGCTTGAAGCTGAAATCTCCGCTTTGAACAAGAAAATCGTTGCTGTTGGCAAAAAAGCGGCTCCGGCTGTAAAAGCAAAAGCTGAAAAAGCTGTCGCTTCTGCTAAGCAGGCTGCTGAAAAAGTTGCTGATAAAGTTGAAGACATCGCTGAAAAAGCGGCTTAGTTTCAACCGAACTAATCTTTAAAAGATGGCGCGTCCTTAACGGGGCGCGCCGTTTTTGTTTGTATTAACGGCGCTTGGTGCCTTTAATTATAGGCCGTGCTATTCATTTGCCTCTGTACAGAGGCTTATTGCCAAGGCATCATATGCCAAAATATAAAGGGGAGAGATATGAGCGAGAAGAAATCCAAGGACAAACGCAAGAGCACTGAAACCGCCCGCCGTATTTGGCTAGCCGGAGTTGGTGCTTATGGCCGAGCTTTCACCGAAGCTCAGGAAGCTATCAAGGATATTTCTGGGCAGACGAGTCAAGTTTTTGATGATTTGGTCGAAAAGGGCGAATTCATCGAAATGGCGGTGGATTCGAAACGCAAAGATCTTATGAAAAAAAGCAATGTTCCAGAATTTGCCATGCCGGAGCTGCACCTACCAGACCTTCATCTTGACGAACGGATCGCTAAAATGCGTTCACGCCTTATACGCGGCGAAGATGTTGCGGATGATATTAGCGATATGGATGCGCGGCTGTCTGCAATGGAGGCAAAGCTCGACCGTGTTTTAGCTTTGCTGGAACCCAAAAAAGCCGCCCCGAAAAAACCGGCACCTAAGAAGACGGCGAAGTAGAGCGGCGGAACGGCGCGTGACAGAGCGGTCAAAAACAAAAACAAAAATCCTGAGCACGGCACTGGGCCTTTTCAATAATGAAGGCGAAAGCCAGATTAGCGCCGTTGATATTGCGTCGGTCATGGAGATCAGCCCCGGTAATCTCTATTATCATTATAAGGGTAAAGATCAGATCATTCTGTCGCTTTTCGACGACTTCGAAGAAGAGATCAGACTTATCCTCTCGGCTCCGGTGCAAGAACGGCTCAACCTGTCGGATAACTGGGTTTATCTCTATATCATCTTTGAAGAGATTTATGATTTCCGGTTTTTCTACCGCAATATGTCGGAGCTTCTGACCCGAATTCCTGCACTCAGAAGCCGCTTCTCTCGCATCCTCGCGCTCAAAGAACAGACAATCTATTCTCTTTTGTCAGATTTAACGGAAGACGGCGGACTGACGTTTGAAGAGGGTGAAAAAGCTGCACTCGCAGGCCGGATGACACAGCACTTCACATTCTGGCTGCAGTATCATGATCTGCGCTTTGGCACCGCCCCGCCTAAATCCTTGATCGATCAGGGCGTGTTTATGTCACTCATTCAGATCACGCCGTATTGGGCCGACGGCAATGGTTACGCGACGCTCTTGCAGGAGTTCCTCGAAGGGCAGTCGGCGTAAATAACCGTTCCCTCTGTAACATAAATAGTCTAAACGCCCCGCTATGTCTAAAAACAAACCACCTTCACAGCGCCAACTTAAAGCGGGAGAACTGATCCGCCGGGCCTTGGCCGAAATTATTGCCCGCGAACATTTGCGCGACCCTGATCTTCAAGGCGTGTCTGTGACCGTCTCGGAAGTACGGTCTTCTCCTGATCTAAAACATGCAATCGTCTTTGCAGCGCCTCTGGGCGGCGGCGACGCGGAGAGGGTCATCGCTGCGCTGAACCGCGCGAAAAGCTTCCTGCGCGGGAGGCTTGGCAAAGAAATGGAAATGAAATCCACGCCCGCGCTTAGATTTATGCTCGATACAACCTTTGAAACCGCCAAAGATATGCAAGAGCTTCTCTCCCGTCCAGAAGTTAAGCGGGATTTGAAAGCCGATTAGTATAAGTTAATCGGATCAAAGTGTTTGATGCATCGTCTGTTTTAGCTACCGCACACTTTAGAAGCGCCTCAACGGCTACCCTGTACTCATGAACGTCCTTGATACTTACTGAATTCAATGGAATGGTATTGAGAATGATATTGGCGGTTTTGGGATAGGACATGCGGCGAACTTTTGGACGAATTGTGGCTGTCTGCGTATTGGGCGCCGTCGCTTATATCCTATATGCGTTTCTTCCGCACGGAATGCCCGACGCGAAAAATTACTTTGAAAACTCGAAGACGCGAATCCTGCAAAAAGACGAAATTGGCCAAATGATCCACGTGCGGAAAATGTATGACCGCATGGCAAACACCGGTGATGATTTCACTGGCTGGAATACAGAAATGCAGGATTTCTGGAAATACACACTCGCCTTTTCCTCCTACGGTCTTCCTTCGGCCATGATTATCGATCCGGATAATCAGGACGAATACCGATTACTTTTTGACACGATGATCTGGAAGATGAAATCTCGGCGTGTCTGGGGGGACTTTACAGGCCGTGGATTCGGCCCTGATCCTATTTCGTCTCAAAACATAATGTATAAAGGCCATCTCAATTTAATGTATGGTCTGTATCAACTCACGACAGGCGATACGCGTTACGCCAGAGAATATACATGGCTTACAGATAAAATAGCCAAAGAGCTTCGACTGCATCATCAAGGAAAATATGAGGGCGTCACATGTGAACCCAATGCATGGTATGTTGAGTGCAATGCCATAGGACTGATGAGCTTACATATTTACGATAAAATATATGGAACGTCATACACTGAAAACGAAGTGCAGTGGACTTTAGATTTTATCATGGAAAAAATGCGTGACCCGGAAACGGGGCTTTTTTATCGATCCTATCACCCTAATCAGGATGTCGTGGTGAAGGATATATCAGGATATGCAAATGCCTGGACTTTGGCTTTCTTAAACCCCTTATTACCAACTGAAATGCAACAGACCTATAATGTTGGGTTTAAGGAAAACCTCGTCATTAATTATGGTCCGGCCTACGCCTCCATTAAAGGCGACTTACGCAGCGACCCCGCCCGTAATCAGGTCGCGCATTTGTTTGGTCTCTGGGCGGCAAAAGAGTTTGATGATCGCAAATTATTTGGGAAACTTAGAAACTCTGTCGACAAAATAGGAAGGCTAAGCCGGGCGCCAGAAGGCGGGGGGCTGACCTATAAAGATGCGAACCAGATCTTAATGAACGGCGTTGTTTTGGGGGCTAAACTTCATGTGGGATGGGACGTGATCCTAGATCACGATTGGGGGCACGCAGGTCTCCAGAATGTTCCGGTGATAGACGATATTTCATGGCAGGATATTTTGCCGAGCGATGTTTACAGAATGAATAACGGAGACAATCCACTCCCAAATTCTACTCTGGAAAAACGACCTTGCCCAAATTGTTTTTGGGGCGATTATGAATCTATTGAAATGCGCCAAAGCAAGCAAAAACAAGAACAAGTTTGTAAGGAAGCCTATCCCTCCAACCGGAGTTGTGGTTTGGAAACGCTCGATACTTATGAGTTTCAATAATCGTGTGTGCGATTTGATCCTCTGCCCGTCTTTATTTTAAAGGGTTCAAGGGCGAGTGATGCGAAGGTGCTCGTTTAGGGCACATAATCCGACACGGTCACAGATATGCAAGAACTTCTCTCCCGCCCTGAGGTGAAGCGGGATTTGGGCTAGAGTTTAGGCGTAAAAAAAACGCGCCTTAATCGGGCGCGTTTCAGTATTATAATACGCTAATCGCGCGCTCATTCAGTTTCCATCATAAGGACGACAGTTTCTGGGTATTTGTACATAGCGCCAGTTGCGGCATCAACTGCGCCGCCTATGATTCCGCCAGCAATTATGTTTCCGCCCATGGTTGCCTCAACTTTTGAATAAACCGTTTTTGATGCGGACTTGTAGCCTGATTTAGAACACTCAAGTTGTAAAGCTTTCTTGCTGCGAGGGACTTGCACTTCTGCGGGTGTAGTAAAACGTTCTTTGACTGCATAATCGCTGCCGCCAGTGAGATCGCAACTCGCGCCAGTAACGTCGCTTGTGTTAAAAGAAATACTTTGGTTAGAGCCATTCACGATAGTTGAACATGCTGGTAGAAGTAAAGCGGCACTTGTGATGGCAACGATTTTTAGTGAAGTGTGTAAAGACATGATTCCCTCATAATATTTAAGTTTGCTTCGCGCAGATAGAGGTGGATTGCGTGTGAGTAAAGCGTGTATATTTGTAGTGCGCGCGATTAGCTGTGTATATTTTACATAAAGAGTCTATGGAGGCAGTTTGTAAGCTCGGCTAAGCGCGAAGATAGGCAGAGACATGGCCCGTAAGAGAAAAGGTAACCCCGTACATGGGTGGGTGGTGTTTGATAAACCGCTGGGCATGAGCTCAACGCAGGGCGTGGGCAAAGTGCGGTGGCTGTTTACGGCGCAAAAGGCGGGGCATGCTGGAACCCTTGATCCGCTTGCGACGGGTATTCTACCGATTGCACTAGGCGATGCGACTAAAACCGTACCGTTTACGATGGACGCGGATAAGGATTATACCTTTACTATCACATGGGGCGAGAACACGGATAGCTGGGACGCTGAAGGCAGTGTCATAAAAACCTCAGACGTGCGCCCTTCTCGCGAGGCTATCGACGCTGCGTTACCAAATTTTATAGGCCGTATTGAGCAAACGCCTCCGCGATTTTCTGCTATCAAGGTAGACGGCAAGCGCGCCTATGATTTGGCCCGCGCGGGCGAAGAGGTAACGCTAAAATCTCGTCCGGTTCATGTGCACAGTCTTATCATCAGTGAATATACGGAAGGCGCCGTGACTCTCAAGCTCACTTGCGGAAAAGGGACGTATGTGCGCTCGATTGCTCGGGACCTCGCTGCCATGCTTGGAACCTGCGGACATGTGACATTTTTGCGCCGTACACGGGTCGGGCGCTTCACGGAGGCGCGGTCTTTTTCCCTAGACGCGCTCGAGAAACTCTGTCATATGGGCGGCGTTTCAGAAGGCTTGTTGCCTGTTGAGACCGCACTGGACGACATCCCGGTGCTGGCCGCAACATCGCAAGATGCCATAGACCTGAAACATGGACGGGCAATAGCCGCGCCCTCACACCTCCGCCGCCCTGATATAACAGAGCAGCCCGAATGGGTTTTGGTGAAAAGTGAAGGTAAAGCGATTGCTCTTTGTGACGCGCAAGGAGGGCAACTTCTTCCGAAACGCGTTTTTAATGTGTAATTATAACGGAGATATACGATGTCGATTACCCCAGAGCGCAAAGCCTCTTTAATCAAAGAATACGCTACGAAACCCGGCGATACAGGGTCTCCTGAAGTGCAAGTTGCTATCCTTACGGAACGCATTGTGAACCTCACAGAGCACTTTAAAACAAATAAAAAAGATAACCATTCACGCCGAGGTCTCCTCAGCATGGTGACACTTCGTCGTCGTTTGCTCGACTATCTTAAGAAAAAAGATGAAGCCCGTTATACGAGCCTTATCGGTAAATTGGGTCTACGCCGCTAGAGCGGTTCACAGTCCAGAAAAAGAAGGTCGCCCCTCTTGAAAATGAGGGGGCGGCCTTTCGCGCATTTACGAACCCGTAAAGACGCACTGCGCATGACGCGCAAACTTGAACATGCACATAGGGTGCATGATGTATGAAACGAAAGAAAACGTACGATATGTTTGATAAACACACAGTAGAACTTGATTGGGCAGGACGCCTTCTCACACTCGAAACTGGCGGGATGGCCCGCCAAGCCGACGGAGCCGTGCTCTGTACTTATGGTGAAACGAAATTGCTCGCGACCGTTGTCGGCGCGACCAAGCAACGGCCTGGCATGGATTTCTTCCCGCTGACCGTGAACTATATGGAAAAATTTTATGCAGCCGGTAAAGTGCCAGGCGGCTATTTTAAACGCGAAGGGCGCCCAACAGAACGCGAGACATTGATCTCCCGCCTGACTGACCGTCCGATCCGCCCGCTCTTCCCAAAGGGCTACAAGAACGAAGTGCAGATCGTTATTACGGTTCTTCAGCACGATCTTGAGAACGAGCCAGACATCATCGGCATGATCGGCGCGTCTGCCGCTCTGTCTATCTCTGGTCTGCCTTTCATGGGCCCAATCGCGGCAGCCCGCGTTGGTCTTATTGACGGCGAATATGTCCTGAACCCAACACTTTCTGAGCTTGAAGAATCTGAGCTTGATCTTGTTGTTGCGGGTACATCTGACGCGGTCATGATGGTCGAGTCCGAAGCGAAAGAACTGACCGAAGAGCAAATGCTCGGCGCGGTTATGTACGCTCACGAAAGCTGCCAGCCGGTTATCGATGCGATTAAAGAGCTCGCCTCTAAAGCCGCTAAGCCGGCACGCGAGTTTACATCACCTGATTACTCAGCTGAGAAAAAACTTGTCGCTAAGCAAGCTGAAAAAGGCATCAAAGCCGCTTACAAGAAAACAGACAAAATGGAACGTCAGGCTCTGCTCGGCGAAACTAAAGACGCGGCTTGGGCGGCTCTTGGTCAATCCGAAGAAAATCCAGATGGTCTTACATCCGGCGTCTTTGGCGACGTTTTCAAATCCATCGAATCCTCTGTTGTTCGCGGATCTGTTATCAAAACAGGCAAGCGTATTGACGGCCGTAAACTTGACCAAATCCGTCCGATCGTTTCCGAGGCTGGGCCTCTTCCGCGGACGCACGGTTCTGCTCTGTTTACACGCGGCGAAACACAAGCTTTGTGTGTTGCCACGCTTGGTACATCTGATGATGAGCAGTTTGTTGATCAGCTAACAGGCACGATCAAGAACAAGTTCCTTCTTCACTATAACTTCCCGCCATACTCTGTCGGCGAATGTGGCCGTATGGGCGGTACGTCCCGCCGTGAACACGGCCATGGTAAGCTCGCATGGCGCGCGCTTCAGGCTGTTCTACCAACAGCGGAAGATTTCCCTTACACAATTCGTCTCGTCTCTGAGATCATGGAATCAAATGGTTCGTCTTCTATGGCGACGGTTTGTGGTTGTTCCCTTGCTATGATGGATGCTGGTGTGCCGATTAAGCGCCCTGTATCTGGTATTGCTATGGGTCTTATCAAAGACGACGACGATATCGCTGTTCTCTCTGATATCCTTGGCGACGAAGATCACCTTGGCGATATGGACTTTAAAGTAGCTGGTACATCCGAAGGCATTACGTCCCTTCAAATGGACATCAAGATCGCTGGTATTTCCGAAGAGATCATGACCAAAGCGCTTGAGCAAGCGCATGGCGGCCGTATGCACATCCTCGGCGAAATGAACAAAGCTCTTGAAGGCTCTCGTTCAGAAGTCGGCGAGTTTGCACCGCGCATCGAAACTATGAAGATCCCGGTTGATAAAATCCGCGACGTGATTGGTACTGGCGGTAAGGTCATCCGCGAAATCGTTGACACCACAGGCGCCCGCGTCTCTGTTGAAGATGATGGCACGATCAAAATTGCTTCGAACGATCAAAAATCAATCGACGCGGCCCGCGAATGGATTCACGGTCTTACGGCTGATCCAGAAGTCGGTGTGATCTACAAAGGCAAGGTTGTCAAAGTTGTCGACTTCGGTGCTTTCGTGAACTTCTTCGGTAAGAAAGACGGCCTTGTGCACGTGTCTCAAATGAAGAATGAGCGCGTTAATCACCCGTCTGATGTTGTCAAAGAGGGCCAAGACGTTTGGGTCAAATTGATGGGCTTCGATGATCGCGGTAAGGTTCGCCTGAACATGAAATATGTTGATCAGGAAACTGGCGAAGAATTCCCGCGCGAGCCACGCGAAGACAAAAAAGACGACGAAGCCAAAGGTGACCGCAAAAAGCGCAGCCGCGGACGCCGTAAGCCAAAAGGCGAAGAAGAGTAGATCTTCTTACATAACGATTGAGAAGCCTCGGCCACTGTGCCGAGGCTTTTTTTATGACCCATTCTATGGTAGCCTTAAGTGACGGGGAGAGTTTTATGCGTTTTGTTGCCTTGTTTTGGTCTGTGGTACTTTTATCGGCGTGTTCGATTGAGGGTATGGCCGATAAAATTTGGCCAGATGCGGTGAAAACGGAAAGCGTTCGCGTTGTTGATGCCGTCATGGCAGGCGATGCCGATTATTTTGCGCCGCTTAAATCTCCGGGCCAAACCGAGGAAGACTTCGCGGCGCTTTTGCAGACTATGTTTGAAAACCGCTCTGAAGGGGCCGAGTTAGAACGCCACGTGGTCGGGGCAAAAGCTAACACGTCGATGGGTACGGATACAGGAACGCAGAAGCGATACGAGGCGGTCTATGAGGTCACGACGGAGCAAGGCTTCACACAAGTCTTCATGGTCTTTGTTCCGAACCCCGAGACGAAAATATGTTGCGACCTAACGTTTGTGAACTCGGCGGAAGTCGATATATCTATGCACGAGACTTTTAAAACTATGAGCCGGTGGGCAAAGTATATAGGCCTTGGGCTGCTGATAATTTTGGTGATTGTCTTTGGCATAATTGTATCTCGCCGCAGGAAAAAGAAAGCTACGGGAGCAGATTTATGATGAAGTTTGTGCTGTTGCCTGTTTCGGCTCTGTGCCTTGTGGCCTGCGGTTCGCCTGCGGCTCCTGCGCCGTCCCATCCGTTCGTCGGGTGTTGGCAAAGCGACGACGGAATGTCCCGTGAGGTTTGGACGGGAGATCCCTCTGGATGGTTATTTGGCTACGCGCTTGACCGCACAAAAGACGGGGCCGTGTCTTTCTTTGAGCAAACCCGGATCGAACCTAAGGACGGACGGACAACCTTCGTGGTTATAGGCGCGCAGGGCGATATCGTCCGATTTGAACGTGAAGACACGGATAACCCCTCAGAGTATAGGTTCGTGAATGCGGAGCATGATTATCCGCAAGTCATCACCTATACCCCAAGTACGGGACGGCTCGACGCGCAGATTTCAATGCTCGATGGATCAAAGCCCGTACCGTTTAAAAAGCGCGCCTGCGACGCTTAGCTACGCCGTCTATTATAAAACCATTTAGCGCATTCTGCATGGGCTTAATATTCAAGTGCGCTTTGTCTACTAGCGCGTTCGTGTTACCCTCGAAGTCTTAAATCAATGGAGGCCTTTATGTGCGACGAAATTACAGAGAAAGAGAACGCTGAGTTTTTAAGGCAAGACGGCAACCTAAATCGCCGAGCCTTTGGTAAGCTGACAAGCATTGCGGCCTTTTCTGCTATGCTACCGCTTTCCGCTTGCGCGCCATCCGTAGAAAAAGATGGCCTCAAAGAACAGATGGTTGACGTTCGCACGCCGGACGGTGTTTCTGACAGCTATTTTGTCCATCCAGCATCAGGAAAACACCCCGGAATTTTGATGTGGTCAGATATTAAAGGTCTTCGCCCTGCCTTCAAAGCTATGGGCAAACGGCTGGCCGAGAGCGGCTACGCTGTTCTCGTGGTCAATCCGTTTTACCGAGATGCAAAAGCGCCCGTCGCTGGCGACACCCCTGATTTTAGCGATCCTGACACGCGCAATTTGTTACGCGGTATGGCTGGGAAATTGACTGAAAAGGCCAGCATATCGGATGCTCGCGCTTATCTCTCGTTTTTGGACGCACAGGCTAGTGTCGATACGGCGCGCAAGATCGGCACAGCCGGATATTGTATGGGCGGTCGGTTGATCATGCAGACAGCCGCCGCCGTCCCGTCCCGTGTAGGCGCCGCCGCATCATTCCACGGAGGTGGCCTTGTCACTGACAAAGACAATAGCCCGCATTTATTGATCCCGGATTCTCCGGCATCTGTCCTCCACGCCATCGCCGAGAGCGACGATGCCAAAGATCCAGAGGCGAAAGTGAAGCTAGGGGCAGCCTATAAGGCTGCGGGCGTTCCAGCGGAAATCGAAGTGTATGCAGGCACAAAGCATGGCTGGTGCCCGCCAGATTCGGCCGTCTATGATGAAGCGCAGGCCGAGAAGGCCTGGGCGCGGATGTTAGCGCTGTATAAAGGCGCTTTGGCGTAATCTAGTATAGAAAATCTATAAGGGCGGCGGAAGGCCGCCCTTGAAACTTTATTCGCTTGTGGAAGGCTTGAACAGGCTTTCGAGTGTGTGCTCGACTTTCGGCGCTTCAATCTCGGCGGCGGCTTTCGGCGCGTCGACGGGCTGTAGCGGCTCGCCAGCTTCTTCGGCTTCTTTGGCGCGTTTGGCATCAATCTTGGCTTGCTTTTCAGCGGCTACGCGGACGATTTCGTCCAGATCGATTTGTGAACACAGGCCAAGCGACACAGGGTCAGTTGGCGTAATGGTATTCATTTTCCAGTGCGTCCGGTCGCGGATCGCTGCAATCGTTGGCTTGGTTGTGCCGATCAATTTTGAGATCTGCGGATCGGATACTTCAGGGTGGTTGCGGACAAGCCAAGCAATCGCATCAGGACGATCCTGACGGCGTGAAAGCGGCGTATAGCGCGGGCTTTTCTTACGGGTTTTGGACGAAACCATGTCTTCATTCGTAAAGCTTGACGCCTTCAGAACGTAGGCCGAGTCTTTCTCGCCTTTTTCAATTTCTTCGCGGGCAAGCTGTCCGTTAGAGATCGGGTCGGCGCCGCGAATACCTGTGGCGACATCGCCGTCAGCAATGCCTTCTACTTCGAGAATATGCAGGCCGCAAAAGGTTGAGATTTGGTCGAATGTAAGCGCCGTATTGTCGATCATCCACACAGCGGTCGCTTTTGGCATAAGAATTTGAGTCATATAAGCCTCCAAAGGCAGCGCGCGTTTCCACGCAAAATTTTGACATTAAAAAACCCGGCTCGGCCGGGTCAGATTTCAACATTTACTTTTCAGTGCGTGTTAAATTCGTTACCTAGATAACGGATCAATGAGCTTTTGACAAGATAGAAGGCGCAAAAAGGGGGTGAGATGGACGAGATAAGCCGAAAAACAGCTGATTTTACTGTGGGAGAGGACTTATATGGCATATCTGTGGCTGAACTTCGAACCCGAATCGGTCTACTTAATGCAGAAGTGAGCCGCATAGAAGCGGAACTAGCGAAGAAACAAGGGGAGCTAAGCGCTGCTGAAAAGTTGTTCGGCGCCTAGCTTTAACTGGCCCGTAGATTGCATAGGGAAAGGCAGATAAAATGAGTGTTTCATTTGAAGCCATAAGCGTGGGGCGCGCAGGAGAGAGATATGAATACTGCGGAAGCCATGCAAGTTCTTGAGAGCGATACCTTAACCCCCCAAGCCGAAGCTCGGTTGATGGAGTTTACCCGGTCCGAATTGTTTATTAAAACATTTCGCGAAGGTATGGATATGGTCGAAGAAACAGCCGCCTATTTGGACGGCGTGGGCCGTGATGACAGCAAAGCCTTGTCGCGCGGCGACGCGCTTGTTTACGCGTCGAATTCTATGCGCTTAACGACCCGCTTGATGCAGGTTGCTAGCTGGCTCCTCGTGCAGCGCGCTTTAAAAGAAAACGAGTTGACGACGGCTGAAGCGCGTCAGGAAAAATACCGCCTTGTCGCCGAAAAAAAGCCAGAGACTGGCTTGTCATTTAATTCTCTAGCCAAGGATGCTGTGGTGCTTCCGTCTACTCTTGTTGACCTTATGGCCCGTTCCGAGCAGCTTTACGACCGGATCGTGCGTCTTGACCGAAGCCTTTATGGCACCATTGCTGCGCAAACCGGTAATACGGTCGCCGACCAGATCAACCGCCTCGAAGCCGCCTTCGGAAACGCTAGAAGAGCTTAAAGCCTCGCCTAGCGGCGAGAGCTTGGATACTTACTCTTTTTTCTTCATCAACGCAGCTCTCTCGCACATTGCGACGAGAGTTCCGTCTTGTTTGAAGGCGCGGTGAATAAATGTGATGATGCCTTGGTTTGGCCGTGACTTACTTTCACGGACGGCTTTGACTTCGGTTTCGACGCGCACTGTGTCGCCGTGAAAGAGCGGTGCGGGAAACTTAACCTCGCTCATGCCGAGGTTGCCAATTGTAGTGCCAATGGTGGTGTCGTTGACTGAAATGCCAATCATCAAGCCAAGCGTGAAAAGGCTGTTGACGAGGGGCTGGCCGAATTCTGTTTTTGAGGCAAAATCGTAATCAATATGAAGAGGTTGCGGATTAAGGGTCATGTTTGAAAAGAGCATGTTGTCGCTCTCTGTCACAGTGCGTCTTAGCTCATGCTTAAACACATGCCCGACAGTAAATTCTTCGAAATATAATCCAGCCATAGTGCCTCCCGTTTAGGGGGCGAAGGTAACCGCAGTTGGGGGCACGGCGCAAGCGGGCGCTGAGAGGATTTTTTTAGCTTGGCGTTGTGTCATGACTTTAAATACAGGATCAGCGTCATAATCATATGTGACTTCCATGACGACAGATTGGCTTAAAATTTCTGCGTCTGACACGGATGTGGCCTTGTCGGATTTGTAGATGACGGCCATATCGGATGTGATAGGGGCGGCGCAGGCTATGTCAGGCCCCGGCGTTTGCGTGTTATCACCAAACCGAGTAGTATATATTTCGCCGCTCTGATGTAGCTTAATATCGACGTCACCGACGAGGTTCCCAGCTGTAATAACAAAAGGGGCATTACTGCTAATCACGAGCTGGGCCATGCCGGGTTGGCGCGGAAGCTCTGTGACAACGGCCTGCTGGTTGAAGCTGGAAATTGCTTTACCGATTATACTTGCTGACACGGGTAGAGCGATCAACTCAAGGCAAACGAGTCCTGAAATTATATATCGAATTTTCATAATGCGCGCCTCGTCGAATGTACCAAAAGGGTACACAGGGTTAACGCATTCAAGATCAGTGCCACATCAACACGGACGCATGCTCTAGCCATCGATAAAAAAAAACTATAGAGAGCCGCCCATGACTGAAATGCGCAAAGCTTTAATTCTATTTTCTGGCGGGCAGGATTCTGCGACCTGTTTGGCGTGGGCCTGTGCGCGCTATGATCATGTGGAAACGGTCGGGTTTAATTACGAACAGCGCCATAGCGTTGAGATGCAGTGCAGGCTGAATGTACTAGCCGCGTTTAAAGCCGAATTTCCTATCATGGGGGCAAAGCTTGGCCCTGACCATATTGTTGATCTCTCCGCCCTTGGCGCGATCAGCGATACGGCACTGACACGCGAAAGCGCAATTACAATGAACGAAGCGGGACTACCGAGTACATTTGTTCCGGGGCGTAATCTTATCTTTTTGAACTTCGCCGCTGCAGTTGGCTATCGCCGAAATATTAGCACACTCATTGGGGGCATGTGCGAAGCGGATTTTTCCGGATATCCCGATTGCCGAAAAGACGCTTTAGACGCAACTTTATTATCGATTTCTCTCGGCATGGCCCGTACCTTTACCCTTGAGACGCCGTTAATGCATCTGAGCAAAGCAGGGGCTTGGGGCTTGGCGGAAGAGCTTGGCGGTGAGAAGCTTGTTGAGCTTATTTTAGAGCATACGCACACCTGCTACCTTGGTGAGCGCGGCGTGCGTAAGGCTTGGGGCTATGGCTGCGGAACATGCCCGGCGTGCGAACTGCGCACGCAGGGCTGGGAAGGGTTCGTCTCAATATGACTTACGCCGTAAAAGAAATTTATCTCACAGTGCAAGGCGAAGGCGTCCAGACCGGCATGCCTGCTGTCTTTATGCGTTTTGCGGGCTGTAACCTTTGGTCGGGTTTGGAGCGGGACAGGGCAAGCGCTGTTTGCAGTTTCTGCGATACGGACTTTATCGGCGTAGACGGGCCGGGCGGCGGAAAGTTCAAGACCGCAGACGATCTTGCCAATGAGGTTGCCAGTCATTGGCCAGGCGGCGGGCAGCCTTGGGTTGTCTGCACGGGCGGAGAACCGCTTTTACAATTAGACCTCCCGCTTATAGAAGCCTTCCATGCGCGCGGAATTAAGATCGCGGTCGAGTCCAACGGAACCATAGAAGCGCCAGAAGGCATTGATTGGCTCTGCGTTAGCCCCAAAGCTAATGCCCCGCTTGCGCAAACCTCAGGCCATGAATTGAAATTGGTCTTCCCGCAGGCGGAAAATCATCCTCGTGAGTTCGGCCATTTGGACTTCGAATATTTCTCTCTGCAGCCCCGCGATGACAGTTATTTAGGCATAAAAAAACCTGTTCAAGAGGGGATCAGTCATGAACAGGCAGCTTTTAATTATTGTTTGGCTCACCCCAAATGGCGGCTCAGCGTGCAGACCCATAAATGGATCGGCGTGCCATAGTCGCAAGTTTCGTTGGTCTAAGTTTCGTCCTTGAGTGACTTTGCGGTTTTACGCGCGAACAGATCCATAGCGCGGTACGCGTCTGACCATGTAGAGCCATAGGGTGCGTCTTGAATGTTACTCTCATACCAAGCGTAAGACAGGTCGCCTAAAGGCTGCCCTTTCGCGCCAACAAGCTGCCCTTCAAATGTAGCCCCGCCTATGCCGTAGCTTTTGTGAGAAAGACCGGCCTCTTTTGAAAGCTGTGTGAAGGTTGGACGATTTGGCGCCACGTCCGTGATGACGAGACGAAGAACAGTTGCGGAATTATTATCTGTCGCAACGCCTTCCTTACTTAGGCGCTTCTCCATTTTCTTTTCTAGGCGTTCGGCAAGGCGTGCTAAATCCTTTTCGCCGTAATAGCCATTATTGGAAAAGCCAGAATTTGAGCGTAAGCTGCCATGGCCTCGATCTTTGAGTTTTTTTGGTAAATTGTTAGCGCGATAAGCAAGGTCCTCGCCGATCACGACTTCCACTTTAACCGCCGATGCGCTTGGAATTGAGATAGAGGTTTCAAATTTTTGTGAGCCTTTAGCATAGGCAGGGGCTGCATAAGCTAGGGCCAGTGTCAGAGCGGTAGCTGTCAGTAATTTGGTCATAATTAATCTCCTTGAAGAGATTACATAGCACAAAAGAGGCTCGCCTTCAATTCAGGGCCGCCTCACTTTTTAGTAATGTAGGAAATGCTGTGCTATGTGGCAGCATCGACGAAAACGCGGACAATGTTGGCAGATTGGCGAATGCCGGCCAGTTCAGCATCGAGTTCTACGGCTTGTATTTGGCGAGAGACGGTCATAACTGCGCCCGACAAAGTGACGACCTGTGTCGTGACGGTAAGAACTTTTGTTGTTGTGTCTAGGGCCTGGTCTGTGATCTGAACAGGGACACGGCCAACATAATAGAGGCCTTTGCCCGTACCGTAGGCAGCTTTTCCGGCAAATTTACCGGTACCAACCACGCCAGTTCCTGCAAGGCGGCCAGTGTGATATACGCCTTTCCCTGTCAGTTCCGCTGTCTTTGCGACGCCTTTAAACGGCAAGGCTGCGACTTTTCCTGTAGTCTTCGCGACAAGGCACCCGGAGAGCATTAGGGTTGTTGCGGTAAAAGCTAAGAGTATTTTGAAAGACGTATGGGGCATGTTGATCTCAATATCGGAAATGCTTCATAGGCCTATAGGCCTTAATATCACATGAATGAGCGGGCTTGCTAACGGCTCTCCTTCCGCCATGCCCAGCCGATCATTAAAAGTAGTAAAGCAAAAAACAGAAGACCCGGAGCGAGAGGCGCTCGCTTTGAATTGCGGATGACATAATCCTCGTGAGCAATAAGTCCGATCCAACTTGTATCTGCACTATCTTTGCTTGATGTCAGTGCGCCGATTTTCGTTCGTCTTATTTCGGGAAGCGCCGCGCCAGGCGTTACATAGGCGGTAACCCCGCCTGTGCTTTGCGAAAAAGGCCCGAGTACATTGGCTGTCGGCGAGAGGTCGGAAAACTCTTTAGGATTCAGCGCGCCGATGGCCGTGATGGTGCTGATGTCGCCGTTTTTAAGGCGGTACGCGCCTTGCTCAACCGCTTCGGCGGTGCCGCGAAATAGACCGTCTTCTACCTTTTCCATTTTTACAACTTCCGCCGCGCCGTCCGGCTTTTGCAAAATCACATTTTGGCCTTCATCCGATAGACTGCGCCGTTCGACCATAAGCGTATTGCCGTTAGTCTGCGCTGTGAGCTGCTCTGCGTCTAGGTCTGGTTCGCCGAGGAGCCAGTGAGACAGCCGACGGAACATTTCGTTGTAAGGCCCGCCGCCGTCATGCCCGCGGGCCCAGAGCCACGCTTGGTCGGACATGACCATAGCCACACGTCCATCGCCAACTTTTTCAATCACGAGAAGCGGTTCGTCTCCGGGGCCGTTCATTAAAATATCGCCGCTCACAACCTTGCTTTCAATAACGCGGTGCCACTGACCCCAGCTTTGATCGTCCTTGCCAAAGAACGGCGCAGTCACAGGATGGCGGCGTCCTTTGTCATTGAGCTTTGGCCGAAATCCATAATTTGCCGTCTCGCCCGTAGGAACCGCTGGTAATATGGCCGCGAGCGGGGAGCGGTAGAGGCTGTCTTCTGTGGCAAATCCCGGCCCAGTGGCCACAAGCAAGGCGCCGCCATCTTCAACATATTCGGCCACGTTTTGAATGTAATAAGGCGGCAAAATGGGACTGGCGCGTCCGGAGCTTCCAGAGGCGCGGCGGCGGGTGAATTGGTCAAAGATCACCAAATCAAATTCATCAAGCTTATCTTCAAAAAGTTGCCTGTAAGGGAACGCAATCAGAGACAGTTCGTTTTGAGGCGCGTTACGTCCGTTGCCGTCTGTGCGTTTTTCGCCCGGATTGGTCAAAATAGTGAACTGGACCAAATCAACAGCTGGATCGCTTTTTAGAAGATTGCGCCAAGACCGTCCGCCCATATGAGGTTGACCCGTAACAAGCAGCACCCGCATCCGGTCACGAATACCGGAAATTTCCGCCACAAATAAATTGTTCTTGATGGTCAGTTCATTGTCCGCAGACTGAACGGAAAGCTCGACTGTGTTCGTGCCGCGCCGTTCTATTTTGAGCGGCAGGGAAACGCGGTCACCGATGACAGCAGAAAAGCGGGCTTTGACCTCGCCGTTGAGTTTAATTTCTATCGGTGCTCTCTCGCCTTCATGGCCTGGATCATCGACGCGAACAACAAACTCCGCTTGTTCGCCGACAAGGCCGTAACGAGGAGCGAGAATAGCGCGAATGCGGCGATCACGCATATTTGGATCGCCAATGATAAGGCTATGAAACGGTACGCCGCTAGGCAGAAGTTTTTCAGGGGCTTCTGGTATGTCATGTACTTGGCCATCTGTCAGCGCGATAACGCCTGCAAGACGGGATTGCGGCAGGCCGCCGAGTGACTCAATTAAGGTCGCCGTCATCCGCGTTCCGTTGACATCCGTAGGAATTATGGCCGTTGTCACATCGAGCGTATTATCTTCGGATAGTTTTTCGGTGAGCGCCTTGTAAGCTGCGTCCATTTGCATGCTGCGCGAGCCGAGCTGTATACTATCAGACGCATCTCTTAGAATGAGGACTTCGTCTTTGAGGGGTTCGCGGTCTTCTTCTACCGTTTGCGGATTTAAAAGCGCGGCGGTCAAAACTAAGGCAGCGAGAACCCGCAAAAGGAAACTGCGCATGCGGCCCAGCCCTGCGAGCGCGGCCATAATAAAGGCAAGCGCGCTGAGTCCGGCGATAGCGGCCATAGGTAAAAGCGGATCAAAGGCGATGTTTGGAAGGGCGGCTATCATGGTTTCGTATCTTCAGGCGGGGCTATCGGGCCAAGGTTTTCCGGCTGTTTCTCGGTTTGGCCAAGACGTTCCACCAGAGCCGCCGCATGAACCTGATCGGATTTATAATTTCCGGAAAGTGCATACATGGCGAGATTAACCCCGAACCGAAGCGACATTTCACGCTGGCGAGGAATATCGCGCTCAAGCGTTTGTATGGGCTCTCCATTATCATCAATCGCCCAGCCCGAAGCCCAGTCATTGCTGCCGATGACAACGCTGCTGACGCCGTCGCGCGCCGCGCCGTTACTATCGCGGTCAACCCAAACCGTTCCGTTCGCCCACCGGCCAGCAAAAGCGGTTAAGAGGTAAAAGCTTTTCGTCAGGACATGATCGTCAGGGACGGCGGCTAGGCGCGGAATATCAAGCTTGGCGGTTACGCGGGCCAAACCGGGGTGTGTGATGCTCCCTGTGACCGCTTGATCGCCAGCATCCCGTGTGTCCATGACCAACGTCCCGCCGCCTGCCATATAGGCGTTAAGGGCCGCAGCTTCTTTATCTGTAAGTGTAGCCGCGTTGCGGTCAATCGGCCAGTAGAGGAATGGGTAAAATACAAGCGGGTCGGTTTCAATATCGACGCCGCGAACGCCGACAGGTTCAATCGTTGTCCGGCCATTCAGGGCCTTGGCCAGTCCGGTCATGGCCGCCTCGCTCATTTGGTCTTCTCGGCCGTCACCCGTTTTGACATAAGCGAGATAAAGCTCAAGCGCGCCGCTAGCTTCCGCTGTGTCTTGCGCGTAAGTGTCCACTGGAAACGTCGCAAGGCACACAGCCATGATTAGCCCCGCTAAAGCGCTTCCTTTTCTAATGCGAAGATTAGACAGACGCCCCGAAATGATGAGGCCAAACAAGGCATCAAACGCAAGGAGAGCTAAGGCCAAACCGAGCATCATGCCGCCGAGTGTCCTTTCTTTTGTCTGTCCGTAAGCCGCGCGGTCTATGCCGTCAAAACCGCCCATTGCTGTGATTGTTTCGGGGTCTGTGATGGTGTTTAGTGCTTTGCGCCGCGCGCCTTGGCGGTACAGGCCGGGTGGGTGTTCTTGGCTGATGGCGGTTGTATCAAATGCGGCGTCGGTAATCGGCAGAACGTCTATGCCCGGCGTTCCAAGCCGCCCAAATCCGTTGAGAATACGTTCGGGTCCCCAATCTCCAGAGCCAGTTTGGGCTTTGCCGGGGGCCGCGCGCGCAAGGCTCATGACGCGGCGGAGCATATCCACATATAGACCACTGACAGGTAGGTTTGACCAGTCCGGCCCCGCTGTGACGTGGAACAAAATAATGCGGCCAAAGCCTTGCTGGGAAGAGGTCACAATCGGAGAGCCGTCTTCGAGGCGCGCCCATGTCCGGCTATCGGTTTGCGCGCTTGGGTTGGCCATGACTTGCCGCCGCACCGTAATGTCATCCGCGATTTTGAGGCCAAAGAACGGACTGTCTTCGGCAAAAGGCGCAAGCGTTTGCGGATCTTCCCAAGTGAGCGCGCCGCCAAGCTCTCGCCCGCCTTCGCGCAGATCTACGGGCAAAAGACTATCCGCACGCTTAGCAAGCTTAGGGCCTGCAAACCGAATTAAAAGGCCGCCCGCTTCGACGAAATCCGTGAGCGCGGCCTCTTCGGTGCGCGCGGCGTCCGGCATAATAATAATGCTCGGCGCGAGCGGTAAAAGCTCGTTGAGCGTTCCGGTATAAATATCGGCATAGGGCGCAAGCGCGGTTTCGGCATAGAAAGGTTCGGACAGAAGGGGGCTGCTACTGTCGGTCTTTGGCGTAAGAATGCCAATTAATGGACGCCCCCAGCTATCGTCTAAAAGTTTGACAGACCCAGCAGAGACTGACCCTCCGGCTCTAAGAGCTGTGACGCGGCTGCGAAGTTCTGTTGGCAATTCAAACGCGGCTTCGGCGGTTCTTTCGCCGGGGGCAAAGTCAATCGGTGAACGGGCGAGAACCGCGCCGTCGCGGCTATGAGCTGTGATCTCAGTTGACCGTAAGCTGCGCGTATCAGGGCGGTGCCAGACGGAACGAAATCCGTTGGCCGTTTCTTCTGTGCGACCGGGAATAAGCGGCGTGAGTTCACTGGCCGGAGCGAGGCGCTTTGCAGTTTGGGCAGAGCCCAAGCTTTCAGCGACAGCGCGGGCTCCGCCAAAATCAACGCCGCTAGAAAGCCATACAGCGTCGCTATTTGAAAGATCGGCTTTACTGAGGTTTTCAGCTAGCGCGGCATGCGCTGACGGGAGCGGGGCAGGGCTAAGAGATTTAATTCTCCGCATAGCATCTTGGGCGGGGATGAACTGTAGGTCGCTATTATCTCCCGCCGACGCCGCAATCATGACGGGGATGTTTTTGCGGCGTGCGTCGGCCACACGGCTTTCCGCTTCGCGCAAAACCTGTCCCCAATTCGCGGCATTGTCCCAGCCATTATCAATAACCAAAGTGAGCGGGCGATCTGTTATGCCTTCGGGTTGGAACAAGATCGGACGGGCAAGGGCCGCTGCGACAAGCGCCATAAGGAAAAGCCGGAATAAGAGCAGCCATAAAGGCGTGCTGTCAGGAGTTTCCTCCTCTGTCATCACGTCTTGCAAAATACGCAAAGGCGGGAAGGTTTGTTTCTTCGGCGCGGGCGGCGTGACTCGCAATAGCCACCAAATAAGCGGTAAGGCGGTAAGGCCCAACAGCGCGAGCGGGGCTAAAAACGTAATTGGGCCAAAAGCGAGCGCGAAGGGCATTATGCACGGCTCCTAGAGATCGCCATATATAGCGCGGTCATTGCCGTATTGGCGGACTTATCCGTTTCGTGTGTAATTAGAGGCCAATCAAGCCGCCTTGCAATGTCTGCGATAGAGGCGCAATGGGCGACGAATTTGGTTTGGTATTCGGCTTTGGCGCGTTCAGCGCGTCCAACCATCAAAGGCGGAAGCTGTAGATTGCCGGGGAGGCGAAGCTGCATCCGTCCCTTGTAAGGAAAGCTCCGCTCCGCTGGATCTATGATGTGAATGATCGCGCCGCGCGCAGGTCTGGCAGAAAGCCTAGAGAGTCGTTCCCGCCAAACATCGGCCCCTTCAAGGAAATCAGAGGCGATAACAATACGGGCATGGGGCGGAATATCGCCGCGTAAATTTTCACTCTCGCCTTGTGTCAGAGCTAGCCTATGTGTGAGCCGCTCTAGTCCCACACGGCCTGTGCGGGGACGGTCACTTTCATTGATCACGGCGCAGCGCTCGCCTGCACGCATTAAAAGGCTTGCAAGCGCCATGCAAAGAACCGTGGCGCGGTCTTTTTTGGTTGGGAGTTTATCGGCGGAACGCCAATCCATGCCGTCTGAGCCGTCGCGCCAGAAATAGACAGTGTTGGCCGCTTCCCACTCATTTTCTCGGACATAGATCTGATCGCCGCGCGCAGAACGCCGCCAGTCAATATGACGGGGGGCGTCAGAACTGTGGTAATTGCGGTACTGCCAAAAGGTTTCGCCTTGCCCCGGCCGTCGCCGCCCATGAACGCCCTGTGCGACAATAGCGGCCACACGCTCGGCTTCGGCCATGAGCGCAGGATAGCTCGCGGCGAGGCTTTCAGCCCGCTGCCTTAAGGCCAGCGGAGACAGGGAATTAAGAGGGGAGGCGGAAGCCATAGGGTTTAGGCGATACTTTCTTTGAGCTGGGCGATGGTATCATTAATCGTTTTGCCGTCTGCGCGTGCCGCGAACGTTAGCGCCATACGGTGCTGCAAGACCGGCGCGGCGAGATCCAAAACATCATCAATCGAAGGCGACAAGCGCCCATCCAACAAAGCTTTGGCGCGGGAGGCGAGCATAAGCGTTTGTCCTGCGCGCGGGCCGGGCCCCCACGCGACTTGGGTTTTAATATCAGGCAATGCCGTTTGGTCAGGACGCGCATTGCGAACAAGGGTCAAAATTGCGTCAACAACCTTGTCGCCGATCGGTAGCTGCCGGACGAGTTTTTGCATGTCGATGAGCTGTTTCGGCGTCATCGCCTTTTTCGCGGTCGCTTGATCTGCACCGGTAGTTGCGAGGAGGATTTGCTTTTCTGTCGCCAGTTCAGGGAAGTTGACATTGATCTGAAATAGGAAGCGGTCAAGCTGAGCTTCGGGTAGCGGATAGGTGCCTTCCTGTTCAATCGGGTTTTGTGTTGCAAGGACATGAAACGGTTTGGGCAGAGGGTGATGATCACCGGCGACCGTGACAAATTTTTCCTGCATGGCCTGCAAAAGCGCGGACTGAGTGCGCGGACTGGCGCGGTTAATTTCGTCGGCCATGAGGAGCTGACAAAAGACAGGGCCGGGAATGAAACGGAAAGATCGTTTGCCTTTATCGTTTTCTTCCAAGACTTCGGAGCCGACAATATCGGACGGCATAAGGTCAGGTGTAAACTGTACGCGTTTCCCGTCCAGTCCCATGACAGCACCGAGGGTTTCAACAAGAAGCGTTTTCGCTAGGCCCGGAACGCCGACAAGGAGCGCATGGCCGCCAGAAAGGATCGCCGCCATGGACAGCTCGACGACGCGGTCTTGTCCTAAAATGACCTGACCAATAGCGGTTTTCGCCGTTGATAATTTCGCGCTGGCTTTCTCTGCGGCGCTTTCTAAGGCTGCGGTTGTTTTCTGCGGCGTTTGCATATTCATAAAACTTTCAATGTTCGTACGTTTACGGGCCTATATATTTACAGCGGACTATGGCTATTTATCAGCCAAGTGCCTAGAAAAAACATGCGATCCGCGTAAAAGAATGTCTATGCCTGATTCATTAAAACCCCGTAAGCCCTTGTTCGATCTTTCCGATCTTATCAAATCCGCCAAAGCCCAAGGCGCTGGTAAGGGCTTGCCGCCCGTGGATAAGTGGCATCCTGACTATTGCGGCGAGATGGATATGGTCATCAAGGCTGACGGTTCTTGGTGGCATGACGGCGGAAGGATTACCCGCGCGCCTTTGATCAAACTGTTTTCAACAATTTTGCGCAAAGATGAGGACGGGGAAACTTATCTTGTTACGCCTGTTGAAAAAATAAAAATTACAGTTGAGCGCGGACATTTCTTGGCAACGCGCGTGGATGTCGAAGGCGAAGGCGATACTCAGCGTTTGTTTTTCACAACGAATATCGGCGAGGTGATCGAGGCTGGGCCTGAGCGACCTGTGCGGGTAGACACGGATTCGGAAACGCTTGAACCGTCTCCTTTTGTGACTGTACGCGGACGGCTAGAAGCATCGCTCGCCCGTCCCGTGTTTTACGAACTAGTAGACCATGCCATCGAACGGCAGACGCCGGAGGGCAAAGTTCTTGGCGTGATGAGTGGCGGCGCATTTTTCCCGCTTGGGCCGGCGGGCGCGCATGACGTCTGACGCTGATCACATATTGGGCAAGGTAAAGTCTGGTCTTTTGCCGCTTGATATTGCCGACCGAACTGACCATGTACAGCGCGAGGGTCAGAGACGCGCGGCCGTTCTTATGCCGCTAGTTATGCGAGGTAGCTGGCAAGTCATCCTAACTCAACGTCCCGAAACCATGCCGCATCATCCCGGCCAGATTAGCTTTCCGGGCGGTAAGGTCGAAGCGGGCGAAACGGCGCGCGGGGCTGTCCTGCGCGAAACAGAAGAAGAAATTGGCGTCAAGCCGGAGGCTATTGAGCTGCTTGGACGGCTCCCGTCTTTTAACGCGGTGTCGCAGTTTCGCGTTACGCCTTTTATAGGCATCGTTGATCCAGACGTTCCGATACTGCCTGACCCTTACGAGGTGGCTGACGCCTTTGAAACGCCGCTCTCTTTCCTTATGGACGCTGCCAATCACACGCCACGGGATATCACCATAGACGACACCCCGCACCGCTTGTGGGATATGCCCTATACTGGAGCAGACGGAGTTTACCGTAATATTTGGGGCATGACTGCGATGATGATGTATCGGCTCTATGAACGGGGGTTTAAGGCGTGAGGCTCTGCTTAAATCGTGCTATAGTGGGTAAATCTCCAACCAAAAACCGCAATCCCTGACCATCCAATGCTGTATTGTCGGCGGCGGCCCAGCGGGGCTGATGCTTGGCTATTTACTGGCAAGACAAGGCGTTGAAGTCATCGTGGCCGAAAAGCACGCAGATTTCTTGCAGGACTTTCGCGGCGACACGGTGCATCCGTCTACATTAGAGATTTTTCATGAGCTTGGTTTGCTAGAGGAATTTTTACAGGTTCCGCATCAGAAAACAGAGCGTGTCGGCCTGACGCTTTCCGGCAAGGCGTTTCATATCGCGGATTTTAGGAGCCTTAAAGTTAAAGCGCCTTACATTGCGATGATGCCGCAATGGGATCTTCTGAATTTTCTCGCGGAGAAAGCCAAAGCCTTTCCCCATTTCACATTGATGCAATCCGCTAAGGCGGTTGATTTGCTCATGGACGTAGACAGAGTATCCGGCGCGCGAATAGTTTCGGGCGAAAACACTCTCAATATTTCTGCAGATTTAACGGTGGCCTGCGACGGGCGCGGGTCTTTGATGCGGGAGCAATCTGGGCTGGAGGTTGAAAACTTGGGCGCGCCCATCGATGTATTCTGGATGAGGCTTCCGCGCGGGGGCGGGCTGAATAACGAGTCTATGGGAGCGGTTAACCAGCATGGGTTTTTGATTTTGATAAACCGGGGCGATTATTGGCAATGCGCCATGCCGCTCCCGAAGGGCAGCGCGGATACAATTCGCGCGCAGGGGCTTGAGGCGTTTCGCTCCCGCATAGCCGCGATTGACCCGAGTGTGGCTGATTCCGTGAATGCGCTGAAAAGCTGGGACGATGTGAAGCTTCTGAATGTGCAGGTCAACCGCTTGAAACAATGGCACCGAGACGGACTTTTATGTATTGGCGACGCCGCGCACGCCATGTCGCCTGTAGGCGGCGTGGGCATTAATTTGGCCGTGCAGGACGCGGTTGCGGCAGGGCGCATTTTGGGCCGCGCTTTTACGGGCGAACCTGTTGATGAGGCTTCACTTGCCGCCGTTCAGAAAAGGAGGGAAGGGGCCGCGCTCTGGACGCAACGCGCGCAGGTTTTTGCCCACAGCCGCGTGCTCATTCCGGCGATTACAAATGAGAAGCCGGTTAACCCGCCATGGCCGATCAAATTCATTAATAAAATACCTGTTTTGCAAAGTCTAACGGCCCGTATGATGGGCCTCGGTGTTCAGCCTGAATTCTGGCCGCCGGACTTAAATTAAGGCCCTTGTTTAGCTATTTTTCATTTATGAGTCATTCGTTAAGACAAAGACTTATAGTAAGCCGTTATGAACTGTAACTGCAGCGACAAGGATGACGTCATGCTAAACCCTTCCGAACACCCATGGCTAAATGAGCCAGGCGTTTCGAAAATTTTTGGGGCGCTCCCAGAAGGCTCTACGCGGTTTGTGGGCGGATGTGTGCGCAACGCATTGCTTGGCGAGCACATTGGCGATATTGATTTAGCAACGCAATTAATTCCAACTGAGGTGGTTGCTGCTTTGAAGAAAGTTGGGATTAAGACCGTGCCAACTGGGATTGAGCACGGCACGGTCACGGCGGTGGTCAATAAAACGCCTTACGAAATCACCTCCCTGCGCCGTGACGTGGAAACCGATGGCCGCCGCGCCGTTGTGGCGTTTACGCAGGATTGGGCAGAGGACGCGCAGCGCCGTGACCTCACCATGAACGCGCTTTATGCAGACACAGACGGCGTCGTTTATGATCCGTCAAGAGAGGGTCTTTCTGATATAGAGGCGCGCCGCTTTCGCTTTGTCGGAGAGGCAGATCTGCGCGTGAGAGAAGACTATCTTCGTATTTTGCGCTTCTTTCGTTTCATGGCGTATTACGGCCCCAAGAAAGAGAGCGCCAAGATAGACGCTGCCGCGCTTAAGGCCTGCCGCGAAAACCGCTCGGGGCTCAAGACGCTTTCTTCTGAGCGGGTGTGGGGTGAGCTGAAAAAGCTTCTTACAGCTCCTGATCCCGTCCGAGCTGTGCGGATAATGTTGACCAATGAAGTTTTGGATAAAGTTCTGCCCGAGGCGAGTAATGTAGACGGGCTGACTTTGATGACGGCCCTCGAAAAACAAAAAAATCTTGAGGTCGATCCTGTGCTGCGGTTGATGGCGATGGCTGCACGCGACGAACTGGCTATGGCGGGTCTGGCGCGGCGGCTTAAATTGTCAAAGGCAGAAAAAACACGGCTGTTAGCTTGGGCAGGTGACCGCGCTTCACTCGCGCCGGACATGGACGAACGCGCGCAGAAAACGGTGATTTATTTATCTGGAGCGGACGCGATTTATGACCGCGCGATTATCCGCGCCGCAGGATCTGATGATCCGGTTATTGCGGGGCGCTGGTTTGCGCTCGCTACATTTGCAAAGACGTGGGAAATTCCGGTTTTCCCGCTTAAAGGACGTGATCTCAAAGCCGCTGGTCTTGAGGATGGCCCGCGTATGGGGAAAATGTTGGAAGCGCTCAAAGCACTATGGATTAAAAGCGGATTTGAAGCCGACAAGAAACGTCTGTTAATAGCGCTAGCTCTGATTAATCGGTAATATTTATAAGCTGTGTCACGGCATAATTTTGGCGAGCGTCAAAATTGGCAATAATGCGCATAAAATTAACGTTGCCCAAAAAAGCGGAAACGTCATGATGGTTTTATCTTTTTTCGTTCTTTCAGTCATTCCTTGACTCCCACAAGTCTGTAGAGTGTTTAATAGCTTAGAGAGCTTAATAGCCTGTGGGGAAACAAAGTTAAAATTATGGGTGCAAGTGTTTGCAGCTTCAAGGATGATGACGTTCAGAGTTGTCATTTAGTGCGCTTATCTATCCCCAAAGCTTGCAATCGCATGACTGACGGGTTCTACGATACTGTCGGGCGGGACGTAGATTTTCCGTATGCTATATCAAAACCCGTTAGTGTCTTTGGCGCATGCGCTGACCGCCCTCATCCTTGGGTCTACAATATAAATTTCTGTGCTTAATTTAAAAATTTTGCTTGAAACTTAAGCAAATTTCGTAGCCAATAGAGCCATGATAAGAGCCGCAGGGTTGCCAGATTTAGAGGCGCTGATGACGCTTGAGGCGGAAGCCTTTGAAGGCAACCGCCTGTCGCGGAGGTCTATGCGTTATATGTTGGCAAACAGGCGCGCCAAGGTTTTTGTGGCCATAGGCAGTGCGGGCGTTCTCGCCGGATATGCCATCTTATTAGAGCATGAAAGGCCGAAATCCGCGCGGCTTTATTCCTTCGCTGTGTCTACAGTGTCACGCGGGCAAGGCGTTGCAGACGGGCTAATGGAGGCGCTAGAGACCGCCTGCGCGAAACCTTCGAACCGGCTGGAAGTCCGCGCCGATAATGTCCGTGCAATAAAATTTTACGAGAAGAAAGATTATGTCGTCATTGGCCAAAAAGAGTGTTATTATGACGATAACACAACGGCTATTTTGATGCTGAAAAGGCTCCCTTTATGACAGACACGCCTATGTCTGCTGCGCCCCGCCCTACCATTACTCACATTGTTATCGTTAACCGCGTCCTCGGATTGATACAGCCCGCTAAGGGGCGGCTTGTCTTGACCGCGAAAGATTATATTTCCGGCAAATTTATGACGACCTATCGCGTCACGCGGAGAACATTTGTTGTTAATTTTTGCAATAATTATGGCTATTTGAAAACGGGATATTACTGTTCATTGCTGGCAGACGCCCGCGATCAATTCTGTATACCCGCCATTTCTGATGTGATCCGTTCCCATTGGAAACGGATTCACTCGTCGCATTTCGTGGACTTTCAACTCGCTCTAAATGATTCCGAAGCCGTCGAAGCCCTCGGCGGGCGTATGAAAATAAAGTCCTTCTTTGGGCGGGCCGATCACCCAAACCTTGAAGAGCTGACACGAAAGATATTCAACATCTTCCGCCTTCCAGCAGTTGAAATCATCCTCTTGCGGCAGGGCGGGAACCTAAAGATAAAATCTGTCACGCCGATAGCCCTTCATGACCTCGGCGCCGACGCAGACGCTTTCAATGCCGCCATTGACGAGTTCGCGGGCACGAAATGGGACCAAAACCGAAGCGCGGATAAACCCGAAAAATACTGGCTTGCCATATTGCACGATCCTAACGAAGAACATGCGCCGTCAAATGCTGAGGCCTTGCAGAATTTTATCCGTATCGGGAAAACGATGGGATTTTACATAGAGTTAATTACGAAAAACAATTTCGATTCCCTCCTAGAATTTGACGCCCTCTTTATTCGCGAAACAACGGCGGTGAATGAACACACATACCGCTTTGCGGAAAAGGCCGCGAGAGAAGGTCTTGCTGTGATTGATGATCCTGTCTCTATTTTGCGGTGCTGTAACAAAGTCTATCTTGACGAGATGCTTCGTAAAAACCGTATATCCACGCCAAAATCGCAGCTTTGGTATCGGGGGCAGAAGTCAATTCCGGTATTCCCCGAAACCCAATTCCCTATGGTCTTGAAAATTCCGGATGGCTCTTTTTCTCGCGGCGTTTTTAAAGTCAGTACCCAAGAAGAGCTCGAGAAAATCGCGCATGAAATGTTCGCCAAATCCGAGATTATCTTGATGCAAGAATTTCTGCGCTCTGACTTTGATTGGCGCATTGTGGTTTTAAACGGACGACCTTTATTCGCGTGTAAATATTTCATGGCCAAGTCGCATTGGCAAATTTACAATCACGCCTCAGAGAGCGACAGCTACGGCAATGTTGAAGCCGTCGCTATTGATCAAATCCCTGAATCCGTTCTCGCGACAGCCCTTAAAGCCTGCGAAATGATTGGTGACGGTCTCTACGGCGTTGACCTAAAAGATGTGGACGGCACTGTCTATGTCATCGAAGTCAATGATAACCCTAACATTGATGCAGGGTTCGAAGATCAACTACTCGGCGACGAGCTTTACCGCTCCGTACTCGCTCGATTCATTGAAATGATTGACGCCTAAGGCCATTTCACCACAGGTGGCATAGAGCTTAGAATCGTCTTCACGTTCCCGCCTGTCTTCAATCCAAACGTTGTGCCGCGGTCATAGAGTAGGTTGAACTCGACATAACGTCCGCGCGTTATGAGCTGTTCTTCGCGGTCATCTTCTGTCCAATGTTCGTGCATGCGTCTGCGCACGATGGCGGCGTAGGTTTTTAGGAAACTTCGCCCGACATCTTGTGTGAAAGCAAAGTCTGCGTCCCAGTTTCCGCTATTGTGGCGATCATAGAAAATGCCGCCAGTGCCGCGCGGTTCGTCTCGGTGAGCGAGGTGGAAGTAGTCATCGCACCATTGCTTGTATTTTGCGTAGTCCGCGCAGGCATGACGGTCGCAAGCGCCTTTCATACCCGCGTGGAAGGCGAGAGCGTCGGGACTGTCTTGGGTGCGGTCTTTGGCTTGTGTCGGGGTCAGGTCACCGCCGCCGCCAAACCAGCCTTGGGTGGTGACAATGTGGCGGGTATTCATGTGAACGGCGGGAACATGGGGATTGGTCATGTGGGCGATAAGGCTAACGCCTGCGGCCCAAAAGCGCGGATCGTCTTTTGCGCCAGGGACGCTCTCGCGCATTTCGCCTTCAAACTCCCCGTGGACGACGGAAATATGCACGCCGCATTTTTCAAATAGCCGCCCTTTTAGCATGCCGCCCGTTCCGCCGCCGCCGTTTCTCTTGCGACTCCAGTCTTCATATTCAAACGTGCCTGGTATTGGGCCGTATAGCGCTTCAGGGGCTTCGCGTTCAAGCGCTTCAAACTCGGCGCAGATTTTGCTGCGGAGGTTTTTGAACCATGCGGCGGCTTTTTGTTTTTGGTCGGTCATAGTCATAGTGTTAGGTTACTCTATCCGACGCGAGAGCCCAATGACTGATAGTGCGTATTTGTGTCGCTATTTTTTGCAATCTAAAGCCCCTTTGCACACGGACGCGTTCCCTGCTACTCCGTTGCAAAACTAACGGGGAATTCGGATGAAACATTACATCACGCGGCGCGGCCTTTTAGCGGCAGGCACAGCCGGAACTGTTGCAGCTTGTACCTCTCCGGCCCCTGAAAGTTTCACCGCAAGCGGCAAACCTGCATCAGGCGTTTTTGCCCACGGCATTGCTAGCGGTGACCCGCTCGCAAACGCCGTCATTATTTGGACGCGGGTCACTCCGGCAAATCCCAATGACGGGCCTGTTGAGGTGATCTGGGAAGTCGATCAGGATTCTAACTTCAAAAACCCCGCAGCGTCTGGAAAAGCCGTAGCCAGCGCGTCCTCGAACTGGACGGTTAAAGTTGACGCCGAAGGCCTAGAGCCTGGGACAGATTATTATTACCGCTTCCAGACTGATATTTATACGTCGCCAGTCGGGCAAACGCGTACACTACCAGAAGGCTCCATCGATAAGGCCCGCTTCGCTGTCGTGTCTTGCGCGAATTGGCAGCATGGATATTTTAATGCGTATGACCATATTGCGCGGCAAGATCACTTCGACGCGCTCATCCATTTAGGCGATTACTTTTACGAATACGGCGCGGATAAAATTCTCGGCACTGACCTCGCTAAAATGGGCCGCCTGCATGAACCCCGCCACGAAATTATTACGCTCTCGGATTATCGCACGCGCCACGCACAATATCGCGGCGATCCATCCTTACAGGCCGTCACAGCGAAAATGCCGATGATCGCGATTTGGGACGATCACGAAAGCTCCAACGATAGCTGGTCGGGCGGCGCGGAAAACCATCAACCGAATGAGGGCGATTGGAATGAGCGTAAACAAGCGGCCATGCGCGCCTATTACGAATGGATGCCCGTCCGCGACCCGGCCCCGGGCAAGCCGCGCGAAGCGCTGTTCCGCGCGTTTGAGTGGGGTGATCTTTTAACAATGACGGCTCTCGAAACACGGCTCCTTGCGCGCGGCGAGCCGATGATTATTGACGACCATTTCGACCTTTTACGGTCAGAGGGCGGGCCAGAAAAGTTCAAAGCAGAAATTCTCAATGACCCAACCCGTGACATGCTCGGGGATGTACAACTGGATTTTGTCGCGGATACACTCAAAGCCTCGAAAGAGGCAGGGAAACCGTGGCGACTAATCGCTAATCAGGTGGTTATGGGAAAGGTCATGACACCAGATATGACGCCGCATGTTGACGAAGCGTCTATGGCGGCGATTGAAAAGGAATGGGACGGGGTGCGCGGCTTTGTCGAAGTCTCCAAATATGGACTGCCCGTTTACCCTGATAGCTGGGACGGATACCCTGTCGCACGCGAAAAACTATATAGCCGCCTCAAAGCGGAAGGCGTGACGGACATGTTCGTGATAACGGGCGATGCACATGAGTTTTGGGTCAATGACCTGACGGATAGCGAAGGGACGACTATGGGCGTAGAAGTTGGCGCAACCTCTGTTTCGTCTGAAACTCTGGCATCGTTTATGGGCGACGCAACAGCAGACTACGCTCTGCTGATGACGCAAAGCAATCCGGATGTGCGCTATTATAACCCGCAAAATAACGGCTATCTCGATCTTGAATTTAGGCCTGACCGCGCAGAGGCGCGCTTGCTCGCGGTTGATAACGTCCTGTCGCAGGATTACGGCGTGTTCCAATCGGCGGCGTTCACCATTCGCCCGACCAAAACAAGCCTGAAATTCACCAAGCCACAGGGCCTTAACCTCAAGCAGCGTGCTTTATTTAACGGGCTTGCGTAAAGCAAGTCAGGTTATCATCCTATTAAGACGAAATCCGGCTAGGCGGTTAACACGCCCGTTGACCCTGTAAGCCCCATCACCAAAAAGCAGATCCCTGCCAGTAATTTGAGCGGAAGCTAGGCGAGATATATCTCTGGTGCTAAATCCCAATGATTGAGTATGTGCCATTGCCCTTAACATACCAACCAGTTGGTATGTTAAGGGCAATGGCAACGACTAAATTCATATCCAAAAAACCTTCGGGCAAAACGAAATTGCTAGATGCCGCCTTGAGCGTTATTTGCCGCAAAGGGTATGCAGCCACGACGGTTGATGATCTGTGCGCCACTGCCGGCGTGTCCAAGGGCGCATTTTTCCATCATTTCAAATCCAAAGAGGATCTGGCGGTGGCTGCCGCGCACTACTGGGCTGAGACAACGGATGCATTTTTCGCCGCCGCGCCCTATCACAAACCCAATGACCCGCTGGACCGCGTGCTGGCCTATATTGATTTTCGCAAGTCGATTTTACAAGGCGCCGTGCCGGAATTTACATGCCTCGTCGGCACCATGGTGCAGGAGACGTATGAGTCTTATCCCGCCATTCGCGGCGCTTGCAATGCGAGTATTACGGGCCATGCCAGCTCGCTTGTGCCCGATATAAAAGCGGCCATCAAAGAGCGCGGCGTCTCCTTGCCTATGTCAGCCGAAAGCCTCGCTTTGCATTTTCAAACTATTATTCAAGGCGCGTTCGTCCTCGCTAAAGCCGGAGACGATGTCTCCATTGCGGCTGAAAGCCTTGATCATTTACGCCTCTACATCGAATTATTATTTCAAACGCAGGAGCCTCAACATGGATGACCCTCGCGACCTTATACTCGAATTAACACTGGATGCCCCGCGTGCTAATATTTGGCGGTGCTGGACAGAGCCTGAGCTGCTCACACAGTGGTTTACGCCGAAACCTTGGAGTACGGCGAGCGCTGATATTGATCCGCGCACTGGCGGGCGCATGAATGTAACCATGCGCTCACCGGACGGCGAAGACATGCCCAATACGGGCGTTTTTCTCGAAGTTATTCCGGGAGAACGGATCGTGACAACTGATGCCTATTCCGAAGGCTGGGTGCCGTCGGAGAAACCCTTCATGACAACCATCATTACGCTTAAGGACGCGGGCGAGGGGACAACGGCTTACCGCGCGGCGGCGCGCCACTGGGCGATTGAAGATAAAAAGAGCCACGAGACGATGGGCTTCAAAGACGGGTGGACGGCTGCCGCGCGGCAGCTCGAAGCCCTTGCGAAGTCGCTTTAGGAGACCCTTATGGAATTCACAGCCAAAGTTAGAACCTGCTTATGGTTCGATAAAGACGGCGAAGAGGCCGCGAAATTTTACGTCTCCCTTTTGCCGAACAGCCACATTGAAAATAGCGTCAGACCTGCTCCAGACGGACCTGCTCTCGTAGTAGAATTTTCGCTCAGCGGCGCGCCTTATATGGTGCTGAACGGCGGGCCTATGTTCACGCCAAGCGAAGCGGCGTCCATCTCTGTGCTCACGGATGACCAGGCCGAAACCGACCATTTTTGGGAGGCGCTTACTACGGAAGGCGGGGCAGAAAACCACTGCGGTTGGCTCAAAGATAAATACGGGATTTCATGGCAAATCGTACCCGAAATTTTGCCGCGCTTGCTCAGCGATCCTGACCGCGCCGCCGCAGGGCGAGTGCAACAAGCCATGATGCAAATGGGTAAGCTCAACATCGCCGAGCTGGAAGCCGCGTTTCGCGGGGAATGAACGATATGAAACCAAGCGAAGGTAGACAAAGCATTTCGATACGCTGTGAATGCGGGAGCGTCAGCATTGAAGCGGAGGCCGCGCCGATCATGACTGTGGCCTGTTATTGCCACAGCTGCCAAACGGCGGCGGCTCAAATGGAAAGCTTGCCGGATGCGCCTGCGCTGCTGGATAAGGACGGCGGGACGCATTTTGTCATGTACCGCAAAGACCGTATGAAATGCTCGGCGGGGCCGGGGTATTTGCGTGAACACAGATTAAAACCGGATTCAGAAACGCGGCGGGTGATAGCGGTGTGTTGCAATAGCCCTATGTTTTTGGAGTTTGAAAAAGGACATTGGCTCTCCCTCTATAAAGACCGGTTTAAACCCGCCGAGAGGCCTGCTCTCGATATGCGGACGATGACCAAAGACCGCAGGCCTGATGTCACATTCGGTGATACGATACCTAGCCCGAACTCGCACACCATCCGGTTCATGTGGAACTTGATGGCCGCGTGGGTGTTGATGGGGTTCAAGGTTACAAAAATTAATTATGTAAGCGGACACATAACGACGCCGAATACTGAAAGAGGAGAAAACCCATGAGCTATATACAAGGATTTCTAATCCCCGTGCCGACGGCCAACAAAGAAGCCTACCGCGAAATGGCGGAACTGTCAGCGGCGGTCTTTATGGAATATGGCGCGGCCCGTATTGTGGAAAGCTGGGGCGACGCCGTGCCAGATGGCAAAGTCACAGATTTTAAACGTGCTGTGAAAGCCAAGGACGACGAGACGGTTGTGTTTTCTTGGATCGAATGGCCTGACAAAAAGACCTATGAAGACGCGGCCCAAAAAATGGAAAATGATCCACGCTGGGAAGAGATGCCAGAAATGCCGTTTGACGGCATGCGAATGATGTGGGGCGGTTTTAACCCGATCTTCGAAACGGGCGAATAGGGTTGTTTAAGTCGTGAGCCAAGGCATGCGCCTATCCCTTGTATAAGCCTTGGGAATGAGGTTAAAATAGAGCCATAAAGATATTAGGGGATCACTATGACAGCCAAATTTTTGAAATTTCTACCGATGATCGCGGTTCTTGGCGGCTTGTCCGCATGTGTTCATGAAGACTCAACTAGCCAAACGCCAATGCCTGAGGTAACGCATCTTGAGTGGCAAGAGGCTGTGAATTTGATTTATGAAGGCAACGTCGGCATTGTCATGCAGACCCATAAGGGCGAGGTCAGTTTTACGCTCAAAAATGGTGACCGCTATGTCACGCAATCGCCCACAATGGACGAAATCTTACGCGTCAAAAAAGGCTGCGGCGCGCCGTGCGCTGATATGGCCATTGCGATGGAATAGAGCTGGAAAGCCCTAGTCTTGCAGGTTCCGCTCATCCTAATGAAATTTTACTAAAGCCTGTCCTTATCGCCAATAAACTTCAAAAGACCAACCTCAAGTCCCCTGTAAGTGCCGTCGGCTCCGGCTCCGGCTCCGGCGGTTTGGTCGCGCGGGTGGTTTTTACCGTCGAGCACGGGGACTTCATCTAAAAAAGGCGTTTGGCCTTCGAGGCACGCGACGTTAATCCCGAACTGTGTGGGATTAGAGCGGCGCTGATGATGGGTATAGATCCCGCAACACGAACAGAAATAATGCTGCGCGACCTGTGTTCCAAATGTGTAGCAGGACAATTTGTCTGCGCCTTGGACAAAATCGATATCTTTTAATTCGGCGCTAACAGTCACCGCTCCGCGCCTTGAACACATCGAACATGTGCAGCGCCGAGCGGTGTTTAATTCATCCGTGAGGCGAACTTTAAAAACTACGGCGCCGCAATGGCAGCTTCCTTTATGAAGTTTGCGCGTATCAGACATTATTTAAAACGTCGGAATAATAAACGCGCTGTCTTCTGTTTCGCCTTCTGGCCATCTTTGGGTGACGGTTTTTACTTTTGTGTAAAAGCGCAAGCCTTCCATGCCGTACTGGTTGGCATCGCCGAAGGCTGAGCGTTTCCAGCCGCCGAAGCTGTGATAGGCGACGGGGACGGGGATGGGGACGTTGATGCCGACCATGCCGACTTCGACGCGGTCTGCGAATTCGCGGGCGGCGCGGCCATTTTGCGTAAAGATCGCGACGCCGTTTCCATATTGATGTTCGGAAGGAAGCTTGATGGCCTCTTCAAAGGTCTTCGCGCGCACAATTTGAAGGACAGGGCCGAAAATTTCTTCCTTATAGGTCGTCATATCAGGGGTGACATTGTCGAGCAGTGTCGGCCCGACGAAGAACCCGTCCTCATAACCCTGTAAGGTAAAGCAGCGTCCGTCGACAACCATCGTAGCGCCTTCTGCGACAGCGGTGTCGATCATGCCTTCAACTTTGGCCTTATGAGCGGCAGTGACAACAGGGCCGTAATCAGCATCGAGGTCAGTGGACGTACCCACGCGCATTGCTTTGAGTTTCGGCATAAAGGCCTCAAGGAATTTCTCAGCTGTGCCTTCGCCGACGGGAACAACAACAGGCAGCGCCATGCAGCGCTCGCCCGCAGAGCCGTAAGCTGCGCCGAGAATATCCTTGGCCGCTTGCTCCATATTGGCGTCGGGCATGATGATTCCGTGATTTTTCGCGCCGCCCATGCACTGCGCGCGCTTGCCGCTCGCGGTGGCGCGGGCGTAAACATATTGCGCAATATCGGAGGAGCCGACAAAGCTAACGGCTTTGATAACCGGATGATCGCAAATGGCGTCGACCATTTCTTTGTCGCCGTTGACGACGTTGAGCAAACCCTTTGGCCCGCCGGCCTCAACAAATAATTCTGCGAGGCGCATAGGCACGGACGGGTCTTTTTCGGATGGCTTCAAGATGCAAGCATTGCCCGTCGCGATAGACATGCCGAACATCCACATTGGGATCATGGCCGGGAAGTTAAACGGGGTGATGCCGGCGACAACGCCGAGAGGCTTACGCATGGAATAGACATCAATCTCTGGCCCTGCGCCGTATGTATGCTCGCCTTTTTGGCTGTGCGGAATACCGCAGGCAAATTCGATGACGTCAATGCCGCGCATGACATCGCCGCGGCTATCGGCGACGACCTTGCCATGCTCAGACGATAAGAGCTCCGCCAGCGAATCCATGTGGGTGTCGACCAAGGCTTTATAGGCAAAAAGAATACGGGCGCGTTTTTGCGGATTGGTATTGGCCCAGATGACTTGCGCTTTCTCGGCGGAGGCGACAGCGATGTCGAGTTCTGACGGCGTACCAAGACTAACCTTGCGCTGTACCGTCCCTGTATTTGGGTTGAAGATGTCCGCTGTCCGCTTGGAAGCGCTTTCGACGTTTTTGCCGTCAATGAAATGTCCGATGGTGCGCATGGTTTTTCCCTTATTCTATGATTTAGGTTTGCCGCTTTGTAAGCGGCCCGGCCCGTATATGCCACAGTAAATATGAGCGGCTTTATCTCTTTCGCAGTTTCGCCGCGCTGGACTTCAGCAGAGCATAAGTGTCTCGGACGGGGAAAAAGTAATAGAATAGTAAACCGTAGAGAAGCACGGTTGGCGTCGGGAGCGCCTGCAAAATCGCTAAAATGAAAATCAAGATGTGATTTTTGATAATGCTGAAATAGGGCGCGGCGGAGGTTAAATTATTCCAGTTTTTGAGGTGGCTAAAAAACGTATGAATAATGATAATAATCGCAAAGGGCCAATAGGCTGCGTAGAGCGCGCGTTGAAACGCCAAAGGTCTTTCGAACGGATTTACAGGGATGTGGCTCGGCGGTAAGAGCTCCGCTAAAATACCTGCCTGTGCAACGTGAAGTCCGAAGAAAATAATCATCGTAATGGCGATGTGTATTAAGGCAAAAAGAACGCCGCCAGAGAGAATGAGGAGGGCCCCCGCCGCGCTTTTATTATGGGGAATGGGAATGGGCTTATGCCGCGCCGCCGCGCCGAGCATGACCATAATCGTGACGCCGCCAATAAGGCTGGCCACCCACATGCTCCACGCAACGTCTGCCGCTGTCCATTTTTGCCACGCCGCATACGCTATGGTCGCGATGAATAGCGTAAGGCTTCGGAGGGTGGATATCGTTTTAGCGCTTACCACAAAAGCGGTTTCTAGTTGCGGAGTAACTCGTTCACGCCAGTTTTTGAGCGCGTTTTCGCGTCTACGGTTTTGACGATGACAGCGCAGGCGAGGCTGTGTGATCCGTCTTTGGACGGCAGGCTGCCCGGGACGACGACGGAATAGGCCGGGACTTCGCCGTAGGAAAATTCGCCCGTTTCGCGGTTATAAATTTTTGTCGATTGCGAGAGGAAGACGCCCATAGCGAGCACAGCGCCTTCGCGGACAATGACGCCTTCGGCGACTTCGGAACGCGCGCCGATAAAGCAGTTGTCTTCGATAATGACGGGGGAGGCCTGGAGCGGCTCTAATACGCCGCCAATGCCGACGCCGCCGGAGAGGTGACAGTTCTTACCGATCTGCGCGCAGGAACCAACGGTCGTCCATGTGTCAACCATTGTGCCTTCGTCGACATAGGCGCCGATGTTCACATAAGACGGCATAAGCACGGCGTCAGGCGCCACATAAGCGCCGCGCCTTACGGCAGAGTTTGGCACAGCGCGGAAGCCTGCGGACTGAAATTCTGGTTCGCCCCAACCTTCAAATTTGCTCGGGACTTTATCCCACCAGTTGCCGCCATTGGCGGAGCCGGTCATGATTTGATTAGCGCTAAGACGGAAACCAAGGAGCACAGCTTTTTTAAGCCACTCATGCACGATCCAATCGCCATTGCCGCCTTTTGAAGCTACTCGCAGTGCGCCGCTATCAAGGCTCATAATGGCTGTTTCTACGGCGTCGCGGGTCTCGCCTTTTGTGTCGGGCGAGAGCCCTGCGCGGTCTTCCCACGCGGTATTTATGGCGTTTTCGAGGGCGTTCGTGTCCATGGGGTGGCTCCAGTTTGAATTGCGCCGCGACCATAAGAAACGAGGGGGGCGAGTCAATTATATATTGGGTATATCTTCGGCCTAAATTGGCGGCACAGGCGTGTTATTTGCGGGTGCGGCAGGCTTGCACAAGGCCGAACAGGCTAATCAACAGCCACGCACATTCAATCAACGCCGACGACAGATTAAAGTTAAAGTAAAGCGAGATCAGAATAAGCACTGCGCCAAGCGCATTCAGCCCAGAATAAAGCGGAGTCGTCGGGTCCACTTTTTTAAGCTGTAATAACAGGTAAGTGGCTAAAACAAAGAACACACCCGTCATTCCGACAAAGTCATACCAATTTAAATTCATTGCGGATCCAATACGGCGCTAACTGTGAGTTCAAAGATAACAGCTCTATCGTTGAGTGGCCTCTATAGACATTTTTTGAGTGTTGTATCAATTGTTTTGAGCCGTTCGCTTTAAGCAAGTACCGCATGTGCTGATGCGCGGGTCTTGGTGTTACAGTTAAGGCCAACATTATAAGATAAGTCAGTGCATTCCCTCCGGTTACGGCAAATTCACACGGCGCAATGTTAAATTTATCCGTCCGCCTTTAGGCACAAGCGCGCTTTCGCCGTAAAAGACTTTTGAGACGCTGTGATAGCATCTTCGGCTTTCTCTGGCCATGACGACAACGTCGCCGGAGAAAAGTTTGAGGCCTTGGGTCGGGCCGCCGCGCTGCGTTCCGCCCATGCGAAACATGGCGGGGTCGCCGAGGGATATAGAGACAACAGGCGCGTCTGTGGCTTGCTCATCGCTATCAATGTGAGCGCCCATTTTTGAGGTCTCTTTATACCAGTTGATGAGGCACGCTTCGGGCGGCTCCGGATAATCAGTAACAGCATTCCAGACGTCATAAAGCGCTTCTGGCATAGGCGCCCAAGGCGCGCCCGTTTTCGGATGGGTGGGTTCATAACGGTAGCCTTTATCCTTATCAGTAACCCAGCCCAAGGGGCCAAAGTTAGATAGCACAACAGACATAGGCGTCCCCGTGCGCGGCATAACAGGCCGCCAAAACGGTGCGTTTTTCACACCGCTTTTCACGGCGTCGATCAAAGCGGACTGCTCCGCCGCATCAAAATAAAGCGGGTAATGTTTGAAGCCGTCTGGGAAATTAGTCATGCTGTCTTTATCGCTCAGGTGGTAAAAAACTCAACTCCATTTAGCGTTCAATAGCCTTGATAACAAAAAAGCCAGCGCTAAGGCTGGCTTCAAAGATGTTTGTTGCTGAGTAAGCGACGTATATGCGTTACAGTTTGATATCTTTTTGCTCTCCCAGATCTGGCATCGCCTCATTCACGTTTGCCTTCGCAATTTCGTAGGCAAAGCTTAGGATGTTTTTGTCCGAAGCCCAGATTGAGGCGTCGTGAGGCACAAATTTTAACATCATAAGCTTTGGATCAGTTTTTCCATCAGGATACCAAGCGCTGACGACGGGGTTCCAAAACTTATCGATCGTATCGCGACCCTTGTGGGTAATCAAATAACCTTTGACGCAGGCTTGATAATCCTTTTCCACGAAGCACATGTGAACGAAGCCAGGTTTTTCTAATACGGCCCTGCCGAGATGACTGGTATTATCGGAGTAGAAGAAGATCGCCTTGTCATCCATACAGACTTGGGGCGACATGGGCTGCATATGAGCGTCTGCGTGGGGCGTTCCTAGCATGACACAGCGTGCGCCTTTCAGGTGTTCTAGTAATTGCTCTTGAGGGTTTTCTTTAAATTTATCGAGGCTTGCCATCGAAATCTCCTTGCTAGTGTTCAATCCATCAACGCATTCGCGACGTTGAAAGTTCCAAGATTTTCAAGACAGCGCAGCTTAGTAGTTGAGACAGGCGACTTCCAAGGCCGCTCCATTAATAAATGCGAGCTCGTATAGTATGTCTCTTTCTCACAAAAAAGTGAGCTAGCCCCCTTGTACCATGATCTGCGCCCCCCATATCGCACCCAACGGGAAGACGAATTCCCCGCAAACAACTTAAACTTACGCTGCGAGCCTGTAGGGGGAGCGCGGCATACTCAACAGGAGCCATAAGATGACAAAAGTTATCGGAATCGACCTGGGAACAACCAATTCTTGTGTAGCCGTTATGGACGGGGACAAGGCCCGGGTTATTGAAAACTCAGAAGGTCAACGTACGACACCATCCGTCGTTGCCTTTACCGAAGACGGCGAACGCCTGATCGGACAAACGGCGCGCCGTCAGGCCGTCACAAACCCAGAGCACACCTATTACGCTGTTAAGCGTTTGATCGGCCGTGCGTTTACGGATCCAGCCGTTAAAAAAGATGCAAAGCATGTCCCTTACGCGATCGTAAAAGGCAAGGGTGGAGAAGCCTATGTTCAGGGCCGTGATAAAGCCTATTCACCGGCTGAAATCTCTGCGATGACGCTGACGAAAATGAAAGAAACGGCTGAGGATTTCCTCGGCGGCGAAGTCACCCAAGCCGTGATCACCGTTCCGGCTTACTTTAATGACGCTCAGCGTCAGGCGACAAAAGACGCTGGTAAAATTGCTGGTCTTGAAGTTCTTCGTATTATCAACGAGCCAACAGCGGCTGCGCTTGCCTACGGTATGGATAAGCAAGAAGGCAAAACGATTGCTGTTTATGACCTTGGCGGCGGTACATTCGATGTGTCGATCCTCGAAATCGGCGACGGCGTCTTTGAAGTGAAAGCCACAAACGGCGATACATTCCTCGGCGGTGAAGACTTCGATGTTCGCATCGTTGAATATTTCAATGACGAGTTCAAAAAAGACACAGGCATTGACCTTAAAGGCGACAAGCTTGCGTTGCAGCGTCTTCGCGAAGAGGCTGAAAAAGCTAAGAAGGAATTGTCTTCTGCGGCGACATACGAAGTGAACCTACCGTTCATCACGGCTGACGCGACTGGGCCAAAGCACCTTAACATGAAGCTGACACGGGCTAAGCTCGAAGCTTTGGTGGCTGACCTGATCAAGCGCACAATCGCGCCGTGTAAAAAAGCGCTTGCTGATGCAGGTCTTAAAGCCGGCGACATTGATGATGTTGTTCTTGTTGGCGGTATGACACGTATGCCAGCCGTTCAAAAAGCCGTGACAGATTTCTTCGGCAAAGAAGCGCATAAAGGCGTGAACCCTGACGAAGTTGTTGCCATGGGCGCAGCGATCCAAGGCGGTGTTTTGCAAGGCGACGTGAAAGACGTACTTCTTTTGGACGTAACACCTCTATCCCTCGGTATCGAAACCGAAGGCGGCGTATTTACGCGCATGATCGACCGTAACACGACGATCCCGACCAAGAAGAGCCAAGTCTATTCAACAGCGGCGGACAATCAGTCGGCTGTGACGATTCGGGTTTCTCAAGGCGAACGCGAAATGGCAGCGGATAACAAACTCCTCGGTCAATTTGACTTGGTGGGTATCCCGCCAGCACCGCGCGGCTTGCCGCAAATCGAAGTTACGTTTGACATCGATGCCAACGGTATCGTCAATGTTTCGGCGAAAGATAATGCGACGGGCAAGGAGCAGCAAATCCGTATCCAAGCCTCAGGCGGTCTGTCTGATAGCGATATCGAAGATATGATCCGCGACGCCGAAGCAAACGCTGACGACGATAAAGCGCGCCGCGAACTTGCTGAAGCGAAGAACCAAGCGGAAGCTCTGACTCATAAAGCCGAAAGTGACCTAAAAGAACACGGCGACAAAATTGGCGACGAAGAAAAGCAAGATATCGAAGACGGTATCAAAGCGGTTAAAGACGTCGTTGACAGTGAAAACGCTGAAGAGATCAACGCCAAAGTGGCTGAACTTACAGCCGCTGTCATGAAAATGGGTGAAGCGATTTACGCGAACGCCGGATCTGAAGATGACGAAGTTGAAGCAGCCGCTAAAGCTGCTGAGGCGGCGGATGCTGAAGACGAAGACATTGTTGATGCCGAGTTCGAAGACGTCGAAGACGACGAGAAACCAGCGTAACGTAATTGAGACCGATGCGGTTTTCCCGCTCTGACTCAGACCCCGGGCGCCCCTCCCCCTATGCGCTCGGGGTTTTTCGTTTATATGTCCTGACTTATGATTGATCTCGATCCCAAATTTGGCACTTATGCTTTGTCACCCGCTCAAGAGGCGTGGCGGCAAAGGGCGTCTGGTTTTGCTGACACGCGATGGGGTCGCACTATGATCTCCTTGTGCCGCAAACGGGCAAGGGCAGGGATGAACGAACCTTATGACGTTGAGATTGCGCCGAATGTGAAAGCGCGGCTTTATCCTTCGGAGAATCGCTGTGAGAAGCGTGCCTTTGCGGGAGTGCAAGTTTGGGATGCATTGGAGCGTTCCGCTCTCGAGGGCGCTGTTGCGAAGGTGGAAAGCGATCCATTTGTCTTTTTGGACGTCGGTGCGAATGTCGGGCTCTACTCTCTTTTTGTGAGTGCTTACGCCAAGCAAGCTGGGCGCGAGGCACAAATCATTGCCATTGAGCCTGGCCTGTCGACGTGCGCGCGGCTTGAGGCAAATGTTGTGGCCAGCGGGGCTGATGTCAGAATTATACGCGCAGCCATTTCCGACGCGCCAGGTACGGGCCATTTAGGCGGCGGTTCAGATAATCGCGGCGAAGCCCGGCTTGTTGCAGGCGGTCATGACGTTGAAGCCGTCGTCATTGATACGCTCCCCCGCATTTGCCGAACTCAAGGATTATTGCATATTGACGCTATGAAACTTGATATTGAAGGTCATGACCTTAAGGCGCTCACGGGTTTCTTTGAAGACGCGCCAGAGCGCCTTCATCCTAAGTTATTGATTTTAGAAACAGGGCGCGAGACGTACTCGCCTCTTATTGAACTTTGTCTTGGGCGTGATTATGCCGTGATAATGCGCACCGGACTTAACTCTATTTTGGAAAAGAAGACACATGTCTAAACGTGATTATTACGAAATTCTCGGCGTTGAAAAAACGGTTGATGAAAAAGCCTTGAAATCGGCTTTCCGTAAAGCGGCGATGGGGTGTCACCCTGATCGCCATCCTGATGATCCAAACGCTGAATCGAAGTTTAAAGAAATTAACGAAGCTTACGGTATTCTGTCCGACGTCGAAAAGCGCGCAGCCTATGACCGTTTGGGCCACCGGGCCTTTGAGCAAGGCGGCGGGGGCGGCGCTGGTGGTTTCCAAGACTTCGGTGATATTTTCTCGCAAATTTTTGGCGGCGGCGGAGGCGGCGGCGGATTTTCTGATATGTTTGGCGGCGGACGTGGTCAGCAACGCCAAGTGCGGGGCTCAGATTTACGCTACGAAATGGACGTCACGCTTGAGGAGGCTTTTGCCGGAAAAGATGCCGAAATTACGGTGCCGATTTCCGAAAACTGTGACCGCTGCGAAGGCCTCGGCGCAGAACCTGGCGCAAGCATCGACACATGCCAAACTTGCGCCGGTGCGGGACGTGTTCGCACGCAGCAAGGATTCTTCACTATGGAGCGCGCTTGCCCAACGTGCGGTGGACAGGGGGAATATGTTTCTGACCCATGCCGTCAATGCGACGGGCTGGGGCAAACCCGTGTTGAAACGACTTTAGATATTAATATTCCGGCTGGCGTCGAAGACGGTACCCGCATTCGGTTGACTGGACAGGGTGACGCCGCTCCTCGCCGCGGCGGCCCTGGACAGCGCGGAGATCTTTATATCTTCGTGGCGATCAAAGCTCATAGCTTGTTCGAACGCGACGGACCTAATCTTTACTGCCGCGCGCCTGTCCCTATGACGAAGGCGGCTCTCGGCGGCGAGATTGAAATCCCAACGATTGATGGAGGCCGTTCAAAAATTAAGATACCAGATGGTTCTCAATCCGGGAAACGTATGCGGCTTCGCGGTAAGGGTATGAGTGTCCTGCGGTCTACGCAGCGGGGCGACATGTATGTCGAGCTTAGCGTCGAAACGCCGTCCAAGCTTAACGCCCGACAGCGCGAACTCCTCGAAGAGTTCGCCCGCGAAGGTGGCGACGAAATAAGCCCCGCCTCAAAGAATTTCTTTGATAAGGCGAAGAACTTTTGGGACGATTTGGTGGACTGATGGGTGTGATTACAGGGGAATGTTTTTGCAAAGCTGTGACCTATCAGGTCGACAAGCCTCTTCGGGATGCTCGCTCATGCCACTGTTCACGATGTCGAAAGGCTTTCAGCGCGCAAGCTTCTTCCTACGCTGAAGTTGAACCGGGTAGTTTTCAGTGGGTATCCGGTAAAGACCTGTTGACGTCCTATATTAGCCAGCCAGATTTTGGCCTTCAATTTTGTAGCCAGTGCGGTTCGACACTGTGCGGAATATATAAGGGCGAGGTTCACGGTATAACGCTGGGCTGCGTTAACGGCGATCCTAAAGTGGAGATTGGAATGCACATTTTTACTGGATCAAAGGCAAGTTGGGAAGTTCTTCCCGAGGGTGTGCTCCAGTTTTTGGAAAGCCCTACCAGTCCAAACAAATAAAATATGCAGCATCATTGAGGTGGCGCTTATTCCGCTATCTCAAGACTCGGTCCTTACAATGAATGCTGAGCTTGGCTCGGAAATCAAAATTTCTTTTAATTTGGTGATTGTGAGGCTAGACTACTCGTAATTTGGAAAGCGTCTGCGTTTAAACGATGAAGGTAAGGTGTTTTGCGGTTTATGTCGTGCGGTGATAAGCATGTAAAATTTCGGGTGAACTCTCGTCCAAGCTTGACGTCCGTTCTCGCGAGTTTCGTTAGGTGTATAGCTGAAAAGTTGGAGATAAGGTGGTCTAGCGTCAAGAAATGTCTTTGATAAAGGGAAAGATATTGTGGGGGGGGGATTGATGAAAACAAAACGTCTGATATTTGTCTTGTCAGCGGCTATAATAGCTTACAGTCTTTTGTCCGTGTTCGTCTTTTTTCTTGCGCAAGAAAGTAGCCTTTTTGGGTGTTATACACCGATTTACGCCAGCGTGTGCGCAGCGATTTGTGCTTATATGTTTGCACCGAAAGTGCTTTTTGGCGACCGTAGAGATTCTGAAGCAGCCGATTTAGCGGTAAGAAAAGTTGTAGGTATTACTCCCATTTTTGCGGGTGTAATGGATGGGGTTTCTCTTGGGTTATCTGCAGATGGTTTAGGGGCTTTGGGCTACGTTGCCTTGATCGGTATATCTGCGATAATGACTTTCTGCGGCGGGGTGCTTGTATTCGGATTGCCTAGCTTGCTAATATTTGGTCTAGCGGCGCGGCTTATTTATGCTCCGCCTTCCGGCGGTAAGAAGTCTTAGTTAGAAACCTGCCTTTTCTTTAGGCCCGCTTTTCTTTCTAATCAAAGACCCGTGTTCTTAAAACTTCGTCCGCAGTATTTTGGGGTTGTTAGGGTTTACTGTCACTCGATACTCATCTTTGCAAACCTTCTTGAAAGAAAGCGCCGTGCAATATGTTAGGCGGGGAGCGGTCGCCAAAACTTAAAGCGCCAAATAAATAAACTGCCCTGCATCATTGAGGCGCCGCGTTATCCGACCTCGGCCTTTAAGGCAATTCAAATGCGCGATGCCTTCGCCGACGGCCATGATGCGGTTATAATCGTTGATTTGGCGGCGGAATAGGACGCTGTAGATTTCTGTGGCGAGCTTCGGGGTTTTGCAAAAATCTTCTAGGCGATCGAGGGCCTTTTCGTGATGGTCAATGAGCTTGTCGAGCCGCTTATGCGCGCCGTAAAACGGAATACCGTGGGCAGGGCAAATCAGTGTGTCTTCGGGCAGAACGTCCTTGAGCTTCTGGCAGCTATCTATCCATTCTTGCAGAGGGTTGGCTTCTGGCTCTGTTGGCCATACCGAGACATTGGAGCTAATGTTTGGCAGAAGTTGATCGCCTGTCAGGCAGAGGCTAAGCTCAGGGCACCAAACACAGGCATGTTCCGGCGAATGGCCAGAGCCAATAACGATTTTCCATTCCCGTCCGCCGATCATTCCTAGTTCGCCATCGACGAGGCGGTCATAGGAATCTGGGAGTGCCGATATGGCTTTGCCAAATCCGCCAAAGCGGAGCTTGTAAAGCTCGATTTGTTCATCTGTGAACCCAGCTTTGCGGTAAAATTTTATCCCGTCTTTGGGGGCGACTTTGCCTGTATCTGCAGCCAAAATGCGGCAGAGGAAATATTCGCCGCGCGTCATCAAAAGCGGCGCGCCAAACTTGCGCGACATCCAGCCAGCCAGTCCAGAGTGATCCGGATGTAGGTGCGTGCAGATGATACGGTCAACGGGGCGTCCGCCCATGAGGTCTGCGAAGTGTTTCATCCAGATGTTCTTGCTGGTCTTATCCGCAATGCCCGTATCGACAACGACCCAGCCGTCGCCGTCTTTTATAGCCCAGAGATTGATATGATCGAGGCCTTTCATGGGCAGCGAAAAGCGCAGCCAGAATACGCCGTCCGCGACTTCGATTGCACTGCCGGGGGCTGGATCTTCATCACGGATGAAATCTAGAAGTTTGGAAGAGCCGTCACGCGGGGCCGTAAGTGATTCGTCTGGAGCGGTTTTTGTCATGACCCGTCCTTATACCCTTTGCGATTAATTTCCAGTATGCATTTTGGAACGGCTGCCATACATTGTTTTAGTGGCGGGTCTTTACAGAGGCAATGTTCAGTTCACTTGGATTTAAGCGGCGATCCCCGCGCGCATTTGCGCGGTGAAATGCGCGGCTATAGCGCTCCCATCTGCGCGCCCTTTCGGGTCATACCATGCGTTGAGCCAGTTAAGTGCGCCCATGAAAAAGAACACGGTCAGGCGCGGATCAGCGTTCCGGATTGACCCGTCTGCCATGCCGCGCTCGACAATCTGGGTGATGCGTTGTTCGATTTTTCCGCGCTGCGTAAGAACAGCCTCTTTCCAGTCTCCGGAGAGGCTATTTACATCTGTGAGCAAAGACAGTCCATCGCGGGTGAGAAGCTCTACAAGACGCGTGAAAATTTCTGAGAGATGATCAAGCCCGTGTTGCTCAGGCCCTGCTTTTATTTTTAACGCGTCTTCCATCGCCTCATAAATCATGACGTGGCACTCAAAGAGCACTTCTTCTTTGTTCTTCACATAATAATAAAGCGCGGCTTTGGTCAGGCCGAGAGTCTCTGCGATATTGGTCATAGAGGTATTGTGGTAGCCGCGCCGACGAAAGGCTTCCCCTGCTGCGCGGACGACGGCCCTGCGCTTGGCGGCGAATTGTTTCTCGCGGTTAAACGGCTCTTTGAGGGCGTTATCCATATTGTGACTATAGCTTGGAATAAATTTGACTCAAGAGTCAAATTTATATACTGAGAGTCAAACGGAGATTTTATGCCTAAATTATCGACCTCTGTGCGTCCAGACAGCCCTGTCTTTAAAGCCAATGAAGCGGCTATGCTCGCCCTCGTGGATGACCTTCGCGAGAAGGTGGCTACAATTTCTCTTGGCGGATCAGAGCGTTCTCGCGAACGGCATATTTCTCGCGGTAAACTCTTGCCCCGTGAACGGGTCGAGCGCCTCCTTGACCCGGGGACGCCCTTCTTAGAGCTGTCGCAAATGGCCGCCTATGAGTGTTACGGCGATGATGATATTCCAAGCGCGGGAATTATTACGGGCATTGGCCGCGTGGCTGGACGCGAAGTTATGATCCTGTGTAATGACGCGACGGTGAAAGGCGGGACCTATTTTCCGCTGACTTGTAAAAAACAAGACCGCGCGCAAGAGATCGCGCGCGAAAACAGATTGCCCTGTATTTACCTCGTCGATAGCGGCGGCGGGAACCTCCCGCACCAAGCCGAAATTTTCCCAGACAATCACATGTTTGGGCGGTGCTTTTATAACGAAGCCACCATGAGCGCCGAAGGCATCCCGCAGATCGCGGTTGTCATGGGCTCCTGCACGGCGGGCGGGGCCTATGTTCCGGCAATGGCGGATGAAAACGTCATTGTCGCCGACCAAGGCACGATCTTTCTCGCGGGGCCGCCTCTGGTCAAAGCCGCGACGAATGAAGAGATTAGCGCCGAAGCGCTTGGCGGCGGACAGATGCATTCCTCCGTTTCGGGTGTGACTGACCATCTTGCGGCCAATGATCCGCACGCGCTCCAAATTACGCGCGATATTGTTAAAACTCTCGGCAAGGCGAACTATTCTTACACGCCGGACGATGTGCAGCCTCCGGCCTATGACCCCGAAGAGCTAAACGGAATTGTACCTGAAGATAGCCGGCAGCCTTATGATTGCCGCGAGATCATTGCGCGCATCGTTGACGGGTCTGAGTTCCACGAATTTAAGAAGCTTTACGGCGAAACTTTGGTCACCGGATTTGCAAAAATTCACGGCTATCAGGTCGCTATTATCGGGAATAACGGCGTTCTGTTTTCTGAGAGCGCGCTGAAAGGCGCGCACTTTATTGAGCTGTGCTGCCAGCGAAAAATCCCGCTCGTCTTCCTGCAAAATATTACGGGCTTCATGGTCGGATCAAAGGCTGAAAGCGGCGGCATTGCAAAGAACGGCGCAAAGATGGTTCACGCGGTTTCTAATGCGAAAGTGCCGAAATTCACAGTTGTCGTTGGCGGCTCGTTTGGGGCCGGAAATTACGGCATGTGCGGACGGGCTTACTCCCCGCGCCTTATGTTTATGTGGCCCAATGCGCGTATTTCCATCATGGGCGGCGAGCAGGCCGCAAGCGTTCTGGCTACCGTGCACCGCGATAGCGATAAATGGACAGACGCCGAGCGCGAGGCGTTCAAAGCGCCAATCCGCGAACAATATGAGCGCGAAGGTCACCCCTATTTTGCCTCTGCCCGTATTTGGGATGACGGTATCATTGCGCCAACCGATACGCGCCGCGTGCTGGGCCTCGGCCTCGCCATGTCCGCTAATGCGCCGTTAGAGGAGTCGCGCATGGGCGTGTTCCGTATGTAATGGAAGCAATTGCCCCCTATATGCGGCACGCGGCTGACTTTGTGCGCTCTGTGAATGAGGACGTGCAAAACTATCCCGTCTCTAAAACGGAAACGCTCAACGTATCCTTATATACGGACGCTGCGCGGCTTGAGGCGGAGAAAACGGCTTTGTTTGGCAAGGCCCCGATCATTGTCGGTCATGTAAGTATGCTTGAAAAAGCCGGCGATCATTTTACTTTTGACCATCTTGGAAAGCCGCTTTTAATCGTGCGCGGTAAGGACGGCGAGGTTCGAGTGTTTCTCAATGTTTGCCGCCACAGAGGGGCGCGGCTTTCCGATAGCGAAGGCGTGTCGCGCAAGCCTAATTTTGTCTGCCAATATCATAACTGGATTTATGGCCTTGACGGGGAGCTGACGCATATCCCCCTGAAGGAAAGTTTCGACGGCGTAGATCTGTCTTGCCGATCTTTGACACAGTTACCATGCAATATCGAAGGCGGGTTTATCTTTGTCTCGCTGGAGGGTGATGCGAAGCCAGATATGCGCGGCTTTCTTGGTAATATTGCCGAAGATTTTGACGCCATGAAGATGGGAGAGCAGGTTTTCTTTGACCGCTCAGTTCGGGTTAAAAAGGCAAATTGGAAGCTTGTCATCGAAGCCTTCGAAGATGGGTATCATGTTATCCGGCTTCACCGGAATACGGTCGGAGGCATGTTTCTCGATAGTGTTTCAGCCATTGAACGCATTGGCGATAATATGCGCTCGATTGTGGCACGGTCTAGTTTTGAACAGATGCGCGAAAAGCCGCAAGCCGACTGGAAATACCGCGAGGATATGACCTTCGCCTATTTCTTGTTCCCGAATACGATCATTATTATTCATCCAGATTATATCAGCCATTTAGGGGTTTACCCAACGGCGACAGACGAATGTGTCTGTGTACATACGTGCTTGATCGGCAAAAAACCGGACAGCGATAAAGAGCAAGCGCATTTCGAGCGTGCGTTTAAGATCATCGACGAAGGGGTGTTCAATGCCGAAGATTTTCATATCTGCGAGCAAGCGCAAATAGGAATGACATCAGGGGCGAATAAGACATTCCCGCTGAGTCAACACGAGGCCGGAATTAAACTGCTCCATGATATTTTTGATGAGCATTTGGCGAAATTGGATTAACTTATGACACGTAGAATTAAAAAAATCCTGATCGCTAACCGAGGCGAAATTGCGTGCCGCGTTATGAAAACTGCGCGCAAAATGGGCATTAAAACCGTCGCGGTCTATTCCGACGCAGATCGTAAGGCGCTTCATACGCGCACGGCGGATGAGGCTATTCATATCGGCGCAAGCCCTGCGGCTGAAAGCTATCTTGTGATCGATAAAATTATCGATGCATGTAAGCAATCCGGCGCGGATGCTGTCCATCCCGGCTATGGTTTTCTGTCTGAAAATCCGGCCTTTGCGCGTCGCCTGAAAAAAGAAGGCATTACCTTTATAGGCCCCGCGCCCGAGAGCATGGAAGCGATGGGTCTTAAAGATGCGGCGAAAAAATTAATGGTAGCGGCAGGCGTGCCTGTCACGCCTGGCTATCACGGCGAAGATCAAACGCCTGCGGTTTTGCAATCCGAAGCGGACGGTATTGGTTATCCTGTCCTCATTAAAGCGGTCACAGGCGGCGGCGGTAAGGGTATGCGCAAAGTGGACGCTGCGGGTGAATTCATCGCGGCGCTAGAAAGCTGTATGCGCGAAGCGAAATCCTCATTCGGCGATGACCGCGTTCTGATTGAAAAATACATCACAAGCCCGCGCCATATCGAAGTGCAGGTATTTGGCGACACGCACGGCAATGTCGTTCATATGTATGAGCGCGATTGCTCATTGCAGCGCCGCCACCAAAAAGTCATCGAGGAAGCCCCCGCGCCCGGCATGACGGACGACGTGCGTAAGGCCATGACGGACGCCGCCGTGCAAGCCGCGAAAGCCGTGAACTATCTCGGGGCAGGGACAGTAGAGTTTATTGTAGATGGCTCCGGCGCGCTCAAAACCGACGGATTCTGGTTCATGGAAATGAATACACGGTTGCAGGTCGAACATCCGGTGACGGAAATGATTACGGGGCTTGATTTGGTAGAGCTGCAAATACGCGTCGCGCAGGGGGAAAAACTACCAAAGCAAGATGATATTTCGATAAGCGGCCATGCGATTGAAGCGAGGCTATACGCCGAAGATCCGGCCAATGATTTCCTGCCGAGTGTTGGGCCACTTGAAATATTGTCGTTACCAACTAATGCGCGGATTGACACTGGGGTTACGCAAGGCGGTGAAGTCTCTTTGTTTTATGACCCAATGATTTCAAAAATTATTGTGCATGGTGATGACCGCCTAAGCGCAATTCATAAACTTATTCAGGCCTGTGAAGCGGCGCGTGTTTATCCCGTAAAAACCAATACGCGTTTTATGATTAATTGTCTGTCGCATAAAGATTTTCAATCCGGTGATATATCCACGAATTTTATTGCGGCACACGATGCTGCATTATTTCCAGAAAATGAACTTGTCGCGGACAGGCCAAGCATTGCGGCAGCGCTCACGCCTACATCAGGAAGCACAGTATTTTCTACCAATGATGGATGGCGGCTCAATGGCCCTGCACGGGAGCATTTTACCCGCACATATAAAGGCGAAGATTTAGATCTACCGCTCTCTGGCTCTAGCTCTGCCGGATATCATGAAGCGCGTCCCGAAGGGGATGTAGTTTTTGTCAAAGGGCAAGCTTATTTAATCCAAAACGGAATGGGCGTTGCGGGAGACATCGGTGGCGGCGATACGATTGCCGCTCCCATGCCCGGAAAAATCATCGCCGTGAACGCTAAAGCTGGCGATGCCGTCAAAGCAGGCGACCCGCTCATTATTATGGAAGCCATGAAAATGGAAATGACGCTTGAGGCTCCGCGCGACGGGGTTGTAGCGGCTGTGAATACAGAAGCAAACGCGCTTGTCAGTGACGGCGATGTGCTTTTGGAAATGGAAGACGACGAGGCTTAAGTGTCATCCCGGAAAGGCGTAGCCCTTATCCGGGACCTCGAGAGACAAGTGCTTGTTTGCGAGATCCCGGCTCAAGGCCGAGATGACAGAATAATTAAAGGAACAGACAATGACAACATCATACCCAACTCTGCAATTCGGGCATTCAGAAGAAACGCAAATGATCCGCGATATGGTGCATAAATTTGCGCAGGAAAAAATCGCGCCGATTGCCGCCGAGATTGACAGCTCGAATAAATTTCCGCGCGACCTCTGGCCGATGATGGGCGAACTTGGGCTTCATGGTATTACGGTGTCCGAAGAGGACGGCGGGACGGGCCTTGGCTATCTTGAGCACACCATAGCCGTGGAAGAGATTAGCCGCGCCTCGGCCTCGGTTGGGCTGTCTTACGGAGCGCATTCAAACCTCTGTATCAATCAGCTTCGCCGCTGGGGTAATGCCGAGCAGAAGGCAAAGCATCTGCCAAAACTCATGACAGGCGAACATGTGGGTTCCCTCGCCATGAGCGAACCCAGCGCGGGCTCTGATGTCGTCTCCATGAAGCTCCGCGCGGACGCGGCGCAAGGCGGATATTTGCTAAACGGCACCAAAATGTGGATTACGAATGCTCCTGAAGCGAATGTGTTATTTGTCTACGCCAAGACCGATCCGGCGGGCGGCTCCAAAGGGATTTCGGTCTTTATTATCACGCCGGATATGAAGGGCTTCTCTACTGCGCAGAAGTTGGATAAACTTGGCATGCGCGGCTCTGATACGTGCGAGCTTGTGTTTGAAGACTGCCACGTACCAGAAGAAAACCTCGTTGGCGAACTGGGCCAAGGCGCGCAGATTTTGATGAGCGGTTTGGATTATGAGCGGGTTGTGCTGTCCGGTATTTCTGTTGGGATTATGCAGGCCTGTCTCGACGTGGTTCTGCCGTATATTCATGAGCGGAAACAATTCGGAAAATCCATTGGCGAGTTTCAGCTCATGCAAGGTAAACTCGCGGATATGTATGTGACGCTCTCTACCGCGCGCTCTTATGTCTACGCCGTAGCCGCCGCCTGTGACCGAGGCGAAACTACCCGCAAAGACTCAGCGGGTTGTATTCTCTACGCGGCCGAAAAAGCGACACAGGTGGCCTCTGATGCTATTCAGATGCTGGGTGGTATGGGCTATATGAATGAAAGCCCGACGGGCCGATTGTGGCGCGACGCTAAGCTGATGGAAATCGGAGCAGGAACCTCCGAAATCCGCCGCTGGCTTATTGGCCGCGAGTTATTTGGCGAAACTAAATAAGGCGCATCGCGCCCTATTTTTTGTTGATCACGACGCGCTGCGGGAACGGAATTTCGATGCCCGCTTCGTCGAGGGCTTTCTTGATTGCGATACGCATGCTTGAAGAGTTGGGAAGCCAATCTGCGGCAGGGAGCCAGACGCGCGCAGAGAGAATAACCGCGCTATCGGCAAATTCTGTCACGAATACAAGCGGCGGATCGGGCAGTTCCCGTGTTAGAGGCTGCGCCCGCATGGTCTCGGCGATGAGTGTCTTAGTGGCCTCAAGGTCTGTATCATAAGCCACGCCAATATTCATGATGAGCTTGCGTTCGGTATGGCGGCCAAAGTTTTGTATGCGATTGCTCCAAAGCTGTCCGTTGGGAATGTAGACATAGACGCCTTCCGTATTTTTGATCGACGTAGAGAACAATCCGATTTCCTGAACTGTGCCCGCGCCGCTCGGCGCGTCAATAAATTCACCTACGTTAAATGGGCGAAGCATGAGCAGCATAAAACCGGCGGCGATGTTCCCGAGCGTGTCTTTTAAGGCGAGGCCAATGGCGAGGCCTGCCGCGCCGAAGACAGCGAGAAGGGCGGTGGGTTCTGCGCCGAGGCGGCTTAGGGCCGCGTAAACCGTCATAGCGATGATAACATAGAATACCGCGCTGGCGATGACTGGGCGCAAGGTGACATCTACGTGGCTTGCGCCGAAGGCTGCGCCGCGAATTTTTTTCCGAAGCCAGCGCGCGACCATTAAGCCAACAAAAAAGATACCGAGCGCGCCTGCGGCGTTTATGGCGAAGACTTTCAAGAGCGGGAAGGTCTCTTTAAATTGGGACCACTGTTCGAGTAATTGTTCCATGACTAAGCGCCTTGCGTAAATTTGAGATCGCGAAGGCCCTAACGGGTAACGGCCCGCCTCTCAACCCTATTTGTTCACCTAGCTGCGTTTTGCGGCAAATGAGGCGAGGGCGAGGAGCATGCGGCCGACAATAGCTTCGCCTGGCGCGCCTGCGGATTTGAGCTGCTCTTCCGCGACTAAGGATTGGGTTAAAGCGCTTTGCAAGGCGCGCGCGGGCCAAAGACGTAATTGCGTCAGAAACGCCCGTTCTTGCATGCGAAAGACAGGGGGGCGTAAGGCTCGAATAGCGCCCTCCGCCCGTTCGCCCGCTTGCATATGGGCATTGGCTTCGAGTAATCGTCCAAGGTGGCGTTGCAGGGCTCTTAGGATTACGGCGGTGTTGACCTTGCTGGCCACGGCGCGGCGGAACGCATCATCGCATTTGGCCGTGTCGCCGCTAAGGGCTGAGAGTATGATATCATCGATTGAGGCGGCCTGCGCGCCGGAAGCTAGGATTTTAACATCACCCACTGTGACCGAAGCGCCTTCGATGTCGCCAAACCCTTTGTAGAGGACCATCTTGTCAATTTCGCCCCGCGTGAGCGCGCGGTCACCGTCAAGGAGCGGTACCCATAAATCAAGCGCGTCGGGGTCAATGCCTATATGGCTCGCCGTTAGGGCCGCTCGCACCATATTCGCAATATCTGCGGGATTGTCTTTGTAACAGCCAATGGCGGCAAAATGCCCAGCGGCTTCGAAGGTTTTCCGCACGGCGGATCTGGGCGTGAGGTCACCGGCTTCGATGACAAGCTTGGCGGCGGCGCGGGACGGGTCGGTGTCGAGGGCTTTGATGATCTTTGAAATCGCTGCGCCGGAGCGCTCATGGTCAAGACGGAGACGGACAAGGCGGTCTCCGCCAAACATGGACAGCGCCGACATTTCATCAGCAAGCCGTGCGGGATCGGAGGATAAGTCATCCGCCGTTAAAACCGTAGCCGCAAAGGCGTCGTCGGGGTTGGCAATGAATGACCGGATTAATTTGTCGGAGCGTTCTTTGGCAAGACCGCGGTCGGGGCCAAAAAACAAGACGCCGACAATATCAGCGGGCGGCGCGTCTAAAAAGCGCGCAATACGTCCGCCGGTGAGTTTCATGGCTTAGGGCCTAATCGTTTGTTGTGTCGTCTTTGGTTTTGCCGGCGGTTTTATAATAGGCCGCGAGTTTGATGATCATACGATCAGCGGCCGCCTTGGCAACGTTCTTAACGGCAGTTTGCTCGGCAATGGAGCGGCCATAAGGATCTCTCGGCGCGCCGAAACTGGAGGACGCTTTGACGACGCCGCTGTCTAAAACATCGCCGGTTTTGGAATCGATAAGTTTATACGGCACTGTGGCGACCATATCATAGCGCGTCGCAATATCGCTGGAGCTGATGCCGACACCGCGTCTATTGAATATTGGATTGACGGTGAGCGTATGCGCTGAACCTTGCGTGCCGAGGCGGTCTTGCAGGGATTGCAGAACCCAATAACCGCCCTCTTGGTTGGAAAGTTTCTCGGGCGCGATCAAATCAATTTTAATGTTTTTGAACGGCATGTCTGCGCCGCCCGTTTGCGGAGCGTGCATGGGCGTAAAGCCGCAAGCGGTGAGAAAGAGCGCAGAGGCGGTAAGTGCGATAAGTTTTTTCATCATGAGGCCACTATATTGATAATCCGTCCGGGAACAACAATGACTTTGCGTACTGTCAGGCCCTTAAGCGATCTTTGCGCCGCCTCGTCGGCCATAGCAAGGGCTTCAATCGCGTCTTTTGCCATATCTTTGGGGACAGACAGCTCAGAGCGGCGTTTGCCGTTGACTTGAATGGGCATGGTCACGCTGTCTTCGGTGAGCATAGCGGGATCAGCCACAGGCCACGGCGCGTGATAACAAAGACCTTCGCCGCCAACTGCGCTCCAGCATTCTTCGGCGAGGTGCGGCATGAACGGCGCAATCGAGCGAATCAAAATGCCGAGGGCTTCGAGCTTGGCTTCGTCATTGGTTTTGTATTTCAGTAGCGCGTTGGTGAGTTCGTAAATTTGCGCCACAGAGGTGTTGAAGCGGAAGGCTTCGATACCCGCCGTGATATTTTCAAGCGCTTTGTGGGCTTTACGGCGTAAGTCTAGCGCGTCGCCTTTAGCCTCTGTTGCGATGGTCATAGGGCCGAAATCGGCTTTGGTGTCGGAGACAATGTTCCAAACTTTTTTGGAAAAGCGCCACGCGCCGATAACACCGGATTCGGTCCATTCCACGTCCCGTTCGGGCGGGCTATCAGACAGCACAAACCAACGCGCGACGTCTGCGCCGTAGCCTTCGATGATGTCGTTGGGGTCAACGACATTTTTCTTGGACTTGGACATTTTGACAACATCGCCTTGAGAAATTGCCGTGCCGGTTTTCATGTGGAAAAGCTTGCCGTCTTTTTCGTCGACATCTGCAGGCATGACATAGTTGCCGTCGGGATCTGTGAATACCGCATGGGTGACCATGCCTTGGGTGAACAGACCAGCAAACGGTTCGCCGCTCGGCAGGTTTAGCAAGCCGCAGTCGCGTAATCCACGCGTAAAGAAACGGGCATATAATAAGTGAAGCACTGCATGTTCAACGCCGCCGACATATTGGTCAACAGGCAGCCACTGACTGGCAATATCTTTGTCAAATGGCCTGTCGTCCGTGTTGCCGCCCGCGAAGCGCGCGAAATACCATGAACTGTCCGCAAACGTATCGAGCGTGTCCGTTTCGCGGCGCGCAGGTTTTTGGCATTTCGGGCAATCGACATGTTTGAATGTCGGATGACGATCAAGCGGATTGCCTGGAATGGTTAGGTCGATGTGGTCATAGGGTAGGGCAACAGGAAGATCGGCTTCTGGCACAGGCAGTACGCCGCACTCTTCGCAATGAATGACCGGAATCGGGCACCCCCAATAACGTTGCCGTGACACGCCCCAATCACGCAGGCGATATTGGGTTGTGCCTTGACCGAGGTGCATTTCTTCGATTTTTGCAACAGCGGCTGAAATGCCGTCGTCTTTGGAGAGGCCGTTCAGGAAGTCAGAATTAAAAAGACTGCCTTCGCCTGTGTAGGCTTCGGTACCGACCGCGTAAGAAGCTGCTTCTTCCCCTTCGGGCAAAACAACGGGCGTAACATCTAAGTCATATTTGCGGGCGAAATCAAGATCGCGTTGATCATGAGCAGGACAGCCGAAAACTGCGCCAGTACCGTAGCCCATGAGAACAAAGTTGGCGATCCAAACAGGGAGGGTTTTGTCCTCGCCAAAGGGTTGCTTAACGCGAAGTCCCGTATCAAACCCTAGTTTTGGTGCTGTCGCAATTGCTTCTTCAGTAGTACCGATTTTAGCACATTCCGCGCGGAAGTCTTCGATTTCAGGTTTGCTCGCGGCTAGTTCTTTTACAATCGGGTGGTCAGGCGACAGTGCGACAAAGCTTGCACCGAACAGAGTGTCTGGGCGTGTTGTAAAAACTTCGATATCAGGTGATTGGCCTTCGCCCTCAAACCGCATCTGAAGCCCTTCAGACTTCCCAATCCAGTTCGCTTGCATCGTCCGCACTTTTTCGGGCCAGCGGTCTAGTCCGCCCAAGCCTTCTAAAAGTTCTTCTGCGTAGTTTGTGATTTTAAAGAACCACTGGTCCATGTCGCGCTGCTCGACAGTCGCGCCGCTTCGCCAGCCTTTGCCGTCGATGACTTGTTCATTGGCGAGAACCGTATTGTCGACCGGGTCCCAGTTCACCTTAGCGGTCTTGCGGTAGACAAGGCCTTTTTCCCAAAATTTAAGAAAGATCGCCTGTTGCTGTTTGTAATAGGCTTCGTCGCAGGTTGCGAATTCGCGCGACCAATCGAGCGCAAAGCCGAGGCGCTTTAATGGCGCTTTCATCTGCTCAATGTTGTTATAGGTCCAGTCTTTCGGGTGGCCGCCATTTTCCTTGGCGGCATTTTCGGCGGGCATGCCAAACGCGTCCCAGCCCATGGGGTGCAGAACGTCAAAGCCTTGCGCTTTCTTATAGCGCGCAACGACATCGCCCATAGCGTAATTACGGACGTGGCCCATGTGAATACGGCCAGACGGGTAGGGGAACATTTCCAGCGCGTAGAATTTCTTCTTACCCGTATCGTCGGCGCGGTAAACATCCGCGTCGTTCCAGATTTTCTGCCAGCGGGGTTCGGCTTCGGCGGCGTTATAACGGTCCATTGTTTCCTCTTTGCAAAACGTATGGCAAGCGAGGTCTATAACAGTCTGATAAAAGTTGGCTAGTGCAATTTGCGCTGTCGCCAAAGCCGCCAGCCTATCCAGATCAGAACGAACTGAATGAAGATGCGCGTTATCGCGACGCTTTGCGGGGCAAAGGCGGGGTTCTCGCGAAAGAGATCCCAGACATGCAGAGGCAGGAAGCAAAGACATAAGAGAGCAAAACCAAGTCCTGCGAGCGCTCGCGTGCGGGGAAAGAGAATCGCTAGGCCGATCAAAAGCTCAGGCACGCCGGAGGTGTAGACCACAAAGGCCTTCGGCCAACTCTCTGGCAGGATCGCATAGAAAAAGTCAGGCCTAAAGAAATGCCCATAAGCGCCGCCGAGCATCCAAACGGCAATGATTATAACGAACAGATATGTTGCGGCTTTATTCATAGCCTTACCGTCATTCATAGCCTTACCGTCCGGTTTCAAAACCCATGAGGTTGACTAGGTGCACAATGATCATGAATCCTGTCGCGAGGCAGGCGAGACAGACAATCATCCAAGGCACAATCGGGGCTTTGAGATTGTCATGCTCTTTGAAATTGCGCCAAAACCCGTAAATGCCGAGGAGGGCGCAAAATGCCAAAGCGGCCAGCGTGTAGGCGATGTCATGTTGCGGAGACATTTCTATCCACTTGATTTTTGGCCGAGAGCGGCGGTTCGGCGGCGTCAATATCACCATGATCAGTCTTATTCCAGTGGAAAGGGCGAAGTTTCAGATCAATAAGCGCAGCTCCAGTTGGGACAAGAAGCATGAGCCAATATAGCGGCATCCAGAGGGTCGAGACTATCAAGTCTAGGCGGCGCAGACGGGCCGCGCCCATAGCGCCAACTAAAATCCCCGCCACGTAACTTAAAAGCAGACTGCCTGAGAATAGGTTTAGAGGGAATATTTGCTGCCCGTGAAGCCCTTTATAAAGACAGGTACAGATAAGAAGGGCAATGGCCGGCACATGGAAGAGGCCGGCTATCAGGGTGACGCCGACAGTTATTTGCAGTGTAAAAAACCGAGCAAGCCCTTGAGTGCCGCCTGGCCTGAGCGGTTGTTTCATATGGGTGATCCATGTTTGCATGTAACCCTTCATCCAGCGGTTTCTCTGATGGTTCCATTGTTTTAGGTTACTGACGGCTTCTTCTTCTGTGGGAGGCGTGATATAGCCAAGCTGCCAGCCATGAGCGGCAAATCTAAAGCTAAGGTCTGCATCCTCGGTTACATTATAGGCATCCCATCCGGAGACCTGCTCGAGGGCTGTGCGTCTTATATGCGGACTTATGTAGCAAACGCACCAACACAAGTGAATCCCTAAATGCTATATAGAGCGCATGGGACACTATTCACGCATTACAGACTTCACAGAGACGCAGAACGGATTGCTTAAGAAGCGCGGGGAACTGTTTAACGAAGCTGAGGCCATTATGGAGCGGCTTGCAGAGATTAAGAACGATATACAGGCGTTTGACAAAGCCCTCATTGCATTAGGGTATAAGGGCGATCTGGACGCGGCTATGCCACGGCAACGCAGACACGTCATATTCGGGCGCGGTGAACTGTTGGACGCGCTTATGCTTGAATTGAGGCTTGCAGAAGGGCCGCTAAAGAGCCGTGAACTGGCGCAAAATGTTCTGGCATCCAGTGGGTCAGACATACGGGATAGACGCGCTGTGACCGATTTAACGCGACGTGTGAGCAAGTGCTTGCGGGTACAGCGTGAAAAGGGCGTTGTGATTGGGAAACAAGACGAAAGCCGGAATATACAGTGGGTTTTAAGGCCCCGCAAAGGCTAACCCCCTCAAAAGAGGGGGTATGCGCTCCTCGCAAGATTGATAGCGGTAAGACAGCCGGACAGGGCGCAGTAACGCCCCATCCGGCCTAACCACGCTATCTATAAGGAGATAAACATGGCGTCACTACAACACAAAAGCACCGAAGACTTGCTCAATGATATGGGCAAACACTTGGCCGAACTCATGTATCGTTTTCATGATGAAAACAGCAAAGAGCATGCCAAGGATGATAAGGTAAAGAAAATAGCTTAAAAAGAAGGGCCGCAACATCGAGTGGATATTGCGGCCCCGTAAAGGTTAGCCGAAGGCTATATGGTAAGAGCCGTTATGGCGCTTTCCGGTATTTATCTCACTAATTCGACCTTGATTGGTTCCAAAATGAGCGGCTATTTGCGATTGCTTGCATCCCGCCTTTATCATCTTGTGTATTTCAATCGCTTCCGCAAAAGTTGGAATGCGTTCTGGTTGTGGTGGTAGTATATAAGTCATCTAATACTCCTTTTTTAAAAGAAGCCACGTTGACAAACCGAAATTTTTGGAGTCTATTCTGACAGTACATATTTTCTGTTTTCCGCTTGTGGCTACAATCTGTTGGCGGAAATCAAACCTGAAAACGCTGGAGTTGTCGCTCTAGCGTTTTCGCATTTTGGCTTGATAGTCCTGTCTTAATGATTACAGCCCGTTAAGTTTAGAGTCTAGTGGCTACACCTAGTTTAACTACATGTTATCAAACAATTTTCTAAATATTATCGAGACTCGATATGGTTAATGTGCTTTTTTTGTTCCGCCTATGCGGCACGTTGCCAATAACCCTTGAACTTCCGGCTTTTTGGAGCATCCATAGCCGCGCCAACGATTCGTTTTGACAAATCAAGCAATGTTTCGCCACGATGATCTTCTAACCATGCCGCGTGTTCCGCATACTGATAGAGATACTTAGGCGACACCCAATGGTGCTGGCCTGATACCATTTTACGAAGACGTGAAAAGTAACTTTCAACCCAATTCGTGTGCGCTCCGTCATGGCTGTAGGCTTCGCTGTGATTGATGCGTTCGCTTTTATAGTCCCATTCTAGCACGTCCCAATGCGGAGCCTCGTCAGAGATGATTGTAGAGCCTTCGTCTACAAGGCCAAGCGCCAACTCAACGCCTTCTTTTTCCATACGGCGCACGAATGGCAATGTACGGCCCCCGCGCTCACGTAGAGCAACAACAACACGGCGGTTAGGTGAACGGTTGCCAAGTAAGCGGCGATCAAGGCGCTCATTCTTGTAGTTAGCAGGGCGTACAGTTCCGCCAACGTAACAACCGTCAATCTCGACTTCACCAGAAAGCGTTGCGTTGTCTGTCTCGTCTGCAAGACACTCGCGCATTTTATGACACCATACCCAAGCCGTTTTATATTGAACGTCCATAGTGCGTGAGAATTGAACCGCGCTCATGCCCTTGGAACCAGTAACAAAAAGACAGATACCTGCGAGAAGGTCAACGAAGTCCAATTTACGAGAATGTAGGATAGTGCCGGACGTAACGCTAAACTGATGATGACAGGCCTTACACTTGAACTTGCGGCGTGTAGTGATGTTGTAGCTTTCGAAACAGCCGCACTGTGGGCACACAGCTTCGCCGTTTGTTTCAGGCCAACGAATTTGGCGAAACATATCATAGGCGGCGTCTTCGCCCATCTTATATATTTTCTTTAGGCTTAGGTTTCTGCCCTTAGCGCTTAAAAGAAAATGTTGCATTGTTACTATCTCCGTTACTTATGTAACGTATATAGTACGTATATGTATTGTTTACAAGGGCAAATGTATCGTATATGTTACTTTTATCAGTAACGAGGATGCATTATGCCAGAAAAAGACCCATATGAGGCTAAGGTTGCCAATATTCTCAAGGCTCAGCTTAAATTGCAGGGCGTGACCTATGCGCAGCTTGTCGAAAAGCTGGCAGAGATCGGGGTGACTGAAAAGGAAGTGAATATCCGCAACAAGCTTGCACGGGGCAAGTTTAGCGCCGCGTTTATGGTGCAATGCTTAGAAGCTATTGGGGTTGGTGAGTTAAGGCTTTAGAGGGCGTGTGTAGGTAATCGGGAAGCCCGAAGTCACGAGTATCAGCGTATTTTATCAATTCAGCTTTTGTTATTTCGCGATTTGACAGGTCTGGTTTTTTGTAAAGCTCTATATACCCGCTCCTGCCACTAAGCTCGTACATATGTGCATCCATTCTGCCTATTGGCGGCGTGACTACAAGTCGGCGCTCTAAGGCCGCGTCTTCTAGGTCGCTTAAATATCCTGTCGCGGCTCCTGATAGGTCTCCCCATGTGAATTCTGTTCCGGATAATATCGACGCAGCTTCCTTAAGGGTGAATTTTTGTCTAGCCTGAAAAAAGCGTTGAGTGGATTCGTCCGCGCGAGCGCCTATCGCAAGCAATTTGGTTTTCTTATGAGCATCCCGTTCAATCCGAAAAGGTGCAGCCGCCAAATTGAACATAAGAAGTAATATCGCAACTACTCCCACAGGCGCTAAGGTATACGTCACCCACATGAAAAGCTCTTCTTTAGGCCCTGATGCGCTTCCTGTTGCCTTATAGTGCATAAGAGCGCCAAGTAGCATAAGGGCTGGCCAAATAAGAGAGCGTAACGTCCAGCCAAAAAAGCCAAACGTGTCTGCAATGCCGCGCTTTGCGATTTCCAAAAGAGACATGAGTTCTGTAATGCCGAAACCCGCACGAAATGTGGAGTCATATTTTGCAATCCTTTATCTGCGGACTGTGCAGCAGCGCACTTGGTGCGTTTGCTACATAAGTCCGCTTATATGGTTGCTCGTCCCGCCGAGAGGGAAAGGTAAACCTAGTCGCGCCAAAAAAGGGAGCCAGACTTGGAAGAGAGCGGCATATTCCAATGTGAACTGCCGCGTGAGCCAGTTTTGAGCGGCATTATAATAGGTTAACGGGGCTTGCGCGACGGCCCATGTCGGGTTTGCAGTTAGCGCGTAAGAGGCGGCTCTCAGTTGAGTTTCATGCGGCCTGTCCTCCGCGTCATAAACCGTGACGATATCACTCTTAACGGTTTCCAAGGCTTGGTTGAGGGCGTTGGGCTTGGTCTTCGGGCCAGTGCCATCTGTGATAAATACCCTTAAAGGCGGCTTCCCGGTAAGGCCGGAGCGTTGCTCTGCAATATTGCGGGCGGCCTTGATGGTCTGAATATCATCAGGTTCGCAAATAATGACGATGTCTAAATGTTCTCGCGGATAATCTGTGGTCAAGATGTAATGCGTAAGTGGGGCTATCATATGGGCTTCATGATAGACAGGCAGTAGGACCGCAAAGCTGGGCATTTCGCTACTGATGTTCAGAAGCGCAGAGGCGCGTGGCGCGCGGACAAGAGCGGCACTGCCGCGCAGCAATGAAAACAACCCGCAGATCAGGCCAAAAATAGAGGCTACCCCGTAAACTGTCCTTGCTAGGTTGTTGATCAGGCCAGCACAAATAAGAAGGAAAATGATCATAGTAGAGCGCACCAACTTTGGTGGCAAAGTTTGATCTTGAGCTGAGGGTATTGGCGGCAATTTCACGGTTTATATCTTAAAACGCTTCAATCGCGAAAAATGAAGGCGGGTATTATGTGTGAACGCTGTTGGTGCTTGAAAAACTGCATGGCATGTTTTTAGGGATGTTTTGGTTAAGGCTTATTTAAAGGCGCAGTGTGGCAAATTAGGCACACATTACGAAAATTACATTTTTGACAGTTCTGTGACTTGCCAAGTGACAAGCCCCTCATTAAGAGCCTGTAATGTGATTGCTCCAAAAATAAACTTTCAAAGAGGGAAACTAATGGAAGACTTGAATTTAAAGAAATTGCTGCTTGGCACTAGCTTGCTAACTGGCTTCGCGATGTTCGGCCTTGCGACACCTGCTTTTGCGCAGAGTGCGGATGAAGAATCAATTGCTGTAGAAACTGTCGATGCTGACGAGACTGAAGAAGTCCGTAAGAGAGACGAAGTTGTTGTAACAGGTTCACGTATTAAGCGTGACACGTTCTCCAGTATTTCTCCTCTTCAAGTTATTGATACTGATTTCGCGGCTGACCAAGGTTTGTTCAACCCAGTTGAAATTTTGCAGTCTTCTTCTGCAGCGGGCGGTCAGCAAATTGACTCAACGTTCCAAGGCTTCGTTTTGGATAACGGTCCAGGTTCAGAAACTATTGACCTTCGCGGCCTCGGTGCTTCGCGTACATTGGTTATGATCAATGGCCGCCGTATGGCGCCGGCTGGTGTTGAAGGTGCGCCTTCGCAGCCTTCCATCAACTTGATCCCACGTACTCTTGTTGACCGTTATGACTTGCTGACAGACGGCGCGTCATCAGTTTACGGTTCTGACGCTGTTGCAGGTGTTATTAACATTATTCTTAAAAATGATTTTGACGGTCTAGAAGTTTCCGCCTTCGCTGATACACCTGAGCAAGGTGACGGCCAGGACTACACATTGGGTGGTACATACGGTAAAACAGGTGACCGCGGATTTATCGGCGTCGGCGCTGAATATCGCTTCCAAGAAGCTTGGACAACGGGTGACCGCGATTTCCTACGGAATTGCGAAACGTATCGCGAAATCACAGAAAACGGCGAAATCCGGACTGTTGATATTACATCAGTTGCCGATGCTCAAGCACAGGGTTTAAGCATCCGGACATCCGAGTGTGTCCCATCTCGGAATACACAACGTATTCTTTTGAGCGGCGCGGGTAATGCAGGCAATTTTGGTAGCCTTTATTATAATCCGACTATTAGCGGATCTAACATTCCAGGCTACAACTTCCTTAGCATGTTTGGCACCTACCCTGATGCAAATGCTGATGGTGAAGTTGACTTTATTGCTGCCGACTTTTCTCCAAACGGTCAGCAGGCTGATCAGCGCGAGCTAGTAAACGAGCAAGAGCAAATCAGCTTGATGGCAGTCGGTGAATACACAATGGAAGGGAAGATGAATTTCACCCCTTACTTTGAAGCTATGCACGTGAACATCAAAACTGATGCGACAGGCGGCCAAGGCCAGTTGTTCCCATTCGTGCCTTCAAACAACCCGTTTAACCCCTGTAACCCAGCTGCGGCTGGCGGTGTAGACTGTGGTTTAGCTTATGACGCTGTTTTGGATGATCCTGATTTTGCCGCACGTTTCGCGTCTGTACAGGGTTTAACCCCTGCGCAGTTCCGTGATCTGGGCATTGCCAATATATACTCTGGCGCAACTGGCGCGCTAACAGTGCGTCCTGTTATTGGTGTTCTGAATGACCGTAACAATGTAAAAACTGATTTGGATCAAAACCGCATCGTGATTGGTGCTCGTGGTGATCTTCCACAGATTAACTTTGGGTCTTTCAGTAATTGGTCTTTTGACACATCTTTTACGCACTCAAACTCTAGCGGCGCGGCTCAACGGTCTGGTATTCGCGAAGATCGTTTGAACTTCGGTATTGGTATTGATCCTAATACAGGTGCTACGCTATCTGCTCCTTGTGTGGCAGCGCCTGGTAGTGTTGTTGACCCAAGTGTCGCTAATGGTTGTGTGCCGCTTAACTTGTTCGCGCCGTCTTTGATGGGTGTTGCTGCTGGTGGTACTTTTGCTACGCAAGCTGAGACAGATTATGTCTTTGACGTTCGTGATTTTGATACATCATACGCACAAACAATTTTTGAAGGCTACATGACCGGTAATATCTTTAGCTTACCTGGTGGTGACGTTTCTCTAGGACTAGGCGGCCAAATCCGTCATGACGAGATTGATTCTCAGCCGGATGATATTGCGCGTGATGGCCTCTTCTTCGGCTTCTTTAATGATGCCGGCGCTGTTGGCGAGAAAATGACGAAAGAACTTTATGGCGAGCTCTTTATCCCGCTCGGAACTGGTAAACAATTCCTTCGTCAATTAGACCTCGAACTTGCCGGACGTTTAACGGACGATGAATTCTACGGTACAAACGAAACATTCAGCATCAAAGCGGGCTATCGCCCCGTTGATTCTCTATTGCTTCGCGGTACTATCGGAACATCTTTCCGCGCGCCTACGCTTCGGGAAAACTTCTTCCTAGGACAAAGTGGTTTCTCAACATTGACGGATCCATGTGCGGTGCCAGCGGCTGCGCTTAGCGGCCAGCTCGGTAATAATACCTATAACCGCGCAGATGACTCACGTTCTGACACCACTCTTGCTAACTGTTTGGCACAAGGCGTAAACCCTGAGACATTCTTGGCAAACCAGTTCCAGTCTTACTCTGTAGAAGTTTCGCGCGGCGGGTCTTTTGACCTTCTTCCTGAAACATCAGATAGCTACACAGTTGGCTTCTCTTTTGAACAGCCGTTCACAGACTTTGTTGATCTGGAATTTGGGGCGACATATTACGATATTGATATTAGCAACACGATCATTGAGCCAAGCGGAAGCTTCATCATCGGCGATTGTTTGGTGAATAATCCTAACTTGCAGTCAGCTTTCTGTTCAAGAATCACGCGTGACTTCAATGACCCAACCAATCCTGGTGTTATTGATCAGATCGATGCGGGTTTCATTAACCGTAGTCAAGAAACTGCACGTGGTATTGACATTTCTGCTGACCTTGGAAAAGACGATGTCTCGATCTTTGGTAAAAATGTCGACTTTGGTCTTTCAACGCGCATCAACAGACTGCTAGAGCGTAAGACAATTGACATCGTTCCTGGTTCACCGCCTGACGTTGAAGAGTTCCTAGGCGAATTTGGCTTCAGTAAATGGCGCGGATTTATCACGGGTACAGCTGATGTTGATAAGTTCCGCTTTGCTTGGACAACGCGTTTCCAAAGCGCTGTTGAGACGGATTTTGAAGATCTTGACGTGACTGAGCTTACAGATTTTGACAATGGCAACGTTGTAACTTGTGGCGGTCCTGCTAATAATGACGTGCTTTGCCGGACTGTATATCAGGCCGATGATTACTTCGTGCACAATGCATCTGTAAGCTACCGCGAAGACACATGGAGTGTTATCATGGGCGTGAACAACGTATTTAATACTGATCCTGCGCTTGTTGATTCATTCGAAGTGTTCTCTGTGAACAATGTGCCGATCGGCAATGGTTACGATTTGAATGGCCGTGAATACTTTATTCGCGCGACAAAATCCTTCAGATAGGTATAATCATACTGTAAATAGAGCCCGCTGGTTATTGCCAGCGGGTTTTTTTTTGATTACTATTGATAGTCGATAATTAAAAATAACATACGGGAACAAGCATGAAGAATATACTCCTAACAACGGGTTCTGTCCTTTCGATTTTATTTGCACCTGCACTGGCAACTGCGAGTACAGCGGCAAATGGATATACCGCCAGAACGCCCCTCCCTATTGATAATTGGGCTGTAAGGGATATCATAAGCGACGTCGAAATTTCTCCGGACGGCAAGCATATTCTTGTCATGAAGATTGAGAGTAAAGAAGGCGAAAATGTTCTTGAGATCTATAGCACGGACGATATGACAAAGCCTCTTCGTCGTCTGAACGCTGACCCTATGGAGTTCATCTCAGCAAACTGGGTAACCGATAATATTATTTACGGTACGGCTTGGCAGGTTGTGCGCAAACGCGTTGACGGACCAGAAGAAGATGTCCGTGAATATAAGTCCTATGCCTATAATCTCGATACGAATAAATTCTCCGAGGATAAAGGCGCGTCATCCATTGTAAATGTTTTGCCAAATGAGCCAAATTCTGTTCTCATTGCCGCTGGGCGAGACAATTCTAGCACGCAGGGTGTAGATCCATTCGCAGCCTTCAGAGCCCGGTCATATTATCGCTTTAATCTGAAAACAGGCGCCAAAACCTTGGTGATTAAGGGGACGCGTAAATATGCAAACGTAAGTTTTGATTTGGACGGAAATCCTCGCTATGCGAGTGGTTTGGACGGTGATTATGTTGTGGAATATTACCGCCGCCCTGGCGAAACAAGCTGGAATGAATTTAATCGTTATAACCAAGATGACCACGCTAATCTTTTCAAAATGTTGTCAGGTTACCAACGTTTTCAAGGCGTTGATCAAAAGAACCCTAACCGTGGCTACATAATTGAAGCCCGGAATGGCGATGACAAAGCCGCCCTTTGGGAGTTTGATTTTACGACCGGTAAATTTGGGGAAAAACTTTTCGAAGCCCCCAATTCTGATGTCATTGGCGTGCAGACAAGCTCAAATTTCTGGGCGGGCGACGGCAAAGTTGTCGCGGCCATCTACCCCGATGCTAAGCGAGAGCGCCATTGGTTCGATGAAAAAGAAAAAGACCTTTATGATAAAATTTCTGCAAGCATCGAAAATGCACATGCCGTAAGTATTTCTAGTCGCTCTCGCGATGGTAAGAAGATGATTGTTCGGAATTCTGGCCCGCATGACCCAGGTTCGTATTACTACATCAATGGGAACCAAATGATGGCCTTGGGCAGCCGAAATCCACTTGTTAAAGCTTCGGACTTAGCCGATGTGGAATTCGTTCGTTACACATCGAGAGATGGAAAGTCTATTCCTGGATACATTACGAAGCCAAAAGGGGAGGGCCCGTTTCCAACAATTATTCTGCCTCACGGCGGTCCTCACGTGAACGAAGTAATTGGCTATGATGAATGGGGGCAGTTGCTCGCCAATAATGGTTACCTAGTGTTCCAACCACAGTATAGAATGTCTACAGGTTGGGGGCGTGATCATTTTGACTCCGCTTACGGCCAACATGGCTTGGCTATGCAGGACGACAAAGATGATGGCGCTCAATACCTGATTGATCGTGGCTTGTCTGACCCGGACCGCATGGCTATGTTCGGTTGGTCTTATGGCGGTTACGCGGCTTTGGTTGCGGCGTCGCGAACACCACAAATGTACCAGTGCGTTATTGCTGGGGCGGCTGTGGCTGACCCTGCAAAAGTTTACAGAAAACGGTCAAATCCATGGAGCCCGAAAGCGCTTGATGACTGGTCACAAAGACGCGGTATGATCGGGATTAATCCGATTAATGAAGTTGCTGAAGTCAATATTCCTGTGATGATGGTTCACGGTGATTTCGATGCGCGTGTCCTGTATTTCAATTATAAGGACTACAGAACCGAAACTGAAAAGGTCGCAGAAACAAGAGACAAGGGGACGTGTAAAGGCGGAACGAATGATAGTGAATGTATTGTGACTCGCTATCAGCAGCGCCGTAAAAATGAAGACTCAGTTGTACAGACGGCTTCTGGTTCTGGTGACGCAGCTTACCAAGCTAAAAGCAGGTTTGTTACATTGAAGGGTGCAGATCACTTCTATACGACCCTGATGTACGATCACCAGAAGAAGTTCTATACGGAAATGCTCGACTTCCTTCAAAAAGATTGTGGTCCAGGCGGACTCTAAGTCCTCTGAGAGTATTAAGTTTGAAAGCGGGCCCGAGAGCCCGCTTTTATTTTGCTTTAAAGCCGCTAATTTTAGCGCTGTTGAGGACGTGTCGGACCTGTTCAGCACCGGCGTCGGTATAGGGTTGCAAAGCTTGTTTTCCCCATATTGGACCTGGCCAAGCAGCATCAAATTCATACCGCACAATATGGTGAATATGCAGTTGCGGAGTCATGTTCCCAAGTGCCGCTACATTTAGTTTATCGCCCTGAAAGGCTCGCATGATTGCGACAGAGAACTCGCGGCTCTCAATCCATAATTGGGCGTGGTCTTCGGCGCTCATGTCTATGGTGTCCTGCAAATTAGCCCGCATAGGGACAAGCACAAACCATGGGTAGGCGCTATCATTGATCAAGAGAACTCGGCACAGGCTAAAGACTCCCATATCGATACCGTCGCGTTTTAAATCTGGGTGAAGTATGAAGCTCATATCTTGGCCTTTTTTGAAAGTTTGTCTTGCGCCCAAAGCGCAGCGTCGCGGACGACGGGGTCTTGAGACGTGGTATGCAGGGCTGCGGCACTTGCAAGGTTATGGTCGCCGCTATTACCGATAGCGTAGAGGATATTGCGCAAGAACTGGTTGAGGCCTATTCGCTTGACTGGAGAGCCTGAAAATAACGAGCGAAACTCTGTATCGCTGAGCTTTGCAAGCTCAGAGAGTTTGGGCGCGTTTAAATCCTCTCGCGCCTGCAGCTTTATTTCTTGTGCTGTTTGCGCAAATTTATTCCAAGGACAGACTGCTAGGCAGTCATCACAGCCATAAATTCGGTTTCCCATTTTCTCCCGAAGCTCTATGTCGACGATACCTTTATATTCTATGGTCAAATATGATATGCACCGTCGAGCATCGATTTGGTAAGGCGCAGGGAATGCGTCGGTTGGGCAAATATCAAGACAGTCACGGCATGATCCGCAATGATCAATCTCTGTCGGGGTTGGCGTTAAAGCGGCTTCCGTTAAAATAGTTCCCAGGAAAAGCCATGAACCATAAGTGCGGCTGACTAGGTTAGTGTGCTTTCCTTGCCAGCCAAGACCTGCGGAATGAGCCAACGGTTTTTCCATTAAAGGGGCCGTATCGACAAAGACTTTTACGTCTTGGCCTGTGTCTCTAGCGATTAGTCCGGCGAGCTCTTTTAGGCGCCCTTTTATGATGCTGTGATAATCTTTGTTGCGGGCATAGACCGAGATTGTCCCGCAGCTGCCTTGTCTAAGTGTGGCGCGTGGGTCGGTGTCCGGCCCGTAGTTGAGCCCAAGCACAATGGCAGAGCGTGCTTGCGCCCACAAAGCCTGCGGATGGGCACGGCGCTCAAGTGTCTCCGGCATCCAGGCCATTGTGCCGTGGTAATTGTTCTCAACGTAAGTTTCTAAATACTGCCCGGGCTTAGGGCCAAACGTATTTAAGTCTGCAACATGGGGCGCTGTAAAACCAAGACGCTCCGCCCTCTTTAAGACGGAGGAAGAGAGACCGGTAGGCATGATTAAAAGTCTAAATTTGTATAGTGGGCGGGCGGAAGAATGCCCGGAATACGGTCTAAGAGTAGCGGCTGAAAGCTAGGGCGGCACTTAAGTTTCTGGTACCAAGCTGCAATTTTAGGCTGCGTTTTCCACGGAATTTCACCTAAAAAATCAAGGCAGGAAATATTAGCGCCTGCTGCGATATCAGCGAGGCTGAATTGTGACCCAGCGAGCCATGAGCGGCTATCCAAAAGCCATGACATGTAGTCTAGGTGAAAGGTTAAATGTTCTCTCCCCGTGCGCAATGTCGGCGGGTGAGGCGAGCCGCCGCCCGTCAGGCTTTTCTCTATTTTTTCATGCATAAGGTAGGCGTTAACCTCTTCGGAGAACTTCGCGTCGAACCACTGGCAAAGGCGGCGGGCTTCCGCGCGTTCGGCAATGTTTTCGGACAGGAGCGGGAACCGCGTTGACCCTTCATGGGCATATTCACAAATCGCACGGGCGCCGGTGACCACGACGCTTCCAGCCGTATCAATATCGACAAGTGCTGGCGGCATGCCTTCAGCGCATAGAGCGATAAACTCTGAACTCGGCTCCCATGGGCTAACCGAAACGAGTTTGAATTTTAATTTTTTCTCGCCGAGAGCAATCCGAGCTTGGCGGGATTGCGGGTCAAGCGGCCAATGATAAAGGGTACGCATATGACGCTTTTAACCCTAGAGCCGTAAGGAAAGAGTAAATAAGTCTTTAATTTAGCGCTTTTTAAGATTCTGTTTTAAACCGTTCATTCCCGTGCGTTTCTTGGCAACCTGTAGGGTGGGGGTGAATGAGGATGTCAGCGGCTCGATAAGCGTTCATCAATCTTTTTTCTACAGCAAGAACAATATCGTGCGCCTCGGATAGGGATAAATGCTGATCAAGGTCTAGCCGCATTTGGATGTGAATGTGCGGCCCAGATGCGCGTGTTCTTAGGTCATGCACGGCCTTGACGGCTTTGTCTCTGGTGGCCAGCCGGATGATGAGGTCGCGTTCTGATGCGGAAAGTTCTTTGTCCATCAATTGCGCCCATGCGAGGCGCGCGACTTTAAAGGCTGTCCACAAAAGCCAGACGGCCAATAATGCGCCTACAAGGGCGTCCGCACGTACAAATGAGGTCGTGGTCGAGACGATGATCCCGATAATGACGACGCAATTGGCTATCATATCCGCTATATAATGGGCGCGGTCTCCTCGCACAGCAATAGATCCCGTCGCGCGAATTGCCCATGTCTGTGCGATTAAGAGCCAAACGGTCATGGCGATGAAAATGAGCATGGCGACAATAGCCACGCCGCTTTCGGTGACGGGTTGCGGATCTATTCCGCGTTCCCAAGCTTCCTCCAGAAGGTGAAAGGCTGCGAAAACAATAAGGCACACTTGAAAGACAGCCGAAAAGCTTTCAGCTTTCCCGCGGCCAAACCTATAGTTTTCATCCGGCGGACGGGCAGCATAACGGACAGCAATAAAGCTCGACATCGCGGCAAAAAGATCGAGGGCAGAGTGAACAAGCGATGACAATATGCCAACAGAATGGGTTTCCTGCCAAATAAATAATTTCCCAATGGCGAAGAAAAACCCGAGAGCAACGGCCAAAGCTGTGATCCGACGTGTGATGCGCGCAGATTCGGACGGAGGCATGCGTCCAGGGCGCCCTCGCATGTCTGGACCTTCATAGTCCTCGTCAGATTTGATTGCTTCTTCGGTCATACACCTAAAATCTTTTTGCGGCGTTATAGCATAACTTTTGCGTCGGGATAGAGGAAATCATCGAAGAAAAAGACTCGCAGAAGTGACATGAGCTCGTTAGAAAACAGAATGGTAAAATGGATCAAAATTGTTGGTGTACTCATCATTTCGGTAGCCGTTATTGCGGCCATAAAGGTCTTACTGGGGTTGAACGCGAAGGCCCGCATCGGTGTGGGTTACAAAGTTAAGGTGACGTGTTCGGAAGTTTTTGTCGCAGGGCGAGATTTGGACGATGTTCTGGCCTCAGATTTTTTTGGAATTGATCCTATTTTGTTAAAAGCAAAGGTCAAAGTAAACCGAGAGAGCGGCGTCGTGACGGGCTCTCTTTTTGGACTTGGCTCAAGTGAAGCCCGTTATCGCCCCGAAGCCGGCTGCAGTGTGGCCGCAGAAAAAGGCGTTAATCCTGTCAGCATCCCGCCTGCAAACCCCGCCTCCCATCCCTATACCGTTGACATTGATCCAGACATTCAAACGCTGCTCTTGGCATTGTTTGATGATGATAATACGCAGCGCCCTATCGTCACGCGCGGCGCAGTGGTTATTCAAGACGGCAAAATCGTTGCCGAGCATTACGCGCCGGGCTTCACGAAAGACACGCGCCAACAAAGCTGGTCTATGGCGAAAAGCGTGACTTCGGCTCTGGTCGGGGTTCTTGCCGATGAAGGCCGCATAAGCATTGACGAAACGCACCTCATCAAAGACTGGCAGGGAGATGACCCGCGCGCGGACATCACGCTCAACAGTCTTCTTCACATGTCGAGCGGTCTTGATACGCATGAAGTCTATTCGGATATCAATTCAGATGTTGTGCAAATGCTGTTTAACAGCCGCGATACGGGTAAGTTTGCGGCGGCTCAGGCCTATGAAAGCCCGAGAGAAACAGTCTTCGAATATAGTAGCGCAACGACGAATATGATCTCGCGTATTATCCGAGAACGGATAAATGACGATGATGAATATCATGCATTTCCGCGTAAAGCCTTGTTCGATCCGCTAGGAATGAGATCTGCAATTTTTGAAGTTGACCCTGCCGGAAACTTTATCGGCTCTTCTTATATTTATGCAACGCCGCGTGATTTTGCGCGCATGGGGCAGCTGTTTCTACAAGGCGGCAAATGGGACGATCAGCAGTTACTATCTGAAGACTGGGTGAAATACTCACTCACAGCGGGCCCTGCGACGAACGGCGCTTACGGCGCACAGTGGTGGCTTAACGGCGACGGCGTACGACTGCCTGATTTCCCGAGAGACGTTTTTTTCATGGGCGGAAATGATGATCAGCTTGTCATCGCGATTCCGTCCAAAAATGCTATTATTGTGCGGATGGGGATTACACGTTTACCTGCGACTTTTGAAACTGACGTTTATCCACGGCTACGCGCTATTTATGACGCCCTATAAAAAGAAAGATTGAACATGACTTTTAACAAAATTGCCTTTGCAATCGGTGCCTCTGCGCTGCTTACGCTTTCTGCTTGTACGGAAAAAAACACAGCCATAGATCTTGTCCACGAAGATGCTGTTCCCCATGCGCAACTGGGAGGCAATGTCATTCCGTCTGCCTACCGTCTTGATTTAGTAATCAATCCAGATGACGCGGCCTTTAAAGGCGTTGTTGAAATCGACGTTGATATTAAGGCACCCACCGATAAAATTTGGCTGCACGGGAAACATATGACTGTCACGGGCGCGGCGGCTATTTGGCCTGATGGCGCATCGGAGCCGTTAATGTTCACTGAGCTCTCGGAGAGCGAAGCGCCTTCGGGGATCGCCTTCCTTTCTGCTGAGAAGCCGTTGCCGGTAGGAAAAACCACATTGCGCCTGCCTTATACGACGCCGTTCAACACAGCGCTGAATTCTGCCTATAAAGTAGAGCGAGACGGCGAAGCCTATATTGTCACACAATTCGAAGCCATTGGCGCGCGTGAGGCGTTCCCAAGCTTTGACGAGCCCCGTTTTAAAGTCCCATTCTCTCTGTCAATCTCTGCGCCTAAGGAGGATTTCGTTTATGCCAATACGCCCGAGGTAAAGACCGAAGACATTGGCGGCGATTGGGAGAAGCATGTGTTTCAGCAAACGCGGCCTTTACCGACATATCTCTTAGCGTTTGGCGTTGGCCCTTATGATGTAACCGAGTATGACCCGTTGCCGCCAACGGATGTACGTTCGCGCTCAGTTCCTCTGCGCGGGATAGCGGCCAGAGGGTCTGGGGACCAAATGGAATATGCTCTGAAAAACACGGCAGGGATTCTTGAAGCTCTCGAGGCCTATTTCGGTATTCCGTATCCTTATGAAAAGCTCGACCTTATTGCAGCGCCGGACTACGCATTTGGTGCTATGGAAAACCCAGGCGCGATTGTTTACCGTGAATATCTATTACTGATGAATGAAGGCTCAGCCCTATCGCAGAAGCGCGCTTATGCGGGCGTACATTCCCATGAGCTCGCGCACCAGTGGTTTGGCAATCTCGTCACGCCCTATTGGTGGGAAGATATTTGGCTGAACGAAGCTTTCGCGACATGGATGGGAAATAAAGGCACGCATCTTTGGCAGCCCGAAGGTAACTTTAACCGCAAAACATTGAACGCTTCTCTTGGTGCTATGAATATTGATACGCTTTCCACAACGCGAAAAGTCCGCGAGCCGCTAGAGCGTACTGAGCAAGTGATGGATCAATTTGACGGCATCACCTACCGCAAAGGCGGCGGTGTTTTGGATATGTTTGAAAGTTACCTTGGTGAAGAGGCCTTCCAAAAAGGCGTGCGTTTGCACATGAAACGTTACGCTGACGACGTAGCCACTGCTGATGATTTCTTCCAGAGTATTGCGGACGGATCAGGCGACGCCACAGTAGTCAATGCGATGAAAAGCTTTGTCGATCAACCAGGCTTGCCTTTGGTGAGCGTAGAAATGGACTGTACTGAAAGGTCATGCAGGACTGATTTTCATCAATCCCGCTACGCGCCGCTTGGGTCAAACACTAAACAGGGGCAATCTTGGCAAATTCCCGTTTGTGCAAAATACATTTTTGCGGGCGGAGACACGTCGAAACAGTGCCGCCTTGTGACTGATTCTGAATTTACGGAAAAAGTCACCTTTGACGCCCAGCCGATTGCCGTAATGCCGAACGAAAACGGGGCGGGGTATTACCGCTTCTCATTAGGTGCCGATGTGTGGAAGTCGTTACTCGGTAGTCTTGATAAGCTTAACACCCGCGAAGTCCTGGCTGTGCAAGACAGCCTTACAGCGGCCTTCCGTGCAGGCCAAGTCGATGCGTCTGTTTATCTCAAAGGTATTGAAGCTTTTGCTGCTCATCCAGAATATGATGTTGCGGCAAATGCAGGAGATCTATTGGGCTGGATGCATGATGATTTATCGGCCAGTAGCCGCGCAGATCTTTCCCGCCTCATTCAGGATATGTTCGCAGATCGTTATGAAAAGGTTGTCGGCAAAGACACAGTTGACGGAAACCTGCTTGCGCCGACTTTGGCCCGAAACCTAATATTCAAAGCTAATGACGCTGCCATGCTCAGCGCATATGCGGCGCAAGGGGCGGCCTATCTCGGCCTTGACGGAGAGCCGGACAAAACGGCCGTAGCGCCAAACATGCTCGGCAATGCTTTGCGCGCCGTGATGAAAACCCGTTCAAAGGAGGCTTACGCGCCTCTGATGGCCATGGTCAAAGGCGGTTCATCTTTTGAAAAAGGCGCGGCAATTGGCGGTCTTTCGGCAACAACAGATCAAGCTCTAGCGGCTAAAACACGCGAAGCCGCTCTGTCGGATAAGGATACGTTCACAGGGCGTCAGGCCACGTCTTTGATTAGCTCTATGATTGGGAACATAGATCACCGCGACGCAACATGGGATTGGTTCAAAGCCAACTTTGACGCCTATGTCAGTACCCGCATCCCAGATGTACGCATTGGTGGCGTTCCTGGGTATGGGCGAGGGTTCTGCACCCTTGAAAAACGCGACGAGGTCAAAGCCTTCTTTGAAAGCAAAGCGGCGCTTATTCCTGGTTCCGAGCGAAGTCTTAAACAAACCGTAGAACGCATAGAGCTTTGCGCGGCGCTCACAGAGGACAAAGGCGTAGAGATGGCCACTGCCTTGAGCGAGAGGTAGCTCTGTGATCATGTTTGGGTCATATTGCGAATTAACGGATGAGGGGACTTCTCTGCTTGACTCCCTCTGCTGCTCGCCTATTTTCCCGCGCTTATTGACGCTCAAAAGGTGACCTATGTGTCCTGCAAAAGTATCTGACGGCCAACAGCGCGGCTATATTATTCCCATTGGCGGGGGGGAGAAAAAAGTTAAATCTTCCGAGATTTTGATGCGGTTTATTGAGCTTTCAGGCGGTAAAGACGGTCATATAGCCATTATCCCGACGGCGTCTCGGCTTGATGATACGGGTGACCGCTACAAAGAAGTTTTCGAAAATATAGGCGTTAAATCTGCTGTGATTGTTAAGCTCGACACGCGGGAAGATTGCGAAGATGCGAAGTTTTTGGATGTCCTTGAAAAGGCGACGGGTATCTTCATGACGGGAGGTGACCAATTACGGCTTGCCACTATCATTGGCGGAACAAGCGTGGCCAAACTTATGCGCCGTGCTAATGCGGCAGGCGTCCATATTGCCGGAACCTCGGCAGGCGCAGCCTTTATCGGAGAGCATATGATCGCGTTTGGCCGTTCTGGGTCTACGCCGAAGCTTGGTATGGCGAACCTCGCACCGGGGCTTGGGTTGACCAACCGCGTCGTGATTGACCAACATTTTCGCGAACGTGGACGGCTTGGGCGACTTTTAACAGCGCTTGCTTATAACCCCTTTGCTACAGGTATTGGCGTGGATGAAGACACAGCGGCCTTTATCGGCCCTGATGACCATATTGACGTTATTGGGAGCGGCGGCCTTACTGTCATTGATCCCTCGGATTTAGAACATTCGTCGATGGCGGATGTTCGGCAGGGTGAACCTGTTTGCCTTATCGGGGTAAAATTGCATATACTCCAACATGGCAGCCGATATGACCTTGTAACACGTAAGGCGCAGCCATAGTGTCATAAGCAGGAATGCACATACGGAGGGAATTAGATGCGAATTTTGGAAACGTCAGTCTTCAGAGGGCCAAATGTCTACGCCCTTTTTCCCGTCATCAAGCATGTGGTTGATATAGGGATCTTAGAAGATTGGCCGACGGCCAAAATCGGATCGAGTTTTATTGACGCGCTCCTCGAGGCACTTCCTGGATTGCATGAACATGGCTGCTCATACGGCGAACCAGGCGGCTTTGTACGCCGCTTGCGCGAAGATGAAGGCACATGGATAGCCCACGTATGGGAACATGTTGCGATAGAGCTTCAAAATGTGGCCGGTGCGAATGTCACCTTTGGCAAAACGCGCGGAGCGGGGCAGCCCGGCGTTTACAATATGGTCTTCGAATATGAGGAAGAACGTGTTGGCCGCCGCGCAGGGCAGCTTGCGATTGATCTTCTACGGCACCTCCTGCCGAATGAACTTGTAAGTGAAGGTGACCGCAGCGATGATTTTAATTTTACTGAAGAACGGGATGATTTTATTCGGTTCGCGCAGCGCCGCGCGCTAGGGCCGAGTACAGCGTCACTCGTTAAAGCCGCTGAAGATCGCGACATTCCGTGGATCCGCCTTAATGAGTATAGTCTGATCCAGCTTGGGCACGGACGGTACCAAAAACGTATTCAAGCCACGATTACAAGCCAAACCAATTATATCTCTGTCGAACTCGCTTCGGATAAAGATGAAACCAACCGTATTCTAGCCGACCTTGGTCTGCCCGTTCCGCGCCAAATTCTTGTGCGCTCGCGCCGCGACGCCGTACGGGCTGCAGAGCGAATAGGATACCCTGTGGTTACCAAACCGCTGAACGGCAACCATGGCCGCGGTATTTCTATTGGTTTAACAGAGCGCGGAGATGTGGCGGAAGGCTTCGATCTTGCCCTTGAAGAAAACAGAAACAGCCGGACAGTAATTGTCGAGTCTTATATTCGCGGACTTGATCACCGTATGCTTGTTGTGGACAATAAGCTTATCGCCGTGTCAAAACGGGTGCCGGGTCATGTTGTTGGCGACGGCGAGAAAACGGTCGAGCAGCTTATTGATATTGTCAATTCTGATCCGCGTCGAGGCGTGGGGCATGAGAAAGTTTTGACTCGCCTTGAACTTGATGACAATGCCGTGACCCATTTAACAGATGTTGGATATACAAAAGACACAGTGCCGCCAGTCGGCGAGCATGTTTACTTGCGTTCTACTGCCAACCTTTCGACAGGCGGGACGGCTGTTGATGTCACTGATATCGTTCATCCCGATAACCGAGATATGGCCATACGGGCGGTCAAAGCCATTGGTCTTGATGTTGGCGGCGTAGACTTTCTATCACCCAATATTTCCGTGTCTTACAAAGATAACGGCGCAGCGATCTGTGAGATCAATGCGGCACCGGGTTTCCGTATGCACGTAGCGCCAAGCGAAGGTAAACCGCGCGACGTCGCCGGTGCCGTGATGGATATGCTGTTCCCAAGTGGCTCTGGCACACGTATTCCTATCATTTCCATTACAGGTACAAATGGTAAGACAACTACGGCACGGATGGTCGCTCATATCTTTAAACTGAGCGGAAATACTGTAGGCCTCGCCTCAACGGACGGTGTTTATATCGATGGTAATTTGAGCGTTAAAGGTGACCTAACAGGGCCTATGTCCGCGCAAATGATTTTGCGTGACCCGACGATTGATGCAGCCATTTTAGAAACCGCCCGCGGCGGCATGGTTCGAAGTGGCCTTGGTTATCGCAGCTGTGATGTTGGCGCGGTTCTTAATATTGATGCCGACCACTTAGGCCTAAAAGGCGTTGATACGCTCGAAGATATGGCCCGTGTTAAACGTATAGTCGTGGAGGTCGCCAAAGATACGGCAGTTCTGAACGCGGATGATGAGCTGTGCTTAAAAATGGCGCAGCACACTGAGGCTAAGAATTTGTGTTATATTACAATGAATGCGGGGCACCCCCTTGTGCGGGAACATGTGCGCGCTGGAGGGCGGGCTGTTGTGCTAGAGCAGGGCATGAACGGGCATATGATCACGATTTATGATAATCACGCACATATTCCGCTGATCTGGACGCATCTTATCCCCGCGACTATGGACGGCAAGGCCATGCATAATGTGCAAAACGCGCTCTTTGCTGCCGCCATTTCCTTTAGCCAAGGCAAGAGCCTAGAGGATATACGCCACGGTCTTCGCACCTTTACCATGAGCTTCTTCCAAGCGCCTGGCCGCATGAATGTCTTCGACGAGCATCCGTTCAAAGTGATTTTGGATTATGGTCATAACCCTGCCGCGATTTCGGCGATGACAAAATTGACGGATCAGCTTGAGCCTGAGGGCGAGCGCATTTGTGTTATCGCTATGCCAGGGGACCGCCGCGACGAAGATATTGAAGAAGCGGCGACTATCGTGGCCGGTAGCTTTGATCATTATGTGTGCCGCCGTGATGACGGCCTGCGCGGGCGTAAGCCAGACGAAGTTCCACGTATTCTAAAGGCCGCGCTTATGAAGGCGGGTGTAAACGAAGCACAAATTACTATCGTTGAAGAAGAGGAGAGGGCGGTTGATACGGCGCTTGCCATGGCAAAGCCGGGGGACCTTTTACTTATTTTTGCTGATAACATTACGAGAAGCTGGAAGCAGATCATTTACTTTGGCAAAGACCGCGAAGAGATTGAGGCTGAAGAGCAAAAGACTCTGGCTCCGCCGACGCCGTCAGTCCCTAAAGCTGTTACGAAAGATTTGCTCGCGGCAGCGACGGCTGTGAAAGACGCGCCTAAACTCCCGAAGTCAGTCTTATCAGACGGCACGCGTCTTGTCCGCGATGAGCGCGGCGTGAGGTTGGCCAATGTGCCAGATGAAGATTCAGATTAGGCTCTCGCCGTGGAGTTGACAGATGTTCGGCGGCTGACGGGGCCAAATCTATTTTTGGATGGCCCGGGCGCGGCTGCGGAGATTTCGGTTGACGGGGTAGAGCGCAAAAGGCTGCGGCTTGCGGTAGAGACGGTGTTGCAGAAGCTTTTAGCATCAATCGGCTGGAGAAAGGAAGCTATAGGGTTTCGTAATTATCCGGGCGGGATGACGATTGTTGTGTCGGCGCCGATAGACGCGCTTTATGCCGCGACCTCAGTTATTGAAATCGCTTGGGACATGGCACTTGAACCATTTTCGGTTGAAGCTTTTGCGCAGGCGGTTGTGCGGATTCGAGCCGAAATCGATGAAGAAGCGGACGCAAATCTTTGCGCTATAGAAACGCAAGCAGCAACGCGCGGCATTGGCTTCCTCTGGGACGATGACGAGGTCTCTCTCGGACTTGGTGCGGGCCGACAATTGTGGTCACGCAAAGACCTACCAGACGTTAGTGAAATCGACTGGGACGGCGTCCATGATATTCCGACCGCATTAGTCACTGGAACAAATGGGAAGTCTACCACGGTGAGGCTAGCTTCGGCGATTGCGTCGGCGGCGGGAAAAGTGGCGGCATCCTCATCCAGTGACTTTGTGCGCGTAGGCGACATAATTTTGGACACAGGAGATTATTCAGGCCCCGGCGGCGCGCGTATGGCGTTGCGTGACCCACGCGCAGAATTGGCTATTCTTGAAACAGCGCGCGGAGGATTGATGCGCAGAGGGCTTCCCATCACAAACATTGACGCGTGTTTGATCACCAATATTTCCGCTGACCATCTTGGTGAATACGGGATCACGGATGTTTCGGCGCTTGCCGATGCAAAATTTATGGTGGCGAAAGCCGCAAGCCCAGAAGGGCGGCTTATCCTTAACCGCGATGACCCTGAGCTCGTGAGCCGAGCTAAAGCGTTTAAGGGAAAAATTACATGGTTTGGCCGGTCTATGGATGCGGCTTTTCTTGCCGCTTGCAAGCACGACGGTGACCATGCGGCTTATCTTGATGGCGAGGTTATGACTTTGATGCGGGGCAATGAAGTCGAGCCCGTTTTATCGGTGATGGATTTCCCTAGCTCTATGGGCGGGGCCGCGCGCTACAATATTGATAACGGACTCGGCGCGATAGCTCTGGCTTCCGCCTTGGGACTAGGCGTTGACGCCATGCGAGACGGGCTTTCATCTTTCGAATCGACGCCAGAGACCAACCCCGGACGCGGGAATTTTATGAGCCTCGGCGGTGCAAAAGTACTCATAGATTTCGCGCATAACCCTGAAGGGGTGAGGGCGCTTGCTGATACGGTAAAAGCGGTTCCTGCGAAGCGCTGCCTGTTTTTACTGGGCCAAGGCGGCGACCGAAGCGACGCAGACATAAGAGAGATAACGGCGGCCGTGCATGAAGCCGCCCCCGACCTTTACATTGTAAAAGACCTACCCGGTGTCCTTAGAGGGCGAGAGCGCGGCGAAGTACCAGCTATAATTCTGGAAAAATTGAATGTGTTAGGTGTTTCGCGAGACAAAGTCATGGAAGCGGCCTCTGAGTATGAGGCTGTGCGTTTAGCTCTTGCGTGGGCGCAGCCTGACGATTTGCTTGTATTGTTGGTGCATGCTGAACGGGAAAGAGTGCTAAAGCTTCTGAGTCGCCTTGAGAAAAGCGATTGGCAATGCGGTGATGAGCTTTCTAACGATGATGTATAAGCCGCATGGATAAAGATGAAATAGTCGGTTGCAATTTTAGTCAATCAAAGTGATATAACGGCCAAATAATTCCCGTGGGAGCGCGCAATGGAAAAGACTAAATCTAATTTTTTTGTTCATGAATCATCATACGTTGATGACAATGTTAAAATTGGAGAAGGGACAAAAATTTGGCATTTTTGCCACGTTTTACCCGGCACTGAAATTGGCGAAAATTGCTCCTTAGGGCAAAATGTTATGGCCGGTCCAGATGTGAAAATTGGCAATGGCTGTAAAATTCAAAACAATGTGGCCTTGTATAAAGGCGTGATCTTGGAAGACGGCGTTTTTTGCGGCCCATCTATGGTCTTTACCAATGTGACAACCCCGCGCTCTGAAGTGAATCGGCAAAGCGAATATGCTGAAACTCTCGTTCGTAAGGGGACGACCATTGGCGCGAACGCAACGATTGTTTGCGGTCATGAGCTGGGTGAATACTGCTTTATTGCTGCGGGCGCCGTGGTCACAAAAAACGTAAAACCACATGCTGTTATGGCCGGTGTGCCGGCGAAGCAAATTGGCTGGGTCGCCCATAGCGGCGAGATGTTGCGCGATGACCTTGTGTGTCCACGCACAGGCGATAAATACGCGATCCAAGATGGAAATCTCGTAAAAATTTAGACTGATTGGCTAATCTCATGAAAAAAATTGTAACGATCGTTGGCGCGCGGCCACAGTTTGTCAAAGCTTCGGTTTTGCGCAAGCTCTTCGATAAGAGCGCAGATTTTAAAGAAGTCCTCGTCCATACAGGGCAACACTACGACACGTCGATGTCAGACATCTTTTTTGAAGAACTTTCGATTAATCCGCCGGAACATCATCTCAGCATTAACGGCGGCGGACACGGCGAAATGACGGGCGAAATGCTCGCGAGTATTGAGAGAATTTTGGTCGAAGAAAAACCTGATGCTTGCCTTATCTACGGCGATACCAATTCAACGCTAGCAGGGGCATTGGCCGCCGCTAAGCTTCATATTCCTGTGATCCACGTAGAAGCGGGCTTGCGGTCATTTAACAAAGCTATGCCTGAAGAGGTGAACCGGATCCTTACTGATCATATCAGCGATCAACTTTACTGCTCGACCTATATGAGTATCGAAAATCTGACCAAAGAAAATATCACGAGTGGTGTCTACCATGTCGGTGATATTATGTATGACGCGACGCTAGATGCCATCGCGCGCGCGGAGGGCATCAAAGAGGTCAAAGGTGTTTCTCTGGAAGCAAAGAACCTAGCGGCGTGTACCCTTCACAGAGCTGAAAATACAGACTCCGAGCCACGTCTTCAAGCTATCATAAATTATCTCAACGCGCAGTGTGATGAGTATGATGTTATTCTGCCTTTGCACCCCCGGACGCGCAACGCACTAGCAAAGTACAAAATGGATGTTGGCCGAATTAGAACGATAGATCCTGTTGGCTATATGGAAATGCAAGCGCTACTCGCAGCCTCAAAAATTGTGTTCACCGATTCTGGCGGGCTTCAAAAAGAGGCTTATTTTCACGGAACGCCTTGCGTTACTTTGCGCGACGAAACTGAATGGGTAGAACTCATTGATCATGGCTGGAATAAATTATGGACGGAAGCAGACTTTAAAGCGCGTAAGCCGATCACGGAATATGGCGACGGGCATAGCGGCGAAAAAATACTGGCTCATATGCTAGAGGATTTGGGTTGATAAAATGGAGGGTTTAAGTAGCCTGCTCTTGGGGCAGAATAATGATAACGAGATCGATAACGCCTTATGCACACTGACCTAAAATATAAAGACGAAACAATCAAAGTAGCTCTTCTTGAGGGCTGCTCGGTTTCTGATACGTTAGCTAAAACACATAGCTTTCACGAACTTTCTTTTTTGGAAAGCCTTGCGCCATACGTTCAAGCTGGCGATTGGGTGGTTGATGTCGGCGCTCACATCGGCAACCATTCATTGTTCTTTGCAAAAACTCTGAACGTTAATTCATTGGCTATTGAACCTAACCCAAAAGCGTTTGATGCGATTAAGGCTGGAATACGGCTTAATAATATAGATAATCAAATTATTCCGGTAAACCGCGCGATCTCTAATCGCGAAGGCGACGTTTGTTTGACGAAACGACGTACTGGAGACGCATCATCTTTTACAATCAGCGAGGAAGCTGAACGTGGAGGCTTTCGTTGTAAAACAGCAACATTAGATTCCTATCTTAAGTTTTTTGAAGAAAAAAACCTAAAACTTATAAAGGTCGATGTTCAAGGATCAGAGGGCGACGTTTTACGGACAGGCGTACGGCTCATTGAAAAATATAAGCCTCTCATTGCGACAGAAGTGGGCAGCGTAGAAGACTTTCGGGCACATGTTTCATTTTTTCAAGCTTGTGAGTATGTTCCGATTTCTATTCATAGTGATCGCCCGGCCGTTGTTTGGCACTATGAAAATGGCGCCAGAGCCCGCGAAGCTTTACTTAAGATCTTTGATTTCGGGATTCAAAGGTCATTGACAGCCATGAACAATTTGCATGATCTCCAAGACTTTCAAAGTCAGTATCAAAGCTTGAAAGATAAGCACACTGCCTTAGAATAAGGGTATAACGTTAAAGTAAACGGCTTGTTGGCTCTGAAATTTTTTTACCCTATAGCCGCGGGCCTAACCGTATTGCTTCATAGCCGAATTTGAGAAAATAATGACCCAAAGTTTTGTTGTTGTCACAGACTCAGATGTTTCTCTGAATCCGAATCTTCTCGTGAACGGCTATGATGTGCTGCATGTAGAGCTAGGCGATGCAGGTACGCATTACAATGTAACTGTGACGACCTATAAAAATGGCTTGGTGCACTCAAAAGAAACGAAGCGCTTTGCGCCTATTTTAAAGGCTGCCTTAGAGGGTTATCTTTATATGATGCTTCGGCGTTGCATAGATGATGGTCTCGTCATTTATCACCATAATGTTCATTATTTCGAATTGATGAGAAAGGTGATTTTAAAGTCATCATTGCCATATGCCATTTGGGCTGGAGCAGAGCAGTCCTTTAACTGGAAGCAACAACATTTCATTTCCGGCGCGCGCTATGTCTTTTGTTTTGAAGACGCGCACCGTGCCGCCTGGAAATCTAAGTTTGTTTATGCTTGTGATCTGATAAAGAAGCCGGATGTATCGCGCTTCAAGAAAGCCCTGAAGGCCTCCGCACGCAGAAGCTTTATTGAGCCGCTTTCAAAGCCTAAAAAAGCTAAGGAACTAAATGTTCTCCTTGTCTCGTATTTTATGCCGCCCGCAGAAACCGTGGCGGTTCATCGACTGAATTACTGGCATAATATGCTGCCCAAAATCGCAAAAAAAGAGGGCAAGAAAATCAATGTCTCAACGCTGACCGCGTTAGAATCTTTCGAAAATGATGATAAATATATTGTCGTTCGTGATCGCGATAATATTGATGTGAATAGTCTTGATACTCAAAAACTTGTGGCTCGCTATCAAGATGCTAGGATGAATTATTTCAGCGCCTATTGGGCTGATCACGTCAAGGCATACTTCGAAAACCATCCAAAAGCGCACTATGATTGTATAGTGATTTCAGGAAACCCGTTCTGTTACTTTGACCTAGGCGAGTATTTCAAAGAGAAATTTGGCGCTAAAGTAATATTAGACTTCCGCGACCCGTTTGCTCACAATCCTCGTTTTGTTTACAGCGATAAGCATAAGGCGCTAGCAGTAGAGCTTGAATCACAATATTTAGCATCGGCGGATCATATATTATCAGTGAATAAATATTGCCTTGATTCCATCGGCATAGGCGATGAAAAGCAAGGGCTTGTTGTCGCGAATGGTTACGATGAAAGCGTTTCTGACACAGTCAAGCCCATCCCGCTTCGAACCCAGGATGACCGTATTAATTTTGTTTATACGGGCTCATTTTATGCGGACCGAAAGCCGGATCTGTTTTTAGCGGAGCTTAAAAAGAAGACGCATAATCTTATTCATATTGGCCGAACTGCCGCCACCGATAGTCATCTTGATCAGTACCCTGCGTTAGAGCGTTATGGACTGATGACCTATGAAGAGGTTATCGGGTATTGCCATAACATGCAGGCTGGTATCATATTTACCAGCGGCGCAGCGTTCGAACAGACAACCAAAATTTTTGATTACATCGCCTGCGATATTGACATCATTATTGTCACTGACGGCGAAGTAAAAACTGGCGAACTTCATAATTTGACCAAGGACCTTGCCGGAACTTATTGGGTGAAAAACAATCCCGCCGATATTGGTAAGTTCCTGAAGTCCTACAAACCTAAACGCCGTAAGCGTAAAACGCGGGCGCTTTATTCACGGCTTGGTCAGACCAAGAAGCTCTATGATATAATTGTTGAGCCAAAGAAAGGCTAGCTGTGGCCACACGCGTTGCCATGCTACTCGATCATTGTGGTGTCAATGATAACAGGGTCATAAGAGAAGCAAAAACCCTTTTGGACGCAGGCTATGAGGTTAAAGTCTTTTGTCTTAACCTCGCCGAAAATTACTGTGACTTTAGTCAAGAGGGCGTGCCATTCATCCAGTGCGGGTTCGATATTCGCGCGGCATTCCCTTTTATTCAACCTCGTAAACAGCCACAGTGCATTGATGCCTTAGCTCAGGTTACGCATGATGAAAGCCAAACGGGTACAGATGGGGCAAAGCACAGCCTTCTACAACGCGTAAAAAGGTTAGTAGGCGCGCTTTGTTTTCACAAAGCAGCGCGGGGAGCCTTTGAAAAAAAGGTAATGGCTTTCAAGCCTCATATCATTCATGCCCATGATTTGACGACATTGCCATCAGGTGCTGATCTCGCAAAGGGGCTGGGCGCTAAATTGATTTACGATAGCCACGAGCTGGAACGCAGCCGGAATGAGGTTCAAACGCCGATTTTTCACATGATAAGAATGATGGCTGAAACAAAGTCTATTGCTCAAACGGATGCCGTCCTCACAGTTTCTGATTCCATCGCGGAAGAGCTGCGGAGCCAATACAGTATAGACCGTCCCTACGTAATTCTAAATGCGCCGACGTTTGGTATCAATGGAGATCATGAAGGGAACCCCCCGGCTTTACACCATATTCGAGAGATAACAGGGGTGGCGCCTGAACAAGCATTAGGTGTTTATATTGGGTCGATACAAGAGGGGCGCGGCTTGATCGAAGCGGTCGCCCTGCTAGGGGAGCGGCCGACGCTCTGTTTGGCCATGGTTGGGCCTGCTCAAGAAGGCTGCCGCCAAAAAGTGCTGGCAGCGGCTAAAGCGAGCGGGGTTTCCAATCGTCTTTTTGTTCTTGATGCTGTCGCTTCGAAAGATCTGATAGACTTTATTCGAACAGCAAGCTTTGCTATTATTCCCATACAAAATACCAGCCGGTCATATAATTACGCTCTACCCAATAAACTTTTTGAAGCCTTGGCTGCCGCCCTTCCTGTAGTGACGACACCGCTTGTTGAATTATCAGCGTTTGTTAGGCATTTTGGTGTGGGGGTAATCGCCCCCGGTTTCGATGCGAAGTCTTTGGCCGAAGGGATCGAGCTGATGAACACGAAGATGCTGGATATCCAAGCCGATTTGAGCGCTCATGACTGGGTGGTAGATTATAGCTGGCCTATGCAGGCGAAAAAGCTTTTAAGCGTGTATAGCGCTATATCGGAAGGCAAGGCATTGCCGGCGAACGTGCCTCTACCGCACTTTGAAAAAACTTTTTAGATCTAGCGGTTTAATTGCCACTTAAGGAGAGAAATTTCACGCTTCAGGGTAGCATCATGTCCGCATTGGCCTTGTGAGCGTTCGGATGCGCGTTGGGAGAGCTTCATGAATAAGTTCGGATCGTTGATCATTTTTTCAAAACCATCAACTAGGCCTTTGTGATCATTAACTCTGGCCATGATCGCGCAGCTCTCATCCGCAAATTCTGGTATAGCTGCGACGCTGTTTGTTAGCGTAACAAGACCGCTTGACATGGCTTCACCGTTTGTGAGCCCTTGGCTGTCCCAACGGCTTGGTACGAGCATAACGCCATGTTTCGCATGTTCAGAACGAAGCTCGTCTGGTGATAGAAATCGTTGTTCAATTTTGATGTTCTTAAAGCGGCGAAGACTCTGTGTCTCTTGTTCGAAGAATTTCCCGTCGCCAAAGATACTGATTGTAAGGTCTTCAAAAAACGGTTTCTGGCTAAGGTCTTCAATGAATTTACGCGAAATGTCGTTGGAGTAATTTTTCGCGGCAAAGGTTCTTACCCATAGTATTTTCTTACGGTCTTCTGGTGTTTTCGCTACGTATGGGAAGTCTTCTTCGGAAATGAGGTTAGGGATTACGAAGGACACTTTTGACCGTGTTCCGGCAAAGTCCTCAGCAATCGCGCGCATGAATTTAGAAACAAAAACCACCTGTACATTATCATCCGAGAAAATTTCGTTCATAACGCGTTTTCTGGTTATGTTGGCATTTTCAAGGCGAGGACGTAATGTTTTTAGCTCAGATTCGGTAAAGTTGAAGGCGAGATTTTCCCAGTTTCTGGCTTCAAATCCATGTACCCAAACCGTCGTTGGGTACTGATGCGTATGCTTTTTTAGGGCTTGCCAGATGGGCTCTTCGACTTGGTGAGCGGCAATTTGCTTGACGTCGCACTGACGCAGAAGTTTCTGTAAGCCAGCTGGATTTAGTCGAATGACAGGGATTCCGTTGACATCATGTGATTGGAGTTGGCGAGTGCCAGCATTAACTTCAACGACAGTGACGCTGTAACCCGCATTCTTGTAGCCAAGAGCCCGCTTTTCAATGAAGTTGCCTCCGTAAGCCCGTGCTCCGCCAGGATATATAGGGCAGATGACAAGGATATCTGCTTTCGGGCTCATGATGAGCTCGACTTCTGTCGGTGCGCGTTTGACAGCCTTGGCGGGTTTAACTTTGCGAGGCTTAGTCAGGCGCTTCTTGGTGCGGTCCAAGCCAATTTTAAGCTGCCGATCAAAGCGCATATTGGCGGCTCGTTCATTAACATGCAAGATGAGTGCCTCTAGGCGGGCTAACTCTTCGTCATATTTCTTTAGCCGAGGTGTAACGGCAGGAACTGCGGCCTGTATGGTTCGCGTGCCGCTTTCAACTTGCTCCAGACGAGAATGCAGAGTGCTTATCTGCTCCATCAAACTCTCATATATGAGAGCGTCCATTATCTGCTTTTCAAGATTTTCCGACATCGCCCCGTCTTCTTCCTTTTATTCGCCGCGAGAAATAGATATTTATGCCTATGAATACAAGGTCATAATTATGTTATATTTCCCGTTCTCCGGTTGCGCTGTATGCGTTTTTTGACCGTATTTCTGTTTCAAAAACTTTAACTATGGGGGGCATTTCATGCGATACAGCCGCCCGTTTCATACCATCAGAGTTAAACGGCATAATTATGTTGGCCTCTTTATCAATCGCGATGAGTCCTCCGTCGCCGCCGCAAAGAGCCACTTGATCAAGCGTATTCCAGCCGGCATTTGCAAGAGGCTCACCACCATACCGTATTTGCGCTGCGACATCATGCGCTGCGCACGTTCTGATAAAGGCTTCCCCTAATCCTGTGCACGAAATAGCGACTTGGTCATCGGCCCACGTTCCTGCGCCAATCAGAGGTGTGTCGCCGATCCGTCCTGCGCTTTTCCCAAAGATGCCTCCCGTTGACGTCGCTGCTGCGAGGTTTCCATGCATGTCTAATGCCACGGCTCCGACAGTGCCGTGATAGGTGTCACACTGGCTTGAGCCATGACGTTCATGCTCTGTGTAATAGCTGTTTGGATCATCAATGGCTGTGAGACCTTGTGCGGTAGCAAACTGTCTTGCGCTTTCACCGGCGAGCATCACGTGTTTTCCGTCTTCCATGACTTTTCTTGCCGCTTGGACGGGATGTTCTACTGCGGGCATGGCGGCTACGGCTCCGGCGCGGCGTGTTGCTCCGTCCATAATGCTGGCATCCAGTTCAATCACGCCGTCAATATTTGGCGCAGACCCTTTTCCGGCAACATAATGTCCTGAGAGTTCCATGTCTGAGACCATGGCTTCCACGACGCAAAGAGCAGACGTACCGTTTTCCAGAAGTGCTTGTCCCTTACGGATTAAGCTATCCATATGGGATATTTGCTGTGAATAATCGGTCCCCGGTTGCGCGCCGGCGCCGCCGTGAATGATAAGAGCGTATGTCATGAATGAGCCTGTTGAAACTTGGGTTCTCATACCAGATGAGACAGCGAGTTCAACATGCCTAATGCGAAATTTACTCATAATTTACCGGCTTGCATTGATGACTTGCTTAGCACGCTCGTGCAGGATGGCATGGACGGAGAAAATTATGACTGATGACCAAAACGTCCCATTTTTTGATGTTTTTGCAATGCGGGATGATCCGCCAAAAATAACACCGGGGCAGTCTCGCCGCCAATGGATGGACGAAACCAATGACCGGTATGCTTACCGCTGTCTGCCATTGACGATGGCAAACTCGACAGGCTGGGAGATCAAGTGTCCGTTCACTCTGGATATAACGTGGAATGGCGGCCAGGGTAAAGATGATGTCGTTGTCTCATCGCCTGATAAAAACGCGTATGTTTTAGGTCTTGCGCAAAGTCACTTTTTGCATGGCATTGTGACCTTTCATACTGGTTATCTGTTCCGTACGCCGCCCGGATGGGCGACTTGGGTTATGGGGCCGCCTAATCGTCCTAAGGACGGAATTTATCCTTTAACTGGTCTTGTCGAAACGGACTGGCTGCCTTTTCCTTTTACTATGAACTGGAAGATGACACGGCCTGGCACGGTGAGATTCGAGAAGGGGGAGCCTTTTTGTTTTATCACTCTGATAGAGCATAATAGACTGGATACTATTCAACCAGATTTACGGACACTTAATAGTGATCCTGAACTGAAGGCGGATTGTGAATTATGGCATCAAAACCGTCAGGGGTTTTTAGACCGCTTGGCCGCGAAAGATGCCGAGACTGTCAAGCAAGGCTGGCAGCGTAATTATATGCGCGGCGAGGCGCCCAGCGGAAAGCCGAAAGTGGCAGGGCATAATACGAAACGGCAGCTCAAAGCCCCAAAAGCGCGCCCCGAAAAATAAGACATAAAAAAACCTGATCCGCCACAAGACGGATCGGGTTATGTTTTAGAGACGAGTATTAGCGCGGCGGCATTCTTGCGCCGGCATCTGTCCGGATATATTCTGCATTGAGATAAGTATGCTCACACATAAATGCTGCAAGCTCGCCATACTCTTTTGGCGTCCCAAAACGGTTGGGGAACTGCACGTGTGCACGCAGGCTTTCTTTGACTTCGTCCTTCATTTGCTCATAAATTGGTGTTTCGAAGAAGCCAGGAAGGATCGTGTTTACACGAATGCCTTCGCGGGCCAAGTCACGGGCCATAGGCAGCGCCATAGCGAGAATGCCGCCCTTAGAGGCTGCGTAGGCGACTTGTCCAATTTGTCCGTCCTGCGCGGCAACAGAGGCAGTGTTGATGATAACGCCGCGCTCTCCGTCCGGTTCTGTGGGCTCTAAGCTCATCATGCCGGCGGCTGATTTGGACGCGCAAAGAAATGAGCCGAAGAGGTTGATATTGATAACCTTCATAAAGATGCTGGGGTCATGCGCTAAAATTTCGCCAGTATCGCGTTTGCGAGAGGCTGTTTTCATGCCCATGCCAATACCGGCGCAATTTATCATGATGCGTTCTTGGCCATTGGCAGCCCTTACAAAATCTAGGCCTTCATTGACGCTGTCGTTATTGGACACATCAACTTGGGTGAAGATGCCGCCAATATCGTCGGCGACCATTTGGCCACGTTCAGTGTTCATGTCAAAAATGCCGACGCGAACGCCCTTACTGGCGAGTTCGCGGGCGGTGGCTTCACCAAGGCCGGATGCACCGCCAGTTACTACGGCTGCAATTTCAGAAGAGAGTTTCATAATATCCTCATATGATTTAATCTGCGCGCATCATATCTAATGCCCGTCCGTTCTCAACCTATAATGACAGGGTACATATTATGACGCAGGAGAGATCTATGAACATTAGTTTGGCCTTACACGGCGGCGCGGGAAGCTATCACGGCAAAGACCAGACGGAGAAAATTGCCTTTTTAGAGGCGTTAGCCAAAATTGGTCAAGAGCAGCTCCTATCCGGCATGCGGGCTTTGGATGTCGTGACGGAATGTGTCTCGGCGCTTGAGGATTGTGGCCATTTTGTTGCGGGGCGGGGTACAGGGCCGAACAGTCTTGGCGAGTATGAACTAGACGCGTCAATTATGGACGGCGCGACTCGCCGCGCAGGCGGAGTTTGCGCGATGAAGGGATTCCGGCATCCAGTGCGGGTGGCGCGGCATGTTTTAGAAGATACGCCGCACCTTTTGCTGGCCGGCAGCGGCGCGGAACATTTCGCAGCTTCGCAAAATTGCGAACGTATAACGAATCCGGAAAATCATTACCTCGTGCAGGGCATTACGGCGACGCCTGATCAGCTTGATACGGGCACGGTCGGCGCGGTTGCGTTGGACGTTAATGGCCATTTAGCGGCGGCTACGTCTACAGGCGGACTACTTGGAAAGATGGCAGGACGCGTTGGCGATAGTCCGCTTATTGGCGCGGGGTGCTGGGCTAGTCTTGATTTGGCTGTGTCTTGCACAGGGCAGGGCGAGTATTTCATTAAAGCTGCCGTTGCAGCCGATATTTCCGCCCGTATGAAATATCTTGGCGAAGACCTTGCAACGGCTGCGCGTTCGGCGATTGCTGATATGGGAGCGCTTGGCGGGTATGGCGGCGTGATCGCTGTGGACGCAAAGGGGAACGTCACTACGCCCTATAACTCCGAAGGTATTCGTCATGCTTATGTGCGGGGAGAGGGCCCTGTAAAGGCCGGTGCGTATTGATCGGTCGCCGAGCATTGACATTATGATATCAAAATGATATCAAAACATCTCATAATGTGAAAGGTATGCCATGAGTGATATTCGCGAACGTAACGTTAAATCCATAAGCGGAATTCCGCTACTGCTGATCTTTGCAGTTACGGCAGCTCTGTCCGTGTACTTGTTTATTACAGGTTTGGAGTCGGGCTTTGGTGTGTATATTCTTAGCGGCATCATATTATTTGTAGCGACTGTCATTGCCCTAACGGGACTGTACAAAGTAGAGCCCAACCAATCCGCTGTCCTGTCACTATTCGGAAAGTATATTGGGACGGTAAGAACGCCAGGTTTGAGGTTTAACAATCCTTTCTACGCAAAAAAGAAAGTCAGCTTGCGTGTTCGCAACTTTGAAAGTGGGCGCCTCAAGGTCAACGAGCTTGACGGGTCTCCAATTGAGATCGCCGCAATCGTGGTTTGGGAAGTCTCTGACTCGGCAGAGGCTGTGTTCAATGTCGATAGCTATGAAAGCTTTGTGCAAATTCAGAGCGAGGCCGCTATTCGCGCTATGGCGACAAGTTACCCCTATGATCAACACGAAGATGGACAGATATCCTTACGTTCGCATCCTGCTGAAATATCAGAACGTTTAAAAACTGAAATTCAAGACCGACTTGCGCAAGCAGGGATCAAGGTCATAGAAGCCCGAATTTCTCATCTCGCCTACGCGCCTGAGATCGCTCAAGCCATGCTGCAACGGCAACAAGCCGGCGCGATTATCGCAGCGCGGCAAAAAATTGTCGAAGGCGCAGTCGGAATGGTCGAAATGGCTTTGTCTGAACTGTCTGCAAAAGGTGTGGTTGAGTTGGATGATGAGCGTCGCGCGGCGATGGTGAGCAATCTTCTTGTCGTTTTGTGTTCTGACCGAGCCACGCAGCCGGTCGTCAATACCGGTTCGCTCTATTAGAGCGCCGATTTGCCTGCGAAAAAATCATACCCTTTGCGTATCCATCCGGATGTGCTGGATGCGATGAAGCGGTGGTCTGATGACGAGCTACGCTCTGTCAACGCACAGATCGAATATGTTCTCCGCGGGGCATTGCGTAAAAGTGGACGGCTGAAAGAGACGAAAGCTAGTCCTATAGAAACTGATCAACAGGAGTAGATTGTGCAAGGACAGAAATGGCAATACAAAACCGTGAATTTAAAGGCATCCAGATTTTCGGCGGCGGATAAAAAGGCAGAGCAGATGCAAGATACACTGAATCGTTTAGGTCTAGAGGGCTGGCAACTTGTGAGTACCACATATGACACGGCGCACATTTGGGGTTTTCTCAAAAAGTCACTTTAAACTGATTTACCTCGGAGAAAACGCCACAATTTCCGCAGCAGTTTTTTAAATAGGTGATAGGGGCTACTGGCAATTTTTGCGAGTCGTCGGGTTCGACGCCAGCGCCTGCGGGCTTGCGGGGCATATTCTGGGGTTAAAAGCTTGAAGAATGTTTCTGATACGGCTTTCCATGAATAATTTTTAGCGTGGGTCGCCGCGTCATCGCGGTTTAGGTCAAGACAGGCCAGACAGGCGGCTTTGAGGTCCTCATCCAAAACACCTCCGCCGCTCCCCGGCACAATATCAATGGGGCCCGTCACAGGGTAGGCGGCAACAGGCGTGCCCGTCGCCATAGATTCGATAATCACGAGGCCGAACGTATCGGTTTTGCTTGGGAAGACGAAGACGTCGGCGTCTGCGAAATGGCGTGCGAGGTCCTCGCCGAATTTGGGGCCGACAAAATGCGCGTTCGGGTATTTGCGTTTAAGCTGCTCCATTTGCGGGCCGTCGCCGACAACAACTTGGCTTCCTGGTAAATCAAGCGCCAAAAAGGCTTCAATATTCTTCTCAACGGCAACGCGCCCGACATTGACAAAAACTGGGCGAGGCAGGCCCTCATAAATGTCTTTCGGGTTGTTGCGCTGTCCGGGGTGAAAGAGCTCCAAATCAACTCCGCGCGCCCATGGCTCTAGGTTTGTAAATCCTCGCGCATCTAAAAACTCAACCATAGACGGTGTCGTGACCATAGTTGTCCCGCCGCTATTATGAAATCCTCGTACATAATTATAGGGAATGGAAAGAGGGATAAACGGGAAGCGTGCCTTTGTATATTCTGGAAATTTTGTGTGATAACTCGTTGTGAACGGCATTGCCCATTTGAGGCACAGGCTACGTGCTGCTAGGCCTAGCGGGCCTTCTGTCGCGATATGAATGGCTTCAGGGCCAAAATGAACAATACGCCGTTCCATGTCGGATTTAGCAAACGGCGCGAGTTTTATATCGGGGTATGTCGGGAGAGGCATGGTCCAGTAGCCGTCAGACGGGGCAATAACCTCTACAGTGTGTCCAGCCTTGCGCAGTTCTCCAACCGTTTTGGACAGTGTACGTACGACACCGTTCATCTGCGGCTCCCACGCATCTGTCACAACCAATATTTTCACGGATCACCCCGAAATGTTTTCCCTTCCTAGCTTGTATAGGCTGAGAACAAAACAAAATTGTGACGGCAAGGACAAAGGGGGTAGGCATGCGTGCTGTGGTGGATCTAACTCTATTTGTTGCTCCCGCCTTTTTATGCGGTTAGTTTAGCTCTATGACCATGATCGCACCAAAAAACCCGGCCCTAGATGCTATTCTCGAGACCATGGTGGACGGCGTCATTACGATTGACAAGACAGGTTTGATACAACGTTATAATACAGCCTGCGAAACCATATTTGGCTATAAGCACTCCGAGGTACAGGGCCAAAATGTTAAGATGCTTATGCCGGATAATTACCGCCAAGATCATGACCAATATATTACCGATTACCAACACAGCGGCGAAGCAAAAATCATAGGTATTGGGCGAGAAGTTAGCGGGAAACGAAAAAATGGAGACATTTTCCCAATGTATCTATCAGTCGGTGAGAATAAAGGCGGAGGCGAGGGTGGGTATGTTGGTATTATTCGCGATCTAACCGAAAAGGCCGCGAGGGATGCCGAGCATAACCGTATACAGCAAGAGTATTTCCATCTCTCTCGCGTGGCGGCCATGAATCAAATGGGCACGGCGATCGCACATGAATTAAATCAGCCCTTGGCGGCCATTATGAATTATGTGCAAGCTGCGAAAGCAACTTTGAATACAGGGAAAGATGTCGACAGGGAGGCTATCAATCAGATGATGTCTAAATCTTCTGAACAGGTCGACCGCGCGGCGAAAACACTTGCGCGCTTGAGGCGGTTTATTCAGACTGGTGATGTTGAAAAAGAGAAAGCGGATGTTCTCTTGGTTATAAAAACATCCGTTGAACTGAGCGTGTTGAGTTTCAAAGCTCTTGGGGTCACAATAAAATATGAGTTTGAAAAAGACTTACCTGACATCCTCATGAGCGATGTTCAAATACAACAAGTCCTCGTCAATTTGATTCGCAACGCTTGCGAGGCGATGGAGCATTCGCCAGAAAAAACTTTAAGGATTAGCGCTAGCCTCCCAGAACGAAACACACTTCTTATTGGGGTTATAGATACTGGCGCGGGCATTTCTGACGCGCGTTTAAAGATGCTTTTTGAACCGTTCTCATCTGATAAAAAAGATGGCCTTGGTGTCGGGTTGTCGATTAGCCAATCTATCATAGCAAGTCATGATGGCCGCCTTTGGGGCGAACAAAACGAAGCTGGCGGTTCGGCGTTCTATTTCACATTGCCTGCACAAGGATAGTATCGGTGGTTGGTAAAGTTCATATAATTGATGATGACGAAGCTCTTCGAGATAGTCTCTATTTTTTGCTGAAAAGCCATAATATTGTGCCGATAATATACGAGTCGGGAATGCCTTTTTTGCGGCAAGACTTGTCCGCTATTCGGTCGCCGATTTTGTTGGACATCCGGATGCCCGGTAAAGATGGTATTGGAGTCTTAAAAGATGCCATGAAGAAAAACTCAGCTCTTAAAATTATAATGATGAGTGGCCATGCTGATATCGCGACAGCTGTAAAAGCGGTTAAGCTGGGGGCAATAGATTTTCTTGAAAAACCCTTCGGAGATGATCAGCTTTTGCCGAAAATTTATGAGGCTCAATCGAGAATAAAGTCTGAAATTTTAGCGGCGAAAGAACGTGAATCGCTTACTCAAGCTTTGCACAAGCTTACCCCTCGAGAAAGAGAGGTTATGGAGAGGCTAGTTGACGGGATGGCGAACAAAGTTATCGCCAGACAGCTTGGGTTGTCGGTTAGAACTATAGAAACTCACCGCGCTCATCTTATGAGCAAGCTTGACGTAAAGTCAGTTTCTGATCTTGTAAAAATAGAACTATCAATTAGGCCTTGAGCTGACTGTGAAGGCGCGTAATTTTGACGCGCATCAATTTGATATTTCTGTCTCCTCCTAATATCACCATCGTAACTTTGATGCTCGGTGATTGCTCCATTATGTACATCGCTAAAATATTTGTTTTTGATGAGAATGCCTGCATAGCGGATTCTACTAAATGCCTTTTAGAAAGCCATGACTTTGATGTGATGATGCTCTCTGATGACATGGCCTCTTCGACCTTTCCGAAAATGGATCGTTCTGACATTGTTATTATACACTTATTAGCGGAAGCCCCGCGAGGGTTTAAGCTTCTCAATGATTTGATGTTCAGCCCGAGCGGGCCTAATATCGTTCTTACAACGTCTTACACTGCTGAGGTGTTACCCTCTGACTATTTTCCAGGAAACCGCGTCACAGTTCTGCAAAACCCTGTGAAGCCAAAAGATCTCATTCAAGCTGTCCAGTTGCATTAGTCTCCGTATTATTACTTAGGTATTGCTGCGCTCTAGATTATCCGTCTGCTGTAAATAGAATACGGATCAACACAGTTACTTGAGTTGTTAATTCGATATTATGTCAAACGCAGAAAGACTATCCGAACCCCAAGGTTACTTGACCTCATGCCGTATGCGTGGCCGTGTGCATTCAAAACAAACTGTCATCTATCACCAAGGCGCATTGGCGCAAGGTTTTTACCGTGTAAATAGCGGCGTTGTGATGGTCTATCGTTTGCACGAAGATAGTCTGCGGCAAATATCCGGCTTTTACACAGAAGGCGAATATTTTGGCCTCTGTGCCAATGATGAGTATCATGATACGGCTGTCACGGTGACAACTGCGAATGTTGCGTTTCTTACGATGTCTGATGTCGGGCAAAGCTCGGACCTGCAAGAAGAATTGTTCGCGGCCACATGGCGCCAGCTGAATGCGGCCCAAACTCTCATCACAACTCTTACCAAAAAGACAGCGCTGCAGAAGGTCGTGACATTCATCCTGATGTTAATCGAAAGGCAGAGATTGTCGGGCAGCGAGTATGACGTAAGGCTTCCAATGAGCCGCTTGGATATCGCAGACTTTCTGGGGCTCAGTATTGAAACGGTTAGTCGGCAGCTCACAATATTGAAGAATAACGAAATTATTGAATTGCCTAGCCGCCATATAGTCCATGTCGCCGATCCTTGCGCGCTCCGGGAAATTATTGAAATTTCTTGACCGAACGTGAAATGGATGAAATTTGACGTGTAGCAAATTTTATCTATCTTTCAGAGCTAGGCTTACGTCATGAGGATTATGCCCTACATTTTGTGTTTGTCGTTTTTTGCCGTTCAATTGTCAGCCGCTATGCCGTTGACCTCGAAAGAAAATGGTCTTTGGACGCAGCTCTGTGCCTCTGGAACTTGGATAAAAATAGGGGGTGGCGGTGACGATCAACCGCCCGTAGAGCGCCCTAATCATATGAAAGCCTGCCACGCTATATGTTGCTCGGATGATGAAGATGATCCGCAAAGTTCCGCGAAAAAGAAAACTTAAAGGCGCTTACTCGTCGTCTACTATTGGGCGATCTTCAGATTGTAATATCCGCGAAGCATCTCCCTTGGGGTCATCAAACTGGCCAGTGCGCATGGACCAAAAAAAAGCCATTAAACCCGTGAGGCCCAAGGCCAGAGCTATCGGTATTAGCCAAATAAGGGCGTTCATTTGGGGCTCACTCTGAGGGCATTTAGTGTTACAATTAATGAGGATCCTGACATAGCGAGTGCGGCAATGAGGGGGTTCACTAGGCCGAATACGGCGAGCGGGATCGCGAATAGATTATAAATCACAGCGAGCCATAAGTTTTGACTGACGCGGCGCTGCGCGCTTTTGGCAATTTTGATTGCGAAGGGTAAGTTTGAAAGCTTATCATTTTGCAAGACTATGTCTGACGCGGTTCTCGATATGTCTGACGCTGAGGCTAGCGACACAGAGGCGGTGGCCGACGCAAGAGCGGGAGCATCATTGATGCCGTCACCGATCATCACAACTTTTTTTCCTGCGGCCATTTCTGACTCAATGATGTCGAGCTTTCCTTTAGGCTTTATGGAGGCTTTCCAGTGTTTAAGCCCTAAAAGCTCGGCCACTTCTCTGGCCATGGAAGAATTATCCCCTGTTAGCATTTCTTGAGAGAAACCCAGCGATTTGAGTTCATTGATAGTCTCAAGAGCGTCGCCTCGTAATTGATCGGACATATGAAAGTGAATAGGACTATCATCGCCTACGCTAAACCATACGGATGATTGGCTAGCATTGACATTTTCTGCGCCGATAAACTCGGCTGATCCGAGTTTAAGGGCCTTCTGGTTCCATATACCAGAAAGTCCTTTGCCGGGTGTTTCAGTAATGTCTGTGATCTCTAAAGCCCGCGCATAAGGTCTGAGCGCCACAGAAAGCGGGTGACGGGAATGGGCGGCGAGCGCTCCGGCTAAGCCCAGTACGTCGGGATTGAACGCTTCGGCATTTGTGAGTGTGAAGTTTGCCTCGGTCAGGGTCCCTGTTTTATCAAAAATCACATGATCAACGGTGGCTAAGCGTTCTAGGGCGTCGCCTGACCGGGCATAAATACCGCGCTCGAATAATTTACTCGCCGCGACGGCGTGGACTGCAGGGACGGCAAGCCCCAAGGCACAGGGGCACGTGATGATTAAAACGGCAATGGCATTTATAGCGGCCATGCGTAAATCGCCGCTTAAGTAAAACCATCCCAAAAATGTCAGAAGTGCAACACTATGCACAACAGGAACATAGGCTCTCGCGGCGCGGTCTGCGATCCGAACATAGCGGCTTTTGGACTGCTCCCCGATCTCGACAAGGTTTGTGATCTCGGCAAGGAAGCTATTCTCAACGCCCGCAATGACGATCGCAGTAAGGGGATCGCTGAGATTGACGGTTCCCGACAGCAAGTTGTCACCGGGGCCAACGGACATTGCAGCCGTTTCGCCCGTTGCGATCTTCATATCAATATCGGACGTGCCCGTCTCAATGCGGCAATCAATGGCAATACGCTGTCCTGCCGGAATGAGAATGCGTTCTCCAATTTTGAGCGCTTGTGCAGGGATTGTTTCTTGGCCTCCGTCTGGCATGAGGCGCGTCGCAGACGTTACCTGCAAAGAGGATAGCCGGCGGGCCGCTTCGCCCGTTTTTAGCCTAAGCCGCGTGTCCAAATAACGCCCAATTAACAGTAAGAACAGAAGCATGACGGCGGCGTCAAAATAGATATCTTCGTGCCCCATAACCGTTTCATAAACGCTGAGCGCACAAGCAAGGATAAGCGCCAATGAAATGGGTACATCCATATTCGTGCGGCGGCTTTTTAGCGCTGTTAGAGCCGGCGTAAAAAAAACGCGACCCGCATAGGCAACCGTAGGCAAGGCTATGATTGCTGAGAGCCAATGGAATAAATGACGCGTCGAACCTGTCATATCTGCGCCGCCTGACCATACGGCGATAGAGAGCAGCATGATGTTCATGGCTGCGAACCCAGCGACAGCAATATAACGAAGGAGGCTTTTTTGAATCTTTTGATAGTGGATTTCTGTTTGACTATATTCAAACGGCGCAACACCGAAACCAAGGCCTGTGACCTTGGTGACGATCTCTTTTGGTGATATTTTTTCTTCGGCCCACGTAATATTCAGGCGCGAATTTGTGAGATTCATGCGGGCCTGTTTGATGCCGTCCAAGCCTGAAAGGCCGCGTTCAATTTTGGAAACGCACCCCGCGCAATGCGCGCCGCGTATACTAAGTTCTAGAGCGCTTAAGCCTTTCTGCGGTGATGTTACATAACGGGAGAGGTCTAGCTCCGCGCCCAAGGGGTCTGTTTCAGAAACAGGCGTGTCCTGCAATCCGGATGGGCAGCCTTCTGCATCGCCAGTCATCGCAGGGGTGTCCATTATTCAACGCTAACATCGTGTTGGAATGTAAACACAGTGTCGCCTTGGGTGGCCTCGCCCATGAAGCGCCAATTTGCCGGCGGGATGTCTACTGAGGCTCTATAAGTCCCGTTCGTCCCAGCTTGCAATGTAACGGGTCTATCAAAGGCTCGATCTGTTGGGTGACGCAGAACCCCTTCTACGGATAGACCTGATAAAGGCAGGCTGCTCGCATCTGAGATTGCGAATATGAGGTTTGTTGTTTGATCTTGAATCACGTTGGCACGAACAGTCCAGCCTAGGCCGCGTTCGGTTGCTCTTTGCTCAATGCGTTGGTTATATTCTAACCCAGTTCGGTATGAGCCTTTTACGTCTTCTCCGGTAAAGGATTTCACGGCGGCCACTAGAAAGACGGTATTGACAGAAACGATCAGGCCGAAAAAGAGCAGCAGCATTATGATGACATGCCATCCTGTTAGCTTTTTCTCTTGGCGAGGCTTTCCCATTACTTCGGCCCGCTACTGATGAATATGGCTCTTTGCCGAGTGCTTTCGCCTGATGTTATGTCTTTCATTGTGAACTCATAATTTGATTTTTGCTCAAGCCCTGAAGCATTGGGAACCGTGACTGTCACGCGGTAGTCAATGGTTTCGTCAGCGTCGACGCGCAGCACAGGCCCAAGGGTGTTTGACTGGCCCGCGACAGTAATGATCGAGTCAGGAAGGCCTTCAACTGCCAAATTTAGTTCGCGTGGCTCTGACGCCTTGTTGAGAATTTTAATTGTATAGCCGTTTCTGACTGATCCATCAGAGAGGGTGACATAGTTGGGCTGTCGGTCACGCAGGACGTTCATGTCCAAAACGGTGCGGTTCATAAGCGAGTATAGCATGCCGAGCCCGACGGCCGCGAAAAGTACGGCATAAATAACGGTTCGCGGACGAACAAGGTTATAGCGGCTTTTCTTCCCCTCCATGCGTCTCTGCACATTGGCATCTGTGTCAAAGGCAATGAGGCCTTTGGGGCGGTCAATTTTGACCATGATTTCATCACAGGCGTCAATGCAGAGGGAGCAGCCGATACATTCGAGTTGCAGTCCGTCCCGAATGTCGATGCCGACAGGACACACTGCGACGCACTGACGGCAATCAATACAGTCTCCGCGTCCGTCCCATGTTGCGCCTTTTTTGTGAGGGCCTCGTGGTTCTCCGCGGTCATAGCGGTACGTCACATTAAGCGCTTCTTCGTCAATCATGGCGGCCTGAATACGCGGCCAAGGACACATATATGTACACACTTGTTCGCGCATATGCCCTGCGAGGCTGTAGGTCGTGAATGTCATCATGGCGGCAAAGATGTAAGACGTCATCGGAGCATGGCCCGTAAAGAAGTCTCGGGCTAAGGTAGGCGCGTCGTGAAAATACAGAATCCAGGCTCCGCCCGTAAGGCCTGCGATAATAATCCATACAGTATGCTTAGCCGTTTTTTTGTAGACTTTTTTTGCCGTCCAAGGCGACTTATCAAGCTTCATTCGCGCATTGCGGTCGCCTTCAAAGAACTTTTCAACTTGGATAAATAGATCGGTCCAGATCGTTTGCGGGCAAGCATAGCCGCACCAGACACGTCCAAACAAAGACGATGCTAGAAACAGGCCGAGTGCGGCCAAAATCAGAAGGCCTGTAATATAGTACACTTCTTGAGGCCAAATTTCGATGAAGAAGAAATAGAAGCGGGCGTTTTCGAAGTCGATGAGAACCGCTTGATCAGGTTGCCCCGCGCCGCGATCCCAGCGGATCCATGGCGTGATGTAATAAATGCCAAGCAATACAAATAATGCTACCCACTTTATGTTGCGGTAAAGCCCATGTGCGAGTTTGGGATATAGCTTTACCCGCTTTGCATATAGGCTTTGCGGCGTCGAAGGTGATGTGGCGACCGCTCGTGATTGCTCAACGCCGTCTGCAACTTTCTTGCGAGGGGGAGTATTGTCAATCAATGTGGTCATTAGTTGGCCTATTTGGGCTCCGCGCTGTCAGCAGCTGGGGCGCTCACGCCGCCACCAAGACTGTAAACATAGACGGCAAGCGCAGAGATGGTTTCAGGGCTTAGCCGTTCATTCCAATTAGGCATGACGCCGGCGCGGCCATAATAGAGCGTATCATATATATCGTCAGCAGTCCCGCCGTAAAGCCATTCATTGTCGATCAGGTTTGGCGCGCCTTGTGTTTGGTCTCCGCTACCGTTTGGGCCATGACAAGAAACACAAGTCGTTTGAAAAAGTTCGCCCCCACGCTGAGCGGCTTCTAAGTTAGCATCGCCTGACAGGCTTATGACATATTGAGCTATATCTCTGATTTGCGGTTTCGTCAGTAACTCATCACGACCATAGGCCTGCATTAGGTTCATGCGCGTATCATCATGATTCGCCCGAATACCAACGGTCAACGTGTGGCGAATATCGTCAAATGTTCCGCCCCAAAGCCAAATGTCATCATTCAAGTTGGGATAGCCTTTAAAACCTTGGGCGCCGGAACCGTGACAGGTGGCGCAATTGTCGCCAAAGGCAGATTTTCCCGCTGCCATAGCAAAGCGGAATAAGTCCGGATTGGCTTGAATGCCTTCCATAGAGGCACCTGTAAGCTGGAATCCTAGGTCTTCACGTTGCGCCCGCATATCACTCACAGCTTTATGTACGGCGGCGCGGTCAGAGGCGCCGAGAACACCTTTTGTATATGAGTTTAACAGCGGAATTGACGGCATCGCGATGGCATACCCAATAGCGATGACTATAGAGGCGTAAAACATCCATAGCCACCAGCGCGGCATTGGAGTATTGAGTTCTGTAATGCCGTCCCATTCATGACCTGTGAGCTCCGTTCCGGAGATGTCGTCAATTTCAGGAGTGGTTTTTTTAGGGTCAGTCATACGGTGTCTTTAAAACTTGGGATGATCGTCAGTGGAAAGGGGGAGCTGCGCGGCTTCGTCAAATCGTTTGCGATTGCGCGGCCATAGGACGTAAAGAACTGTAACGGCGAAAAATCCGGTAAAAAAAACGGTGCCGCCAATTTTCACGATATGTGCAAGCGTTTCGTAGCTCATCGCAAATTCTCATCTTTTTCAGCTTCATATTCGTTGAAATCAACAAATGTTCCGAGGACTTGCAGATAAGAAATCAAGGCATCCATTTCTGTGATTTCGTCCGGATTGCCATCGAACTCTCTGATGACGGCTTTGGGGTAACGCGCCATAAAGCCGTCATAGTCGTCAGCATATTCGTCAAGCTGGGTTTTGATATCAGCAACAGCGTTTTCGACCATTTCGTCAGAGTAGGGCGCGCCGAGTCGCTTATTCGCAATAATGTCGGCCTGTACGCCGCGATAGTCGAGGGGACGCTCGGTTAAAAACTTATAAGGCGGCATGATAGATTCAGGGACAACGGCCCGAGGGTCTTCAAGGTGGAGTTTATGCCATTCGTCGGAATATTTTCCGCCAACCCGCGCTAAATCTGGGCCTGTCCGCTTGGAGCCCCATTGAAACGGCCGATCATACATTGACTCGGCTGCGAGGGAATAATGCCCATAACGTTCAACTTCGTCCCGCAAAGGGCGTACCATTTGCGAGTGACAAGTATAGCAGCCTTCGCGGACATAGATATTACGCCCTGCCAGTTCTAGCGGAGAATAGGGCCGTACGCCGTCTACTTCTTCAATTGTGCTATCAATATAAAAAAGAGGCGTGATTTCAACCAACCCGCCGATAGAGACAACGACAGCAATGCCAACAAAGAGCCCGAAAGCCTTTTTTTCAAGATATTGGTGGAGCTTCAAAAACATGATCTATTCCCCCGCCAATACGGTTTCAGGCTCAGTCAATACAGGCTTCTTAGCCAGCGGCACGTCGCCGTCCAAGGGTTCGGCTAAGCCGCGGCCTTTGATGGTCTGGAAGATATTAAAGGCCATGATCAAAGTCCCGAGTAAGAACATGAGACCACCAATTGCCCGAACAGCGTAGGAAATGTGTTTCGCCGACACAGTTTCAATGAAGGCGTACTCTAGGAAGCCTAGATCTGTGTATGAACGCCACATTAGGCCTTCCATTATACCAGCCACCCACATTGAGGTGATGTAGAAAAGGATACCGATGGTCGCGAGCCAGAAATGCCACTCTACTAGACGAAGAGAGTAAAGCTCTTTCTTCTTCCAAAGCCACGGCACGAGACAGTACAGCGCACCAAATGTGACGAAGCCGTTCCAGCCCAATGCGCCAGAGTGAACGTGTCCGATGGTCCATTCAGTATAATGAGACAGGGCGTTAACATAGCGAATAGACATAAGCGGCCCTTCGAAAGTCGCCATACCATAGAAAGCCACGGAAACAACAAGCATGCGCAAAACGGGGTCAGTGCGGAGCTTATCCCACGCGCCAGAGAGGGTCATGAGGCCGTTAATCATACCGCCCCAACTTGGCATCCAGAGCGCAATAGAGAAGGCCATGCCTAATGTTTGAGTCCACTGCGGTAAAGCTGTAAAGTGTAGGTGGTGCGGGCCAGCCCAGATATAGATAAAGATAACCGCCCAAAAGTGAACGATGGAGAGCTTATAAGACCAAACAGGTCGGTTGGCGCGCTTGGGGATGAAGTAATACATGATCGCCAAGAAGCCCGTCGTGAGGAAGAAGCCCACAGCGTTATGTCCATACCACCACTGGGTCATGGCATCCTGAACACCTGAGAACGCAGAGTAGCTCTTTGCGCCTGTGAAGGAAGCGGGGAGGGCCAGGTTGTTGACGAGGTGCAAAATTGCAATTGTCACAATAAAAGATAGGTAAAACCAGTTCGCTACATAGATATGCGGCTCTTTACGGTTAGCCATTGTTTTCAAGAATATGAGCAAATAGGCGACCCAGACAATGGTCAGCCAAATATCAACGTACCATTCGGGCTCGGCATATTCTTTGGATTGGGTGATGCCAGAGAGGTAACCCGTGGCGGCCAAAATAATAAAGAGCTGATAGCCCCAGAAGACAAACCATGGCCACATGCCGCCTGCAAGCCGTGTCCGGCATGTCCGCTGGACGACATAAAATGATGTTGCGATAAGAGCATTGCCGCCAAACGCAAAGATCACCGCAGAGGTATGAAGCGGGCGCAGACGGCCAAAATTTGTCCATGGCAGGTTCTCGAAATAGAAAATTTCTGGCCAAGTAAGCTGGCAAGCGATGATAACGCCGACGGTCATACCGGCTATGCCCCAGAATACTGTGGCGATAACGCCGGCTTTGATCACGCCGTCTTCATATTCTGCAAGATTAATACGCGGCATGCCGTTGCCAATTTTATAAACAATCGCGCATATGCCCAAGATGAACGCGAAAAGCATCATATAGCCGTGCATTTCAAGCGTTGGGTAAATCATTGTTGGCACGCCAGTTGGCTGCGAAGCGGCGAAAGCCCAAACTAAGCCAGGAACCAAGATGAAAAGCATGGCGAGAAGAGAGTCGTCCTCTTTAATATGAGAATTTTTTATTATATTAGCCATGTGTCGGACCTGTTCAGATTGGAACCTTAGAAGGTTACTGAAAGTTTAGGTTGCTAGATACTAAGAATATTGACGGGCGTCAAATTTGTATAATTTGGAGGCGTTTTTAAAAATACAAAAATGTTTGAGGATGTTTTGATCGCTTGCGTCTTAATAACTAGAAGACCAAAAAAGAGAGACCTTAATGCCACATATAACTAAACGGTTCCACCGCACAGCCCTCATTTCATCAACGGCTATTTTTGCCTTGTTCAATGGCGCTCAGGCGCAATCATCAGAAACTCAGCTCCAAGACCTATCAACGGCCTTAATTTCTGTGGCAAACGAGGCGAATGTCGAAATCCTATTTGCGCCAGGGATTGTGCAAAACAAAGTGGCGGCGGTTAATCCCGATTTGACAGAGCCTAAAGAAAGTTTGAGTAGTATTTTAACGGGTACTGGTCTGACATTTGATGAAATGTCCCCCAATGTGTTTATTATTAGGGCCAATGACTCTGATGCATCGACGCTGACTTCCTCAAGTCCTGAGAGAGCGGTGTTGTATGCCCAAAGCAGTTCACAATTGGAAACGGAAACTGCTGAAACGCAGAAAAGCGGGCCTATTTTTACAGGCGGAACCGGAGTGCTTGAAGGACAGGTTGTTCATCAAGCGACTGGTCAACCTCTTGCGGGTGCCATTGTCGGCATTGTCGGCACTACCCGAACAACGGCTACGGATATTCGCGGATTTTACCGGTTTTCAGCGGCTCCGGCTGGCAAATACAGTGTAAGCGTGGATTACATTGGCGCTCCGGGTTCGGTGCAATTCGTGAAGGTCGCGGAAGGAGAGAAATCAAGCTTGTCTTTTTCTTTGGTGGATCTTGACGACAACGTCATTACGTTCGCTAACCGTTCATCGTTAACGCAGGCCCTTAACCAGCAGCGCACAGCGCCAAACAGCGCCACTGTTGTTGCGGCTGACCTTCTCGGCAGTTTTCCAGCGGAAACGATATCAGAAGCGCTGCGCCGTGTACCGGGTGTGGCTTTTACCCGTGACGATGCTACGGGGGAGGGTGATCGTATCTCTATTCGCGGATTTAGCTCCGACGCCATTAATGTCCAGGTTAACAATGTGGAGCTTAACGGCACAGGGACGGACCGGTCTGTCGATCTTAGCGGCTTTCTAACCGATAACATCAAGCAGGTCGTTATTCAGAAGTCACTTTTACCGAGCCAAGAGGCGACGGGTTCTGGCGGGCTTGTTGAAATTGAAACGAAGTCTGGCCTCGATTATGGCAAGAAATATCTGAGCGTCGGTACAGAGTATGAAGCAGGCTTTGAAAGTGGTTTCGGTGATGAGTCGCAGTACAATGTGACGGGTGCATACCAGTTAACAGATGATTTTGGCGTTTCGGCTAGTGTGCAATACCGTGATTCAAGTCGGGAAAACTTTGACGCAGCGAACCTTCAAACAATTTCTCAGGTGTTGCCTGCTGGCTTTACGAGTTCATTCTTGCTCCCGGAAAGATTTGATTACCCCTTCGATCCCGAAGTCGCTGGGCCGCTATATTCGGGCGGTAATTACTTCTTCCGCGAGCGAGACGAAACAAATCTCACTGCATCGTTAAATTTTGCCTATGATTTTAAAGACCATACACGCTTACGGTTGGATCTGCAGCAAATCAAAGTGGATGCTGAATTTTCAACATCGCGTTCGACGTTGGGCTTTTTGACGTCTTCCACCGATATGCCAATTCCTCAGCTCAATGACGAGGTGCGCCGTAGAACGTATTTAAGGTCGCTGCGTCCAACATTAGGGATCGAAGATTCTGCGGAAGAGCTCACGAATACGACGATTAGTTTCAGGGGTGAAACGGACATTGATAATTATGAGTTTGACTACCGTGTCGGTTACGCGAAGATAAGGAAAGACCGCCTTAAAAACTCTGTTACGTTTCTGGCAGATCAAAACTCGGCCATCACGACGCTGATTGATCCTGCGACTATTGTTACTAATCCGGATGACAATGCGGCTATGACGCAACGGGTTGTTGGCGGCGCGGTCGTTCATCAAGGTGACGGTATTCCTATTTTGTCACTTACAGACGCAGGGCGTGCTTTTATATCTGACCCTGATAATTATTATGTTTCTTTTGCGTCGCTCGCGGATGCGCGCGACGAAACGGAGAGCTTTTCTGGTGAGCTGAGTGCGCGACGTTACTTTGCAAGCCCGATTCTGGATTACATTGAAATCGGCGGTGAGTACAAAGATGTTACTCGGTCTAATTCTGATGACGTTCTGTCAAACACAAATCTGATTAGCTCACAAAGCTATGCCCGAAATAGAGTGGGTTTCACATACCAAAATACGTTTATTAATGATCTCAGCGCGGGGGCCTTAGGTGCTGGTGATCTCTCTTCAGTAGGGGTCATGACGTCTAATGTGCCGACGCTTCGGGCTGGAACTGCCAGCGAATTTATTGCGGGGATTCAGGGGCTGCTAGTGGATGATCCGAATACGGCTTATAATGAGCATCGGTTTAATTTAACTGATCGGACTGGCAATCCGATTGATATCTCTGGTGCGATTTCACCGTCTGAAATTAAGGAAGAGCGGTTTGCGGCTTACGTGCAGTCTCAGCTTGAGTTTGGGGACCTCGAGGTTGTCGGCGGGGTGCGATATGAGCGTGATAAAAAACAAAGCACGTCTATATCTTCGCCAAGCATCATATTGGCGCAGCCAGGCTATAATTTAGAGCCCAGAGCGACCTTTATTTCAGCAGGTCTTATCGACTTCTTTGATTCTAGCAATGATCAGTACACACTTACGCCAAGCGTGATAGCTAACTACCGTCCAAATGAAAGTATGGTGTTCCGAGGAGCCTTCTTCCGGTCAACCATTAACCCTAGCATCGCGGCTGTTGCGCGTCCGGTAACTTATGCTCTCGATCTGCGGCCTGGACGTGAGCGAGGGACTATCCGTGAGCCAAACCCTGATCTAAAAGCTACCAAAACAGATAACTTTGATTTTGATGCGTCTTATTACTTTAAGGATAATCCAGGCCTTATTCGAGCCGGCTTCTTTTACAAAAAGCTCTCAAATAACTTCACAAGTACTTTGATCGCCGATGAGGCTACCACGGATGATTTGCGTCAACGTCTTCTTGATTATTTTGAGCCGTTAAATGGCATTGACCCGACTTTAACCGCGCTTCCATTGACTGCAGAATACTTTATTCAGCGTCCGCGTAACGGTGAAGGCGGGGATGTATTTGGTGTCGAAATGGAGCTTATTAAGCAGCTAGATTTCTTCCCAGAAGCATGGCCTGAATTTTTATCTAACTTCAGTTTCCTTGGAAATTTAACCTACACGACCAGTAGTTTCATCGACTTAGAATCTGCCCGTGATGACAACAATAATGTTATTACCTTGGAGCTAGACCGTCCGTTCCAAAACCAGTCGGAATGGTCGGGCAACGCATCACTAGAATATGTCGATGGCGGATTTTCTGGTCGCGTAATTTACACATTCCAGTCAGAATACGGCGAAAACTTCGATGAGTTCAATCTCAATACCATTGTTCCAAGTTTTGATACTTTGGATCTTCGTCTGGCGTACACTATTGATGCCAACGGACGCATGCCTCGAATGACTTTCTATGTTGAGGGGGATGACATGTTGACCAGTGCTAAAGATGCGGACATCCGGCGTGGTACGGGGTCAGCCTTTGGTGACGGGAATATTGACTTCTTCTATCCTACGACTTTGCAGTTTAACGGCGGACGTCGCTTCACTGTTGGTGCGCGGATGACATTCTAATCCGGTCTTCGGTATAGATAGGTAAATGTGAGCAGAGGACAGTGTGACAGACCGGCGTAAGACAGATAAAGAGACTGCGCCGGTTTTTACGGCAGAGCGACTTGCTGCGAGCTTTCAAGCTCCGTTGCGGCGTTATTTCTTGAGGCAAGGAATTGCTTCTGGGGATGTTGGAGATCTTGTCCAAGAAGTCTTTGTTCGTATTTTAAGACGTGGTGAAATGAGCACTTTGGATAATCCGCAAGGGTATGTTTTTCAGACGGCGGCAAACCTTCTTAAAGATAATGCTCGGCGAAATGTCACTCGATCAGCGCATCTTCATGATAGTTATGAGCCGGAAAGCGTCATTAGCGAAACACCGTCTCAACACCGAGTTTTGGAAGCGAGAGATGATTTGGCACGTATAAAAGCTGTAATTTTGGCGATGCCTGAAAAGCCGCGAACCGTATTTATTTTGTCCCGCTTCGAAAGCTTAAAATATAGAGAAATCGCAGAATTGATGAGTATTTCAGTCAGCAGTGTTGAAAAACATATGATGTTTGCTCTCAAGCGTATTTCGAAATCCCGAGAAAAGTTATGAGTACTCAATTTGGAAATCATCAGGCCCTTGTTTGGCCTGAGAGCGGAAGCGCCGCGCAAGCGGCCTACTGGTTTACGTTGATTGATAGCGATGCGTGCACGGCGGCAAACCGAAGGGCGTTTGCGCTTTGGCGGCGTGACAACACTGACAATGAAGATGCTTACTTGGCGCTAATAGATCAATGCTTGGCAGTAGAAACGCTTGCCGATGATATTGATATTTTGGCTCTGCGCCGACAGGCTCTGGAGTTACATAGAAAGCCCTTATCTCGTAGCCGCACTATCTTTGCAATGGCGGCGTGTCTTCTCGTAGCTGTAACTATTTGGACCGTGACGTTTTCAAAGCCAGCTTCGCTCGGGAGTATTCCCATACAAGTGGCCTCGAAGGAAATGCTAAGCCCTCCCTTGGGCGGTGTTGATCACCATGTTGTTACGGCTGTTGGAGAGCAAACAACCAAAATGTTAACAGATGGCTCTAGAGTCATTTTGAATACTGATAGTGAAGTGCGAATTCAGTTCACAGCCGATAAGCGGCGACTTTACTTGCTACGCGGTCAAGCCTTTTTTGACGTAGCACATGATGCAGACAGGCCTTTTATTGTTTATGCGAATGGCCAGCGGGTCACGGCGCTTGGTACGCAGTTTGATGTTCGGATTACCGAGAAAGACGTTCAAGTTATTTTGCTCGAGGGCAAGGTTAAAATTGATGAGCTTATTATACCTGACGCTGCAGATTCTAAGGATAAATCTAAGCCTGTGCCCGTTAAGTCAGTTGAGCTGGCTCCTGGGCAGAAATTCAGCTCTTTGGAAAGCCAAGCCGAAACGGCAGATGAAACTGTCATCGAGAATGTCCGTAACTGGAAAAAAGGCCTGATTAATTATTCCGGAGAGCCTCTAGCAGACGTTATCGCTGAATTAAATCGGTATTCTGTTCGCCAAATTAAGCTTGCTGACCCTGCTATCGGAAAGCTGGGGATTAGCGGAACTTTGAAAACAGGCTCAATTGATCAACAAGCTGTAAAACTTGCGGCCATTTATGATCTGAGAGTGTCGACGGACCCACAAACCCAAACCCTTGTAATTGATTGGAAGCAACAATGACCCCATCGGCCTGTATGCATAGAATTAACCTCCGATTTACTGCGGTCTTTGCGGGGGCGTTTCTGGTAATGCTCAGCTCATGTGGCTCGCCGAAGACGGTATCTGAGGCAAGCCCTATTCAAGATCCTGCGCTCTTTACAGGGACACTAGAAAACGGGGTGCGATATGCGGTTCTTCGGAACCAGACTCCGCCAGAAACGGGAGCTTTGAGAGTTCGCTTTGCTACGGGGTCGCTTAACGAGCTTCCTGGCACGGGCGGTCTTGCGCATTATGTTGAGCACATGGCATTTAATGGGTCAAAGAATGTCCCCGAGGGCGAAATGATTAAAATGCTCGAGCGTCATGGTCTGGCTTTTGGTGCGGACACAAATGCGCACACGAGCACAGATGAAACCGTCTACAAATTAAATCTTCCAACCGTAAAAGATGAAGTCCTTGATGTAGCCTTCATGTTAATGCGGGAGACAGCGGAAAACCTGACAATGGATCAGGACGCGATTGAGCGCGAGCTTGGGATAATTTTGTCAGAAAAGCGCACACGCGACACGGCTGCTTATCGGGCATGGGAATCGCGCATGAATTTTCTTACTGCTGGTAGTGATTTCATGTCTCGGCTACCGATTGGATCCGATGAGAGCTTAAATTCAATAAGCTCAGACGACTTTAAGGCTTATTACCATGCAAATTATCATCCTCAAAAAACGCTGGTAACATTTGTTGGTGATGTCGATCCCGAAGTTATTGTGGCTCGTATTAAAGAAACATTCGGTGATTGGACTTCTGAAACAGAAGCTGCCGAAGACCGCGCGGTTGTGCTGGAGTCTATTGCGCCTAACCGTGTGGCTTTTCACACTGAAGAGGGCCTCTTAACGAACATTAGTTTCTATGCGCTGCATCCTTACGAAGAACGTGCAGACACGCTGGCCTATCGGCGTCAACGGTTGGTGAACTCGATGGCTACAGGCCTTATGGGGGCGCGCATGAGGAATATTTATGACGGCCCAAAGCCCCCTTTTATATTTGCGAGCATGAGCACCTTAAGCACATTTGACTTGGTTGAAGGTGTCAGCTTTTCTGGCCGTGCGCATAGAGGCGAGTGGAAAAACGCCTTAGAGGGTATGGATCAAGAACTTCGTAAGGCTTTGGAATTTGGGTTCACTCAGCAGGAATATGATACCTATATTAAACGCTTGGATGCGGCTTATGAGGCAAGCGCTAAAGGTGCGGACACGCGGACAACCATTTCCCGTACGGGCGGATTAGTCAAATCTGTCTTGGACAGCCAGGCAAATGATCGGGTCTTTACCCATCCAAGAGATCGGCTCGCATGGTATAATAAAACGAAGCCTTCGCTTACATTGAAAGAAGTGAATGCCCAGCTCGTAAAGCTTTGGGGTAATATTGACGATGCGTCTATTTATATGGAATCAGGTGAACCTATTGAAAATGCTGAGCCAGAGATCCGCCGAGTTTTGACCGCTTCTCGCGAGGTTGCAGTCAGCGCGCCGGAAAAATTTGGTGCAGAAGAGTTTCTATACACAGAGTTTGGTGAGCCGGGTAAAGTCGTATCGGAGACACATGTTGAAGATGTCGATGGCTACCTTGTTAAGTTCGATAATAATGTTCGCTTAAATTTCAAACAAACCGATTTTAGTGATGACCGCGTTTTTGTCCGTGTTGATGTCGGAGAAGGCAGCTTGTCAATTCCGAGAAAAGATGAAGGTTTACGCCGCATGGCCCTAAATCTTATCAATAAGAGTGGTTTGGAAGCACATGATTCCGTTGAGCTTCGGCGATTGCTCGCTGGGAAGCTGGTATCGACCGATTTGTCTTTCCGTGAGGCAAGTGAAACTTTTTATATGAATACAGTTACAGTTCCGAAGGACCTAGGGACGCAGTTTAACGTTTATGCTGCGAAAATCTCGGCTCCTGCATTTCGGGAAGGTGTAAGGGCTAACTACATAAAAAAGCTTCAGGCGTGGTACCCTACTCACGACACGACTGTGCAGGGCGTAACGTCTCGTTATATTCCGCGCCTTATCCGTAACGGTGATAATCGGTTCGGATTTGGTGAAGAGAGCGAATTTTACGCGCCGACTGTAAGTGAAATTGAGGCTTGGTTGCGGCCACAACTTGAGACAGGTCTTATTGAGATAACCGTAATTGGAGACATTGATAAAGAGACAGTCATCAAAGAAGTTGCGCGTACCTTTGCGGCCTTGCCTACACGGAAAGATGCTCGAAATCTTCACGCCGATATGCGCACTGTTAAATTTCCAGAAGGGAAAGCGGAGCCTGTGAGCTTGCCACACAAAGGCGACGATAATCAGTCACAGATACGCGTATATTGGCCTGCGCCGGACGGCATAGATGTTTCCAACACTAGGAAGATGAATATCTTACGCGCAATTTTCCGCAACCGAATGGTTGAGGTTATTCGAGAGGATGAGGCAGCAACATATTCTCCAAGCGTTGGTGCTTACTCTAGTTCGCTTTTTGAGGGTTATGGTTACCTCACAACCGTCATGAATGTTGTGCCTGAAACTATACCGGAACTCTTCGTGAAAATTGATGAAATTGCTGCCGACTTTCAAGTGGGCAACATTACTCAAGACGAATTTGACCGGGCAATGGCACCTATAAGGGAAAGCCTTGACGATTCTCTCAAGACAAATGGTTATTGGATGAATGTACTTAAGGATGCGCAGACAGGCGGCGACGGGATTGATAACTTTAGAAGCCGAGATGCCGAATATGACGCCATGACCTTAGATGATGTGAAAGCGTTGGCTGCGTCCGTTTTGAAAAATGAGAATGCTTATCGGATCCAAGTCGTGCCTGCTACGAAATTGTAACTGGGGTTGTATCTATATTCTTGATATGAGGCGCGTGAATACACGCTTTTTGGTGGATTAACTATATGGCGAAATCCCTCGCGCGCGCTAATCTCGGACATCAATGGAAGTTGTTCGTAGCAGCGATTTCCATCCTTATGCTGTCAGGCTGCATGATCTATGTGGCCTGCGGGGTTATGATGTCGAATATGCGTTCTTTTTCAGCGCTGGAGCGTTCATATGATGTTGACCTCTACATTGTTGCCAATCGCCCTAAGGAGCCGGTGAAGAGGGGCGTCATGAGTTTTGGTGCGGGTACTCTGCCGAGTGATTTGCTTTATCAAATTAGCGAATACGCAGAAGTCCAGACGGTTGATGTGCCAATCAGGCATCAGTTCTTTGCATTTGTCCTTGTTAACGGAAAGTCGGAAAGGATTTCGTTCCTTGTTTTAGATATGGACGCTGAGAAATTGACGACCCCTGTGCTTCTGGGCGACGCGGAAAAAAGAACGCTTAGCCAGGTTGGAAATATCATATTGACGAAAGCAACGGCAAAAAAAATAAAGGCAAATCTGAATGATGTACTGCCAGCACGGGATGCGGGCGTGGATTTATTTGTTGCAGGTGTGAGTTACGGTGAGCTGGCAAGAGCAAACCTTATGGGGAGGTCATCAAATAATTTCATAAGCCTTGAAACAGCTCAACTTATAGACCCCAATACAAATCCGCCAAACATGCCTACATCTGTTGCAAGTTTTTTAGTGAAACTGAAAAAGGGTGTGAATGTTTATGAAGCCCAAGCACGTCTCAATCATTACCTTAAACCTTATAGAGCAGAGGCAATCTTGCCGGCTCAGAAGCAGCGCGGAACTGGTTGGGGTTTTATAAAGGAGAGTAAAGCTCTACAAGGTTTCTTTGTCGTTGGCATTTTCGCTATCCTGATTCCGCTCTTCATTGTCGTGCAAACTCTTCGAAGCGCTATCATGGCTCAGCGCATACAATTTGCTACTTTGCGTGCTCTAGGCGTTCCTGTGTGGCGCCTCGCATCAATCGCAATGGAGCAAGCGCTTTGGGTTGGAATATTGGGCGCTGCTATGTCTTACTGCCTAGCGCTTTTTATTCGTCTCCAATTATATGAGCGGGATATCCTTATGTATTTGCCGACTCAATACATCTTAAACATAAGCGCGGCCATTGTTTTTGCTGCGATGTTTGCAGGCCTTGTTTCCTTAATTGCTATATTCAAAACTCGCCCTCAGGAGCTATTGCGGTGAGTATTGTTGAGAGAGTTGAGCCAGTTATAACATGCGAAGGCGTGCGCAAAGTCTTTGGCCAAAAGCGGCAACGTGTCGTGGCGCTTGATCACATAGACCTCAAATTATGGCGCGGTGAATTGACTTTGTTGATGGGGCCTTCGGGATCTGGAAAATCATCAATCATTGCCTCACTCGGTGGTTTGCAAAAACCCGACGGCGGAACTGTCAAGGCATTTGACCAAAACTTATGGGCAAACAGCAACTTTTGGCTTAACCGTTTTCGCCGCCAACATTGCGGCTTTGTTTTTCAGGCCGTAGGACTGTTCCCAGCGCTAACGGCGATTGACCAAATCATTTTACCGCTCTCATACTTAGGATTTGATTCAAAGACGGCGAAGAGGGCGGCGGAAAAAGCCTTGGATGATGTTGGTCTGTCGAACCGTCAGTTCTCTCGACCGGATGAAATGTCGGGGGGTGAAAATCAACGTGTTGCGTTGGCGCGCATGCTCGCGAAAAGCCCGGCTCTTATATTTTGCGACGAACCAACGTCGGCGCTAGATGGTAAAAACGGAGCGAATGTTGCGGGGCTTCTCCGTCAAGCGGCTAGTGATTACAATGCCATGATATTGTGCGTCACGCATGACGAACGATTGCGCCCGTTCGCTGACCGTATCTTAGAGATAGAAGACGGACGTATCATTTCCGATAGTAAGAAAGAGCTTCAATCATGAGATTTATAAAAAATATGCTAAGCTCCGTATGGGTTTGGCTCATTCTCATCGGTGGTGCGTCATACGTCATGTACAAAACGACGCAAAACAAAACGAATTCCGAACAAAAAGTTGATCTTGGCGATATTGTTGTGCCCGAGTCTAAGTTTGTTCTCACCAAGCAAGGTACTGTCGAAGTTGAGGGCGGGATTGTGAATGTTTCTGCTAGCCGGACGGGCACATTCAAAGACGTGTATGTCAAAGAGGGGGACTTTGTTAAAAAGGGCGACCTTCTGGCACTGCAGGAAGATCGGGACGATAGGATCACGGTACGTAAGGCTGAAATTGCTTTGGAAAATGCCCGAATACAAGAGAAGCAAGAGGCGCTAAACCTTGGCATTAAGGAGCGGGAATTAGAACGTGCAAAGATTCAGCGCGACCAAGAAGCCATATCCCAACAACAATATGATATTGCGGTTGATAGTTTGGAAAGCACAAAACTATCAAATGCGAGAAACAAGCTTAGTTTGGAGAATTTGGAGACAAGTCTTGAGACGGCCCGTTTCAGCCTTGCGCAGCGCCGGCTGCTTTCACCAGTTGATGGGCGTATCTTAAATGCGGCGGTAACCGCAGGAGCTGGAGTTTCTGCGGATAATGTTTCCACTGCCTTTTCGATTATCCCTAATGCGCCAAAACGTGTTCGGATTAAACTTGATGAAAAGAGTGTGGGTAAAGTCTTTTTCGGTCAATCCGTTGTGGTTAAGTCAGGATCTGCGCCTGGGGAAACCTATGAAGGCGTTGTGACGTCTGTAGGAGATGTGTTCTCTGTGGCGACGACGGGACGCTCGTCGCAGAATACAGTCGATGTTATTCTGTCCGTTCCTGATCTGCCTTTCCGTTTGGGACAGAGCGTCATTGTCCAGTTTGTGAAAACTGGCACTGCTGCCACTCCTGCTGCCGGATCTGAAAAAGAGCACGTTAATGAGTAAGGCCTTTTTGATAGCGAGCGCCGCTGCTCTTAGCCTTGCAGGCTGCGCGTCTCTGCCCGGTCAGTTTAATCCTGATGAGGTGGATCAAAGCACAGGCATCGAGATCATAAATTCAAAGGTTTTAAAGCAAGACTGGCAAACACAAGCAGACCCAAGTTTCGATGTGGGGATAGAGTGGACGGATTTGAGCGACCCTGTGTTGATGGCGCTAATCGGGCGGGGGTTAAAGAACAGCCTAACACTTGAAAGCACGCTTTTGAGCTTGCGGTCAGCGCAAATATCTTTGGAGCAAGCTGAGGCCGAGAAAAACCCAATTTTGTCCCTGGGAAGTGGCCGCGCGGGTGTATCGCAATCTCGGCGAGGCTCGCCTGTTGATAGTTACGCCCTTGGCGCGTCGGCCAGCTACCGCGTGGATTTGTGGGGCCTCGTTGATAGTAATGTAAAACGCAGCGAGCTGGCGCTCGCTGACCGAGTAACTGCCTTGCGTGCGGCCCGCATTGATACTGCCCGTTTTATTGCTCAATCTTATTTTGACATACGGGTGCAGGATGAGTTTATCCGGCTACAAGAAGAGCAAATAAGTATACAAAATGAACAATTACGCCTTTCTAAAGTTCGACTTGAGGCCGGGACAATTACCCGGCTTGGTGTCGACCAATTAAATGTAAGTATCAGCACGCTTGAAAGTTCGCTTGAAGGCTTCAAAACTACGAGAGCGAACCAAGTCCGTAGCCTTGCGATATTGCTGGGTGAGCCGCCGCAGAATTTTTCACTCACACCTGCTCCATTTGTGTTTTGGGACGTTCCTCGGCTGAAGCCTTCAGCCCCAGCTGAGGTGATAACGCGCCGCCCTGATATTGAGCGTGCGGAACGCAGTGTCATGGTGTCAGGCATCGCTCTGGATAGCGCTCGTAAAGCTTGGCTTCCGTCTTTGAACCTCTCAGCAAACTCTGGTACAGGCGGGCTCTCTATAACGGATCTCTTATCAACAGATGCGCTGACGGCTAGTATTAGCGCAGGCTTGTCTGTTTTGCTTTACAACAACGGAAACCGGAAGCGGTCTCTTGAGCAATCCGAGATATCGAGAGAGCAAAGCCTTATTGCTTATGAGAGAACGCTCCTTGGCGCGCTAGACGGGATTGAGCGGCTCCTGGCGCAACAAGATGAAAATTTGCGGCAAGTTGGACTCTTAGAGTTGAGGCAAGAGGCGCAAGATAGGGTCACCAAAATCACTCAAGTTCGCTATGATACAGGCGCAGCGAGTGCATTCGATCTTATCACAGAACAAAGTACGGCCTTATCCGTTCGCAGAACACGGGTCAGCACATGGCTTACGGGTATGAGAACCAGCATTAATATGCTGAGCGAACTTGGTGTTGAGCCCAGCCTGTAAGTGAGATGCCGCCTGAGTGCCATCTACATTCATAATAAGAGATTACTTCGATTATCCTGGGCGCGTATGTTCGTCTTTTGATACAGATTAACTTTTGTGTCATATTTGCAACATTTGTCTAAAATGCATAATTGGTACTACCAGTTATGTAAAATCGGTCTGCATTAACGGTTGACATGGTGGGTGTTATTGGCTTTTTATGGGAGCATAAAGAAAAATTAATAATCAATTATATCTCAGGGGAGATTTCTATGCAGACCACAACTTCTAAATTCGCACACCTAAATGTTGCGAAGGCCCTACTTTTGACGGGCTCCAGTCTTGCCATGTTGACCTTGTCCCAAACGGCTCTTGCGCAAGACACGACCGAGAGTGACGAAGTTGTCGTGACAGGTTCACGTCAAGTTATTCAGGACTCGATCAATTTAAAGCGGCAAAGCACTCAAATTGTTGATGGCTTGTCTGCTGACGAGATCGGCGACATTCCGGCGCTCTCCATCGGCGAAGCGCTTGAAACCATCACAGGTGTAGCCTCTCACCGTGAAAATGGCGGCGCGACAGAAGTCTCTATTCGGGGTCTTGGCCCCTATCTATCTTCCACGACGATCAATGGACGTTTAGTTGGTAATGGGTCCGGTGACCGTTCAGTCAACTTCTCGCAATTCCCGTCCGAACTTATGAACAAGTTGGCCGTCTTTAAAACGCAAGATGCTAGTCAGATCGAAGGCGGCGTTGCTGGTCAAATCCAAATTGAAACACTTAAGCCCCTTGATTACGGTAAGCGGCGCATTCAGTTTGATATTAAGGGTAATATCAACCCTGATCAGCTTAATCAGGAGGACACACAGGTTGGCGATATCGGTTACCGTGGTACGCTTAGCTTTGTCGACCAGTTTGAAGTTAAAGGATTGGGCGATATTGGCATCTCTATAGGCGGTCAGTTGAGTAAAATATCTCAGCCTGAAGCCGAAGTTCGTTCCACATCAAACTCCGATGCATCAAGCTTTGCCTGTATCGTCAGGACAGGTGTTGTAACTCCGTTGGGAATAGGTTTTTCTGACAACCCAATCGAAAATGACCGGGATTGTGAAGACTATCGCGCCCCTAATGGTAATGGCGCACTTCAAGGTGGCGACAGTAATAACATCGGTGTTGTGACACAAATCGCCCCCACAGGTGATGCTCGTTTAGATGCTATAGATTTTGGCGCCCCCTTTGTTTTGGTGCCAAGCCAGCGCCATTACCGTCAAAACGATACGGAAGATTCTCGTGATGCTCTATTTGGAGCCATTCAGTGGCAGCCTAATGATCGTTGGGATATAAATGTTGATGCCCAATGGTCAGAACGTACGCAGGCTGAAGAGCGTAATGATTTGACGTTTAACGGATGGAAGAGAAACGAACAAGGCTTGGGCGGTCTTCCTGATTTCGAGGGACAGGGCCTTGCAGATCCTACGTCTGCAGAGCTTATTGAGTACAGAGCGAATGGCGGTATTACTCGTGCGTTCACTGATAATACAATAGAAGTGCAAGGCGGCAGCTTTGCACGTATTGAGACATTTGAAGGTATTGGCCTTAACGGTTCTTATGAGGTTAATGATCGCATGACTGTCTCGGCTGATCTCGCCTACTCAAATGTTGAGCGGACTGAGCAGGCTATCGAATTTCGCATTCAGTCTGATGCCACGCCAACAATCGAGTTTAATACGTCGTCAGGCATTCCATTATATACGCTTTATGACGGGACATTTGATGTTAATGATCACGATAACTTTGTTGACCGCCTTCGTGTGCGTGTTGATAATGATTTATATCGTCAAAATGAATTTATGTCAGGACGATTTGACGTTGACTATGATTTGAATAAAAGCATTTTTACAAGTCTCCAAGCTGGCGTGCGTTACGCTAGGCAAGATTTTATCTCAACTCCGGGCGGCGCTGATACAAGTGATCCGCTTCTTGCTGACCGTGGTCGCTTCTCATTTGAAATTGAAAATGATGGTGAATTAACAGTTAATAATCGCGAAGTTCTTGATGACGCTAATGATAGTGGCATTGCTGGAGCGCAGCAACAACAGCTGGAAAGTGATCTTGTCGCCATTATTGCATCGACAAACCAAGCTTGCCGCGGTTCGTTCCCTGAGACCGATTTTTTGTCAAATCTCCGTGGTAATAATGATCTTGTGACAAATGTTGATGTTAATGGAAATGTTATTGGTTCAACAAGCAGTTGGGGCGTTTTTGACGCGCGATGTGTGGCAGAAACATCTGTAGCGTCCTTGAATTCGATTCTAGCGGCTATCAATGCCTACTCCTTGAATCCTGACGCCAGAGAGAATAGTTTTGGTCAAGCCTTAAACCAATTCTCGACAGTGGCCCCGGGTCTTGTGCGGGAAAATTCGAGAACAACTAATGTTCAAGAGGACACCTTGGCGCTTTATGCTATGGCTAATTATGAAACGACCTTCAACGATCTTCCGTTGAGGGGTAATGTTGGTGTGCGCGTTGTAAATACTGAAGTTACTTCTAGTAGTTTCCGTCAGGGTTACGCGATAACGAATACGGGTGGAGAATTTACCATTGCGCCTGTAGGCGATCCAGTTCCAGTGACATCAGTCTCTGATTACACGACTGTTCTGCCAAGCGTGACCGGAATATTAGATTTGGCTGACGATAAGTTGATTCGCTTTGGTGCCTTCCGGGCGCTGTCTCGTGCTGATCCGGCTGACTTGGGCTTTAGTCGTAGTTTCTCGACTCAAAACGATGATGGGAACGGTAATCCGATAACGGATCCGAATGACCTTATTGCTTCTGTTAATGTGTCGGGCAACCCTGAAATCGGTCCTTTGACATCTTGGAACGCAGATGTAGGGTTTGAATGGTATCCTAATGCTGATTCAATTCTTGCCGTAAGTACCTACTACAAGAAGTTCGAGGGTGGTTTTGAAAATGTTACGCAAAACGAAGACTATATAGTTGATGGCCAAACCATTACCCGTCCGGTCGTTGTTCAGCAGGCCTCCGACGAAACTAGTAGCTTATTTGGTGTCGAGATTACAGGTTCGCATCGCTTTAGCTATCTGCCGGGGTATTTGAGTGGTCTGGGTGTAAAGGCTAGCTATAACTATGTTGACTCAAGTTTTGAATTTGAAGATAGCCTGCTAGGTGATCGCGGCTTCACGGATGCAAATGGTAATTTCGTGCAAACTCATGAGGGGATTGTAGCTCCGGGCGGGCTTCCTGGACTTTCTGAAAATGTATTTAGTGGTACGGTATACTATCAAATTGGGGGCTTGGATGTCTCAGCGATTTATAAGTATCGCGACAATTATTTTCAGCCATTTACGTCTGACGGAACGCGTTTGCGCTATATTGACAAAGTTGGTGTTTTTGAGGCGCGTGCGTCTTACAAAATCAACGATAATTTCCGTGTGTCTGTAGAGGCGATTAATATTTTGGATGCAGAAAAAGAACAATTCCAGTGGGTTGAAGATAACCAATATGAGGTAAACTCGTACGGCCCTCGTATCTTCTTCGGACTACGCGGGCGTTTCTAGGCTTTATAGAAATGGATCAGAGTTCAGCGCAGTCCCTTTTGGGGGCTGTGCTTTTTTTTATAAAAAATTGGTAGGGACAATCTCGACAGTATTGAAGTATTGGTATAGGGAAGACGAATGACTGAAAAGCGCTTATATCATACGGTTTCAAACCAAATTTTAGAACTCATTGATTCGGGTGTTTTCCCGCCTGGTAGCCGCTTGCCAGGCGAGCGAGATCTTGCTGAAAAATTTGGTGTCAGCCGCGTATCTGTTCGCGAAGCAGAAATTGCTTTGCAAGCTCAGGGGCGTTTAGAAATTAAAGTTGGCTCTGGCGCTTATGTTCTTGATGCAAGTGATTTGCCGTTAGGCGGCTTGCCTGTCGTTGGCCCTTTTGAACTTACTGAGGCGCGTGCGTTGTTTGAGGCGGAGTCCGCGGCGCTTGCCGCGCCTATCATAACTGATGAGGCTATAGCTGAGCTGGAAGGTTATATTGCCATCATGTCTGGTAAGGTCAAAAGCGCCATGTCAGCTGATGATGCGGATGAAGCCTTTCATATGGCCATAGCGCGAGCGACTAACAATCACGCGATCATGTTCGTTATTGATAGCATGTGGAGGATGCGAACAGAGGCGGCTCAGCTTCAAAGAGTCTATCGCAATGTTTGTGATAAAGACAGTAGTCACCGTGAAGATGAGCATGAGGCTATATTAGTGGCCTTAAAAGAGCGAGATTCAGTTGCCGCGCGTGTTGCTATGCGCGCCCATTTCACACGTATGATCGAGGCGCTTTTGGTTGCGTCTGAAGAGGAGGCCTATCAAGAGGTCAAGCGCAAGGCGTCAGAAAGCCGGTCAAGATATCTGCTCACAAAGCAGTTAAGCTAATTGCGGGGCATACGGGCAGCCGTTTATCTTTCCAGAGCGCGCTTTCTGCAGCCTATTTCAAATAATAATCATCTATCTATACCAATATTTATAATTGGTCTGCATTATTGGTTGACATTTCAATGTGAATTGCAGATATTTCATTATAAATAATAATATTTGACGACAAGAGTGAGGTTTTGCGCTTAGCGCCCCGTGATTGATCGTTTTTGGGGGATTGCGAAATGATGTCTACTCTTGCGTATCGTAAGGTTATGAGTGCGTGTCTTGTTGCCGGTTTCTCACTGACGGGGTGCAGTGCCTCTGCCAAAGACTACATCGTTGTCGATCAAGCCGCTTACAAAGAGGCTGTTAAAAAAGCCAAACCTGGTGACGTCATCAAGCTCGCTAACGGAACGTGGAATGACTTTGAAATTGTTTTCACGGGTAAGGGGGAAAAAAATAAGCCCATTGTTTTAACCGCTGAGACAAAAGGCAAGGTTATCCTGTCTGGTCAGTCCAATCTACGCCTAGCCGGAGAGTATCTCGAAGTGTCAGGTTTGGTTTTTAAGGATGGGCATACGCCGACAAGCGAAGTCGTCTCTTTTCGCAAGAACTCTAAAGAGCTGGCCAATAATTCTCGGATAACGGAAATTGTAATTGATAATTATAATAATCCAGAGCGTTACGAGGCAGACTTCTGGGTCATGATGTACGGCAAGCATAACCGTTTTGACCACAACCACCTTGTGGGAAAGCGTAATAAAGGCGTCGTGATGGCGGTTCGGATGAATTCCGAAGCTAGTCAAGAAAACTACCATCGAATTGACCACAATTATTTTGGTCCTCGGCCCATATTAGGGTCTAATGGCGGTGAAACTTTGCGTATCGGCACTAGCCATCATTCGCGCCAAAATTCCTTCACGACAGTTGAAAACAATTACTTTGACCGCTGTGACGGCGAAGTGGAAATAATTTCCAGCAAGTCAGGCAGAAACAAAATTCTGAATAACACATTCTTTGAATCTCGCGGCACGCTGACCATGCGTCATGGAAATAATACGCTGGTTGAGGGGAACGTCTTTTTTGGAAACCGTGTGGACCATACGGGCGGGATACGCGTGATTAATGCGAAGCAAACCGTTCGTAATAATTACATGGAAGGGCTAACGGGAAGCCGTTTTGGCGGTGCACTGGTTGTAATGAACGGCGTTCCGAACGGACCTATTAACCGCTACGACCCGGTTGTTGGGGCTATTATTGAAAATAATAGCCTTATTAAAAGTGATAGTGTGCAGCTTGGCGCTGGTAGTGATGCCGAGCGTTCCGCGCCTCCTTCGGATACCGTTTTCGCGGCGAATTTGATCTATAACGATAAAGAACATGATGTGTTCACGGTCTATGACGATATGTCGGGGATTGATTTCAAAGATAATATTTTGGGCTCTATGGACGCGCCTTCTTTTTCGACGGGTTTCGCGCGTGAAGCTGTAGCTATGTCCCGCGCAGATAATGGTTTAATGTACCCACAAGCGAATATAACCGCCGGCGCGCGCCGTGATTTGATCGTCACAACAAAAGACATGACGGGCGTATCTTGGTTTCCTAAATCTGAGCCTGTTGTCCCGTTCCAATCTGGAAAAACGATCTCTGTGAATGCTGACGCTGGGGCTTTATTCTCAGCGGTTAAATCCGCAAGCGCTGGCGATATGCTTTCCTTGGCTGCAGGCAATTATGTCGTGCCTAAATTCTTGCAGATAGATAAACCTCTGACGTTCAAAGCGGTAGGCGAGGTCAATTTATCTTTTGAACGCTCAGCTTTGTTTGAAATTGTCGACGGGGGGAGCCTTCAAGTTATTGGTCTGAATATTACGGGTAAAGACGCGCCAGATTACAAAGGGAACGCGGTTATCCGTACGTCTCCGTATGCGATGTTGGAAAACTACCGTTTAGAAATCATCGACTCAGATTTCGAAGACCTTGACGTCAATCAGCATTTTAACGTGGTCTCTGCGGCCAAGGGAACCTTCGCCGACAATATCCTGATTAAAAACTCTAATTTTAAAACTGTCTCCGGTGCGATTTTAAAGCTCGATACTGAAAGTGATGATTACGGTATCTATAATGCGGAATACCTAACGATCGAAGGTTCGACGTTTAAGGATGTCGAAGGCGCGCTTGTCGATTATTACCGCGGCGGGCGGGACGAGAGTACGTTTGGTCCGCATTTTAATATGACGGATTCCAAGCTTACAAATGTGGGTTCTGGACCGCGCAATAAGTCTAAGGCGTCTATCCACCTTCACGGCGTTCAGGTTGCGACTATCTCAAAGAATGAATTTGAAAATAGCGAGCCTTTCCTCATCACGCATACTGTGAGCGAGCCAAAGACGAAGATATTCGAAAACAAGTTCTCAAGCACAGCGGCGCCACGTGTTGTTGAGCTTAATAGTGGTTTGGAGCCTACGGCCCAAATTTCAGATAACGTAGGATTGGAGTAGTATTATGCGCCCAATAATAACTATTATGTCTGTGCTTCTTTTAGGAACGGCTATGACAGCCTGTCAGGAAACGGGCCCTTCGAAGCCCGCGCAATCCACCGCGCAAGCGTCTGGGTTTGATGCAACATTAAACGCTGCGAAGGCCGACCTTGACGCGCATATGGAAAGCCCGCTTGTGGTGCCTGTGCCGAAAGATCCGGGCGGTGGATATACTCACGAACAGCATAAAAAGAACGCGACGCTTATCTATAATGCTGGCCAGCTTTATAAGCTTACGGGCGAGAAAAAATATGCAGATTTCGCTGGTAAAGCGATGCTGGATTACGCCGATGTTTACCCCGGTTGGGGCTTGCATCCTGCCAAGAAAGAGCAGTCTCCGGGACGTATGTTTTGGCAAAACCTAAATGAGAGCATGTGGCTTCTCAATGTCTCTCAAAGCTACGCCGCAATTAAAGACACATTGTTCGAAGAGCAGCGCGCAAAAATCGAAACAGATTTGCTCCGTAATATGGCGGACTTCATGTCTGATGGCTCGCCCGAGACTTTCAATAAAGTGCACAATCACGGGACTTGGGCGACGGCGGCTGTTGGCCTAACTGGATATGCCATTGACGATGATGAGTATGTCGAACAGGCTCTTTTGGGATTAGACAAATCAGGAGACGCGGGTTTCCTAAAGCAAATGGACGAACTGTTCTCGCCGGATGGCTATTACAATGAAGGGCCATATTATCAGCGCTTCGCTCTCATGCCATTCGTGATTTTCGCGCAGGCTGTTGAGAAGAATAACCCTGAGCGTAAGATTTTCGAAAAGCGTGACGGGATCCTGAAGAAGGCGATCTACACAACTATTCAGCAAAACTATGGCGGGCTGTTTTTTCCGATCAATGACGCGATTAAAGACAAGGGCATCAAGACAAGAGAGCTTCTCCACGGTGTGGCGATTGCCTATGAATTGACAGGCGACAAAGGTTTGCTCTCAATCGCGCAGGCGCAAGACAAGTTTGTCCTCACGCCTGAAAGCCGAAAGCTAGCCGAAGATTTGGCGGCCGGAAAAGCGAAACCTTTTGATTATAAAACTATGCGTCTAGGCGACGGCGTTGACGGGACTGAAGGCGCGCTAGATATTATCCGCGCTTCGAAAGACCCGAATGACTTGGCGCTCGTTGTTAAGAACACATCTCAGGGACTAGGCCACGGCCATTTCGATAAGCTCGGCTTCCTGCTTTATGATGCAGGCCATGAAATTTTGCGCGATTACGGCGCAGCGCGTTTCTTGAACGTTGAAGCCAAATATGGCGGACATTACCTCGCTGAAAATAATACGTTCGCGAAACAAACCATTGCGCACAACGCATTGATTGTTGACGAGACGAGCCATTTCGGCGGCGATGTCGATACAGGTAATAAGAACGCGCCGATATTGGGAACATTTTCCGATATGGGTGACTTGAAAATCACGTCGGCGAAAATCGATACGGCCTATGCTGATGTTTCAATGGACCGGACTATGGCGATGATCACGGACGCGGCGCTCCCGCGCCCTATCGTGGTTGACCTCATGGAAGCACATTCAGAAAACCGCCATCAATATGATCTGCCATTTTTCTATAATGGGCAGCTCATTGAAACGAATTTCAAAATTGCTGCGGACACAGTTTTGCGTAAGCCTTTAGGCCCGTCAAACGGTTACCAATATTTATGGCGTGTCGGTAGCGCTCAAGCTGTTGATGGACAGGCTCAGGTTACGTGGCTATTAGACAGAACGTTTTATTCCGTAACCTCATCCGTGCCTAAAAGTGCTGAAGTTATATTTGCAGAGATTGGTGCTAGCGATCCTGATTTTAATTTGCGCCGCGAGCCGGCATTCATCCTTCGGGCGAAAACCAATAAAGGCGTTTCATTCGCGTCGGTCATCGAGCCTCACGGTGAGTATAACCCGACAGTCGAGTATACGAATGATAGTCATTCCAACGTGAAGTCTATCACGCATTTTGAAGGCGCCTCCAATGAATATATTCAGATCGAAACCAAACAGGGCCAAAAAATTGGCCTCGCCGTAGCAGGCGATATGGATGAGAGCGCAGAACACAGCATGACCGTCGAAGGTCACGACGTTTCATGGACCGGACCTTACAAGTTATTTCATTCACAAAAACATAAGACTGCGGGGAATTAATCATGCAGAGTCCAAACTTTATATTTGGTGACGATGTGCCTTTCGAGGACGTAGCTCCAGGGGTTAAGCGTCAAATTATGGCTTATAATGACGACATTATGCTCGTTAAAGCCATTTTTGAAAAAGGGTCTGAAGGTTACAGGCATGAGCATTATCATAGTCAAATTGCTTTTGTGGAAAGCGGTGTGTTCGATGTGTTCGTTGATGGGGAAACAAAGCGTTTAAAGGCGGGTGACAGCTTTTTCATGCCACCTCATGCTATGCACGGAGCGATTTGTATAGAAGCGGGCGTTCTGCTTGATATGTTCTCGCCTATTCGCGAAGATTTTTTTGAAAATTATAAAAAGGGGAATTTCAATGCTGAAGGGTAAGCTACGTTGGGCTGTTGTTGGCCTGGTCGCTCTTGCGACCATCATCAACTACATTGACCGCCAGACACTGAGTGTCCTTTGGCCGACTGAAATTGCGCCAGATCTTTTTCCTGATATGGACGCTACGGGTCATAAGGCGATTTATGCATCTATCTCCATTGTATTCGTATTCTCTTACGCCTTTGGCCAAGCGATTTTCGGAAAAATCTTTGACTGGGTTGGGACACGTTTAGGGTTCGTCTTGTCAATCGGTGTGTGGTCGCTTGCCACGATTGCGCATGCTTTTGCAAATAGCCTAGCGACATTCAGTATCGCTAGGTCCATTCTTGGTATTTCTGAAGCGGGTAACTGGCCGGGGGCTGCTAAGGCTAACGCAGAGTGGTTCCCTGTGAATGAGCGCGCGCTTGCACAAGGTATATTTAATTCCGGAGCCGCGATTGGGGGGATTATCTCTATCCCTCTTATCGGTTACTTGGCGTTGTTTTTTAGCTGGAAACTTATTTTTATCCTTGTGGGTGTTATGGGCCTGATTTGGCTCGTGCCTTGGTTAGTCATTGTTAAGGCTCCGCCTAAATATCACTCTTGGATTACAGACAAAGAGCGCGACTACATTCTTAGCGGCCAGCTCAATGAAGACTTAAACGCGGACGGCAATCTTGACGGCGGGTATAACCCTCCAACGCTTGAGCTGTTATCACGTAAACAAAGCTGGGGCGTTATTATCGCGTCCGCTGCGATTGACCCGATCTGGTGGTTGTTCATCGTTTGGATCCCTACTTACCTATTTGAAGTCCACGGCTTCAACATGAAGGACCTCGTGGCCTCTGGCTGGGTGCCTTATGTGGGCGCTATGGTCGGCGCTTGGTTTGGCGGGCTGTTGGCTCAAAACCGTATCGACTCCGGTTGGAGTGTTGATAAAACACGTAAGCTTACTATTACACTCGGTTGTTTGATCATGTTGCCTGCGCTTCTTGCACTTGCTGTCGCGTCAACTCCGGGCTTGGCCCTAACTTTGATGTTCATCATTCTGTTTGGTTTCCAAACCGCGATTGGTAACGTTCAAACGCTTCCAGCTGATTTTTACGGAGGTAAAACTGTCGGGACACTGGCTGGCTTGGCTGGTATGGCCGCGAAACTTGCTGGGGCAGGTATTATTGCACTCGTGCCAATTATGACGCAGGGAGGGAATTACTTCTCAATCTTTGTTCTTGGCGCAGCTATGGCCCTTACGGCAATCGCGGCGGTCTGGATTTTATGCGGACATATCGCGCCGTTGAAGCCTCGAGGCTATACGCCGAAATCGTAGGCGAAACTTATTCGAACGCGTCCGCGGAACTGCTTCGCGGGCGTGTTGTATAATTTAGGAAAAATAATATGACTAACCTTAGTGGAAAGACCGCCATTGTAACGGGCGGCACGCGCGATATTGGGCGTTCATGCTCAATTAAACTTGCGGCAGCTGGCGCCAATGTTGTTGTGAATTACCATAGCAATAAAGCCGCGGGCGAAGAGACAATCGCCGCGATCGAAAAGGCTGGCGGCAAAGCTATTTTAGTTAAGGGCGACATGACCAAAAAGGCTGATGTCGATGCTGTTGTGGCGCAGGCGCGAGAAGCCTTTGGGGATGATATACACGTTCTTGTCAATAATGTTGGCGGACTTGTAGCGCGTAAAAAGCTTGCAGAAATGGACGAAGACTTCCTCAATAAAGTCATGGGCCTTAATTTGAATTCAACGTTTTTGGCGACCCAAGCGGTTGTTCCGCATATGCCTTCAGGGAGCGCGATTGTTAACCTCGCATCGCTTGCTGGCCGCGACGGCGGCGGAGGCGGCGCGTCCGCTTATTCTGTGTCAAAAGGCGCAGTGATTACGTTCACGCGCTCCATGGCCAAAGAACTAGGCCCTCAAGGCATTCGCTGTAACGCGCTTTGCCCGGGCATGATCGACACGACTTTCCACGATACATTTACACCGGACGCAGCACGGCGCGGCGTTGAAGCGTCCGTGCCACTACGGCGTCAGGGTCATCCTGATGACTGCGCTGATACGGTTGTATATCTCGCGTCTGACGCGTCGGCTTATATTACAGGTGCCAACATCGACATTAATGGCGGCATGTTCTTCTCTTAGGAATTTTTACAAAATGACAAAACTACTCGACTCTTTAAAAGCCAAGCGGGTCGTCCCGCTTGTTCAATCAGATGATCCGAAGACGGCTCTGAAAATTTCCGAAGCGCTACTTGAAGGTGGTTTGGATGTTCTTGAGGTTGTTCTGCGCACGGACGCGGCGCTTGATTGCCTTGAGGCGATTGCTAAAGAATTTCCGCACGCTCATGTAGGTGCAGGCACTGTTCTGAGCGCTGATCAATCTAAAGAAGTTATCCAGCGCGGCGCGAGCTTCATCGTGTCTCCGGGCCTTGATACGGCATCTGTAACCGTAGCCAATGATGCAGGTATTCCGATTTTGCCAGGCATTTCGACGGCGACAGAGCTGCAACAAGCGTGGAATCTCGGACTTAGAACCGTGAAGTTATTTCCGGCCAGCCTGGTAGGTGGCCCTGGCATGCTGAAGGCGTTGTCATCAGTCTTCCGAGACGTGCAATTTATGCCAACAGGCGGCGTTAGCCCGTCTAACTTAAACGATTACCTAGCCGTCCCTGCCGTTTTGGCGTGCGGCGGTTCATGGCTTACCCCTGCTGACGCGATTGCCAAAGGCGATTTCGCGGCGATTACCAAACTTGCAAAAGATGCGATCACCCTCGCACAACAAAAATAGAATAGGACTAAAATAATGACTGACTTTCTCAGTTTCGGCGAAATCATGCTTCGCCTTCGGACTAACGGCTATGAACGCTTTTTCCAAAGCCCATCCTTCGAAGCGACATTCGGCGGCGGCGAAGCTAACGTAGCCGTTTCGCTTTCCAATTACGGTTTTGATGCTGGTTTCATCTCTGCGCTTCCTGACAATGATATTGGACAAAATGCGATTAACTCCCTTCGCGCACTTGGTGTTGATACGTCAAACGTAAAGCGCCAAGGTGAGCGTGTTGGTATTTACTACCTCGAAACGGGCGCTAATCAGCGCGCTTCAAAGGTCATTTATGACCGCGCGGCGTCGTCAATCTGCGAAGCCAAAGTTGGCGATTTCGATTGGCCGACAATCTTCAAAGGCGCAAAGTGGCTCCACATCACAGGCATCACCCCTGCGCTTTCGCAAGACTCTGCTGACCTTAGTCTTGAATGCGTGAAGGAAGCTCAAAAGGCCGGTGTTATAACATCATGTGATTTCAACTTCCGTGGTAAGCTTTGGAAATATGGTAAAACTGCTCCAGAAGTAATGAAGGACCTCGTCAAGCATATAGATGTCGGCATTGCCAACGAAGAAGATTGCCAGAAGTCTCTCGGTATTTCTGTTGACGTTGATGTTGAAAGCGGTTCCGGTCACTTGGATTTGAGCAAATATGAAGAGCTTTCCCAGAAAGTCCTCGATATCTATCCGGGCATGTCCACGATTGCCATTACTCTCCGCGCAGCAGTAAATGCCAACATCAATGGCTGGTCTGCCTGTATGCGGGACCGCAAGAACGGCTTCCTGTCATCTAAGAAGTATGAGCTCACAGATATTGTTGACCGTGTTGGCGGCGGCGATAGCTTTGCCTCTGCTTTCATCGCTGGATATAATCTTTACGAAGATCGCCAGCAAAGCCTTGAGTTCGCTGTTGCAGGGTCTGCGCTTAAGCACTCAATTCTTGGCGACTTTAACCGCGTGAACCGTAAAGAAGTCGAAGCCTTGATGGGCGGCGACGGATCAGGACGCGTACAACGCTAAATTAATTCATCATGATATTACGCCTTACTGGCTAGCCTTATTCGCATTTTTACCTTGGATACTCGACGAAATTGGTATAGAGTTAGCTGTAAATTGGTATAGTAATATCAACTCAACATGTAACACCAATCTTACTAGGAGGCATATAATGTCAAAACCAGTCATCGGATTTATGGGCCTCGGCCTTATGGGCGGCAATATGGTCGAGAACCTGCAAACGCGCGGGTTTGAAGTCATCGTCATGGACCTTAACCAAGAGGCGGTTAACCGTGTTTTGGCGCGTGGTAACGCAACGCAGGCGAAGTCGCCTAAGGAATTGGCAGAAAAGTCTGACATAGTTGAGCTTTGTCTCACGACGTCTGCTGTTGTTGAAAAAATCGTCTACGGCGATAACGGCATCTTAGCCGGCATCAAGAAAGGCTCAGTGCTCATCGATTTTGGTACGTCTATCCCAGCGTCTACGCAAAAAATCGGCGCGGCTTTAGCCGAAAAAGGTGCGGGCATGATCGACGCGCCTCTCGGCCGTACACCGGCTCACGCCAAAGACGGCTTGCTCAACATTATGGCTGCTGGTGATAAGGCGACATTTGATAAGTATGAGCCAATGCTCAAGGAGCAAGGCGAGAATGTTTTTTATCTGGGTAAACTCGGTGCTGGTCATACGACTAAGCTGATTAATAACTTCATGGGTATGACAACCGTTACGGCCATGTCGCAGGCTTTCGCTGCTGCTGAGCTTGCCGGCGTGGACCGTCAACAGCTTTACGACATCATGTCTACCGGCCCGTCAGGTTCGCCATTCATGAAATTTTGCAAGAATTACGCAGTTGACGGCGTTAGCGATCTTGGCTTCTCCATCAATAATGCGAACAAAGACCTTGGTTACTTTGTCCAAATGATTTCTGATCTTGGATCCAAGTCTTTGGTTGCTGAAGGCACATCAGCTAACCTTAAAGCAGCTGTTGATGCTGGCATGGGTAACGGCAACGTTCCTGAAATCTTTGACTATTTCGTAAAGCTCGAAAAATAGATTAAATATGACGCGAACGCGCCTTAGCGTTCGCGTCAAGCCTATTGATAGGCTTATGGCGGTACTCGAATAGAGTTATCCCGACATCCGCAGATTAATGCGGGGAAATTTCTTAAAATTATTGAATAGAGTTTAAGCGCCGCAGACGCGCGCTTCTCTATGCCGCTCGCAAACGGCAGTACGGGAATAATTAAGCCTGTAATTTACAACCCCGCCAGAAAATGCCATTCTGATAGCCAGATGGGGTAGGCCGCAAGCATCAATAAAAACGTCACAATAAATGACGGAACAGCGGAAAATGTCCTCACAGAAATGGGGATAACATGGGAAAAAAAATTATATGTTTTGGCGAGGTATTATTACGCCTTGCGGCCCCAGATGGAGAGCAGCTTCTGCAAACAGGCAGCTTGAATGTTCATGTTGGCGGGGCGGAGGCGAATGTATCTGCTTCCCTTGCGCAATTTGGTCATCACAGTGTCATGGCCACGGTGTTACCCAGTAACGCATTAGGCCGCGCCGCTTTGGCCGAGCTTCGGAAATACAATGTCGATACCAGCGCTGTGCAAATGGTTCCTGGCCGAATGGGATTATATTTTATCAGCTTTGGCGCGGCCGTCCGGCCTTCGCGTATTGAATATGACCGCAAGGACTCGGCTTTCGCAAAAGCTGATTCCAATTCGATTGATTGGAACAAAGTTCTAGACGGTGCGGGTTGGTTACATATGTCTGGCATCACTCCGGCGATTGGCGAAAATGGAACTAAGGCTGCATTGCGTGCTGTGAAAGCTGCGAACGAACTCGGCGTGAATGTGTCTTTTGACGGAAACTACCGTGCTTACCTTTGGGAGAACTGGAAAGGCGACGGCCCTGAAATTATTCGAGAAATCCTGAGCTATGCGACACTTGCCCTTATCAATGAGCGGGATATTAGCCTCGTCATGGGGCAATCTATCACAGACCGCGCTGAAGCTTATAAAATGGCATTCAAGGAATTTCCTAGGCTTAAAGCGTGTGCCGCGACGACGCGCGAAACAATAACAATGGACCACCACAGAATTTCTGCAGAACTTGTCAAACGCGATGCCCGGTGGGAATCGAGGCCATATAATGTTGCTGGTATAGTCGACAGGATCGGGGGCGGGGATGCTTTTGCCGTTGGACTTTTACACGGATTGATTACTGATATGGGCAAGCAGGATAATATTGAATTTGCAGCGGCTGCGAGCGCACTAAAGCACTCAATCCGTGGTGACTTCAACCTCGCGAGCATTAGCGATGTGCATTATGCTATGGGGAATGAAAGTTTAGATGTTAGGCGTTAAGTCGCAATCGGGAACTGGAAAAGGTAAGTCGATACCCAAGCTTAACTGCAACAGATAATTGCATCTTTTGAAAGACTATATACACTCATTTTTCACCTTGCTTGTTTCAGGCTCGAAAAGATAATTATTTTAAAGGGGGCACATATCATGATTAGAACATTTAAATTACCCACTCGGATTTCTTTCGCTATTTTAACCGGATTGGCAGTTTCATCGCATAGCCTGCCTGCGTCTGCGCAGAGCAAGGCTATCATGGATAAAGATTTAGCGCCTGCGAGTGAATTTGACCTAAGTCATTGGAATATAACACTTCCAGTGGACCAAAACGGCGATGGGAAGGTCGATTCTATTCCTATTAAAAAAATGAAAAAATATTCCCATCCTGATTTTTTCTATCTTGATGAGCAAAATAATATGGTTTTTGTCGCCCCAAATAAAGGCGCGAAGACGAAAAATACCAGCAATACCAGAAGTGAATTGCGGTATATGTCACGCGGGAAAAACACTCGAATTAAAACTCATGATGCGGGTAATAATTTTGCAGTCGAAGCGCGCACGGGTTCTGACAAATTTGGCTCAGTTGGCGGAAAAATGGAAGCGACATTACGGGTTGACCATGTGGCCCTGAACGCAGGAAACCCCAATAAGAAGCCGGCCTATTCTGCCGTAGTTGGCCAAATTCATGCGGTTAAGTACAAGAAGACATCCAGCGGGTTTGGGTATGGGAATGAGCCCCTAAAGATATATTATAAAAAATGGCCTGACCATAAAACTGGCTCTGTGTTTTGGACCTATGAGCGCAACTTGGCCAAAGAAGACGAGAACCGCACGGACATTGCCTATCCCGTTTGGGGCGCGCTGTGGAGTGACCCAACTGCACCTGGCGATGCGGGAATCGCTTTAGGCGAAGATTTTAGCTACGTTGTGAATGTCCACAAAAATACTATGCATTTGACATTCGAAGCCGTGGGAAAACCCACGGTGAATTATTCAATTAATTTAGCAAATAACATAGACGCTAACGGCGAAGTCGATGCGCTCGACAATCTCTATAGCTACGGCGGCGACTCGCTTTATTTTAAAGCCGGCGTTTATAATCAGTGCAGTACAAAAAATGACCCAGGCTTCTGGTATGCTGCGTGTGCCGGTACTGGGAATTGGGACGAGGACAAAGCGAATGGCGATTACGCCCAGGTCACCTTTTCAAAGCTAGTCGTAAGCGATTCGACAGCGCCATAAGTTCCATCTCAAGCTTTGATCTATTTCGGGTCGAGCGAGACAGCTTTGGCCTTAAAGCTCACTCGTGCCGTATTCGGGCAAGAGATCCTAAACAATCAGTTTAAACTTAGGGTATACGGGTGGCAATGGCACGGATTTGAGCAGGGGGCATTGTTTTGACGTGCTGGGGGATTTCGGCAGGGAGCAACCAAAAAGATCTATTTTTTTCTGGCCTGATTAAAATCAAAGCACCTATGTAGCGATAGTTTCAATTAAAATCCGAACTGATTGTTCCTGTTTGGAGGCACTTATGAAGCGACTATTGATAACGTCAATCCTGGTTCTTCAGGGCTGCGGCGCTTCTGGTCATACAAATGAAGTTGAAGTCAATGAGACGCGTGACATTCAATTTATTGCGGGAGAAAGCCTAAAAGCGAGCGGATTTCCGCTGTCGTCAGCCGTTGAAGCTAATGGGTGGATCTTTCTCTCTGGCGCGCTTGGAACGGTGCAGGGGAAGGGCTTTGTGGAACGCGGGATTGAGCCTGAGACCCGTCAAACTTTGGAGAATATAAAGTCGACTCTCCGGGAGCAAGGCCTAGGCATGGAGCGTATCGTTAAGTGCACCGCTATGCTTGCTGATATGAGTGAGTGGTCAGCTTTTAATGCGGTGTATAAAACATATTTCGATACAAATTTTCCAGCAAGAAGTGCATTTGCGGTCAGTGGCCTCGCCGCGGATGCGCGTGTTGAAATTGAATGTATAGCGCGGCGTTAGCATGATCCAAGCGTCCTCATCACCTGACTGGATGTCACTGTTTACACCTGCGGCAGCCCATTCGGAGAAGTCTCTAATTCGTGAGATGTTTTCACGGTTACGCAAAGGGGATATAACCTCATTTGCTGGCGGCATGCCCGACACGCAGCTTTTTCCATACGCACATGTGGAAACAGCATTGGAACAAATTCTTGCTGACCATAAACTGCGCGTGGCGGCGCTTAATTACGGTCCGTCTGAGGGATATTTACCGCTTCGGAAGTGGGTTGCTACGCATATGCAGAGTTTGGGCGCAAAGTGCGAAAGCGACAATGTTCTGATGACGTCAGGCGGGCAACAGGCGCTGAATTTGGTTTTTAAATCATTAATTTCGCCTGGGGACAAAGTTGTCACTGCCGCGCCGACATATCTCGGAGCGCTGCAAATATTGCGAACTTTTGATGCCGATATCATCGGTGTGCCGGCTGATGACGAAGGTCCGATGACGGCGCACTTTGCAGCCGCGTTGGAGCAAAACCCAAAATTAATTTATTTAGTTTCAGACTTTTCAAATCCGTCGGGCCAAACCATCTCAGATAGCCGCAGAAGAGACTTAATCAAGATGTCGCGCGCTAAGGGTATTCCGATTGTAGATGATGCCGCTTATCAGCAACTGCGTTTTGAAGGCGACCCTATTGAACCGATGATAGCCTACGACCAAAAAGTTTCCGGCGGGGATAGCGATGATCCCCTGGCGTGGGGCGGCGTAATTCATATTGGTACTTTTTCTAAGACCATGATGCCTGGCTTGAGGGTCGGCTGGATCGCTGCGCCGCAATCCTTCATTCAAGCAATTGTACCCTTAAAACAAGCGGCGGATTTACACTCCCCTGTTCTAAACCAGATGATTACGTTTGAACTGGTTTCTAAAATATATGCCAATCACATTGAACTTTTGCGAAGAACTTATGGCCGTAAGCGCGATTGTATGATTGCTGCGATGCGGGAACATCTTCCTGAAAATATCACATTCTTAGAACCTGATGGGGGGATGTTTGTCTGGGTGACTTTGCCAGAGGGCAGTGATGCCGCGATGTTGCTTTCGGCGTCAATGGAAACCGCAAAAGTGGCCTTTATTCCGGGAGCTCCGTTTTTCCCTCAGGCCGAAGACGGAAAACGGCATTGCCGATTTAGCTTTTCTGGCGGGACGGAGGAGCAGATTACCGACGGTATTAAGCGATTCGGTGCGTTTATTTCCAAGGCTACATAATTTGGCGTCAATCGTATGGATCGTCTCCATTTCCCCAAATACTTGCCCCTGAAAGTTTAACTTCGTGGGCTCATGCAGGATCAGTGATAGGAGCGCTTAAGCTCTACGCTGTTTTAGGGGGCAGGATACCCGCGATTGAAAACACCTTACTCGTCTAAGAAGCTGCGGGTTACGCTGACCAACTTTGGCACGCCAATATCAAAAACCCCTTCATGCAGCTCAGGTATTTCGATCACAACCGCGCCAGGTATAAGCGCTGCGGCTTGTCGGCTCTCTTCTTTTAAACTGCCATGCGTATTGGGAACGAGAACAGGCTGAGTTATCAGTGGGAGCCGTGCATCCGCATCGTAGGTAAAGACACTGTGATAGGCCCAATTAGAACGGGGATAAGATTGTATATGATCCGTAAAGTGCTCGACGCCCCGTTCTAAAGGAACGGCCTTATTGCGATTTGTAACCCAGAATGACCAGATTTTCTGAGCGTCTGCGCCGTCCTCTGCGATAGGCTTGGGGCGGGCGTTTTTCTTGTACATTCCTTCTTGTTCTGCTCCAGTATAATATGGAATGCCGGGGAGGAGAAGGCGCCGGACCATGTCCGGACGCAGAATCGCCAGTTCTGTGGCAAGGTAGCAGCCGGTATGGTAGCCAAGTAAATCGACCTTTTTTAATCCGAGTGCGGAAATCCCGTCACCTAGAGCGTCAGCGAGTTTGGTCATGCTTTGCCGTTCAGACGGCGGATCTGATTTACCGTATCCGGGTGTGTCCAGCGCAACAACAAATCTATCTTTTGCCATTTCAAGCATATAGTCGTGGAAGTAATCTCCGGAAACGGCGGTGGGGTGAAAAAGCACCAGCGGTGTTTTGCGGCTTTTCCTGTCTCCGGCCTCGTAATAATGGAGTTGCCCGAATGGTCCATCAACATAGTCCCGAACAATATTAACGTCATCTGAGGGTGAGGCACTCCACTTTGGCGCTGCTGTGGTGCAGGCCGATAAGGCGATCGCGCCTCCCAAAAATAGTCGGCGGTCAATCATGTTGCTGCCCTTTCAAATGTATGATGTTAGCGTTGTCTTTTAGGTGGAGTTTGGCTCTCAAGAACCCATAAGGGTGATCGGGCGCGGATTTGTGACGGTCGTCTCCCCTTACCTTGGCGTAGGGGGCGCAGTGATGTTTTTTCACGAACTTTAAGATGAATTGCAATTTACCGCGCACAGCTTACTCCTTACGGCTAGACTATTTTCCTCTGGCTATATGAAATTGATTTCAATCAAGGCTCATAGGGGGTTGTGCCTAGCCTTCAACATTTGGTTGGTTGTCTACGGCATAGCAAACGTTGTGTGACCAAAGCGAAAGACTACGTTGTGGCGTCTTTAGCAAAGTGCTTTAGTCTGTAATTTTCAGGTGACAATTTGAATTGCGACTTGAACTGGCGGCTGAAATGTTTGGCATCGGGATACCCGCACCGTTGCCCAATTTGAGAGATCATAAGGTCGGTTTTTTGGAGAAGTTCTGCCGCCATAGACAAACGCCGCCGTTGCACAAATGACCAAACGCTGTCCCCCATTTCATCACGGAACAAACGGCCCAAGTGAGAGATCGATGCTCCGCATTCATGGGAAATCATGTTCATAGTCAACGGCTCGCTCAAGTGATGATCAACAAAGTTGACAACCTTCAATATGAGGGGACTGTATATGCCGACCAGTGCCGTATTCCTGTGAGGCGTTGAGGAATACCGCCTTAAAACCATGGATAGAAATGTTTCTATTTGGCTCTCGACATGCGCCGTTCCCGCGGGCAGTCCTGTTGTCACCTGCGCGGCGATATCTATGCCTAGATATGCAATTGCGGGGGCGAAATCGCCTTTTCCGCCGCGCCACTTTAGATCTTCAAAATTCTCTCCAAAACAGGTTTGTGATGCCTTTGCGATGATGTCAGGGTGGAAGAAAAAGGTATAACCTTCTAGCCTCCCGATCCATTCCAGTACGCGGGCTTGTTGGCTAGGTGAAAAACCAATCTTCCCTAGAGTGTAAGTAAAGTCACGGCGCCCAAGGACACCTGTAGTTTCTTGCAGGACAACGTCGCGCGTCGGAATAAAGACATTGAATAACGGTGTCGGGAGTATCTCCCGTCTTTTTAATTTTGCGTTTGAGGTCCAAACCACTGTGCAGGGCCATTGCCCTTCTAATGTGTGAATGGTTGGCCGTTCGATGCCTGTTCGGTCTAAGTGTTGGAGCGCTAGCGTAGTTTTTGACATATTGTTTTCGGCTTTTTCATTTTTCAAATAAAGCCCCCCAGATCTGTTGGGTGACAATTTCGACTTAATATGAGCCGATAAATGTCACCATATTCGTCGCTTGAGTTGATGTGCATCAATCGAAAAATGCTGATTGGGACAAAAAATATTGATAATCATCATAAACATTAAAGGGGTTTACTCGTGAGAAAAACTAAACTGTTAGCCTGCACAGCAATTGCCGCAATGATCGCAGTACCTGCATCATATGCTCAGGTCGAAGACGAAATTATCGTTACGGCGCGAAAAAAGGAAGAAACATTAAAGGATTCGCCGCTTGCAATTTCTGCATTCGGTAAAACGGAATTGGAAAATGCCGGTTTCGATAGCATTATCGACGTTTCCAAAGCAACACCGGGCCTATTTATCGAACCTTTCACATCTGATGTGAATTATACAGCGCGCATCAATACGACACCGCGTTTTCGCGGGATATTCCTAGATACGGGTAGCCGTTTGCAACAAACGGCCACAGTCTTCCTCGACGGCGTTGCCATGTTTGGCGGCATCCAGGCCGTTGGGATTAATGAACTTGAACGTATTGAGATCACCAAAGGGCCACAGTCCGCGCTTTATGGACGTAACACGTTCTCAGGGGCAATTAATTATGTGACGAAAGACCCGAGTGAGGAGTTTCGTGCTGATATCGATATAACAGCGGCGACACGTGATGAGTATCGTCTCGGTCTTGGTGTTGAAGGCCCAATTTCCGAGAGCCTATCCTACCGTATTTCTGGCGGGATGGATGATGTTGCCGGTCACTACGACAATTTTGCAACAGCCGGCGAAAAGCTTGGAGATCAATCTCAGTGGAATATCAACGGGACGCTGTTCTTTGAGCCTACCGATAATTTCCGCATGAAAGTACGTGGGTCTTATCGCGAAATTCATGATGGCGCGGCAGCAATTTCAGGCGGAGCGACTGGACCTTCTACGCATAACTTTGGCGGTTTCGTCATGGACGCTAACTGCGATGCCGTTCTTGGTTCAGGGTCGGTTCAACCCAATTCAAATACGCCGTGCGCGCCAGGCGTGGTACTGTCAATGGTCGGAGGCGTGCCTTTCTATGGCCGGACGAACTCTATGTTTAGCGGTACGATTACGGGCGACGATATTCCTGCTAGTGAGATCGGCATCAACACAGGCAGTGCGATTATTAATACATTCCGTCAGAACTTCACTGGTGACGCCCGCTACAACGCAGCGACCAATGTTCTTACAAATGGATTTAGTTATAGCCCGCTTGAGAAAGATGACTTCGGCCTTGATCTTGATGAAATCCGAATTAGCGCGAATGCAAGCCTCGATATCAACGAGAATATTACTTTGTCTGTATTGGGTGGATATAGCGAAGAGTCTCTTGGTCTGTATACGGAACTCGACCAGTCGCCGGACGATTCATTTACGACCTTTGCGGCGAGAGAAATCGACGACTTTTCAATTGAAGGGCGCTTGCAAGGTATTTCTTTTGAAGACAAGCTCTCTTGGACAGTTGGCGCAAGCTATATCAATGTTGATGTAAAAGAACTTAACAGCACGATTAACAATCTGTTCTCGACGGTTGTTTTCGGCGATGGATTCAGAACGCTACCGTTTATTTCCGGCGCTGAAACATTCGGTGTGTTTGGTTCGGTTGACTATAATCTGACAGATAAAATTACTTTGACAGTTGAGGGTCGTTACCAAGAAGACACGCTGATTGATGAGAACGTCAACGAAACTGTTGCTGGTCTCTCTCCCGTGACGCTTACAAGTTTTGTACCGCGTCTTACAGCAAAGTATGAGCCGTCTCCTTCGTCGACGTTCTACGCCACTTATAGCCGAGGCAATTTGCCAGGTGGGTTTAACCCAGAATTTGCCGAGCTTGACGCTGCGGCGCAAGCGGATGTGATTACGCGGGCACCATCAGCCTCAAGTACGTTTGATGAGGAAAAACTGACTAATTTCGAGCTTGGCTGGAAACAGTCGCTAGCGGGTGGCCGTGCCGGCTTTAACTTAGCGGCGTTCTATATGGAGCGTTCAAATGAGATCTATGCGGCTTTGGAAACGGCTCCGGACAATAGACCTGGTGCGACGAACCCTCGCAGAACGGTGAACTTTAACGGAAATGGTGCAACCACAGACATTTATGGTTTTGAGCTAGATGGAACTTGGGCGGCGACTGAAAGGCTGACTTTTAATGGGTCTCTGTCCTATATTGACGCGACGGTTGCCTCGTTCCCTGAGAACGGCGGGACGGATCGGTTTGGGCTCGTCTTCGGACCGAATGCAAGTCCTGTGGGACAACAGGCTCCGAAATTCCCGCCTTGGACGGGATCTCTGAGCGCTTCATATGAGCAACCGATTTCTGCATTTTCCGGTTTTGATACCTGGTTCTTACGTGGTGATGCATATTACACGGGCAAATATTTCGTCAGCAATGCAAACCTCACCGAAATTGATAAAGCCGTTGATGTAAATGTTAGATCAGGCCTTCGCGGTGACGATATCAGCGTTGAGCTTTTCGTGACCAATTTGTTGAACGAGGATACGCCATCGTCCGCGCAATCATTTGCGGACACAAGCTTTGACACGCGCATGGCTGCTGGCGGCTTTTTCAATTTTAATTCAATTGGAACGCGGTTCGGTCTTCGTGACAAGCGTCAGTTTGGCGTACGCGCGAAATACACGTTCCGGTAAACTAGCGTTTATTTGCTATAAGGGCGAAGTCCGTACCGCTTTCGCGCGGCTTCGTCTTAAAATCATAAAAGAAGCATAGGCCGTTGCTCGGCCTACGTATTTATAAAATTATTTTAAAAGGAGTTCTGAATGGGAAATGTAATTAAACGCACGACGTTAATGGTGCGTGATATGGAGCGTTCACTCACTTTTTTCCGAGATATTCTCGGCGCTAAAGTTTGGTTCGATAGGCCATACACGCTTGACGGCGGTGGCCTCCCCATAGGCAAAAAAGGCGATACATTACGGCTTTGCATTTTTCAATTTGAACACGATCAAATCGGTATGATCGGCCTGATGGAGTTTTTGGATCCGGTCATGCCGGCGCCTGAAATTGATTATGAACTGGGTTATGGCAAGCCGGTTTTCGTTGTTGTCGCAGACGACGCGCAGGCGATTTATGATCAAGCCACCGCTGCAGGCTTTAAAACACGCGGCGAGGTCAAGGAATGGTCTACTACTGGAGCAAAAGGTGAGACTAAACATTTCAAGTCCTGCTTCCTTTGGGACGGTGATGGGCACTTCTTTGAGTGCAACCAAGTCACGCATATCGACCCGCCTGCATGAGCGTGAATAGACAATGGTGCGTAGGTGAGCGCCCTGTAGGGAAGCCGAAATATACCGACTTTCTTTATAAGGAGGCGCCGATACAGCAGCCTGGCGAAGGAGAGGTTTTACTCGAAACACTCTATCTCGGAATCGCCCCAGTGATGCGCATGTATATGATGAACCTCCCCGCTGGGGGGGAGCCACCTCTCGATATTGGTGATGTCATACATGGCCGCGGGGTTGCCAGGGTTTTGGAAAGTTGTCACCCGGACTATGAAGCTGGTGAAATCGTTCAGGGGCAGCTTGGCTGGCAAACTCACAAGATCTCAAAGATGACAAAGCGCGAGCGATTTTTTAAGGTCAAACACCATGACCTATCTTACGCGCATTCTGTCCGAATTTTATCGATGACCGGGCTTACTGCCTACACGTCCTTTTATGATCAAGGGCAGCCCAAAAAAGGTGAAACGGTCGTTGTCTCTGGCGCAGCTGGAGGGGTTGGTCACATGGTCGTGCAGATGGCTAAGATCGAAGGCTGCCGCGTTATAGGTATTGCGGGAGGGGCAGAAAAGTGCGCCGTCGTCAAACGTTTGGGCGCAGACGAAGTCATTGACTATAAAAATGATAATGTGCCTGAAAAAATAAAGGAGCTATGCTCCGACGGATTGGATATTTATTATGACAATGTTGGCGGAGAAATTCTGTCAGCCTGTCTCGACAATCTGGCATACAATGCGCGCATCGTTCTTTGTGGATCGATTAGTGAATATACGCGCGACGAGAAGTTCGGGTTGACGAATTACGCGATGTTACGCCGATCGAATGCAGCTATGCATGGTTATTTCGTTTACAATTATCTGGATCAATTTGATAGTTGCAACGATCAACTCGCAAAGTGGATCCGTTCTGGAGAAATGACCCCACTAATTGATGAATTAGTTGGATTTGAGAAAATGCCCGAAGCGTTGGTCGGCGTTTATGAGGGATCAAACATAGGCACGCGTTGCGTGAAGGTAAAACTTAATGACTGATAAACCCAATCTTAGATTCCAGCGTTCTAATTTCGTTGTCTCCAACATCGAACGTGCGCTAACTTTCTACAAAGACGTGCTTGGATTCGACATCGTTTTTATCAAGGAAAGCGGTGAAGATAGTTATTCCTATGACGTATTTGAGATAGATCGGGCAACCAAAATTCGCTTTGCTGTGCTGGGTGCGCCAGGGCAAGCTAATGTCCTCGCATTAACCGAAATTCCAGATGTTAAGCCTGTTGCAGACCTTCCTCGCCGTAGTGCCATTATTTTGGAAACTCCCGAAATTGACCGCGTGGTTTCTCAATCGAAGGCGTTGGGATTAAAGGTTTATACAGAAAGTAAGCTCGTGACCAAAGACGGACGGCAGGGGCGGGAAATCGGGATTGTCGATTTTGACGGAAACCTCATTCTAATTTACCTCATCACAAAGTCTGCAAAATGAGCGACAGCCAAGAGGAACATGTAAGCTATCCAAAGCCAAAATATGCGTGGGGGATCGTAGGGTTTCTTACGCTTGCTTATATTCTGTCGTTCCTCGACAGGTACATTCTTGGATTGCTGCTTGACCCTATTAAGGCAGATCTTCAGTTCGATGATTATCAAATGGGCCTTCTTTTGGGCCCAGCCTTTATCATCCTCTATATTGGAATGGCGTTGCCAATAGGCCTGATCGTTGACCGTAAAAAGCGTACGTGGATCGTCGCGGCCGGGATTGCCGTTTGGTCTGGTTTTACAATGTTGACTGGATTAGCGCGGACGTTTTGGTTGTTCTTTTCAGCGAGAATGTTTGTTGGGGTCGGCGAAGCGGTTTTAAGCCCCAGCGCGTTTTCAATTATTGGCGATAGCTTCCCGAAAGAACGCCGAGGCAAGCCCATTGCCTTTTATTCGCTTGCTTTAATCATTGGCAGCGCGATGGCCAACTTTATTGGCGGGTATGTGGTGAAATGGGCGAAGACTGCGGGTGTAATTGACTTGCCTCTAGTTGGGGTCATTGAGCCGTGGCAACTTGTGTTTTTAAGTGTTGGGGCGCCTGGCTTCTTGCTTGCCCTTGTTTTCTTTTTCATCCGCGAACCAAAGCGAGTTGAAAGTTCTCCGCGAGATGGGGCGAAGTTGTCCGATGCTTTCTCTTTTGTTGGCAGCCGGTTTTTTGTCTTCCTAACATTCGTCAGTGTTTTTTGTACAATGACGAGTATTGCCTATTCTCAAGGTTTTTTACCGTCTATGTTTAATAGAAGTTTTGGATGGGATACGACCAAATATGCCTATATCAATGGACTTTCTATCATTACGATTGGACCGCTAACATATTTCGTCGCTGGCTGGCTTTCTGATGAATGGATCAAAAAGGGACGTGCAGATGCTCCCTTCATTATTTCTGTCGCCGGGCTTTGCCTTATGGTGCCAACCGCGATCATCGCGCCCTTGATGCCCGAAGGGTGGATGGCATTTACAGTTTTCTGCTTCACCACGGTTGGTATCGGTATGGCTTCGTCAACTGGCGTGGCGGCCTTGCTTAATATTGTGCCTGGCCAAGTGCGCGGCGCCACAGTTGCACTATACTATATGTGTATTAGCTGGACAGGAGGCTTTGTTGCCCCGCCCTTGGTAGGCTGGATGTCCAAGAATATTTACGGAGAAGAGCATCTCAATCTAGCCATGGCGACTCTGCCTGCATTATTTGGAATTCCAGCCCTAATTCTATTGCCGTGGACGCTAAAATTCTATCGGCAGGAGCTAATGAAGTCTGAGACGTGAATCGCCAGCGTTGTAGGGACGGGGCAAAGACTTACCGTGATTTAATGCCTCTAATTTCTCTAAGGGCGCCTCGTAAAGGGGCGCTCCATCTAATCTATTCAGCAATAGATTAAATGCCAGTTTCTACAAATCCGTGAACGTTGGCATCTAAATGATAGTCTAGATGCTACGCTTGTTAAGATGCGGTCACTGTTGGAATGATTGCAGTAGCGACTATGGTAGCGGTAATCACGGCTTGTGCGGCTTTGATAGCGGCTAACGTCGAGCTAGTTGCGAGCAGGTCACCTTGGGCGATGCTTCAGGCTACTTAGTAAACGTGAATAGTCCGAATGCTTTTGAAGTTTCTTTAGAAATCGTACCAAGAGTGTAAAGCTCTTCAGCCAAGGTTGGGATGAGGTTTTGTGATTGCCGAGATTTGCAATCCAGTATTGCATGTCGCGCTATTTGCGATCGGAAGCGATTGTCGATAGAATAAGATTAAGAAACGGGCCTTGTGTGTACATTGTTGGCGTTACGACTAGCTTAGGCTTCTTCTCCTCAGTCAACGTAAGCCTACCTCGCAACAAGAATTCTGAAACGCCAGCACCGGCAATCGCGGGTTTGTAGAGCCCTGCTTTAGGACGTCCGCTTTCATCATTCAGCGTTAGGAGCAGTAAAGATTGAGGCAGTGTTAGGCTAGTCACCATGCTTTTACTTTCTCGACATTCAACACTTTAATAAATAGGAATAAGTCTACGCCTTTGTAAGAGGTGTAGAAAGCATCATGGCATTTGATTCCAGTAAGGGCTTAGTCTGCCACTAAGACCCGACACTTTTTGAAAAGTTTAGCCGCTGTCTTAAAGAATGCCGCGTCTGTTCGAATGTGATGATAAACTATCGGGAAATGGCGCACTGGGGAGGATTCGAACCCCCGACCCCTTGATTCGTAGTCAAGTACTCTATCCAACTGAGCTACCAGTGCGGGTGCAATCGTCGGTATGATTGCGAAGGGGCGTTTAAGCGGATTTTTGATCGCTCTGCAAGCCTTTTATTGGCTTATAAGCATAAAAAACTCACGTTTTCTTAAAGGGCTTTTGTATAGTAACGCACAGCCTTATCTTCGGTCATGTGCGTTTGCTCTCCGCACGGCGTGAAGCCTTGCTGTCTGTGGAATTTATGGGAGGCGGGATTGTCAGGGATTATGTTCACTTCGCAGCAAAGACGCGCGTAACCTCTTGTGCGGGCAAAGTCAGCGATGTCTGTATAAAGGCGCCGGCCGAGCGCTTGTCCCTGTGCGGCGGTACCCACAATGATACGGTCAATATAGAAGTAATTATCAAAATTTTGGTTAAGCCAACTCAGGTTCCAATGATCTGGATAGTCAACATCATGCGGATAACCAATGAGAATGGCCGAAGCCTCGCCGATTTGCTTCTTATAAGTTGCAAGACCTAAAAGGTGAATCAGACCCATCTCGCTAAGCGGCGCGAGCCAATGCACAAATTCTGTATTCATTTTGAGAATTTGCGCGTGATGCTCTGGCTTAATCTCTTCGATGTGTTTCAAGGTAACCGTCATTGCGCCGCCTTATAGATACCGCGCGCAATCGCCCGAGCGGTGCACCGCGCGGCGGCGGCCCCGAGTTCAGACAAGAAGGTAGGGCTTTCGCAAGACTTATTGCCCGTGGAAATTCCAAATAACGTATCGCCGTCCATCGCCGTGTGCGCTGGCTGCACGGCCATAGGTAAGCCGTCTTGGGCCATGATGGTGAACCTTTTGAGTGCTTTGCGGTCAAGCCCCGCATTGGTGGCTACGACGCCGATAATGGTCGAGACACCGGGTTTTTTAAGGAATTCTAATTTCGTATCGCGTGGGGGTGTGTAGGCATAATCAATGGGAGGGCGACGTCCGCCAAACTCGCTGTCTTTTTCGTAAGGCCAAGCCCAAAAGCAATCGGTGCCGGGCATATAGGGAGAGCCGACCGGGTTGGAGGCGATGAGCGCGCCAACCTTGACGCCGTCAACGGTTTCGGAAGCGGAGCCAATGCCGCCCGCATAGAGACCGGCCGTCGCGCCGAATCCGGCTCCGTATGCGCCTTCATTCAGGTGGCCGCACATAGCCCCGCAAGCGCTAAGGGCTAGGTCTCTGTGGGGCGGAGTCAGGCCCCAGTCTTTATCGCCGCCATTTGCGTTATCAAACAAAATGGCGCTGGGTACTATAGGGGAGACGGGGATCGGGGCCGGGCCGACTTCATAGCCGCGCCGCTGCGCCCCGAGCCAAGCGGTAACGCCGTCAGCCGCCGCGAGGCCGTAAACAGATCCGCCGGATAATACGATAGCATGGACGGATTCAATGAGGCCGCCGTCTTGAAGCGCCGCCATTTCGCGGGTTCCTGGCCCGCCGCCGCGTACATCGACGGCGCAAGGGACGGGGTTGTCTGGGAGGATGACGGTGACGCCGGTCTTGACCTTTACGTCATGGGCCTGCCCGATTTTCAGTCCGCCAACATCTAATATCGAATCTTTATGTGCCATGACGTGCTAGCCTTACTCTATAAATGGTAAGCATCTCGCATAGGCATTAAAATAACAAGTCGGTCTGTTTAATATTTTAAGCTTAGAATATCTGCAAAGGTTTAGAGAAAGGATCCGAGCCGTCCCATCTGGTGGCTAAGCAGGAAGGGTTAGGTTTCCCACCTTTTGCGGGCCACAAGCTCACGCATAGATTTAGACCGTCTGTTTATTTTTGCCATGGCGTCTAGATAAGCTGCTTTCTCCTCAATGGTAAGACGATGCTCAACTTTGTCTTCGAGTTGTTTAAACACATGTTTCACGCGGTCATTAAAGGCGTTCGCCAGCGTGAGGCCTTTTTCTGTGAGAAGCAAAAGCACACTGCGCGTGTCGCGAATATTGTCTTGGCGGGTAATCATACACTCACCAACGAGTGCGTGCACAGCACGTGTCACGGTAGCTGGATCATAGCAAAGGATTTCAGAGATTTGAGCGGGCGTCAGAGGTTTCGAGAAAAAACTTAAAACGGCTAATATTCTAATCTCGCGTAACTTCAACGTCCCTACTTTCGGCAGGTGCGGGATGACGGCCTTCTTTAAAATGAAGTGAATGTCATCAGATGTCTTCTCTGCGTAGGACAAAAACGTCGTGTCTGCAAAGGTAGTGGGGTCAGCTTTTAGAGCCGGGACAAATTGCAAAACTGTACTGCCATTCTGTGAGCGGTTTAACATTTGCTCTGCTCCAATAGTGTATTCACGTCACGATTATAGATACGGTGACATTCACCATATATGCGCGATATGATTGTAAATTCAATAACAATATTGATTATACAACTAATCCTGCGCAAGTTGCCCAAAAAATCATGAACCAAGAGTTAATTTGCCTCTGTTTTCAGCGTTATATTAGGGAATTGCTGTTGTTTTTGCAGTGATTGAATGAAAAGTAGCGTCGATCGCACTTATTTGCGCCGTAATTGTTCCGTGAAGCGGGCAGAATTTTGGAGGCTTTTCGCTGTGAAAAATGGTCGTCACCGTATAAAGACATCTTATAACGTCCTGAGGTTTTTCATGAAATACGCGCTTTCACTACTACTCGCATCCATTTTAACCTTGCCAGCCTGCCAAGCGGGACAAGACAGCCATGAGAGTTCTAAGCATAGTAAGAGCGCAACGCCTCATGCCGCTATGGTCGCTTCAGCTAATCCGCTCGCGACGAATGCAGGTCTTGAAATATTACGGCAAGGCGGGTCGGCCGTGGATGCTGCAATAGCTGTCCAAACTGTCTTGGGACTGGTTGAGCCGCAAAGCTCCGGACTGGGCGGCGGTGCATTTATGATCGTGTATGATAATAAGACGGACAAAGTTTGGGCTTATGATGGACGCGAAGCCGCGCCTGCGGGCGTCACGCCGGAGCTTTTCTACGGCGATGACGGCAAACCCCTGCGTTATTTCGAAGGCATTGCATCGGGACGGTCTACGGGCGTGCCAAGCGTTATGGTGATGCTCGAGAAAGCACATAAGGATTACGGTAATCTCGCATGGGGGGCGCAAATGGACCCTGCCATAAAGCTTGCTGATGAAGGCTTTGCGATAAGCCCGCGCATGGCGGGGCTGATGAAGCGCGCCTCTACGCTCGCGCTTGGGAAAGATGCCAATGCGCGGAATTACTTTTTCATAGACGGCACGGACGAAACCCATCCGGCTGGTTTTATCCGCGATAATATACCCTATGCCAATACATTGCGCGCCTTGCAGGATAATCCCCGTGCCCTGCTTGAAGGCGAGATCGCCGAACAGATCATCGCTGCGACGCGAAACGAGCCTTTGCCCGGAACTATGACCTTGGCCGATATGGCAGAGTACCAAGCACAAAAACGTCCTGCGCTGTGCTCGCCTTACCGCGGGCATACAATATGCGGGGCGCAGCCTCCGTCTTCTGGCGGTGTGGCGGTGCAGTCCATTCTCGGCATGCTTGAAAGTTTCGATATGACGGAAATGGGGCAGAGCTTGCAGGGGTGGCATCATTTCGCCGAGGCTAGCTTTATGGCCTATGCTGACCGTGACCAATATGTGGCTGATGATAATTTTGTTTCTGTTCCGGTCAAAGGCTTGCTGGACAAAGACTATCTTGCATCACGCGCGGCGTTGATTTCTCCTGACCATGCGAATGCGGACGTTAAAGCCGGAACGCCTGAGGGCATCATTCGCGGAAAAGACGCGACGCCGGATAGCCCAGGGACATCACATTTTACGATTGTCGACAGCTCTGGACTTGTCGTGTCTATGACAACGACTATTGAAAGCGTGTTTGGTAGTCAGCGTATGGCTGGGGGCTTCATGCTCAATAATCAGCTGACAGATTTCTCGTTTAAAACCCATGACGAAGATGGTCTGCCGATTGCCAATGCGCCCGCGCCGAAAAAGCGCCCGCGCTCGTCTATGGGGCCCACGATTGTGTTTAATCCCGACGGCGAATTTTTGTTCACGACGGGATCGCCCGGCGGCAGCTCCATTATTGCCTACACGGCCAAAACGATTGTCGGCATGATTGACTGGGGTCTTTCCCCGCAAGAAGCGATTGAGCTTCCGAACGTAATCGCCCGTAACGGCTCTATCAGGCTTGAAGAAAACAAGCTTGACGAAGCCATTATCGTTGGCCTCGAAGAATTGGGACACAAGGTCGTTCGCAGCAAAGGCGAGATTAGCGGGCTTCATATTATCTACCGCGAACCGGACGGCGCGCTCATCGGCGGGGCGGATCCTCGCCGCGAAGGCACGGCGGTCTTGTTGACTGCGGCGGGCGAGTAATAAGTTTATTATGACGGAAGCCTCTCTCATAAATGCATGGGAAGCGCCAGATGACTTGTGCGCCGATTTCAATGTGGCTGGCCGGATCCAGATTCGCAATTTCCTATTGGGAGATACGGCGGCGAAGCTACGAAAGGCGCTTCTTGCGCTAGAATGGCGATTGGTTCTCAATGAGAACGGCAAGCATATTGATATACATCCTCTTCAGGTGAAGCAGATTGGCGCGGCGAAAATGCGGCTTATAAAAGAGGCGGCGCAGGCGAGGGCTGCGCATGAGTTTCAGTATTTATATGAAAATTTCCCAGTCTATGACTGTCTTCAATCAGGCACGCCTGTGGCCCCGCTTATTAAATCTGTTTATGGCGCGCTAAACGCGCCAGAATTTCGGCAGCGCTTGAGCGCACTAACGAGGAGGCCGATAGATTATTGCGATATACAAGCCACGCGCTACAGAGCTGGGCATTTCCTTACCACACATGATGACGGGGTTGAGGGTAAAAACAGGCAACTTGCCTTTGTGCTAAACCTCTCGCAGCGGTGGCGGGCGTCTTGGGGCGGCCAACTTGAATTTTTAGATGGTGCGGGGGACGTGGAGCAAACCTTATTGCCCGTCTTTAACACGCTGTCGTTGTTTGCTGTGCCGCAGCCGCATAGGGTTACGCGTGTTGCTTCTTCCGCGAAAAGCTCGCGGCTCGCTCTGACGGGCTGGTTTAGAACGCGTGGTTAAAACCTAAATCCAACGGCGAACGTTGGATTTATAAGCTTCATACTCTTCGCCGAAAAGCTGGCTTAAAGCGGCCTCTTCGGGCTTGATCTGAAACTGCGTGATATAAAGCATGAATAATACGGCAGGGACTAGGCCCGCAACATAACCGAAATAAACAGCAACGCCGATAAGGATCAGAAGCATGCCGAGATACATCGGATTACGAGAGATCCGGTTCATCCCGCTGATGACCAGAGATTTCGTTTTCATCGGAACTAGAGGATGGATAGTCGTTTTGGCTTTGCCAAAAGCTTTGACACTGAGAAACGCGATGAGAAGTCCCGTGCAAGCCAGAAAGATAGCAATCCATAACGAAAAAGGAGCCGCAAAATACGGCCCCAATTTGAAATAAGCGATTAAAGCTATAAGCCCTGCACATACGGCTCCGACAATGGGAGGTGGTATCTTAGGGTTGCTCAAAAGAGGTCCTGCTAGCCGTTATCGACGGTGGCGATGTAAAGTTCGCGCGCTCGTGTGAGGATAGCGTTTTCGATTTTCCGCGCTGTGTCTGCGTCAACTTTCCCGTCTTCCCAGCTATTACCCGTACGGACTTGCTTAAAGATCGAAGTCTTTAACGCATCAGCGCGAAGGTTGGCGTCCAGAATGTAAACGTTTGCTTTGAAACGCTCATTCGGGGCTTCGGGGTTTGCATACCAATCCGTGATTATAACGCCGCCAAAGGGGTCGACTTCGGAAAGCGGCATGAACTCTAGTGTTTCAAGACTGGCACGCCACAAGTAAGAATTCACGCCCATGTTCGGGGCAGCTTTCTTGACGCTTGTGGCTTTAGGTTTGTCACTTTTCCGAAATGTGCTGCAACCGGATATAAGGCTGGCACTGATCAGCATGGCGGCCATTAAAGACACAGGACGAATACGGAATGAAGGCATGCAGAGCTCCTAACTCGAGCGATAATTTTTGCCCGTTATAGCACCGAATTTTTTTCCCGCCAGTGCTTCATTCATGAAAATAAGGCCATAAACGGCCTATTTTTCGAGCTTATAAAAGATTTGTTAACACTTTTTTAGGGGGGACAGCCGATTAAAAGGTTAACGAATACCCGCAAGTCGGGTTGATCTTAAGGTATGAGTTATGGGCGAGCGTCAAAACACACGGACATTATTGCTGACAAGTACCGGAGTGCTATGCGCCGCGCTTGCGATTGCCGCGCAAGCACAGACGGTAACATCGCCCTTTGCTAAGAAGAAAAAGAAGCAAGCTTGGGAAACACAAACGCCGGCGCAAACGCCTCCAGCCGAGATGGCCCCGACTGTGACAGGACTGCGGCCAACGACAGCCCATTCGCCTGCGTCTGCACCGTCGACGCCGCTCCCTCCGTCTGCTTATTCATCTTCGCCTTACACATCCACGAGTGCGCCGACCAGCGGCACATATGTTTCGCAAAGCCATACGGCACCGAGTAACTACGGCGGCGCGGAAGCGAGTAAGCCTGCATCGGTCACGCTTTACGGAACCGGCGAAGGCGCTAGCAGCTCATCGGCTCCGGCAACGTATAACCCGCCAACAGCTTCCGCCTATAATCCGCCTGTCACTTACGCAGCGCCTACGAACGGGGCATCGACGCAGCAGAGTGGGTCGCCCTATGGCGGGTATCAAAACGCGCCACAATATGCTCAGGAAGAGCCATTGCCAGAAGTTGAAACACTCAGCGGACGTCCTTATTACCCAGGCAGAACCCAGAGCTCTCAAAATACAGGGCAGGGGCATTATGCGCCAAATGCGGGACAGATGCAGGGGCCGCAAGCCCCACAAGGGATGTATCATCCCAACGCAAGACCTGCGCCGCCCGTACCGACGACACAGAAACGCAAAAAAGGTTTACAAAAGCGCCTAGGCTTTGGCGGCCTTATCGCAACGCTTTCCGGTTATTTACGTCTCGGCGCGGCTGGGACGGAACGCACAGATACTGTTAACAACAATGACTGGAGTGAAGACTTTATCGCTGACGGTTCTGTCCGCGGCGAGCTAAGCGGCGTTACGGGCGGCGGTCTTGAGTTTGGCGCGGGCGTAGAGTTACGCGGCCAATATGATAAATACCGCCGCGGCTTTGGCGGCTTGGCGGGTGACTGCGCGCCGACACTTGCCGGATGTTCAAGCGTCTTAGTCGCCGGTACGCCGACATCTGTGCGCGGACACACATCACAGTTCTACTCAAGCGGAGCCAGCGACGCCAAAGACGGTGAATACGCACTAGAAGGCGCTTATCTCTTCTTGCGCACAGCCTATGGTGATTTGACCGTGGGCCGAGACGACGGCGCCGCTTATCTCTTCTCTCTTGGCGCGCCGAGCCTTCTTGCGGTTGGGGCCTCTAATTCTCCCGTCGACTACACGGGACTGGACAGTGTTAAGACCGTCAATGACGCGTCAGGGTTTTCTGAAAAAGTCACCTATGTTAGCCCGCGCCTCCTCGGTGATACGGTTGGCGTCGGCGTGCAAATCGGTGCGTCCTATTCCCTTAACGCCAAAGCTTGCGGCGTAGATTATTGTGTTCGCGCGGACGGCAAAGATGGATCTGGCACTGTGTCGCCTGATTTAGAAAACCTCATGGAAGCGGGCATCTCTCTCGACCGTACATTTGGCAACGGCCTGTCCGTCGAAGCCACAGCGACTTATGCGGTGGGTTCAGAGAAAAGCGGTTTGCCTGCTTTTGACGACCTAAGGGCCTTGGGCCTTGGCGCAGAGCTTGGCTACAAAGCCGTTACGCTCGGCGGCTCATATCTCGATAGTAATAATGGACTTGCCAATGGCGACTATACCGCTTGGGATGCAGGGATGACTATTCAGCCGAACAAGTTTGGATTCACTGTCGGGTACGGCGAAGCCAAGGATAAGAATGTTAATCTGAAATCAAAGCAAGCCGTCATCGGCATGTCTTATGACTGGAATGATTATTTCCGCCTCGGAACAGGTGTGCAGCACGTAAACCGAACCACGACCTATACGCCGGGCGGCATCCTCACACCGACGAAAGAAAAAGCGACGTCAGTCTTTGTCGAGGGCCGCGTAACGTTCTAGGCTCGTAGAAACCCGCCAATACCCGCTATCCCCGCCGCGCCAGTCCCTAAAAGATTAAGCGCGGTTTTTTCGTTTATGCCGCCAAGGGCAATGACGGGCACGGGTGCGGCCGTGCATATTTGCGCGAAGGCTTCTGTGCCAATAGGAAGGCCAGCAGAGGGACTGTCGCTTTTGAAAACGCTTGAAATGAATATCCCATCAAGCAGCAAAGAATTTCCTAAATATGTTTGCTCGCCTTTAAGCCCCGCCATTGTAATGATCCAGCCAGGGCAACGTTTACGCCAAAGCGTTGGCTCTATTAAGGCTGCATCCCTGCGAAAATGGACGCCGTCTGCTCCGGCCTCTATGGCAAGCTCTGGATCATGCCCGATTAAAAATTGCTGTTCGCGTGCAAATGTGATGTCCCGCAGTGCCTTAGCTATGCCGTGCCGATCTTCGCTGCCATAATGACGATAAATAATTGCCGCGCCTTTTGGTAAGGCCCGCGCGGCGCGAATGGGGTTTGGCACACGTTTTGGATCTGTCATGAGAATAAGCGGCGCAAGCGGCGTAGTCTTTGTCCGCTCTGTGTAAAGAGAAGTGGCCACCTGCGCTATCGGGTCACTTCCCTTATAAGACCATTGCTTGTAATGGGGGAGCATGAATGATGATCTTTCCAAATTAGAGCGCCCAGTAAATGAACGGCGAAGCAAAATCTTAGGCCGTATCGAGGCCGCCGCCAAGGGGGCTTCGGGCGATGTAACACTCGTCGCTGTTTCTAAGGTGCAGCCGGATGAACGCGTGGCAGAAATGCTCGCGGCGGGGCAGCGCGCCTTCGGCGAAAACCGTGTGCAGGAAGCGCAGACTCGGTGGGGCGAAACCTTCGCCAAACATAGAGGCGCTATTGAACTCCGGCTTATCGGGCCGCTACAAACCAACAAAGCCGAGGACGCTGTTCGTCTGTTTGACGTGATCGAAACCCTTGACCGTGAAAAGCTTGCTAAAGCTATTGTCAAAGCGGCAAAAACTGTCGGCCGCATGCCGCGCCTTTTGGTGCAGGTCAATACAGGCGAAGAGCCGCAGAAAGCCGGCGTCTTGCCCGCTGATCTTCCGGGGTTTCTTGAGACGCTGCGCAAAGACTATGACATCATACCCGAAGGCCTTATGTGTATCCCGCCTCAGGACGAAGCGGCCTCGCCGCATTTTTGGTTCCTGAAAAACCTTGCAGCCAAGCACGGCCTCAAAAGCCTTTCCATGGGTATGAGTAGTGATTTTGAAACGGCAGTAAAACTCGGCGCGACACATGTGCGTGTCGGCAGCGCGTTGTTCGGTGAGCGAGGCTAGCCAACCGCCCGCTATATTTATCATCAGCCTTCTAAGGGTACGGCCAAGGCCGTATCGCCATGCTTGTCCCTCAGAAAAAACGTTTTCGTCAAGGCCGAATAAAAAGAGCTAGGGGGTTACGCTTTATCGGGGCTGGATATAAATAAACGCGGCCCCAAAAAAGGACCGCGTTTGTAGTGTGTGGGACGTAGGGCCTTCCTCTTATACCAGATCAAAGCGGTCAAGATTCATGACCTTAGTCCAAGCTTTGACGAAGGCTTTGTTGAAAGCTTTGCCGGCATCATCCGAGGCGTAAACCTCTGCTACAGCGCGAAGGATAGAGTTGGAGCCGAAAACCAAATCGTTCCGTGTTCCTATCCATTTGGTTTCTCCTGTAGCGCGGTCTTTGCCTTCAAACATCGTATCCGCGTCTGAGGTGGCGTGCCATTGCGTTCCCATGTCGAGCAAATTGACAAAGAAGTCATTGGACAGCGTCCCTGGATTATCTGTGAAGACGCCTTTGTTTGAACCATCCGTGTTGGCGCCAAGAACCCGCAAGCCACCGACAAGAACTGTCATCTCTGGCGCGGTGAGGGTCAGAAGCTGCGCGCGATCAACAAGCGTATCTTCGGCTTTCACATGCGGGTTGTCTCCGCCGTAATTGCGAAAACCGTCTGTTTTTGGCTCAAGGTGAGCGAACGTGTCCACGTCCGTTTGACTTTGCGAAGCGTCAACGCGTCCGGATGTGAACGGAACTTTGATTTTATGTCCGCCTGCTTTCGCCGCTTTTTCAATCGCCGCGCTGCCGCCAAGCACAATCAGGTCGGCCATAGAGACTTTGCCGCTGAAATCGCCCTTAATGTCTTTAAGGGCCTGAAGGACTTTGTGAAGCTCAGCCGGATCATTGACGGCCCAGTCTTTTTGCGGCGCGAGGCGAATACGAGCCCCGTTGGCGCCGCCGCGCATGTCGGAGCCTCGGAAGGTAGACGCGGACGCCCAAGCCGTTGAGACAAGCTCAGAGATTGTGAGCCCTGAGGCTAAGATAGCTTTTTTGAGCCACTTTATCTCTTTTTTACTCAAGGCCTTCTTCGAGGGCGCGGGAAGGGGATCCTGCCAAATAAGCTCTTCATCTGGAACCATCGAGCCGAGGTAGCGGCTAGCTGGGCCCATATCGCGGTGCGTGAGCTTGTACCATGCGCGGGCAAAAGCGTCCGCGAATTCCGCTGGATTTTCGTGAAACCGCTTTGATATTTTAGCATATTCTGGATCTATTTTTAGGGCCATATCCGCCGTCGTCATCATCAAAGGTTCTGAGGCCTTGGCATCGCTGGCATTGGGAGCCTTCGGCGCGCCGGAGTCTTTTTTCGGGGTCCACTGATGCGCGCCTGCAGGGCTTTTTGTAAGTTCCCACTCAAAGCCGAGAAGCACATCGAAAAAGCCATTATCCCATTGTGTCGGGTTCGCAGTCCACGCACCTTCAATTCCGCTGGTCGTCATGTCGGCGGCGCGGCCTGTGCCGTATGTTTGCTTCCAGCCGAGACCTTGTTCGGCCATGGTCGAAGCTTCGGGTTCGCGCCCGACATATTCATCAGGATTGGACGCGCCGTGGGCTTTGCCGAATGTATGGCCGCCTGCGACGAGCGCGACAGTTTCTTCATCATTCATCGCCATGCGTGCAAACGTGTCGCGAATGTCGAATGCAGATTTTAGCGGATCAGGATTACCGTTAGGGCCTTCAGGATTAACGTAAATCAAGCCCATTTGAACAGCGCCAAGAGGGTTGTCCAAATCACGTTCACCTGTGTACCGTTCGTCTCCGAGCCATTCCGTCTCAGGACCCCAATAGATATCCTGTTCAGGCTCCCAAACATCTTCGCGTCCGCCGGCAAAACCAAAGGTCTTAAAGCCCATAGTCTCAAGCGCGCGATTCCCAGTAAAGACCATCAAGTCAGCCCAAGATAATGCGCGGCCGTATTTTTGCTTAACGGGCCATAGGAGGCGGCGAGCCTTATCGAGGTTGCCATTATCGGGCCAACTATTAAGCGGAGCGAAACGCTGCGAGCCAGAACCCGCGCCGCCGCGGCCATCAAATTCTCGGTATGTGCCTGCGCTGTGCCACGCCATACGAATAAAGAACGGCCCATAATGGCCATAATCTGCGGGCCACCAGTCTTGCGAATCCGTCATGACAGCATCAACATCTTCGGCAAGTGCGTCCAAATCAAGAGATAGAAACGCTTTGGCATAACTAAACTTTTTGCCCATCGGATTGCCTTCAGCGGTGTTCTGATGAAGCATTCCCAAATTGAGCTGTTCAGGCCACCACTTTTGATTTGCGGTTGTGCCTGTTGTTTTCTGTTTTTTTACGCCGTGCAGGACGGGGCATTTGCTTTCAGTACTCATAAGATCGTCTCTTCTTTTTAGAATATATGTGTTCGTATGAGGGCATCTAGCAGGTTCAGATTTATATGTGAAATCGTTTGAATCAAAGGCTGTGATAGGTACTGTCTATGATTGTATTATTCAAACGTGAGGGAGGCGTTCAAAGCCGTATGAAGACTCTGTGACTGTTTAAGGCGGTCAGCGAGCGCGGCCAGTGTGGTTTTTCGCGAAAATGACTTTCGACATACCAAACGAATTTGCCGCGACGGGCGCGGGGTGATCTGGACTAAGTGCAAACGTTCCGAGCGTTCCGACATGGGCAAAGCCGCGAGCTTTGGTACAAGCGTATAACCCCGCCCCGCGCGCACCAACTCGACGAGTGTTTGTAGGCTTGCCGCGCGTAAATCAACGGGACTTCCAGAGTTCGTTTCGCTTAATTGGCAGAGCTCCAACGTTTGATCGCGAAGGCAATGTCCTTCGGAGAGGAGTAAGAGATCAGCCGGAGCGATGGTAGTCATGGCTACAGTCTTCTTTGCAGACAAGGCATGACCCTTTTGGCAGACAAGGTAAAATTCTTCTTCGTAAAGCGGAATTTCCTCGAACTGGTCCTGCGATGTTTCTGTGGCTAAAATGGCGGCGTCGATTTTAAAGTCTTCAAGCATGCCGAGCAGATTATCCGTGAAATCCTCGTGAATGGAGAGCGTGAGGTCAGGGTAGGCGGCAAGGGTTTGGTTTAGAAAGTGCGGTAAAAGATAGGGCGCTATGGTGGGGATGAGACCTAGCGATAAAGGCCCGCTCATGACGCCGTTCTGCGCGGATGCAATGGTTTCTATGCCTGTCACTTGCTCCATGACAAGGCGGGCTTTGTTGACAATAAGCTCGCCCGCAGGGGTGATTTTTACCCCGCGCGTAGAGCGTTCAAAGATGATCACGCCGAGGCGGTCTTCTAGTTTCTTAATTTGCCCGCTAAGCGTAGGCTGCGACACGCAGGCGGCATTGGCGGCACGCCCGAAATGCCGATGATCGGCGACAGCAACAAGGTATTTGAGGTCATTAATGTTCATGAAGGCTCCCGCTATATATAGGTTTTCCCTATAGCGAGGCGTAAAGCATTAGAGAATGCAGATCAAACGGGTTCACAGAGAGCCTATGCGCCCAGCTTCACTTTAAGGCTTGAAATGGCGTGAACGAAATTGTTCGGAGCCATGGTTTGCTGTCCTGTCCATTCGATGTTTGGAAAGCGCTCAAGAATCTTTTCGTAAGCCAGCGTGAGTTGCAGCTGCGCGATGCGGCTACCGAGGCATTTATGCACGCCGTGGCCAAAGGCAAAATGCTTGGCCGCATTAGGGCGTAAAATATCAAAACGGTCAGGATCAGGGAAAACGTCAGGGTCTCGGTTGGCTGCGCCGAACCAAAGAATTACCTTTTCGTCTTCGGCAATTTTCTGCCCCGCGATCTCTGTGTCCTGCACCGCCGTCCTGCGCATATGAATGACGGGCGATGTCATTCGCAGCGATTCTTGGATCATGTTGGGGATTAATGATTTATCTTCGATAAGCGCCTGTTTTTGATCTGGGAACTGCGTGACAAGCCGCATCGTTCCAGAGAGTGAATTGCGGGTCGTATCATTTCCGGCGAAGATAATTAATAACCATGACCCGTCGAGATATTCCTGCGGTAGAGCTTCGCCGCCCAGTGTGGACTGCGCGATTACGGTGAGGAGATCTTCGCGGGGATTTGCGCGTCTGTCGGCCATAACGCGCTGGCCATAAGCAAACATCTCGCTGACATTTTTAACGTAGCGCGGGATGAAAAGTGGGTCTTGTTTGAACGTGGCCCATGGATCGGCTGTGACCTGCGCGGCCATTTCCAAATAGCTCATCCATCTCACAATTTTGGGGCGGTCTGCCTCGTCAACACCGAGCATTTCGCAGAGGGTAAAGAGAGGGAGCTGTTCAGAAAATAATTTAACGAAATCAGCCGCGCCGTCACCGGATCGTTTGGCCGCAGCTTCGACATCATCAAGAAGACTGTCGATTTTCAGGCCGACTTTATCCTTAAGGGTCGCGACATATTTTGGAATGAAAAAGGCTTTCTGTTGAAGCCGTAATTCCATATGGCGCGGCGCGTCGAGATTGATGAGATTATTGAGCGCTGCAGGCACAAGCTTTTTTGGAAAACGCAAGTGTTTGGGCGGAAGCCCCATATTGATCGAGCCGCGTTCAGACGAAAAAATCTCTGGCGATAGCTCAGCCTGTTTGATGTCTTCGTAGCGCGTGAGAGACCAAAACCCGCGCGCTTTTCTGGCCGCCTCTGACCAAGACACAGGCGCATTTTCCCGTAAATATTTATAATGTTCAATCGGGTGCCCGCTCGTGAAAGCTGAAGGACGGCCAAGATCAAAGCCGTCATGGAAGCTATTAGGCCGCGCAAAAACCTCCGGATATTTCGGCGCGTCATAAGGCGCTTCTTCGAGAATATGATCACTAACAAGACGCATGATTTATTCCCTGACTTCTTTGCTAACCACAGTGTTCCTCTTTTACGCGCTCGTGTAAAGGGGGGAACGGAAAGTCCAGTTGAGATTTATGTGAAGCAGGGCAGAGGGGCCAATTAAGCTCTAATCCAAAACGGCCTTCACTGCAGGGCCGTACGGCGACGCGCCAAGAACTGCGATTTGGGTTTGTTTGCTGACGGCGTTAATGGCCTCTTGCGGGCGGGCTTTTGGATGCAAGGCTATGCGTAGAGGCCGCGTGCCGGCTGGCATAGCGATGGTTTTGGCTATGGCGCGTGGAATATCCATGGGGTCGCTATCGCCGCCGCCGTTACCCGTGCTGCCCATGCCAGCCGTGAGTTGCGGATAGGCCGTGAGAAGATCATCGGTCAGGCGGGCTTTAAGCTCTCCCGTGGCTCCGGCTTGGTTTTGCCAAATTTTGGTAGGGTAGCCGCCAGGCTGAATGATGGTGACCTCAATATTGTGCTGTGCGGTTTCGTAAGCCAGCTGCTCGGATAGTGCTTCGAGGGCAAATTTTGTCGGTGAATATTGACCAAAGCCGGGAATGATCACGCGGCCGAGTTGCGACGTCACATTAAAGATCTGTCCGCCTCCCGCTGCGCGCATGGCCGGAAGGGCGGCGCGGATGAGCCGCTGCGGGCCAAAGACGTTGGTGTTGAAAATGAGCTGCGTCGCCGTCATATCCTGCGCCTCAATCGCGCCGGATAGGGCGATGCCTGCATTATTAATTAAAACGTCTAATGCGCCGCCGGCCAGCGTTTCGGCTTTGGCGACGCCCGCCGTGACTTGGTCATCATTTGTGACGTCGATTTCAATCACGGTAATGTCGAGGCTCTCGGACTTAGCCAGCGCAGTGAGGGCGTCCGCTTCGGGACGCGGAAGGTTTCGCATAGTGGCAAAGACTTTGGCGCCAAGGCGGGCATAATGTTCTGCGCCTAAGCGCCCAAACCCCGAGGAACAACCGGTGATGAGGATGGTTTTTCCTGTAAGGTCAATGGGGGATACCGTGCTGTCTTTTTCAGCGTTCGCTGTGCAGGCGCTCGCCGCGATTGCGGCAAGCCCCGCGCCGAGGACTAAGGTACGGCGATTAAGTGTCAGATCTTTGGTCATGAAACGCTCTCTTATTATTTCTTAGCGGCTGTATCGCGGACGAGTGCGTCCATGAAACGAACGCCCCATCCAGTGTGCCCTTTGGGGGTTGTCGGCGTGCTTTTAGACCGCCAATCAACGCCGGCGATATCAAGATGTACCCAAGGCTGGTCATCATCAATAAAGGTGCCAATGACAGCGGCTCCGATGCTAACGCCCGGATTGCCGCCAGAGCCTTTAATATCGGCAATGTCAGATTCAATCGCTTTAAAGTGCGCCTCGTTGAGAGGGAGAGGCCAAACGTCTTCGCCCGCGTCTTTGCCAAGGGTCATCAAAGCTTCCGCCATGTCCCAGTCACGGGTGACAACCGCCGCGTAATCATCGCCAAGCGCGCGAGACGCAGAGCCAGTGAGGGTTGCAATGTCGAGCAAGAGTTCCGGATTAAACTTGTCTTGCGTGTACCGAACGGCGTCGGCGAGCACTAACCGGCCTTCTGCGTCCGTAGAGATAACTTCGATGGTTTTGCCGCTCATCGTTTCGAGAACGTCGCCGGGGCGGATCGCGTCGCGGGCAGGCATGTTTTCGGCCATAGCCATCACGCCGACGAGATTGATTTTCTCGCCGCGCTGAGCGGCTGCGTAAACCGCGCCAGCAACCGCCGCCGCGCCTGACAGGTCAGCCTTCATCATCCATTGGTTCGTATTGGGTTTAATACTGATCCCGCCCGTATCAAAGGTGATGCCTTTGCCGACAAGAGCTAAGGGAGCTTCGCCGCTTTTGCCGCCATTATAGGTGACAATGACAAGTTTGGGGTCATGGATAGAGCCTTGGCCGACGCCCATGAGCGCGCCCATATTGTAACGCTTCATATCGCTTACGCCTAAGACTTGTACGCTTGTGGACGGAACGCCTTTAAACATGTCTTTGACGCGCTGCCCGAAAGCTTCTGGGTACATGGACTTGCCGGGTTCTGTGCCCATATCGCGGGCAAAGTCTACACCTGTTACAAGGTGCTTGAGATCACCGTTGAATAGTTTCTGAGAGCCGTCCGCGCCGCCAGAGATAAAGCTCACAGTGCGGTCAATGTCTTTAGCGTCTGTCTTATACTTATCGAAGGCGTAACTGCTCAGGGCAAATCCGGCGGCCATCTGCGCGCTGGCGTCAGGCTGTTGCGTATTGAGGCCGTCCGCCATCACCGCGAGAGAATTTTTCTTAAGGCTAGCCTGTTCCGTATAGCCGCCGAGATCGCGAAGGCTACGCATTGTGAGCTTTTCGTCTCCGCTGCCGATGACGGTAATGGATGTGTAAGGCCCCATTCCGTAAAGGCGGAGGCTCTTGCCAAATGTGCCTTTAAAGTCGGCGGCTTGTAATGTTTCTTCCAGCTGGCCACCGGTTTTGGCGTTGGCCGCTAACGCAAGCGGGGAGAGCGTCCCGTCCTCATCCACGAAAATAGCAATATGCTTGGCCGCAGTTTGCGAGTCAGCGGAAAATTCATATTGGTTCGCGGCATTGGCAAAGGGCCCCGTTAAGAGCGTCGTCATAACAGCCAAAGATGTAAGGGAAAGCATGCGCATAGTTTTAGTCCTGTTGTCTGCGGAAATAGTGATGTTTTTACTAACCCTAAATCATTATCAGCGGGAAAGTCAAAGCCGGGTTTGAGTATGGCCGGGTTTGTGAAGGCGCTTAAGAAAGGCCGCGCGGCATGGATCGATTATTTAGCCGCGCTTCAAAGCGTTTTGGGCATAGACCTCGCCGCGCAATAAGGCGAATGCCGTTTCGTTGCCGCTTTATTGACGACAATATAAAATCCTTCTAAAGGCAACGCTCACGAAAGTTTGCCTCATGCCCGATACATCTTGCGCGCTTTGCGCCGCCACTGATAGCCTTTCTTTATACGACGTTCCGGCGTCTCCGGAACCTGTGTCCATTACCGCCTGCGCTGTCTGTTCGGGGCAAATGGAAAGCGGCGATTTGGATGCCAGCCATTGGCAATGCCTGACCACCAGCATGTGGAGCGAAACCCCTGCGGTGCAAGTTACGGCCTACCGGACGTTGAAACGTTTATCGGCGCAAAGCTGGGCGCAGGACGCGCTTGATATGCTTTATCTCGACGAAGAAACCCTCGCATGGGCCGAGGCGGGCGTTGTCGAAGTTAATTCCGAGCCCACCCGCGATAGTAACGGGACGGTCTTGCAAAACGGCGACAATGTCACCCTCATCAAAGATCTCCCCGTAAAAGGCGCAGGCTTCACCGCCAAACGCGGCACCGCCGTAAGAGGCATCACCCTAACCGAAAATCCAGAACACATTGAAGGCCGCGTCAACGGCCAGAGAATTGTCTTGGTCAGCGCGTTTTTGAAGAAGAGTTAATAGGTAAACATTATACACTCGGAGTGAATTATGTCTGATGCCTTAATTCAAACACTCAGTATGCTTGTTGTTGTTTTCGTATCAAGCTCTGCGACAGGGTGGATTTATAAATTCGGGAAAAACGCCCAACCCGTATATCTTGATGGACAGCAAGGGACGATTTCGCCAGGCAAACTGAGCGCTTGGTTTACCATCATAGGTGGGCTCTAGCTGATGTTAGGCGGAGTTGCCAGCGTGGCTTTGCTTGATGATGGTCCCGTTGTGGGCATTCTTTTGACACTTATGGGGGCAGCAATTTCGGGTTTCATGGCGCCGTCCCTCTCATCTGTGCATGATGTGACGTGGACGGATGATGAAATTGTGGGAGCCTGTAAAATGTTCGGACCTACTTTAGGCCGTAATAGAACCTGCATCAAATGGGATGAAATTAGCGGGTTTGGTACAACCGCGACAAGTTATTGGTACATGCAAACAAATGATCGTCGCCGCATTTATTGGAGTTACCTCTACTGAGGCCACGCCATTTTCGCCGATGAAATCAGAAGGCATCGACCGGATTTAGATGTGCCGTTTTAGGCGTTAAATTTAATTAAAATGGTTTTTGCCTCGTAAATGGACACCGGATCGTGCTCGCAAGCGCGTTTTTGAAGAAGAGTTAGTCCCATAAAAAAGACCCGGAGCCTGAACGCTGTGTTCGGGCTCCGGGTCTTTTCGAGTTTGTTAAAGCGCGAAACCGCGCTTCAATTTTTACTATTCAGGCTTGTCGGATTTAACGTGCTCTTTTGCATCGTCGGCCATTTCTTTGGCTTTATCCATAGCATCAGAACCCGCGTCTTTTGCAGCATCAGCAGCATCGCCCGCCGCTTCGCCGGCTTTGTCAGCCGCGTCTTTTGCCATATCACCAGCTTTGTCAGCGGCATCAACAGTTGCGTCTTTTGCATCGGTTGCCAATTCGCCGGCTTTATCCATTGCGTCTGAACCGGCCTCTGCCGTTGCGTTTGCAGCGTCTTTCGCAGCATCAGCTGTTGCGGTTGCAGCATCTTTGGCTTTGTCAGCTGCGCTTGCCGCAGCGTCTTTTGTCTTGTCAGCAGCTTCAGCGGCTGATGCTTTAACTTTTTCAGAGGCTTTTTCTGCTTGGCCACAAGCCGTAAGCGTTAAAGCCGTTCCGGCGATCAACGCCATCATAAGTTTTTTAGTCATAAGTAGTCCCCAATAAGTGTAATTTGCGTATGCAAAAAAATGAGGATCGTTAGAATAACGGCCCTCTGAGCGACGCAATAAAGCTATTTTCATGCGGAAGTAAAGCCGTATTGACGGCTCATGATGTGTTTATGCCTTATATGAATAAAAATTGGGCGCTAAACAATAGCCGCCGCCGCATGGCTCTTTCGTCAGGTCTTTAAGGCAAAATCACCGTCTTCCGGCCATTGATAAAGGCGCGGTGCTCGGTGTGGAGTTTTATGGCGCGGGCGAGGGTGAGGGATTCTAGGTCTCGGCCCATTGCGACGAGCTGCTCTGGGGCTTTGGTGTGATTGACGGGTTGAACTGTTTGCTCAATGATCGGGCCTTCGTCGAGATCGGCGGTAACATAATGCGCCGTTGCGCCAATAACTTTGACGCCGCGCTCATAGGCTTGGTGATAGGGTTTTGCGCCTTTAAAACTAGGCAAAAATGAATGGTGAATGTTGATAATTTTACCGGAAAAATCACGGCACATATCATTTGATAAAACCTGCATGTAACGGGCAAGAACGGTAAGCTCTGTTCCCGTATCTTTGATAAGCGCGCGTAAGGCTCGTTCGGCTTCGGGCTTGGTGCTTTTCGTCACGGGAATGTGGTGAAAGGGGAGGCCTGCATTATCTGCCAATCCGCGCGCGTTCTCATGGTTGGACACAATCGCTGTGATGTCGATGTTCAAACTGCCATTGGAATGACGGTAAAGCAAATCACGGAGACAGTGATCAAATTTTGACACCATGATGAGCGTTTTGGTTTTGCGGCTCTCGGGCAGAACCTGTGTATTGAGTTGCCATTGCGTGCAGATTTTATCCAGATCCGCTTGAAAAACTGGCAGTGTTTCAGGAGTCATCTTAAAGGCGATGCGCGAATAAAACCGCTCGGAAGACGGCGTGCCAAATTGCGCGAGCTCCATAATGAAACCCTCATGCGCGGCAAGGCACGTTGTCAGCGCCGCGACAATGCCTGTGCGATCGGCGCTTTGGGTGGTCATGATATAGCGCTGCGTCACAGTATGCCTGTCTTGCTAGTAGACGATCGGAAAAAGCCCGATGCCTACATTTGCATTGTCCAGCCTTCGACGCCCATAGCGGCTTGGCGGATAGCTTCGGACATTGTTGGGTGCGCGTGACATGTGCGGGCAATGTCTTCGCTTGCGGCCTTAAATTCCATGGCGACGCAAATTTCGCCGATCATTTCGCCTGCGCCTGCGCCGATCATATGCGCGCCGAGAATTTCGTCGGTTTCGGCGTGGGCGAGGATTTTCACAAAACCGTCCGTTGCGTGGTTTGCGCGGGCGCGGCTATTGGCGGTGAACGGGAACTTACCGGATTTGTACGGCGTTCCAGCCTCTTTAAGCTGCTCTTCGGTTTTGCCGACGCTAGCGATCTCAGGGTTGGTATAGACTACGCCTGGAATGACGTCATAATTCACGTGTCCCGCTTTGCCTGCTATAAGCTCGGCGACGGCTGTGCCTTCGTCTTCGGCTTTGTGCGCGAGCATTGGCCCATGCGTTACATCACCGACGGCCCAAATTCCTGCAATATTGGTCTTGAAATGGTCTGTCTCAATAAACCCGCGTTTATCCATAGTCACACCGACTTTATCGAGGCCAAGGTTATTTGTGAACGGGCGGCGGCCAATACAGACGAGCACCACATCGGCGTCGAGATCTTTTTCTTTGCCGCCAGCAGAGGCTTCGGTTTTGACTTTGAGCGAGGACTTAAGCTTTTCAATGCCCGTGACTTTACGGCCAAGTTCGAGCTTCATTTTTTGCTTTTTGAAGATACGCGCGGCGGTTTTTTGCACTTCGCCGTCCATACCAGGCATCAGGTGGTCTAGATATTCAACCACGGTGACTTCGGAGCCAAGGCGTCTCCAAACAGAACCGAGTTCTAGGCCAATAACGCCGCCGCCAATAACAAGGAGTTTGCCAGGAACTTCAGAAAGTTCTAACGCGCCCGTCGAGGATACAATGCGTTTTTCGTCAATCTCAACACCGGGAAGTGTCGCCACTTCGGAGCCCGTCGCGATGACGATGTTTTTCGTGGCGAGTTTTTTGCCGTCAACGTCGACGGTGTTGGCGTCAATGATTTTACCAAAACCTTCAATATGGTCGACTTTGTTCTTCTTAAAAAGATAAGCAATGCCGTCCGTTAGGCCTTTAACGGTTTTGTCTTTGGACGCCATCAAGCCTTTATGGTCTAGTTCGACTGTGGCTTTGATGCCCATGCCTGCGAAATCTTTTTCGGCCGCCTCGTACATTTCGGTTGCGTGGAGTAGCGCTTTGGACGGAATACAGCCGACATTAAGGCATGTGCCGCCAAGGGTTTTGCGGGTTTCAACACAGGCAACTTTAAGGCCAAGCTGTCCGGCGCGGATGGCGCAATTATAGCCGCCGGGGCCGCCGCCAATGATGACAAGATCATAAGTATCAGACATGGAAATCTCCTGCTTAAAATAAGTTGTCTGTCCTTACGCCTGCGTAGCCAAAGGGTCAACAGGGGGCGTCTTGGAAAGCGTTTAAGCTATGATGCCCTTAGCGGTCATTTTTTTGGCAAACCAGATTTGAAAAAGACAGAGGGCAAGTACGATGACTAACATAACCCAGCCGCCATCGGCTAAGCTTGCGCGTCCGGTCTCGTCCATAATGTTCCAGCCCCACGCGAGCAGCGCGCCCATAAATGAGAGCTTATAAATGGGGACCGCCCATTTTTGCTTAAACAGTAAAGCTAGGCACCCCAAAACACCGCCCCAAACGCCGACGGCGTAACTTGCGGTGGCCCAGAGCGGGACGCGGTGATGCATCTCTAAAAGGTCAGGGCCGTAAAGCTTTGCATAGTCAGCATCCGGCAATGTCCGGTCTATCCAGTAAAAATAGGCGCCGATAATCGCCCATAAAACTAAGACAGTTAGGATGGCCCAAAACCACCAAGGGGCTTTAACCGTATAACGCATCAGTTAAACCAAAATGCCTTTTGCGATTTTCTTGCGCGCGAACCAAACAAGAAAAACCGCAATCACGGGGATCATGACGGGCATAACCCACCCAGCGCCGGATATATGAGCGGCAGCTTCGGTCATTCCCCACATATAGACTTGCTGCGCGAGGACAGCGGCCAACGAGATCATGAGCGGCAGTAACGCCCATTTTTTGCGCAACAGCAAACCAAGACAGCCTATCGCTCCGCCAAAGACGGCGATTGCGAAAATGCCTGTCACCCATGCGGGTCGTGTCGCCACAGAGGTCACTTCAAACTCCGTATAGCCTGCGGCGCTCAGCGCGGCGGCGTCTGACATAGTTTCAAAAAGATAAGCGCCAACACCCATCAAATTCCAAGCAAGGGCAAGCCCTGCAATTACCCAAAAAAGTACCGGTGGTTTCGTTGTCATGATTTTCCCCATTTTTATGATGGAGAAATAATGCCTGAAAATGGTCAATTTGTCGAGTCAGTTGGTTGCGAGGCCGCGGGGGTTAGAGGAATGGCGGAGCCCTTGAATGTGAGAGGCGATCCTGTTTAGCGGCTTTGCGGCGGGCCCTTCTGTTTCCGGATGGCTTAATGAGGCGTTCTGCTGTCATGAACGGCGCAGTCGTTGAGATGAAATCTGATGGTTCGGGCAAAGCTGGGCTAAGGCTCGAAACTTTTCCCAAGGGAAGGGCCGTTGTTTCCATTGTTATGGTTTCAGTGTCTTGCGGCTGGCTGCTTGTCTCGGCGTTAAGCTCTGGCAAGTGAATGGGAGGCCAGATCATATGAAGATCGTCGGGATCGACATAGTCTCTTATTTCTGTGTCTCTTGTCTGTGTCGGGCGCTCAGTTTTGACGGGCTTATCTTTAGGCGTCTTATCATTGAGAGGCGCGGCGGTTAAAGCGGCACGCGCTTTCCGGCGGGCGGCCTTCACGCGCTTTTCAATCCATGTCGGCGACGTCGCGCGGACATCATAACCAAAATGCTCATCAAGCTCGGCCCAATCTTTGGGCTGCGGGCGATAGCCGCGCCAGATTACTTTGGGGCGAGGGTTGGGTTTTGTTTTGTTGGGCTCGCTTTGCTTCGGCGTCACATCGGCGCTAGGCGCAATCGGTTTAAAGAATAAACGCAGGGCCGCCTTCACCCGCTTATAGGTTTCAAACGCTTCGAAGTAATCAAGCGTGGCTATTTTTATGCGCTCGTATAGTCCGTCTCTGCGGACGCCCTTTTTTGCCGCGGCCATATCCAGCGCAAAATTGGCAAGGTCCGCCGCCGCCGCGCCGTCATAGGTGCGCGCCTCGCTCAGATCATAGTCTGCGGAGGGCGGCACTTTAGGCAGATTCTTGGACTGCGCCTTGGGCTGCACCTTGGACATCTGGGCCAATATGGGCGGGTTAAAATTCATCCTCTCACAATGGGGGTAAACGCAAAGGTGAGGATTAATTAAATAAAATCGCCGCTATTACAGGGGATTTCGGCGTTTGGCACGAGGATTAATATGAGCGCTTGTCTCTACCGCGACATGAGATGGAAAAGAAAAGCCATATAAAACGATGTCATCCCGGACTTGATCCGGGATCTCGATGTAGCAGAAAGCGGAACTAACCGCGGGAGGCCCCGGATCAAGTCCGGGGTGACATGAATGGAAGACGTGGTGCTTAATATTTCTATAGGCTTCCTATTGGCCGTTGAGCACGCGCATTACGGAGATGGGCGACTGGGACAAGTAACTCTAAGGCACGTCCCTATCATCGCCTTGCGGCGTTAGTTTTGCAAAATCGAACACGCTGTCATCGAGGAGGTGCGAGGGGCGAATGTGGGAGAGGGCTCTTAGCATGCTGCCTTTTGTGCCGGGTTTTTGCTTTTCCCATTCGTTTAACCGCCGCGCCATCATTTGCCTTTGTAGGCCGTCTTGGGAGCCGCAGAGATTGCAGGGGATGATGGGGCAGCCAAGGGCGGCTGTATACTTAGCGAGGTCAGCTTCGGCGGTCTCGATCAAGGGGCGCAGTACGGTGACGTCTCCGGCGTCGTTGAGCAATTTTCCGGGCATAGCCGCAAGACGCCCGCCATTCATCATGTTGAGCATAAATGTGGCCAGCGTATCTTCGCGGTGATGGCCGAGGACGACAGCGTCGCAGCCTTCTTCGCGGGCCACGCGGTAGAGAATGCCTCGCCGTAGACGGGAACAGAGCGAGCAAAAGGTTTTCCCTTCGGGGATTTTATCTGTGACGATGGAGTATGTGTCTTGCGTTTCGATCCGGTAGGGAACGCCGACGCCTTTAAACCATTCCGGCAGGATATGTTCAGGAAAGCCGGGCTGTCTTTGGTCAAGATTACAGGCGAGCAGGTCTACGGGGAGGTCGCCGTGCGCCTTGAGATCGAGCAGGATCGCGAGCAGGGCGTAGCTGTCTTTGCCGCCGGAGAGGCAAACGAGCCAGCGCGGGTTGCGGTCGCCGCTCTCGGTTTTTCGCACCATGCCAAAACGCTGAATCGTATCGCCAGCTTGGCGCTTGAGTCGCTTGCGCAGGCGGTTAAAATTAGTCGTGCTTGGCGCGCGCGAAAACAGGCCATTGGCGATGGCGGCGTAATCCGTTTCGAGATTGGGTTCTATTAGCGCCATTATTTTAAGCTGCGGACTTCAAGCTGCGGAAGCGGCATTTTAATGCCGTGCTTTTTCAGCGTCCGCCAGACAATGAAATTAAGATCAGAGGTGAACTTGTTTTCTCCGTCATCAATGCCGTCTGCCCAAAACTCTATGGCGAATTTAATGCCGAAGTCGCCAAATTCGCGTAGTTCTAGGTCTGGCGTCTCTGGCTCTTGCAGGACTTTAGGATGTTTGGACACGGCGGGAATGAGGATGGCTTCGAGCGTGTCGATATCCGTATCATAGGCGACAGAGAAATAGACCTCGAAGCGCTGACGCGGGTCTTTGTGCGTCCAGTTTTGATAGGCTTCTTCGATGAATTTTGTGTTCGGCACCATGACGTCTTTGCCGTCTGTGGTCTCCACGGTGGTCGAGCGCATATTGATGGCTTCGACGTAGCCTTGCTGCCCGTCGGGAAGTTCGATGAAATCTCCGACCTGCACTGAGCGGTCAAAGAGAATAATTAATCCCGAAACAAAGTTCGCGGCAACGGGTTGCAAGCCAAGACCAATACCAAGAGTCAGCGCCGAGAATATAACCACAAGACCAGAGAGCGGAATACCTGCCACGGACAGCACGAGAATAAACAGCACGGCGAATAAGATGATCTGAAAGATTTTCGCGACGACTTCGCGGGTGCTAACGTCCAGGGCTTCTTGGTTACGGATCGCCGTTTGGCCTTTGTGATTGGAAATCCCGCCGAGCCAGAAAAACAGCGCGCCAGCGAGAATGAGCTTCACAATCGTAAGCGCGTTAATATCCATGGACGGGACGATGTCGGTGGTTTCGAGTTTAGCTATAAACCTGTCGAAATATCCAAATACCATGAGGAGGGCTACGGGCAGGAGAATCCAGTTTGAGAGCTTCCGAACGAGATCATTGGGTGAGAACTGCTTGATCGCCTTGAACAAGGTGAAAACGACAGCAAGGCCTTGCGCGAGCTTGACGAGCCAGTCTTGGCCGAGCGCGGGAACAGAGCGTAATAGGGCCGCAAAGCCAGCGAGGAGCGCGACAAGAACAATGGCGCACAGGAAATTGCGGGTTTGGAAAATGTAGCTGCGGGCTTTGAAATATTTGGCGTCCTTAGCCGGAGCCGACTTAAAGAGAGGCACTCGCTTCTTTAGCGATCCTGCGATGAGCGGGGAAAGGATGAGCGCCAGAATTATCGCGCCGACTTGGGCGAGGAAAACCGGACTTTGCGCCCAAGACACGATTTGCTCGACGAGACCCGCGAGTAAAGCTTGCATCTCCTCTATTGAGCTTGGCAGTTTAAAGCCTGCCGCTGGCGCAGTAGGGTCTGCGGCGGGCTGTTGTGCTTGTTGTGACATGATGATCCCCCGATTTCTCACCGCCTCATAAAAGTGATCTTGCCCCAACTCAACTCATATTTTGTGGGAAAGCAGGCCGTAATGAGCGTAAATCTAGTGGCACCGCAAAATATATAAAACTCTTATGGTTTCCTAAAGCGTTTTGGGCTAAAGCCTCTCGCAAATTCTGGAGCCTGTTATGTCCTCACCCAAAAAAGTTGTCCTCGCCTATTCTGGCGGTCTTGATACGTCGATCATTTTGAAATGGTTGCAAGAGGAAAAGGGCTGTGAAGTCGTGACGTTCACGGCTGATTTGGGGCAGGGCGAAGAGCTTGAACCCGCGCGCCGTAAAGCCGAAGCGCAAGGCGTGAAAGAAATTTTTATTGACGATCTTCGCGAAGAATTTGTGCGCGATTTTGTCTTCCCGATGTTCCGCGCCAATGCACTCTATGAAGGGCTTTATCTGCTCGGTACGTCTATCGCCCGTCCATTGATCTCGAAACGCCAAATTGAAATTGCGCGTATGACCGGCGCGGACGCCGTGTGTCACGGCGCAACGGGTAAAGGTAATGACCAAGTCCGCTTCGAGCTCGGCTATTACGCTCTTGACCCAGAGATCAAAGTCATCGCCCCTTGGCGTGAATGGGATTTGAACTCTCGCAATAAGTTGCTTGAATACGCCGAAAAGCATGGCATTGAAATCGCCAAAGACAAACGCGGCGAAGCCCCGTTCTCTGTCGACGCGAATTTGCTGCATACGTCGTCTGAAGGCAAAGTGCTCGAAGACCCGTTTGAAGAAGCGCCGGAATATATCTACCAGCGCACCGTCAGCCCGGAAAATGCACCCGACAAAGCTACCTTTATTGAAGTCGGATTTGAACGCGGCGACGCGGTCTCTATTGACGGGGTAGACATGTCTCCAGCGACGATCCTGACCAAGCTAAATGAGCTTGGCGGAGCGAACGGGATTGGCCGTCTTGACCTTCTCGAGAACCGCTATGTCGGTATGAAGTCACGCGGCGTCTACGAGACACCCGGCGGGACAGTCCTCCTCATGGCGCACCGCGGCATTGAACAAATCACGATGGATAAAGGCGCGAGCCATTTAAAAGATGAGCTCATGCCGAAATATGCAGAGCTTGTGTATAACGGTTATTGGTACTCGCCAGAGCGCGAAATGCTACAAGCCGCCATCGATAAATCCCAAGAGCTTGTGACCGGTACTGTCCGCCTCAAACTCTATAAGGGCAACGTCGATATTGTCGGCCGTAAATCACCCTACAGCCTCTATTCCCAAGAACATGTGACCTTCGAAGAAGATGATGTCTACGACCAAGCCGACGCTGGCGGGTTCATCAAAATCAACGCCCTTCGTTTGCGCCTGTTGAAGGCTCGAGATTTGAAGGCTGGTAAGAACGATTAAAGAGCTTGATTAAAGTTACCTTTCGAGGCTGATTTTCAACTTACTGTAGCGCGGTACTTCCGACTTACGGGCAATACTGCGCCGTTGGTGAGTGTTAGGACTGCGTCGCCGTCGCCTTTGGGTTCGAGGGTGTGGATGGCCCTTTTGTTGACGAGGTATGAGCGGTGGATACGGGTGTGTATTCCGCCTGTCTGCGCGAGCAGCGTTTCAAGAGACGACAACGTCATGCGGGCGAGATGCTGTCCCGTTTGCGTGTAAATTTCCACATAATTAGCCGCAGAACTCGCATAGAGAATTTCGTCCGCGCGTAGAAATATAATCTTACCACCGCATTTAAGCGTTAGCCGTCCCGTATCTTTGGCTTCGTCGCGCACCGCTTTAGCTTCGAGCCTTAATTGCCCAATATGGCGGCCTACGAGAAAGAAAGACAGCAAGGTCAGATAGGTCATCGCGTCCTTGCGCATTTCGTAGAGCCAAGGCTCCCACGTCAGAAGACCGAAATTGTAAGGCCTTGAGGCGAGCATAGGATAAATGAGCGTTCGAATACCTACCATGACGAAAATGTGGACGGCGGTAAAACCAAAAAACCCAAGCAGAAAAATAGGCCATCGCCGCTCCCAGTTCTCCACCGATATCGGATAGCGCGCGAGTAAAGCTGGAATCAGCGCCGTCGCCGGAAGAATCGCGAAATGCGAGGAGGCTTCAAAAAGAGATGTCAGTGCGAGACTAAACTCTTTGCCTTCGCGCGCGGCTTCCATTTGTCCGGTCGTGATTTGGACGAAGCAAGAAAGGAGCACGAAGCCGCCAATAATCATCCATGTGGCGCGGTCTGATATATGGTCTTGAGTCTGCAGCATAATGCGCTTTATCACTCAGGCCGCGTGCAAGGAAGTCTATTCATCCCTACACGCTTGTATTCATCCCAAAGCTGCGCGTCTCGTCCCGAATAAACGGTTGCGGTCCCGAACACCTCGATTTGAGTTGGGGCGTTCTTCATGGTCACAGCCAGACATTAAAAGGAGACGGCCATGACCGAAACTGACCCTAAAACTTTGCAATATCCGCCAGATGTTCGCCGCTATGATTTGGATTGGCTCCGCGTTATCGCCTTTGGGCTTTTAATTTTTTATCATATCGGGATGTTCTATGTGACATGGGGGTGGCATGTGAAAAGCGTCCATGCGGGACCTTTGATTGAACCGCTTATGATGCTGCTTAATCCTTGGCGGCTTCCGTTATTGTTTGTCATTTCCGGCGTCGCCATACGGTTTGCTCTCGACAAGTCTCGGCTCGGGCGGTTCACCGCGCAGCGCACATGGCGACTATTCTTGCCGCTGATTTTCGGCATGTTCGTCATCGTGGCCCCGCAAAGCTGGCTGCAGCTCATGGAATCAGGCGAGATAAATAAGAGCTTTGCGGAGTTTTACCCCGGTTATGTATTAGACCTTTATTCCATCACGACGCCGACATGGAACCACCTTTGGTATGTGGCCTATATCCTCGTTTACACATGGATGGTGATCCCCGTTTGCCGCCCTCTCAGCGCGTTCATGTCGGGACGAGGGGCGCAGTGGACAGCCAAAATATTCGGCGGGCGATGGGGTGTTTTGTGGATGCTTGTCCTTCCCGCGCTTCCGCATCTGGCTATTCGTATTTGGCTCGATCCGCATTTCCCAACTACCCATGACATGACGAATGATTGGGCCAACCAAGCGCATAGCTTTGCGTTTTTCCTCACAGGGTATTTATTGGCGAAAGACTCTGCATTTTGGAGCGCGATTGAGCGGGCGCGAAAACCGGCCCTTATCGTTACAGTTGCGCTCGGCGTAGTCTTGAGCGCCGCTTGGATGCATTGGGATTGGGTGACGGAAACAAAGACTTGGCTCTGGCCAGGCCGCGTAGGCCGCATCGCTTATATGTGGATTGTTATTGCCACTTTGTTGGGGCTGTCGCAGAAATATTTAAACCGCAAGAGCCGCGCGCTGACCTATATGACCGAAGCGATCTTCCCTTGGTATATCCTCCATCAAACGTTGATTGTCATGGCCGGTTATTGGCTCACGCGCCAAGGCTTGCCTGCGGGACTAGAAGCCGCTTTGGTCATCGTCTCTACGGTTGGCGGATGCCTGATTATTCATGAGGTTTTCGTTCGGCGCACAGGCCTCGTGCGGCCCTTATTCGGCCTTAAACGAAAGCAGGCTAAAGCGTAATATCAAATGCGCCGCTCTTGATTTTAACGGCGATTGCGGCGCAGGTGCTCTCTGAGGGCGTGCTTGAATAGGGCGTTTGGGTAGGCTCTAGGTGAGCTAGCTTTCCTTTTGGCGATGACCCGTCCATAGCAGCGCGGCTATTTTCAAACTCGAGGAGACGTTTAAAAATTCGCTCATTAGTCTTTTTGTACGCTTTCGCGGCAGATTTTTGCGGCTTACCGCATTGTTCCAGCACAGAAAGCGCGCGGCTATATTGCTGAATTTTGGATGTGTCGCCCGTCGCGGCGCGCTTTGTAATGAACTGCATGACGTCTCGAGAGGATGGGTCCACAGAAGGCGAAGATATACTCTGTTGCGGCAGGGACGGTGTCTCGCTTGTCTTCACGTCGGTGTTTTTTTTCACGGTTTTTTTGTCTTCAGTTTTTTCTACGACGTGCTTGCGTTCCGAGGACGTTTTGGGTTTTGGTTTTGCGGCTGGCACGGACGTTAGCGTTTCTTGCTTGAAGGGGATCTCTTCATAGACAGTGTTTTCTACTTTAGGGAAATTATAGGCTGCGACGCTCTGCTGCGGTGATGGCGTGGCTGCGGCTTTGCTGTCTTCAATGCTCTTACTTGGCATTTCTCGCACGGAAAGTAGCTGTGTGGTTGCGGCGGCTTTGGCCGGAATCTGTGAATGATCTAGTGGTGGTGTCTCGGCTGCGTTATTTTGTGCAAACTGCGGGAAGGGCGGTATGAAGCCTGAATCATCAGGCCGCAACAGGTCCGCGGCTAAAACGCCGCAAATTAGGAAAAGGATGATGGTGCCGCCATAATAAATTTTGTTCGCAAGGGGGCCAAGCCTCCCTGCTGGGCGCACATCACTGCCCGTTTGCCCATTATTCCAAGACGTCATTGTCTGCCAAAGTCCTCTATTTGTCGGTGATGATCTATACAGAAAGTGAAAATTTACCGTTAATGCTGCCTTCAATAAGGCAGCACATGAATTGTATTTGATGTTGTTTTGATTTTTCAAAAAAAAACTTGAAAGCCCTGCCGCTTTGGCCATGAAGTACACGAAAGGAAACGTGCATGTCGCTTGATGTTTGGCTGGCCTTAGTGGCTTTATTCGGTATTGGCGGGCTTACGCCCGGCCCAGCGGTTATGCTCGTCTTGGCGTCCTCATTTCGCTACGGGTTTCGGCCTGCCATGCTTCCGGCTCTGGGCGTAGCTTCTGCGAATGTGTTCTGGCTTATTTTAGCCGCAAGCGGCGCGGCTGTCTTTGCGCTGCAATTCCCGAAAGCTTTTTTAGCGCTCAAAATAGTCGGCGTTCTGGTCATTCTTTATATGGCGCTGACGACCATATTCGGCCCGCTTCCGGACGCGGATGCTTCGGCCAGTGACGCGCCGCCGCGCCGCCGACTTTATTCTAAGGGCCTTGCGCTGCAAATATCCTCGCCTATGCCGCTCGTTTACTTCGGGCTTTTGCTTCCAGCTTATTTTTCCCCGTCGCAGCCCATGGCTCCGCAATTTATGATTATGCTGGCGACAGTGACGGTGACTGAGCTTTTGGGGCTTGCCGCCTACGCTTACGGGGCGGGGCGGATCAGGGTGTGGATGAAAAGCCCACGTGCGGCGCGGCTGTTCAATGTTTTCATTGGTGTGGTGATGATTGCGTCTGGCCTCTGGGCGATTATATCAACATCTGGCGTAGCGGCTAACTCGTCTATCTAGATGAAAAAGGCGTGACTGCGGCATAATTACCCCACGGCAGGTCTTGCAATCACAGCGCAAGCGCGTAGATCAACGCTTGAAATTTGGAGGCCATCATGGACATCACAAAAATTCCCGCAGGCGTAAATCCGCCGTTTGATATTAACGTGATTATCGAGGTTCCGCTTGGCGGAGAACCGATCAAATATGAGATGGATAAGGATAGCGGAGCGATGTTTGTCGACCGTTTCCTTTATACCTCCATGCGCTATCCGTGTAATTACGGCTTTATTCCGCACACGCTTTCTGATGACGGCGACCCGACGGATGTTTTGGTTGTTGGTAGTCGCCCGCTTATGCCTGGCGCAGTAGTTCGCGCTCGTCCTGTCGGCGTTCTCATGATGGAAGACGAAGCTGGGATTGACGAAAAAATCGTTGCAGTGCCGCACCAGAAATTGACGCAATATTATAACCAGATTCAGTCTTACAAGGATCTGCCGCAAGTGCTTCAAGACCGTATTCCGCATTTCTTCGGACACTACAAAGATTTGGAGCCTGATAAGTGGGTGAAAATTCTGGGCTGGGAAGATAAAGAAAAAGCGGCTGAGTTAATTCTGAGTGGTATCGCAGCGGTAAAGTAACGGCCGATAAATAATCTTTGGCCTAGATATGCGGCCGAATTTAACCCCTCGGGGTGATGAAGCCATACAGGGCCTGCGCTACGTTTTAACTGCAAAGTTATAACTGGAGACGCAGCCCCATGATTCGATTCACGCAAATTTTAGTCGCTGGGGCTTTATGTTTCGGACTGGCCGCGCCCGTGCAGGCGCAAAACCAGACCGGCTCAAGGCAAAGCACTACTTACAACGCCCTGATGCGAGGGCAGGCACTCTATAAGCAAAAACGATATGCTGAATCCATTGCCGTGTTCCTGCCGCTAGCCAATGGCGGGAATGCTGACGCGCAGACCTTTATGGGGATGCACTATACTTTTGGGTCTGGTGTTCCGCAGTCTTATACGGAGGCGGCAAAATGGTACGGCAAGGCCGCGGATCAAGGTATCGCTACAGCGCAGTATAATTTAGCCCATCAGTATGAAATGGGGAACGGCGTGACGCAGTCTTATTCGGATGCGGTCAACTGGTTTCGAAAAGCCGCTGAACAAGGCCATGCTGACGCTCAGAGCAGTCTTGGGACGCTCTACTTTAGCGGCGACGGGGTTTCGCAGTCCTATAGCGAGGCCGAAAAATGGTTCCGTAAATCTGCGGAACAAGGCGACGCTGAAGCGCAGTATAATTTGGGCATCCTGTATGATGTTGATGGCACGGGTATGAAATCCCACGCCGAAGCGGCGAAATGGTTTCGTAAGGCTGCGGACCAAGGCGTTGGCTCCGCGCAGTTTAATTTGGGGCTCTATTACGAGCTAGGTAAAGGTGTTCCACAGTCTGTTTCGAACTCCGTGTATTGGTATGAAAAATCTGCCGAAAACGGTGTGGCTACAGCGCAGGTCAATATTGGCAATGCCTATTCGAACGGGCTAGGCAAAGAACAGTCCGATGCCGAAGCTGTGAAATGGTATCTGAAAGCTGCCGAGCAGGGCCTTGCCCAAGCGCAGTACAATCTGGGTGTGTATTATTATAAGGGCACAGGCGTTGAAAAGTCACACACCGAAGCCGTGAAGTGGTTTCGTAAGGCTGCGGAAAACGGAGACGCGAATGCTATTGCGGCGTGTAAGGTCTTGGGCTCTTGTTGATTGTATTGCAGGGAAATGTCATGATGAAAGTCACGAGAGTCGTCTTTGTTGGATGCCTGTTGTTTGGAGCCGCAGGCAGGGTCAATGCCCAAGAGTGCGTGGTGGCTGATGTGTATAAGGCGCAATCGCTTGCGCAAAAGGGTCAGCTCGCCGAGATTGCCGTGATAACGCAGCGCTGCTCCACTGAAGTTAATGTCTTGCTGGCTTATGCCCAAGCGGGTGTTATGCAGGCTAAATTATATAATGATAATCCGCAGCAACAGTCAGAAATTTTGGCTAATGTTTGGACGGCTCTGGATCGGATTGATGGCAGTACTGTCTTTCCGCAAGATTACCAGGCACGCCTCAATGTACGGAAAGAAACAGCGGTCTTGCTGGCGGAGATGTCAGAACGATCAGAGATTATTATCCCTTTGTTTCTAAGCGAGGCTTCGCTCCCAGTTTGTCCGAACGCGGCCTCCCTTCCAGTACAAACGTTATTTTATAAATATCAAAAGTCTCCGAAAGCATCGACTCTCATTTACGCACGAAAAATCGCCGAGGCGTGTTCGGACGCAAAAGGGTCAGTTTTGAACCCTAACTATTACTACGCCCTCATGTTGGGTCATCAAGCAGATCTGGAGCCCAACATTGATGCTGCCCTGCAAAGCCTAATGGAGGCGCGGAGAATCTTAGATAAAATTTTGGGAACGTCAGCTCTGAACAGTAGTCATGAAAGCGACATCGGAAAAATATTGCAGGCACAAGCCCGAATAGAATTTGCTACCGGAACGGCTGACCCGCTGAGTGTTATGCAAGGCGATATGAGCGGTGCGCTGTCGCCTTTATATTTGGAGGCCTTGATCGGCTACGGTGCAAATGCGGTTTGGGGCCCTGATTACGCTGTAGGTAAGACAGATGAAAGCAAAGCCAAGCATAGAGCTCAGTTCTTTGCCTACACGTCTTATATTTCAAAGCTTGATAAGGCCGCAAGAGAACAAGGCGAGGATATGCGCTGGATATTATACAGAGGCCTTAGCGGTCACGCCGAAGGGAAATATCGAACAGACGACCGACGGGCCTATAAAGTTTACGTCGATTTTCCGTGGAAGATGACGCGGCCTAAACCCTGAGGTCAAATTGGCGGCGCTTTAAAACGTGCCAACCGCTTCAGAGATATTGGCGAATCCGTCGGCTTTGAGGCGAGCGAGAAGATCGCGCTGTATGTCCATGACGAGGCCGGGGCCTTCAAACACCATGGCGGAGTAAAGCTGCACGGCTTTCGCGCCGCAGCGGATCTTTTTATAGGCGTCTGCGCCGCTCGCTATCCCCCCGACACCGATCAGATCGATTCGCCCGTTAGAGGCGGCAGAAAATTCGCGGAGCATTCCTGTTGATTTTTTCATCAATGGCGCGCCAGACAATCCGCCTGTTTCGCCTTTATGAGCGCTTTTGAGCGAAGTGGGACGATCAAGCGTGGTGTTGGAAACAATGATGGCATTCATGCCGTACATGCGGGCTTGCTCTGTCACGCGTTCAATTTCGCTAAAGTCGAGATCAGGCGCAACTTTGAGGAATATTGGCGCGGACGGCTTATCGCCTGTTAGCTTAGCGCGGGTTTCCTGTATTCTGCCCAAAAGCTCATCCATAGCGTTGTGGCTTTGCAAATCGCGCAGACCCGGCGTGTTCGGGCTGCTTATGTTGATGGTGAAATAATCAGCGAGGCCCCAAAGCGCCACGAGACCTTCGGCATAGTCACCGATTCGGTCTGCGCTGTCTTTATTGGCACCGAGGTTCGCGCCGACAAGACCGCCTTGTGGATTATCGCGGTTTTGTCTGCGTACGAGACGCTGTTTAAACGCGATAAGGCCGCCATTATTAAAGCCCATGCGGTTTATGACGGCTTTGTCTTCGGTCAGGCGGAAGAGGCGCGGCTTCGGGTTGCCGGCTTGCGGCTGCGGCGTGACGGTCCCGCATTCGACAAAGCCAAACCCAGCGGCGAGCATGGCGTCCGGCACTTCGGCGTCTTTATCAAACCCTGCGGCAAGGCCGACGGGGTTGGGAAGGCTGAGGCCGCCGACCATGGTGGCTAGCTCTGGCGGGCTTTTCTTAATCGCCACAGGGCCGAGGCCGACTTTCAAAGCTTTCACCGTTGTCTTGTGAGCCGTCTCTGCGGGGAGGGTGCGGGCGGCGGCTGTCGCGATTTTATAAAGAAAGGTCATGCAAGGCTCTACTGCGTTAGGATTTCGCCTACCGCATAGCGCCCTTGGGCATCAGCCGACAAGACCCAATGTTGCGACACGGCGTTCATAGGGAGCGGGGCGTAGAGATGGGGGAACTCTGCGCCGCCGCGCGAAACCTCGTATCTCAGCGCGTCTTTAACGGCGTCCGCCGTCACAGCCGCTATAATAACGTTGTTGCCGTCTCTGTAATGTTTATCCAGAGTGCCTTGTAGCTGTTCAGCCGTAGAGAAGTGAATATAGCCGTCTTTAAGGTCCACGGGGCTACCATGATAAACGCCCGCCGCCAGAGATTCGCTCCAAGCTTTAGTTTCTAAAATTTTATAAATGTGCGCTGGCCGCATGGTTTACCTTTCGGGCGTTATTGTCTCTGCACAGTAATAGAGCAGATTTTGCAAAACGTGCACTAAAAATAGGCTTAAAAGTTTATGACGCCAAAGCGCCTCTCTTTCGACTCGCTCGCGGCGTCCGCGCGGACATATTGAGCCTCAATATAGATTTTAGGAGGTGTCATGAACAACTATATAAAACGCGGGATCATAGGCGGGGGCACTATTGGAGTGCTGGGTCTTATGGCCGGAAGTGCTTGGGGGCAGGAAACTGACCTCGCAGCTTTAATTGCGGATAACGCTGCCACAACAAGCTTTGTCTTTAATACGCTACTCTTTCTCATAGGCGGGTTTCTCGTCATGTGGATGGCAGCAGGTTTTGCCATGCTAGAAGCTGGACTTGTCCGGACGAAAAATGTTTCAATGCAGTGTCTTAAAAACATTATGCTTTATTCTGTTGCCGGACTGATGTTCTGGGCGATCGGGTATAACCTTATGTATACGGACGTGAATGGCTTCTTTGGTAGCTTCGGCGCCTATAGCTGGCCGGAAGCTGGAGCCTCTGAGGGCGGAGATTACTCCGTAGCCTCCGATTGGTTCTTCCAGATGGTGTTCTGCGCGACCACAGCGTCTATCGTTTCCGGTACAGTGGCCGAACGCGTTAAGTTTTGGCCCTTCATTATCTTTGTTGTTGTCCTCACTGGCTTCCTGTACCCGATCACGGGTTCTTGGGAGTGGGGTGCAGGCTGGCTTGATGCTCGCGGCTTCTCTGACTTCGCTGGCTCAACACTTGTTCACTCTGTTGGCGGCTGGGCAGCTCTTGCCGGCGCGCTCGTTATTGGCGCTCGTAAGGGTAAATACGGCAAAGACGGCACGGTTAAGCCCATGCTCGCTTCATCAATTCCGCTCGCCACATTGGGTACATTCATCCTATGGCTCGGTTGGTTCGGCTTTAACGGCGCGTCGCAGCTTGCGATGGGTACAATCGCTGATGCCGCTGATGTGTCCAAAATCTTCGCTAACACGAACCTTGCAGCCGCAGGCGGCGTGGTCTTCGCAGTGATACTCATGCAAATCTTCTATAAGAAGATCGATGTGACGATGGCGTTGAACGGCGCTCTCGCTGGTCTTGTGGCCATTACGGCTGAACCGTTGACGCCAAGTGCTCTGGAAGCGATTCTTATCGGCGCAGCAGGCGGCGCGATTGTGGTCTTCACGGTACCGCTTCTTGATAAATTCAAGATCGATGATGTGGTCGGCGCAATCCCTGTTCACTTGATTGCCGGTATCTTTGGTACTTTGATCGTGGCTTTCAACACACAAAGCGAAGTCAACGGCGAAACGCTCTCTGTGATGCAGCAGCTTGGCGTGCAAGCCTTGGGTGTGGTTGCTATCGGCGGGTTCATCTTTATCGCTAGCCTGATCCTATGGACAGCTATGAAGCTGACAATAGGGGTCCGTGTGACCGAAGAGGACGAGTATATTGGCCTAGATCAGGCTGAGGTCGGCGTTCCGGCTTATCCAGAGTTTGTTAAGGGGTAATCGCCCTCAATAGAACAATCTTCCCTAGTACGGTCAGGTTTGACCGTGCAACTTACCCCGGCCTTGCTATCAAGGTCGGGGTTTTTTTATTACGAATAACCTGTCTTGCGCGCGCTGGATTTTCTGAGTCAAAGAAAGTCATGAAAAAACCGCCGCAGAGTGTTGACGAGGCAGAGACTCACGTCTATACGCCCCATCACACAACGAAGATGTCGTCTAGGGGTTGCCCTAGAAACCTTCTTTCGGGGTGAGAAAAATAGAGTTTCATAAGCTTTTGCGGATCGGTAATCGAACTGCAGGGGTTAATTTTGGCAAACGACCCGCTCCTGTATTAAGTAGCGCGGCGGGATGTTTGCTTTTTGTGCAGGAATATAAGGCCCGATATGCCAACGATTCAACAACTTGTCCGGAAGCCCCGGAAAGACAAACGCAAACGGAATAAGGTTCCGGCTTTGGAAGCATGCCCGCAGAAACGCGGCGTGTGTACACGTGTTTATACAACGACACCAAAGAAGCCTAACTCAGCTCTTCGTAAAGTGGCGAAAGTTCGCCTGACGAACGGTTTTGAGGTTCTCTCTTATATCCCTGGCGAGGGTCACAACCTTCAAGAACACAGTGTTGTTCTTATTCGCGGCGGCCGCGTAAAAGATCTACCGGGTGTGCGTTATCACGTTCTTCGCGGTGTTCTTGATACACAGGGCGTTAAAGATCGTAAGCAACGTCGTTCGAAATACGGCGCTAAGCGGCCTAAGTAAGGAATATAGAAGATGTCACGTCGTCACCGCGCTGAGAAACGCGTAATTCTCCCAGATGCAAAATTCAATGACTTGGTTCTTGCTAAGTTCATGAACGCCATCATGCTTGATGGTAAGAAGTCTACTGCCGAAAACATTGTTTACGGTGCTATGGATATTGTCGAAGGTAAGGTTAAGTCCGAGCCTGTTCGTATTTTCCATGATGCGCTTGAAAACATTAAGCCGTCTGTTGAGGTTCGTTCTCGCCGTGTTGGCGGTGCGACGTATCAGGTGCCTGTTGAGGTGCGTCCTGAGCGCCGTCAAGCTTTGGCGATTCGCTGGCTTGTTACCGCGTCTCGTTCGCGGAATGAAAACACAATGCGTGAGCGCCTTGCTGGCGAACTTATGGATGCTGCGAACAATCGCGGATCAGCCGTAAAGAAGCGTGAAGACACACACCGGATGGCTGAAGCCAACCGTGCGTTCTCACATTACCGCTGGTAGACTGGATAAAAGAGACCGATCATGGCACGCGAATACGAACTTAAAGACTACCGTAACTTTGGCATCATGGCTCACATTGATGCGGGTAAAACAACCTGCACAGAGCGGATCCTTTATTATACGGGTAAGAATCACAAGATTGCTGAAGTGCATGACGGTGCGGCCACCATGGATTGGATGGAGCAAGAGCAAGAGCGCGGGATTACGATTACATCTGCTGCGACGACCTGCTTCTGGAAAGACAAGCGTCTAAATATTATTGATACGCCCGGACACGTTGACTTCACGATTGAAGTTGAGCGTTCATTGCGAGTTCTTGATGGCGCGGTTGCGCTTCTTGATGCTAACGCAGGTGTTGAGCCGCAAACAGAAACTGTTTGGCGTCAGGCTGATAAATACAAAGTGCCTCGCATGATTTTCATCAATAAGATGGACAAGCTTGGCGCGGATTTCTACGCGTCTGTTCAGTCTGTTAAGGATCGTCTCGGCGGAAACGCGCTAGAGATGCAGCTGCCTATTGGCGCTGAAGACCAGTTCAAAGGTGTTGTCGATCTTGTGACAATGAAGGCCTATATTTGGGAAGCTGAGGCTGACCTTGGCGCGACATACGAAACTGTCGAAATCCCTGCTGACCTTGCTGATAAAGCTGCTGAGTACCGCGAAGCGCTCATCGAAGCTGTTGCTGAGATGGACGACAAGGTTATGGAAGCATATTTCGAAGGCACTATGCCTTCCGTTGAAACTGTTCAGCGTTTGGTGCGTGAAGCCACGATTGCTAACAAAGTTGTGCCTGTGTTCTGTGGTACGGCGTTTAAAAACAAGGGTGTTCAGCCTTTGCTTGACGCTGTTGTTGCTTACTTGCCGAGCCCGCTGGATATTCCAGCCATTAAGGGTATCGACGTTAAGACTGGCGAAGACACAAAGCGTAAGGCTTCTGACGATTCTCCGCTCTCTATGTTGGCCTTCAAAATCATGAACGACAAATTTGTCGGAACATTGACATTCTGCCGGATTTATTCTGGTAAGCTCGAAACGGGTACGACTCTTCTGAACTCTGTGAAAGAGAATAGGGAGCGTGTTGGCCGGATGATGATGATGCACTCGAATGATCGTGAAGACATTCAAGAGGCGTTTGCTGGCGATATTATAGCGGTTGCGGGTCTGAAGCGTACGACAACTGGTGATACGCTGTGCGACATTAATAGTCCTGTTATTCTTGAGCGTATGGAATTCCCGGATCCGGTTATTGAAATTGCCGTTGAGCCAAAAACGAAAACTGACCAAGAAAAACTTGGCATCGGCCTCCAGCGGTTGGCTGCGGAAGATCCATCTTTCCGCGTATCTACGGATGAAGAGTCTGGCCAAACGATCATGGCGGGCATGGGTGAATTGCACCTTGATATTCTTGTGGATCGTCTTCGCCGTGAATTCGGTGTTGAAGCGAACATTGGTCAGCCTCAGGTGGCTTACCGTGAAGCGCTTGCTGAGCCGGTTGACATTGATTACACGCATAAAAAGCAGTCTGGCGGTTCTGGACAGTTTGGCCGCGTGAAAATTCGTTTCGCTCCCGGCGAGCCTGGATCTGGTTTCGTATTCGAATCCAAGATTGTTGGCGGTAATGTTCCTAAGGAATATATCCCAGGTGTTGAAAAAGGTATTCGCACTATGGCTGAAACGGGTCTTTTGGCCGGCTTCCCAGTGATTGACTTTACGGCTGAGCTCTATGACGGTGCTTACCATGACGTTGACTCTTCTGTAATGGCGTTTGAAATCGCAGCGCGGGCTGCTTTCCGTCAGATCAAGGTTGAAGGCCGTGTTAAACTGCTTGAGCCGATCATGAAGGTTGAAGTTGTGACGCCGGATGAATATATGGGTGATGTTATTGGTGATTTGAACTCTCGCCGTGGCATGATTGAAGGTACAGAGATGCGTGGAAACGCGAACGTGATTAACTCTATGGTGCCTCTCGCGAATATGTTTGGTTACGTGAACGATCTGCGCTCTAAAACGCAAGGTCGCGCACAATTCACAATGACATTCGACCATTATGCGGGTACACCGCAGGCGGTTATGGATGATGTAATTTCAAAGCAGGGCGGCGCATAAGCGCGGGTCTGGTTTTAAGATAAACCTCAGTAAGGAATAGAGGAGCTAAAAATGGCAAAAGAGAAGTTCGAGCGCAATAAGCCGCACGCAAACATTGGTACTATTGGCCACGTTGACCATGGTA